>CAVVGR010000007.1:0-422541 GCA_963747845.1 uncultured delta proteobacterium
CCGACGCCCGCGCCTGTGCCCGTTCCATTTCCGATGCCACCTTCACCAGGCCGACAGCTCTGCTGACCTGCGCTGGAGGCGGATTCGAGGCCGATTCAGTCGTCGAAGTTGCTTTCAAGCTGGCAGGTTTCGGTGCTGGAACAACAAGTGGCTCCGTCTTCACGAGTTTGTGCGAAGGCATCGCGTGATCAGTCACCGCGCTGAGCTGATGCTTTCTCGTGGCGTGCTGCGTTTTCAGTTTGGCTTTGGCAATTGGCGCCGCGCTGGCGACTTTGGTCGCTGGTGAAACGTGCGCGACGCCGGGAGAGCCGCCGCCGCCACCCGGCAATCCGCTCGCAGGCAGGTCGATGAGCCGCGCTTCGAGTGGCTCGGGAGATGGCGGCGCCAGGCGCGTCATCTCGAGCAGCAAGCCGAAGACGACCATCACGCCGAACCATAGGATCAGTCGATACGCCGACGACTACTGGCAGACGATGCCAGGGCTCGTCGAGCATCGGAAGTCTTAGCTGGCTCTGATCGGTCATCTCGCTCATCAGCATTGATCCGCGAAGGCAGCGATCGCCTTCATCAAGCTTCAAGCGGCCCGCAATATGTCCGGGAGTATGGGAAGGTTGCGTGAGATCGGAACCAGCGAATTCAAGCGCGCTGCGAAGTGGCGCCAGTTAGTCAGCCGGGTTCCGACTATCACCGTCCCCACACCCCGGAGGACCGCTGATCATTTTGTTGGGAGGCAGGTTTCCTGGCTTCCGGCCGCGCTGCGCGATGCAGCCTGCCTACTCGCGACACCTTCCCACTCCGCTCGCGGGAGCAGTGGTCTCATTGCCGCTTTCGTTCCGGTTACAGTGGCGGGGGCCGCGCCGGTATCTCACCGGTTTCCCTCGCCTACCAACAAACGTTGCAGACTCTCCCAGATGAAAAATTCGGTGTCAAGCAACCGCGCTTGACTTGGTTCTATCGTTGATTTACGTTCGCGTCGCACTCGGTGAAAGGGAAGCCGGTTGAATTCCGGCGCTGCCCCGCAACTGTGAAGGGTGACGCGGACCCATTTAGCCACTGCGAAAGCGGGAAGGCGGGTCCAAGGATGAACCCCAAGCCAGGAGACCTGCCGAGCGGATCGAAACGGTTTGCCTTCCGCGGGGAAGGTGGCTCGGCTTTCTGCGCGCGGTCTCGAGTTCCTTTTCGGGATTCAATTTCGCAATAGCCAGTTTCCATTCCGCGGACGGTAGCTCTACGCGGGTGGAGAATTGTCTATGTCGCGGATTCGAATCGGTATCGTCCTCATTATAAGTGTCCTACTCGGCTGGTCGTTGAATGCGCGAGCGCAGCAACCGGCGCCGTCGTCGGTCGCATCGCCGAGTAGCTCAAGTGCCGCGCCGGGATCGAAGACTGGAACTTCTCAAAAGCCGGCTCCGAGCCCGGCCGCGGAAGCGTCGCCGACCCAGCTTCCTGACGTATCGATCACGGCGACACGCATCACGCAGCCGGTCAGTCAGATCGGCACGACCGTCACCGTAATCAACAGCCAGCAGATACAGGATCAGAAGATTCAACAAACCAGTGACGCTCTGCGGCAGGTGCCCGGGGTCCAGGTCACACAAAGCGGAGGGCCGGGAACGGAAACCGACGTGAGCATTCGCGGCTCGAGCCCTTCGCAAGTTCTCACGCTGCTCGACGGGGTCGAGGTCAACACCGGTGGATCGGGCGAGTATGATTTCGCCAACCTGACGACCGACAACGCGAGCCGAATCGAAGTCATTCGCGGCGCGGGCGGATCGCTCTACGGATCGTCGGCGATTGGCGGCGTTATCAACCAGATCACCGAGGAGGGGACGGGCGCACCGAAGTTCAGCCTGCTCTCCGACGGCGGCAATTGGGAAAGCGAGCGGCAGGTCGCGACAGCCAGCGGCGCGCTCGACCGCCTCGGATATTCAGGATCGGTTTCGTACTACTCGACCAGCGGATTTCAACCCGTGAACAGCGACTATGACAACCTGTCGCTCACGTCGCGGCTCGACTATCACCTCACCGACGACACCGTCTTGCGCGCGTTCGCCCGCTACACGTTCGCCGACGTCGGCCTGCCGGAATTTTCGAATGAAGATCCGGGCGCGCCGCTGGATCCAACTGCGCATCAACGAACCGAATTCATGCTGTACAAGGGCGAGGTCGATAGTCATCTCACGGACAAGCTGCTGGTGCAGGTGGTTCGGATCATTTGTGCGCGACGAGGTGCGCATCAACAAGGACCCGAGTCCCGGTCTGACGAACGGTGAATCAGACGACATCCCGGATGAGATTTGGGGTACCAACATGGAGGCGGTGTATACCTGGTGCCGCGGGTTCGACACGGTTGCGGGCTTCGACTTCAAGTACCGATGGGGACGGGACGGCGACGATTCCACTTTCCCGCCTTCTGGGGGCTTTCCAGCATCTACATCGATTACCGTATTTACCGAGGACCGCGAAGAATACGCGGGCTACCTGCAACAGCAGGGGCGGTTCTTCGACGGTCACCTGCTCGTCACGGGAGGGTTTAGAGTTGACGGCAATAGTCAATTCGGCAAGGAGGTCAGCCCGGCCTGGTCGGTGGCGCTGCCGTTTGACGAGTACGGAGTCACGCTGCGCGGCAGCTACAGCGAAGGCTTCCAGGCGCCGACTTTCGACGAGTTGTACTTTCCTGGCTTTGGCAATCCGGATCTGAAAGCGACGACCTCGAGCGAATACGACGGCGGAATCGAAAAACGCTTCGGCGAATTCGCGTCGATCACGACGACGTATTTCTCCCGCCGCATACACGACCTCGTCGTCGACGAGTCGTGCAAACCCGGTTCATCCCCGGGCTGCGAATTCGGCTTCCAGCCGGAGAATGTCGGCCGCGCGGACATGCAAGGGGTTGAGGTCGTGCCTGCCATCTATCCATTGAAGGGACTGTCGCTCAGCGGGAGCTTCACGGCGCTCGACTCGACTCATCGCCCGCTGATCGCGGGTCTGCAGCCGGTGCGGGTGCCGAAACATTCGGCCGAGGCGGTCGCTCAATACAAAACGCAGGATATTTTCACACGCGGCGACCAGTTCATCTCCGCCTTGTCCTATCAATTCGTCGGCGATCGCGAGGACCTTCAAACCCAGTCGCCATTTGACGACGAGAACCATGGTAGCTATCAGCTCTTCAACCTGACGCTGTCATACCAACTCGGCGACGGCTTCGTGCCCTACTTGAAACATGAAGAAGCTTTCGTGCGAATTCAGAATCTGTTCGACCGCCACTACTCGCAGGATTTCGGCTTTCCCGCGCCGCCGATCAACTACGAAGCCGGGATAAAGCTGGGGCTCTGACGCCGCTATCTGGCAACGCGGAGGCATTCGACTCAATGCAACGCTAATCCGATCAGCGCCTCGAATTTGGTTTTGTTTCCGGCGATCGTTGCGATTGGCTCGACGTCGCCATCGCTGCCTTTCGCGTAGCGGTAGATCGCGGGAGTGTCTCGATCGGCCACGAAGATATCGCCGCTCGGTTCCGCGATCGCGATGCCGAAGGGGTCCGTCAGGCCGGTATCAGGGCCTGCTATCTCTGCGATCGGCGCAACATTGCCGGAGGCGCCGGCCGCGAATTCCAACACCGCGACGGTAGAGACATCGGTGACGAAGATATCTCCCAGCGAATCCAGCGCCACGCCCACAGGACGGCCAAAACCAGTCAGGTCTCCGGAGATCGTCACGATCGGAGCGACATCGCCGTTTGCACCCGCCGCAAATTCCTCGACTGCCTGCGTGGAATCTCCGGTAGGCACCCATATGTCGTCGCTGCTGTCGAGTGCGATCCCATGCAGATCGCCGAGCCCGGTGTTCCCTCCCTGAATCACGGCCACCGGCGCAATATCGCCCTTGCTATGGGCCGCGAAGACCCTGATCGAATCGTCTCCATTGTTGGCGACAAAGATCTTACCCGTCGCATCGACCGCGACCCCGTTCGGGACGCTGAGTCCGGTAGCAGCACCGGCGAGGGTGCTGCTGGGCTTCAGGTTACCGCTTGCACCGCCGTTGTATTCGGTGATGGTGTCGGCAACGAAATTGGGCGACCAGATCTTGCCCTGCGAGTCCACGAAGATTTGCTCCGGCTCGTCAAGCCCGGTCTTTTTGCCCTTGATGGTTTTTTTCGGAGCCACGTCGCCGCTGCTTTTGATCGGAAAACGCTTTATCGAAAGAGTGTGTTCGTCGGAGACGAAAATCGATTTTTGAGGACCCGCGTATGCAGACGGTCCGGGTAGCATCAACGCCGCGACCGCCGCAGCCGCCGTCGCCACGCGCCAGCCACGCCTCAGCCCCTCGATTTGATCTGTGCTGACTCGCATGCGGCCGAATCCTGTCAAATTTGCTCCTGATCAGCAAACTCAAGATTGCGCAATGCGGTAGAACGGGCTTGTCTTTTCGTGGGCCACAAGTATCGTCAATGCCACGCGACTGTATCGGACGTTGGCGCCGGTCCGGTCGTGCCCCGCGCGGTCCACGCACTCGATGCTGTTCGCAAAATCAATCCGTCGCTGCGCCGTTGTTCTTGCGATCGTCGTGCTGCTTGCGAGCGGTTGTGCGACTCCCGTCGGCGTTTCGCGCCTGAACGAGCAGGCGGCGCATCGCGAGCTTAACGCGAACGTCCTGTCGACCGGCGAGCTGAGCGCCTACTCGACGCAAATCCTCGAACGCGCCGCGCTCAGCCAGCGGTTTCAGTATGAACCGCAAGTCGTGATCGCCGAATTGAATTCGGGGCTCGGCAAACCGGATGAACGCGATCGCCTGTTCGCATTGTCTGAACTGTGTTTCGCGTACGCGCAAAATTCGGGAGATCGACCGTATTACCTGGCCTCCGCGGCTTACGCTTATGCCTTTCTGTTTCCGTCAAATGCGGCGGACGAGCCCGGCGAATACGATCCGCGCCTGCATCTGGCGGTTGATCTGTACGATCGTGCCATCGCGCTCGGTCTCGCGACCAAGGATGGGAAGCAGGTCGACCTCAGCGCGCGGCAATTCAGTTTGCCGTTTGGTTCGCTCACGCTGGCGTCCCCGCCGGACGGATTCACCTACGCCGGCTATCATCTGACAAATTTCGTGTCGTTGTCGGATCTGAAGGTGCGCGGGCTGCGCAACACTTACCGCGTAGCTGGTATCGGCGCAGCGCTTTCCGCGGGAGTCGAGCGGTCGCCTGGCAACCCTGCAAGCCGATGGATACCGCCCAGTTCGAAAGTGCCGATGACGGCGTTCGTACGTTTCGACGATCCCCGCCTCGCGATGAGCGATGGGCGGCTGCATGGCACGGTCGAACTGTACGACCAGGATCGCAGCGAGACGATAGAAATCGGCAAGTACACGGTGCCGCTCGCGGCGGATCCCAGCGCCGCGCTCGCCTATCGGCTCGAGGGCGCGCCGATTTGGGATTTCGAGCTGGCGGGATTTCGGCGCGGCGACCTTCCGCTGGTCGCCAAAGGCAATGCCGGCGACCTCAACGGGCTCTTCATGCTGCATCCTTATCATCCCAACATGATTCCCGTCGTGTTCGTTCATGGGACCGCGTCGAGTCCCGCCCGCTGGGCCGAGATGGCCAACGAGCTGCTCGGCGATCCGGCGATCGCCTCGCGCTACCAGCTGTGGTTCTTCATCTACAACAGCGGCAATCCGATCGTATTGTCGGCGATGCGGCTGCGCGAATCGCTGCAGTCGGCAAAAAAAGACATCGATCCCGACAACAAGGATCCCGCGCTCAACAACATGGTCGTGATCGGTCACAGCCAGGGCGGGCTGCTGACCAAGATGACGGTGGTCGATAGCGGCAACCTGTTCTGGCAGAACGTAACCAAGGTTCCTTTCGACCAGGCGCCGCTCGATCCCGAGACTCGCGATCTGGCCGCGCGCGCGATGTTCGTCAAGCCGCTGCCGTTTGTGAAAGAAGTGATTTTCATCGCGACACCGCATCGCGGCAGCTACATGGCGAGCAATCCGATCGTCAAGTTCGGCAACAAGTTCATCAATCTACCGGGCGGTCTCGCCAAATCTGCGATTCAGCTTGGAAATCTTCGTGAGCCGAGCTTGCTCGGAACTCCGTTCACTCTTCCGACCGCGCTCGACAACATGGACGCGTCGAATCCCTTCATCAAGACGCTGGCGGCGTTGCCGATCGCGCCCGGCGTCCACGCGCATTCGATCATTGCGGTGAAAGGGACGGGGCCGGTCGAGGAGGGCAACGACGGCGTCGTCGAGTACAAGAGCGCGCATATCGACGGCGTCGAATCCGAGCTGGTCGTGCGTTCGGGACACTCGACCCAGGCGACGCCCGAGACGATCGAGGAGGTTCGCCGCATCCTCTACGAGCACGCCGGGATCCACTGATGGTTCGGCGCGCAGCTCGGATCGTCGCGACGCTGATACTGTCGCTGATCGTCATTACCGCTGTCGCGTGGGCCGCGATGGCGCTGTGGTTCGACGGACCTCATTCGCGCGTGCTTGCGGGCATGCTCGCCGGAGCACTGGTTCTCACGAGCGTTGTCCTGGCGGCGCTCGTTCGACCGTTGTTGAGAGGACTGGTAGTTGCGCTGATGCCCGTGGTGCTGGTCGCGCTCTGGTGGACAGCAATTCCGCCGAGCAATACGCGCAACTGGACGCCCGACGTCGCGCGCACGGCGCGGGCTTCCTTTGATGGCAGCCGCGTCACGATCCAGAACGTACGAAATTTCACCTATCGATCCGAAACCGACTACGACCAGCGCTGGGAGACGCGGACTTACGATCTCGACCAGGTCAAGGGCGTGGACCTGTTCATGTCGTTTTGGGGTCCGACGGAAATCGCGCACACGATCGTGAGCTGGGAGTTCGCCGACGGCCAGCATCTTGCCATCTCGATCGAGACGCGCAAGGAGCAGGGCGAATCATACTCGGCGCTGCGCGGCTTCTTCCGCCAGTACGAGCTCTATTATGTGGTTGCCGACGAGCGCGACCTGGTCGGCCTGCGCACGAACTACCGCGGCGAGCAGGTTTACCTGTATCGTATCCAGATGCCCGCGGCGCAGGCGCGCGCGCTGCTGGTCGACTACCTCGACGAGGTCAATCAGCTCGCCGACCATCCGCGAGTGGTACAACGCGCTGACGCAGAACTGCACGACAACCATTCGCGGCCATGCGCAAAACATCGGCGCCGGCGGCCGGCTCGATTGGCGGCTGCTCGCCAACGGCCACCTCGATCAACTGCTCTACGAGCGCGGTCAGATCGACACGGATGTGCCATTCGAGGAGCTGCGGGTGCGCAGCGACATCACGGAAAAAGCGAAAGCTGCCGACGACTCGCCTGACTTTTCCGCCTTGATCCGCCAAAGCCTGCCGGCAGCGCGTGGTGGCGACACTCAGAAGTTAAATTCGGCTCAATAGAACGACTACGGCACATTTCAGTCTCGTTTTATTGCGTGAAAACAGCTTGCCGCTTAGGCTGGTAATGCTGGGCCATAGCCAGCACATCGAGAGTCGGCAAGGAGTTTAGGAATGAGTTGGGAGAGATACGGATCGTTCGTTCGAATCTTCGTGGGCGTTGTTGTCTTTCTGGGGATGGTACTCGTGGCAGGCTGTTCAAAAGGGACAGTAATCAAGTTCGCCCAGGAGGACGCGGCGAACTCCGTCTCCCCGGTGGGTGATGCCATCTCGAATCCGGAGAAAAAGAAAGGTTCGAAGGTGCCCGTTGCTGGCGACGTTATCCTCGCGGGAGGTGCCAGCGGCACAAAATCCTCGCCCAAGGCGGAGTTCTACACACCCTCGACCAAGAAATGGACCGCAACCGGATCGCTCACCACGGATCGGATGGTGGGTTGCGGAGTGATTTTGGCGGACGGGACTTTCATCGACGCGGGCGGTGCTTCGGTTTCCAGCAAGACCAAGAACGAGCTCGTCTTGACCATCACGCCGCATAGTTCGGTGGATGAATACAACCTGAGCAACGGAACGTTCAGCTCGGCGGGCTCGATGACGACGCCACGGGCCGGATGCACCGCGACGCTCTTGAATGACGGCACCGTCCTGATTGCCGGGGGACTGGATTCCAGCGGCAATCCGCTCAATACCGCGGAGGTCTACGATCCGACCGGCGGGAGCTTCACCGCGACCACCGGCGATATGAACAGCCCGCGCGCGTTTCATACTGCGACTCTGCTGACGAGCGGGCCGCTGGCCGGTGACGTACTTGTCGCCGGCGGCCTGGCCAACAATATGTCCGGCTCGAGCAGTTTAGGCGACACTCTCGACACGGCAGACATCTATGATCCGTCGAGCAAGACCTTTACGCCGACGCTGAACACGATGACTGACTTTCGCGCGTTCCATACGGCGACGCTTCTGTCAGATGGCACGGTCCTGCTGACCGGCGGCGACAACCAGGGGAATGGAGGTCCGGTGTTTTTCGCAAGCCAGACGGCAGAGCTGTTCGATCCCGCTACGGACGAGTTTTCCGCGGTGGGTCAGTTGGGCGAGCCGCTCATGATGCACAGCGCAACGCTGCTGCCCGATGGCACCGTGTTGATCGCCGGAGGCTTCGACATGGAGCAGGCGCTTTTCAGTGACTCCGGGGCGCTGACAGCGTTTTTCGGCACAACCGCGCAGGGGGCGGAAATCTACACGCCGAGCAGCAAAACCTTCGCATGCATCGGCGGGACAATCACCGTTAAGTCGACCCAGCAAACGGTTTGCGCGACCAGGATGAAGAGTGCGCATGCCGGGCATGCCGCGGTGCTGCTCGACGACGGCGCGGTGCTGATTGCCGGCGGCTTCGGCGGATCCAAGGACACGAGCGAGATCAAGGGAACCAACAAGGTCGCGGAAATCTACGATCCAACCCATCAGACTTTCACCAAGGTAGGTTCGATGCCGACGGGCCTGGCCCTCGCGACCGCGGTTTCGGTGCAATAGTCCAAATAGAAAAGCCTGCTGAACTCGTTTGCGGCTGTCAGTCCTCGCGCGCATCTCAATCTGCGCATTGGACTAAGGTACAGTTTCGTTCTAGGTTTTCTTTCGATAATTAATCACGTCGAATCGAAACCAGATCTGGAGCTTAACCGATGGCAAGCAGATTCCTCACCTTCAGTTTCGTGGCGGCGATGGTTGCACTACTTGGGTCGAGTCCTGTTATCGCCGCTGACAGCCCGTCTCCTGCCAGCGCGGCCACTCCTGCAGGCCGTCAGGCGCCTGTTCCGCCTCCACCCGCACTTGATCCTCGCGCCCAGCAGCTATTGCAGAGCGCGTGCGAGAACCTGGCATCCAGCAAGGCTTTCACTTTTCATGTCGAGATAACCTTCGACCAGGTGCTGCCGTCGAATGTGAAGCTTCAATTTGCCGCCGCCGCAGACTATGCGGTTCAGCGGCCCGATCAGTTAGCAGTTGATTTTCACAGCGACCTCGGCGCCAAAAAGATCTGGTACTCAGGCGACAAGATTACGATGTTCGATCCGCCGCACATGGTTTATGCCAGCACCGAGGTGCCGGATTCGATCGACGGGATGATGGAGCAGCTCGAGACGGTTAACAACCTGTCCATCCCGCTTGCGGATCTCGCGTATAGCCATCCGTGCGATATGTTCCGCAACGGGATCGTCTACTCGGCCTACGTCGGCGTCAACGATGTGAACGGCGAAGATTGCGACCACCTCGCTTTTGCCAAAAAACAGGTGGACTGGCAGATCTGGCTGCAGCGCAGCGGAAAACATCTGCCGCGCAAGATTGTCATCAACTACAGAACTGCGCCCGGTTCACCCGAGTATGCCGGAGTGTTATCTGATTGGAAGTTCCCGGCGAGCATTCCGGCGAGTGTTTTTCAGCCCGTCGTGCCCAAGGGCGCTGTGCGAATCGACTTCAAGAAGGTGAAGGAGCCGAAGCCATGAAGAAAATATCAAATCCTTCTTCTCGCGGCAGAGTAGCTTCTGGTATCGCGGTCATCATCGTCGCAGTTGCACTGCTGACGTCATCGCAAGCGCTCGCCAGATGGGGCGGCGGCGGTGGCGGGTTTGGTGGCCGGGGCGGATTCGGTGGAGGTGGAGGCGGTGGCTGGGGTCATGGCGGTGGTTTCGGTGGAGGAGGCGGCGGCTGGGGTCATGGCGGTGGTGGCGGCTTTGGCGGCGACGGCTTTGGTGGCGGTAACGTCAATCACGCCAACAGCTATTCCGGTGGTTCTTCGCAATACGGCCACTCACAGTCGGCGAACTCCTGGGGAAATACCAGTTCGACCCAGAAGCAGGCAGACTACAACACCTACAACGCGAATCAGCAGGCGGACAAGCAGGCGCAATACAACGAGGTGAACACTCTTCAGACCAACAACGAAACGACCGAAAAGAAGATGAACACCGAGAACGACAACACGATCGACACCGTGAACCAGAACAACTCCAACAACTACTATGGAGGCGGTGGCGGCAATCCTTATTACTGTTGCGGTGGCGGAGGCGGATACAGCGGGGGCGACGTTGCCGGCGCGGCAGCACTTGGTGCTGTAGGGGGCATGGCGGTCGGCATGATGGCTGGCTCTGCGATGTCTCAGCCGGCGTCGTCCACGACGATCATCAACAATCCAGCGCCGGCTCCGTACTATGGCGCGCCTGCACCGGCGATATGTTCCTCCGATAGGTTCGACGGTATCGTATCTGCCGCCGGGCGCGACCTTGAGCTCTGCCTATGGCGCGAACTTCTACTATCTGAACGGGACCTTCTACCAGGCTACTGGCAACGGCTATCAGGTCATCGCTCCGCCGATAGGTGCCGATGTCTATACGCTGCCGGTTGGCGCATACCCCACGACGATCAACGGGAGCACTTACTACGTCTACGGAACGACTTACTACAAGCCGTATTTCTACGGCAGCCAGGTAGCCTACACGGTAACCCAAGTAGGTTAGTGAGGTTTACGCGAAGCGCGGGACTCGGCGTCGATGGCGGCTAAAAGCTCGATGCCGGTAAAGTCGAACGACCGCCACGAGAAACTGTTGCCGTTTCGGCTGTTCCTGTGGCGCGTGCTGCGATGGGCCACGGCGGCCGTCGTCCTCGTTATCGTCTCGCTGTCCGCCGGTATCTGCGGCTACCACTATATCGGCGGCCTGCCATGGATCGATTCGCTGCTCAACGCGTCGATGATCCTCGGCGGCATGGGCCCGGTCGATCCGATCAAGAGCACCGCCGGCAAAATCTTCGCGTCAATCTACGCGCTCTACAGCGGCCTCGCGCTCATCGCGATCGTCGGCATTCTGATCGCGCCGATCCTGCACCGCGTGCTGCACATATTTCACATCGCGAAGGATTAATACGGCGCGGTGCCCGGCGACTTGACCGCTTTTTCGGCGTCGCTCAGCGGGAAATCCTCGCCCTTTTGCATCTTGGCGAGCAGCGCATTGATCTCGTCGATTTTCTTATCGTAGCCGGCCTGTGTCAGCGGCTCCTGCGACCATCCGGCGCGCGCGATCTTGTCGTGCTTCTTGGCGGCCTTAAGTTTTTTCACGAGGGCCGCTTTGTCGTCAGCAGACAGTGTCGACACCATCTGCGGAGCAGCCTCCGGTGCTGGCGCCATGGCTCCCGGAGCGGGCTGCGCAAATGACACCCCTTGATTCAGCGGTGCATTCACGCCGGCCAACGCAATTAACGCTACGATCGCGGTCTTCCGCATGCCCATGATTTCTCCTTCCTCCCGATGGTAGCGTCCGACGATTGGCCGCACCGCCGTCTGTCGTGTCAAATCGAAGTTACCAAAGCATTAAGGAGCCGTTGAGTCCGGATGAAATAGTAGGTTGGAGAGCGCCGCGCGATCCAGTCGTCCTTGCTGGCCGCGTCGGCAGGAAGTGGCTGAGGAGCATAACAAATCCAGAAGTTCTGTCGATAGATCTATAATGTTCGGGTTTTCGGGTGCCGTAAGAGACTCAATTAGCAATCGTGAAGCAGCGGGCGACTTTGCGAACTCATCATCAGCAACTTCGAGCCTCAGGCGAATCCGGTTTTCGCCCTCACGAGCAGCGCGATGCTGGCCACAAAATGTTCGAAACAGGCTGCTGGCGTGGGAGAATGCGTTTGTCACTGCAGATCGCAATGCGCGTGGCGGAGCGCTCGCACATAAGCAGAGACGATTCCATAGGCCAGCGCAGCTTGAAAGGCAACAGGCAAACTTTGTTCAGTTGATAATTAGTCTGATTGACATTTTTACTGGGTCATTCTAATAGCAAAGTTGGATGTGAAAAATTTACGTCCGGAAGTTTTTGATCCAGCTTGGGGACTAACGTTTCAGCGCTAATACGGAGGTTCGAATGCAACTGGGGACAATGGGGATTCGCTTCAGGAGTGTCGTCGTCGGGGGGCTCGCATTGCTTGCCCTCACGGCCTGGAGCCTGCCTGGGGAGGCGGGCGTCAAGCCGGGCGACTTCATCAATCCGGAAAACTCATACAATGTAAGGGATCTGGTTTCGCCGGGCGTGTTCTATCGAGTGCAGCACGGCATGACGATGAAAATCGTCCCTACCATCCGCGTCGATTGGCCGCCTCCGTACAAGGATGCGACTGAAAAGTATTCGTCGCAGGTTGCGCTCTCGCAGGATCATCGCACGGTCGTCGGCTATGTCGCCGGACAGCCGTTCCCGCTGATCGATTCGAACGATCCGGACGTCGCGACCAAGATCGTATGGAACAACGTGTTCCGCCCGATTCAGTCGGACGACTACGATCTGCGATATTTCGATTGCGACACGGTCTACAGCGGGTACAACAAGCCGTTCTTTGAGATCGCATACGGACAGCTCGGTCACTACGCCGGCTACGATCTCGTCGGCCGCACCGAAGTCGAGCCGCTGCCGATCGATCCCGATTTCAAGAATACCAACCGCCTGTGGCTGTTCCTGCTCGGGCCGGAGCTCGCGCCGGTGGACGCTCGTGGCACCAGCCTCCTGCGCTATCGCTACGCCGATCCAAAGCATGGCGACGACACCTGGACCTGGGAGACCGGTTCACGCCGTCTGCGCCGTTTGAACGAGTCGATCAACTCGAGCGCGACCGGATCGCAGACCTGGGATCCCGATCACTATTCGGGCTTCAATCCCAAGACCGAGCAGTACGACTACAAGTTCCTGGGCGAGAAGGAGATGCTCGCGACCGTTGACGCCGAGCACTCGCCGGAAATCCGCTGCGCCACCGACGGCGGCGCCAGTGCATGCCCGGAGCGTTGGCAGATGCGTCACATGTACATCGTGACCGCGGAGCCGCGGCGCAGCGTTAACAACGCCGAAGCGCTGGATTCGAAGACGGTCATCTACATGGATTCCGAAATGTGGTTCGAGCCGTACATCGATACTTATGACCGGCGCGGTGAGCTGTTCCGCAATCACGTTTACTGGCTCGCGTATCGCGATCGTCCGGTGCCCGACGCGAAGGTCGCCATCTATCCGTTCAAGCGCGAATTCGTCGTCGGCGCTTCGTCGCAGGATGTGCAGAGCGCCGAGGCCACGATGTGCTACCTGCCCGGCATCGAAACGCCGGAGCGTGAGTGCTGGTACATCAACATGGGCGCAGTGGACAAGGCATTCTTCACTACCCAGGCGATGGTGAAGATGTCGGAAGTCGGCCACATGTAGCAGGCAAGTGGGGCGGGCCGCCGTGCCCGCCCTCGGTCCGCGATTTGTAATTTGTACCCGGCAGGAGCGGCGACTCCTGCCGGGGGTTCTTCTCTTCTTCGGCTCGATTGCAGGTCCCTGCGATCGGGCATAGTTGTGCTCGTCTGTACACGATCTCAATTAAATGCATTGACATCGGCATTTGTCCGGCCTAATAGCTGACACTCGGCATGAAGAATTCACGCCTGAGTGCTCCTAATGGTTATGGGGACAAAACGTTTCGCGTTGTTTTACGGAGGTTTGAAATGCAGTTGGGGACAATGGGGATTCGCTTCAGAAGAGTCGTCGTCGGGGGCATTGCGCTGCTAGCCCTCACGGCCTGGAGCCTGCCTGGGGAGGCGGGCGTCAAGCCGGGCGACTTCATCACTCCTGAGAACGGTTCGCAGGTGAGCGATCTGGTATCGCCGGGCGTCTATTACAAAGTGCAACGCGGCATGACGATGAAAATCGTTCCGACTATCCGCGTCGACTGGCCGCCGCCGTACAAGGATGCGACCGAAAAATATTCGTCGCAGGTTGCGCTCTCGCGCGACCATCGCACGGTCGTCGGCTACGTGGCCGGACAGCCGTTCCCGCTAATCGATTCGAACGATCCGGACGTCGCGACCAAGATCGTATGGAACAACGTGTTCCGCCCGATTCAGTCGGACGACTACGATCTGCGATATTTCGATTGCGACACGGTTTACACCGGCTACAACAAGCCGTTCTTTGAAATCGCGTACGGACAGCTTGGCCACTATGCCGGCTACGATCTCGTCGGCCGCACTGAAGTCGAGCCGCTGCCGATCGATCCCGATTTCAAAACCACCAATCGCCTGTGGCTGTTCCTGCTCGGACCGGAGCTCGCGCCGGTGGACGCTCGCGGCACCAGCCTGCTGCGTTATCGTTACGCCGAGCCGAATCACGGCGACGATACCTGGGACTGGACGCCCGGCTCGCGCCGCTTGCGCCGTCTGAACGAAGCGATCAATTCGAGCGCGACCGGATCGCAGACCTTTGATCCCGATCATTATTCCGGCTTCAATCCGAAGACCGAACAGTACGACTACAAGTTCATCGGCGAGAAGGAGATGCTCGCGACAGTCGACGCCGAGCATTCACCTGAAATCCGGTGCGCCACCGACGGCGGCGCCAGCGCATGCCCTGAGCGTTGGCAGATGCGCCACATGTACATCGTGTCAGCGGAGCCGCGGCGCAGCGTGAACAACGCCGAGGCGCTCGATTCCAAGACGGTCATCTACATGGATTCCGAAATGTGGTTCGAGCCGTACATCGACACGTACGATCGGCGCGGCGAGCTGTTCCGCAACCACATCTACTGGCTCGCATATCGCGATCGTCCAGTGCCCGACGCGAAAGTCGCCATCTATCCGTTCAAGCGCGAATTCGTCGTCGGTGCATCGTCGCAGGACGTGCAGAGCGGCGAGGACACGATGTGCTATCTACCTGGCATCGAGACGCCCGAGCGTGAATGCTGGTACATCAACATGGGCGCAGTGGATAAAGCCTTCTTCACTACCCAGGCGATGGTGAAGATGTCGGAAACCGGCCACATGTAGCAGGCAAGTGGGGCGGGCCGCCGTGCCCGCCCTCGGGCCCGCGATTCGTAAATGCACAACGCCGGCAGGAGCATCCACTCCTGCCGGCGTTTTTTTATTTCCGTAGTGCGAACTAGCCCAACAGCAGGTAAACGGCGCCGCCCACCAGCACCAGCACGCCCGGATTGACGTGGCGCCAGAGCAGAATTCCGAACACCACGACGGCGATCACCAGCGTTTTCGGTGTCGACGATCGAAAGCTTTGCGATCGCGTACGTTCCCGACGTCATCAGGCCTATCGCTACCGGCGCCAGCCCGCGCTGAATCGATACGCGCCACGGCCATCCGCCCAGGTGCACCCACCATCGGTTGACGAACAGCGTGATGATGCAATCGGGCAGGAAAAATGCGACGCCGACTACAATCATTCCGGCCCATCCGGCGAGCTGGTAGCCGATCACGAGCACCATCAACATGTTCGGTCCCGGCGCCACCTGCCCGAGGCTGTAGATGTTGCGGAACTGCGCGTCCGTCAGCCAGTGAAAGGTGTGCACCGTCATATGCTGCATCTCGGGCAGCACTGCGGTGCCGCCGCCGACCGCCAGCACCGACAGCAGCGAGAAAACCAGGAACAGGTGTATCAATCGCATCATGCGGATTTCGATCTCACTTGGCTAATGACGAAACAGGTGATGGCGTTCGCCGCGATGAAACGGCAGATGCTCGTCTGCGGCGCGCGGTTTTGAGATCTCGGGCCGGTACAGCCAGACCGAGATCGGTCCCAGGCCGAGCAGCACGACCGGCAGTGGCAGCTTGAGGAAGCTGACCGCAAGAAAGGTCAGGGCGATGATCGCGATGTCCGGAAGCTGGCGAAATTGACGCCGGCCGATTTGCAGCGTCACCGCCGACAGCAGGCCGACCGCCGCGGCCGCGATCCCCAGCAGGAAACGCTTGACGTCGGGATTCGAGTGATTCGACTGGTACAGGATTCCCAGCACCATCACGACGATCGATCCCGGCAGCAGCATCCCGACCACCGAGACCACGGCGCCGGTCAGCCCGCGCAGGTTGTCGCCCATGATGATCGCCATGTTGACGGCGTTGAGTCCCGGCAGCGTTTCGCTGATTTCCATCGCGCCGAGAAAGCCCTCGTCGTCGAGCCAGCCTTCCTTGCGCACCAGGTACTCGCGCAGATAAGCGACCGCGCCGCCGCCGAAGCTCAGCCCTCCCGCGAGCAGGAAGATCTTGAACAGCGTCAGCAGGCTCGGATGGAGGTCGGGTTCACTCTTCGTGCTTGAGACTGGCGTTGCCGTATCCGTAGATGAGGGCGGTTTTGGTTGTTCCACGCTGCACCCAGTCTGTGGCCCGCGATTGCAGGGCTGTGTAGTACGACTCGGAAAGCTCTCGCTGCTTGCGACGCACCGCTTCGGGACTGTCGAACTTCAACTGATACGCGTACTCCGCGACGATTGGCTCGCCGGTCGCGCTCACGCGCCACACCGCCAGCGTCGCTTTCGCCTCGAGCTTGTGGCCGAAGTCCAGCATCCCGAGGTCGACCAGGTATTCCTGGATCGTCACGTGGTTCACCACGCTCAGCGCCGCCTTGGGATTTGCGTCGATATGTTTGAGCGCAGGGAACGCTTCCGCGGTCGTCTCGAAGCGTTGCGTCAATATGATGTTGGGCGTGTCGAGCTCGCAGTTGTGCGAATACACCAGGCGCATGCCGAGCGTGCCGTCCTTCGGCAGGAGGATTTCCTCCTTGAATTTCAGCGTGTACTCGCACGGCAGCAGCGGACGCGGATCGACGGCCAGCGCGACCTTCTTGTCCGGATGTCTGAACTTGATCACCAGCTCGTGCTTCGGGTCGGCCACGCCGTGATGATAGAAGGTGCGTTTTCTCAGGATGAAGCCGTGATTGTAGAGCTTGAAATGCGGCGTGTCGTAAAAGACCACTTCGCGCGTATGCGGCTTGACGTCAGGATTGATCTTCTCGAGCTTGATGCCGAGCGACTTGGCCGCGTGATGCGACTGCTTCCAGAATCTGTGAAAGGCCTTCTCGTCGGGAAACAGGTTCGGCTTGAGCAGCAGCTTGTATTCGCGATACTGAATCTGGTCCGACGGCACTATCGGCTCGTAGAACTTCGTACTTTCGGCGTGCGTACTCATCAGTAATTTTTCATTCGCTTCGAAACGTCGCGCCGGAGTTTCAGCGTGTCAGCATCAGGGCCTCCGCCGGCGCATCCCCTCGCACCTTCCCCGATCCCTCGAAGTATACAGGCCGCGTAGCGTTGGTCAATTATTACTGATTTGCTGGCACGCTCGAAACTGTTACTGAAATGTTTCGGTCTTAACTCGCCCGGCACTTATTGCGGGAAGAGGAGGCCGCGCAGCGAGTCAGGGGAGGGCGCCGCGAACGCGCGCCTGCCGGGAGTCAAATATGAGCATCGCAACAACCTTGTCCGAGCGCATCGCCGCCGCCATTCCGCGCGGCGTCAGCGTGCCGATTCCAATTCTCGCCCATCATGCGTCGGGCGCCGAAATATGGGACGCCGACGGCCGCCGCTACATCGACTTCGCCGGCGGCATCGCGGTCCTCAACGTCGGCCATCGCCATCCGCACGTCATCGCCGCCGTGCAGGCGCAGCTCGAAGCCTTCACCCACACCTGCTTCGGCGTGGTGCCGTACGAGCCGTACATCAAGCTGGCGGAGCGGATGAATCAGATCGCGCCGATCGCAGCGCCGACCAAAACTATTTTCCTCACCACCGGCGCCGAGGCGGTCGAGAACGCCGTCAAGATTGCGCGGCATGCGACCAAACGATCCGCGATCATTTCGTTCACCGGCGGATTTCACGGCCGCACGCTGATGGCGCTCGCGCTCACGGGCAAAGTGAATCCGTACAAGGCGGGCTTCGGTCCGTTTCCCGCCGATACGTTTCACGCGCCGTTTCCCGACGCGTATCGCGGCGGCAGCACCGAGAAGAGCCTCGCCGCACTCGAGACGATGTTCAAGTCGGCGGTCGAGGCGTCGCGCGTCGCCGCTATCATCATCGAGCCGGTGCAGGGCGAGGGCGGTTTCAGCGTCGCGCCGTTCGAGTTTCTTCGCGAGCTGCGCGCGCTGTGCGATCGCCACGGCATCCTGTTGATCGCCGACGAGATTCAGACCGGCTTCGGCCGCACGGGCAGGATGTTCGCGATCGAGCACGCCGGCGTCGAGCCCGACCTCATTACAATTGCCAAGAGTCTTGGCGGCGGCTTCCCGCTTTCGGGCGTGATAGGCCGCGCCGCCGTCATGGACAGCGTCGCGCCCGGCGGTCTTGGTGGTACCTTTGCCGGCAGTCCCGTGTCATGCGCCGCGGCGCTCGCCGTGCTCGACGTATTTCGCGACGAGCACATCCTCGAGCGCGCCGAAAAGCAGGGCGCGCTTATCCGATCGCGTCTGCATGCGATGCGCGATCAGTTCCCGATCATCGGCGACGTGCGCGGGCTTGGCGCGATGCTCGCGATCGAGCTGGTGCGCGACCGTGCGAGCAAGGAACCGGCGCCCGAACTCGCAAGCAGGCTCGCGGTTCGCGCATCGGAGCACGGACTAATCCTGCTGACCGCTGGAATCTACAGCAACGTGATCCGAATCCTCGCGCCGCTGACAGCATCTCCAGAACTGACCGACGAGGGCATGACGATCCTGGAGCGCACGCTGGCAGAGCTGGGTTAGACAGCCGTCCGGACACCTCGTTGATGCGGAATATTGGCTATGTTACCCTTCTCGTCGCTGCGCTGCCGAAGCCAGAAAGTACCATCCCGAGGCCTTAATTCTTGAATTTTATGCCGCGTTCATCACGAAAAACTGGCCCATTGAGACTCCCCGACTTTATCGGGGTTGGCCCGTCCCGCACCGGATCGACCTGGCTCTACAATGCGTTGCGGGACTCGGTGGACATGCCGGCCGGCGCCAAGGACACGCATTTCTACCATAACCTCTACGACAAAGGTCTCGACTGGTACGCCGATCACTTTCGCTACGCGACCGGTGAGCGAAAAATCGTCGAGATTTGCCCCGGTGCGTTTTTCAGACCGCTGACCCCCGAGCGGATCAAGGCCGACATTCCGAATTGCAAAATTTTCGCCACCATTCGCAACCCGGTCGACCGCATACATTCCGTGTACAAGCTTCAGCGTCACTACGGAGTGATACGCAAAACGCTCGATCAGATGCTGGTAGTGTTTCCCGATCTGGGCGGCGGCAACCGTTACGCGTCGCTGCTGAAGAAGTGGTTCGATCTCTTCGGCCGCGAGAATGTGCTGGTCACGAACTTCGATGAACTGCGCAACGAGCCGCAGAAGTATCTGAATCGCGTCACCGACTTCATGGACGTGGAACGAATCTCACTGGCGGATCGCAATCTCACTGACGATGCGAACGCATTTACTGTTGCGCCCAAGAGCCGCAAGCTCGCGCGCCGCGCCACCTCGCTGCTCAACTGGCTTAACGGCCATCAGGCCTACGGCGTGGTCGATGCGCTCGGGCGGGCAGGGGTGTGGGAGTTCTGCCACGGGCGCGGCGAGCCATTTGCACCGCTTTCCCCGGAGCAAGAGGCGAGCTTGCGTCAGCGCTACCTGCCGGAAGTCGAGGCGCTGGAAGAGCTGCTCAAAATCGATCTTTCCGCCTGGAAGAAACCGCGGGCGCCGCGCAATTTGAAAGATGCTCCGCGGACGCAGCTATCAAGCACCGGATGAGCGCGACGAGCAAGCGCCGACTGCCTGAGATCATCGGCGCCGGTCCCGGACGTACCGGCACGACCTGGCTGCATCGCGTACTCGAAGGCCATGTCGACCTGCCGTATGGCGTCAAAGAGACGCAGTTTTTCAGCACCTTCTACGACCACGGCATCGACTGGTACGCGCGTCATTTTCGCTACGCTACCGGCGAGCGGCGGATCGCGGAGATTTGCCCCAATTATTTTTTCAAGCTCGAATCGATCGAGCGCATCAAGCAGCATATCCCGGACTGCAGGATCGTCACGACGATGCGCGATCCGGTCGATCGCTTGTATTCGAAATACAAGCTGGTCCGGCACACGGCTGGCGCGCGCGGCGGAACTTTAGAAGAAGCATTGAAGGCGTGGCCGTCGCTGGGCAGCGGCAACCGTTACGCGTTCTATCTCGAAGCATGGTTCGCGGCTTTTGGGCGCGAGAATGTGCTGGTGACGCTCTACGATGAACTGCGCGCGGAGCCGCAGAAATATCTGAACCGGGTGACCGACTTCATGGGCGTCGAGCGAATCGCGCTCTCCGACCGGCGCCACATCAGCGACGACGTGAACGCCTTCACGCGCGCGCCCAAGAATCGCAAACTTGCGCGCCGAGCGACCCGGCTCATGAACTGGCTCCAGGGCCGCCAAGCCTATGGCGTGATAGACCTGCTCGATCGCGCAGGGGTGTGGGAATTCTGCGCCGGGCGCGGCGAGCTGTATCCGCCGCTTACTCCGGAAGAGGATGCGCGTCTGCGCAAGCGCTTTCTGCCCGAAGTCGAAGCGCTCGAGGCATTGCTGAAGATCGATCTCTCCGCATGGAAGAAGCCTCGGGAGGCGCGCGCCGTCGAAGCTTCCTGTGGCGCGGCCACTGCAACAATCGGCCGGGGCATGAGGGCCAGCGATTGGCCATTAGATGAGCGCGAGTATCAAGCGCCGGCTGCCTGCGATTATTGGCGCTGGTCCCGGTCGCACCGGCACCACGTGGTTGCATCGCGTGCTCGAGGATCGCGTCGACCTGCCGTACGGCGTCAAGGAGACGCAGTTCTTCAACACGTTCTTCGACAAGGGCATCGACTGGTACGCGCATCATTTTCGCTACGCGACCGGCGAGCGCAAAATCGCGGAAATCTGTCCGTACTTTTTCCATCCGCTCGCGCCGGCGCGGATCAAGACTCACATTCCCGATTGCCGCATCGTCACGACGCTGCGCGATCCGGTCGAGCATACTTTTTCGGCCTACAAGCTCGTGCTTCATTTCGCCTGGGCGCAAGGATCGTTCGACGAGGTTTTGAAATCGCGGCCCAACCTCGGCAGTGGCAATCGTTACGCGTCTCATCTGCAGACGTGGTTCGAGCTTTTCGGCCGCGAGAACGTGCTGGTTACGATGTACGACGAATTGCGCGCGCAGCCGCAGTCGTACCTGGATCGAGTGACGGATTTCATGGGCGTCGATCGCATCGCACTTTCCGCGCGGCCGGAGATCGGCGATGATGTGCATTCGTTTGCGCGCGCACCGCGCAGCCTCAAGCTCGCGCGTTTTGCGAGGCATATGATGTACCGCCTCCAGGCTCGCCAGGCATACGGCGTCAGCAATCTGCTCGAACGCGCGGGCGTGTGGGATTTCTGCTACGGCCGCGGCGAGCCATTTGGCCGGCTCACGCCCGAGCAGGAACAGCGCTTGCGCGAGCGTTATCTGCCGGAGGTCGAGGCGCTCGAAGAGTTGCTCCGGATCGATCTCTCGGCGTGGAAAAAACCGCAAGCGCGCCGCGCCACCGCTGGTTAATCGATGACGAAATCTTCCAACACCGCGCGCGATTTACGACTGCCCGACTTCATCGGCGTCGGCCCCGGCCGCACCGGCACCACCTGGCTGCACGAAGTCCTGAAGGGCCGCGTCAACCTGCCCGCCGGAATCAAGGAGACCGACTTCTTCACCACCAACTACTCGAAGGGCATCGAGTGGTACGCGCATCACTTTCGCAACGCCGACCGCACGCGCCCGATTGGCGAGATCAATCCGTACTTCGGCATCCCCGAGGCCGCCGATCGCATCGCGACGGATATTCCGCGATGCAAAATCATCTGCACCTTTCGCAATCCCGTCGAGCGCATCTACTCCGCCTACAAACTGTGGCGTCACTACACGCTGACCTTCGATCCGCTCGACGTGTTCCTCGAGAAAGTGCCGCAGGTGATCGAGGTGAGCCGTTACGCCACGCATCTGCCCGAGTATCGCGCGCGCTTTGGCGACGACCGCGTGCTGGTCTTGCTCAACGACGACCTCCGCGTCAATTCGCAGGCGCACCTCGACCGCGTTTGCGATTTCATCGGCATCGATCGCTACCCGGTGCCCGCATCCGCCGCCGATGGCGAATTGATCAACTCGATAAACGACCTGCCGAGATTCCCGCGCGTCGCCCGCAGGGCGCGCCACTTCATGTACTGGCTCGAGGAGAAACAGGCCTACGGCACCAGTAACTTTCTCGAGCGCGCCGGAGCGTGGAAGCTGGCCTTCGGCGGCGGCGATCGCTTTCCTCCGCTCGACCCCGCAATCGAGGCGCGCCTGCACGAGCTGATGCGCCCCGAGATCGACGCGCTCGAGCAGATGATCGGACGCGATCTCTCCGCATGGAAAAATCCGCAAGCCAAACGCAGTCCCGCGATGGCGCGCGCGGCCGCAACTCAAGGAAGCTAGGCGGCTCGCGATGCCAAAGGTGTCGGTCGTCATTCCCGTTTACAACGGCGCGCGAACGATCGGCCGCGCGCTCGAGAGCGTCTTCGCGCAAACTTTCAGGGACTTCGAAATAATCGTCGTCAACGACGGCTCGACCGACGATACCGCGTCGGTGCTGGCCGGTTACGGCGATCGAATTCAAGTCGTCAGCCAGTCCAATCGCGGCGTATCCGCGGCGCGCAACGCTGGATTGCGTGTCTCCATCGGCGAGTACCTCGTGTTTCTCGACGATGACGACGAGTGGATGCCCGAGATGCTCGCGCGGTGCACCGCGGTGCTCGACGAGGATCCCGATTGCGTGCTCGCGTACACCGGAGTTCTGAAAGTCGATTTGACGGGGATGCCGACGCCCGATCAGGAGCCGCTGACCGGCGGCGTCGAGTCGCCGACGATGGCGCAAGCGCTCGCGCGTCCATGGACAATAGTACCGAGTCAGTTCCTGGTGCGCCGCGCGGTGCTCGAGCGAACTAACGGTTTCGATGAGCGCCTGGGCGGTCCCGAGGACATTTACTTCCTGTTGCAGGCGCGGGAGCAGGGATATTTCCGAAGCATACCGGAGTTGCTGGTGCGCAAGGCCACGCGCCCGCTGTATCCGAAGGCGCTCAAACGCGAACCGGCGTGCGACCTGCTGGTTCGGCTGGTGCACCAACGCTACGGCGCGTCGGCGACCGGTTTCATCCGCGAATTCCGGCGCGCGCGAATGAAGGTGATGAAGCATACGGCGCGCCTTCTGATGGAAGAGGGGCGGCCCAAAGATGCGCGCCGATGTCTCGCCCGCGTCATCTACTATCAACCGGCGTCGCTCAAGGCCTACCGGCGATACCTGAAAACGTTTCTGCCGATGCGCGCGTTGCGCGAAACCCCGAACACCGAAGACAGCAAAGTCTGAGCGCACTCCGATGGCGTCAGCGGGACCAACTTCGCATCAACCCGGACGCCCGCCACAGGTCTCGGTAATCATCCCGGTCCATAACGGCGCCTCAACGATCGGGCGCGCGCTCACTAGCGTCTTCGATCAAACCTTCAGCGACTACGAAATTGTGATCTGCGACGACGGCTCGACCGACGACACGCTCGCGGTCCTCGCGAAATATGGCGACAAGGTTCGGGTCGTGCGCCAGGCGAATCGCGGACCGTCCGCCGCGCGCAACGCCGCCGTCGCCGCCAGCCGCGGCGAGTTGATCGCGCTTATCGATCGCGACGACCAATGGCTCCCGAACAAACTCGAGCTGGCAGTGAATGCGATGCGCGCTGACGCCGGCGCGGCGCTGCTTTACTCCGACATGATCGTCGTCAACGAAGCCGGCGAGGAATTCCGCCGCTCGCAAATCCGCCCCGAAACCGCGCACGCGCCCACGATGGACGAGATGCTCGCGCGCATCTGGCCGATCGTGCCGAGCACGGTCGTGATGCGCCGTGACGCCTTCGATCGCGCCGGTGGATTCTGCGAACAGCTTCTCAGCGCCGAGGACATCCACTTTTCGCTGCTGATGCGCGAGCAGGGCCACTTCATCTATCTGCCCGACCGCCTCGTCCGCTTCACTTACGGCCAGTTGTTTCCGAAGGTGTTAAACCGCGACATCGGCCAGGCCTCGATCGTCGATCTGATCCGCGCCCGCTACGGCCAGCGCGCCGACGGCCTCGTGAAAGATTTCATCCGCCACCGCGTAAGGATGATCGCCAACGCCGGCGTAATCGAAATGAGCCGCGGCAACATGGCAGGCGCCCGCCAATGCTTCATCCGCGTCCTCAAGTACGACCCGCGCCACGCAAAAAGCTACCTGCGAATAGCCCGAACATTCCTACCAGCCCCAATCCGCCGAGCCCTAAGCGGCAAAGCCGCCCGCAACTACCCGGTCCAATAGACTGCAAGCGCCGCAGAACCCTCACCTAACCTCTCCCGTGAAGTAACGGGCGAGGGATCAGACACTAGCGGGCGCGGGAGATTCTTGGTTTTGGCTTTGCTTCGGGCTCTGGCTCTTCTTCCTTTGAGGTTACTGAGCCGTAGCCGACTGCGTTGCTGATGTTGCGCCAGTTTACCAGCGCTTCTATGCGATCTTTCTTTACGCGATGCTTGTACTTTTCGACCTTGTCCAGCACTGAGTCGATTAGCGTGTCCGACAACAGCCGCGGCTTCAGCCCGAGGTCTATCAGCTTGGTGTGCTTGGCGTTGTAGTAGTGGACTTCGGCCTCGACGCGCGGGTCCGCGAGATGCTGAATCTCGACTTTGCGCCCCTTATGTTTCGCCGCCGCCTGCACGATGTCCGCCAGTTGCGCGACCGAGAACTGCTCGGTGAACTGGTTGAACACGCGGTATTCGCCGGGCTTGGCCGGCTTCTCCATCGCGATTTCGATACATCGCATCGTGTCGCGGATATTCAGGAAGCCGCGCGTCTGCCCGCCCTTGCCATGCACGGTCAGCGGATGTCCGATCGCCGCCTCGATACAAAACCGGTTGAGCACAGTGCCCCAGATTCCGTCGTAGTCGAACCGCGTCGCGAGGCGCTCGTCGAGCATCGTCTCGTCGGTTTCGATTCCGTACACGACGCCCTGGTTGAGGTCGGTCGAGCGGATGCCCCAGATTTTGCAGGCGAACTGGATATTGTGCGAGTCGTGGACCTTCGACAGGTGATAGAACGACCCGGGCTGCTTGGGGAACGGCAGCGTGTCGGTGCGCCCGTTATGCGTAATCTCGATGAACCCCTCTTCGATATCGATATTCGGCGTGCCGTATTCGCCCATCGTGCCGAGCTTGACGAGATGGCATTCGGGCACATGCTCGCGAATCGCGTAGACGACATTCAGCGTGCCGACAATATTGTTCACCTGGGTAAGCACCGAATGGCGCCGGTCGATCATCGAAAATGGCGCGCTGCGCTGCTCGCCATAATGCACAATCGCGTCGGGCTTGAAGTCGCGCACGATGCCGCTGACGAACGGATGGTCGGTCAGATCGCCGACCGCGATTTGGATCGATTTGCCGCTTGTCTCTCGCCACGCGGCCACCCGGTCCTGCAGCGACTCGATCGGAATCAGGCTCTCGGTGCCGCCTTCGAGGTCCCACAACCGCCGGCTGAAATTGTCCACCACGCATACTTCGTAGCCGCGCTTCGACAGGTACATCGCCTGCGGCCATCCGAGGTAGCCGTCCCCACCAGTTACAATCACCCGCATCGAAAATGCCTCCAGCCGTGAAAAGTGAAAAAGTGAAAAAAGAACCCGTCTATTTATTCCTGATACGCGCGCCCAGATCGAGCGCGGCGCGAGCTGCCGCCGGACAGGCTATTCGCCAGCCGCCGGGGCAGAAACGTCCTCATCCAGCGCAGGTAGTTCTTGACGCGATATGGATCGACCCGGATCGCACGCGCGAACGCCGCCCGCGCCCGCGGACGATCGCCGTCGCGCAGCGCCTTCAAGCCTATCGTCGCGAGGATGCTGCGCGGCGCGCGCATCCGCGCATCGACCAGCGGCACGGCGGAGACGCCGTAGCGCTCCTGCAGATACGCCTCGAAAACATGCAGCGCTTTCGAGTAATCGGGCAGCCGCTTGAGCTGTTTGGGGAACCATGCGAAGCGCCAGGTGACCAGCGGCTCGGCAATATACCCGAAGGGTCCCTGCTCACGCATCTTGATCCAGAAATCCACGTCCTCGAAGCGGAAGCTCGCGCCTTTCAAGGCGTCGCGATAGCCGCCGCACGCGTCGTAGGCGGAGCGGCGCGCGATCGCCGCGCTCGGCATGATCGGCCAGAGCTTCGTCAGCAGTTCCTGCAATGACGGCGGATGGTCGAAGCCGCTGCCGACCAGGGCCGTGTCGATAGCGACGCCCTCACTGTCGGCCAGCGCGCAGTTGCAGTAAACGAGCGAGAGGGCAGGGTCGGCGTCGAGCGCCGCCACGCTGCGCTCGAGGAATTGCGGCGCCCAGACGTCGTCGGCGTCGAGGAAGGCCAGGTACTCGCCCGAGGAATTCCGCGCCCCGTGGTTGCGCGCAGCAGCCGGGCCGCTGTTGGCCTGCTCGAGCAGCCGCACGCGCTCGCCGTACTGTTTGATTATGGAAAGGGTCGCGTCGGTAGAGCCGTCGTCAACGCAAATTATCTCGAAATCCGTGGAGGGTCTGCCCGGCGACGCTGTCGATAGTGCCAGCGATAGTGGCGGCCGCATTGTAGGCGGGAATGATTACAGAGACGCGAGGCACAGTTGATTCGGGCGCCGTGGCAGACTGGGACCGGGCACCTCGCGACAGGTTACACGTCAAGTGGCAGCCCGCTCAACGGGCTCTGAGTTGCCTCGCCCACAAGGGGAGGTGTCACAGACACGCGGCCGACGCGCGGCGCACGGGGGGGTGAGAGGCCGAATTTTCTTCCGAGATTCCGGATGTGTCGGCGCGACAGACAATCGCGCCGCACGATGGTTCTCCACCCTAACCCTCCTCCCGTTTGTGGAGGAGGGAACCAGAGGACGAAGTCCCGCATCTGTTCTCTGAATACTGGGTGCAGGGGTCACCCCTGCCCAGGGAGGCGCGGAACCCACGGAGGGTTCCGCATTCGATTCGACGCGTCGCGCTTCGCCTATGCTCGGCGGACGGTTGGCTTGCGGAAGGTCCTGTATGTGCGCCCCTCGGCCAGGCCGAAGCGGTTCAGCATCCGGTAGACCGTGTAGCGCGATACGCCGAGCAACTCGGCCGCGCGATGGCAATTGCCCTCGGTCGCCTGCAGCGCCCGAATCAGCGCGAGCTTCGAGGCCTCGCGGATTACGGCGTCGAGCGAGTACGGCCATTCGTTCGCCGTGCCGTTAGCTCCGCCCTCGACCAGTTCGAGCCCGCCGTTGGGGAGCATCGCCTCGGCCGGCACGCCGAGCGCATTGCCGGTATTGGCGTCCTGGCCAAACGGCAGGTCGTCGAGATCGATCCGGTCGCTGTCGGTCATCAGGACCGCGCTCTCGATAGCATGGCCGAGCTCGCGGACGTTGCCGGGCCAATTGCTGGCGCACAGAGCCTCCAACGGCGGCGCGCGACACCAGCTTTATGTCTTTGCCGAACAGGCGGTTGAAATGCTCGATAAAATGAGCAACGAAGGCCGGGATTGCCTCGCGCCGCTCGCGCAACGGAGGAACCACGATGGTGGCGGCGTTGAGCCGGTAGTAGAGGTCGTCGCGGAATTGCCCCGCCTTGACCATCGCGCGCAGGTCGCGATTGGTCGCCGCGACCAGCCGAATATCAACCGAGTAGGTGCGCGACGAGCCGACCGGCTGGATCTCGTGGGTCTCGACCGCGCGCAGCAGCTTGGGCTGGAGGCGCAGCGGCAGCTCGCCGATTTCGTCCAGGAACAGGGTGCCGCCGTTGGCCGAGCGGAAATAGCCAAGCGAATCCTCGCGCGCGTCGGTGAAAGCGCCGCGCACATGGCCGAAGAGCTGCGACTCGGCCAGCGACTCGACCAGGTTGGAGCAATTGAAGGTCACGAACGGGCCGCCCGGGACCGAGCCCAGCGTATGCAGCGCCCGCGCGACGAGCTCCTTGCCGGTGCCGGATTCGCCGTGAATCAGCACCGTTGCTTTGTATGGACTCAAGCGCGAAATGGTTTTGAGTACCTTGCGGACTTGCGCTGACCTCACCACCATCCCCCCAACCCGCTCCGACCCAAGCGCAAGATGCTCCAGGCTCAACCACTCGCACGCGTCAGCCGCCGGCTCGGCGCGAAGACTCTGCATCGCAGCCACGACCGACGATCCGTTCGCCGAGTATTCTTGAAGGCGCATCTTTGGTTCCTTTCTCTTCCCCTGAGTTTTCCTACTGTCAGTAATTAAATCCATCTACAAGTAAGCAGGGTACTGGATATAAACGAACGATACCGTGTGTGTCAAGCCGTTGCGCGCAAATTCTACCGTCTTGGTGTAGCAAAGGCTAGTTCTTTCGTGTTTTGCCATCGCACTTTCTATCAAGACGGGCCAGAGGGAATCATGGCGGGGTTCTCCGGCAATTGATAGCCCAAATCCTCGAAAGTCAGCGATTGTGCTCTATAGATAGCAATAAAAAGCACCTAAATCTTTAGATAACACGCTCTTTTGGGCAGGGATTTAAGGGGCAAAAAGATGGCGCAAATCGAGTGCTGAAGAATGTAATCGCGCGCCTGAGCTTGGATGGTATAGCTCACCGACGATTGATATGAGTAGCACCGGCGAAAAAAGGGAGCCTTCTTTCCGGGCAGCATCAACCTTCAGGAGGACATGCAACATGAAGATCGCGGCAACCATCGCTCGGATTTTGTTGGGCCTCGTGTTCCTGGTTTTCGGCCTGAACGGCCTGCATCCCTTCATGCCTAATCCTCCGGCTACGCCGCCCGCAGCAGCTTTCTTCGGCGCGCTGATCGGAACGCACTACATGTTCGGGCTGATCTTCGGCGCCCAGGTAATCGGAGGAGCGCTGCTGCTGCTGGGCATCGCGGTGCCGTTCGCGCTGGTGCTGCTGGCGCCGGTCATCGTGAACATCGTCTGCTTCCACGTGTTCCTTTCGCCGGATCTTTTGCCTGTCGCATTAACGGTCGCCGCGCTCGAGTTGTTCCTCGCCTGGTACAATCGAGCAGCATTTGCGCCGCTGTTCGTTGGCGCGCCGCGCACCTGATCCGCAGCGTCCGCGCGTCTCTCTATTTCCAACGCTCTGAATTACCTGTAAGCATTGGAATCTCTCGGGCGAGCCGGTAGCTCAGGTGGTAGAGCATGTGACTTTTAATCACAGGGTCCCGGGTTCAAGTCCCGGCCGGCTCACCAGAGAAACCTCGACGCAATCGCGGGCGCTCCGTTTGTCTTAGCAGTTGCCGCTTTGCTAAGGCTTGCGGCCGGGTAAAGCTTATGCGGGCACGAATCGTTAAACTGTGCGCGGCACTAGCCGCAGTTGCACTTGCTCTCATCGTGGCTCGAACCGAAGCGTTCGCCTCGGCCAACGAGTCATGCTTGACCACTTCCACAGACGTCACGTCTGGTCCGAGCTCCAACGGTGCTCAGGCCAGTTGCGATGCAGAAACCAGCGGACCCAACGATGCGGAGGCCCGCGCCTCGGGCGAGGACGCCGACGCGACATCCGATGCATCGGACGGCAGCGAAGCTCAAGCAACCGCGAAGGGCGAGGACGCCGATGCGACCTCCAATGCATCAGACGGCAGCGACGCTGAAACAACCGCGAAGGGCGAGCATGCCGATGCGACTGCCGAGGCTGGGGGCCCTGGCGGCAGTATGGCCGTCAGCTCCGCGAAGGGCGATGACGCCGATGCGACTACTGAAGCATCAGGCGGCAGCGACGCTGAAGCAACCGCGAAGGGCGATGACGCCAATGCGACTGCCGAGGCTGAGGGCCCTGCCGGCAGTGAGGCCATCAGCTCTGCGAAGGGAAATCACAGCTCCGCGGTTGCCGAAGCAGCAAACGGTCGCAACGCTCAAGCGACCGCCTCAGGCACGGGCAGCGAAGCGGAAGCGTTTGCTTTGGAGGCGAAGAGCAACGTAACTGCTCTCGCTACCAAGGGTTCTACCGCCATCGGCAGCGACACCGCCGCGCCGATTTGTACGCCAAAGAAGGGCGGCAAAGCTAAAGTCACCAGCCCGATGGGAAACTGCGGCTGAGCGCCGCGAACGAGTTTCACTCAACGCGTCAGCATGATTTGATCGGGACCTTCGGGGGGCGTCTCGGCCGATGATCGCAGGGCGGCTGATCCGCTGGTTCCGGCAAGCTCCCATATCAGTCGCCTGGATTTGCGCAATCGTCGGCGGCGCGCTGGCCCTCTATCTTCTTCGAAATTTCACCTGGCCGCGGGATTTCCACGGGGCCGTCGACGCGCTGCGCCAACTCTCGCCCGAGACCGGCAGCGAGGCGCTGAAGCTCTGGACGTTTTGGGCATGGTCGGGACTGCTGATCGCCGCCCTCCTGCGCCGACTCGATCCGCAACTCGACGCCTTCGATGCGTGCCTGGCCGGCGCGGCGGGAATCTGGGTGCTGGGCTACCTGATGGGCAGCATTCTCGGGCCGATCGGGCTCTTCACAGGCACGACAGTATGGCTGTTGATGGGCTTCGCAACTGTCTATCTGTTCCGCGCCGTGCCGTTGCGTGAGTTCCACCGGCCGCAACTCGGCGCGGGCTTGATGCTGGTGGCTATCGCGCTGGTATGCTTCACGCTGATTCCGCTGCAGCTCACGTCGCCGGTCATCCCCTGCCTCGACGCTCTATGCTGGCCGGCCGCGGTGCAGCGGGTGCTGACCTTTCACGTCTACCTGCCATATGACAACGATCCCTTCGGATGGTGGGCGACCCCGGTGCAGACGCCGGGCGTCGAGCTGTTCTATGCCTTCCTGGGACTCGGCTCGAATATTCACTCGGGCGTGCTGGCTGAGTCGGCGGCGATCGTGCCGATGGCCGTACTGATAATCGTCGCGGCCTATCGATTGGCGCTGACCTTGTTCAATGACGCTGCCGGCGGCGCGGCCGCATTGCTGCTTTCTCTGACGACAATCTTCCGCCGCATGATCAGTATGCGCGGATCCGCGGTTGACCTCGCGCTGGTCGCCGTCGGCCTGGCATTTTTTCTTGCTCCGCGCCGCAGCCGGGTTTTGATGGCGATGGGCGCGCTGATGCTCGGGACGGCGCTCCCGTCTCACATTCTGAACGGCGCTTTCGGCATCGGGGTCGCCATCGCCGCGGTTGCGGCCTGGATGGTCGAAGGGGATTTCAGCCGCGCTCTCGCCGGCGGCATCTGCCTGATCGGATCGATCCTCATCGGGATTCCCTACCTGGCGATTGCGACTCGATTTGTGCTGCCCGGCGCCGTGCTGATTTTTATCGAACTGGCTGGAATCGCCGTGATCATCGCGGGCGTCAGGCTTCTTGATCCGGCTGTGGATGAGACCGGGCCGTCTTCAAGACCGTGGCCGCGGCTAATCGGCGGCGCCGTCCTCGCCGCGGTGACAGCTGCGATTCTCTACGACGTAGTCCAGCGGCCGGGCGCGATGTACAGCGAGACCTGGCACAACTTTCCGCTCCTCTCGGCGTTCGCGCTGGCAGGCGTCCTCGCGATTCTCGCCGGTGCCCGACGCGCCGGCATCGTAACGATGTTTGCTATCGCCGCGTCGCTCGCGCCGTCGCTGGTGGTCGAGCATGCGGGGTCGCTCATCGAGTTTATCGCCCGGCAGCCCGCGGGGAGCTTCGAGACCTACGATCTGGAGCGCAAAATCGTGGAATACTGGCTGCCGTTTTTCCTGGTCTTTCCGGCGGCCGGATTTTTCGCAACGCTCTTCGATTATCTGTCGCCGTCGCTGGTGGTCGTGGCGATGCTTGCGATGCTGCTCTATCCGCCCAAGCGGGGACCCGAGATGGACTACGACTACCAGGAACATTCGATTTCCGAAAACTGGATGATCGACTACTCGATAATCTCGGAGGGCTACTGGGGTCTTACTTCTGACAGCCGCTGGACGATCGGGCCCGCCGAGCGTCAGCTGATAAATATCCTTTATAGGGAGATAGCCGCGGGCCGAATCAATCCGTCGACCCATATCCTGCATCTCGCACCCGACCTGCTGACCTACGGGCGCACCTCGCGCTTTTCCGTTTACACCGGGATTGACGACGACACCGTGACCCTGCTGCCGACGGTCGATAATTGGGGGCCGGTATTGCAGGGCGCGCGGGTGCGGCCGATCGGCGGCCTGGCCGAGGCGCTTGCGGCGCACCCCGACTACATCGTGTCGCAGATAGCCGAGCCGGCGGCACTCCAGGTTTCGGCGGTGCATTACGACAAGCTGCTCGACGAGGACGGTTTCACGCTCTATCGACGAATCGGTCTGCCAACGGGTCCTCCGGTCAGCTCGACGTTCCCCGGTTGGATAGCTCTATGCGCGGCATTTGCAATCGGCGCGGTGGTCGCGACTGCAACCAAAGCCGTTGTCTTCGCTCGACCTCGAGAATCACTGCCATAGCCCTTCTATAATGAAGGGGCCGGCTGTGAACCGGCCCCTCGGAGCGCTAAGGATATCGAGTCGCGAGTTTCGCGACTCAGCTCATGCTTCGAATATCGTCCCCTTCCATGATCGCGACGCCAGATCGAGCTCGCCCTCGCTCGCGATTCTGCGGCCGTCGGAAATCTGGAGTAGGGTTTTCGTGCTCCAGCGGTTTTTCCCGACGCTCTCGTAGGTTCGGTGGCCGACGGCGTCGAGCCCTTCGCCGTTGTCCAGGAATGCTTGCGAACACTAACTGAAAGTCCCGCCCCGGGTTCCGCCGACGAAGACTGACGTGCCGAAGAGCGTTCCAAATCCGGTCGCCGTCCCTTCCCAGTTCACTGGTTCAGAACGCTGCCGGCAGGTCCGGGCGTGAGAGTACTGGTTACAGATTTCAGCGAATATTCCCCAATCCTTTTAGCGGCCATCGTATTATCTCCCCTCTGTGTTAGCTGATGTTAACGGCTGAGTGCGCCACGACACCAATACCGTCCGGTACTCCGATGTCAGGCATAGGGCAACAAGACCGGGTAGATGCAATCCGCTGGAGGGCATGGCGCGAAGCTTGTTCTCGCAAGACTCGACTTGTATTAGGTTTTTCCGTGGGAGGGCGGCCGCATGCAAACTGTTCGCAAGCTTAAAGGACGAGGTCGCTTTCTGATGGCGGCTATCGCGCTCGTGATGCTGACCTGCGCGATGCCGTCGCGCGCGTGGAGTGCGAGCCAGAGCCTGTGGCTGGCGTACTCTCAAGGCGGCGGCGTCGAGTCGTACAGCACAAAGCAACTGAAAAAAAGCGGGATGCCGACGCCAATTGAAATCAGCACTTATGAAGATGCGACGGGGGTTGCGTTTGACGCGTCCGGTAACCTTTGGGCCGTGGTCAACCAGAACGACGTAGTCGAGTTCACCGCCGCGCAACTCAAGGATCTGAAAAGCAATCCGAGTCCGACGCCCGAAGTGATCATAACCACTACAGCCGGGGCCGAAGGTCTCTTCGGCTGCGCCTCGACCCTGACAGGCAACCTGTGGGTGGCAGATGCCGATGGCGACATGATCCTGGAACTGTCAAAAGCGCAATTGGCTGCGGGCAGTGCTACTGGGGTAACGCCTACCGCATTCATCTATACGACTGATTTCGCTTTTCCGGCCTTTATAACGTTCGACCAGGACGGGAACGCTTGGGTAACCAGTCAGGGCATCAGCAAGCTCGTCGAGTTGACGGCCAGCCAACTGACCACCGGCGATACCAAGACTGCCGCGGTCGTGCTGTCCGACGACGGCAGCGGCACCAGCCTCGATTTGCCGGGAGAGATCGCATTCGACAAAAAGGGTGACCTGGAGGTCCCCAACTTTTCCTCGAACACGGTCGTGGAATATGCAAAGGGCCAGATCACCAGCTCGGCGATCCTCCGGCGGTGAAGTTGAGCAGCGCCGCTTTCGATGGACCGTTTGGAGCGGTATTCGACAGCAAAGGCGACCTGGTGATTATGAACTACCACGACGCGAAGATTGAGAAGTTCACGGCCAAGCAGATCAAGAAGAGCGGCTCTCCTTCTCCCAAAGTCACGGTAACTGGAACCGGCAGCACCAACTATCAGATCATCTTCGGTCCGGCTTCGTGACCCATCGGCTAGCGCTATGAGTCGCCGTCACCTCGCCGCGCTTATGCTCGTGGGATGGTATCTCCTGATTCCGCCGGTTTTCAGTGCAATGGGGGGTCATCCTCGCGCGTTCAACGATTTGAAAGCTCCGATCAACCGATGGGACATCCAGGGAACGTTCGAGTCCGACGGAAGATGCGAGACAGAGCGGGCGCACATTCTGAAGGAGGCGCCTCTGCGCATCCAGTTTGCGCATGAACATCCCGATCAGGACCAGAACGGCAATATCGAAGCTGTCGCAGAAGCCTGGCAGTTGGCACAATGTGTCGCGTCCGACGACCCGCGCCTCAAGCGAACCTATTAGACTGCCGGTCCCTCGCCCGTTATTTCACGGGAGAGGTTAGGTGAGGGTTCCGGGCTGGAGCACTCAATCCAAGATTGACGATGGAGAACCCGGTCAATCACAGGCGCGCGCGATGGTTCCCGAATAGCGCGACGGCTGACGCGCGGCTGTTGCTGACGACGCGCGCGCTTCGCGGGCTGGCCGACGGCGCGGTCAGCGTATTGCTGCCGGGATACCTCACGGCGATCGGATTCAGTCCGCTGCGCGTCGGCGCGATCGTGTTCGGCACGCTGCTGGGCTCCGCCGCGCTGACGCTATGGGTGGGGCTCGCCACCGACACGCTTGGTCGGCGCCGGGTTCTGCTGGCGGCATGCGCCCTGATGCTGCTGACCGGAATTGGATTTGCGACCACCACCGCCTTCTGGCCGCTGTTCGTCGTCGCGGTCGTCGGCACGCTGAATCCTTCCGCCGGTGACGTCAGCCTGTTTCTGCCGGTCGAGCAGGCGGCGCTGGCCGAAGCCGCCGAGCCGCGCGATCTGACCGCGATGTTCGCGCTCTACAACGTCGCGGGTGCGATGGCCGGTGCGTTCGGTGCGCTGGCGAGCGGCGTGCCCGCGATTTTGGCGGCGCGCCATGGATGGGCGCTGGCGTCGTCGCTGCGATCGGGCTTCGTCGCATACTCGATAATCGCGCTCATCGCGTTCTCGGTGTATTGGCGCCTATCGCCGGGCGTCGAAGTCGAGCGCCAGCCGATCAAAGTCGCGCCGCTGGCAAAGTCGCGCGCAATAGTCATCCGGCTGGCGGCGCTGTTCAGTATCGACGCGTTCGGCGGCGGCTTCGCGATTCAGTCGCTGATGGCGCTGTGGCTGTTCCGCCGCTTCGACGTATCGGTGCAGGTGGCGGGCACGTTCTTCTTCGTGGCAGGATTGCTGGGATCGTTTTCCCAGTTTCTTTCATCGGCGCTGGCGGCGCGGTTCGGGCGGATCAACACGATGGTCTTCACGCATCTGCCGTCGAACGCGATGCTGATAGTTGCCGCCTTCATGCCGACGGCGGGACTTGCGATGGCGGCGTTGCTGATTCGCTCGGCGACCTCGCAGATGGACGTTGCGGCGCGCCAATCTTACGTGATGGCGGTGGTGCCGCCCGAGGAGCGCGCGGCAGCTGCCACTGTCACTAACGTGCCGCGCAGTTTGGCGGCCGCGATGGCGCCGTTGCCGGCCGGCGCGATGCTGAACAGTTCGTCATTCGGATGGCCACTGATTTGCGCAGGCGCGCTGAAGACGATCTACGACATCGCGCTGCTGATTCAGTTCCGCGCAGTAAAGCCAGCAGACGAAGTCTCCGAATAGCCTCCCCCTGTCAGGGAGGTGTCACGGACACTCGGCCGCGCCTAAGGCGCGGGTGAGGGTCCTAATATAAGGATGTCTTTTCTTCGCGTTTCGGGTGTTAGCGAAGACATTAAGAACCAGGAATTTGGACCCTCACCCGACACTCAAGGTCTCGCGTCGGCCTCTCCCTGACAGGGAGAGGCAAGATGGGACTGATCCCTCGCCCGTTATTTCACGGGAGAGGTTAGGTGAGGGTTCTGTGGTGCATCCACCCAGCCAAGCATCTACGCGATCTGAATGAGGAGTGCTGCAATCCGCGGCTCGATGGAATCGCAGAACCCTCACCGCTGGCCGCTATGCGGCCAGCCACCCCCGGCGGACGAAGTCTCCTAATGGCCTCTCCCTATCAGGGAGAGGCCGCGCCTACGGCGCGGGTGAGGGTCCGAATATAAGGATGCCTTTTTTGCGTTTCAGTGTTACCGAAGAATTAAGAATCAGGAATTTGGACCCTCACCCGACACTCAAGGTCTCGCATCGGCCTCTCCCTGACAGGGCGAGGCAAGAGTCGAATTCTCAGATAAGCGCTAAGCGCGCACTACTGCCATGCCGTCTTGAATTGCCAGGCGGCCTTCGCCGCTTAGCACTTCGAAGAAGACGACTGCGCCTTGCGCGCTGTCGTTGCGCGCCAGGATGCGCACCGTGATCGTCGAGGGCATCGTGACCATCGCGCCGAAACGGCCCGCGACTCTTTCGATTCGCGCAGGATCCTTGCCCGCTCACGCTTGCGACTATCTGTGACACGGCCAGCGCCAGCGTCGCCGTCCCGTGCAGGATGATCGACGGCAGGCCGGCCGCGCGCGCGACGGCAGCGTCGGTATGTATCGGGTTGAAGATTCGCGCGCACTCCGTGTAGACGTGCGCCATTCCCGCCGGCACATCGATCTGCGACTCGAGTAGCGGCTCGCCTTCCTCGACCAACGGTTGCATCGGCGCCGGCGGCAGCTTGGCGGGAACGTCGGGACCGACGACCTCGACGCCGCGATAAATCGCGCCGTACCAACTGGTGCAAACCGGTTTGCCCGCCTCGTCGACGGTGTCGAGCCGCATGACCATGTAGGCTCCGGGCTTGCGGCGCTCGACTCCCGCGACTGTCAGCTGCGTGGTCAGGCGTTCGGGCGGCCGAATCGTGCGATACAGCACCGCGTCATGCGTCGCATGCACGGCGCGCATCGCGTCGGCGCGAGTGAGCGAGGTGGCCTGCTCGAACTGCGCGCGCATCGCGAGCTGCACCGGCCATTCGAAGCATACCGGGAACATCGGATGCGCTATCACGCCGCGCACCGTGTCCATGTAACAGGGCATCGAGTCGCCGAGCGCGGCAGCATAGGCCATCGTCCAGCGCGCATCGATCTCGCTGACGATGGGCGCGCCCGCAATTCCAACAATCGACGACTCAACCGGCATGACGGCTACTTCTATCTGCCGCCCGCTGCTTCGTCCACCGCGCTACTTCTTTTTCTTTGCCGCCTTGCCGGTACCGGAGAGCGGGATCTTTTGCGGCGCTCCTTCCTCGTCGTCGTTGATCGTCAACTGAGCATTTTGCGGAGTGGTATTCGGCGGCGTGAACGTGACCGAAACCTTGCAGCTCTTGCCCGGCGCCAACGACGTAACGCATTCGCTGGTCACCGTGAACGGGGACGGAGCCGACTCGCCGGTGATCATTACGCTGACAGTGGTCTTCTTCGGGCTGCCGTTCTTAATCGTCACCGATTTGGGTTTGCTGACTGCATCAACCGCGGTCTTGTTGCCGAACTTCACTGACTTCGGCGAAATCTCCAGCTTTACGTCGACGGGTGTTGCCGTCGCAGTCGGGGTTGCGGTTCTCGTCGCGGTTGCCGTGGCAGTCGGCGTTACGGTTGCGGTTGCCGTGGCAGTCGGCGTCGGCAAGGCAGTGTCCTGGGGATTGAATACCAGCACGCGATTGTTCTGGAAGTCGGCGACGTACACGTTGTGCTTCGAATCAACCGCAACTCCGCGCGGAGAGCAGATTCCTGTCGTGCTGGGAGCCGGGTCGCCACTGGCGCCGTCGTAGCAGAGCTTGCCGGTGAAATCGTTGGGGGCGCCCTGCCCGAAAACCAGGTTAGCCGAAAAGTTGTTTGGATTGCCGCTGGCAGGTTCGACGTATTCGACGATCCGGTTGTTGCCCCGGTCGGCGACGAAGAGAGCGTTGGAGACTTTGTCAATCGCGATGCCCAGCGGTCCCTGGAATTCGGTCGCACTCGCACCCGGACTTTTATCGGTAAAATCGTTGCCGGTTGTTCCCAGGCCGATCTCGGCGTCGGCTACCACGTCGCCCGCGCATCCGGGCTCTCCCGGAGTCGCGCACATCGCCGAAGTATCAAGCGGGTTGTAGAAGATTAGCTCTCGACTGTTCAGGTCGTCAGATATGTAGAGGTTGGAGTTTGCATCGAATGCGGCGCCCTCGGGCACATTCAAGCCGGTCGCGCTGGTCGAGGCTGTATCATCGGTGAAATCGGTTCCCGTCGCGCCTTGACCAAAAACCAGGTCGGCGACGGCGTCGCCCGCGCATCCGGGCTCTCCCGGAGTCGCGCAAACGGGCGCAGGTTTTTCGAGCGGATTGAAAAAGACCAGTTCGCGATTGTTCCCGCTGTCCTCCACGTACACGTTCCCCAGTGGGTCCACAGCCAGATCGTTCGGAGAGTACATCCCGGTCGCGCCTTGAGCTTTGGTTGCGGTGGTAAACGTAGTGCCGGCGGCGCCTTGACCGAGGACGAGGTTCGCGGACGGTCCCGGCATGCAGGGGTCTGCCGCAGTGCAGGAGTGGCCGAATTGTTCATATGGCTGGTTGAATTCGAGCACGCGGTTGTTTGAAACATCGGCGACCCACAGGTTTCCGCTCGCGTCGACCGCCACGCCATCTGGAATTATTCCGGAGGCGCTAATCGAACCGCCTTCATTGGCGGTGTTGTTGGTGAAGTTGGTCTGGCCGATGACCAGGTCGGCGGGCTCGCCGCTGCTCAGCGCGGTCACGTCATGCCATCCCAGGATCCTGTAGTTCCCGCTATCGACGACGTACAAATGATTGGACGAGTCGATCGCCATGCGTTTGGGGCCGTTAAGTCCGGACTGCCCCGCGGCCGCGGCGTTGCTGGTGAAGTTGCTCTGCCCCAGCACATCGAAAGCCGTCGCGTCGGGAGCACCCGCCGTGGGCGTCGCCGTCGGAGTGGGTCCGACGCCTCCGGTGGCGGTTGCAGTTGGCGTGCCGGTCGGGCCGCCGGTCGGAGTCGCGCTTGGGGTAGGTGTATTGGTCGGAAGACATATCGTCCCCGACGGATTGATCTCCGTCAGAAAGGCGTTGGTCGAGCCGTTGGCAAAAGCGGCGTTGGAAGCCTGCGCGGCGTTGGTTACCGGGAAGTCGTTGGAGTAGGTCGCGCCCGTCACCCAGATATTATCGCTCGATGGATTGAGCGCGAGACTGTTGGCGACGGCGCCAAGGCTGCTGCCGCCGAGGTAGGTCGAATAGACGAGCTGCTGATTCACAGTCGTCCGCCGCGAAATTCATCTCCGTCACGAAGGCGCTCAAGCCTATGTTGTCGCCGCTGGATACGCTGTTGTTGTGCTGATCGCAGGCGTTGGTGGAAACCGGAAAGTCGGTGGAGGTGGTGACGCCCGTCACGTAAACGTTGTCCGAGCTATCCAATGCGATCGATGCGGCCGCGTCGCCGTTTTCTTGCAGAGCGGTAGGGAAGCCGGACGGTATTCCCGAGCCGCCGAGGTAGCTGAGGTATGGCAGAGTTCCGGCGCCGGTATTTATCTCGCCAACAAACGCGGTGTCGGCGCAGTTGCTCCAGCCCTTGGCGGTTGATTGATAGGCGTTAGTGGTGACCGGCAGATCGTCAGATCCGGTCAGCCCTGCGAAGAAGACGTTGTCGTTGGTATCGACTGCGACGCCGGTGATGATCTCGCCGGTGGACTCCCCGCAATCACCCCCGTCGCCACCGAGGAAGGTCGAATAAAGCAGCGAACTCGAACCGCTGCCGGCAGGATTGAATTTCGCGAAAAACGCGTCGCTGTCGTCTCCCGCGTTGGCAGCAAAATATTCCTTGTTCTTCGTTTGGATTGCGCCAGTAGTGACCGGCATGTCAGCCGAGTGGGTCGATCCAGCGACATACGCATTGCCGCTCGAATCTACCGCTATTCCGTAACCTACCTCGCCTGCGTCGCCGACCCCGGTTCCACCCCAGAAGGTCGCGTATTCAAGCGTCGCACCACCACCGTTGACCACCAGCAGATAGGCTGCCTGTCCTGAGCCTGCGCCGTCCAGCGTTCCGTCATTCGATTCCGGATCCACAGTGAAGTAGGCGTTGCCAGTTACGGGAAAGCCGGCCTTGAGGTCTTCGTCGGTCTCACCGGTAACATACGCGGCGCAGTTGGATTGGCCGCTGGCCAGGCATGAGGGCAGCAGGGCGACGCGATTGGCGGTGGCGCCTTCGATCGTGTTGACGAAGCACGAATACACGAAGCCGTTGCCGGCCGCATTGACTTCCGAAACGAAGCCGTTGCCAGGTGGATATATTTTGCTCTGATTGCCTTCGTCGTTGCCGGTGCCCCAGGTACCGCACGAGTTGGGAAAATCTGTGGTCGAATATGCGGTTCCGACTATGTAGGCGTCGCCGGAGCCGTCCACTGCGATACCAGTGCCCTGATCGCCGTTGCCACGGCCAACGTCTCCACTGTAAGTATTGCCGGGACCGCCGATGTAGGTCGCGTACTTGAGCGTCGCAGCGCCAACCTGCGTGGGATCGAACTTCGCCAGGAACACCTGCGAGTTCAGATGCGGCGCGGTATCGCCCGCATTGTCGGTGCTTTGCAGCGCGTTCTTGGTCGGGAACGTCGACGAATACGCAGCCCCGACAATGTACACGTCACCGCTCGGATCCAGCGCCACGCCCTGCGCGGCCTCCGCCTCGTTTGGCGACGTATCGGGGATGTCGTTGACGAACGGCATGTTGTACGGCCCCGTGTTGTCGCCGGTACCGCCCAGATAGGTCGAGTAAACAATCTGCATTTCCGGATCGATCACCAGCGGGCGCGCATGGTCGTAACTCGCCAGCTGGAATCCGACCTCGCGACTCGGCACGCCCGCCTGGAGGCCGGGCCGCTTCGCGAGTATAAATTCGCCGTCGACCGGCGTTCGCGTACCGTCAGCAGCAATTTGGTAGACATAGGGACGGCGCATCGCGATCGCGCCTGCGGCCGTGGTGATGGTCAGATTGCCCGCGCTATCGAGGGCTGTTCTCGCCACTCCTTCAACGACGAATTTGATCTTGCTGGTATCCGCTCCAGGGTGCGCGGTCAGATCGTACTCGAGCGCGTTCGGAGTTCCGTAAAAGTCGAGATCGATTCCCGGGTAGACCCCGGCGTAATTCACCTTCGAATACAGCGGCACGTCACGCAGCCATCGCGACGGATTGTTGCCAGTCAGATAGTTGACGCGACCCGGCAGAGGTTCGGCACCCGTCACGCTCGCGTCAGGGTTCGCGCCGACCAGCCGGATTCTCACGGCGGCAGATTTTACGGCGAGCGGACGTCTCGCGACTCGGCCCGCATGGCCTTTCGAACCGGCGCGTGGGGCAGCGGACGCTTCCGACAGCGAGAAGACTTCGCCGTCATTGGTCAGGAACAGTTCGTAGTTCGAGGTGCGTGACAAAAATCGCACGCTGCGATCCGTCTGCCCGCGGTTTTGTTCGAAGTACAGCGGAAGTGCTCGAATTCGCGCCGCAGCTTCCGCGAGCGCCACCGGCAGACGTTGCCGGGGTCCGATCAGCTTGCAGAAGACCGATAGTCCCCGCCGCTGCGAGGACGACAACTATCGCGACCACTCCCCCCCAACGTGTCATCGTGCGCACCCCCTGATAGGGCTATTTCAGATTCGCGAGCCGAAGTTCGGTGTCGTGGTGATTGTCAAAAATTCACCCGACACATACCAATTCGCACTAATTATTTCCAGAGAAGAGGCCAGAACGAGAGAAGCGCACGTCTCACCAAGCCTAAAGCTAAATGGGCCATTTCAGGATCGGCATTGCGGCGACATTGACATCTGATGATTGATGCGTGATGATCGGACGATGCGTACGACGTTCGACATCGACGAGGATGTTCTGGAAAGCGCCAAGGAACTCGCCGCAAGCGGGGGACTACTGCAGGACGTATTCTGTCCGAGCTCGCCCGTAGTGCGCTGACGCCTCGCGAGCACTCACGCGCAAGCGCAACGGTGTGCCGATCCTGCCGAAGCAGCGGGGGCTCGCGTTGTCGTCACGCCCGAGATCGTCAACCGGCTCCGCGACGAGCCTTAGGCGGCGTGTGATCGCCCTGCTCGACGTAAACGTGCTGGTCGCCCTGTTCGATCCCGAGACCACCTGTATCACGACGCGGCGCACACGTGGTTCGCGCGCAATCGCAGCAGTCGCTGGGCGACTTGTCCGCTAACCGAGAACGCGCTGGTCCGCATTCTGTCCAACGCATCTTATCCAGGTAGCCGCACGACGCTCGAAGATGCGGGCACGCGTCTGCAAACCTTCTGTTCGGATCGGCTGCACGTTTTCTGGCCGGATTCGGTAAGCGTTCGGGAAGCCGAACGATTCAGGTGGAATCATGTTCAGGGTCATCGCCAACTCACGGACGTTTATCTGCTGGCCCTTTCGGTGTCGAACGAAGGTCGTTTGGCCACCTTCGATTCCGCCATCTCACTACGAGCGGTCCAAGGCGCCACGCCGCAGAATCTCGAACTGATAGCCGCTTGACGGCGGGCCAAGCTGCGATCACTTTCCGCGCCGGGCGCGATATCTCCGGATCAGCGCGTTCGTCGAGCTGTCGTGCTCCAGCTTCGGCTCTGTCTTTGATTCCAGCTCGGGGATGATCTTTTGCGCGAGCACTTTGCCGAGCTCCACTCCCCACTGATCGAATGAGTCGATATTCCAGACGGCGCCTTGCGTGAACACGCTGTGCTCATACAGCGCGACCAGCTTGCCCAGCGTCTCCGGCGTCAGCTCGTCCGCCAGGATTACCGACGACGGCCGGTTGCCTTCGAATACTCGCGCGGGCACCAGCCAGTCCGGCGTGCCTTCGGCTTTCACTTGCGCGGGAGTTTTCCCGAATGCCAGCGCTTCGGCTTGCGCGAAGATGTTCGAGAGCAGCAGGTCGTGATGCCGTCCGAGCGGATTCAGCGCGCGGCAAAATCCGATGAAGTCGCACGGGATCAGCTTCGTGCCCTGGTGGATGAGCTGGTAGAACGAATGCTGCCCGTTGGTGCCGGGCTCGCCCCAGTAAATCGGCCCGGTCTGGTAATTGACGGGCGCGCCTTCGAGCGTGACGTGCTTGCCGTTCGATTCCATCGTGAGCTGCTGCAGGTAGGCGGGAAAGCGCTTGAGGTATTGCTCGTACGGCAGCACGGCAACGGTTTGCGCGCCGAAAAAATCGTTGTACCAGACCCCGAGCAGGCCCATCAGCACCGGCAGATTGCGCTCGAACGGCGCGGTGCGAAAATGCTCGTCGATCGTGTGGAAGCCCGCCAGCATCGCGCGAAAATTATCCGCGCCGACCGCAATCATCGTGGACAGGCCAATCGCCGAGTCCATCGAGTAGCGGCCGCCGACCCAGTCCCAGAAGCCGAACATGTTTTTCGTGTCGATGCCGAACTTTGTCACCTCGGCCGCGTTGGTCGAGACCGCGACGAAATGCTTCGCGACCGCCTTTTCGTCGCCGAGCGCCTTGAGACTCCAGTCGCGCGCCGTGTGCGCGTTGGTCATCGTCTCGAGTGTCGTAAAAGTTTTCGACGAAATGATGAACAGCGTTTCGGCCGGGTCGAGGTCGCGGGTGGCCTCGGCGAAATCGGTGCCGTCGACGTTCGAGACGAAGCGCATGGTCAGATTGCGGTCGCTGTAGTGGCGCAGCGCCTCGTACGCCATCACCGGTCCGAGGTCGGAGCCGCCGATGCCCACATTTATGACGTTGCGGATGCGCTTGCCGGTGTGGCCCTTCCATGAACCGTCGCGGATGTGCCCGGAAAACTCCGCCATGCGATCGAGCACCTCGTGGACCTTGGGCACCACGTCGTCGCCGTCGACGCCGATCGACGCGGTGCGCGGCGCGCGCAGCGCGATATGCAGCACGGCGCGCTTCTCGGTCACGTTGATCTTGTCGCCGCGGAACATCGCGTCGATGCGCCCGCGAAGTCCGATTTCCTCGGCCAGCGCGAGCAGCAGCTTAATGGTCTCGTCGGTCACGCGATGCTTCGAGTAGTCGAAGTACAGGCCCGCCGCCTCGACCACGAGCCGCTCGCCGCGTTTCGGGTCCGCGTCGAACATTGCCTTCAGGTGACGGCTGCGAATCTGATCGTAATGCGCCTGCAAGGCCTTCCACGCGGGGCGCTGATCGAGCAAAACAGCTTTGGTTGATTCGGGCATGGTCGTCTCCTTTCACAAACGCGGGGTCGCTGGAATTTCTCCGGCGAGACCGCGACGGACTTCATTTTCGTGCGCGGAATTGCGCGACAGGCTTTGCGGCGCGAGCATCTGAAACATGATGAGCGTTGCCGGCACCAGATAGAAAATCGAACCCGGCACCCACATGATAGCACCCGCGACGATCTGATCGCCCATCGGCGTGAAGCCCGCTACGTGCGGCGCGCTTGCATATAAAGGATAGAGCAGCCGATTGGAAAACATGAAGAGCGCGGCCAGGATGGTGTTCTGCCCGTCGGCCAGCAGCAGATACGGCACGATTGCCCATCGTGGCCATCGCGCGGCGCTCGGCCAGGGCTGGATGACCGGGTACCAGAACATCAGCGCGGTGGTGAAAAAGCATGCGTGCTCGACCACGTGCCAGCCGTCGGATCGCAGCGCGAGCTGAAAGGTGGCGGGCACATGCCATCCCCAGGTGGCGGCGACAAATGCGATCCAGCACACGAGCGGCCGCGTCAGCCACGCGAAGACTCGTCGCACGGTGCTCGATCGAAGAATCGGACCGACGATCAATTTGGCGATGCGCGCAGGCATCCCGCGCACCAGCGCGATAGCCGGCGCACCCTCGAGCAGGAGCGGCGGCGCAACGATCATCAACAGTAGATGCTGCGTCATGTGGATCTGCAGCAGCAGATCGTCGAGTGCCTCGAGCGGCGACGCGATCGCGATGAACAGCGCGCCAATCCCGCCCATGAACGCCGCGAGTCGCCAGATGGGGAAGCGCTCCGGCATCTGGCGATGCAGGCGGACGAAGCCGCGCGCGTAAATCGCGGCGGTCACGAGCAGCATCGCGATCGTCGGGATGGGCGGCGTCCACGAATCGAGGGCGTTTTGTACTACAGGGTTCACTGCGATGCGGGCACCGCTGGTTGTGCCGAGTCGCGCGCGGGCGGCTGGCCATGCGGATGCATCGTGCTGAGGAACGCGACGATCGCGTTGACCTCGGCCGGGCTCAGGTTCTTGCCGTACGCCGGCATGTTGCCGCCGCCCTGAATTATCTGGCGCACGATCTGGTCGGGCGTGAGCCGCGTCGCCGTGTCGTCGAGCGCCGGCCCGCGCAGTCCGCCTTCACCGCCGAGCGAATGACAATTGCGGCACTGCTTGCTCTGCACCAGCAGCGCGCCCTGGAGCTCGAGCGGAGTGCGGCCCTTCAGGTCATCGGCGGGAGTCGGCGCGGCGCTCCACGCGTCCATCACCGGCGACCATGGCGAGAACGTTCCCAGCCACGTGAGCGTGCCGACGAGCGTGACCGCGAGTATCACGATCACGACCGAGATCGGCCGCCGCTCCCAACTCTTCTCGCCCGTTCCCGAAATGAACGGCACCGCGAACAGCAGTCCGATCACAGCGACCGGCCCGGTGAGCATCAGGAAGGTCTCAGTCCACGGCGGCAGCAGCGCGAAGATCGAAAACAGCCACAGGAAGAAAAAGTCCGGGCGCGGAACGGTCTGGATGATTGTCGGATCGGGCTGGCCGTTGGGACCGATCGGACCTTCGATCGCGGCAATCACGATCAGGCTCAGGATGATCAGTCCCGCGAAGACGAGATCCTTTTGCGCCGCGAACGGCATGAACGGCTCGCCGTCCGCATGCACCAGCTCCTGGTACTGCTTGATGTAGTTGTCGCGCCTGACGATCCGGCCCGGCATCGGCCATTCGTTGATGCCCAGCCGCAACACGAGGAACAGATGCAGGCCGACGAAGCCGATCAGCAGGCCCGGAATGACGAACACGTGCAGCGCGAAGAAGCGCGACAGCGTCTCGGCGCCGATGATCGGTCCGCCGAGAATGAGATCCACCACCTTCGAGCCGATGATCGGAGTGCGGCCCGCGATCGACGCGCCGATGCCGAGACCCCAGTACGCGTTCTGATCGAAGCGCAGCACCTGGCCGGTGAACGCCATGCCGAGCGTGCACAACAGCAGTACGCATCCCGCGACCCAGGTGAGTTCGCGCGGAAATTTGTACGCGCCGAACAGAAAGACCTGGATCATGTGCACGAACATCAGCGCGACCATGAAGTTCGAGCCCCAGCCGTGCAGCGCGCGCAGATACCATCCGAGCGGCTGCTGGTAGTTGAGATATATGAGGCTGTCCCATGCGCGATCAGCGGCGGGCGTGTAGACCGTCGCGAGGCAGATGCCGGTGACTACCTGCAGGATGAAGACGACCAGCGTCGCGCTGCCGAAGATATACCACCAGCTCGCGGAGCTGCGCGGCACCGGATGTTCGGCGACGCTGGTGATAGCCTCGCCGACCTGCAGCCGAGCGTCGAGCCATCGGCCTACTGACTTGAGCAATTCGATCATGCTGTCGGTTTTCCCAGCGTCGGCAGCTCGCCGGCATAAATCCAAAGCTGGCCGGCATCGACCTTGTATTTGTACTGATACAGCGCGCGCGGCGGCGGTCCCGACGCATGTTTGCCGTCGGAGTAGAATACGCCGCCGTGACACGGGCACATGAACAGCTGGGATTCGGCGAACCATCGCACCGGGCAGCCGAGATGGGTGCAGTTGATCGCGAAGACCTGGAAATCGTTGCCCGTCATGCGGCGCACCCAGCAGGGAAGTTTTGCGGTCGCGCCGTCCCACGCTTTCCGGTACGGATTCAAGTACTCGGCCAGTCGCGTCTGATTTTCCGGATAGTCAGTCAGCGGGCCGAGCGCTATCCAGTCGAGCCAGATGAAGCGCCGTGCGGGAGATAGTACGTAGCCGAGAATAGGTATTGCGAACAGCGCAACAGCTATTGAGTTAATGACTATACCGAGGCTGAAGAGAAACGTTCGGCGCGTGGTTTTTTCAGTATCCATTTCAATTGCTCTTTGCCAGCGGTGAAGCGGGACGTTTCGATGCCAGCCACGCGACCACATCGGACACCTGCGCGGGCGTCAGCGGTTGTCCGGCGACGTCGTTTTTCCAATCGGGATGACCCAGCTCGGGGCGTCCCGCGATGACGATCGTGCGCAAGTACTGGTCGCTGACGAGCGACAGGTAAGACGGATCGACGACGGAACCTGCAGTCGGCCCGCCTTTGCCGTCGGCGCCATGACACGATTGGCAATTCGCCGCGAATACTTGCGCGCCATTATTGGAATCGCCAGCTGCGGAAGCGGAGTAGGGCGGTGCGCCCGCTCCTGCGGATGAATCACCAGCCCATTTCTGGCGCATGCCGCCTATCAGAAGGTCGATCTGAGAATCTGTCAGTGAACCGCCGGCGCTCTTCGCAAACGGCGGCATCGGAGTGCCTGCGACGCCGCCGGCGATCACGCGGCGCATCGAGGCGTCGTCGACGATCGCCAGGTAAATCGGATTGTTGAGAGCGATTGCCGCGCCGGACTTGCCGTCAGCGCCATGGCATCCCGCACAATTTTCGCCGTAGAGCGCGGCGAAGTCAGTCACGGCGGAAGGGCGCAGCGGCAATTCGGCCTGGGTAGGGCGGCCGGGAAATGAATCGCAGCCGGCGAGCATGAATGCCGCGATCGATGCGCTCGCGAGGAGCGATTTGAGCCTGCGCGCGTTCAACTTGAGGCTAGTCCTTGCGTTTCTCGCCGAGGCCGCGCGCCTCGATGCCGGTGCGAGCGGCGAACGGCAGATGCTGCAGCGTGTGTACTTGCTCGGTCAGGTTAACCACGAAACCGGCGACGGCGCCGAACGCGATTTGGCAGACGATGAACTGGCGCCATTCGATTCGCGCGTCGAGCACCGGATTGATCACGCTGAGCGACGACCACAGCAGACCGGTCCACAAAAGCGGGGCGACGATCGCGGCCCACAACGCGGGGTAGCGCGGGAACATCGGCAGCATCACGCCGTAGAGCAGTCCGATCAGAATTGAAGCGGCGGCGTGAATGAAGAGCGCGACGATGAATGCTTCCGGAATGAACGATGACAGCGTTGCCGTGTCGGCGTTGGCGAGATTGGCCATCGCGGTCGCGGCGAGAATGTTGATCGTGTACCAAATGCTGCCGTGATAAATGAGTCCCTGAAGCGCAGCAAGCGCTCCCATCACGACGCCGCCCGCGATGCCGCCCTTGATTCCGGCCGAGTAAGGATAGATTTGCAGCGGCAGCACGGCGCGATTACCAAGTTCGCCGACCTGCAGATAGTCGACGCCAATTTGCTCTTCGATGACCGGTGCCGCTTTAGGCTCCATCCGAACCATCACGTGTTGCTCGAAGGGAAGCACGTCGCGGAACCATCCGACCGCGCCCGCGATGAACATAACGAAGCCGACCATGCTGACCGCGACGTTGGTGACGAGACCGGCGAAGGAGAGCGTCAAGCCGAGCGCGAATATCATCGGCCATGCGGTCGGCGCGGGAGTTTCGATTAGCTTGTCGCTGTTTTCTTCAGTAGCCATTGCATTAGCCTATCGGCCGATCACGTACACTGTAGTGAATACTACTATCCAGACCGCATCGACGAAGTGCCAATACCAGGAGAGCACGTCGGTACGCTCGATATGACGTTCGTTCATGTAGCCGCACATAGTCAGAATCAGGACGAGTAGAATCAGCAGCAGGCCAATAGTCACATGGAGCGCATGCAGTCCCACCAGTGAGTAATAGGTAGTGCCGAAGAGATTGGTGCCGATGGTCAGGCCGTCGTGATAAATCAGATGGTGCCATTCGAGCGCGGTGCCAATCAAAAATTCGAGACCGAGCGCGAAGGTGACGAACCACCAGACGGCAAAGGCGCGAGTCGAGCCGGCGCGCAGCGAGCGAATCGCAAGCACGATCGTGATGCTGCTGGAGAGCAGGCAGATGGTGTTGAGAATCGGCGGCGACAGAACGTCTTTCGGGAACGGTCCGGTCAGGCTTTTGCCAAGGTAAAAGATATAAGCGACGACAAAGATCAAGAAAAACGACGACTCAGTAAGGATCAGCAAAAGAATGCCGACATGCCCCTTCCGCGGCTGGCTCTCCTTCCACGCGGCAGCGGGCGATTGGATTGCGGTGCTTGCGGCGGCCATTATTCGTACTTCCAATCCGGGTCTTCCGGATGTTTCAGATCCCACAACGGTCGTCGGCTGCGCACCACCGGCGGTTCGGCAAAGTTGTACGCCGGAGGCGGCGAGGTCGTAGACCATTCCAGCGTCCACGCATCCCACGGGTCATCGCCCGCTATCTCGCCGGAGATCAGTGAACGCACGATGTTGATGACGAAGATTAAAACCGCAATGCCCTGCACCAGCGCGCCGATCGATTCTACAAAGTTAAAAGTGTCGAGGCCCCGCCCGGGCTGGAACGTATAGATGCGCCGCGGCATCCCCTGCAGTCCGGCGAAATGCATCGTGTCAAAGGTCAGATGAAAGCCAATCAGGAATAGCCAGAAATGCCACTTACCCAGAGTCTCACCCAGCATTCGGCCAGTAGCCTTTGGGAACCAGTAGTAGATAGCGGCGAATATCATGAAGACTATCGCGCCGACTAGTACATAGTGGAAATGAGCAACCACGAAGTAGGTATCGGTGACCTGCCAATCAAGGGGCGCTACCGCGAGCATGATGCCGGTCAAGCCTGCGATCAGGAACTGAAAGATGAACGCCACGCTGAACAGCATCGGTACCCTGAAGCGAAGCTTTCCGCCCCACATGGTTCCCAGCCAGTTGAAGATCTTGATACCGGTGGGGACGCCTACAAGCATCGACGAGGCGGCAAAAAACGAGTTGCCCGCAGGGGTCATGCCGACCGCGAACATATGGTGCGCCCACACGCTCATGCTGATGAACCCGATCGCACACGTCGCCGCGACCATCACGCTGTAACCGAAGATCACCTTGCGCGAGAACACCGGAATGATCTCGGAGGCAAATCCAAAGGCAGGTATGACCAGGATATAAACTTCAGGATGGCCGAAGATCCAGAAGAAGTGCTGCCACAATATCGCGGAGCCGCCGGCCTGGGTGTCGAAGAAATGCGCGCCGAGAAACCGATCGAGCAGCAACATCACCTGCGCAGCAGAGAGCGGCGGCATCGCGATCAGAATCATGAAGGAGACGACGATCGCCATCCACACCAGCACCGGCATCTTGCGTGAGCGTCATCCCTTCGCATCTCATGCAGAAGGCGGTGGCGATTATGTTGATGGCGGTCGCGGTCGAGCCGACAGTAGTCAGTAGAATACTCAGTATCCAATAGTCAGTACTGTTGCCGCGCGAGAATGGCAGCTCCGTCAGCGGTGCATACGCGAACCATCCAACGTCGGGCGCACTGCCCGCGCCGTACAAGCCGTCGCCGGCGATATAGCTGAAGTAGAGCAGGAAGGCGCCGAAGAACCATAGCCAGAAGCCGAATGCGTTGAGCCGCGGGAAGGCGAGGTCGCGCGTGCCAATCATCAGTGGCACCAGGTAGTTGAAAAAGCCGGTAAGGATCGGCATCCCGACCAGGAACACCATCGCGGTGCCATGCATCGTCATCAGGCGATTGAATACCTGCGGCGGTATGATGCCGGCGTCGGGGACGGCGAGTTGCAGGCGAATCAATCCGGCCTGCAGGCCGGCGATCAGGAAAAAGAAGAGCCCGCCCCCGATGTACATAATGCCGAGGCGTTTGTGATCGACCGTGACGACCCATTCGTGGAGCTTGCCGAGGATCGGCAGCGCCTGCGGGTCGTCGACGGCGCCGAGAGGAATTTCGCGTTCGATTGTTCCCGCCATGCCGGTATCTTCCCGCCTAATGCAGCGTCGCCAGGTACGCGACGAGGTCGTTGAGGTCCTTATCGCCGAGGTTCATCGCCGGCATCAACGCGCCGGGCTTCATGACGTTGGGATCCGCCACCCAGACCTTGAGATTATCGGGCGTGTTCATCGCCGCACCCGAGCCGATTGTCTCGCGCGCCATCAGATGAGTGAGGTCAGGACCGAAACGTCCGTTGGCCGAGGTGCCCTGGATGGTGTGGCAATTCACGCATGCGGTGGATTCAAAGACCTGGCGTCCGTGGACGACCGACGCATCGACGTTGGGCGGCTGCTTCTGCGCCGCGACCCATTTGTCGAAGTCGGCCCGAGGCTCGACGATGACCCGAATCAGCATGAGCGCGTGCTCGGTGCCGCAGTACTCGCCGCATTGCCCCAGGTAGGTGCCCAGCTCGTGCGGCTCGATCCACATCTCGTTTTTCTTATTGGGGATGACGTCGGTTTTGCCCGCGAGGCGCTGCACCCAGAAGCTGTGCGCGACGTCGGCCGACTCGAGATCGAGAAAGGTCGGCGTGGGATTCTTCGGATCGCTCAGCGGAACGTGAAGCTCGTTGGCGGTGACGACGCCGAGGTCAGGGTAGCGGAACTCCCACCACCATTGATGCGCAATCACGTGGACGCTGATAGCGCCCGGCGGCCGCGCCGCCGCCTGCACGACAAATATGGTGCGAGCGGTGATGAGGATGAGTACGAATACAATGATGACGGGGACCGTCGTCCACGCGAACTCGATCGGATTGCTGCCATACACCTGCGGCGGCTCGCGGGTATCGTCGCCGGGGCGCCCGCGAAAGCGCACTATGCTGTAAGTCAGCAGCCCGCCGACGATCAGAAAAATCGCGCCACAGATCATTACGACGAAAAACGCGACAACATCGATGTCGTGGGCGGGAGTCGAGACCGGGTTGGAAGATACTGCTGGGCGGAATTTTCGAGTTCGAATCGCCCATCCCCCAATCGTTCGCCAACGCGGCGACGGGGGCGCAGCCCGCCCCTGCAATGATAGCGGCAATCGTCGGCCAGCAGCGCTGCTTAAGTGCGTCCAAGATCTTCGCAGGCCCCGCGCGGCCGCGTGTGCCGATGCCGCCGCGCAATCACGAATCTTAGTGACGTGGCACGACTATCACAAATCTTTTTTTATGACTAAGCAGTCCGTGACCGGCGAGGAACCGCCAACGAAGCTTAATTCGAGGCGGCTGACACGATCGCGTGATCGCCGCGCGGCAGAATCATCACCTCGGACATGCGGGTCTCGGGATCGAGCATGATGAAGTAGGCGGGGAAGCCGGTCTCGGTGACGGCGACGTCGGTGCGCGCGTCGCAACCGCAGCGCGCGGCCATCCCGTCGTTGATGGTGGCGAGGCGGTCGAGGCTGAGCGCGGCGAGCTGCAGGTTCGCGTCGTCGATCGAGAGCTTCAGCGTCGAATCTTTCAGCTCAACGTTCGCGGCGACAGGCGGTTCCGGAGACGGTCGAGGTCTTGACGACCCAGCGCTCGAATTCGTCCTTGTTCATCGACTCGACGTTCGGATAGGTCTTGCGCGCGGCTGAGATAGCGGCGTGGAGCGAGCGCTTTTTGCCGGTCGTGTCCGTGGGCACCTGCGCGTCGGCCAGCGTCCAGATTTTCTGCGACCATCGGGCAACCGTCGCCGGGTCGTCACCCGGCAAACCCTGGTAGTCGGTCGCGGCGCGCTCGGCGTCGGCGAGATCATGAGCGGCGAGCGCGGCTTCGACCTCGTCGGCATCTTTTTGACGCTCGGCGTCGTCGAGTTGGGCGATTATCGTGCCGCTCTGGCTGTCAGGCTCCTTGCTGGCCTCGAGGCATACGCTGCGCTGCTCGGCCAGCGAGAAGGTGGGGCGGCCGATCATGAAGTCGCACAGGCAGAGGTCGTCTTTCACTTCGCGCCGCTCGCCCGGACTCAGGTCGTCGCGCGAGGACAAAGCGACAAGTTCCTGACGCGCTGCCGGATAATTGGCGGCCGCAATTTGGCTCCGTGCAGAGCTGAGCGCCGACGGGGCGCATCCCGCAAGCCCGACCGCGAGCGCAATCACCAGGGCTGCCTGGGCGGCAAGCCGCATAGCAGCAGACGAACATATAGATGAGAGGCAGTCGCCCAGCATGAGTCGATTATGGCAAAGGCGGCGTCCGATTGCCTAACCGGCGAGATGCGTCATGCGGCGGCGTGTCGGCGACGGAATCAGCCGATGTACCGCGATGCGACACACGTGATCGCAGATTAGCGCGCGCGATCTGCTCTAGACGGCTACCTCGCTCTTCGCATCGAGCTGACGCTGGCATGAGTGGTGCAATTCAACCTACTTGACGACGCCGAGCAAGATTGAACACGGCGGAAAACAACCGGCAGTCAACCGACCGGTAAGCGTGAAGGAAATCGAATGCGCTGACGCAACGCGCAAAGGAGGACATCAATAATGAATTACATCAACAAACTCATGGTCAGGGTCCGCGAGAGCAAGAAGGGCCAGACGATGACCGAGTACGTGCTGATTATCGCGGCGATCGCGGTGGCGGGATACATCGCGTATCAGGGCCTCGAAGGCGGTATCAACACGATCATCACTAACGTGACCGCGACTCTGAAGGCTGCGTAAGACGATCGGGCTCCCGCAAAGAATTGATTTTGCGCGGAGCCAAGGAGCCAGGAGGAACTGAACTCAAACAATGAATCATTGTAGCTGTCCTCAAATCAGACTCATAATCCCGATCGGTCGGTTGGGTTCGCGGGATCAACACGCTGCTGACTAACGTCACCGCGACTTTGAAGGGCGCGTAAGCATCATCTGCGAACCCGAATCCGAACTCGCGGAAAAAGGCGGCGGGGACCGAGTGCCCCGCTGCCCAAATTCGAGCGTAGGCAGACGAAGTGCGACTCGATGCGAGGGAAACGATTACGTCCGGCAGCTCCGACTTCGCCCGGCTAAGCGAAGGGCGCGACGCAGCTGTCGAGAGAAGTGCATGAGCCAATGAATTCGGCCCGGGGGGGACGGTCCGCATAAGGCGGGCTGCATAAGAATGGGGGCATAGATGAAGCGACCTATAGTGTTCGTGATCCTTGCGGGAGTCGGCGCGGTGCTGGCCGCGATAGTGGTCTTTTCCGCGATTAACAAGCGCGAGTCTGAAGTGCAGCGCGCGATGGCCAACACGGTCGAAGTCGTGGTCGCCGCAAATGACATCGCGCTGGGCGCGAAACTCGAGCCCGACTCCGTAAAAATGGCCCGATGGGCGCGCGACAGCGTTCCCGAAGGCGCCTTCACTGATCCACAGGCGATAGCGGGCTCGTTCGCCAGGAGCGAGTTCATCGCCAACGAGCCGGTCGTCGCCAGCAAGCTGTTCATGGGCGAAAAGGTCTCCGGCGTGTTGCCGCTGCTGATTCCGCCCGGGATGCGTGCGATGTCGGTGCCGGTTGATGAAGTCTCGGACATCGCAGGCTTCGTCGCGCCGCATACGCGGGTCGACGTGCTGGTCGCCGTCTCGGGCACGGGCCCGGGCGAGTCGTCTTTCTCGCGCATCGTCCTGCAGAACATCGAAGTGCTGGCCGTCGCGCAGGAAATCCAACACGTCAAGGATGAGCCGGAGGTAGTGAGAGTCGTCACGTTGCTGGTGACTCCGCGCGACGCCGAGAAACTTACCCTGGCGAGCCACGAGGGGATGTTGCGATTGGCGATGCGCAATTACAGCGACGACAAGATTGTCGCGACCGACGGCGTTGCAATAACCGACTTGCTCCATCGCGGAGGCTCGCCCGCAGCAGCTTTGCCGGTGATGCAGGTGCAGCCGGAGCCGGCAGTCGCCGCGCGTCCGGCCCATGGCCCGACTACGCTTCGGCTCGAAGTGATGCGCGATGGCAGGTCGGACGAGGCGATTTCCTTCGTCCGCTCCGGCTCGGGCATGCACGCGTCGGTTCAGGCGCCGCCGCCCGACGCGCCTGCCGCTTCGGAGCCGCAGATGCCACCGCCGCCGCCGTCACTGCCCGATGCTCCCGAGTCTCCAGTCTCGTCGGCCCGGCCAGTGTGGTCGGCGGCTTTTACCTCGCCGCCCGAAAGCGCCTTCGCGGCGGTTCGAGCCGATGCAATTAACGGTCGCACAGCGGCCAATAGCGCGCCGCTCAGACCGGGGGATCCAGGCTACGAGCCGGCGCCAAAAACTTATCAGGTTCCGTGATCGCAGCGTGGCAACAGGGGGAAAGGCCATGAGGATACGCAAGAACATCTTAAGAGAAATCTGCCCGCCGGAGAAATTCTGCCGGCTGCTCGCCGCGGCCGGGTTGCTGCTGCTGGCAAGCGCCGCAAGCGCGCTGGCACAGGTGAAACCCGTAGTCGATTGGGTTCCGGTTTCGATTAACTCAGGCGAGACCTACGTGATCGCTAATATCAAGCCAGGCACTCAGCCGTCGGTCCACGTCGCCGATAATCCGAGCGCCTTCGTCAGCTACAACTCGCCGCCGGGCAAGTTCACGATGCTCAGCGCGGGCCCGGGGCGGTGGATCGTCACCGTGACGAACACCTCTAATCAGGTCGTCAGCTACGACGTCAATTCGTTCGCCGTGGCGACGCCAGGCGAGCCCTTGAAACCGGGCACGGCGCCGCCTTCAATCAGCGACGGTGGCCTCAGCCCGCGCGCAGGAGCGGGCGCGTCCATGCCGACTCAGCCGGCGACGCCCGAACTGGCGACCACTCCGGGGTACAACGCAACGCCGCCAGTCAAAACGTCGACGTCATATGACGCCTCGTGGAGTGTGCCTGCCGCACCGGGTCGCGGTGCTCAGACCTACGAGCCGAATCAATCGGTCGGTCCGCTTGAGTCGCACGCCGGTCAATATCGAAACGATCCCTCGGTGCTGGATTCGAGTCCGGACTACTACGACGACAGTGTTTCCGGCGGAAAGCATTATCTGCCGAACGACGCGATAACGCTGATGATGGGCACCTCGGAGGTAATCGACTTCCAGCGCCGCGTTACCCGCATCTCGGTCGCCGACTCGAAGATCGCCGACGTCCAGGTTATCGATCCCTTCCAGCTCAACCTCATTGCTCATCAGCCCGGATTCACCACGCTGGCAATCTGGGATGCGAACGGACGCTACGAAGAACGCAGCGTGCGCATCGACGCCAGCGGCCGCCAGCAAGTGATGCTGAACACTATCGTGGCTGAGCTCGACCGCCAGAAAATGGAAGCTCAGGGGATCAATCTCTCGGCGGCGTTCTCGAAGCTGGGTCTGTCGATCGTAGGTCTGCCTGGCACCGTCGCGACACCCTATAACGCGAACAGCACTATTCAGAGTTCGAGCACTTCCGGCTCTCTGGCAGGGACTATGGAGCCCAGCGGTACGCTGCCCGGCGCCGGCTCGATAATCCCGCTGCTGTTGTCGTCGACCATGACCTACGGCCTGGCGGCAGAGAATGCCGACGTGTTGTGGCAGGCGTTCTTCCAGTTTCTCGAGAATCACAGCCTGGGCAAAATCCTCGCCGAACCGCATCTGGTCGCCAATTCCGGTGAGAAGGCAAAGTTTCTCTCGGGCGGCGAGATCCCGATCGTGATCGCGCAGGCGCTCAACTCGACGATAGTTTTCAAAACCTACGGCACCTCCGTCGAGTTCATCCCGACCGTGATCGGCCGCGACGATATCGAACTGCTGGTGAAGCCCGAGGTCTCCCAGCCCGACTATGCGCAAGGCGTTCAGCTCTTCGGCTTCACCGTTCCGGCCTTCGTAACGCGCCGCGCGGAAACCTTGGTGCGCCTCAAGGACCGGCAGACGCTGATCATCGCCGGTCTGATTCTTCACCAGAAAAATTCCCAGGTGAACAAGGTGCCTTACCTCGGCGACATCCCCTGGGTGCGGAATTTTTTCCATACCACCTCTTACACCGACACGGAGAGCGACCTTGTGATGAGCGTAACGCCCGAAATCATCCGGCCACTGCCTCCGGGCGGAGAGGTGTACCTGCCCACCAATCGCGGCGAGATGACCTCGGCTGAAATCAAAACCGTGCCCCTCGAGCCGCCGGATGCGGCCCGGCCCCGCTTCTAGACGCGTCGGAGAAAGATCGAGTGCCATTTAACGGATCGAAGGGCGACGGTCGCCGCAGCACGATGAAGGTCATGCTGGTCGGCGATCCGGGCGATCAGCGCACCCAGCTCAAGACAGTCCTGACCGGGCTGGCCGAGCCTGAACTCGAGATAATCGAAGGCGAATCCGCCACCGCCGCGAATCTCTCCGAGAACGCCTCGGCGCCGCCCGACGCGACCCTCGTGATGATCAACGGCAACGAGGAGGCTGCGCTGACGTTCCTGCAGAGCCAGGCGCTGAATTCTCCGCGTCCAGCCTTGCTGGCTGTCCTGACAACGCGCTCGGCCGGCCTGATGAAGCGCGCACTGCGTTCTGGCGCCGACGAGATTCTGTTCACGCCGCTCGATCCGGGAGAAGCCACGCGCGCGCTGCTGAAAATCAGCGAAGCGCGCTGGCGTACCGACCGGCGCGCCGGTGGCGTGGTCATTTCCGTTGTCAGCCTGGTCGGTGGCGTCGGCGTGACCTCGCTCGCGGCCAATCTGGCGCTGGCGCTCGCGTCGCTGAAACAACGGGTGGCGCTCATCGATCTCGACCTTCAGACCGGCGGCCTCGCCGTATTTCTGAACCTCGATCCGGAAGTAACAATCATGCCGCTGGTGCGCCTGGACAATAAGCTGGATTCGATCCAGCTCGAAACCGCCTTGACCAAGCACTCGTCCGGTGTGTACCTGCTCGCCGCGCCCAAGCGAATCGAGGAGAGCGAGCTGGTTTCGGACATCACGGTCGGCGCCGTGCTCGACCTCGTGCGCCAGTTGTTCGACTACGTGATTGTCGACTGCGGCGATCACGTCGACGAAAACGGCGTCGCCGCATGGGAGCGCTCCGAGCATCTGTTTTACGTTCTCAATCAGTCGATAGCGGCGGCGCGATGCGCGTGGCGATTCATCGATCTGTTCGAGCGCCTCGGCCTGACCACGCTCGAACCGCGGTTCATTCTCGACCGCTACAACCCGTCGCATCCGCTGACCGAGAAGGCCATCGAAGCAACTCTCGCCAAGCCCATTTACGCGAAGATTCCAACCGACGAACGCACCTTCGAAGCGATCGAGATGAAGGCGCAGGACCTGTTCCAGGTTGCGCCCACGTCGCCGGTCGCGCACGCGATGCTCGCCCTCGCCGCCCTGGTGATGCCGCAAGTTGAGCTCGCCGCTCCGCAGGCAACCTTCATGTCGCGGATCAAATCGGCCTTCGGCGCGCATTGAGGTGACGCTTGAACCAACGAGGTATGAAACATGGGACTGAATGACCGGCTCTCGAACGTCAGCAACGGCGGACGCCCCGCAGAGATCGTCAGCGGCGGTTCGCTTATCGGTGCGACCGTGCGCCGCCGCAAGGACGTAATCGCGGATAGCTCGCGCCGCCTGAAAGTCAAAGTTCATAACAAGCTGTTCGAGACTATCGACGTGTCCAAGCTCGAGACGCTCGAACCCGCGATGGTCGCGACCAAGGTTACTGCCGCCATCAACGACATTCTTAATGAAGACGACCGTCTCCTCACCGACGGCGATCGCAACCGCCTGGTCGAGGAGCTCAAAAACGAGCTGCTCGGCCTGGGACCGCTCGAACCGCTCCTGCGCGACGACGAAATCACCGACATCCTGGTCAACGGCCACAAGCAGGTTTACGTCGAAAAGCGCGGCAAGCTGCACCTCACCGACATCGTCTTCCAGGACGACCAGCATCTGATGCTGATCATCGACCGCATCGTCTCCCGCGTCGGACGCCGTGTCGACGAGTCGTCGCCGATGGTCGATGCGCGCCTGCCCGACGGCTCGCGTATCAACGCGATCATTCCGCCGCTGTCGCTAGACGGCCCCTCGCTCTCCATTCGCCGCTTCGGCCATCATCGGTTCGACATCGGCGCGCTGGTCGAAAAAGAAGCTCTCACCTGGGACCTGGTCGAGTTCCTGCTCGCCGTCGTCCGCGCGCGCCTCAACGTGATCGTCTGCGGCGGCACCGGCTCGGGCAAAACCACGATGCTCAATTGTCTGTCCGCGTTCGTTCCCGAAGACGAGCGCATCGTGACCATCGAGGATTCCGCCGAGCTTTCGTTGCAGCAGCCTCACGTCGTGCGGCTCGAGACTCGCCCCGCCAATCTCGAAGGCCGCGGCGAAGTCACGCAGCGCGACCTGGTCAAGAACTGTCTCCGCATGCGCCCCGACCGAATCGTCGTCGGCGAGGTCCGCGGCGCCGAAGTCTTCGACATGCTGCAGGCCATGTCCACCGGCCACGACGGCTCCATCGCCACCATCCACGCCAACAGCCCGCGCGAATGCCTGGGCCGGCTCGAGATGATGATGCTGCTGTCGGGCGTCTCGATCCCGCAGCGCGCGATGCGCCAGCAGATAGCATCCGCGGTCAACATTATCGTTCACGTCAGCCGCCTGTCCGACGGCTCGCGCAAGGTGATGAAAATTTCCGAGATCAGCGGCATGGAAGGCGAGATGATCATGATGCAGGACCTGTTCGAGTTTAAGCGCGTCGAGACCGGCGCCGCCGGAAAAATCAGCGGTACCTTTCAATCGACCGGCATCCGCTCCTCTTACACACAGCGGCTCGAAGCGGCCGGCTACAAGACCGAGTCCAAGGCGATTAAAACGGCCGCGCGATGACATCCAGCGAACTCCTGATATGCTGCGCCGTCGGCGCCGTCGCGATGGCGGTGTGCGCGGTGATCTTCATGCGCGGCAGCGACCGGCCCGGCGTTAGTCGCACCGTCCTGCGGCGCATGGCGCGGCCGAACGCGGTCGTCGCCGACGACATCACCCGCACCGATCGTCATCGCCTCAACGGCCGCGAGCTTCTAAGCTGGCTCTACCGTCTCAATATTCTGCAGAACCTCGAGCGCAACCTCTGGCAAGCCGGCATCTATGCTCGCATCGCCGATGTCCTGCTCGTGATCCTGCTGATGTTCGCGGCGGGACTGGCGGTGGGCCAGGCTATCTGGGGCAAGGTGCTCATCTCGATCGGGATGGGCGCGGCTATTGCTGCGCTGCCGATAATCTACATCCGCGTGCGCAGGCAGCGGCGCCTGGCGGCCTTTGCCAAGCAGCTGCCGTACGCCCTCGACCTGATCAAATCGTCGCTTGAAGCGGGCCACACGCTGCTGCGCGGATTGCAGGTCGTGGTGTCCGAGTTCGCCGATCCGATTGGCGTCGAATTCCGCTCCGCCATCGAGCAGAGCCGGCTTGGGCTGCCGCTGGCGCGCGCGCTGGAAGAGATGCTCAAGCGAGTGCCGCAGGAAGATCTGCGCCTGCTGGTCGTCGGTGTCCGTGTGCAGGCGGAAGTCGGCAGCTCGCTCGCGGTAATCATCGGACGCCTGTCGGAAATCGTTCGCACACGCCAGCGTCTGCAACAACAGATCAAGGCGCTGACCGCGCAATCCAAAATGAGCGGGATACTTGTCGGTTTCTTGCCCATCGTGATGCTCGCCGCTTTCAGCATCATTCAGCCCAGCTACACCGACACCCTCTTCTATGATCCAAGCGGGCAGAAGATCCTCGAGGTCGCCGCCGTTCTCGACGCGATGGCGTTCCTGACGATCCGCAAACTGCTGAAGGTCAAGTACTGAGATGCCGGCAATCTACGCGAGCTTGACGGTGTTCCTGTTGTTCGCCGCGATCTCGGTCGCGGTCTATGCCGCCATCTATGGTAGTCATCGCCCGTTCGACGAACGCATCACGGAGATCGGCGTCAAGATGCGCGTTACCTACGGAAATCCCGCCAACCTCGACATGGAATCGGATTCGTTTGCGAATGCGCTGTTCCGATGGGTCTCCAAGCGTCTTCCCGAGCCAGGCCTGAACACTCCCGAAGGCGAAAAGCTGTCACAGACTCTGGTTCGCGCCGGCTTTTCCGCGTCGGGCGCCGTCCGCGTATTTCATTTCACCCGTCTTGCATCGACTGCCGGAATGGCATTCACCGCGCTCGCCGCATCGGTCGCGTTCGGCTACGGCGGCGTCAAGCCGCTTGGCTTCATGCTGGCCGGCGCGGGCGTCGGCGCGTTCGCTCCGAGCTACTACGTTGGCAGGATGGCCCGGAAGCGCACGCAGGAAATCGCGAGCCAGCTCTCCGACGTTCTGGATTTGCTCGTGGTCTGCGTCGAAGCCGGCCTCGGTCTGAGCGAGGCGATAAAAGTTGTCTCCTCGGAAATGGAACGCCAGGGCCTGAAAATCGGGACCGAGCTCTCGATGGTGTCGGCCGAGCTCGCCGCCGGCAGCACGCTCGGCCAGGCGTTAAGAAATTTCGCCGATCGCACCGGAGTCGAAGACATCAAGCCGCTGGCCGCGACGCTGGTTCAGAGCGAAAAGCTCGGCGCGCAAATCGGCCCCGCACTGCGTTCGATTTCGGACACGATCCGCACGACCCGGCGGCTCCGCGCCGAAGAAGCGGCCGCCAAAACCACCGTCAAGATTCTCTTTCCGCTCGTGTTGTTTATATTGCCCGCGATGATGAGCGTGATCGTCGGCCCCGCCATGATTCAGATCATGCGCGCGCTCACCTCCGTTCCCGGACAATAGCCGCGCTCTTGACGCGGGCCCTTCGGCACAATAACCGATCGATCATGGCTGATTCAGAGCCGCGCAGCCGCGCCCTCGAGTTGTGGCATGAGGCGATGCGGTTTCACATGAACCGCGACCTCGAGCGCGCGGTCGAGCTTTACACAAAATCCATCGAAATATTTCCGACCGCCGAGGCCTACACTTTTCGCGGATGGGCTTTCGAGGGGATGGGCCGAATCGATGACGCGATCGCGGAATGCCGCCGCGCCATCGAAGTCGATCCCGCATTCGGCAACCCGTACAACGATATTGGCGCCTATCTGATAGCCAAGGGCGAGCTCGACGAAGCCGTTCCGTGGCTCGAAAAGGCCAAGACCGCGCCGCGTTACGATCCGCGTCACTTTCCCTTCATGAACCTGGGCCGAATCTACGCCGCAAAAGGAATGGTGAAGCGCGCGATTGACGAGTTCGAAGGCGCACTCGCGTTCGCGCCCGGCGATCCAACCTGCGAATCCGCGCTGGCGCAGCTCCGCGCGTTGCTGAATTGAAGTGATCAAAGTCGGAGAGCAGGCACCCGATTTCACGCTCGCCACTCACGACGGCGTGAGCCTCTCTTTGCGCAACCTCCGCGGCGCCAAGGTGCTGTTGTGGTTCTTCGTCGAGGCCAACACGCCCGGATGCACACTCGAAGGGCGCGGCTTTCGCGACCATCAGTCATATTTCGATGAAAACAACATCCGCGTCGTCGGCATCAGCTTCGATTCGCCCGAAGACAACGCGTCATTCGCGCGCAAGCATGAATTCGGATTTCCACTTCTGAGCGACGCGCGATCATCGCGTCGCGATTGCTTACGGCGCATGCGCGGGCGCCGGCGTAAGGTATCCCGACCGCGTGAGCTTCCTGATCGACGAGCATGGTACAATCGAGCGGGTGTACGATCAGGTCGATCCGCGCGATCATCCCGCGCGCGTGCTGGCCGACGTTCTTGGCGTGTGACCGATGCCACAACTTCCGCTGAAAGTCCGCGCCGTCATCTTCGACCTCGACGAAACTTTGATCGAAGAGGAGGCCACCAACGACGCGTCCGCGCTGGCCGCGGGCAGGATTGCCGAGGCTCGCCGCGGCGTTGACCCCGTCGCCTTGCTGGCCGCCTTGCGCAAGCGCTCGCGCGAGCTGTTTCTCGCCGGCCCGATGATCGATTACTGCCGCGACATCGGCATCAGCACGCGCGAAGCGCTCTGGGGTACGTTCACCGGCAACAATCCTTCGCTGGCCGCGCTTCGCCGATGGACGCCCACCTTCAGATTGGAATCGTGGACGGGCGCGCTGGCCGAGCTGGGCATCGACGATCGCGCACTCGCCGCCGAGATGGCGGAATTCTTTGCAATCGATCGAAGCCGGCGCCACGTAGTTTTCGCCGAATCAGAGCAGGTCCTGCACGAGTTGAAGAAGAATTTCCGCCTCGCGCTGATGACCAACGGCGCGCCCGATATCCAGGGCGCCAAAATCGACGGCTCAAACCTCGCCAGCTTCTTCGACACGATCATCATCTCCGGCGATCACGGCTTCGGAAAACCCGACCCGCGAATTTTTCAACTAGCCCTCGCAAGACTGAAAGTCGCACCGCACGAAGCAGTGATGATAGGCGACCACCTCAATCGCGACATAGCAGGCGCCCGCGCCACCGGAATCGCAACGGTGTGGATCAATCGCTACAACCGAAAGCTGACTGGCGGTGATCCAATCGCCGATATCGAGTTAAAGGACCTGCGCAATCTGACATCGCTGTTGACGCCCCCCGATTAATCGCGCCTGACGAGCGGCAAACCAATGTCGCATTCTGACTGCTCGACGCCATGGAAATGCCACTTCAGGCGCGCTCTGCCTCGCATTGCGCATTGCTGCTCATCCCAGACCACCGTTCAGCGACTGTCCCGATTCGGTAACGATGGCCCGTCATTTGCTCTAATGACGTTGTGGAGCATCTGGAGATTTTGGCGCCTGAAGGGATTGAGCCGGCTGCCGAAACGGTCGGCGGCGGCGATGACGCGAGCGACATGGTGTCGGTCGCCACGCTCGTTCATAACGCCGATCGGCTCGGTGGCATGGTCGTGCGCTCTGCGCAATTGCGCAAGGTGCTGAAGTCGGTATCGCAACTCAGTCCGTACAAAGCGACGGTTTTGATTTCGGGCGAATCCGGAACCGGCAAGGAGCTGGTCGCCCGCGCGCTGCACACGCTGGGCGCCGCTCCCAGCGGCCCATTCGTCACGCTGAACTGCTCCAACCTGGTCGAGTCGCTCGCGGAATCGCAGTTGTTCGGGCATATTCGCGGCGCCTTTACCGACGCGCGCGACGAGTCGCAGGGATACTTTCGCTCGGCCAATGGCGGCACTCTGTTCCTCGACGAGATCGGCGAATTGCCGCTCAAGCTGCAGCCCAAGCTGCTGCGCGCGGTCGAGACGCACGAGGTTCAGCCGGTCGGCTCGTCGCATTGCTACAAGGTTAATCTGCGCCTGGTCGCCGCGACCAATCGCGACTTGCGCGCGATGGTCAGAGCGGGCCAGTTTCGCGACGATCTCTACTTCCGGATGAGCGCGTCGGCGATCTTCATCCCGCCGCTGCGCGAACGGCGCGAGGCCATTCCGGCGTTCATCGGCTTTTTCATCGAGCACTACAATCGGCTGTTCAGCAAAAGCGTTCTGGAAATCTCGCGCCGCGCCATCGACATCCTCTGCGCGTATCAATGGCCGGGAAATGTCCGCGAACTTTCCAACGCGATCGAAAACGCCGTGATTTTGAGCGAGAACAATACGATTGGCGTCGGCGAGATCCCCGAACAGATAGTGGACGGAACCGGCGCCGAGCTGATGTACCCGCAGGAAGCATCGGTCCACGACAGCCCGGTCCCCACACAACTCGGAAGGCGCGCAGCAGCCACCGTCGATTTCGGCGGCGAGCCTCCAGGCTTCCTGCTCGATGACGTAATCAAGAAAACCCTGATGCGCTCGCTCGAAGAGACCGAAGGTAATCGCCGGCGCGCCGCCGACCTGCTCGGCGTTTCGCGCTCGACGCTCTACCGGATGCTCACCCGCTACGGTATTGCCGAAACTCCGCACCGCCTTTCCGTGTCGGCGACGCTCTAAGCCGGCATCAGCACACCGCTGGAAACCGGGCATCGATTCAATAACAATCCTGCTCGATGAAAACGAGCATACGACTGTTCGCGGCCATCGCCGCTATAGCGACCCTGGTGAACGTTTTACCGGCATGCGCACAGACGCCGCCCGACCTCGTCGAGTTGGAGCGGCAGGTGTCACTCGAGCTTGCCCACGTGCGCGACAGCGGTCCCACCGATCCGGACAAGCGCGAGCAGCTCTACGAAGCGAGCCAGTCGGTACAGAAGGGCGAGACGGAGATCAAATCCAGCGACTACAAAGACGCCGAGCAGAGCTTGCTCCATGCTCGCGAGCTTCTGCGCAAGATCCGCGAAGACTGAACGGCGTCATTCATCGCGCTTGCGGGTTCTGGTAACCTGAGGTTACAGGTCTCTCGAATGAGTGGTTCGGATCAAATCTGGGCTGAGGCGTTGCGCACGCTGGAGCGCGGGCAGCCGTTTGCGCTGGCGACGGTGGTGAACGTGCGCGGTTCGACGCCGCGCGAAGTCGGCGCCAAGATGATCGTGCGCGACGACGGCCAGTTCGGCACTATCGGCGGCGGATGCGGCGAGGCCGAAGTCTTCCGAAAAGCTCGTGTATTACTTGAAGAAGGCGGCGACGCCCGCGGTGCGCGGCTTGCGGAAGTCGATCTCACCGGCGATTTCGACCAGCGCGAGATCGGCACCTGCGGCGGAATCATGGACGTCTTCGTCGACCTGTGGTCGCCCGCGCGCGACTTGGGAATCGCGCGCCAGTTGGCCGATGCCGCCAGCCGCAGCGCGCCCGGAGCTTTGCTGACGGTGGTCGATCCCGGTTCGCGCACAGAAATGCTGGCCGGGTCGCGTACGTTTATCGATCCCGCGGATGCGGGCTCCCGCGACGCGGGGCCGATCGGTCTGCCGCCGGCAGGATTCGCGCAAATTGTCGAGCGAACCGCCGATGCGATCCCCACTTTGCTCGAAGTGGATAGCGCTGGCGCGCTGCGACCCGTGACTCATCTCGGACCCGACGTTGGCGTGCGGTTGTTCGTCGATCCGATCGTCGGCGCGCAGCGGCTGATAATTGTCGGCGCCGGCCATATCGCGGTGCCGCTCTGCGCGCTGGGCGCGATGCTCGGGTTTCACATCACGGTGATCGACGATCGCGCGTCGTTTGCGAACCGCGAGCGGTTTCCCGACGCCGACGAAATTATAGTCAAGCCGTTCACCGAAGCGATCGACTCGCTCGCGCTCGACGGCCACTGCTACCTGGTTTCCGTGACGCGCGGTCATTCGTTCGATGAGGAAGTTGTGCGCGCGGCGCTGATGCAGCCGTGCGGATTCGTCGGGATGATCGGTTCGCGCCGCCGGGTGAAGGCGACGCTCGAGCGAATCGGCGAGAGCGGGGTGCCGCAAGAGCGCCTCAGCGACGTGCATGCGCCGCTCGGCGTCGCCATCGGCGGCGAGACGCCAGAGGAGATCGCCATCTCGATAATCGCCGAGATCATTCGCGAGCGGCGCACCGGCGAGCGCGATGATTTCACACTCGGCACTCGCTTCGGCATCCTCAAACGCAAGAAGTAGCCGGGCGTCGATGCGGCATCTCGAAGGCATCATCCTGGCTGCGGGCGAGTCGCGGCGGATGGGCTATCCGAAACCGCTGCTCAAGATCGGCGGTCGAACTTTTATCGAGCAGATAGCAGAGACGATGCTGGCGGTGGTGCCGCGCCTGGTGATTGTGATCGGCGCGCATCGCGAGCGCATTCGCGCCGCGATTCCGCAAGACCCGCGCATAGCGATCGTCGAGAATCCGAATTATGCGCGCGGCCAACTGTCATCGCTGAAAGTCGGCCTCGGTGAACTTCAGCCTGACGCGGCGGGCGCGCTGGTGCACTTGGGTGACCATCCGATCGTCCGCGCAGAAACGTTCCAGGCGATAGTTGATTTCTATAATCAAACGAACAAGCCAATCGTGATCGCGCGCCACGCAGGCCATCGCGGTCATCCGGTACTTTTCGACCGCGTAACATTCGCCGAGCTTCTATCAGCTCCCGAAGAGGAAGGCGCGCGTTACGTCGTCAACGCCGACGAGTCCCGAGTGGCCTACGTTGACCTCGACGATCCCGGAATCAATCTCGACCTCGACACTCCCGCCGACCTGGCACGCGCCGGCCTGTCTCTGCCGCCCGCAGGAGATGATTAAGTTCGGTCTCCATCTGCGGGAAAACCGTCGAGAATCGATGTACAATCATGATGGATGTGGGCGACCAGGCAAGCGATCCTATCGGCGGGGAGGCGGAGCGGAGTTTCTAGCCGGCTGAACTGCTTCACTCTTATTCCTTAAAACTGATGGTTTCTCGGCCTATTTTAGGCCCATTTGGACCCCTCGCGACGCCACATACTGTGCCTCCATCCCTGTAACCGTTGGCGCCAACTTGCGTATTAATAAACAGTTATGTTCGGTTTATCGGCGCGTCGAAGGGCAGGGTGGAGATTGAGCGCCAAACCCGACGAGGAACTGATTGCCGAAGTCCTCGGCGGCGAGACGGCGTCCTTCACGGAGCTAGCGGCGCGGCATCGGCCACGCGTGGAACGTTTATGCCGGCGGTTTTTTTCAGACGAAGAGATGGCGCGCGATATCGCGCAGGAAAGTTTCATCCGGGCGTACACCGCGCTGGCGACCTACCGGGCCGAGATGCCGTTTGGCGGATGGCTGCGCGCGATCGTGGTGAACCTGTGTTACGACGAGTTGCGCCGGCGGCGGCGGCGTCCCGAAGAACTGGTCGGGGATTTCAGCGCGCCGGAAGTGCAATGGATGCAGACGGCGAACGTCGCGTCGCCGGAGGACCTGGTTGGCGAAGCTGAAGAGAGGCGCGAGGCGTACAATTTGGCGCATCGCCTGCTCGATACGCTCAAGCCTGAAGATCGAATGGTGATGGTGCTCAAAGAAAGTGAAGAATTAAGCGTCAGCGAAATCGCCGAGACGCTTGGATGGAGTGAAGCAAAGGTAAAAATTCGCGCGTTCCGGGCGCGGCAAGCGCTTCGCAAGCAGGCGGAGCGGATGCTGGCGGCGGGACGGAGCAGGTAACTGTATGAATTGTTTTGAAGCACGGCAGGAATTTTCCGCACTGTGGCGCAAGACGGCGACAGCCGAGCGGCGATCCGAGCTGCTGGCGCATCTGAAGGGATGCGAGAAGTGCGATCATGCGTTTCGCGTCTTCGCGCTGACAGCGCCGGTGCTGCATGGCGAGATGGACCAGCCGGAGGCGGTGGTATCACGGCCGGCACGGCGCGAGTTCTCGCTGGCGGACCGCCCGCGCCGATTCGCGTCGATCTCGCGCGAGGCGCCACGGCAGAATCGATGGCTCCCAGATGGCGGCGGCCGCTGCGATCTTTGTATTCGCGACCAGCGCGGCGTATCTTTCATCGCGGGTGCCCGATGATTCAATTGGCGAGGCGCTGTCGGCACCTGAATCGAGCATGACTTCCGAAACCGCAGGCGATCCATTGGCGCCGGAGATGCCGCTGACAGAGAGCGATCTTGCCAGCTAGGTCGAATATCTGGATCAGCCTGGTCGTTGGAGTCTCTTGTGTCCTGATCGGTTTCGCTCTGAGCACGCTGGCGTACCGATATCGCTACCTGCGCGTGCCGGGGCCGGACCTGATCGACCGGATGAATCACGTTCTCAATCTGACGCCGGCGCAGCGCGATCGCGTTGGTGACATTCTGCGCGACACGCGGTTCAAGGTGATGCAGGCGCGGCGCGATTTCGATCATCAGCGGCACGTCCTGTTCTGGAATGGGCTCGGCCAGATCCGCAGCGTGCTCACTCCGGATCAGCAGAAGATTTTCGATCAGGATTTCGCGCAGCCGTGGGAGCATCATGGCCACGGCGACGAGGGCGGCGATCACATGCCGCCTGAAGAAAGCGCGCCGCGCCCGCATCTCCAGCCGCAGCCCCGTCCTCCTAGAAATTAGCGAGCGCAATTGCAGGTGCCGACGATGCCACTTGAGCGCACGACCCATGCCGCGAGCTACCGCGTGTATGGGATGAGCCAGTCCTACTTCACGCGCAAGCTCACCGGTTATCTCGATTACAAAGACATCCCGTATCGTCTGCGCCGATTCGCAAACGCCAATCCTGCGGCGCGGGAAGCGGGATGGCCGGGCGCGATGCCGCTAGTCATGACGCCCGAAGGCGAATTCATGTGGGACACGACCGCGATGATTCATCATCTCGAGTCGCGCTTTCCTGAACCCGGCGTTTTCCCCGCCGACCCCGTGCTGCGGTTCGTTGACTACATTCTCGAAGATGCGATCGACGAATGGTTCTATCGCCCTGCCGTCGGCTCGCGATGGTTCTACGAGGAAAACCATCGCGTTGGCGGATGGGAGCTCGCGCGCGACGCCACTCATGAGGTGAACGCCACCTGCGACCAGGCTTACGCAGTGGTTAAGGCGCACGTGACCGCGACTTGCGAGCCGTTCGGCGTAACGGCCGCGAATATCGATTCATGGATCGGCGAAATTCTGCGGCCGTGGCTGCGCGTGACCGGCGCGCATCTCGCGTCGCAATCGTACTTCTTCGGCGCGCGTCCTTCGCTGGCGGACTTCGCATTTTTCGGCAGCAACGCGGCGCATTTCACCAACGATCCGCTGTGCCGGCGATGGGTCGACGAGGACGCGCCGTCCAGTCGTCAAGCATACTCACCGCCTGATGGAACCGGACGGCCAGCAGTTCGGCGAAATGGATGGGATCGGGCGAAATGCCGGAGACGATGATCGCGATGCTGGCTGAACTCGGGCGCTTCTACCTGCCCTGGGTCAGTCGCGCGGCGGTCGATGGCAAAGCGGAGCTCGCATTCGCCAGCGGCCAGCGCGTCGAAATCGCAGTCACTCCCTTTCTTGCAGAAGCGCGCGCGACCATGCTTGCGCGTTACGTGAAGTTCCGAAGTGACAAGCTCGACGCGGTTCTACAACGCGCCGGAATTCTTTCGTACTTCGCCGATTACGCGGCGCATGCCGGCAATCTGCCGAGCTACGAGGAGCCGCCGCGTCCAGCATTGAACCGCCCGTTCGGACCGCCGTGGGAAAAAGAGCGAAGCGCGTGAGGCGCGGGCGCGATTGCGTTCTGGTGCTTGCTACAACGCGCCCATCTGCTTGAGCGTTTTCTCCGCTTCCGCCGAGACGGTGGGATTTTTCGCGCTGTCGCCCAGCGCGACCTTCAGGTACTTCAGCGCGTCGTCGCGCTGGCCGTTTTGCGCGAGCACTTCGCCAATCCTCAGCGCCGCGAACGAGTTCTTCGGATCGATCTCGTACGCTTTGCGATAATAAACCAGCGCGTCGTCGGTCTTGGGCGGAGAAAACGACATATACGCCTCGCCGATATTCAGATACGCGCTGACCTGGTTGGGCTGATACTTGACGAGCTTTTGATAAACCTTGACCACGTTGTCGAAGTCGGATCGCGAATTGTAGTACAGCCCGAGATAGACGTAAGCGTCCTCATCGGTGGGATCGATATCGGTGGCCTGCCACAGTAGCTTTACAGCGGCGTCGCTGTCGCTCATTTTGATTGCGGCATCGACGAGCGCGCGCGCCTTGGTCGGATTGGAGTCCTGTGCGCGCGCCGAAAAAGGAAAGGACGCGAACGCAAAAGTCAGGACGGCGACGAGAGTCAGTGATTTCAGCGCGGTTCGATCTCGCATGGCATCAGGTCGTGCACAGGAATTAGCATCTAAATGGTGGCATGAAAGGCGTGCGCTGCAAAGGTACCATGAGTGCAGGTTGAGATGAGAAAAAACGCTTCGGAAAATCGATGAAGACGCATCGTTTCAATGCCAACGGGCTCGTGCTCAACTGCGTCGACTACGGTGGCGAGGGCAAGCAGCCGATGCTCTTTCTGCACGGCGGCTCCGCTCACGCGCATTGGTGGGACTTCGTTGCGCCGGCCTTCGTCGGCGACTTTCACGTGTTGGCGCTCGATCAACGCGGGCACGGCGAGAGCGAATGGGCGGATGAATGGGCGTACGGCTCGCGGCATTACGTGTCGGACCTGGATCAAGTGATCGACGCTTGGGGGTTCGGCGCGCCGATCCTGGTTGGGCATTCGATGGGCGCGCACAACGTGCTGGCGTATGCGTCGGAGCACAGCGAAAAGTTGCGCGCGATCGTCGCACTCGACCCGCCGCCCGATTACACCGAGCTGGCGGTGAAATTTCTGCAGTCGGTCGCGGAGAAGCCGGCGCGAAAATTCGCGTCGCTCGACGAGGCGGCGCGCAATTTCAAGGTCCTGCCGCGCGAGACCCTGGCGAAGAAGGAGATTCTCGAGCACGTCGCGCGCCGCAGCTTCAGGCAGCACGACGACGGTACCTGGGTGCACAAGATCGATCGGCGCACGATGATTCGCGAGCCGTCACGCGTGTGGAAGTCGTTGCATCGCATCAAATGCCCCGCGCTGATCGTGAAGATCACGAAGAGTCCGCTGCTCGATATCGAGGTCGCAAAGAAGATGGTCGCGCAGTTTCCCAACGCGCGACTGGCGCAGGTCGATGACTCGTATCATCACGTGATGCTCGACAATCCGACGGCGCTCATCGAAGTCATTCGTGCTTTCGTTGCCGATTTCAAATGACGGCCCCGCACAGCCATCTGCTCGAAGGCACGCCGCGGCTGCATTACCTGGAATGGAATCCGCACGGCGCCGCGGACGATCGTTTTGCTGCATGGCAACTCGGCAAATGGCTGGTGGTGGGATCGGGTCGCGCGCGCGATGGCGCCGGAGTACCGCCTGCTCGCGCTCGACCAGCGCGGGCATGGCGACAGCGAATGGATGCGTCCGGTCGCGTATTCGCCGACCGACTACGCAAATGACATCGCGAGGTTCGTGGCGCACGCGACCGCGAATGCGGAGAAGCCCATCGTCGTCGGACACAGCATGGGCGGGCTGAACGTGCTTGCATTCGCACGACTGCATCCGCAGAGCGCGCGCGGCGTGATGGCAATCGACATCGCAGTCACGTCGAGCCGCGGGCGCGATCGATTTCTACGGCGGCTGAAGGGACTCCCGGTGGTCGCGTATCCGGATCTCGCAACGGCGAAGGCGCGTTTTCGATTGATGCCGAACGAGGGCGGAATCGCCGACGAAGTGGTTCATGAGATCGCCGAGAGAAGCCTGGTGCGCACGGAAGATGGGCGCTGGACGCTCAAGTTCGATCGCGAGAGCTTCCTCGGCGGCGACGGGCTGCCAGTGCTCGAGACGATCAAGCAAATCAAAATTCCCACGATGCTGGTGCGAGCCGAGCACAGCCGAATCATGACGGCGGATGCGGCGGAGAACGCGCGCGCGTCGAATCCGCACGCGCGGCTCGTCACGATTGCCGACGCGCATCATCATGTGATTCTCGAGAAGCCGGAAGCGGTCGCGCGCGTTATCGAAGAGTTCGCCGCGAGCCTGTAAAGTCAGAGCGCGCGCTCCATCTTGCGGTGCGCGATGCCGGCCTCGTCGAACACGCCGCCCACCGGAGTGAATCCTTCCTTCAGATAGAATCCCTCGGCAGTCAGTTGTGCGTGCAGGATCGCTTTGCGGAATCCGCGCGCTCGTGCGCGTTCGACCAGGAAGCGCAGGATGTGGGCGCCGATGCCGGTCTTGCGAAATTCCGGCAGCACGGCCATTCGGCCGATCTTCACTTCGCCTGACGCCATGATCGACCATCCTGCCGCATCCGATCGCGGCGCCATCGAGGATCGCCAAGCGCATGGAACGCCTGCGCGTCGTCGGAATCCATTTCGATTTCTTCGGGCACGCGCTGCTCTTCGATGAAGACGCGGCGACGAATCACGTACGCGCGCTGCATGTCAGCGGGCGATTCGATCGCAATCACTTTGAGGCGCGAAGATTCATCCACAATCGATTGACTAGCGCGCGATAGACGAAGCGTCAAATCCACTTAGAGCTGAAATCGATGCTGTGCTACGCTCGCGGCCATCGAGGGAGATCGAGATGCCGCAGTTGTCCGAGACAATTTTGGCGCCGGAGCTCGACGGCGGGCAATGGATTCAGCATGGTCCGGTGAGCCTCAAGGCGATGCGCGACAATGCCGTGGTGCTGATCGATTTCTGGGACTACACCTGCGTCAATTGCATCAGGACGCTGCCGTACGTCGTCGCGTGGAATAAGAGATACGCTCAGAGCGGCCTGGTCGTGGTCGGGGTGCATGCGCCGGAGTTTTCGTTCGCGCGAGAGGGATCGCACGTGGCGGAAGCGGCGGCGCGTTTCGGCCTTGAGTATCCAATCGTGCTCGACAACGAATATGCAATCTGGCGCGCGTACTCGAATCGGTTCTGGCCCGCCAAATACCTGATCGATGCGAAGGGTCGCATTCGCTATTACCATTTCGGCGAAGGCGGGTACGAGGAAACCGAACTGGCTATTCAGGGATTGCTGCGTGAGCTGAATCCCGCGGTGAGTCTGCCGCCTCCGATGGAACCGGTGCGCGAGAGTGATCGGCCTGGTGCGGTCTGCTATCGCGTGACGCCGGAATTGTATCTCGGCTACGCGCGCGGGCAGTTCGGAAATTTCGAGAGCGTGGTTCGCGACCGGCCGCATGACTATCGCGACCTCGGCCCGCGCGTCGAGGGTATGAGCTATCTGGCAGGTCGATGGCGTGTGGAACAGGAAAGCGCGCGCAGCGAGGCTCCCGGAGCCGCTATTTCGCTCAGGTACACGGCCAAAGACGTTAACCTGGTAATGGCGCCACCGGCGGGCTCGAGTGTACGCGCGGAGATAACGCTGGAAGGCTCGCAGCGGGCGGGCGATGACGTGAAGTTCGAAGGCGAGCGCGCATTTATCACGGTGGATCGGCCGCGGATGTACAGTCTCGTCGCGAATGAGTCTGTCGTTTCAGGCGCGGTGACTATTCGAGCCGATGCGGCGGGACTGGCGGCGTACGCATTCACCTTTATTTCATGCGTGGTCAGTTAGCGACGACTGACTATACGAAATAGTGCGGGGAGGGCGATTCCTGATGGCAAATCCGAGCGAAAGAGCGAGTGACGACGAAATTCGCGCAGCTGCGAAAGCGATCCTGGCGGCGCGCTACGTGATCGCACTCACCGGCGCGGGGATGTCGGTCGAAAGCGGGATTCCGCCATTTCGCGGGCCGGGCGGGCTGTGGACCAAGTACGGCGAGCCGCCGATGAACGGTTATCAGATCTTCCTGGCGGATCCCAAGAAGGCGTGGGAAGAGCGGCTCAGCAAGCGCAACGACGAGCTGTACAAACCGCTATCGATTGCGAAGCCGAACCCAGGGCATCTCGCGCTGGTTGATCTCGAGCAATTGGGAGTGCTGCGATTTGTGATTACGCAGAATGTCGACGACCTGCATCGACAGGCCGGGCAAAAGGCGCTCGCGGAAATTCATGGCAACTGGACTTTGATTCGATGCCTCAATTGCCGGACGCGGTTTCATGGCGACGCGATCAGCCTCGAGAAGCTGCCGCCGGCGTGTCCGCGCTGCGGAGGGTTGTTGAAGTCGGACACGGTTTCGTTCGGCGAGCCGATTCCGATCGACGTACTAAACGTGTGCGCGGAGAATTCGGCGAAAGCGGACCTGGTGATCGTGGCTGGAACGTCGGCGAGCGTCTATCCGGCGGCGGGATTTGCGCTCGAAGTAAAGGAGCGTGGCGGAATTTTGGTCGAAGTGAATCTTTACGAATCGGAGATCACGCAGATATGCGATTTCAGCCTGCGTGGTGGATCGGCGGAAGTGTTGCCGAGGTTGGTGAAGAGCATCGCGGAGATCCGGCGCGAGGCGCTGTCATAGAATCGGGGAACGATCCGGCCTGGATGTAGTCGTCGGTGGGTGGCTTGAATGGGGGTTCCGGTGGTGTTGCGCGCTGGCGAAGCAGGAGCATCTCGTCGCTGCCGTCGAGCGACGTTGGGTTGCTGGTCATCACGACGTCGAAGCGGTTTCGCTTCAGGGGCGGAAGCGCGTCGAACATTTCGCGCCAGGAGATCAGGTATTCAGGCAGGTCGGGATCTCTTGGCGAGACAATCGGAATTGTGCGGCGACTGTAAAAAGCGACGTCGTAGTTGAGCGCGTTCAGATAACCGATGGGTTTGTTTTCCACGACTTTCATTGCGTGATCGGTAAAAGTCTTCAGCGAGAGGGTGTTGGCGATGGCCGGCACGACGACGACGTTGACCGCGAGGGTGACGAAGACCATCGCGGACGCGAGTCCGAGCACCATGCGTTCGACTAGCGGATGCGTGACGATCAGACGGACGCCGAGCACGACGACCGCCAGCGGCATCGCGAGTGCGACTACCCAGTGCTCGCGAACCGTTGAGAACAGAACGTTAGGAAATGAGGTTGCGCGAACGTTTGCAGCTTGCAGAAGCTCCGCGAATTTCGCGGGGCTGGTGAATAACATCGCAAGTGCGACCAGCGCGGCGCTGCCCAGCATCAGCATCGCGAAGCCGGACAGGCGCGAGATCCAGTGGACCAGAACGCGGGCGGGCGCGGGATGCGCGATTGCCTGGCGGATGTAGACCGCGAACAGCGTGGCGAGCGCGGGATACATGCAGAGCAAGTACACGCCGCGCTTGCTCTGCGGCAGGTTGTAGAAAATCAGCACCGCGGCGAACCATACGAAGAAATACCTGAAGCGCGAATCGAGCGGGCGCGGCGCATGCCTCGCCTCGATGAAGACGATCGGCAGCACGATGGTCCACGGCATGAAGCCGGCGAGCAGCGCGAGCTCCATGTAGTAGAACGGATGGATGTGGCCCTCGTGGAAATCGCCGCCACCGGCGAAGCGCAGCACGTTTTCAGTGAGAATCTGTTTGTGAAAAAAACCGGGACCGCCTTCGATGAGCGCGGCAAGGTACCATCCGCCGGCCAAAATCAGCACCACGAACCCGCCTCGCACGAGGTTCATCTCGCCGAGCAGCGTCCATCGCCTTTCAAGCGCGATCCAAATCAGAGCGACGAGACCCGGCAGAATCAGGCCGACCGGTCCCTTGGTCAAAACGGCGAGCGCGATCGCGAGGTAGAGCAGCATGCGGCGTCGCGTCAGTCCCTCGGCCATGAAAATGAATTCGAAGAACGCGACCTCCATGAAGAAGGTGAGCGTCATGTCGACGCGCGCTCCGGTCGCGGCTTGCAGATACTGAAACGTGGTGGCGAGGATGAGCGCGGCGACGAGAGCGGTGACATCGTCGAACAGGCGGCGCACGTAAAAGTAGCAGACGATGATGCCGGCGATGGCGAGGCCGGCCGACGGCAGGCGCACCGCGAATTCGTTCACGCCGCCGACGACCAGCGAGACGAGCGCGGCCATCCAATGCATCAGCAGTGGCTTCGAGGGAAGTTCGACGCCGGCGCGTTGCGGCAAAATTATTCCGCCGCCGTGCACGATGTCGAAAACGGTGACGGCCTCGCGCGGTTCGCCCTTGGTGTAGAGCGGATAGCCGCCGAGATTTACCAGGTAGAGAGCGACGCCGACAATCAGCAAGATGGGCCATGCGTGACGCGGCTCGGCGAGGTACTGGAGCCAGTCGGGAGGCGCGGAATCCGCGGGCGCGTCGCGGGCTGAGATTGCCGCAGGTTCCGGAAAGGCGCGCGTCGTCTGTTCGGAGGGGTTCATGTCGAACGTGCCGGGGTTATCTGCGCGGGAAGAGCCTAACCCCTAACCCCTTCCCGCGCGGGAAGGGGGGACCGACAGGCGTCCCTGACCCCTTCGCTCGGGAGAAACGGAAACAATCGCGCGGGAGATGAACCGCGAAAATTAATACTCGTTTTTGACGCGGGCGCGGCCGATGTCGTCGTAGAGATAAGTGTCGGCTGGATTTTCGTCGCGCGTCTTTTTGTGCGAGCCGTCGCAAAACGGTTTGTTCTTCGAGAGTCCACAGGCGCAGATATAAATCGGCAGCTCGGTACCTTCCGCGACTTCGTAAGGTGCGTTCTTTTCGTGTTTGACGATTCGGGCCATTAGTGATTCCTCGGGTTGAGTTTGATGCGGTCGGGTCTGTGGGTCACTTAAGTCCAGCCGGGTTGAAGAGTCAAATGCATCGGCGGTAACTCAAATCAGGGGTTCGTGGATTGCTTCTGCGGCTTCGGAGGCTGGGTGTTTGCGATGAGGATCGGCGCCGAGGACTAACACCAGCACGCCGGTTACTGAAATCAGAATGCCGATTACTTCCCGGGTAGTCGCGCGCTCGCCCAGAAACATCACGGCGAAGAGAATCGAGAGTATCGGGATGCCTGGCACTACCAGCGCGGTGGTCCACGCCAGTGACAGGCGGTTGATTGCGCCGAACCAGCTGAGCGCGCCGAGAAAATAGATGATGAAGCCGGTGGCGAGTATCACGCCGAGTGCGGTTGGATCGGCAAGTTGCACGAGAGATTCACGGCGAAAGACCAGCAGCAGCGTGGTCAACACCAACGACGCATAGAAGAAGCGGCCACCGGTCAAAGACGCCGGCGTCAACGGCGGCATCAGCTTCAGACCCACCACGTGCGACGCCTGCCAGAAAAGCGGAGTCGTGAAGATGATCGCCGACGCCCATAGCGGCGAGAATGAGCCGCCGCCCGCGAACACCGAACCGATGCCGACAAGGATGGTGGCGGTCGCGAGTAGCTGGCGCGCCGACGGCCGCTCGCCGACGAACAGCATCGACAGAATCAGCGAATAGACCGGCTCCGTTTGCAGCAGCAACACTCCGGCGACGGCGCCGATGCGCGTGAGGCCGTAGGTGAGCGTGAGGCTGGTCATCACAGTTCCAGCCATCGCGACGCGCATCAGCCGCCATCGGTAGCGCGGGTCGACTATCAACTTCAGCTCGCCTCTGTAATGGAGCAGCGGAATCGTGCACAGCGTCGCGAACACGACGGCGCCGGTGCAGAAGAGCAGGGGATCGAGATGCACCGCGCCCCATCGCGTAACGACCGGCTGGCCGGCGCCGATGATCGTGTTGATGATGCATAGCGTGAAGCCGACCTGGAACGCTCGCGCGCGGCGGGCCGTGGCGGTTTCGTTGACCGTCGGGGGCAGCGACCCTGCCGTGGTGTTGGTGCGCATCGATCAGGTTTGCGCCAAAGCGATAATAACGACGATCACAGCCAGCGCGATTCGATAGAGCGCGAAGGGCCGGTAGGTGTGCGTTCTCACGAAACTCAGCAGGCCGGCGATCGCGATCAGACCGAAGAAAGCAGACGCCGCAAAACCCCATCCGAGCTGCGGGCCCAGGCCCGAGTGGAAGAGCTTGTGCGTCTCGAGCAGACCGGCGCCGGCGATGATCGGCGTCGCCATGAGGAATGAAAAATTTGCCGCATCGGCGCGTTCGATTCCGAGGAAGCGGGCGGTGGTAATCGTAGCGCCGGAGCGGGAGACGCCGGGGATGATTGCGAGCGCCTGGCTGAAGCCGATAAGCAGGGCGTCGAAAAGATAGAAGTCGTCCATTTTGCGTTTTTTCGATCCGTAGGCGTCCGCGATCCAGAGAACCAGGCCCATCGTCGCCATCGTGCCGGCGATGAGTATCGGGGAGCGGAAGATCGTCTCGGCTTGCTTCTCGAGCAGAATGCCGATGATGGCGCCGGGAATCGACGCGATTATCAACAGGAACAGGGTGCGGCGCGCGGTGGGGTTGCCGCCCGGCAACAGCGATAACCCCATGTTAAGCCATTCGCGCCAATAGAAGACTAACAGCGCCAATAGCGTGCCAAGATGAAGCGCCACATCGAAGGCCAGCCCGGGGTCCTCCCAATGCAAAATCCATGGAATAAGGATTAAATGAGCCGAACTGGAGACCGGGAGGAACTCGGTCAAACCCTGAACAATGCCAAGAACGATAGCCTGAAATACAGAAAACATAGTATTTTCAGCTACTTAGCGGATATGCCGAGCTTTTCGTACGTAACTGTGCTGATCGGGACCCTTGACCTAGAAATGCATTGGTAGATGAATACATGTAGAAATTGCTCCTTGACCGGCGCGCTGCTTGGTTTAGAATTGGTTTGCGGTTTGGGGGAGTAGAAGAAGGTTGCAGGAGACCCTATGAATCGAGTTGCCAGAGGTAAAGTAATTCCCTTGCGGGAAGTAAGTGTGGTCGAGTCGGACGGCGACCCGGACCAATCTGCGGTTTGGGATACCATCAACCCGGGCGAGCCCCATCCTTTTCCGGTTGTTTCAACCTTGCCACGTTTGCCGGTGATGATCCCGGACGAGATCCTGGACTACTACGGCTGGGTGTTCTGCCAAGGCGGGTTTCTCAATCTCCAGATGACGTTCGAGCAATTCCTGGCCGTGGTCGCCGCCGTGAGTCCGGCAGGACTCAGCCCGGAGTACGACCCCAGTGAGGCATCGTACCCGAACGACTGACGCCCCGCGATAACATGAGAGGATTTTGATGCCCGCCTGGGCGCACCGGGCGGGCATCGAGTTTTCGCGGCGGCGGGGTTTCATCATTTCGTGAATCCGGACTCCGCGTGGTCGAGCGCGCCGTTCAATTGTCGTCCGGTGTGTTCTTCGCGGCACCTTGTTTATCGCTCAGCAAGCTGTTCCTGACCCAGACGCTGGGCAGGTTGGCGGCGTCGGTGGGCGATTTGAGGCCGTTATCCTGCGCGATCTGCCGCCAGTTGTCCTCATTGCCGGTGGCGCGCTTGGCCAGCGACTTCAAATCCTCATTGGGCAGCAGAGCATAGTTGACGCCGCCTTCTTTGGGAGTGCCGCCGGACGGAGGGAATTGCGCAGCGAGCTGGTCAATCTTCGCGAACAGGTTCAGGCGCGTGGTTGCATTGTACTTGGCGAGGTCGGCATCGGCGATGTCCTCGGCGCGGACATTGACGATGACGCGCGAGGCGTGAGGTCCATTCGGCACCACCTCAATCTCGTAGCGATACTGCGGATGCTTGCCGACGAGACTGCCGAGCACGCCGCCGCCGACGTCCGCGTCCTTCCACAGCGTGATGAGTTTGTCGTCGGGCTTGACTTCGAAAAGTACGCCTTCGCCGCGGAGCACGTCCTGGGTCAGCAGGAACGAATCATTCACGTCGTAGGGCAGATCGTGCTGCTCGCCCTCGGCCGCGTCGGTCCCGCCGCCGGCGGCGCGGTTGGCGAAGTAGGGCGCGTAATAGCATCCCGCGCCGAGCAGTATCGAAGAGACGATCGCGAGTATTCGAAATTGACGAAACACAATCCGTCCCACGCGCATCACAACCGGTAAGGAAACCATGCGGGTTTCATGTGCGCAAGACGAATCGACCGGGCTTTCGGTTACAGCGCCATCGCACGCGATTTGGATTGCACGAAACGCTCGCAGACGATAATCAAATATACCCTTATGACGGATGCCGAAAATAAATCCTCGCGCCACGTGATGGCCGTGATCGGAGCCGCGACTGCCGGTTCGGAGATCGCGCGGATCCTGGCGGAGCGCGGCGCGCTGGTCGTCGTGTTCGAGCAGAACCCGCGTCCCTACGGAAAAATCGAAGACGGGCTGCCGCGATGGCACGTCCAGCAGCGCCGGGATGAATACGAGAAGATCAACCAGCGCCTCGACCATCCGAACATCGAATACGTGCCGCTGACGCGGATGGGACGCGAGCTCGATTTCGACGAGTTGCGCACCGCCTGGGGACTCAACGGGATCGTGCTGACGCACGGCGCATGGCGGGATCGATCGTTCCCGGTCGAAGGCGCGGACGCGTTTATCGATCGCGGACTGGTCTATCAGAACGCGCTTATCTACTGGTTCAATCACTACCTGGAAAAAACTTACGACGGCCCGCGCTACGAGCTGACGCCGGGCGCGATCGTCGTGGGCGGCGGCCTTGCGTCAATCGACGTGGTCAAGGTGCTGCAAATCGAGCTGACGCTGGCGGCGTTGAAGGCGCGCGGGATCGCGGGCGATATGGTCGCGCTCGAGCGCGAAGGGATCGAGCCGGTGCTGAATGCGAGCGGACTGAAATACGCTGACCTCGGCGTCGCACCATGCAAGCTGTATTATCGCCGTCGCGTGCTCGACATGCCGCTGTCGGATATTCCGCCGGGAGCGCCGGCCAAGCGTGCAGAAGCGCTCAGGCAGGCGCGTGCGAAGATCCTCGACAAGGCGCAGCGCAAATTTCTGTTCGAGTTCCAGGAGCTGCGCGCACCGAGCGGGGTGATCGCGGAGAACGACGCGATGGTCGGGGTGATCTTCAGCCGCACCGAAGTCGCCGATGGGCGGGTGCAGATCGTGCAGGAAGCGGCGGAGTCGATGCGCGCGCCGATGACGATCAGTTCGATCGGGAGCATCCCGGAACCGATCCCCGGAATTGCACAAAAGGGCGAGGTTTATACCTACGTCGATCAGAAGATCGGCCTGCTCATGGAAGGCGCGACCGCCGTGTTCGCGGCGGGCAACGTGCTGACCGGCAAGGGCAATATCAAGGACTCGCTCGAAAGCGGGACGGAGATTGGAACGCGCGTGGCCGAGGCGTACCTGGGCCTGTCGGGCGAAGAGTTTAAGATTGCGGATGGTGCGCGCAAAGAGGCGGCCGAAGCGGGCGAGAAGGTCGCGGGCGCCCTGAGCGCACGACCGAAGCTCGCGCCGGAGGGCGTCGCGAGCATCCTGCGGCGCGTGCGCGAACGTCAACGTGCCGTCGGCTACGAGGGCAACTACCGCGCGTGGCTCACCAAGGTCACCCCGTCCGATTTGCAGTAAATTTCTGTTCCTCTCCCTGCAAGGAGACCTTCGCGCAACCTGGCCGAGTCTCTGTCTCCTCTCCCTGTAAGGGAGAGGATGAAGGTGAGGGTCCTTGTCCAGCGCGCATTTTTCGCGCGCGAATCAAGATTCTGCCTCTGCTCCGATCGCTCCGCGGTATACAAAGCTCTTTTGAGGGATGAACTAATTGAGCCTGCCCGCGCGGCTACCCGCATGCTAAGTGATGACCAATGAACACCATCGGCAGCACCCCAAACCAGGTACCCGTCACCAACTATCGCCGAAATACTGCGCTTCCCGAAAAAAAATATTACGGGAACCGAACCTAAGATATCCCCCTGCGTTTTGCCTCGCTGCGTTCGCGACTATAGGCTCATTCGATGACGGCACAGGAGGTGCGGTGTGGACGAACTCAAGCGAACTGACCCCGATATTTACGAGCTCATCAGGGCCGAGGAGCGGTACGAAATCGACTCGGTCCGGCTGATCGCGTCGGAGAATTACGTTTCGAAAGCGGTGCTTGAAGCGACCGGCTCTATCCTTACCAACAAATATTCCGAAGGGTACCCCGGACGGCGCTACTACGAGGGGCAGCGCAACGTCGATCAGATCGAGACGCTGGCAGTGGACCGCGCCAAGGCGCTGTTCAACGTCGAGCACGCCAACGTTCAGCCATACTCGGGCTCGCCTGCAAATGTCGCCGTGTATTTCGCGCTGCTCAAACCGGGCGACACGATCATGGGCCTCGCGCTTCCGCACGGCGGGCATCTGTCGCATGGATGGCCGGTGAGCATCACGGGCACGTTCTGGCGCTCGGCGCAGTACATCGTGGATCGCGAGAGTCACGTCGTGGATTTCGACCAGGTGCGCGCGATGGCACGCAAGGAGCGGCCGAAAATAATCGTGACGGGCGGCACGGCGTATCCGCGGCTGTGGGACTTCAAGAGTTTCGGCGAGATCGCAAAGGAAGTCGGCGCGTTGATGCTCGCCGACATTTCACATATCGCGGGACTGATCGTTGGCGGGGTGCATCCGAGTCCGGTGCCGTATGCCGACGTGATCATGACGACTACTCACAAGACACTGCGCGGTCCGCGCGGCGCAATGATCATGTGCCGCAACGAATACGCCGAAGCGATCGACAAAGCGGTCTTTCCGGGGCTGCAAGGCGGTCCGCACAATCACACGACGGCGGCGATCGCGGTCGCGCTGAAGGAAGCATCGACGCCGGAATTTAAACAGTACGCCAAAAAAGTGGTGAGCAATGCGAAGACGCTCGCCGACGAGCTGCTCGCGCGCGGCTTCAGTCTCATCTCGGGCGGCACCGACAATCATCTGATCGTGGTTGATTTGACCAACAAGAAAGTGATCGGCAAAAAGGGCGCCAAGGCGCTCGACGCGGCCGGAATCGTCTGCAACTACAACACTGTCCCGTACGATCCGCGCAAGCCGTTCAGTCCGAGCGGCCTGCGGCTCGGCACGCCCGCGGTAACTTCGCGCGGTATGGGCGACGCGGAGATGCGGCAGATCGGGAAATTCATGGATGAAGCGATCGCGCACGCGGGCGACGAGGCGGCGCTCAAGCGCATCGCGGCGGCAGTGACGGAGATGTGTCGAAAATTTCCCGCGCCGGGAATCGCGATCAGTTAGCGCACGCGCGCGCCTTGACAGCGCGGGCGCCATGACGCGATAAAACCCGCATGGCAAAAATAAAAATTGAACGCGGCCTTCATCTCGGAATGGCGTACACGCCCGACATGCAGGACGGCACCAAGCGGCCCGAGCCGACGTGGAGCGGGATTCGCGACCAGGTGCGCGACGCCGAAGCGCTCGGCTACGACACGATCCTCGCGGTCGAAACGCAGCACGATCCTTATCTGCAGTTGGCGATTGCTGCGCAGGAACCGTCGAAGATCGAGCTCGCAACCGGAATCGCGCTCGCATACACGAAGAGTCCGGTCGCAACCGCGTACACTGCGTGGGATTTGCAGCGCATGAGCGGCGGGCGGCTCAACCTCGGGCTCGGAACGCAGGTCAAAGGTCACGTGACGCGGCGCTTTGGGATGCCGTGGTCGAAGCCCGCGCAGCGGATGAAAGATTATGTCGGTGCGATGCGCGCGTGTTGGAAGACCTGGCAGACCAAGGAGCCGTTCAACTATCAGAGTGAGCACTACAATCTTTCGCTGATGACGCCGAACTTCGCGCCTCCGCCAGTGTCGACTCCGCATATTCCTGTGCTGATCGCCGCGGTGCAGGAGCGGATGCTGCAAGTAGCGGGTGAAGTCTGCGACGGCGTGCGTCTGCATGGGATCGTCACGCGGAAATATCTCGATCAGATCGCATTCCCGAATCTGAAAAAGGGATTCGACAAGTCGGACCGGCCCGCTGCGGAATGGAGCGATTTCCAAATTGGCGGCGGCGGCTTTCTATGTTCCGGCAAAGATCAGGACTCGCTGGCGCGCTCTGTCAGCAATATGAAGTCGACCATCGCGTTCTACGGTTCGACGCGATCGTACCGTTCGAGTTTTGAAATCGATGGATGGGGCGATACGGCCGACCAGTTGCACAAAATGTCGGTGCAACAGAAATGGCCGGAGATGGCGAAGCTGGTGACCGAGGAGATGGTGCATGCGTTCGCCGCGGTTGGCACCTACGATCAGATCGCGGGAGTGATCAAGAAGCGTTTCGCCGGCGTGAACCGGCTCATGTTCGACATGCCGGTGAAAAACGATCACGATCGCGGCGTGTTGAAGGAGATCCTCCAGGATATGCGGCGTCCGTAGCCGGGATCAGGTGAGCGGCGGATTGATGTCGGACCACAGGCGGCGCATCAACTCGATATGAGTCTCGACTGCCCATAGCGTCTCGGCCGCGGCGCTCTCGGGTATCGCGCGGAAGATCGAGCCGGCGCTCGAGTCGCCGTGATCCTTGTCGACCTTGACGTGGACGCTGAAGAACAGCAGCGCGTCGTCGGAGAGCTTGTAGTGACGGCTGAGCCCGTCGATCACGCGGACGTAAGCGTCGGGGTTGAAGAGCTCGGAGCCGAGACTGATGCCGGCCAGCGTGACGTACCACGGCTTCGATTCAGCCAGCCAGTACATCCAGTGGACCATCGCGGTCGCGTCGGGGGTCATGCCCGCGCTGAGCAGTTCAGTGCGCGGGATTCCGATCGCTTCGCCGAACTCGAGGTAGAGTTCGGGATGCGATCGATTGGCGCCAGACACGCGGCCCAGTTCCTCTTCGATCAGATTTTCAACGATCGCCTTGCGCGCCGGGAAATCGTCGCACTTCGCGTAGATGAGGCCGAGGATGTTGGCGTTATGCGCCTTATTGCCAATGAAGAGCTGCGTCGCCCAATGGCGAAGCTGCGCCTGCGACAGCTCGCCGCGCTCAATCTTCTCGATGGTCGGGTGCGAGCGAAGCGTGCGATTATTGCGCTCGAGCTTTTCGATCAGACCTTTGAGCTGGCGGGTTCCTTTTTCGACGTCCATGGTCAATTTCCTTATGGCGCAGCCGCTCCGGAAGCCATCGAAGCAGCTTCCGCGGCGAGTTTGTCCGCAATGTCGCGGCGCAGTTCAGACTTTCTGATCTTGCCGACATTGGTGAGCGGCAATTCGGCGACGATCTTCGATTCTTTCGGGCCATTTGAATTGAGCAACACCGCGAGCTGCGAGAAACTCGCGCATCGCGGAGAGCGTGAACTGATGCACCATCTTTCAGAGCCAGGTAAGCGCAGGCCTTCTCGCCAAGGATGGCATCGGGCATCGCCACCACAGCGGCGGCGCTGACGGCGGGATGCGCGATCAGGTGCGCTTCGATTTCCTCTGCGTTGATCTTCTCGCCGCCGCGGTTGATGAGGTCCTTGATTCTTCCCTCGACGACGAGATTCCCGGAAGGATCAAGCCGCACAAGGTCGCCGGTGCGATAGAATCCATCGGCGGTGAACGCTTCCCGATTGCGTTCGGGCGCGCGGAAGTAGCCGCGAATGGTGTACGGACCGCGGCACCACAATTCGCCGACCGCGCCGGCCGCAGCGTCGGCACCGTCGGGCTCAACGATCCGGATCTCATCGGCTGGCGAGAGTGGACTACCTTGCGTCGTGAATGCGACTTCTTCGCGCTCGTCGAGACGCGTGTAGCACAGCAATCCCTCAGCCATTCCGAGCACTTGCTGCACGACAAGGTGCGGGAAGGCGCGCTTTAGAGCGCGCGCAGTTGGCTCCTGGAGCCGTTGCCCGCCAACCGTGATCACGCGCAGAGATGCGAGCTGCTGCGGGACGATTCTGGAAGATCGAGTAACCCGATTGCGAGCGCGGGAACGCATGGCAGATGAGTAATCCGTTCTCGCTCGATGGTATTCGCAAGGTCAATTGCCTTGGCTGACTGACTGAAGAACGCGCGCGCGCCGGTGAGCAAAGCGCCGAGCAAGCCGGGGCATGCGAGGGGAAAATTGTGCTCGGCAGGGAAGCGCAACCAGGATGCGCGACTCGGAACTAAGACCGCACGCAACTGCGGAAGCGCGTGCATTGTACAGATAGTCCGCGTGAGTGCGCGGAATCAGCTTCGGCATTCCTGTGGTGCCGCCGGAGAGCAGGAATAATGCGACGTCGAATGGGTCGCCGTCTGAAGATCCTATGATGCGTGACGAATCGTACGGCCCTTCAATTGAGATGCAGCCCTCAGCGGGCCGGGTCGAAAAGATGGACTTCAAAACCGGAAGCCGCGACTTGAGTTCGCGCGCGAGCGCGGCGTGATCGAAGCCGCGATGTTCGGGTGCGATAGCGATCGCCTTCGCATCCGAGAACGATACGAGGTATTCGAGCTCGGCCTGGCGAAAGGCCGGCAGCGCCATGACGGGAATCGCGCCTATTTCGAGACACGCGAGTGTCAGCGTCGCGAACTCGACACAGTTGGGAAGCTGAATGATGACGCGATCGTTACGCGCGATCCCATTGCGGGAGAGCAGGTTGGCGAGGCTTCCCGTTTCAGCGAGGAGTTGGGAATAGTCGAGACTGCGAGACGAATCGGCGACCGCAATTGAGTCGGGCCACTGGCGCGCGCTCAGAGCGACTGCGTGCGGAATGGTTTCGCGCTGCCAGATCCCCGCGCGAACATATCGCTCGGCAAATTCGGCGGGGAATGGCGTACATCCTTCAAGCATCGTCGTCGCGCCGCCAGCCGGCGGCTTAGCGAACGGAAAGAGTCCCTGCGATCATGCGAAAACATTCGTCCATTATGCGGCTGCGCTGTTCGTAGTCGCGCGCCGGATCGTACCACGTATAAAACCAGTTCATCGCGCCGAAGAGCAGCGAGGTGAGGATGCGGGCCTGCTCGCGATCGAGAGTCTTGTTGCGATGCGTGGCATAAGCCTCAAGCAAGCGACGGCAGATGCGCGAGTACTCACGCTTGAGGCGCGTGATATCGGCGGCGTAACGGCCCGTGAGCGAATCGGCTTCGCGCACCAGCACTTTCATCTCGGCAAGATTGTTCATGTGGTATTCGAGATGACTGCGGATGAAAAGGCGCAGGCGCTCCTCGGGATCGTCAGTCGATGACATCCGCGATTCAGCGAGCGAGACCAGCTGCTCGAACGCTCGCCGCGAGATTAGGTAGAGCAATTCCTCCTTGTTGCGGAGGTAGTAGTAGATGCGGGGGAAGGAAATTCGCGCGCGCGCAGCGATGTCGCGAATCGAGGCGAGGCCGAAACTTTTCTCGGCGAAGACGGCCGCTGCGGCGCGCAGAATGTGATCGATATTTGCGTCGTAGCGCTCGTCGGGCGCCATCGCGCGCGAGGCCGGCTTGATCCGCGCGACGCGCTTGGGCGCTTCCTCGAGATTCGATTTCTTCAATGCATCACCTAGCTGAAGCGACGCCCGGCGGCGGGATCGGGGATCGGAATCTCGAGTTTGGTCAGCAGATTGTTGACCTCCTCGGTGAACTCATCGCGCATCTGTTCGTTGCTCCGGCGCCGCAGGCCCCATCGTACGTAGTCGAACTGCCGCTTGGATCCGCTTTTTCCAAACATATCGAGTCCCGCGGGGTACCACTTCGCGAGATGCTTCAGCAACAGTTCGCGGCCGCGATCGCCTTCACGCCGCAGATACCTGCGAATGAACCGATAGCCCAGCGCGGCGTGGCCGACTTCCTCCTGATGCACGCGCTCCGCGATTCGCGCGAGCGGCTCGTAGCTGCATCCGACCCATTCGTATCCCATGTAGGCGCCTTGCCGGTCGGCGAAGAAGCTGAAGAGTCCGTACTCAAGCCAATCCTCGGCCTGGTCGCGCATCTCGAAAATGTAGATGGGCATCGGAGTCGCCATGAACTTTTCGTCGACCTTGACGCCAAGACCTTCGAGCAGCTGCATCCAGTAACTCGCATGGCGAACTTCATCAGACCAGAACGCCGCGTACTCGGCTTTATCTTCGGCTGTGGGAGCCAACGCGAGCGGTTTGATGAGCGTGCGCTCCGGCGCGAGCATGTATTCCGATTCGATGCGCGACTGGATCGAGAGCATCCGGATGAGAAGATCCTTGTAGTCGGCGGGCAGTCCGTCGGGACTGGCGAAGCGAATATCAGTCGTCGCGGCAGGGTTGCTCATTCGAGTGTTCTTGTCCTGTTTTTGATGTTCTGAACGATAGTTCAGATATCATCGGTGCGGCTTGCGGTCAACCAGCCATGGTCAGGCCACCGCTCACGGACAGCACCTGGCCGGTGACAAAGTCTGAATCGGAGCTGGCAAAGAATGCGACGGCGCCCGCCAGATCCTCGGGCTGCCCGAGGCGGCGAAACGGGATGCCACGGGCCATCGCCTCGAGAACTTTCTCGCGTCCGGCCATCGCGGTCTTGAGCAGCGCGGTGTCGGTAGGGCCGGGGCATACGACGTTGACGTTGATGTGGTTGGCGGCGAGCTCGCGCGCGAGCGTTTTCGAGAAGGCGATGATGGCGGCCTTGCATCCTGCGTAAACCGCTTCGCCGCTGGAGCCGACGCGGGCGGCGTCGGAAGAGATCGAGACGATTTTGCCGGCGCCGCGGGATTGCATTCGTGGCGCTACCGCCTTGCAGCAGTTGAGCATGCCGCGATAGTTGATCGCGATCACCTTGTCCCAGAATTCCGGGGTGGACTCGACGAACGGCATCAAGACGTCCCATCCGGCGTTGTTTACCAGGATGTCGATGGGCCCGAGTTCGCGCTCAACGCGATCGGCGGCCGCGACTGCCTGGTCGAGGCTGGTGACGTCAAGCGCGACTGCAATCGCGACCGAGCCGCCATCGCGAATTTCCGCGGCTGCGCGCTCGGCGGAATCGAACTGAATGTCTGCGAGGGCGACCTTTGCGCCTTCGTCCGCGAGCCGCGACGCAATCGCGCGCCCGATGCCTTGCGCGGCGCCGGTTACGATTGCAACTTTGCCTGTTAGGCGCGCCATGATGCCCCTTCAGCTCGCGACCCAGCCGCCGTCGATGATGAAGGGCGCTCCGGTGGCGAACGGAGCTTCGTCGCTGGCGAGGAATAGCGCGGTGTGCGCGATTTCGTCGGCGTTGCCGACGCGGTTGAACACCGAGCTGCGCTCTATGAACCTGGGTTTCACTCCGCCGGGTCCGGCGATCCGATCGACCATCGGCGTTTGGATCACTCCGGGGCAGATGCAGTTGACGCGAACGTTGTAGCGGCCGTACTCGAGCGCCGCGACGCGCGTCATCGCAATCACGCCGGCTTTGGCCGCGCAGTATGCGGACGCGCCTTTTATTCCGACGATTCCCGCGACCGACGCAGTGTTGATGATCGCGCCGCCGCCGCGCTCGACGATTCGCGGCAGTGCGTACTTCATGCCGAGCCATACGCCGCGCAGATTGATGGCGATTACGCGGTCGAAGGCCTCTTCACTCAGCTGCGCGATGAAGCCCGACTCGCCCTCGATTCCCGCGTTGTTGTAGAGCACGTCGAGTCCGCCGAACGCGCGGACCGTTTCTTCGACCATCGCGCGCGCGTCCTCGGAGTCGGACACGTCGGCGCGCAATGAGATAGCTTCGCCGCCGGCGGCTTTGATCATGCGTGCGGTCTCGGCTGCTGATGCTTCGGTTACGTCGATGGCCGCGACCTTTGCGCCTTCGCGCGCGAACAGCAAGGACGCCGCACGGCCCATCCCAGAGCCACCGCCAGTGATCAGCGCAACTTTTCCCTTAAGTCTCATTGGTGTCTCTCCCCAAGTGTTTCGATGCGCGACAATGCGTATCCACTCGGCGCGGAGACTAGCGCATTTTCGCGTGATGCGGTTAGCGCGTTTTACAATCCGACGCGCGCTTGCTACGGACGGTCGGATAGGGAAGTTCTCGTTTTCGACTGAAGGAGATCGCGATGCAATTCAACGGCAAGGCGGCATTGGTAACAGGCGCGGGTTCCGGGATCGGGCGCGCGACCGCGATCGGATTTGCACGGCTGGGCGGTGCGGTCGCCGTTGCCGACATCAATGCGGAGAATGCGAACAAGGTTGTCGCAGAGATTACGGCGGCCGGTGGTAAGGCGACAGCGATCGTCGCGGACATTACCCGCGCCGGTGACATCGACACGATGGTCACGCGGACAACGGCGGCATTCGGGCGAATCGATCTGCTGCACAACAACGCGTTCGGCTTACCGGCGACGACCAGCACGCAGGCAGCCGGGCGAACGGCGGACGTCGATGATGGCGTGTGGAATTACATGATCGAGGTGGGACTGACGGCGGTGTTCCGCGCAATCAAGCGGGTGCTGCCGGTCATGCGTTCGCAGGGAAGCGGCGCGATAGTCACCACGGCATCGATTTCCGGATTGCGTGCAGACTTCGGAATTGCGGGGTACAACGCGGCGAAGGCCGGGGTGATAAATCTGACGCGGGCTGTTGCGATCGAATACGCGCCGTACGGAATTCGCGCCAACTGCGTTTGTCCCGGTGCGATCGACACGCCTTTGCTGGCGCCGGCGCTGTCGCAGCCGGGGTTTGCGGATCGAATGAAAGAAGCAATCCCGATGGGACGGCTGGGGCGGCCCGATGAAATCGCCAGCGCCGTACTGTTCCTCGCCTCGGACCTCGCATCATTCGTGACCGGCGCGGCGCTGGTGGCGGACGGTGGTCAGACGGCGAAGACGGGCAGCCCGTCATTCATGCCCGAGTGAGCAGTCACGGGATTTCGTGCTTCGGGAAATAGTTGATGGAGTCGCGGCTTGATTGCCACGACTCCATCCAGGTGGTGCGGTGGGCGGTAATTTTCTACTCGGTCGGGGTTGAGGTTGAATCGCTGGCGCTGCCGCTCTGCGCCCACAGGGCCTTCATCTCTGCGTGAATCGAGTCGAGCTTGGCCTTGGTCGCGGAAATTGATGCGAGCTGCGCTGGGGTCAGCACGTTGCGAATCGCGATGGCGTCCTCAATCTGCTCGTTCGTCATTTGAGCTTGTAGCTGAGTGATGGTCGCGACCTGGCTGGACAAGTCGCTGGCGGCCACTGTGCCGGTCGAGGTGTACTTCGCCGCGATTGCTTCCTTGGCGGCTTTCATCTGCTGAAACTCGGTCTGCCGCGACTCGCGCCGGGCCTGGAAGATTGCACGAATCTGCTGCTTCTGCGCGTCAGTCAGGTTGGCGGTTCGCAGCAACAACGGAAGCGGAACGCCAACGACATCCATGCCGCCGCCATGGCGGAAACCATGATGCCCGAAATGCCCGCCGGCGGCACCGCCCGAGTTCGATGAGGCGACATGCGCGACAGCGGCGACGAGCAGGACCGCCATAATTACTGGAACGATACCGCGAGAGAGCTTCGAAACCATAAAAACTCCTTAAAGGGTCGAGCGCCACCTTGATTGGCGGTAATCGCTCTCAATCTAAATGTACGTTAACGGAATAAACGCGTTACGCACGCCCGACTATCCTCGACGACCGGCCATCAGCCGATTCGCGTCGGCGAAAGTCGTTGCGCCGTCCATTATCGAGTCGTACGTGCCCGTCTTCAACAGCTCGCTCACTGTCTTTTGCAATGCCGACATGGCCGCGAGGGTCAACCGCGTGCCAACGCTCAGCCGTGCAACTCCAAGGCGCTCGAGGTCGGCGATAGGCGGGATGCCGGGGAAGGCGAGCAGATTGAGCGGCCCTTCGAGGGCAGGCACGATGCGCTCGATGTCGGCACGACGGACGACCGCGGGGATGAAGAGGGAATCGGCGCCGGCTTTGCGGTACGCATTGGCGCGGCGGACAGCGTGATCGAAACGCGAGTCGGGCTCGCCGATGCCGAGGAGATACACGTCGGTGCGCGCGTTGATCACGATAGGCACACCGGCGGAGGCCGCCGCCTCGCGAGCAACTCGCACACGCTCGACGGCAACGTCCAGGTCGTAGAGCGACGCGGTGCTGCCGTGAACCTGGTCTTCGAGGTTGATTCCGACGGCGCCGGCGTCGATGACGCGGCGGATGGTTTCGGCCAGCTCGCGAACGTCGTGCGCAAAGCCGGATTCTATATCCGCCGAAACGGGAACCGTGGTGACGCGAGCGATTCGAGCAATCGCGGCAATCATCTCGTCGCGCGGAATCGCTTCGCCGTCAGGATAGCCGACCGAGAAGGCCACGCCGGCGCTGGTGGTGGCTATCGCACGCGCGCCGGCCTCCTCGATGACGCGCGCGCTCATCGCGTCCCATGCGTTGGGTAGCACCAAAATTCGCGAGCGATCGTGCATCGCTCGAAATGCTTCTGCCTTGGATCGTTGCGTGTCGCGGTTCATGGCGCGTCTCCTCAGTTGTGCTGACTACATACAACACCGCATCGGGCTTGGTGTGAAATCGCGCGGTCGATTTAATGAAAGTCGTGCGACGGCGGAATCGTGCCGGGGATCTTGATCTCTTCGAAGCGCCGCGCGCGAATCGCGGTCACGCCGTCGATCCTTTGCAGGACGCCCTCGGCCAGCAAAATTCCGGCGCTGCGCAGGAGCAGGCGGTTTTTCTGGAACAGGTCGGGCGTGACGATCAGATTGGCGATCCCGCTTTCGTCCTCGAGCGTGATGAAGAGGAAGCCCTTGGCGGTGCCGGGGCGTTGGCGCACGATCACGACGCCGGCGGTCTTCACCCACGACTGATGTTTGGCGCGCGTGAGCGCGTCGGCGCTGAGAATTCCGCGCGCGGTCAAATCGCCGCGCAGATACGTCATCAGATGAGGGCCGGTGGTGAGGCCGGTCGCGGCGTAGTCCGCCAGCGTTTCATCGATCGGCGACATCGAAGCAAGGGGAACTTTGCCGTCGCGCGGCTTCGCGCCCGCGAGCAGGCTGGTGGGATCGCGCTCGATGGCGGCGGCATTCCACATCGCATCGCGCCGCGCCAGGCCGAAGGCGGCGAACGCACCCGCGTAAGCGAGCGCGTCAAGCTCGCGGCGATTCGGGCCGACACGCGCGGTAAGGTCGGCAATCGAATCGAACTGCCGCCGCCCACGCTCGCTTTCGATTCGGAGCGCGATTTCCTCGCGCAGGCCCGTGACGTAGCGCAAACCCATGCGCGTCGCAGGGCGCTCATCCACAATTTCGATCGTGCATTTCCAGCACGAGCGGGTCACATCGATCGGCAGCACGACGACGCCGTGACGCGCGGTATCTTTCACCAGCGTCGAAGGATGATAGAAGCCGAGCGGGTAGCAATTCAGCATCGCGGCCAGGAACGCGGCCGGATGGTGATACTTCAGGTACGCGGATGCATACGCAATCAGCGCGAAGCTGGCGGCGTGCGATTCGGGGAAACCGTACAGCGCGAAGGACGTGATCGAGCGCACGATGTCGTCGGCGAGGCTGCCTTGCAGGCCGTTGCGCAACATCCCGGCGCGCAGCCGCGCTTCGATTTTCTCCATGCGCTCGGCCGAGCGCTTGAATCCCATCGCGCGGCGCAGCTCCTCGGCCTCGCCGCCGCTGAAGCCCGCCACCGTCATCGCCATTCGCAGCAACTGCTCCTGGAAGAGCGGGACGCCCAGCGTGCGTTTCAGGATCGGCTCGAGCGAAGGATGCGGATACTCGACGGGCGCGCGTTTGTTGCGGCGATCGAGATATGGATGCACCATTTTGCCGACGATCGGGCCGGGACGAATTATCGCGACCTCGACCACCAGGTCGTAAAATCGCTCGGGCTTCATCCGCGGCAGCGTCGCCATCTGCGCGCGGCTCTCAATCTGGAAAACGCCGACGGTATCGGCGCGCCGCAGCATCGCGTACACCTCGGGATCGTCTTGCGGCAGATGCGCGAGATCGATTTCGACGCCTTCGTGCGTGCGGATCATCGGGATCGCCTCTTTCAGCGCGGCCAGCATCCCGAGGCCGAGCAGATCGATCTTGATGATGCCGAGGTCGGCGCAGTCGTCCTTGTCCCATTGAATCACCACGCGGCCGGGCATCGAGGCCGGCTCGAGCGGCACGATTTCGTCCAGCGGCTGCGCGGCGATCACCATGCCGCCGCTATGCTGTCCGAGATGACGCGGCAGACTCTGAATCTTGCGCACGAGCTCGACCATCATCATGATTCGCGGTGCTTCCGCATCGACGCCGCCGCGCTTGAGCAGCGCCACCAGGTCGTCATGATGGTCGCGGAACTCGTACACCTGGTTGAGCTTGGCGAGACGGTCAACCTGATCGGGTGAAAAGCCGAGCGTCTTGCCGACTTCGCGCACCGCGCTTCGTGTGCGATAGGTGATCACATTCGCGGTCATCGCGGCGCCGCGCTCGCCGTAGCGGCGATAGACATATTGAATCGCCTGTTCGCGATCGTCGCCGCTGGGCAGGTCGAGATCGATGTCGGGCCATTCGCCGCGCTCTTCGGAAAGAAAGCGCTCGAACAGGAGCTCCATCTTGACCGCGTCCACCGCCGTGATTCCGAGCGCGTAACACACCGCGCTGTTGGCCGCGGATCCGCGTCCCTGCACCATGATCCGGTTCTCGCGGCAGAACTGCACGATGTCCCAAACGATCAGGAAGTAGCCGGCGAGCTTGAGCCGTTCGATGATCCCGAGTTCGTGTTCGAGCTGATGGCGAGTGCGACCGTCAATTGCGCCGCGCCATCGCTCGCGCGCACCGGCATAAGTGAGAATGCGCAGATAACTGTCGGGCGTTTCTCCCGGCGGCAGCGGATAGTCGGGAAAGCGATAGCCCATGTCGCAGAGCTGGAAAGCGCATCGATCGGCAATCGCGCGCGAGGCGGCGACGGCGCTCGGCAGATCGCGAAACAGCGCGGCCATCTCGGCCGGCGGCTTCAGATGGCGCTGGCTGTTGATCCACAATGCTCGGCCGGCTTCCTCGAGCGTCGTCTTGAGCCGGATGCAGGTCAGCACGTCGAGCAGTTTGCGATCCGAGCCGCCGTGGCACACGTCGTTGGTCGCGACGATGGGAATTCGCGCCGCACTGGCCAGCGCAGCCAGCTTGCGATTAAGGCGTTCCTCGCCGGCGTCGAGATGACGCTGCAAATCGATGTAGAAATTTCCCGCGCCGAAAATTCCGCCGAGCTGCGCGCACAGATTCGCGCGGATCATCGCCGCGCACGAGCATGCGCGACAGCGGGCTCATCACACCGCCGCCAAGGCAGATGAGTCCGCGGCCGTGGCGTTCGAGTTCGTCGAGCGTGATGCGGCTCTCGCCCTTGGCGGGATAGACGGGCGCGGCATCGGAGCCGTCGCGGGTGCGCGCGCCGGGATTGAGCACGCGCATCTTCGAGTCGGTGATCATGCGGCAGAGATTCTGGTAACGCTGGCGATCGGGCGCGAGGACGTAGAGGCGCGAGTCGTCGTCGAGGGTCAGTTCAGCACCGACGATTTGCCTGATGCCAGCGGCCTTGGCAGCCAGGTAAAAGCGCGGCGCCCCGTAAACTCCGTCGCGATCGCCTAGCGCCATCGCACGGTACCCGAGTTCTGCCGCGCGCGACGCCAGGTCCTCGGGCGTAGTTGCGCCTTCAAGAAAGCTGAAGGCACTACGCGCGCGAAGTTCGATGTAATCGGAGTTCATAGCGATGCGACGCTCGAAACAGGACAGTACGCTGGTCGATCAGATCATTTGCCCGAGCGGCGAGCACGCTTTTTTTCCAGGCGAGACTCCTTAGGCGCCAGCGCGGACTCGAGAGTTTGGCGGATGAAGCGCTGGTACGGGATACCCCGTCGGTGCGCGACAGCGCGGACCGCGTTCAGAAGTTCTTCCGAGATTCGAAGATTGACCGACTTTTGCTTTGGCCTGAACTCGAACTGAAACGGCGCGAAGTTTTCGGCGCTGATGTAGTCGGACAAATCCTGGTTAAGGAAGTTTTCCGCTTCCTTATCGGTTTTGAAGACGGGCAATTTCTTGCTCATATTTTCTAATCTCCTTCCGGTGCATGTAGCGGGCGCTTATGGGTCGCATGAGTATCCCACCGCCGGTTTGCCGCGGCGTGAAAACGACGAAGATGTATCGGCCTTCTTGCGTCCGCCCGATCGCCAGGAAACGCGGTTCCGCGCGTGAATTCTTAAGGTCGGGCACGATTAGGGTCGCTGCGTGAGTGAGAACATGCTCGACTTCAACGACCGAAACGCCGTGTTCCTGACACTTCGAATAGTTGGCGTTGTCCCACGCGAATCCTGAAAAGGGGACTTTTCGCATTTACAATTTCAATGTAGGCAAATGCCTATACAAACGTCAATGCCTCTTTTCCCGCGCCGATTTTCAATCGTAAGCGCCGTCGAGAAACCACTTGTGCGAGTTCGCGTCGCGGAAGACGCGGTATACGCCGCCGTCTTCGAGCGCGAGTTCATAGTAGTCGCGGATGAAACCGCACTTATCGGCGCCCTTCATTTTCGGTTGCGCATCGCCATTTAGATGAGGAGTGGGCGAGGGCGCCGGCGTGAGCGAGGACAGTGCTTTCAGATTTTCCGCCGACACCTGGCGCGGATGCGCTCCGAACATGCGCCCGTCATGCAGCTCGAGTCCTCGATGCGGTGCGGAATCTTTTTCGCCGGATGAATTCGCGTGCGTATCCTCGTCCGCGGTGCAGCCCAGCCACCATTCGCCATCGCGCCGCCACGGCCCGGCGATCGAAATCACGCGCGCGCCAAGATTCTCGCCGCGGACGAACTCCGGAATCTCGCGCGAGCACATCACCTCGATTTCGCGCGCGGGACGAATCGCGCGAATCACGAGCTGCGTCACATTTTTCGCGGGCGCATTTTCGGGAATCAGCGGCGGCGCGGGCGGTGCGAATTGATCGAGGCGCAACGCTTCGGGCCGATGCGAATTCTCTGCACTCAGCGTGCCGACGTTGCCGGGACCGCATAGCGCCGACAGCCGCGCGATCGTGGTCTGCAGCTTGTCGGGCGCCGGAGCGGGCGGCAGGAACATATCAGCCTGCGCGGGCCGCGGGACGCGCGGTGCAATCTCGATGCGAATCGATTCGACGGCGTCCTCGGGCGGCGCCGCTTCAAGGCTCAGGTTGATGAGCGTAAGAATCGCGCGAACGTCGTTCGACGGCGCCGCAACCTCGATTCGCCGGCTGAAACTGCGATGACCGCTCATCCCGAAAGCGAGCGTGATGTCGCCTGCCACCATGCCGCGCAGCGAAAGCCGCTCGGCCAGCCGCTCGAGCATCGCCCGCATGACGAATCCCAGCGGCTCCAGGAGCTCGATGCCGTATTCGAGCTCTACAGTCTCGACGAAAAACTCGGCGCGGCGTCGCGGCACCAGCGGCGCATGGCTGCCGCCGCGCGCGAGGCGCACCAGCTCGACGCCGCGCCGCCCCAGGCGCGTGCCGACCGCCTCGGGATTGAGGCGCGCGAGTTCGCCGAGCCGGCGCATCCCCCACCGGGCGAGCGTGGTTTCGAGATCGTCGCCGCGATCCGATTTTCCCAGCCCAAGCATGTCGAGCGGCAACCAGTTCAGGAATTCGCGCTCGCGCCCGGCTTCGATCACGCGCACGCCGCCACATCGCGCGGCCAGATGCGCGAGTTCCTTGTTGGCCGCGACGCCGGCGGCGGGTTCCATCCCGACTCTGCGCACGCCTCTCACCAGCTCGGCGGTCATTTCTTCTTCGCCATGGTAGATGCGATGCAGGCCCGCGAGATCGAGCCACGCGCATCCCGGCGCGCCCGACTCGACTACCGGCGAAACCGATTCGACGGCGTCGAGCAGGGCCGAATGCGCCGAGCTTTCCGCGGCAGGCGAGCGATGGACGACAATCAGATCTGAGGAGATCGCGCGCGCCTGCGCGATCGTCATGCCGGTGCGGATTCCCAGCTCACGTGCGCGCGGCGAGATGGCGTCGAGCTCGGCGTGCGGAGCGAGGCTGCGGCCGATAGCTAGCGCCTTGCCTGCGAGCGCGGGATTCGAGCGCACCAGCGCCGCAATAGAAAAATCGGCGACCATGATGCACGCGATACGAGCCATCGGAACACCGCGCTAGCTGCTTGCGGAAAGTCGACCCTGCGGATGTAGGTCGATTGGATTTTGATTTTGAGTTGAAACCGGATCTATGAGCGCGCAAACGCGAACATGCCGCCCCGTCCCGCCCATCTTGTTCCGCGCAACCATCGCATCCACCGCGAGTCCATCGAACATCACCGGCGAACCGGGAGCGAGCCGGCTGAACGACGTCTCGGCGCGGCTGGCGGCGAGGCTCAGCGCCGCGAACGTCCCGCACATCCGCCATGGCGCGATCGCAATCACGGCTGCGCCACTGCGCTCGGCCGCGCGCGCGATTCGCAGCGCCGAGGCATACGCGAGTGTGCGCGGCGCGTCGCCGAAATCGACGACGACCAGGCCGAAGCCGCCCGCCTCGAGCACGAGTTCCGCAGCTTTGACGATGGCGGATTGATGGCGTGCGAGCGGCCCGGCTGCGAAGCGGGCATTCGGAAAAGTCGCACGCGCAATCCGCGACGCCGTCGTCATCGACGCCCACAGCATCCGGCGAAGCTCGACTCCCGCCGCCGCCATGCTCTCGGGATCGAAGGCGCCCGAAGCGTCGAGCCATGCGGCGACCTCGCCGCGGCGGGTCGCGAAAGCGGCGAACGATGCGGCAATCGAGGTCTTGCCAGAACCGGCGCGCCCGGTGATTTCGCTGATTCGCCCGCGCGGGATTCCGCCGTCGATCAAAGCGTCGAGCGGGGCGAGTCCGGAGCTTAGGCGACGATCCTTGCGGGTGAGTTCATGTCCAAGAAAAACCCCTGAAAATTCAAGTATTTGTGGCTTTTTTACGGGGGTAAGCGACGCCGGTCTGACGGTCTGAATCGGGTTTGAAGGAATGATCCACGAAGGTTTCGGAAGAGCGGCCACAAGATACGTTTTCGCTCTTTTTTCGCCTCACGTCAAGCGGAAGTTTTTGATAATAAATCCCCTGTTTTCAAATTGCCGGCGCTTCATCCGGAGAGAGGACATGGGACATCAGCCGCGATTCACACGCCGACAGTTTCTTGCCGCAGGTGGAACCATCGCGGGCGCTGCGATGCTTGGGTTGTGGCCTGAAGTCGGTAGCGCTGCGGAGTCTGCGCCGGTTGATGCGTATGCTTTGCGAGTTGGATATTCGTCGCGTCAGCTTGCCCGGCTTTGGTTGCGTACGCGCACGTACAACGCGAGTCTTGCCGGGGCCGCTGATGGTCACGCGGCCGGGGCATATCTTGCGCGTCACGCTTTCGAACAGCCTGCCGCCCGACCCGCCCGCCGTTGCGCCGCCAGGAATCGATGGCGAGAACAATCCGAATCACTTCAACACCACCAACCTGCACATGCATGGGATGCAGGTGGTCCCGCATCTGTTCGCGCCGGTGGGAACTTCGAATCCAGAATCCCGGATGATCGCGATCGGCTCGGGGCAAAACCTCACTTACGATTTCCAACTGCCCGACGATCATCCCGCGGGTCTGTATTGGTACCATCCGCATCATCATGGATCGGCGTCGGTGCAGGTCGGCGGCGGCATGGCCGGGCTGATTCTGGTGAAGGGAGCGATCGACGAAGTTCCCGAGATTGCGGCGGCTCGCGACGAGCTGCTGGCTATTCAGAATATCAAAGTTAACCCGATTAATTTCAGCAAGACTCTTTGGGGATGGGAGCCGATTGCGTACAAGCCACCCGACCAGGGCGGTTACTACTTCACTACTCAGATGGAGTTGATCACGGCGAACGGACGTCCCGTGCTCGTGATCGATCGTCGCGGCATGAAGCCGGTAGCGACGAAGCAAGCATTACCTATTTACCAGATGCGGCCCGGCGAGGTGCTGCGACTTCGAATACTCAATGGCACCGACGGCATTCCAATGCCAATAGTACTTCCGGGTTTCGAGATGTACGTGATCGGGCAGGACGGGATTAATCTTTTGCGGCCTGAAAGAGTAGGAGAGGATCTCAAGACCGCGATGCGGATGGCGCCCGGAAATCGCAACGAGGTGCTGATCCGCGCGCCGCAGAAACCCACGACTGGCACGCTGATCGCGCTGCCGCAGATGCCGATGTCGCCAAACCTGCTGAGCGAGTCGATGGGCGAGATGATGTCGTCGCCGGAGATCGCGCTCGCGAGCTTCACCGTATCAGGCGCGCCGACGAATATGAGTATTCCCGACAAGCTGCCGACGCCGACGCGTGAGTATCCACTTATTCGAGACGATGAAATCGTAGCGCGCCGCAAAGTAGTATTCACGATGAAGAATGGAGCCAAGTCGATACTCACTGGAGTTGAGTTTCTGATTGGCGGCCGACTGTATTCCGAGACGCGAATAGATAATACAGTTCGGATGGGCACGGCCGAGGAATGGGTACTCGCGAATAACTCGGATGGTATTCATCCGTTTCATATTCACGTCAACTCATTCGAGGTGATGGGGATGCCGGGGAATCCTGATTATCACCGGCTGCATGACACCATTTGGCTGGCGCCGTTCTCCGAGCTGAAGATGCGCACGCGGTTCAAGACGTGGAAGGGCAAGACGGTCTATCACTGCCACATTCTGCCGCATGAAGACGCGGCGATGATCGCGAACCTGATGATCGCGTGAAGAGGACTACTGCTCCATCACGACGCGGGTTACGCCGTTCAGGAACGGATCGAACTGCTTTGCGAGGTAGCCGGCGAGGAACATTTTCGCGAATGCGAGTATTGGCGTGCTGGTTACGATGCGGCTTAGCGGCGAATTTGACAGTACGATGCGCGGGCCGACTTGCTGCATGTCCTGTATCTTCACGACTTCGGGCCATCGCTCGGCTTGAATATTTCGCGCTGCGAAATCGAGCGTGGCCGCGTCCGAGCGCATCATCAGCGCGCGCCCCAGATGATTCGCGGCGACGACTGCGTCGCGCAGTGCAACGTTGATTCCCTGGCCGCCGACGGGCGACATCGGATGAGCAGCGTCACCTATAAGTAGCAGGCCCGGCGCTGGTCCATTCGCGCAGCCGATCGCAAACGACGTCGAGCAGGAACGGATGCGCGAGGCCGGTCTTGTTCGCCGCGAGATAGACTTCGCAGATCGGGCGACACGTGCGGCGCCAGCTCGTCGATCCATCCTTCGCCCATCCGTTTGATGTCGCCGAAGGTTCCTTTGTCGATTACCCATCCGATCTGCGTGTGCCCCTCGGGCGAGGGATACATGATGAGCAGGTGCCCACTTCCGATGTAGCCGCGCGCGGTGCGGTTGTCGGGAAACTGGCCGGGGACGTGGCCCCAGACCACGTCGAAACCCTGCATGATGCGGTCTTGCGGGAGGTTGGCGCGCTTGCGAATCACGGACGTGCGTCCGTCGCATGCGATGACGAAGTCGCCGCGAAAATCGCGCGGACCTTCGAGCGTGTCGGCATGCACGCCCATCACGTGATCCTTTTCCAGGATCAAATCGCGCACGGTGACGCCGCGTTCGAGCTTGAAGCTGGGGAATTTCGCGGCCTCGCCGACAATCATCTCGAGCATCGCGGGCTGCGGCACGATTCGCGGATGCACCGGGAGTTGGTCGAGCGGAACGGTGACGACCGGGCGTTCGCCGCGAAATAGCTGGACCGTTCCGATGGGCAGGTTCGGCAGCGCGTCGAGCTGTTTGCTGAGTCCGGCCTCTTGCAGCGCCGCGATTCCCGACGGCATCAGGACCTCGCCGCGAAACTCGCGCGAGAAATCGGTCTGCCGCTCGAGCAACGTCACCGGAACGCCGCGGCGTGCGAGCATGTAGGCGAGCAGGGCGCCCGCCGGTCCGGCGCCTACGACGATTGCGTTAGGCATCTCAGACTTCGCGGAAGGTCTGCTCGTCGATCAACGTTGCGAGGCCGTCGCGATAGAGCGACGGTTCGAGCTGGTCGAGGATCGAGCGCGCGATTGCGACTTGCTCGGCGGCAAGGCGGCGGGTGGCGCCGATGATTTCAGGATCGCGCAGCAGTTCGAGCGCGCGCTCGAGCACTTCGCCTTCCATCCTGGTGCCGTTCTGGAACAGCGCGCGCAACTCGGCGCTGCGCTCGACGCCGAGCACGACCGGCAGCGACGGAATGCCGGCGCGCAGATCGGAGCCGACTGGTTTGCCGATTTTTTCTTCCGGCCCGAGGATGTCGAGCAGGTCGTCAACCATCTGGAACGCCAGGCCCATCGCGGTGCCCAGTTTGCCCATCGCATCGATGGTCCGCTTCGACGCGCGCGCGAGGTCTGCCGCGACGGTGCCGCCGGCATAGAACAGCGACGCGGTTTTGCGATCGCTCACCGCGATGTAATCCTTCAGCGTCGCCGCCGAGCTGTGACGGAACCTGCTCTCCATCACTTCGCCCTCGGTGAGCTGAACGCATGCATTCGCCGCGGTGTGCACGAGATGTTCCTCGAAGCGGCCGCAGACCTCGAACGCGCGGCAGAACAGGTAGTCGCCCGCGATCAACGACGGCCCGAATCCATAGCGGGCGAAGGCCGACGGCTTGCCGCGGCGGAGCAGGCCGCGATCGATGATGTCGTCGTGGAGCAGGGTCGCGGAATGGATCAGCTCGAGTGCGATTGCCGCGTCGATCGGCTCGTCGGCTCTGGCGTCGCTGCCGCCGCATGCGCGATATACGAGCATGATGAACGTGGGGCGCAGGCGCTTGCCGCCGGCGTCGACGAGGTAGTGGCAGATCTCCGCGATGATCGGTTCTTTCGAGTCGAGCAGGCGCGAGAGTTTGGCTTCGACGGCGGCGAGGTCGGCTTCGACCAGGCGCGCGGGATTCAACGCTTCAGGCGTCGATGCGGCAGCGAGTTGAGTGGCCTTGGCTCTTTTCACGTGGCTTTTGAGAACTCGTCCTATCGGAATAAATCGGCTTCGGGCGGCCGAATCAATATCTTCGCGCTGCCCTCGAACGGTTCGTACGGATATCCGCGCACAACCACGGCGGGAATGGCGCCGGCTTTTTCCATCAGCAGGCCGGCGGCGGACGCGATTTCGTCAGCGATCGCGATGACAGTGTGATGCAACTCGCGGCCGCCTAAGTCGGTGGTGCCGCGCAAATCGAGCACCGGGTTCATGCCCGCGATGCCGAGGCAGATTTCGGTGAGGCCGTCGCGCCATGGGCGGCCGAAGGTGTCGGTGATCACCACGGCGACTGCGGCGCCAGTGAGGCGGCGAATTTCGTCGCGCAGGCGGCCCGCGGACGCGTCGGGATCTTCGGGCAACAGTATCGCGCGGTCGTCCTCGAGGCTGTTGGACTCGTCGACGCCGGCGTTGGCGCAGACCCATCCGGGTCCGGTCTCGACGATCAGCACGCCGCGATCATTGCGCACGATTCTGCTGGTCTGGCGCAGCACGATTTCGATCGCGCGCGGATCTTTTTCCCATCGCCTGGCGTAGGCCTTGGCAAACTCGGAGGGCTCGAAGTCCTTGAAATTCACGACGCGACCTTCAGCCTTCGAGACTACCTTCTGGCATACGACAAGAATATCGCCGGCCGCGAGCTTGAAGCCGGTGTGGTCGAGTCCGCTGGCAATCAGCGCGGCGAGATCGTCGCCGGCCTTCACCATCGGGATTCCTTCGATCGCGGTGAGACTTATCGTGCGCATCGGCGGCACCAGCCTACTATACCTTAAGCTCTCGCAGAACCACTTCAGCCAGCGCCGCCGCGCGCTCGGGCGTGGTCATGATGGTGTCGGTGGCGACCGCGCGCATCCCAAGCCGTTCGATCGGCTCGACCAGGCGGCGATCGGCGTTGTCGAGCACGAACAGTCCGACGATGTCGCGATAGAGGCGCGCGACTCCCAGCGCCGAGACTTCCATCCCAAGTCCGCGGAGCATTTTGTCGGCGGGACCTTTGATGGTTTTGCCGCCGACGATCGGACTGATGGCCGCGACGCGCGACTTTACCTGGCGCAGTGCAGCGCGCACGCCGGTCAATTGCAAAATCGGGCCGAGCGAGACGAACGGATTCGACGGCGCGAGGATGACCGCGGCGGATTTGCGAAGCGCCGCGAGGACTGCGGCAGTTGGGCGCGCGCTCGCGATTCCGCGCAGCTCGATCTTCTCGACGACGCCGCGCGCGCGTCCGCGCACGAAGTATTCCTGGAACGGGATCGCACGCCGCCCGCGCAGTTTGACGAAGGTGCGCACGCGGTCGTCGGACATCGGAAGGATTCGCGACTTGACTGCGAACGCATCCGCGATTTCCGCGGTGATTCGGCTGAGCGACGCGCCCTGGCGCATCCGCTCGGTGCGATACAGATGAGTGGCGAGGTCGCGATCGCCGAGTCCGAACCACGGCTTGCCATAGAAGCGCTCGAGCGCCGGCAGCACGTTGAACGATTCGCCCTCGAGGCCCCATCCTTGCGCGCGATTCACCGCGCCCGCGAGCGTGTAGGTGACGGTGTCGATGTCGGGCGAGACGTGGAGCCCGTAAAAGGTTTCGTCGTCGCCGGTGTTGACGACGACGGTCAGCCTTGCGGGCTCGATACGCCGAACCAGTCCCCGGATGAACTTAGCCGCACCCACTCCCCCCGCTAACGTGGTTATCTGCCGGGGCGGGAGGGGTCGCGATTGGCCGCGCGCCATTGGGTGCCTTTCTGCCGTAGAGTTTCTTGTAGAGCGTGGTGCGTTCGACCGCGACGCGGCCCATCTCGCGCGCTTTTTCCTCGAACAGATCGACCGGCACGAACTCGCCCGAGTCGCCGCCCGCTTGCGCCGTGATGCTTTCTTCCATCAGCGTGCCCGACAGATCGTTGCATCCGGCCTTGAGCGTCAGCGCCGCGAGATCGATGCCGCACTTGACCCACGAGGTCTGGATATTGTCGATCTGCCCGCGCAGGAACAGCCGCGAGAACGCGTACATCTGGAAATCGAGCTGCCCGCGATCCACCGGCGACACCAGGCCCTTGCGATAGAGCATCGTGTTCTGATGGATGAAGCGCAGCGGCACGAACTCGGTGAAGCCATGCGTCTGTTTCTGGATCGTGCGCAGCAAATCGAGATGATTGACGACGTGCTGCGGACTCTCGACGTGTCCGTACATCACGGTCGAAGTCGTCGGCACGCCGACCGCATGCGCGGTGGTGATTATCTCGACCCACGCGGCGACGTCGACCTTCTTGTGGCTCAGGATTTCGCGCACGCCGTCGTCGAGGATTTCCGCCGCGGTGCCGGGAATCGATCCGAGGCCGTGCTCCTTGAGCATCGTGATGTATTCCGGGTAGTCCATCCGCACGCGCTTGGCGCCGTACATTATTTCCATCGGCGAGAAGGCGTGGATGTGAATCTCGGGGAACGCGCCCTTCATCGCGTCGAGCAGATCGCGATACTTGAACGGCGGCATGTCGGGGTTGATACCGCCCTGCATGCAGACTTCGGTCGCACCGCGCGCGACCGCGTCGGCGACTTTGCGCACGATCGTCTCGTCGGAATGGTCGTAGGCGTCGGCCTCCCAGCGCTGACGCTTGAAGCCGCAGAACTGGCATCCCACGAAACAGATATTGGTGAAGTTGATATTGCGATTGACGACGTAAGTGACTTCGTCGCCGTTGTCCTCGGCGCGCGCGAGGTCCGCGCATTTGATCGTCGCGCGCAGGTCGTCGCCCTCCGAGGTGTAGAGCAGCAGCCCTTCTTCCGGCGTCAGCTCTTTTTTCGCGAGAGCGTGGTCGAGCGCGGTGCGCACCGCGGCGTCGACGTCTTGCCGAGCAAAGCGTCAACCGGCGTCGCCTCGATTTCGTCGACGTAGTCTCTCCAGTACTCCAGGTTCATGATTGGCCTCCGACGGGTCGATCCCATATCGCGCGCACTTTAGTCGCGACCGCCGGGTCGAGCCATTCATCATTGATGTATTCGTTATAAATTGCGAGCCTTTCACCGAGCGTGAAACCGGCTCGCGCGCATGCCTCTCCGAGCTTTTCAATATGCGGCCACGGCGCCTCGGGATTCACGTAATCCTTGCTGAGCGGCGAAATCCCGCCCCAGTCGTTGATTCCCGCGTTGAGGAACAACTCGATCTGACGCGGCGACAGGTTCGGCGGCGCCTGCACGTTCATCGACGGGCCCAGCACCAGGCGCGCAGTCGCAATCGCGCGCGCCATGTCGAACGCGTCAGGCTCCGGCGCGTCGGCCATCGCGATCTCAGGCTTGGCGCGAAAATTCTGAATGATCACTTCCTGGATATGACCGTGGCGCTCATGCGTGTCGCGAATCGCCGTGAGACTCAGCGCGCGCTCGGCCGGAGTCTCGCCGATACCGAGCAGGATTCCGGTCGTGAACGGAATCCGCAGCGCGCCTGCGTCATCGATCATCTTGATCCGCAGCGCCGGGTCCTTGTCGGGCGCCGCCTGATGGACTCCGCCGCGCGCGCGCAGCCGCGGCGAGATACTTTCGAGCATCAAGCCCATGCTCGCGTTGAGCGGACGCAGCGCGCGCATCTCGTCCGGACGTCATCAGGCCGGCGTTGGTATGCGGCAGCAGTCCTTCGGCGAGTGCGATTTCGCACGCACGGCCGACGTATTCAATCGTGGTGCGGACGCCGAGCGTCGCCAGCGTCTCGCGATATTCCTTGAACGCGACCTCGGGCTTGTCGCCGAGGCACATCAGCGCCTCTTTGCATCCGAGCTCGGCGCCGCGCCGCGACCACAGCGCAATCTCGTCGGGCATCATCGTCCACGCACCGGGGTCGCCGGGGTCTTTGCGGAACGTGCAGTAGGTGCATCGGTCGCGGCAGAGATTGGTGACGGGCAGAAAAACCTTGCGCGAGTAGGTAACGTCGCGGCCCTTGCCGCGATCGCGAAGTTCGGCGGCAGCGGAGAGCATCGCGTCGAGATCGCTGTCGGGACATTCGATGAGCGCGATCGCGTCCGCATCGCTGAGACGCGCGCCAGCCAGCGCCCGGTCGAGGATCTCGCGAATCGGCGCGCGTTCGCGCTGCTCAGAAGCGAGCGATGAATGTAGCGACGGCATCAATCGCGTTTATAAGCCATCAGGTACGGGGAGGCAACCCAGTTGCAAAAGAAAACTGAGAATCGCGGTCTTCGCAGACTCTCTACCGCGTCTAAAGTCCGGAGAAGTAGATCAGAATCGCAGCGAGGATTGCGGCGATTATGATGATCGGGATGTAGTGGCTCTCTTCGACCTTCGGCCACCATGGGAACCATGGGAACGGGTTGGTCTTCATTCTTTAATGATACTCGTTTCGAAGGTCGAGTGCCGAGATTCCCGTGGCGCTTTTGCCGGCTGCAATATCATCAATGCGTTTCGGGCTGCAGGAGGCGCCGAAAATAATGCTGACCGCCGATCCGCTCGTTCACACTTACTCGATCGTCGCGCGCGATCCCGAGACCGGGCAGCTTGGCGTTGCCGTGCAGTCGCATTATTTTTCGGCCGGGTCGATCGTCACCTGGGCTGAGGCGGGCGTCGGTGCGGTGGCGTCGCAGGCTATGGCAGATCCTGCGTACGGCAAGCTCGGGCTCGACTTGATGCGTGCGGGCAAGAAGCGCGCCTGACGCGCTTGCGGGTCTGCTCGCCGCCGATCCGATGAAGCAAGTTCGGCAGGTTGCGATGGTCGATGCGCTCGGCCAAGTCGCCGCGCACACCGGCTCGACGACGATTCCCGAAGCGGGGCATATCGTCGGCGACGGATTTTCGGTGCAGGCCAACATGATGCTCAAGAATACCGTGTGGCCGGCGATGGCTGAGGCCTATGTCAGCACCAAGGGTCAGTTGGTTGATCGATTTCTTGCGGCGCTTGATGCGGCTGAGGTTGAAGGCGGCGATATTCGCGGGCGCCAGTCGGCGGCGATTCTGATTGTCGCGGCGAAGAGCACCGGGCGGCCGTGGTATGACGCGATATTCGATCTTCGGGTTGATGATGCGCCCGAGCCGCTGGACGAGATTCGGCGGCTGGTCAGCGTGCGCCGCGCATTCTTTCATATGCGGCTTGGTAATGAGGCGGCTGCGCGCGGCGATCTGGACGGCACCGAGCGTGAGTTTGCCATCGCTGAGCGGTCGATTGGCGACAATCCCGAGATGCGCTACTGGCATGCGATTGCGCTGCTTGGACTTGGCAAAATAGACGAAGGTCTTGCGATACTGCGCGAAGTCGGGCAGCGCGATCGCAACTGGATCGAGCTGACGCTGCGGCTGCCGGCGGCGGGGATTGCGCTCGATCGTTCGGTCATTGAGAGGATTGCGAAGCTGCTGGAATGACTGTCGCGTTGGCGACAAAGGCATTTTGCCGCGCTCTGTCCGCAGGCGCTAGTGTGGCTTTGAATAGGCGAAGCCGGAGTATCCAGATGCCCGAAACCAATGTTGCGCGCGGCGCCGTCGAGCCAGCCCCGCGCGTCGAGTACGAACTGCAACTCTACTACTGGATGAAGCTGATTCGCGCGTTCGAGGAGCGCGTCTCGCGGCTGCATCGGCAGAACAAAATCGTGGGCGGCGTGTATTCGGGCGCCGGCCAGGAGGCGATCGTCACCGGCATCTGCGCGCCGCTGCACGACGGCGACTTCGTCGCGCCGCTGCATCGCGACATGGGCGTGTTCCTCATGCGCGGCATCGACCCGGGCCGCCTGATGGCGCAGTTGATGGGCAAGGAGACGGGGCTGTCGCGCGGCAAGGATTCGTTCCTGCACGGCGGCGATTTGGAGCATGGCGTTTACGGATCGACCTCGATGCTCGGCTCGTCGCTGCCGGTGGCGGCCGGCGCGGCGCTCAAATTCAAAATGAAAAAGAACCCGAACGTCGCGGTCGCCTTCTTCGGTGAAGGCGCGGCGTCGCGCGGCGACGTGCATGAGGCGATGAACTTTGCCGGCGTGCACAAGCTGCCAGTGGTCTTCGTGTGCGAGAACAACCGCTACGCGTATTCGACCCCGCTCGAAAAGCAGATGGCGATAGAAGACGTCGCGGACCGCGCGGTCGCCTACGGCTTCAAAGGCTACGTATGCTCGGGCAACGATTTGCTCGCGGTGCTCGAGCTGAGCGAGCGCCTGATTGCAAAAGTGCGCGCGGGCGAAGGCCCGGTGCTGATCGAATGCAAGACGTATCGGTATCGCGGGCATAGCGAGCATGACGCGGCTCTGTATCGCGACCAGGAAGAGCTGATCGAATGGCAGAGCCGCGATCCGATTCCGCGCTTCGAGTTCTATCTCGAGAAGAAAGGCCACGACATCAAGCGCATCCGCGAGCAGATCGACGAGCGCGCGAACAAGGCGGTGCAGGCAGGGGTGGATTTCGCCGAGAGCAGCCCGCTGCCAGAACCTCAAGAAGCACTTGAAGATATTTACGCGCCCGCGGCGCGGCGGCGCCGTCCAACTCGCCGAACTCTTCGTCCAACGGCAACCGTTAAGCCATGGAAGTCACTTACATCAAGGCGATTAATTCGGCGCTGCACGAGGAGATGCGCCGCGACGAAAATGTTTTCGTGATGGGCGAGGACGTCGCCGACCTGGGCGGCGCGTTCAAGGCGACCGAAGGACTGCTCGACGCGTTCGGCGAGGAGCGCGTCATCGACACGCCGATTTCGGAGGCGCTGATCGTCGGCGCGGGAATCGGCGCGGCGGTGCTCGGGATGCGGCCGGTGGTCGAGATGCAGTTCGCGGATTTCATCTCGTGCGCGTTCGATCAGATCGTCAACATGGCGGCGACGTTGCGCTACCGTCACGGCGGCAAGGCCGCCTGTCCGCTGGTGATTCGCGCGCCGTCGGGCGCCGGCGTTCACGGCGCGCTGTTCCATTCGCAGAATCCCGAGGCATGGTTTACGCGCGTGCCGGGGCTGAAAGTGGTGGCGCCGGGAACGCCGTACGACGCGAAGGGGCTTTTGAAGAGCGCGATTCGCGACGGCAATCCGATCGTGTACTTCGAGCACAAGCGGCTCTATCGCAGTATCAAGGAAGACCTGCCCGAGGGCGACTTCACCGTGCCGATTGGCGTCGCGGAAGTTCGCAAGGAAGGCGGCGACCTTTCGATAATCACGTACGGCGGCACGCTCGGGCAGTCGCTCGACGCGGCGCGAATCGTCGAGAAGGAAGACGGGCTGTCGGTCGAGGTGGTCGATTTGCGCACGCTGCTGCCGCTCGATCGCGAGGCGATACTGGCGACGGCGCGCAAGACCGGCAAGGTGCTGGTGGTGCATGAGGATCGACTCACCGGCGGAATCGGCGGCGAGGTCTCCGCGATTATAATGGAGAACGCGTTCGAGTATCTCGACGGCCCGGTGCGTCGCGTCGCGGCCAAAGATTCGCACGTCGCGTTCAGTCCGCCGCTCGAGGACTTCATCCTGCCGAGCACCAACAAGATCGTCGAAGCGATCCGCAGCCTGGCGGCGTACTGAGATGGCTATCGACGTAACGATGCCGCAGATGGGCGAGAGTGTGGTCGAAGGCACGATCGCAAAATGGCTGGTCAAGGAAGGCGACGTCGTCACCGAAGATCAGCCGCTGGTCGAAATCTCAACCGACAAGGTGGACACCGAGATTCCGTCGCCGGGCGCGGGACGAATCGCGAAGATCGTCGCCGCGGAAGGGCGAGACGATTCCGGTTGGCGGGACGATCGCAGTGATCGAGCCGGCCGGCGCCGAGGCTACGGCAAAACTGAAAGTGGTCGCGCCGAAAGCCGCGCCGAAGCCGGAGCCTGCGCCCGCTCGCGTCGAAGCACTGCCAGAAAGGCCGGCGCCGAAGATTGCACCGCTCGCCGCAACCCCCGCCGTCGCCCGAGCCGATGCAAGCGGCGGGCGCGGGGCTGCGTGAAGCCGAGCCTGATATTGGCGGTCCGCGGCGCTTTTCGCCCGTGGTGCTGAAGATCGCGGCCGAAGAAGGGATCGATCTGAGTCACGTGCGGGGAACCGGGATCGGCGGTCGAGTCAGCAAGCGTGATCTGCAGCAATATCTGGACGCGCTGCGAAAAGGCGGAACGCCTGCGGTTGCCGCGCGGCCGCAGACCAACGGAGTTGCGCAGAGCAGCTCGCGTCCCGCGACGAGCCGCTGCCGCGACGCCGGCACCAGCTCCATCGGGTCCCGGATTCAAGCCTCCCGTCTATCAACCGATCGAAGGCGACATCGTCGAGCCGTTTACGCGCCGGCGCAAGCTGATCGCCGAGCACATGGTGTTCTCGAAGACGCATTCGCCGCACGTCGGCACCGTGGCGGAAGTCGACGTCACCAATGCGATGCGGCTGCGCGCGAAGCATAAGGACGAATTCGCGCGCCGCGAAGGATTCGGCCTCACGTTCCTGCCGCTGGCGGCGGCCGCGACTGTTCGCGCGCTCAAGGAATTTCCGCGGATGAACGCGTCGGTGGTGGGCGACTCGGTGGTTATTCGGCGCGAGATCAATCTCGGCATCGCGATGGACACCGAGGAGGGCCTGCTGGTCCCGGTGCTAAAGGCGGCCGAGGGCATGTCGGTGGTCGGCATCGCGCGCGCGATCGAAAGTCTGCGGCGCAAAGTCGCCGAGAAGAAAATCACCGCCGACGATCTGGCGGGCGGCAGCTTCACGCTCTCCAATCCCGGGCGCGAGGGCAATCTCTACGGGTTCGCGATCATCAATCAGCCGCAGGTCGGAATCCTGCGGATGGGCGAGGTGAAGAAGCGGCCGGTCGTCATCGAAGTCGACGGCGCCGACGCGATCGCGATCCGCACCATGATGTACCTGGCGCTGTCGTACGACCATCGCGTCGTGGACGGCGTGCTCGGCAACAGCTTCCTGTATCGCGCCGCCGCGCGAATCTCGAAGAAGCGACTTCGAACTTAATCTCAGGCTGGAGTGCGACGCTTGTTGCGAGCGCAGGTTGTGGATCATGTTTGCGATTTGCGCGCTCAGGTCGCCGATAGTGCGGCTGAGTGCTGCTGCTGCGTCGGTCTGATCGCCGGGCTTCGACGGCTGCGTCAGGTGGGTTTCCGTGGTGTACAGAGTATTTTTGCCGGTCGAGTCGCAGGATCGTCCATCGCGCTGACAGTTGCGCGAGGCCGTTGGCGTCGGTCTCGAAGCGATAGACGTCGATCTCGACCTGCAAATCGATGTGCTCGGTGTTGTACCACGGGAAAATAATGATGCGCCCGGCGCCGGTCTGCGCGGTGAGGTCGCGCTCCATCGCGTTGGTGAAACCGTTCTGCACCGACTCGCCCCAGCGGTCCTCCTTCGAGAGTTCGAGCCGGTTGGCCGCTGCGCGCGTCACAATTTCGGGCCGATCGAGATACTGCGGAAGTTTGATCGGCCCAAGACCGATCGTGAAATCGCCGCCCGTGCTATTCGCCGAAGTTGGCGCCGCCGCGCGTGGTGTCGGCGGTGGCCGTGAGGAGATAAAACTTCGAGACGTCTTTCTGCGGCGCAAGAATCGTCCGCGCGATCGCGGAGCATCCCGCCAGAGAGATCGCAATCATGCCCGCCGCACAACTCCGCCAAAGCCGTCTGGTCAAGGTCATCGTTAGTCCTGGCTGAAGTCGCGCCCGCGCACGATCGCGCTGGGGTTACGCTGCAGGTAGTCCGCCAACTCCTTGATCGAGTGCGCGGCGGCGGAGACATCCTGCAGCGTCTGCAGCGCCTGGTAGTTGATCGGCGAGTTCGGCTCGATTGTCGTCTGCACGGTGCCGAGTGTTATCGTCGCCTGCTTTGCCGCTGCGTCGGCCGAGGTCGAGGTCTTCTGCAAGGATTTCGACAGCGGTGTTATCTGGCCGTTCGCCGTGTTGAGAGTCTGCTGCGCGCCGGCGAGCGTGCGGTCGAGTTGCTCGCGCGTCTTTTCGGAATTGGCCACCACCTGTTTCAGCGCCGGCGAGGTGGCGAGCTCCCTGATCGAATCCAGCATTCCTGTCATCTGGGTAAACACGGCGTTGAAATCCACCTTGTCGAGCCGCTCGAAAATTCGCACGGCAACGGCCTGCGCCTGTTCCATCGTGTTTGGAATCGCGGGAATTTCCTGCAGCGGCGATCCCGGCGGCGCGACCATGTGAATCGGCGTGCTCGGATCGATGTCGAGCGCCACGTACATCAGTCCGGTGACGAAGCTGTCGGAGCCGAGCTGCGCGCGCAATCCTTCGCGAATCAGGTTGGGCACGGTATGCGGATCGCTCAGGTCGATGGCGGTGCCGCCATGGGAAACAATCTTTTCCTCATCCAGCTCGATCACGACCGGGATCCGCACGTCGGCTTTCAACTGGCCGTTCTGCTGGTCGACGTCCTGTTCGAGGCGCAGTCGAATCCGGCTGACCTGGCCTATCTCGACGCCCTTGAACTTGACCGGCGCGCCGACCCGCAGGCCGTTGATATCGCCGCCGAAGTAAATGACGAACTCATGCGTCTTGCTGAACAGGTGGCCCGAGCCGAAGACCACGATCGCGACCAGGATCAGGCCGATCGCGCCCAGAACGAAAGCGCCTACAGTAGCCGGATTGATTCGCTTACCCATGATTCCTCGCTGCTTTTTCTTTTTCCGCGTCTTCTCCGCCGCGCGTGAGAAAAGTTCGCACGCGGTGATCGGTGTTATGCGCAAGCAGGTCCTTGGGGTCGCCGTGCGCGATCATCGTCTTGCTTTCCGCGTCGAGAAAAACGCTGTTGTTGCCGATTGCAAAAATACTCGCCAACTCGTGAGTGACGACGACCACGGTCGCGCCGAGGTTGTCGCGCAGCTCGAGGATCAGGTCGTCGAGCAGGCGCGAACTTATCGGATCGAGGCCGGCCGACGGCTCGTCGAAGAAAAGTATTTCCGGGTCGAGCGCGATCGCGCGCGCGAGCCCGGCCCGCTTCTGCATCCCGCCGCTGATTTGGCTCGGATAGTAGCCCTCGAAGCCCTTGAGCCCGACCAGAGCCAGCTTCAGCGAGGCGACTTCGTGAATTTCCTCGTCCGACAAATCGGTAAATTCGCCGAGCGGCAGGCCGACGTTTTCCGCCAGCGTCATCGAGCTCCAGAGCGCGCCGCTCTGGTAGAGCACGCCGAAATGCCGCAGCATCTCTTCGCGCTGCTCCAACTCGCCCTTGGTGAAATTGAAATCGCCGTACCAGACCTCGCCCTTGGCCGGCTCGATCAGCCCGAGCATGTGGCGCAGCAGGGTACTTTTGCCGCTGCCGCTGCCGCCCATGATGATGAAGATGTCGCCGTGATTGACGGTGAAGTTGATGTCCCGCATCAGCACGAAGTTGCCGTACGCCATCGTCAGATTCTTGACCGTGATCGGCGGCGGTCCATCCTTGGGGAACGCGGTCGCGGGCGCATCTTTGCCGTCGGTGCTCTTGAATGGGTGCGCGAGGGACATTTCAGCGGGCCGGATGCATCGGCGTGATTCTCACTTCGGTTGAACTCTCAGAGTCCCAGCACGTTGAAGATGAAGGCGAACATTCCGCACGCCACGATTACGTAGACCACTCCAGTCACCACCGCTTCGGTCGCCGCGTCGCCGACGGCCGACGAGCTGTTGCCGCATTGGAAGCCGCGCAGGCATCCGGCGACCGCGATGATTATGCCGTAAATCGCAGCCTTGAATACGCCGCCCAGGATGTCGCCGAGAGTGACCGCGTGAACCGTTTCCCGAATGTAGGTGCCGAGCGTCACGTGCAGCATCGTCACGCCGACGAAGGCTCCGCCCAGCACGCCCATGCAGTCCGCATAGACGCATAGCAGCGGGATCATCAGGAACAGCGCCAGCACGCGAGGCAACACCAGGAATTCGAGCGGCGATACTCCCATGGTGGTGAGAGCGTCGATCTCCTGCGTCACCTTCATCGAGCCGAGTTGTGCGGCGAACGCGGCTCCGGTGCGGCCGGCCATGATGATCGCGGTCATCATCGCGCCCATGTCGCGGCTCATCGCGATTCCGACCAGGTCGGCGACGTAAATCGCTGCGCCGAATTGCTGCAACTGCACCGCGCCCATGAACGCGAGAATCACCCCGACCAGGAACGTGACCAGCGTGACGATGCCGAACGCGCTCGCGCCGCAATCCTGGATCACGATCATCAGATCGGCTCTGCGAAAGCGCGCCTTGCCGATCGGCAGCTTGGCGAAAGCGATCGCCACCTCGCCGAGGAAGCTCAGAAATTCGTCGAGTCCCTTCGCGTACGAAATCGCTTCGCTGCCAAGCTCCTCGATGAACGAAGTATGCGAGACCTCGGCGCGGGCGCCAGTTTTTTCCGGCACCGCCTCGGCAAGCTGGATAAGACTGCGCACGCCCTCGGGCAGCGGCGCCCAATCCGCCGGCAGTTTGCGCTTGTGGCAGATTTCGCTGACGCCTATCAGGAACGTGAGCAGGCCGCTGTCCCAGTCGCGCAGATCGGCGGCGTCGAATGTAAGCTTGGTCGGCTTGGGCTCGAGTGTCGAGCTGTTTCTCGACGGCGTCGGGCGAGGGCAGGCCGTGACGAAGATGCCAATCACCGGCGAGCCGGACGACCAGCGTGGACTTATCGGCGCGCGCGAACGTGATTTCGTTATTCCGCTGGGTTTGTTGCTGCGCCTGCATCCCGGTTGCCCATCAATAGAGCATGGGCTAATCGCCAGCACAATTCTTTGGCCTTGATTAGTTAACGGACTTTTTCGCAAGCCACCGGCGGGCGCATCTACTATAATACTCACGATGAAGGCGATGGTGGTCGAAAAGCCGGCGCCGATCGAATCGGATCCACTTCGCGCGATCGACGCGCCGATGCCGGAACCGGGGCCGGGCGAAGTTCTCGTGCGCATCCGCACCTGCGGCGTGTGCCGCACCGATCTTCACGTCGCCGAAGGCGACCTGCCGCCGCGTCATCCGCGAATCATTCCGGGGCATGAAGTGGTGGGCATCGTCGACAAGCGCGGCGTCGGCGCCGCTCGCTTCAAGCAGGGCGATCGCGTCGGGATAGCATGGCTGCGCGAGACCTGCGGCGTCTGCGTCTATTGCCGTCGCGGGCGCGAAAATCTATGCCTCAACGCACGCTTCACCGGCTACGATCACGACGGCGGCTACTGCGAATATGCGGTCGTGCGCGAAGATTTCGCCTACGCAATCCCCGACACGCTCGGCGACGAGGAAGCTGCGCCGCTGCTGTGCGCGGGCATCATAGGATTTCGCGCAATCAAGCGTGCCGAGATCAAGCCCGGCTCGACGGTCGGACTCTACGGCTTCGGCGGCTCGGCTCATCTTTCGATCCAGGTGCTGCGGCATTGGGGATGCCGCGTGTTCGTGATGAGCCGCGGCGGACCGCATCGCGATCTGGCGAAAGATCTCGGCGCCGAATGGATTGGCAATGCGGAAGACGCGCCGCCCGCGCCGCTGGACGCGGCAATCCTGTTTGCGCCGGCTGGAAATCTCGTGCTGCCCGCGATGGAAGCGCTCGATCGCGGCGGAATTCTCGCAGTCGCAGGGATTTATCTAAGCCCGATCCCGGTGCTCGACTACGAAAAAGATCTCTTCTATGAAAAAGAACTGCGCAGCGTGACCGCCAACACGCGCGCCGACGGTGAAGAGTTCCTGAAGCTCGCCGGCGAGATACCGATTCACACCAGCACGGTCGCCTTCGGCCTCGAAGAGGCCAACATGGCGCTCAAGATGCTAAAGCACGACGAGATCAAAGGAGCAGGAGTGCTGCGAATCTCCTAATGCCTCTCCCTATCAGGGAGAGGCCGCGCCTCCGGCGCGGGTGAGGGTCCGTCTATAAGGATGTCCTTCTTCGTATTTCCGGAATCAGTAGAACGTCACAACAAAACAGAGTCCAGAAAAGAACCAGGAATTTGGACCCTCACCCGACACTCAAGGTCTCGCGTCGGCCTCTCCTTGATAGGGAGAGGCGAGGATCAATCTACCACGGTTGCCAGAATCTCATTCCTAGCTGACCCCAATAGGCCAGGTAGCTCGTTAGTCCTACGCATGCCATCGCGACGAGGAGGGAGTGTATGCGGATGCCGGTATGGATCGGCGATCGCGAAGTCGACAGCGTAAACACCAGGCCGATGACGGAGAAAATCGCGAATGCGATCGTGCCGATGAAATACGTGAGCGACGCCAGGCCCATGCGCGCGAGGTAGATTGGCTCCGACGTGAGCGTCATCGCGAATGCGGCGACGATCGAAATCGTCGCGAGCAGTGGCAGTATCCGGATCGCGAGATGCTCGACCTTGCCGGCGAAGATCCCGCGCGGGATCCAGATGATGGCGAACGCGATCGACGACAGCATCGCGGCAATCGCGCCAAGCACGAGCACCAGCCGCGTCATCGGCCACAGCGCGCTGGTTTTGACAAAATAGTCCGGAATTCCAATTTCGGGCGGCATGCTCACGACCATCACGGTCTTGCCCTTGCCGTCGCTCGTGAAGATGGCCGTCGCATCTTCGCTCTCTTCGGCGCGGAACTGGTTGCCGCCGACCGGGATCAACGCGCTCGGCGTGCCGAAGACCGACCGCAGGTAGAACCGGCCGTCCTTCAGGCTGACAAATCGGCCGCCGAGCAGCAGGTCAAGATAAAGCAGCTTCTGCTGCCGCGGCGCAGCGGGCTGGTAGTAGCCGGTCCACTCCGACGCACCCGGCGGCAGCTTCGCCGCGGGCTCCTGATGAGCGGTCGCGTCGCGCGTCATGTACGCATAGAGCAGATGCGCGATCTCATTCATCGGGGCCTCGTCTTTCCCGCGCATCGAAAAATCATTGATCGAGAAAAAATATCCGACGCCCGCCTCCGGTATGTAAGCGTAGCGCGACAGGAAGCCGTCGATACCGCCGTCGTGCCCGTGCTGCGTCAGCGGCTCCTTCTCGTCCTCGTAGTTGCCGAGTCCATAGCCGTCCTTCAGACCGGCGCGCGCCGCCAGCGAGGTCTCCGGCGTTTCCATCCTGCGTGATCGATTCGGGGCTGACTATTTTCACGCCGTCGAGCTCGCCGCGATTCAGCATCATGCGTACGAAGCGCGCCATCTCGTTCGGCGACGATTTGAGCTCGCCCGCGGGCCGCAGATAGACCGGGAAGTAGGGTACCGGCGAGCCGTCGTCGTAGCCCTGCGCGAGCGTGTCCTTCACCGCGCGCGTCAGCCGCATGTCGGAATGCGTCATGCCGAGCGGGCGCAGAATATTTTCCGCCATGTAGTCTTCGAGCGGCATGCCCGCGAACTTCTCGATGATATAACCCGCCAAGCCGTAGCCCGGATTCGAGTACGACATCCGCGTTCCCGGCTGCCATCGCACATGCTCCGGGCCGCGGAAATGCGTGAGTATCCACAGCAACGGGCGCGGATTGTCGGGCGGCGAGTCGTAATCGTAAAACTCCGCGAGCGAGAAATCGTTGAAGCCCGCCGTATGCTCGAGCAGTTGCGCGAGCGTGACCGGATTGGTCGCCTCCCACGGATTCACGACGGGTATTTCAGACGCAACGTCGGCGACCTTCGCGTCAAGGTTAAGCTTGCCATGCTCGGCGAGCTGCAGCGCAGACAGCGCGACGAAGCCCTTGGTGATCGATCCGACCCGGAACATCGTGTCGCCGCTAACGTCGCGATTGGTCGCGATCTCCGCTTTGCCGACGCCGCCCGTCCACACGACTCGATCTTTCGTAACCAGCGCGATTCCAGCGCCCGGCACGTTGTATTTCTTCAGTATCGCCGCTAACGCCGACTTCAGCTCATCGATATTGGCCGGCACGGGCACGGGCGGCGGTGAAGTGCTGTTGGATTCACCCGAGCAAGCCGCCAGAGCCAGCATCGCGACGACGCCCGCTATCGCGGCGATGCTGCGGTAATGCAAGTTTAACTTCACTCAGAACGGCCGTCTCATTAGATTCGTTGACCCGTCGAGGGGATGCTTGCTACGCTTCAATCACAGCGATCCAACGTATATATCAAGCGCCAGAGGCATCAATGGCATTAACTAAAAGCGGACTCGAGTCGGCCAGCGGCGAAGAGCTGCTGCTCGGCGATACCGCGGTCCTGACCCGGCTCGACAAGGCGCTCGGCTGGGCGCGAAAATTTTCGATCTTCCCGTATCCGTTCGCGACCGCATGCTGCGCGATGGAATATATGTCGCTGTCGATGACCCCCTACGACATCGACCGCTTCGGCGCGCTGCTGCCGCGCTTCACGCCGCGCCAGGCCGACCTGCTGATGGTGATAGGCACCGTGACGGTTCGCCAGGGACCGATTCTGCGCCGCGTTTACGATCAGATGGCGGAGCCGAAGTGGGTGATGGCGTTTGGCGCGTGCGCTTCGACCGGCGGCTTCTACGACAACTACGCGACGCTGCCGGGCATAGACAGGATCGTGCCGGTCGACGTATATGTTCCCGGCTGTCCGCCGCGGCCCGAAGGTGTGCTCGACGCGCTGATGGCGCTGCAGCGGAAAATCCAGGGACAGAAACAGAAACTGATGGCGCTCAGCGATAAGCATCCCGCCTGAACTACATCACGAACCCATCGGACTTCGCATGGAACGGATACTGACTCGCTGGCTGGATATCCCTGACCTTCGCAAGCTCGACGTGTACCTCGCCAACGGCGGATACAAGGCGGCGCGCAAGGCGTGGTTCGAGATGTCGACCGACGAGATTATCAACGAGGTCAAGAACTCGAATCTCCGCGGCCGCGGCGGCGCGGGGTTTCCGACCGGGGTCAAGTGGAGCTTCATCCCGAAGGACTCCAAGAAGCCGGTTTACGTCTGCGTCAATGGCGACGAGAGCGAGCCGGGCACGTTTGCCAATCGCTACCAGTTCGAGAACGATCCACACGCCATTATCGAGGGGATCCTGATCGCGTGCCGCGCGGTCGGATCGCACAACGCGTACATTTATATGCGCGGCGAATTTACCGTGCAGCAGCGGAGCATGGACGCGGCTCTGGCCGAGGCGCGCGCCGCAGGCTACGTCGGCAAGGACGTGATGGGATCCGGCTACGGCGTGGAGATCTATTACGCATAAAGGTGCGGGCGCGTACGTCTGCGGCGAGGAAAGCGCGCTGCTGGAATCGCTCGAAGGCAAGCGCGGCTACCCGCGCAACCGGCCGCCGTTCCCGGCTATCGTCGGCGCCTTTGGCAGCCCGACCGTGATCAACAATATCGAGACACTGGCGAACGTGCCGCACATCATCAATCGCGGCGCCGACTGGTATAAGGCCATCGGCCCCGAGAAGAGCCCCGGCACCAAGCTGGTATGCCTGTCGGGTCACGTGAACAAGCCCGGTCTGTACGAGCTGCCGATGGGCACGCCGCTGCGGGAAATTATCTACGACGTCGGCGGCGGTATCCTCGGCGGCAAGACGCTCAAGGGCGTAATCCCGGGCGGCTCGTCGTTCGCGGTGCTGAATAAGGAAGAAACCGAGCGCGCGCTTTTCGATTTCGACTCGATGCGCGCGATTGGCTCGGCGTTTGGCTCCGGCGTGGTCATCGTCATGGACGAAGATACCTGCATGATCGACATGCTGCTGGCGACCGCGCACTTTTACCATCACGAATCGTGCGGCCAGTGCACGCCGTGTCGCGAAGGCACCGGCTGGATCGAAAAAATCATGACCGAGATGGAAGCGGGGCAGGGCAAGATCGAGCAGCTCGAGCTGCTCAACAACATCTCGGACAACATGGTCGGCAATACGATCTGCGTGCTCGCCGACAGCATCGCGGCGCCGGTGAAGAGCTACGTCGCCAAGTTTCGCGATGAGTTCGAGGCGCACATCAAGCTCGGGCGCTGCCCGTTCAAGAACAAGACCGCGTCTGCGCAGCAGGCTGCGTGAGAAATTAGATGCCCAAGCTCACCATCGACGGCAAGGAAATTGAAGCTGACGCGAGTATGAATCTCATCAATGCGGCTGAACTGGCCGGCATCGAGATTCCTCACTATTGCTACCACGAGGCCTTGTCGATTCCCGGCAACTGCCGGATGTGCCTGGTCGAAGTCGAAAAGGCGCCCAAGCTCCAGATAGCCTGCAACACACGCGTCGCCGAAGGGATGGTCGTTCATACGACGAGCGCCAAGGCGAAGACCGCGCAGAAGGCAGTGCTCGAATTCCTGCTGATCAACCACCCGATCGATTGTCCTGTTTGCGACCAGGCCGGCGAGTGCAAGCTGCAGGACTACTACATGGACTACGATCAGCAGCCGTCGCGCTTTCCGCTGCCCGAGAAAAATCGCAAGGGCAAGGCCATCGACATCGGCGCGGGCGTGATGCTCGATCAGGAGCGATGCATCCTGTGTGCGCGATGCACGCGGTTCCTCGACGAAATAACGAAAACCTCGGAGCTGGCGATTTTCGAGCGCGGCGATCACAACCGCATCGAGATCAATCCCGGCCAGCCGGTCGACAACAACTACGCCGGCAACCTCGTCGACATCTGCCCGGTCGGCGCGCTCACCGAAAAAGATTTTCGCTTCCGCATGCGCGTCTGGTACCTGCATCGCACCGCGTCGGTCTGCGGCGGATGCGAGCGGGGATGCTCGATCGACATCCATCACCATCGCGGGCGCATCTACCGCTTCAAGCCGCGCTTCAACCCCGGCGTCAACAGCTACTGGATGTGCGACGAAGGGCGCCACAGCTTTCCCGGGCTGCAAAACGAAACGCGACTCACCTCGCCGCTGGTGCAGGCCAAGGATCAGCTCGTAGTCGAGCCGTGGGGCGAGGGCGTCAGGCGCGCGGCGTCGATCATCGCGGACTACAAGCGCACGTACGGCCCCAATTCGATCGCGGCAGTCGTCGATGCGACGTCGACCAACGAAGAAGCGTTCGCGCTTAAGCAACTGATGAAGACCGCGATCGGCTCCGATCGAATCGCGATGCTCAGCTGGTCGCCGCCTGGCGCCAGCGGTGACGATGAATTGCTGCTCCGCGCCAACAAGAATCCCAACACGCGCGGCCTCGCGGCGCTGGGGATTTCGGCTGACGGGCTGGACGGACTTGCGTCGGCGGTGAAGTCGGGCGAGCTCAAGATGCTGATAACTTTTCGCGCCGATATGGTTCGGGCGCTCGGCGAAGAGGAATTCGTTCGGCGTTTCGGCGCGCTCGACTACATGCTGGTGTTGTCGACCGACGCCAACGAGACCTGCCAGATGGCCAACCAGGTCTGGCCGATCGCGGCATATCCGGAAATCGACGGCAGCTTCACCAACTTCAAAGGCCGCGTGCAGCGAATCAACGCGGCGTTCCCGCCGCCGGGAAACGCAATCGCCGGCGTCGAGGCGATCGCAAGGCTCGGCAAAGCGATCGACGGCGTCGATCGGCCGCGCTCGGCGGACGCCATCTTCGCCGCGATGGCGACAGCAGAGCCCGCATTCAAAGGCCTGAGCCTCGCAACCCTCGGCGAGCACGGCACCGACCTCGCCGCAAGCTGATTACATCTCTCCCGAGGGGAGAGGTAATTTAGATTCCGTTAGCTGCTCGACGGCTCGAATACTATTTCGAGATTATCCATGTAGCTGAGCAGCTCCTCTGCGAGGACTGTCACTGCGCCGCCATCGCCCTTGGCCGCCGCCTGCTCGAGCGACTTGCCCATCGTGGTCATCGAGGCAAAGCCGTAGCTGCCGCCTTCGCCCTTTAACTTATGCGCGATGCTGCCGATGGCCGCGTAGTCGCGGCGCGCTACGGCACCGAAAATCGTGACAACGTCTTCGCGCTTGTGCGTCAGAAAACCTGGAATCAGATCGCTCAGATCCTCGTCTACTTCCACTCTTACCCGGTCCGGCATGTTTCCTCCCTTGGAGCTATGACTTCCGCGCGCTCCTCCGCGTCTTTGAACCGCTGTCCTTCCATTGCGTCGCGAATTGCACCGAACAGCGTCGATTTTTTGATCGGCTTGGTGACGTGCGCGTCGCAGCCCGCCGCCCTGCTGCGCTGTGCCGCATCCTCCAGCGCCGACGCCGTCAACGCCACGATGGGGGTGCGGCTCACGATCGTTGGCGCGTTCCCAGCCACGAATCGCGCTGGTGGCCTGGTAGCCGTCGACGATCGGCATCTGGATATCCATCAGCACCAGATCGAACTTTCCGGCGATGAACTTGTCGATTGCCTGTTGGCCGTTTTCGGCCTCTTCGACCGAGTAGGGCGTCTTTTTCAGATAGGCGCGGATCAAGGCGCGGTTGTCGGGCGAGTCGTCGGCCATCAGAATTTTCAACCGCCGATCCAGCAGCGCCGGCGAACTCGGGGCCGGCGCGACGGCCGGCAGCGCGGGCTTTTCGCCGCGCGGTTCGTTGCGCACTCCCTCGCATGCGCGCGCGATCGCGGCGAACAGCTCGGCGCGCCGCACCGGTTTCACGACGTAGCTGTTGACGCCGATTGCACGCAGGCGCGCGACCTCGTTGCTCAAGTCGTTGGTGCCCAGCATCATCACGATCGGCGGCCGTCCGCGAGGGCCGTTCGCCAGGCGGCTGGCTAGCTCAAATCCGCCGGGCGCAGGCATCCTGCCGTCGAGCAATACGATGCGGGAACGCTGGCTGCCCGAGACGTCGCGGTTGATTTCGTCCAGCGCCGTCGCCGTCGATTCCGCCTCGGTCACTTGCGCACCCTGCGCCCGAAGCAGGTCCGCTAGAATGGATCGGCAGTCGGAATTGTCATCGACCAGGATAATTCTGGCGTCGCGCAAAGCCCGGTCGGGCGAATCCAACTGCGCGGGCTGAATGTCCGGCATCCCGAATTGCGCGGTGAATGAAAACTCGCTGCCGGTTCCGGGTTCGCTGGCGACCGCGACCTTCCCGTGCATCAGCTCGACCAGCCGCGACACGATCGCGCAGTCCGAGCCCACTGCCGCCGAATCTGCGCGAGGTCGAAGAGTCGGCCTGGGTGAACGCATTAAACAGCAGGTGAAGCTTGTCGGCCGGAATTCCGACGCCCGTGTCGGTCACCGTGAACTTGAGCCCGCCTGGCCGCGGCTGAGTTCGCGTCGGGCTCGACCGCGACCAGTACCTGGCCCTTCTGCGTGAATTTGATCGCGTTGCCGATCAGGTTGATGAGGATCTGGCCGAGTCTGAACGGGTCGCCCAGCGCGAACTCGGGGACCTCCGGCGCAAAGCGCACCATCAGCTCGAGGCCTTTTTCATGCGCGCGAATCGCCAGCGTCTCGAGCGCCTTCTCGGTCACGTCGCGGGGATCGAATTCCACCGCCTCGAGACTGAGACGCCCGCTCTCGACCCGGGCGAGATCGAGGATGCCGTTGATCAGCGCGAGCAGCGCGTGGCTGTTGCTGATGACGGTGCTCAGATAGCGCCGCTGCTCGAGGTCGAGCTCGGTTTCCATCAACAGATCGGCCATGCCGAGAATTGCGTTCATCGGCGTGCGAATCTCATGCGACATGCTCGACAGGAATTCCGACTTGGCCTGCGAGGCCGCCAGCGCCTCCTCGCGCGCGGCGACCAGTTCGCGCTGGGTCATTTTAACGTCGGTGATTTCGCGCGCAATCGTCAGGCAGCAGAGCTGCCCGTACAGTTCGAGGTTTACCGCCGAGATGAGGACAGGATGCTCGGAGCCGTCCTTGTGGCGGAACGTGACCTCGAGGTTGCGCACCTCGTCAGTGGTGTAAAGTTGATTGCCGAAAGCGATCATTTCATCCGGATGTATCCACAGGTTGAGCTCGGTGAAGTGATGACCCACGGCTTCTTCGCGCGAAAACCCGGTTGTCCTGGTGAACTCCCGGTTGACGTCGATGTAGATTCCATCGACGCCATTCAGCGTCATGCCGTCGAGGTTCGCGTCGAACAGGCGGCGGAAGGTCTGTTCGCTGTCGCTGAGCGCCTTGACGCTCTCTTCAATGCGGCGTGAGGCTTCCCGTGCGGCGGTCAAGTCGCGGACCATCGTGACCACACAGTCTTCGCCTTCGAGCTCAACCCGGACCGCGGCCACCGCCGTGGGAATCACCGAGCCGTCGGGCAGAATGAAGTCGGCTTCCATGTTGCGCACGACGCCGTCGGTCATGACGCGAGCGCGGAACTCCCGGCGCTGCGTCATCGCTGGCCCAAAGCTGGAGCTTGCCCGCTTTGGCTTCGTCGAGATGCTTTCTTCCATAGCCAACTGCGTCAGCTGCTGGTTGAAATCGATATGGCTGCCGTCCGACACCCGCGTCACGATGATGACGTCCAGGGTGGCGTCGAAAATCTTGCGCATCGCCACGTAGCTGGAGCGCAGCCGGGTCTCCACGCGTTTTATCTCCGAGATATCGCGCGTCATCGAGAGCACGCAGTCCTCGCCGTCGACTTCGACGAACGAGGCGGAAATCAGATTGGTTTCGAGCGCGCCGTTTTTGCGGCGCTGCGTGATCTCCATATTCTTCACGCCGCCGGTTTCGCGCACGCATCTGACGAATCGTTCCAGCTCGCCCAGCTTCGGCCACATTCCAAGCTTGATCACGTCACTGGCGATCACGTCGGCGCGCTTGTAACCCGCGACCTGGTAGCTGTCGTTGACGGCGATGAAACGTCCGTCGAGCAGGCTGTTGATCGCGATATTATCCGGCGACGCTTCGAACATCCTGCGCAGCATCGTCTCGCTCGCTTGCAGCTTGGCGTGATCGAGTTGCAGTGCCTTCGCGATTTCGGCGCGCAGGTCCATCTCGCGTCTGAGCAGCCGACCGTTGTCGGCCAGCGCCGCGAGTTGCTGGGCCAGCTTGCGCCGATAGCGGGTGCCCTGCACCGAGCTCACTTGCGACAGCACCACCGTACTCAACACCATCATCCAGGCGATCCCGAGCGACGACATCGGGTCCGTCGTGCACATCCAGTAACTCATCAAGGCAATCGGTCCGCATGCCAGCAGCGCAGCCTGCCAGCGCGGGCTCCACGGCACCAGCGCGCCGGCTGCGAACGAAGACATCAGGATCGAACCCACCAGCACGTCGCTATCGCGCTCGATCACCGCTATCCACGCGGTGCAGAGGGTAACTATCGCGTAGATCGCCAGCGTAAGCCCGCGCCAGTTTCGCTTGCGAAGGGGCGACACTGTTACCAGCAGGGCCAGCATGCCCACGATAATACCGGTGATATGCAGCGGGCTGGTCTGCGCGAACTTCAGCGGATACTCGATGCGGTCGAGCGGGGTATATGCAACCTGAAAAATCAGAACCGCCAACGCGCCCGTCCGCAGCATCGACGTCACCAACGCGGAACTTTCGGCGGCATGCGCCGCGAGCATGATTGCCGCGTCGTCTTCTCGCAGCTCGCTGGTACCGGCTCTCGGCTTGGAAACGCCAGGCGCAGTTGGCGCAGGCGTGCCGCCGGCCGCAGCGTGTGCGAAGCTGTCGGCAGATGGATCGCGCTGATGGTCCATGGCCCATCTAAAGCAAGTCCAATGCCCTCAAGGAGCGCGGCAACGCCTTGCTAACACGGCCCGCGGTTGGCTGCTGTCCGCGAATTTCTGAAGCGTCGCGGCGGATGTCCCAAATTGAGTTGGTGCAGGACTTAGCGCTCTTCAGACAAGAGTGCTTTGCGTAACCGATCCTAGGCCTGTTACGCGAAGGTCTCAGATCAAGGAAAATAGGTGTCCGCCGGCGGAGCAGCGCCAACCGGGGCGCTCACTGTTATGGGCTCGATACCCGGCGTCGCAGCGCGCGCGAAAAGTGCCGCGGTTGCGTCGCGATAAATCAAATGCCAGCGCTGGTCCTTCATCATGACTTCGTATCCGCCGCTATGCGGCCCGATCAGCACGAAGTCGTGCGGATACTCGTCGAGCAGGCTATCCACACTCTCCATCCCGTAGAAGAAAATCGCGTAATCGCGCTCCTGCCTCTCGGTGTAAACGACCTCCGCGCGCGGGTCGATGTACACCTTGAAGGCGTCGCCCATGTGCCACAGCACATACGAACCCCATTCGTACTGGCCGAGGAGATTGCCGCGAAGATCATGCTGTCGCATGAACGCGAGCGCCTCGACCGGCACCGGCTTCCAGGTTTTCAGCCGGTCGGAAAAAGTTCCGCCGACGAGGGCCAGCGCCAACGAACAAATCGCGAGCAGCGCCGCCGGCGGCCCGCCGCTCGTTGCCGGTTGCGCATCCAGTTCGCTTGATGGCTCCGAGTCGAGCACCAGGCTGAGGTGGCGCGCCAGCGGAATCGCGACCGCGATTACTGCTACGGCTACGTTGCGCGTGGCATAGAAGCCGGCGCCGATGAAGATTGTGGCGACCGCGACCAGCGGCGCGTCGCCGAGATCAGGTGCTATCGCAACTGCTATGAACAGGCCGCCGAAGAGCACCAGCGGCGTGGCGTACTGAAGCAGGTCGGTTCGGGATCCATGCCATATCGAGAGCATCGTCGTCGGCAGCGGCACCCAATCGCTGATTATCCGCCGGCCAATTGGATCGCCGACCGAATGCGCCACGCCAATCCACAAGCCCACGCCGAACGGATTGATGATCGTCGCCGCCGCGCATCCGAGCGCGATCAAGCCGAGCCTGCGCGCGGTCGTCATCCGGCCCGGGTCGGCAAACCCTTGCAGGAACAAAACTCCAGCCGTGATAAACATCGCGCCGAGTCCGACGATGTAGCCGCCGTGAAAATTGGCCCACAACGCGAACATCGGGACCAGCGGCCACAACCTCGCGCCGCCGTGATAAACCTCGAGCGCGAGCAGCGCCATCACCACGGCCAGCATGGCGAAGGTGAAGAGCTGCGGCCGGAATTGCATCTGGCTCGCGATGCCGACGGCGGTGAGAATCAGCGTAATTCGCTGCACCCGGCCCGACGCGCCGGTGGCGGAAATCCCGGCTGCCAGCGCCAGCATCAGGACGGTCGCACACACCACCTTCAAGCAGCTTCAGGCCGAACACGCCGAGGTGGGCATAGCAGAAGGCCAACGCGACCTGCGACAGCCATTCATGGTTGCGCCACGGCATGCCGGCCGCGCTGTAGGACCAGGTGTCGAAGCGCGGAATATGGCCGGTGTGCAGGATCGTCTGGCCGGTCAGGATGTGAATCCACAAATCCGGCTCGGCGAAGTTGTCGGCGGTCGCGATAACGATCGACAAGGATCACCGTCCAGCGCGAAGCCGACAGTAGCGAGTAACTGCGAGTGTTCAAATATGACTGCGAGTCAATCACCGCCGGCACGATTCCGCAATACGGCTCGGTCGCGGCGACGCGCTTTCACCGCTGCCGCCGGGTCAGGTAGTCTTGACGGCGTGAAAGCTCTGGTAATCGGCGGCGGCATAATCGGCAGCGCGGTCGCATGGCGCCTCGCCTCGGACGGCGTCGCGGTGACAGTCTTCGAGCGCGGCCGTCTCGGCCAGGAAGCCTCGTGGGCAGCGGCCGGGCTAATCGGGCCGCAGGCCGAGGCGCATGAGCCGGGCGTCTTCTTCGACCTCGCGCTCGCAGGCAAGCGCTCCTTCGATGCGGTAGTCGAGCGCCTTACGGCGGAGAGCGGCGTCGATCCCGAGTACGATCATCACGGCGTGCTCTATGTCGCCTTCGACGACACCACCCGCACCGAGTTGCAGGCGCGCGCGCGATGGCAGCGGGCTGCGGGCGGCGAGGTCGAGGAATTGTCGCCGCGCGAGGCGTTCAAGCTGGCGCCGGTGCTGTCGGAGAAAATCATCTTCGCGCTGCATCTGCCGACCAACCGGCGGGTCGAGAATCGCAAGCTCACGCTCGCCTATATCAACGCCGCCACCAACGCCGGCGCCGACTTCCGCGAGGGTGCCCGCGTCGATTCCGTCGCCGTCAGCGGCGGGCGCGCCACCGGGCTTAGACTCGCCGACGGCTCGCTCGAGACCGGCGACATCGTCATCAACGCCGCCGGCGCGTGGGCGGGCGACCTTCGCGGCCTCGAAGACGATCGCATCCACTTCTACCCGGTGCGCGGCCAAATCCTGTGCTTCGACGCGCGGCCCGGCCTCGTTCTGCCGTCGCTGTTCTCGACCAACGGAATCCTGGTGCCGCGCCGCGACGGCCGCCTGCTGGCAGGTTCTATCTTCGAGGAAGCGGGCTTCAACAAATCCGTGACGCTCGACGGGATGGAGCGGATTCTGCGCGCGGTGCGTGCGCTGGTCCCGTCGATCGCCTCGATACCGTTTCGCGAGGCATGGGCAGGCCTGCGTCCCGCCAGCGATGACCTGCTGCCGGTGCTCGGCCCGTCGCCGACGGTCGAAAACGTGCTGTATGCCGGCGGCCACTTCCGCAGCGGCATCCTGCTCTCCGCGCTCACCGGCGAAGTGATCGCCGACCTCGTCAAGGGCCGCCAGCCGTCGATCGATCTCGCGCCGTTCTCACCGGCGCGCTTCCGCAACGGCACCGCCCGCCCGGTAAAACTTGCCGACATGATATGAGCGGCACAATCGCACTCGGGCTGATCCGCGATCTATTTTTTCGCGTGAAGATCGACGCGGTCGCCGCCGCCGTTGGCGCGGAAGTCGAGTACGCGTCGACGATCGATGCGGCAGCGGCGCGATGCGCCGAGCTGAAACCGTCGGTCATATTTACCGATCTGTCCGATCCGGCTTTCCCCGCGCTCGACACTCTCACGAAAATCCGCGCCGCCGCTCCCGGCGCGCGCGTGATTGGCTTCGCTTCGCACATCGATCTGAAGCCGCTGAAAGCCGCCCGCGACGCCGGCTACGAGCTGACCCTCTCGCGCAGCGAGTTCACGGCGCGCCTACCGGATCTCCTCAAGCCCGCGCGCTAACCTTAAGTCACACGATCGATCCCCTTTCGGATGCAGCGAGTGCATCGCTGAGTCGACTTCCAGCATAGAGCGCCTAATATCTGCATGTATGTGCATCATTAATGGTATCGAAAGAGAGAAAAAGATTATCTCTGATAGACTTGTAATCTTATAGCGACAGTGTTAACTACTGCCCCGGTTCATTAACCCAATCGCCTTTCGGCAGGGCCGCAACGGCCCCGATGAGCCAGCGACATAGCGGTTCCTCGAAGTGACTGCTCCGCCCGGGCAAAAAGCCTGACGAGCAGTTGGATGTGGACGTGTGCCTCGCTCGCGCGGGGGCGCCGCGGAACAGCCTTGCCCGCGATTCCCGTAGTCGCAGCGCTGGGCAAAGGAGGATGATGACGTGAAGACCAAGACCACCCTCCGAGTAACGGGCGCAATTCTGTGCGCGCTCGCAATGACGATCGCTTCCAACGCGTTCGCGGGCCCTGCGAATCGTCGCGCCGCGACCCAGCCGCCGCCGGCCTACCCGATCAACCTCGATGGCTTCGGTGCGCCGCTACCCGCCATCTCCAGCAGCATTCCTGACCTCACGATCTTCGCCACCGGCCAGATAAACTTCAAGGAAATCGAGGACCTGCCTCAACTTGGACCGCTATTCAACAGCACGACCTGCACCGGTTGCCATTCGCAGCCGGCGACGGGCGGCGGCGGCCTCTTTATCGACGAGATCCGCGTGCGCAACAACGCCGATCCCGGCCCGGTGCACATCTTCGCGGTCGATAATATGCTTCGCAACGGCCCGCAAACGCAGGGCACGACAACTATCTTCCCCAACGGAATGTCGGCGGAGCCGCTTGGATGCCAAATCACGGTGCCCGGATGCCAGCTTTCGGCATGCCAGCAGGAGGAGGCGTCGCGCACGACCTTCAACACCGACCTGCCGACCTGCAATCCCACCAGCGCGAACTTCACCAGCGGCGGCAACTGCGTGGCCGGACGCGCTGCGCTGCCGCTGTTCGGTGACGGCCTGGTCGAGGCGGTATCGGATCAGACCTTGATCCAGATGGCGCAGAGCGAGCCGCAGTCGATTCAGGGCGTGGCCAAAATGGTCACCGAGAATTTCCTCACTACGGCGCACGTCGGCCGCTTCGGATGGAAGGACGATCACGCCTTCCTGCGAGGCTTCGCCGGCGACGCCTATCTGAACGAGATGGGAATCACGAACCCGGACAACCCGGTCGATACCAGCAGTTGCGCCCTTGACGTCACCCAGTACGGAGTCACGCTCGAGGATACGGGCATCGAGGATACTACCGATCCCGACGGCGAGGCCGACATCGACCGCTTCTCCGATTTCATGCGCGGGCTGGCGCCGCCGCCGACGCTGCCGCAAACTTCGGCCGCCTCTGCGGGCCAGGCGCTGTTTTCAAAGTTAGGATGCGCAGGATGCCATGCGCCGACGCTCACCACATCCTCCAACCCGGCATCCTTCATCCCGGCATCCACGGGCGGCGTTGCGATCAGTTCGGTGCTGAACAAGGCGCTATCGAAGCAGACGTTCCATCCATACAGCGATTTCCTGCTGCATAGCATGGGCTCGCTCGGCGACGGCATCACCTCGGGCGCTGCGGGACCGACGATGATGCGGACGGCGCCGCTGTGGGGACTGCGCGCCAAGTCGGTCTTTCTGCACGACGGCCGCGCCGCCGATCTCCCGACGGCTATCTCGTTGCACGACGGCCAGGGCAAGGCAGCAGCGGCGGCCTTCCAGGCGCTACCTACAACCCAGCAACAGAGCCTGCTGAGCTTCCTCAACAGCCTGTAGATTCGAGAACCGCGCGGGGGGCATGAGTCCCCTCGCGCGCTCTAACGATTGCTCAAATGCGCGACCCCTGAAACAATCGGTTCGAGACTGGCCATGCGAATTCGTCCACGGTTTTTTGTTGGTGTCGGACTGATCGTCGTCGCGATCGGCTACCTCATCTTCAGCGCGATTAGCACCACCTCGGAATACTACCTGACGGTGCCGGAAGTGGCTGCGCGGCAAGCCGAGCTCGGCGGGCAGGCGCTGCGTGTCGCCGGCCGCGTCAAAGCCGGCACCATCAACTGGGATCCGAACTCGCTGACCCTGAAATTCGAGATCGTGCCGATTCCCGACCTCGATCAGGGCGCGGCGGTTAAGCCTGTGGTAGCGACCGACCCCGTTTCATTTCGTGTCGTATGCGCCGGTGAGCCCAAGCCGGATATGTTCGCGCCGGGGCGCGACGTTATCGTTGAGGGCAAGCTCGGTGCGGGAGGCACAATTGCGGCGACCCAGGTGATGACCAGCTGCCCTTCCAAGTACAAGCCTAAGCAATCACAATAACGGCCTGGGAATTCGTAGATGCCGCAACTTGGCAACCTCGCGCTCGCGATCGCGCTGATTCTCGCCGTCTATTCCATCGTGGCGAATGTCTACGGCGCGCGCCGCAATGCGCCCGACTTCGTCGTCAGCGCGCGCCACGCGTTGTGGGCGATGTGCGCGATGGTGACGATCGCGGTCGTCGTGCTGTGGGCCGCGCTGTTGCGCAGCGACTTCTCGCTCGAGTACGTCGCCTCGTATTCCAGCACCACGCTGCCGACCGTTTACAAAATCACTTCGCTGTGGGGCGGCCAGCAGGGCTCGCTGCTGTTCTGGACCTGGCTGCTGTCGATCTTCACGTCGATCGCCGCGTTCCAGAATCGCCGCCGCAATCCCGAGATCGCGCCGTATGCGCTCGCGGTGCTGGCCGGCGTCGCAATCTTTTTCCTGCTGATGCTGAACTTCGTCACGCGGCCATTCGATTTGCTCGCGACGGTGCCGGCTGAAGGCTCCGACCTCAATCCGCTGCTGCAGAACTACTGGATGGCGATACATCCGCCGTCGCTCTACACCGGCTACGTCAGCGCGACCGTGCCGTTCGCCTTCGGCGCCGCCGCGCTGATCACCGGCAAGCTCGACGACGGCTGGATCCGCTCGACGCGCCGCTGGGCGATTTTTTCGTGGTTCTTTCTCACGCTCGGCAACATGTTCGGCGCGCGATGGGCCTACGAAGTGCTCGGCTGGGGCGGTTACTGGGCATGGGACCCGGTCGAGAACGCCGCCTTCATGCCGTGGCTGGTGATGACCGCGTACCTGCATTCGGTGATGATCCAGGAACGCAAGGACATGCTGAAGGTCTGGAACCTGTCGCTGATCGGACTCGCCTTCGGGCTGACGCTGTTCGGCACCTTCATCACGCGCAGCGGCGTCATCTCGTCGGTGCATTCGTTCACCCAGTCCGGCCTCGGCCCGTACTTTCTAAGCTTCCTGATCACCGTAACGCTCGCATACACGGCGCTGCTGATCTTTCGATCGAAGGAGTTGCGCAGTCCCGCCGAATTCGAGTCGTACCTGTCGCGCGAGGCGGCGTTCCTGTTCAACAACCTGATGCTGGTCGGCATCGCGTTCGCGGTTTTCTGGGGCACGATTTTCCCGGTGCTGTCGGAAGCGGTGCGCGGCGTGAAGATCACCGTCGGACCGCCGTTCTTCAATCGCGTCAACGGACCGCTCGCGCTCGGCCTCGTGTTCCTGATGGGGATAGGGCCGCTGATCGCATGGCGGCGCACGACGGCCGGCAATCTCGCGCGCAGTTTCGCTGCGCCAGTCGTTATCGGAGTCGCGACCGGAATCGTCGTCGCGGCCGAGGGCATCCGCCAATGGTACGTGCTGACCGCGTTCTCGCTCGCCGCGTTCGTGATCGGCACCGTGCTGGTCGAGTTCCGCCGCGGGGTTAGCGCGCGCCGCCACATGGTCGCCGAACCGCGCGCCAAGGCGCTCGTCAATCTCGTCGCCAAGAACAACCGCCGCTACGGCGGCTATATCATCCACGTCGGCGTGATCGTCGCGTTCGTCGGAATCGTCGGCTCATCGTTCTTCCGCACCGAAGTGAAGAAGAGCGTGCACGCCGGCGAGAGCTTCAAGATCGGATCGTACACGCTGCGCTTTCAGGGTCTGGATGAAAAAGACACGCCTCATCTCGAGAGCGCGACCGCGCTGGTCGAGGTGCTGCGCGACGACGGCCGCGAGATCACCTTGATGGAGCCGGCGAAGCTGTTCTTCAAACGCCCGCAGCAGCCCGCGACCAAAGTCGCGATCCACTCGACGCCCGTCGCCGACCTCTACGTCGTGCTCGCCGGAATCGACGACAGCGGCCAGACCGCGACCTTCGAAGTGTTCCTGACGCCGCTGGTTTTCTGGCTATGGGCGGGCGGCGTGCTGATGGTGCTCGGGACGGTGGTCGTGATGTGGCCCAACGTTCGCGAGCGCACGGCAATCGCGAGCGCGCTCAGCCGCTCGCCGATCCTGACGCGCGAACTGGTCGGCGCCGAGAGCGGGGGTGACTGAACCGTGCGGGCGAAATACGCATTCGGATTGTCGCTCGTGTTCCTCGCCGTCGCATTATTCGTTTTTCTTTCTCCTGAACTAAAAAACGTTTCACGTGAAACATTCGCGGCGGAAACCACAACGAACGCCGAGGTTTTCGAAGGTTTGACCTGCCAATGCGGCTGCGGTTTGACGGTCGCCAACTGCAATATGCCGACCTGCGCCTTCGCGGTGCCGATGCGCCATGAGATCGATCAGATGATCGCCAGGGGCATGACCCGCGCGCAGATAATCGCCTTCTATCGCAAGCAGTACGGCGAGAAGATCCTGTCGGCGCCGACCACCGAGGGCTTCAACCTGCTCGCGTGGACGATGCCGTTCATCGCGCTCATCGTCGGCGGCGGCGCGATGATGGTGGCGGTCGGGCGCTGGCATTCGTCGGCGCCAGCGAACTCGAAGCCGGGCACTCAGCCTCCGTCGTTCGATCCCGAGCTGCGGCGCCGGCTCGAAAAGGAACTCGAGGAGCGCAGGTAACCGTGTTCATCCTCGCCGCCGCTCTGATTGTCGCCGGAGTCGCGCTGTTCGTCGCGGCTCCGCTCGGCATCGGGCTGGTCGGCGCGCGCGCGAGGTCGGCGAGCGAACTGCAAGCGGAACGCTGTGAGCATGACTGCGCGCTGGCGGTGCAGGGTCTGCGCGAACTCGAGTTCGATCGCGAGATGGGCAAGCTGTCGGACGCGGACTACGAATCGATGCACAAGGCGCTCGAGGATCGAGCGCTGACCGCAATGACCGCGGTCGAGAATATCCGCGCTCAGAACGACAAGCCCGTAAAGGCGCCGCCGCCATCGCTGGCACCGTTGACGCAGGCGCTGCGCCGGGTCGCATCGCCGCCGGTACCTCCACGCCGCGTAGACTCGGCGCCGACGCTTATCGTGCGTCCCGATCCGCCGCGGGCTACTCAAGCCACGCTGCCGCTGCAACAGCCGCCGACGCCGGCGTCGCCGATGCCCAAGCGCAGCTTCTGTCCCGAGTGTGGAACGCGCGCTGCGCTCGACGCGAAGTTCTGCGCGCAATGCGGCATCGCGATCAAGCCGATAGGCGGCGCTGCCGCCTGGACCAAGTGATGTCGGCGCCGGTCGTCGAGACTCATCGCCTCGCCAAGACTTACGGGCTCGCACCCGTGCTGCGCGAAATTGATCTGCGGTTGCTGGCTGGCTCTGGCGCGTTCGTCGTGGGCGGCAACGGCGCCGGGAAATCCACGCTGCTGCGAATCATCGCGGGACTCGAGGCGCCGAGCGACGGTCGCGCGCTGGTCTTCGGGCAGGACACGCGCCGGCTCGCGGCGCGCTATCGGCGGCGAATCGGCATGATGGCGCATCAGAGTTTCCTCTACCCGAATCTGACCGCGCGCGAGAATCTCGAGTTCTACGCCGAGCTCTATTCGGTCGCCGACCCGCGCGCATCCGCCGATTTGTGGCTGGCGCGCGTTGGCCTCGCCGACGTTGCCGATACCCGCGTGCGAGCGTTCTCGCGCGGGATGGAACAGCGCCTGTCGGCTGCGCGCGCGATGCTTGCCGAGCCCGCGCTGCTGCTGCTCGACGAGCCGTTCGCGTCGCTCGACCATGACGGTGCGGAAATCATCGCGGCGCTGATTCGCGGCGCGATCGAGCGCGGCGCGTCGGTGATAGCGACGGCGCATGCAATCCCCGAAATCGCCGGGGTCGAGTTCGCGGCGTTCGAAATCTCGCGCGGCCGCCTGGCCGAGCGGGCGCATCAGGAGGAGGTCCGGCGCGGCGGGCGGCTTCGCTCGCTGTTGGGCCGATAAAACCGTGTCGGGATTTGCCGCCGTGCTCCGCAAGGATCTCCGCCTCGAGCTTCGCAGCGGCGAGAGCACGCTGGCGCTGCTCGCGCTGTCGATGCTGGTGCTCGTCGTGCTGGTGTTCGCCCTCGACGCCGGACGCGTGCGCAGCGTCGACGTGGCCGCGGGCGCGCTGTGGGTCGCGCTGGTCTTCTCCGGGATGCTCGGCGCGAATCGCGCGCTGCTCGCCGAGCGCGACAACGGCGCGATTCGCGGCTTGCTGCTGAGCCCGCTCGATCCCGCGACGCTTTACGCGGCCAAGCTCGCCGCCGCGTTGATCTTCATGGCGATCGCCGAAGTCGGCGCGGTCATCCTGATGGTGCTGTTCTTTAATCTCGATTTCGACGCGTCGACGGCGCGCCTCGCGCCGATCCTGGCGCTCGGTGCGATCGGATTTTCCGCGCTGGCGACGCTGCTGTCGGCAATCACGGGGCGCACGCGCGGCGGCGACATGCTGCTGCCGATTCTCGCGGTGCCGATTTTCGTGCCCGCGCTGATTGCCGGCGTCAAGGCAAGCGCGGCCGCACTGGCAGGTGCGCCGCTTGCCGCGATGGGCGACTGGCTCAAGATAATGATCGCGTTCGACGTGCTGTTCGTCACCGCCGGTTACCTGCTGTTCGAGCATGTGGTAGGTGAGGACTGACTATAGGCACTGAGTAGCAATGAATAACTCCGCAATTCGCAACGGACTTGGATTCGCGACGCTGGCGCTGATGGTCGCAGCCCTGTTCATGGTATTCGACTACGTACCGCCCGAAGCCGAGCAGGGAATCGCGCAGCTGATATTTTATTTTCACGTGCCGCTCGCATGGGTTGCGTTCGCCTCGTTCGGGCTGGTCGCGATCGCGGGAATATTCTACCTGTGGCTCGGCGATCAACTGTGGGACGACCTCGGCTACGCCGCTGCCGAAACCGGAATGGTCTTCTGCACGCTGATGATTGTCGCCGGCTCGATTTGGGCCAAGCCGATTTGGGGTACGTGGTGGACGTGGGACTCGCGCCTGACGACGACTTTCATCCTGTGGCTGATGTACGGCGGCTACCTGATGCTGCGCGCCAGCGCTGACGACACTCCCCAGGTCGCGCGCTTCGCCGCGGTGCTCGGACTTGTCGCCGCGCTAGACGTGCCTATAGTCATTGCGTCCGTGCGGCTTTGGCGTACGATTCATCCTGCCGTGCTGGTCATGAAGCAGGGCGGCCATGGGCTCGAAGATCCGCGGATGGTCGCGACGCTGCTGGTATGCCTGGCCGCGTTCACGGCCTTCTGGGCATGGCTGCTGATGCTGCGTTTCATGCAATTGCGGACGCGCAGCCGGATGGGTGCGCTGGCGGTCAGGATTGCGTTCGCGAACGCGGCCGCATCCGATATCAAATGATGGAATTGAATTGATGGAACATTTGGGATACCTGTTCGCCGCGTACAGCATCATCTTCGGGGTGATTTTTCTGTACGTGCTGTTCATCTGGCGTCGCCAGGCCGCGCTTGACGCGGAGCTTCGTTCGCTCGAGGCGCGGATGGCGTCGCTGACCGAAGCGTCCGCGCCCGCGGGGTCGCCGGAAGCGCGATCTGATATTTGATTGGCTAGTGACGCATTAGTAAGTTGAAAATCATAACTGAGTATCGGGACCTTAGTAACTGAGTATACTGGATGGAATTTCGCGACTACTATAAAGTTCTCGGCGTTGACCGCAAAGCGAGCGAGGCGGATATCAAGAGTGCCTATCGCAAGCTCGCCCGCAAATTCCATCCCGACGTCAATCCCAACAACAAGGACGCCGAGGCCAAATTCAAGGAGATCAACGAGGCCTACCAGGTAATCAGCGACCCCGAGAAGCGCAAGAAGTATGACGAGCTGGGCGCCGACTGGGAGCATGGCGTGTCGCAGGAAGAGATGATGCGCCGCTACGCCCAGCAGCAATCGGCAGCCGGAGCAGGCGGGCGGGCCGCGGGCGGCGGGGGCGCGGATTTCGGCGGTGGCGGTGGCGACTTCAGCGACTTCTTTTCGCAATTTTTCGGCGGTGGCGGCGGCAGGCGTGCCGGCGGACGCAGCCGCGGCGGCGCGTCACGCGGATTTTCCACCTTCGATTTCGGCACCGAGCCGCAGCGCGCGCCCGACCTCCGCGCCGAAGTTGGAATCACGCTCGCCGATGCGGTCAAGGGCGCCAAGCGCCGGCTCGACCTCGTCGCCGAGGACGAATGCGCCACCTGCGGCGGCAGCGGGGTGATCGCGCGCGAGGAGAAGCAGGGCAAGGCGCGCGTGATTCGCTCGGCCGAGCAGTGTCCGACCTGCGGCGGCGCCGGCGTGGTCGAGGCGCGGCGCACGCTCGAAGTGACGATCCCTGCCGGCGTGACCGACGGCTCGCAGTTGCGCTTGAAGGGGCAGGGCGGCCGCGCGCCGCGGCCCGATCAGAATGGCGACCTCTTCCTGACGATACGAATCGAGCCGAATCCGGTCTTTGCGCTGACGGGCCGCGACCTGCGCGTCAATCTGCCGGTGTGGGATTACGAAGCGGCGCTCGGCGCCGAAATCACCGCGCCTACGATCGACGGGCGGGTGTCGCTGAAGATTCCGGCCGGCAGCCAGGCGGGACGCGTGATGCGTCTGCGCGGGCGTGGACTGCCGGCGCGCGGCAAGGAGCCGGCCGGCGACCTGCTCTACGAGCTGAAGGTGCTCGCGCCGACCGACTTGAATGCAAAGGAACGCGCGCTGATGCAGGACCTCGCCGATAGCCTCAAGGCGCGCGGGGTTGCCGATCCGCGGGCGGAACTGATGGCGTCGAAGTGAGCAGGAGTTGAATGCGATGGCGCGGCGGCGAACCCGATCGAGAAGCTCGACTCGCGGCGAAGTGGTACTGATGAGCCGCAGCGTCTTCTGCTCGATCAGCGGCGTGAGCGAGCGCGAGCTGGCGTCGTGGGAGCACGAGGACCTGATAGCGCCGGTCAGAGTCGAGCAAGTGCGCGGACAGCTCGAGGCGCTATACGACCAAGACGCATTGCGGCGAGTGCGAGTGATTCGCACACTCGGCGAGGAGCTCGAAGTTAATATTCCGGGGATCGGGGTGATACTGCATTTGCTGGATCAGATGAGCCGGTGATCGGGGAAGGGTAGATCACTTAATCAAATGTGAAACCCGCGGTGGGTTTCACACTTCCTTCGGCAGGGGTGACCCCTGCACCCAGTATTGGAAAGAAGAAAAGATGCGGGACTTCGTCCCTGTTAGAAGGTTTTTCGATGGGCGGAGGCGTCCGACTCCTACCTCGCCCGTTCATTTCACGGGAGAGGCGGCTGGCCGCTTCGCGGCCAGCGGTGAGGGTTCTGCGATCACAGCAGATTGTGTTGATGCGGATCTCGGGCGGGAATAATCTCATTCGTGATGATTCACGAGGCTGAAAATAAGATCGTTGCGTGATCGAGCGCGCGCTTTCGCGAGGTCGGGGTGCGCCTGGCTCATCCTTACTGATCGGGCTTTCCGGCGGAGCAGATTCGGTCGCGCTTACTTACGCGCTGATCGAGTTGCGCGAGCGTTTCCAGTTGAAGCTTGCGGCGGCGCATTTGAACCATCGGATTCGTGGCGACGAGTCTGATCGCGACGAAGAATTCGTGCGTGCTATGTGCGCGCGGCTTGGAATCGAGTTGATTGCCGAGCGTGCCGGCGGACTTGCTGCGCTTGCGAATCTCGAGGAGCGGGCGCGCGAGGTTCGGCGCGAGTTTCTATTCGCGCCGCCGAGCGTGTTGGAGCGGACTTCGTTGCGTTGGGGCACCATCGCGACGACCAGGCGGAGACTGTTTTGATGCGGTTGATGCGCGGCGCTGGAGCGGCGGGGATGGCTGCGATGGCTGAGCGCGGGCCGGGGAAACTGCTTCGGCCGATGCTGTCGATTTCGCGCGCCGAGATTCGTGAGTACCTCAATACGCGCGCGATTGCGTTCGTCGAGGATTCATCGAATGCGTCGCACGACATTTTGCGCAACCGGATTCGCGCCGAGCTGATGCCGATGCTCGAGCGCGAGTATGCGCCTGGTCTTGGCGCGCGGCTGGCGGAAGTTGCCGGCGAGATGCGCTCGCTCGACGAGCTCGTTAGCGCGCATGCGGCGCGCGAGCTGGACGCGATGCGCGTCGATGGCTGCGCGCTCGACGTGTCGGGATTTGGCGCGTTGAATCGCGCGGTTCAGGCGGTTGCGATCCGCATTTTCGTAGCCGAGCGCATGGGATCTTTGCGCGGAATTTCGCGGGCGCATGTCGAGGCCGTGCGCCTCCTTATACTCGAGGGCGGCCCGAGCGACTCGATCGATCTTCCGCGCGGTTGGCGGGCTGAGCGCGAGTACAATTTTTTTCGATTGTTGAATGCGCGAAGCGAAAGAGGCCGACGCCGGATTCTCGGTTCCGATTATCGCTGACGGGATCACGATCGCCGCCGGATTCAGATTCGAGGCGGCGACTATCGCGGCTGCGGACGCGTCGATGCCGGATAATCTGCTGGTCGCGATGTTCGATGCGGCGAAAATCACTGATGCGGGCCTGGTCGCGCGCAATTTTATCCAGGGCGACCGGGTTCGCCCGATCGGGATGCGCGGCACGCGCAAGGTCCATGACGTGTTCGTCGATCGCAAGCTGCCGCGCGCCCGCCGCGAGCGATTTCCGCTGATTACCGTGGGCGGCGAGATCGCCTGGATTCCCGGATTTGTGCGCGCGGACTGCGCGCTGGTCAACAATGCGACCGAGACGGTACTGCGCGTTGAGGCGTCGGAAAGCACCGCTTAACACTTAGCACGTTGCGTGCAGATCAACGTGCGTGATACCTTTTTTATAGCATGAACCAGTTTTCTCGCAGTATTGCGCTATGGCTAGTGCTGGGACTGATGTTCCTGCTGCTGTTCAATATCTTCAGCAGACAACAACCCAAAGAACCCGAAATAATTTTCTCAGACTTCCTCAACCAGGTTGATAAAGGCCAGGTTGCGGAGGCGACTATCCAGGGCAACCTGATCAAGGGCGACTCGACCACGGGCGACCATTTCAAGACCTACGCCCCGGACGATCCCGACCTGGTCAAGACGTTGCGCGACAAGGGCGTCAAGATTGCGGCCAAGCCGGCCGAGGGCGACCCCTGGTGGATGGTCGCGCTGGTGCAGTGGTTCCCGGTGCTGGTGCTCGCGGCGCTGTGGATATTCTTCATGCGCCAGATGCAGATTGGCGGCGGCAAGGCGATGTCGTTCGGCAAGAGCCGCGCGAAGCTGCTGACGGAGAATACGCATAAGGTCACGTTCGCCGACGTCGCGGGTATAGATGAGGCGAAGGACGAGCTCGAAGAAATAATTCAATTTTTGCGCGATCCGAAGCGCTTTACGCGCCTCGGCGGCCGAATCCCCAAGGGCGTGCTGCTGGTCGGTCCGCCGGGAACCGGCAAGACGCTGCTTGCGCGCGCGATTGCGGGCGAAGCGGGCGTGCCGTTCTTTTCGATATCCGGATCGGACTTCGTCGAGATGTTCGTCGGCGTGGGCGCCTCGCGCGTGCGCGACCTGTTCGTGCAGGGCAAGAAGCATGCACCGTGCATCATCTTTATAGATGAGATCGACGCCGTCGGACGCCATCGCGGCGCCGGCCTCGGCGGCGGTCATGATGAGCGCGAGCAGACGCTCAACCAGTTGCTGGTCGAGATGGACGGCTTCGAGGCCAACGAGGGCGTAATTCTCGTCGCCGCGACCAATCGTCCCGACGTGCTCGATCCCGCGCTGCTGCGGCCCGGCCGTTTCGATCGGCGCGTGGTGGTGCCGCTGCCCGACGTGAAGGGTCGCGAGGGAATTCTGAAAGTTCACACGCGCAAGGTGCCGCTGTCGGACGATGTCGACGGCACCAAGCTGGCGCGCTCGACGCCGGGCTTCGCGGGCGCCGATCTCGAGAACCTTGTCAACGAGGCTGCGCTGCTGGCGGCGCGCCGCAACAAGGACAAGGTCGAGATGTCGGACTTCGAGCTGGCCAAGGACAAAGTGATGATGGGCGCGGAGCGGCGCTCGATGGTGATGTCGGGCTCGGAGCGCAAGATTATCGCGTACCACGAGGGTGGGCATGCGCTGGTTGCGATGCTGCAGCCCGGCGCCGATCCGGTCCATAAAGTTACGATTATTCCCCGCGGAATGGCGCTTGGCGTCACGCAGCAATTGCCGCTCGACGACAGGTACACCTATCCGCGCGACTACCTGGTGACGCGGCTGGCGGTGATGTTCGGCGGGCGCACGGCTGAAGAGATTGTGTTCGGCCAGATGACGACCGGCGCCGGCAATGATATCGAAAAGGCGACCGAGCTTGCGCGCAAGATGGTCTGCGAATGGGGCATGAGCAAGGAGCTCGGCCCGATGACCTTCGGGCGGCGCGAGGAGCAGATCTTTTTGGGGCGCGATATCGCGCATCACAAGGATTACTCGGAGCAGACCGCGCTCGAGATCGATCGCGAAGTGCGCAAGATAATCGACGACTCGTATCAAAAGGCGCGCCAGCTGCTGTCGGATCATCTGCCGTTGCTCCACGCGATCGCGTCGCGGCTGCTCGAGAAGGAAGTGCTCGAAGGCAGCGAAGTCGAGGCGATGGTCACGGCGTTCCGCGAAGGGCGTCCGTTGCCGCCGTCGCCGGCTGCGGTGCGCAACGATCCTCCGCCGCGGCCCGGCCCTGACACGGGCAAGGAAAAGCGGGTCGAGGACGACAGCCCGGTGCCAGGACTCCCGCCGAAGCCTGTTCTCGTGTAGTTGTTTCGCGGGCCCGCGGTTTAGACCTGCCGCGACTGGTCGACTTGATTTTTTCATGCGCGGGCGCGCGTCAGTTGTCGTGCGGGCGAGAGGTGAGGGGGGAAGTGGGGCCGATGCGATGCGACGCTCGCCGATTCAAGCCAAGTCCAAATCGTTCAGCGATCGCGCCGGTCATAGGCCGGCTCCCCGATTGTCGTTTTCAAATCTCAGGCTGGCCGACGGTCGCGTAATCAAGTTCCCCGCCGTGATGGGTGTGCTCAACGTGACGCCCGACTCCTTTTCCGACGGTGGTAGATACCTGGACCCGGACCGCGCCGTCGAGCATGCGCTTGCGATGGAAGCCGCGGGCGCCGACGTTATCGACGTGGGCGGAGAATCGACGCGTCCGGTCGGTGCGGTAGAAGTTTCAGTCGAGGAAGAACTTGCGCGGGTGACGCCGGTGATCGAGCGGCTGGGGAAGCAGCTGCGCGTGCCGATTTCGATCGACACGCGGCGGGCCGAGGTCGCGCGCGTCGCGCTCGAGTCGGGGGCGGCGATAATCAACGACATTACGGCGCTCGAGCACGACCCAGAGATGGCGCCGCTGGCGGTGCGCACGAAGTGCGCGGTCGTGCTGATGCATATGCGCGGCGGCCCCGCGAATCATATCGCGTTCGCGCGCTATCGCGACGTGGTGTGCGAGGTCGTCGAGTATCTCGATGCACGCGTGCGATTTGCCGTGGAGGCGGGAGTTGTGCGCTCGCGAATCATCGTCGATCCGGGGCTGGGATTCGCCAAGACTGCCCAGCATAATCTGCAATTGCTCGCCGCCTTGCCCGACCTCTGTGCGCTCGGCTATCCCGTATTAGTAGGAGCGTCGCGCAAGACCTTCGTGGCGCGAATCGCCGCCGGCGCGGCCGGTATGGCGGGCGAGCGGGATGTGGAATTCGGCACGGCGGCGGTGAACGCGCTGGCGGTGGCCGCGGGCGCGTCGATCGTGCGGGTGCATGACGCAGGCGCGGCTGTCGCCGTAGTGCGAATGGCCGCGGCGATGACGGGACGGGATCAGCGGTTCAGGCGCAATGCATAACTACCTACCAATGATACCGCGGCCGCGCTGGCAGGACTTTGTCGACGTCCTGATCGTGGCATACGTGATCTACCGGATCGCGTTGCTGATTCGCGGCACGCGCACGATGCAGATGGTGGTGGGAATGGTGATCGTGGGCGGCGCGTTCGTGGCGTCGCAGGTGCTCGGACTGTTCACGCTCAACTGGCTATTGAACAACTTCCTCGGTTCGCTGTTCGTCATCCTGGTGGTGATCTTCCAGGCGGATATTCGCCGCGCGTTGACCCGGGTCGGTGCGCAATCTTTCCTCGGCCGCGGCGCGGCGGTGGTCACTGCCGCAGAGGAAATTGCGACTGCTTCCGCGTGGTTGGCCGCCCGCAGAATCGGCGCGCTGATCGTGATCGAGCAGGACGACGGACTGGGCGAGTTTGTCGAGAGCGGCAGAATCGTCGACGGCAAGGTCTCGCCGGAGCTGCTCGAAACGATCTTCATGAACGGCTCTCCGCTGCACGATGGCGCCGTTATAATCAACAGCGATCGGATACTGGCCGCCGCCTGCCTGTTGCCGTTGTCGCAGAATCCCAACGTCAGCCTGTCGCTCGGCACGCGTCATCGCGCGGCGATCGGGATGAGCGAAGACAGCGACGCGGTGGTGCTGGTCGTGTCCGAGGAGAGCGGACAGATTTCGCTCGCGCGCGGCGGCGTACTGAGCCGAGGACTCGAACCGGCCGAGGTTTTGTCCACGCTGCGGAAACTACCGGGTTAGCAGCGGGGAAGCGGGAAGAGCGACGAGACGACGCACGATGAAGCTGGGCGACTTCCAATTTATGTTCGCGGCAAGCAGCGCGCGGCGTCTGCGCGGCAGCGATATTGGTCTGCGAATCTTCGCGGTGGCGCTCGCGATCGGACTCTGGATATTCGTAAATGCGGGCGAGCGCGGATCGGTCGTACAGCTCACCGTGCCCGTCAGCTATAGGTCGTTGCCGCAGGGGATGGTGATCGTGAATCATCCGCCGACCGAGGTGAAAATCGAGGTCACCGGACCGCGCACGCTGCTGTCGTTGCTGGATCCCGGGCGGCTTACACTCGCCCCTGATCTGCGCGAAGTGGCGACAGGACCGTCCGAGTTCAAGATCGAACCCACGATGTTCAACGTCGGTCGAAACACCGCCGTCACCGGCATCTCGCCGGATGTGTTGTCGCTCGACGTGGATCGTATGGTTACTCGCGACGTGCCGGTGCATCTGGCGGTTCAGAATCAAGTCGCACCCGGCTACACGATTTCGTCGGTCGACATCACGCCGCCGAGCGTTACGATCGTGGGGCCCAGCAGGTTTGTCGATCCGCTGACGGCGGTCAACACGGAGCCGTTCGACCTTAAGGGACTCACTTCGGATGTCGACGGCTCGGTTAATATCGCGCCGCCCGATCCGACGCTCGGACTATCAACCGGTCACGTCGATGCGAAGATCAACGTGGTCGAGGCGATTACCGACCGCGAGTTTCGCGCGGTGGACGTCGAGGTCAAGGACAGCGATTTCAAGTACCGGGTCGAGCCGAAGCAGGCGACGCTGACGATTCGCGGGCCGGCGGTCAAGCTGGCGGGCCTCGCGCCCAAGGGTTTGGCGTATGTGGACGCGAACGGACTCGAGCCGGGATCGCATGAATTGCCGCTGCAGGTGACTGTTCCCGACGGGATGCAGTTGGTGCGCCAGTCGCCTGACAAGGTTAAACTGCGGATGTATCACGAGAAGCTGACGACTACGGCTGATGAGCACCAATCGTAAACTGTTCGGCACCGACGGCGTCCGCGGCGTCGCCAACGAGGAGCCGATCACGTCGGAGACCGCGCTGAAGCTGGGCCGCGCGCTCGCGCACGTGTTCCGCAATTCCAACGGACGTCATCGCAGGATTCTCATCGGCAAGGATACGCGGCTGTCGGGCTACATGCTCGAGACCGCGATCGAGTCGGGCATCTGCTCGATGGGCGTGGACGTGTGGCTGGTGGGTCCGCTGCCGACGCCGGCGATCGCGTTCCTGACGCGGAGCATGCGTGCCGACGCGGGCGTGGTGATATCGGCCTCGCACAATCCCTTCCAGGACAACGGCATCAAGTTTTTTTCGCGCGAAGGATTCAAGCTCGACGACGAAACCGAGCGGCGAATCGAAGCGCTGGTGTTCGACGAGGGCGAGATCGACCGGAATCGCGCACGCGCTGACGATATCGGCAAGGCGGCGCGAATCGACGACGCGCTCGGGCGTTACCTGGTGTTTCTGAAGTCTTGCCTGCCGCGCTCGGTCACCTTCGACGGCCTGAAGGTCGCGATCGATTGCGCCAACGGCGCGGCCTACAAGGTCGGTCCCGACGCGCTTGAGGAACTGGGCGCCGAAGTCGTGGCGATCGCGGTCGACCCCGACGGCAAGAATATCAATCTGAATTGCGGCGCGGTGCATCTCGACAAGATTCGCGAGACCGTGCTGCGCGAGCACTGCAACGTCGGAATCGCGCTCGACGGCGACGGCGATCGCGTGATGCTGATCGACGAGCACGGCGAAGTCTTCGACGGCGACGACGTGATGGCGCTGCTCGGACGCAAGCTCGCCGCCGAAGGCCGACTGCACGGCAACGCCGTCGTCGGCACCGTGATGAGCAACTTCGGACTCGAGGTAGCGCTGCGCGACGCGGGCGTGCGTCTGATTCGCACCGAGGTCGGCGACCCCGCGGTCGCTCGCGAAATGCGGCTGAACTCGTACAACCTCGGCGGCGAGCAGTCGGGTCACGTGATTTTCATGGATCATTCGACCACCGGCGACGGACTGATCAGCGCGCTGCTGGTGCTGGCGCAGTTAGCGGAGAGCGGACGAACGCTGGGTGAACTTCGAGCGATGCGCCGGATGCCGCAAGTGCTCGAGAACATCCGCGTCAAAAATCGCGTACCGCTCACCGACATGCCCGATGTTCAGCGGATGATCGTCGACGCTGAGCGGCGGCTGGCGGGCACCGGCCGGCTGCTGGTGCGATATTCGGGTACCGAGATGCTCGCCCGCGTGATGGTCGAAGGCGAGGACGGCATCCAGATCAAAACGCTCGCGCAGGAGATAGGCGCAGCAATCCAGAAGTACGCCGGCGCGCTCTGATCGTTATCTTCGCTTCGTGCTCCTGCGCTGGATGGCTGCCGGCTTCGAGCCGAGCGCTTTCAGATACGCTTTCACCGTGCGCGTCAGGCCCATGTAAAGCGCGTCGGAAATCAGCGCGTGGCCGATTGAGACCTCCTGCAGGCCCTTCACCGCTTTCGCGTAGGCGGGAATATTTTTGAGATCGAGATCGTGGCCGGCATTGACGCCGAGTCCGATTTTGCGCGCGAGGCGTGCGGCCTCGCGATGCGCCGCGAGAATCTCCCGACCTGCCGGCGTGCCGAACGCGTGCGCGTAGGGTCCGGTATAGAGCTCGACGCGGTCGGCGCCGAGCTTTTTCGCGCGCTCGATTTGCCCGGCGTCAGTCTCCATGAACAGACTTGTGCGGATGCCGGCCCCGCGAAATCTGGCGAGCAGTTCGCCGAGCCAATCAGCCTCGCCGCTCATCAGGTTCCATCCCGCGTTCGAGGTCAGCACTCCCGGCGGGTCGGGCACCAGCGTCACCTGCGTCGGGCGCACACGCAGCACGAGCTCGATGAACTCCGCGCCGGGATAGCCCTCGATGTTGAACTCGACCGTGAGCATCGCGGCGAGATCGAACACGTCCTGAAACGTGATGTGCCGCGCGTCGGGACGCGGATGCACCGTAATCCCGTGGCATCCCGCTGCGATACATGTGCGCGCCGCGGCGACGACGTCGGGAATATTGCCGCCGCGCGCATTTCGAAGCGTGGCAATTTTGTTGAGGTTGACGCTGAGGCGAATCATTTCGGCATCGAGGCTAGCAGAGCGAATGCGCCAGTCCAGCGGTTGTCGTTCATGCCTCGCGCGCATGGTGTAATATTTTTGTTGGGTCAGCCGCCGATGATTTTGCTTAATGCCGCCGAGAGCCGCGAACTCGATCGCCTCAGCCAGGAGAAGTACGGAATTCCGTCGTACTCGCTGATGACGCGCGCGGGTGAGGCGGTTGCCGACGCTCTGGTCGAGCGCTTTCCCGATGCGGCGGCGGACGTGCTTGTCGTCGCGGGCAAGGGTAACAACGGCGGCGATGGATTCGTCGCAGGACGGCGGCTGATTCAGGACGGCTTTGCGGCGCGCGCGGTCCTGCTCGGGCGCGCGGCGGACTTGAAGGGCGACGCAGCGCGCGCGCACGCGGATTTTCGCGCATGCGGCGGCAAGGTGATCGAGGCGTCGACGGAGTCCGAGCCTCGAAGCCGCGCTGAGCAAGCGGCCGAGCGCCGTCGTCGATGCGATATTCGGCACGGGGCTCAACGCCGAGGTGAAAGACCGGCCGCGCCGTGCGATCGAGATCGTCAATTCATTCGCGGTGCCGGTCGTCGCCGTCGATATCGCGTCGGGCGTGAACTCCGACACGGCGCGGATTGATGGGCATCGCGGTTCGCGCGTCGCTGACCGTGACGTTCGGCTTCGCGAAGTTCGGCCACGTTTCATATCCGGGCGCAGGACAATGCGGCGAGCTGCGAATCGTTGAAATTGGTTTCGCGCCGCGCGCGATCGACGAGATTGCGCCGCGCGGGCGATTTCTCGAGCGCGGTGATTTGCAGCATCTGATTCGCGCGCGGCGGGTGGATTCGAACAAGGGCAATTACGGGCATCCGCTGGTGATGGCCGGCGCGCGCGGCAAGTCCGGCGCCGTGCTGCTCGCTTCGCGCGCCGCGCTTCGAACGGGCGCGGGCCTGGTTACGGCGGCGATGCCGGAGTCGATCCAGCCGATCGTCGCGGCGGGGCAGGCCGAACTGATGACGGAGCCGATTGCGGATCGCGACGGCCATTTTGACGGCGCGCACGCGCCCGACGCGCTGAAGATGCTGCTCGAAGGCAAGAGCGCGCTTATCGTCGGGCCGGGAATCGGTGTCAGCGACGACACGAAGCGGCTGATCGAATGGCTGATCTCGGATGCGTGCGAACCCGAACGGCCGATGCTGATCGATGCGGACGGGCTGAACGCCGTCGCCGCGATCGGTTGCGAAGTTTTGAAGCGTGCGCGAGGTCCGATCGTACTCACGCCTCATCCGGGAGAAGCGTCGCGGCTGCTCGGCATCCCGACTGCGAAGATCAACGACGATCGCGTTTCGGCGGCGCGCACTCTGGCGGAGCGGACGGGAGCGACCGTGCTGATAAAGGGTGCGCGCTCGGTTATCGCGTCTCCCGACGGCGACGTTTATATCAACTCGACCGGGAATCCCGGGATGGCCACGCCGGGGATGGGCGACGCGCTGTCGGGAATCGTCGGCACGCTGCTCGCACAGAAGATGCGCCCGCTCGACGCGCTCGCGCTCGGCGTTTTTCTCCACGGCTACGCGGCGGATCGCGTGGCAGCGCGGATGGGGCGCGTCGGCTATATCGCCGGCGACCTGATTGACGAGCTGCCGGCGGCGCGTGAAGCTCTGACTGAGACTGAGTAGTTCAGCTATAATAGTTACTGAGTAATCGCGATGGCTAATGAGGCAATAGCGTCGGGCGCGACCGTGGTCACGATGGTGATCGAGAGCCGATCGCCGCACGAGACCAAATCATGGGGACGGCGGCTGGCGTCGATGCTCGAAGGCGGCGAGCTGCTGGGTCTGATTGGCGATCTCGGCGCGGGCAAGACCTGCTTCATCAAGGGCCTCGCGCGCGGGCTTAGCCTGCGCGAAGAAGACATCCTGAGCCCGACCTTTACGATGATCCAGGAGCATCACGGGCGCTTCCCGCTCTATCACATCGACTTGTACCGGCTCGAAGAGGCGACGCTCGACGACCTGGGCCTGCGCGAATACCTGTTCTCCGAAGGTGTCGCGGCGGTGGAATGGTTCGAGCGGCTGCGCGGCGGCGCCGAGATGGAATACCTGTCGGTAAGAATCAGCTACGCGGGCGCGAACCTGCGGCGAATCGAGTTCAGCGCAGGCGATTCGCGTCACGCACAGATCATCTCCAAGCTGAAACGCAGCTTCGCCTGAAGCGCGGCGACCGCGCGCCTATTTTGATTCTGGCGGTTCGTCCCTGACATTCCGCGGCGCAGTGGGTAGTCCACGACTATCGCGCGGCCGTTGGTGACTGCTCGTACGAAGTGCAGCGTGTCCGGCGGCACGATGGCGACGAAACCGGGGCCCGCTAACTGCGTCTTGCCGCCGATTGTGACTTCGAGCTGGCCTTCGATTACGTTCCAGACTTCCTCGTTCGCGTGCGAGTGTTCGTGAATCGTCGAGCCCGCCTCGAAGACATAGTGGCCGAAAGTCATGCTCTCCGAGTCGAAGTATTTGCCTTTCCAACCGGGAAGGCGCTCGATGGTTTTCAGTTGGTGAGTGTCGATGAAGGGCATTGGCTTATCTCCGCCGACGTTTCCTGCACGATACTGATACTAACCGCATGCGCTGGCAAAGGTTACGCTAGCGCATCACGTTGGGGTGACGGCGTCATTTGGTACGCGGATCCTCGACGACAATCTCACCGCAACGTCCACAGCGATCGCTGGCGATGGCAACTGGCCCATTGAGCGGCCGATGACAGTGGGGACACTTCGGCATCCTGAAACTGTTCCAGCTACTTACCGCAAGAAAACCCGCTATCAACGGAACCAGCCATTCGTTACCCGTGACGGTAGCCAGATACGGCCAAACGTCCGACAAGGATGGGATGGCAATTTTGATTCCCACAGTCCCAAGCCCCAAAATCCAGAAAGCGCGGTGCATCGCGGCGCTTCGCGCCTCTACTTTGTCGATCAGGGCGGCCCTGGTCATTGGCGGTGGGGCAGGACGGGCCCGCCTACGGCGTCTGTCATTCATTTTCTGGGGCTGGTTTACAGGGCATTTTCCGAGAATGATACTCAATCACCTCTTTTTCGCGAAACTGTAACACCAAGCTGAACTTCAGGACGGGTCGGCTATGGTCGGTCGAAGAATTGATTGAATCTGCGGCGCAGGAGCAAGCGGCGTGAAAGCCAAGACGATCGCGAAGCCGTTCAAGAATCCGATAAACCTGTCGAAGAGCCCTGTTCGGTTCACACCGTCTGGATCGATCGAGCCGGTCGCTCAACGCGGTCGCGCTCATCCCGGTGTCGAGGGCAGACTCGCAGGCGAGGCCCGAATGACCAGGAATCCGCCGCATGCCGGGGAGATGCATCCCGACGGCGACGAACTTCTCTATCTCGTCGAGGGCGCAGTTGACGTAGTTCTCGACGAGGAAGCTGGCGAACGCTGTCTTTCGCTGCAGCCCGGCCAAGCCTTCGTTGTGCCATGCGGAGTGTGGCATCGCGTGATGGTCAAGGAGCCGTGCTGCCTCTTATATTTTACGCCGGGCCGCAGCCAAGTCCGCTGGCGACGTCCGCTCCCGCCAAGTTAGACGCTACCGTCCATTCTCTGGGGCTGGTTTGCAGGGCAATTTCCGATAATAATACTCGATTACCCCTTTTTCGGGGTAGATAGGGTCATATTCGTGGGATTAGTTGTTCAAAAGTACGGCGGTACCTCGGTCGGCTCGATCGAACGAATCAAGGCGGTCGCCGATCGCGTCGTCCGGGCGCGCGACCGCGGCGATCGGATCGTCGTGGTAGTATCTGCAATGGCGGGCGAGACCAACCGGTTGTTCCAGCTCGCATCCGAGCTGAGCGAGTCGCCCAGCGCGCGCGAGACTGACGTGCTGGTCGCGACCGGCGAGCAGGTCTCGGCCGCGCTGCTTGCTATCCGGCTGCATTCGATGGGTCATCCGACGGTTTCTTTTCTCGCATTTCAAATGAACCTGACGACCGATTCGAATCACGGCCGCGCGCGAATCAAATCCGTGCAATGCGAGCGCGTGATGCGCTCGCTCGACGACGGCAAGATCGTCGTCGTTGCCGGATACCAGGGCGTCAATCCCGATGGCGACATCACGACCCTTGGCCGCGGCGCGTCGGACCTGACGGCAGTCGCGCTCGCAGCGGCTCTCAAAGCCGACGCGTGCGAAATCTATACTGACGTGGACGGCGTCTATACCGCCGATCCCAACGTCTGCCCCAAGGCAAGGAAGCTCGGACGCATCTCCTATGATGAGATGCTCGAGATGGCGGGACTTGGCGCAAAGGTCCTGCAAACCCGTTCGGTGGAACTCGCCCGCCGTTACAACGTGCCGCTCGTCGTCCGCTCCAGCTTCGGTGAAGTGGAGGGGACGTGGGTTGGACGAGAGGATCAATCGATGGAGGACGTGCTCGTTTCGGGCGTAACGCTCGACCAGAATCAAAGCAAGATAACAGTGGCGGGAGTCGAAGATCGGCCCGGCCTGGCGGCGAAGATTTTCAGCCCGATCGCGGATGCGGGAATCGTCGTCGATATGATTATCCAGAATGCCAGCGCCGACGGCCGTACCGACATGACGTTTACGATTGGACGCGAGGACTTGAAGCGCGCGCTCGAAATCGTCACCCGTACCGCCAACGAGATCGGCGCGGCCGGCATTCGGCACAACGACCAGGTGGCCAAGGTCTCGGTGGTCGGCGTCGGCATGCGAACCCATTCGGGAGTCGCCGCCACGATGTTCAAAGTGCTGGCGGCGGAGCGGATTAATATCGAGATGATTTCGACCTCGGAGATCAAGGTCTCGGTCGTCGTCAATTCCAAATACGGCGAGCTCGCGATGCGTGCGCTGCACGACGCGTTTATCAACGGCGACGGCGCTCACAGTGCCGCGCCGCGGGAGTCACTTTAAGTCCGATGGCGGATCCAAAACATATCCAGGTTTACGACACCACGTTGCGTGACGGGTGCCAGTCCGAAGACGTTTCGTTGACGGTCGAGGACAAGGTCACGATTGCCGAGCGGCTGGACGACCTGGGCTTCGACTATATTGAGGGCGGCTGGCCCGGCTCGAACGATCGCGACGCCGCGTTCTTCAAAGAGGTCAAGAAGCTCAAGATTCGGCATGCGAAGATCGCCGCATTCGGCTCAACCCGCCGCTCGGGAGTGAAGGCGGCGGCCGATCGCAACCTGCAGTTGCTGCTGCGCACGGACGCCCAGGTCGCGACCGTGGTCGGCAAGACCTGGGACATGCACGTGCGCGAGGCGCTGCGCATCCCACTCAACGAAAATCTGGAGATCATCAACGACACGATCGCGTTTCTGAAAAAAAACTTCGATGAGGCGATTTTCGACGCCGAACATTTCTTCGACGGCTATTTTCACAATCCCGAGTACGCGCTCTCCTGCCTGAAGGCAGCCGATGACGCGGGCGTCACGCTGATCGCGCTGTGCGATACCAACGGCGGCCGCCTGCCGCATGAAATCGAGGCCGCGGTGACGGCGGCTCGCGCGGCGGTGAATTGCCCGCTCGGAATCCATTGCCACAACGACTCGGAAGTTGCGGTCGCGAACACCCTTGCCGGCGTGCATGCGGGCGCGGTGCAGGTGCAGGGCACCGTCAACGGATTTGGCGAACGATGCGGCAACGCGAACCTGGTTTCGATTGTCGCCAACCTCCAGCTCAAGCTCGGCTACAATTGCGTGCCGGCGGCAAAGCTCAAGACGATGCGCGAGGTCTCGACGCTGGTCTACGAGCTCGCCAACATCACGCCGTTTGCGCGTCAGCCGTACGTCGGCCGCAGCGCGTTCGCGCACAAGGGCGGACTGCACGTGTCGGGAATCCAGCGCAACACCGCGACCTATGAGCATATCGATCCCGCGCTGCTCGGCAACGATCGGCGCGTGCTGCTGTCGGAGCTCTCGGGCCGCGCCAATATCGTGTACAAGGCCAAGGAATTCGGCCTCGAGATCGGTGCGGCCAGCGACGACAAAATCGGCGCGCTGCTCGACGAGCTTAAACGCCTCGAGGGTGCCGGCTATACCTTCGACGGCGCCGACGCTTCCTTCGAGCTGCTGATGCTGCGCACGCTCGGCCTCGCGAAAGAACATTTCAACTTCGTCAGCTTCCGCGTGTTCGACGACAAGTGGCACGAGGATCGCGCGCCGTTCAGCGAGGCGGTGGTCATAATCGAAGGCCCGGACGGCGTGCGCACGCGAAACTCCGCGATTGGCAACGGTCCCGTCAACGCGCTCGATTCGGCGCTGCGCCAGGCGCTGGTGCCGTACTATCCGAATCTCGAAGCGATGCAACTGGTCGATTACAAGGTGCGCGTGCTCGACAACGGCGCCGGCACCGAGGCGCGCGTGCGCGTGCTGATCGAATCGACCGACGGCAAGCGCCGATGGGGCACGGTCGGATTGTCGAGCAACGTGGTCGAGGCGAGCTGGCAGGCGCTGGTTGACTCGGTCGAATACAAGCTGCACAAGGATAATGTGAAGCCGCGCGCGAAGGCGGCGAGCAAGAGCAACGGCGCGCGCCCGCGATCGAAGGCCGCCGAGAATAGTCACGCGGCGCATCCGAAAGCTTGACGCGCGGCGCGCGCCGGGAAGAGGAATCTGCGATGGGTGTTGTGAGCCGAATGAAGGAAGACATCCAGGCGGTTTTCGACCGCGACCCGGCCGCGCGCTCCACGCTCGAGGTGGTTCTCCTGTACCCCGGCCTCCACGCGATCTGGTTCTATCGCGTCGCGCATTGGCTCTGGGAGCATAACTGCAAGCTGCTCGGCCGCATGGTGAGCGAGCTGGCGCGCTTGATCACGGGAATCGAGATTCATCCCGGCGCGAAAATCGGCCGCCGCCTCTTCATCGATCACGGCATGGGAATCGTGATGGGCGAGACCACCGAAATTGGCGACGACGTCCTCATCTACCAGGGCGTCACGCTCGGCGGCACCAGCCTCAAGAAGGAAAAGCGCCATCCGACGCTCGAGGATCACGTGATGGTCAGCGCGGGCGCGTCGGTGATCGGCCCGGTGCGAATCGGCGAGGGCAGCAGAATCGGCGCGGGCGCGGTGGTCGTGTCGTCGTCGCCGCCGTGGTCAACGATCGTCGGAATTCCCGGCAAAGTGATCGAGGGCGACAACGCGCGGCACGACGTGATGGAACTCGATCACGCCAAGCTGCCTGACCCGGTCGCGCGCGCGATGAACAATCTCGTCGAGAAGTTCAACCGGCTCGGCGCGCGGATGGGCGAAATCGAGGAGCGCCAGGATTGCCTCGAAGACAAGGTCAGCGAGCATCTGCCGCCGGAACCCGATCGCATCCTCGCCAACAAGGGCTAGCGTCAGCGCCAGCCCTCGTCGGCGGGATTCTTCTCACATCGAAAAATAATTCGTCGGTTGCGCCGCTAGCTCTTCTGCGGATGCGGGTTGCCGATATACGGAAACACCTTGAGCGTGTCGGAATGCGGCTTGAGGCCGCTCGGCGGACATTGGCCCTTGGTCAGGAAGGCGAGCCGGTAGTCGATGACGTCGTCGAGGAAAGTGCGCCCGTTAGGATACTTCGCGGGCTTCGTCGGATCGAAGCTCAGCATGTCCGGCAGCAGGCCTTCTTTGTCGATCTCCGCGATCGCTTCGTCGCGAGAATAGCCGCCGGTATGTCCCATCAGGTGGACGAACATATCGGTCCAGCGCTTGCGATCGTTAACCGGCTCGCTGGCGTTGTATTCCAGCTTGGTGTCGTCGGTGTTGAAGAAGCTGCTGGTCGAAGGATGGCCGGCGCGATCGGCGTGGGCGAGCTTGCCGTTTTCCCGCACGCTGCATCGGCCCCAGATGCGGATGCCGGGTTTGCCGCCGAGTTCAGCGGTCGGCAATTCGATCACGGTCGAGAACACGTTGGCCTGGGTGTTCGAATCGACGCCGGTCCACGGCGATTTGCCATGGAGCTCGCCGAGGTGAGGCGAGGTGAAGTTCTTTTTGCCGCTCGTATCGAACAGCGCCTTGATTCCGTCGAAATCGAAAAAGAAGGCGTCGCTGCGAGCGCCGGCGAAGAACGTATAGTTGCCGGACTTGACGATGTTGGGTTTGGGGCCGAACGAGACCTCGGCATCGCAGATGATTTTCGTCCCGACGGCTTCCGGCCGAGCGCGAGTCCGCGCCTTTCGCGACAAAGACGTTTACGGTCTGCTTGCCGTTTTGCGGTTTCGAGAAGACGTAGCTGAACGCGATGTCCGTCAGGCAATCGCCGTCGTTGTCGATATTGAGGCGATAGATGGCGTCAGGATGGAGCGGGCCGGCGGTCGGATTCGCGTTGAGGATGATCGCGGTCCGCGAAGGGTCCGCGGGCGACAGGAACGCGTAGAGATCGCAGAGGTCGAGGCGCTGGTCGCCGAAAGGCGGTCCGAGACTAAGGCCGGTAAAGTGGTTCGACATTGGCTTTCTCCTTTGAAAGACGTGGCAGTACCGTTCGGCCGGATAGTAACAGACGGTAGAATTTCTGTCTCGTTTTTTTCGACGGCCCTAGAGCTTGTGTCCGAAGCCCGCGCCCATCTCGTATTCGTTCGGACTCTCAATCAATTGCCCGTTCAGAATTCGTTCGAATCCAAATGGCGTCAGGTCGACCGTCGAGCTCGCTCCGGTCAGAATCAGCTCCGACATCGAGGCGCCGACTGCTGGCGCAGTTTTGAATCCCGTCCCGCTGAATCCCGCCGCGACGAACAGCGCGTCGACGCCCGGCACAGGTCCCATCACGGCGCGCGCATCAGGGCTGACGTCGTAGATTCCGGCGTGGCCGCGCGAGTAGGGCGCATCGGCCATCGCGGGAATCCTCTGCGCGAGACGCTTGCGCACTGCGGCGACGAAGTCGTCATCGTTGGCCTCGCGAAAATCGTCGGGATTCGCCTCGGCCTCCGGCTTCCATCCACCGAGCCCGGCCAGCGTCAGATCGTCGCCATGCGGCCGAAAATAACTGCCGGCAATCGTATCGATATAGATGAAGTGTCTCAGTTGCGGCGGCCGCTTGAAGAAAGCTATCTGCGCACGCTCGCTCTTGATGCCGATCTTCATGCCCAGCGGCGCGAGTAACGCGTCAGTCCACGGACCCGGCGACGACGCATACCGCATCGGCCTCGTGGAGATGCCCGGCGCCATCGACGACTCCCGTCGCTCGTCCGCCGCGGTGCACAATTCTCGCGATGGGTGTATTCGTCGCGAACTTCGCGCCGTGTCTTTTTGCGGCGTCAGCCAATGCTTCGGTCGTCGCGACGTGGATCGGCGTATCCGCTGTGCGGCTCGATCGCGACCAGCGCGACGTCATCGACAAAAGCCTGCGGATCGCGGTGATGCAATTCCGCCGCGGTCAGTATTTCAGTATCGACGCCGATGCGCTGGAGCATTGCGACGTTTGCGCGCAGCCGCGAGGCGTTACGCTCGTCGACCACCACCGCGAAGCCAGCCTCGACGAAACCGCATCGCCCGCCGACGATCTCGCTCCAGTTGCGGAAGTAATGGTAGCTCTTCCACGCCAGCTCGGCTTCCGGCGCGAACGTGTAATGCATCCGGACCAGCGCGCCCGACCGTGCCGACATTCCGGCGCAAATTCCGCCTTTGTCGAACACGCGCACGCGGGCGCCTGCCCGCGCGAGATGGAACGCGATCGAGCATCCAACCACGCCTGCGCCGATTACGACGATATTCGCGCCTCTCTGAGTCACTTTTTCCGCCTATCGGTGTAAGATAAGCTAATCTCCGCTCTGGTGGCGAACGAACACTCCATGCCTATTTATCTCGACAACAACGCGGGCGCTCCACTTCGCCTCGAGGCGACGGCCGCCATCTCGCGCATGCTGGCTGAAGGCGCAGGAAATCCCTCGTCGGTGCATCGCGCGGGCCAGCGCGTCGCGCCGGATGCTCGAGAACGCACGCGCGCAGGTCGCGGCTATCGTCGGCGCCGATCCGCGGCAGATAGTGTTCACGAGCGGCGGCACCGAGTCGAACAATTCTGCAATCTTCGGCGCGATCACTGCAGCATCTCGCCGGCGTAAGATTATTTCATCCGAGATCGAGCATTCGTCGATCCTTGCTCCGATTGCGGAACTCGAGCGCCGAGGCTTCGAGGTGGCGCGAGTTGCGCCGGACTCCGACGGACGAGTCGATCCGGCGCGCGTGCTCGCTGCGCTCGACAGCGAGACGGCGCTTGTCACCCTTGGACTCGCGAATTCCGAAGTCGGAACGATTCAGGACCTCGCGCCTCTTGCACGTGGCTGCAAGAAGGCCGGAGCGTTGTTTCATATCGATGCGGCGCAGGCCGTCGGCCGAATTCCAGTCGATGTGGCGGCGCTCGGCTGCGATCTGATGACACTCAGCGGTCACAAGCTTGGCGCGCCTGCGGGAATCGGCGCGCTCTACGTTCGCGACTCTGCAAAATTTGCTCCGACGATGTTCGGCGGGCCGCATGAGAGCGGTATGCGCGCGGGCACGCCGAATCTCCTTGGCGCAGTGGCGTTTGGCGCGGCGGCCGAGGCCGCGATGAATGCGATGGCGTCGGAGTCGGCGCGAATCGATTCGCTCGCTGCCTCGCTTCTCGCGCGTCTGCGCGAGACGATTCCCGGTCTTCGCTTGAACGGCCCGCTTGCCGGCAGGCTGCCGAATACACTCAACCTCACGTTTCCCGGCGTGCTCGGCGAGAGCATGCTGATTGCGCTCGACCTCGCAGGGGTTGAAGTTTCGATGGGCTCGGCGTGCGCGGCGGGCGCGGTCGAGCCGTCGCACGTGCTACGCGCGATGGGCCGCAGCATAGCAGACGCGCGCAGCTCGCTTCGAATCAGCCTGGGCTGGAGCAACACCGCCGCCGAAATCGACGCCGTCGCGGAAATCATCCCGGCTGTGTGGCGGCGCGTCGCGGACGCGGAACCTCTGGCGGAGGTGAGCGCGCGATGAAGCCGCGAGTGCTGGTCGCGATGTCGGGCGGAGTTGACAGCTCCGTCGCCGCCGCTCTTCTGCGCGAGCAGGAGTACGACGTCGTCGGCGTCGCGATGCGCCTTGCGCCCGAGCCGGCAACCCCGGTCGCGAAGCGTCGCGGCACCTGCTGCTCGCATGACGACTTCGAAGATGCGCGCCGGGTCGCGGAGCGGATGGATTTTCCGTTCTACGTGATCGATTTGCGCGCCGACTTCAATGCGCGCGTGGTCGACGACTTCGTCTCCGAATATCTTGCCGGGCGCACGCCGAATCCGTGCGTGATGTGCAATCGCGAGATCAAATTCGATCGCTTGTGGAGCCGCGCGCGCGCGCTCGAAGCCGACTACGTGGCGACCGGGCACTATGCGCGGATAGAGCAGGGGGAAGACGGCAGGTTTCATCTGCTGCGCGCCGCCGACGAGTCGAAGGACCAGTCGTATTTTCTGTTCACCCTCGGGCAGGACGAACTCGCGCGAACGATCTTTCCGCTGGGCGCGATGACCAAGACCGAAGTCCGCGCCCGCGCGCGCGCGTTGGGGCTCGCGACCGCGGACAAGCCCGAGAGCCAGGAAATCTGCTTCGTGCCCGACCGCGACTATGCTCGTTTTGTCGAGGAGCGAAGCGACCCCGCGCAACTCCGCCCGGGCTCGATCATCGACGGCGATGGCAACCGGCTGGCGGGTCACGCCGGGGTGCATCGATTTACGATCGGGCAGCGCCGCGGCCTGGGTATCGCGAGCAGCGAGCGGCTGTACGTCCGCGAGATACGAGCCGAGACGGGCGAGGTCGTGGCCGGGCGGCGCGACGAGCTGGATTCCGCAGGCCTCGTCGCCAATCGAGTGAGCCTCGTCGATGATTCGATCGTGTCGGGCAGTGAGCTGAGCGTCGAGATAAAGATTCGCTATCGGCATCGCGCGATCCCGGCGACGATGCGTGTGGACGCCGGCGCCCGTGCGGAAATCCGCTTCGCGTCGGCCGGCCCTGCGGTGACGCCAGGACAGGCATGCGTTTTCTACCGCGGCGAGGAAGTGATCGGCGGTGGATTTATCGAACGGGCGATCACGAACTGACGATGGCAACACGCTTCGCAATCGCTACGCTCGGGTGCAAGGTCAATCAGTACGATTCGGCGATCATCGAATCGCGTCTGAGCGGGCTAGGCATGCTTCGCGCCGAATTCACTGAAAAAGCTGACGTCTATATCGTCAATACTTGCACGATTACCGATCGCGCCGACGCCGAGAGCCTGCGAATCGCGCGGCGCGCGCGGCGGCTCAATCCGAACGCGCGCGTCGTCATGACCGGCTGCCTGGCGCAGGCGAGTCCCGAGGTGCTGGCGAAAGCGTCGGAGGTCGACGCGGTCATCGGACTTGGCAGGCTCGACGATCTCGAGCGCGCGGTGGCTTCAGGAGCCGGCGATCGTGTGATGGTCACCAATCTGCGCAAGGAGAAAGCGCCGATAGAGCTGGCCGCCGTGGCGCTGGACGGTCACACGCGCGCGTTTCTGAAACTCCAGGAAGGATGCGATCAGTTCTGCACCTTCTGCATCGTGCCGTTTTCGCGCGGCACTTCGCGCAGCGTCGAGCCGCGGCGCGTGATGGCGGCGCTCGACGATCTGCATGCGCGCGGCTTCAAGGAAGTCGTTCTGACCGGAGTGCATCTCGGCGGTTATGGCAAGGACCTTGCGCCGCAGGTGGAATTGGCTGGCCTGCTCGAAATGATCGCCGAGCGATGTCCGATCGAGCGGGTGCGGATAAGCTCGCTCGATCCCGAGGAACTGAGCGACGGCATCGTCGAAATAATTTCGAGCAGCGCGAAATTTTGTCCGCATCTTCATCTGCCGCTGCAGTCGGGCGACGACGAAACCCTGGCGCGGATGCGGCGGCGTTATGAGCGGGATTATTTTCGCGATCGCGTCGAGCGCGTGCTGAAGGTGTGGCCCGACGCGGCGATTGGCACCGATCTGATCGTCGGTTTTCCGGGCGAGACGACCGAACATTTCGAATCGTATTTCAGTTTCGTCGAATCGATGCCGCTGGCGTACTTTCACGTGTTTCCGTATTCGGTCCGGGCCGGGACCACCGCCGCGAAGTTTTCCGGGCGGGTGAAGCCAGCCGAGATCAAGCGGCGCGCAGCCTTGATGCGCGAGTTGGGGGAACGCAAGCGGGTGGAGTTTGCCTCGCGATTCGTCGGAACAACACTTAAAGTATTACTTGAAGAGCGCGGGCCGGACGGAGATCTGCGTGGATACAGCCGCAATTACGTGCGGGTGTCGACGCAGGGGCCCGATGAGCTGACAAATCGCGAAGTCGAGGTGGAGGCGTCAACCGTTGAAGGCGCGCAGCTGGTTGGGGAGATTGTTCGGCCGTGGGCGGACGCAAACGCCCGCGTCGGGGCCTCCTGATAGTCAACGCAGCAGACTCGAGCAGGTGCTCGGTTATTCGTTCGCGCGAGCGGAATTGCTCGAAACCGCGTTGACGCATCCGAGCGCCGCGGTCGGCAGTGACGTGCACTACGAACGGCTCGAATTTCTTGGCGACGCGGTGCTGGACCTGGCGATCGCGGACCTGCTGATGCGCAAGTTTCCGACGGCGAAGGAAGGTCCGCTGTCGAAGCAGCGCGCCTCGATAGTCAATGCGCGCACGCTGGCGGCCAAGGCACAGACGATTGAATTGAACGAAATGATGCGGCTCGGAAAAGGCGAAGAAAAAAGCGGCGGCCGCGAGAAGACCTCGATTCTGGCCGCCGTGTTCGAGGCGGTGATCGGCGCGATTTATACCGACGGCGGACTGGCGCCGGCGCAGCAAGTGGTCGAGCGGCTGTTCACCGACGATATCGGTGGACCGTCGGCGGAGCGCGATTACAAAACCGAATTGCAGGAAGTCGCATACCGGCATTTCCGCACTCAGCCGGTCTACGAACTGATCGCGACCGGCGGTCCCGATCACGCCAAGCGCTTCACCACGCGAATCCGAATCGCCGGGCGCGATCTCGGTGTCGCCGAAGGCGGCAGCAAGAAGCAGAGCGAGCAGGCCGCCGCGCGCCTCGCATTGGGCCGAATCGAGGAAGAGCGCGGTGAGCGCCATGGGTGAGCATCGCGCTGGATTCGTCGCGGTCGCGGGCCGCACCAACGTCGGCAAATCGACGCTGGTGAACCGGCTGGTCGGGCACAAGGTCGCAATCGTCACGCCGCGTCCACAGACCACGCGCCGGCGGATTCTCGGAATCCGCAGCGACGACGACGCGCAAATTCTCTTGATCGACACGCCTGGTCTGCACGAGGCGAAGAAGCAGCTGAATCAGCGGATGGTGCAGACCGCGCGCCGCGCGATCGCGGAAGGCGAAGTCCTTCTGGCCGTAGTGGAAGCGGGTGATCGGTTGAATCCCGGCGATCGCGCGGTGCTGGTTGATATCCGTGCGCTCGGCCGTCCGACCATCATTGCGATCAACAAAGTCGATCGAGTTCCGCGCGCTCAACTGTTGCCGCTGATCGAGGAAATCAACCAGGGATTTCCCGGCGCCGAGATTGTGCCGGTCAGCGCGCTCACCGGCGAAAACATTGGCGAGTTGTTGGCGACGATGAAGCGGATGCTGCCGGAGAGCCCGGCGCTGATGCCTGGCGACGAATACACCGATCAGACCGAGCGAATGATCGCCGAAGAAATCGTGCGCGAGAAAATCTTTCTCAAGATGCGCCAGGAGATCCCGTTCTCGACCGCGGTCAAGGTCGAAAACTTCGAAGATGACGTGGAACGCAAGCTTAAGCGGATCGGGGCGACAGTGGTCGTCGATCGCGAATCGCACAAGGGCATGCTGATAGGCGCGGGCGGCCGCACGCTCAAGGAAATCGGCACGGCGGCGCGGCTCGAGCTCGAAGAAATTCTAGGCTCCCGCGTGTTCCTGGAAATCACCGTCAAAGTCGAGCGCGATTGGACCCGCGATCCGCGCAAGCTCGCGGAGTTCGGACTGTGAGCAATCAGCGCGGAGCGCCGGGCGCCGAGGCGCGCCGGATCGCGGCCGAAGGTCTGCCGGCGGTCGTCCTGGTTGGACGCGCGAACGCGGGCAAGTCGACGCTGTTCAATCGAATCACGAAAGGCGGTCGCGCGATCACCAGCGCGATTCCCGGCACTACGCGCGATCTCAATTTCGCCCGCGCGAAGCACGGCGACCGTGAATTCGTCGTGGTCGACAGCGGTGGGCTTGAACTCGGCGGCCATGAGCGCATGACCGACCGCATCGTCAGCGAAGCTCTCGCCGCGGTCGGCGTCGCCGACGTTGTGGTTTTCATGCTCGACGGCAGGGGCGGTCTGAGCGAGGCCGACTCGGAAGCGCTCGCGCTGGTGCGCGAGACCGGATGCCCGCTCATCATGGCGGTCAACAAGATCGACCGACCGGGACAGGAGGCCGAGGCGTCGGAGTTCTACGCGCTCGGCGGCGACGAATTGTTTTTCATCTCGGCGGCGCACGGCCGCGGAGTCGAGGAGCTGCTCGATCAAGTTGTTGCGCGATTGCCGCAGCGCGAAGGATCCGCGGCGGCTGCGCCGGATTTAAGGTTGGCGCTGATAGGCCGTCCCAACGTCGGCAAATCGTCGCTGCTCAATCGCCTCTCGGGATTCGATCGCGCAATCGTCGACGATACCCCCGGCACCACGCGCGATCCGGTCGACGTGCGGCTGTCCGCAAATGGCCGCGACGTCCTGCTGATCGACACGGCGGGAATACGCAGGCCGCCGCGGGTCGAGGGCGAGCTCGAGCACCATTCGGTGGGCCGCGCGATCGAGACGATTCGCCGCGCCAACGTTGTGCTGCTGGTGATCGACGCGAGCGAGGGAATCACCGACCAGGACGCGCGGCTGGCGCGGCTGGCGGACACCAGCGATCGCGCCATGGTGATCGTGTGCAACAAATGGGACGTTGCGGCGAAGGCGGGGCGCAAGGTGGCGACGTTCGTTCGCGACGCGCATGAGCGCTACCCGTTCCTCGAATACGCCGCAATGGTTTTCACGTCGGCGGTCACTGGCGACGGCGTCGACGGCATCATCCCGGCGGCGACGCAGGCGGGAGATTCCTGGCGCGCGGTTTTTCAGACCTCGCGGTTGAATCGAACGCTGGCCGAAGCTACCGCCGCAATGGATCCGCCGCAGGTCGATCGCCGCCGCTTGAACCTGATGTACGTGACGCAGGTCGGCAGCGCGCCGCCGCGCCTGCGATTCTTCACCAACGTCGAACGCGGCATCCCGGCGCACTACGTGCGCTTCATCGAAACGCGATTCCGAAAATCGCTGGGACTTATCGGCACGCCGCTGCGGCTCGATTTCCGGCGCACCGGCCGCTCATGGGTGCAGGGCGCTCCGCCGGCGAAGCCGCGCGGCAAACCGCGCAATCGGCCCACTCCGCGAAGCAAACCGGCGCGCGCCTAAGCCCTCGCTTGTGGAACGTTGAGCGCGGCGGCATTTCGTATGCTGCGCGGCGTCCGGTATATTTCAGTGTACAGTGATCCTCATTCTTGATTTCGGCAGTCAGTACACGCAGCTAATCGCGCGGCGCGTGCGCGAAGCGAACGTGTATTGCGAAATTCATCCTTTCAATTTCGCGCCCGAGAAAATCCGCGCGCTGAATCCGCGCGGGATAATTCTGTCCGGTGGCCCCGCGAGTCTGTACGAAGAGAACGCGCCGGATGTCGCCGACGAAGTGCTGAACCTCGGCTGCCCGGTGCTGGGAATCTGCTACGGCCTGTACGTGATCGCGCAGCACATGGGCGCGCGCAGCGTGGGCTCGCGGGCGCGCGAGTACGGGCCGGCGACGCTGGTGATCGACGGCGACGACGCGCTGTTCGAAGGGCTCAAAGGCCGCGAGCATCGCGTCTGGATGAGCCACGGCGACCGGGTCGAGGCGATTCCGGGCGCGCTCTGCGCAATCGCCCACAGCGACAACTCGCCGTACGCGGCGTTCAAGTCGCGCGACGGGCGGATGCGCGGAATCCAGTTTCATCCCGAGGTCGTGCACACGCCGTGCGGCACGCAGGTGCTGCGCAACTTCGTGCTGAAAATATGCGGTGAGCCGTGGCGACTGGACGATGGCGAATTTTGTCGAGACCAAGCTCGCGGAGATTCGCAAACAGGTGGGGCCGAGCGACAAGGTTCTGATGGGACTATCGGGCGGCGTCGATTCTTCCGTGGCAGCCGCGCTGATCCATCGCGCGATCGGCTCGCGGCTGCATTGCGTGTTCGTCGATACGGGACTGCTCCGCGCGGGCGAGCGCGAGCGCATGGAAAGTACATTCGCCGGCCAGCTCGGGATCGATCTCAAGGTGACCGACGCGTCCGAACTTTTTCTGTCGCGCCTCGATGGAGTGCTCGACCCCGAGCAGAAGCGGCGAATCATCGGGCACACGTTCATCGACGTGTTTGAATCCGAGGAGGTCGTCAAGGGCGCGAAATTTCTCGGCCAGGGGACGCTCTATCCCGACGTGATCGAATCAGTCTCGTTCAAAGGCCCATCGGCCGTGATCAAGAGTCATCACAACGTCGGCGGGTTGCCGGAGCGGATGCGCCTCGAGCTGGTCGAGCCGCTGCGCGAGTTGTTCAAGGACGAAGTGCGCGAAGCAGGACGCCAACTCGGGCTGGCGGCGGAAGTCGTCGACCGCGAGCCGTTTCCAGGACCGGGGCTGGCGGTGCGAATCGTCGGCGAAGTCACGCGAGATCGGCTCGATCTGCTGCGGCGCGCCGACGCGATCGTGATGGAAGAGACCGCCGCTGCCGGCTTCGGACTGAAACTGTGGCAGGCGTTCGCGGTGCTGTTGCCGCTCAAGACGGTCGGCGTGATGGGCGACGGGCGCAGCTACGAAAGCGTGATTGCGATTCGCGCGGTCGAGTCGATGGACGGGATGACGGCGGATTGGGCGCGGCTGGACCCGGCGTTTCTCGCGCGCGTGTCGAGCCGAATCACCAACGAGGTCAAGGGCGTCAACCGCGTCGTTTACGACATCACGTCGAAGCCGCCGGCGACGATCGAGTGGGAATGACGTGACGGTTCGCACGCGCTTCGCACCGAGTCCGACCGGCTCGCTGCATATCGGCAACGTTCGCTCGGGACTGTTCGCGTACCTCTACGCGCGCCACCACCACGGGCAGTTCATCCTGCGCATCGACGACACCGATCGCGAGCGCTCGACGAAGCAGTCGCTCGAGGAAATCCTGACCGATTTGAAATGGCTCGGGATGGAATGGGACGAGGGCCCGCCCGACGCGGCATACTTTCAGACCAATCGAGTCGAGCGCCATCGCGAGGCCGCGCTGCAACTGCTGCGCGATCGAAAGGCGTACCCGTGCTACTGCTCGGCGGAAGAGCTCGACGCCAAGCGCAAGCAGGCCGAGCGCGAGCATCGCCGGCCGGTTTACGATCGCAAATGCCGCGGGCCTCGACTTCGCCGCGGACTTGCCGCTGCCCGACAAAGCCGCGGGACGCAACTATACGATCCGATTTGCGATGCCACTGGACGGCGAGACGGTGGTCGACGACCTGGTGAAGGGCCGCATGGTCTTTCAGAACAGCGAGCTCGACGACTTTATCATCGTGCGTTCGGACGGCTCGCCGATTTACAACTTCGCGAGCATCCTCGACGACGTCGACATGCGCGTCACGCATATCGTTCGCGGCGACGATCACGTCTCGAATACACCGCGCCAGATGCAGATGGCGTATGCGCTGGGCTTCACGCCGCCGGCCTTCGCGCATTTGCCGCAGGTGCTGGGACCGGACGGATCGCCGCTGTCCAAGCGCCACGGCGCGACTTCGGTAATCGCCTATCGCGAGAGCGGATACTTCGCCGAGGCGATGCTGAACTATCTGGCGCGCCTCGGATGGTCCCATGGCGATCAGGAAATTTTCTCGAAGCATGAACTGATCGATTTTTTCGGCTTCGAGGCGTGCGGAAAATCAGCCGGCGTCTTCAACCCCGAGAAATTGCTCTGGCTCAATTTCCATTACCTGAAAGAGCGCCCGCTGCCGAAGCTCGTCGCCGAGATAAAGCCGTTCATCGCGAAACGCGGATGGCCGATTCCCGGCGACGACGCGTGGCTCGAAAAGGCCGTCGCGACGCTGCACGAACGTGCCAAGACGCTCGACGAGCTGGCCGACTTCGCGTCGTTTTACCTGAAGGACGATATCCAGATCGAGCCAAAAGCGGCGGCAAAATTCCTGAAGCCTGAAGTCGCGGAGCCGTTGCGCGCGTTGGCCGCAGAACTTGAGTCGCACGAGGGCGAAGTCTCCGAGGCGTCGGTGCAGGCAGTCTTCGAGTCGGTACTCGCGAGATTCAACCTCAAGCTCGGCCAGCTTGCACAGCCCGTCCGCGTCGCGCTCACCGGCGGCACCGTCAGCCCGGGGATTTACGAAGTGATCGCGGTGCTCGGCAAGCGTCGCACGGTCGATCGCCTGAACGCCGCCGTCAGCAGAATCGCGCCCGCCTGATTCCAATACTCGATCACTTCGCGCCAGTCGGCGGCAGCACGAGGATCTGCCCGTTCATCTCGGGCTGATGCACCGTGCAATAGAAGTTGAAGATTCCGTCCTCGTGAAAAGTGAAAATGTACGACGTTTTGGCGAGCGGCATGAGCTTCAGATGCATCAGCACGGTTGCGTCCGGCGCAGTGAGCATGAAGTCATGCTCGTCGTCGGATTGCAGATTCCAGAATGTGAGCATCGTTGGTACGTCGCGACGAATCGCGATGAAGGTCGGCGAGAACGAATAGACCTCGCCAAATTTCGCGACCGTCTGCCTGGGGCCCGTTTCCTTGACTGCGACCGCTTCGGTCAGAACGATCACTTCAGCCTCAGCGTTGCCCGTTTTCGCGACCGAAACGATCTTCGACGCCGCCGCGTCCGGCAGGTAGAAGTGCTTGTCCATCGGCGGCATCGCGGCCGCAATCGACACCGCCAATGTTGCCAGCGCCACGCTCAGAACTCTCCACAAAATCCAGCGCAGTACTTCCCAGCTACGCATCCAAATAGTACCTTTGAAGCATGAGTGTACTCGTACCATACGTAGTCGAGCAGACCGGCCGCGGCGAGCGTTCTTACGACATCTATTCGCGCCTGCTGAAGGACCGGATCGTATTCATGGGCGGCACCGTGACCGATGACCTTGCCAACCTGGTCACCGCGCAGCTTCTGTTCCTCGAGTCCGAGGATCCGGAGCGCGAAATCAATATGTACATCAATTCGCCGGGCGGCTCGGTCACCGCGGGCCTTGCGATTTACGACACGATGCAGTTCGTGAAGCCTCCTGTCTCGACCCTATGCGTCGGCCAGGCCGCCAGCATGGGATCGCTCCTGTTGGCCGCTGGAGCCAAGGGCCGCCGATACGCGCTGCCGCATTCGCGCATACTGATTCACCAGGTGTCCGGTGGATTCGAGGGCCAGGCGAGCGATATCGAGATTCACGCGCGCGAGGCGCTGCGTCTTCGCGAAATCCTGAACGATATACTTGCTCATCACACCGGTCAGAACACCAAGAAGATCGAGAAAGATACCGACCGCGACAACTTCATGTCCGCGGCGCAAGCCGTCGAGTACGGTCTGATCGACGAAGTGATCGCGGGCCGGCCGGTCAAGTCGTCGCTCTAGATCGCTAAACCTTGTTCAGCGTGCTGGCGTACAGCTTCGTCAACTCGTCAAACGCGCGGTTGGCCTGCGGCTGGTTGTAGACCGGGGCGTCCGGCACCGTCCAGCCGTGTAGCGCGCCTTCGTACACTTCGCTTTCATATTTTCCGCCCCACGCGGCGAGCGCGCGATCGAATTTTTCGATCGCCTCTGGCGGCATGCTGCGATCTTTCGTCGCGTGTCCGAAATACAGCCGCGCCTTGATCCGCCATAGCACCAGGTGCGGACTCGTCGGCTCTTCGGTGTAAAGACCGCCGCCGTGAAATGAAGCGACAGCGGCAACCTTGTCTGGATTGGCGGCGGCCGTGCGCATCGCCATCGCGCCTGTGAAGCAGTAGCCGACGACGCCGATCAGGACCCGCGCTCACGCCGGCGTGCCCCGTCAGGAAATTGACGTAGGCGGCGCCGTCGCGCTCGACCGCTTCAGGAGTCATCGGCGCGCGCAACTCGCCGAACCGCTTCATCGTGCGCTCGTCGCCCATGCCGATCGTGATGTCGATGACCGGCGGCTTGGTCGTGCGGTAGAACACGTTGGGCATCAGCACGGTGTAACCTTTCTCGGCCAGCCGCCGCGCCATGTCGCGATGCGACTGCCGGATGCCGCCGATGTCGGTCAAATGGATGACGCCGGGGGCGCGGCCCGTGCCTTCTGCGCGATAGAGAAATCCGTCGGCCGTTCCGTCACTGGTGCGAATCTCGATTGCTTCTTCGATCATCGGTGCCTCCCGCAGGTTCCCGCGCGCCGAACTTTTCAGCGCCGCTGCTGACTGCGATTCATATACCACAGAGCCGGAATCTGCTCGCGCTCTTGACCGCGGCCCTGCCGTCGGCTGGCGCTTTCATCGGGCGCATGGGGCTGCGACTATTGCAATCGGGTGTCTGAATGCCGGGGCGGATTCATCAATTCTACGCGGTGGCTTTCGAGGAAAATTTTTCGCTGCGCCACATAGCGCCCGCCTTTCCCGAGGCCAGGATATCGCCGCTCGAATTGTTCGTGCCGATCGACGCCGAGGGCGGCCTCTACTTCTTTCCGTTCGGGGCGATCGTCTCGCACGACGTGCCATCCGACGATCGCGAGCGCATTTTCGCGCGCCTGACGCAGGTCCTGCCGAAACTCACCACCCGAATCATCCGCGAGGACTACTCCGTGCAGGAGGATCCCGCCGCGCCCATCGGCATTTCCAACGGCATGCTGCGGGTCGACAAGCTTACTCCGCAGCGCGCGGGAATCGTCGCACTGACGGTCGCACAAAGCGGTGCGATGGAATACTACGAGCGCATCGTGGACGACCTGTTCGCGCGCACTGCCCAGCTGGTCGACCGGATGGCGACCCGTGGCACCGTCCCATACCGGATTACGCCGCTGCATCGTTTCATCGGCGAGGCGATTTCGTCGCGCACCGAGGTTCTCGCCGTCCTCCACTTGCTCGACAAGCCCGACGCCGCGTGGGAGGACCCCGCGATGGATCTCATCTACGACGATTTGCGCGACGAATTCGATCTCGTCGATCGCTACGCCGCGTTGACCAGCAAGCTGCAGAGCATCCAGGACTCGCTGGTGCTGGTGCTCGACGTGGCGCGCGATCGCCGCCTGGTATTGCTCGAGGTCATTGTAGTGCTGTTGATTTTGCTCGAGGTGATAACCAGCGTCGCGCATTTTACTTTGTAAAATCGTCCGCATCGCTAATTCATATTGTCGCAACACTGGCCTGCTAGTTTTGTCACCGCGCGAAACTTCATCCTCGCGCTGGCGCACCTCGCGCCCGGATCAAACGGGGACAGTTAATGTCAGAGGAAAAAGGAATCGACACCGGACTTTTGCTGCCCGGGCAGTATGTCGATTTGGTGAGGCGAAATCACGTCATCGAAGGCGAGCTGAAACTCCTGCTGGCCGTGCTCGAAGACGCGATTCGATGCTACCTGCGCAACGTCAATGCCACGGACGGCGAACGCCGCCGCGATTTCGTCGAGGTCAGGCACTGGTTTGAATCCAGCGGCAGGACCAGGCGCGCGGATATCTTCAGCTTCGATAATCTCTGCGCTGCGCTCGGCATCGAGCCGCGGGTCCTGCTGGCCCGCCTGCGGATGCTGACGCTCACGGATCTGCCGTCGCGGCGGTATCAGATGCGCCGTCATCGTCCGCTGTCGAGCCTGCGAAATGCGAACGGCGTGCGCGATCGAGCCCCGGCCCGCTCGCAGATCCTCCTAATATCCAAGGTGCAGGGGTTACCCCTGCCCAGGGAGGCGTGGAACCCAGGAGGGGTTCCACTAAAATCAAGTTGCGAACTTCCATCGAGTAGCACTACCAGCGAACTCGCCGGGCGTAGCATCGACGGCAATAACTTTGCGCGGGCGCACGGCGAAAATCGGTCCCATATCGAGCACAGTCTCCGGCTTCAAGTCCCACTCGTACTTGGGATTGTAAGCCTCGACGAATCGCCGAATCGTTTCCGCATCGGCAATCTTGCTCGCGACGCCCTCGAGCGACACCGCCTGGATACCGTCCTCGGGGCATACGACGCAATTCGGATTCGCCGCGAGGTTGCGCGCCTTGCGCGATTGCGTGCCGCTGCTGAAGTAGAACGCGTCGTCGAGCCACACGCCCCAGACCGGCACGCAATGCGGCCGGCCATCGGGGCAGGTCGTCGCAATCCAGTAATTGCGCGCCCTGGTCAATCGCTCGACGGCCCAATCCCACGGCAGCAACCCGCGGCCGCCGCTCGCGTCGAGAATTCCGTAACCGGGCATGTAAGGCCGGCTAGCTGATGGGGTCGAATGCTTGATTGCCATCCTGTTTGAGAGCCTTCGTCACCTTCGGTTCTATACCGGCAGCTTCAGCAGAGTCACCGCTTCTCAAGTATTACCCACGTACCGCCCCAGACTGGCCAAAGGACCCGGTTCAATCTGCCCCCGTCTCCCCACCATCGAATAGCCTTAGCCGTTTTGGTCTGCTTCGCCCACAGGAGCAGGTCCATCGGATTGCAAAAGTAAGAGGCGTCATTGTCACCGTGAAAGGGCGGCTCAATATCTGGCGTACGAGTGACAAAATTCACTGGTTTTTCTCCCAGCAGCTTTTTAACGGTGCGCCAGGCGTGATGAAACAAGTATTGGGAATTTTCCGGCAGGGTGTTCCCGAACGGATGCCGTGGCATGCCCTCAGTTCGTTCCCAATGTCCGCGATTACGGATCATGTTCCGACACTCCAGTACGGTGAATTTAATCGCCAGACCAACTGAAAGCAGATTAGGACCGACTACTACAAGCTGGCCCTTCGGTTTTAGTACTCGCAGTGCTTCTCGCAGGACACTCTCCGGGTGTGGCATGTGCTCCAGCACTTGATGCATTCCAACGAGGTCCATCGAAGAATCGCGAAAGGGCAGGGTGGTCGCGTCTGCACAAACATAAGCAACACCCGTATCGGCTTCCCTGGCTTCGACACTGAGGGCCAGATCAACCCCGAAAGCGCAGTGCCCGGCGTTTCTGAATGCCACCGTGGACCAGCCGCTTCCACATCCGAGATCAAGAATGCGGGCGTTGGCGCAGGGAACGTGAGAGAGCGCAAAATCCACGTAGCGGCGGAAGTATGCGTCTCCTTCCGCCTGATTGTGGTGAACAGCTCGAACTTGGTAATCGGGCTCTCGATAGAGAGTACGTAAACCTTTATTCTCCACGGGTCGAATCTTACGCCGGAATTTCCGCTTTTATCTACTTCTCCCGCCAGCGCCGGTTAACCCCAGTCGCTAGGCTCGCACGCTCTTTTGACTGTGTCGCTGTCTCGGCATAGCAACTGATAGTTGCATTAATGAACTATTTGTAGGGTCTCGATACGAAAAATACCAATGAAAATGTGAATAACTTACATGGCACAAAATTGGCTTCATCAGCCTGCAAAACGATGGGCTCGAAAATCATCACGCTGAAGTCCTGCAAGATGCCGAACGAGCCCGTCTCGCTTTTTCAACCTCGAGGAGGACTAGTCCGATGGTTCTGATTCTTTTGTTGATTTTGCTGGCGAGTGGCGGCTTCACCTACTACAAGTACCGCAACACCGGCAAATATGGGCGTCTTGTCCCGGCCATGCTGGTCATCCTGATGATCTATTTCCTGGTCGGAGTGGCCCGCTACCATTAAGTTCTGAAAGACCGATAGGAAGCCCGCGGCCACCTGCCAGACCAGGCGCGGGCTGAATTCAGGTTCCCGCCGGATGCCGTGAGAACGCCCGAGTCGAAGGGTGTTCACCGGCATCCGCTCGCATTTCGTTCGCTCCCGCAAAAATCGCCGCTAAGTCTGAAATCTTGTACTATGGCCCCCGCGAATGGAGGGTAGCTGCGCCTGATCAAATGCGCACAAGGATCATATCGCTGATAACCTTGATGCTCGTCCTGGCTCACGCTATCCCGGTGCGGTGTCAGACGATTGAGATCCCACCGGTGACTGCAGACTTCGCTGCCCGGTTCCGCGCCGCGATGGCAGCGACGCCGACGCCGGCGCCGGCCGCGCCCGTTCGCGACTCGAACAAAGTACCTCATACGTGTGAGGGATTCGGTGCATATGCGGGAACAATCGTGGCGGCGGTAAGCAGCGGGGTCCCCCAGCAGAAAGAAATTGGCGACATCGACACTAACCCCGATTTCTCCGATCATGGCAAAGACGTGATGCGCAAGATCGCAACCGCGGCGTACGCGGATTCAGCTATGACCGCCGACAAGGCCAACGCGCTTGCCAAAGCATCGTGCAATGAGAAGTCCCATCTGTTTCGTCACACTCCATCGCAAATCGACACCTCGGAATAGCTACCGCGCTCCGGAACTGCGAAATTGTTGTGGTGCCGGAACCGGCAGTAGTACTGTCCGCTCTAAAGCACGAATTAAGTTGTGAGAAGTCGACGGGGAATCACTAATGGAGAACTTTAGCCATCGGTTCGTGGAGACCAACGGCATTCGCATGCATTACGCGGAACATGGCGAAGGACCGATGGTCCTCCTCTGCCACGGCTTTCCTGAGTCCTGGTATTCGTGGCGCCATCAGCTGCGAGCGCTCGGCGACGCCGGATTCCACGCGGTCGCCCCCGACATGCGCGGCTACGGGCAGACTGATCGGCCCAAAGAGGTCGAAGCCTACGACATCTTCCAACTGACGGGCGATCTGGTCGGGCTGGTCAATGCTGTCAGCGGCGGCGGGCCGGCGGTGATCGTGGGACACGATTGGGGCGCATGGGTTACGCAAGCCGCCGCTCTCTTCCGGCCGGATCTGTTCCGCGCCGTCGCATTGCTGAGCGTGCCCTTTCTGCCGCGCGGTCCGATAAGTCCGACCGCATGGGAGCAGCAGAAATATCCCGGCAAGATTTTCTATCAGCAGATTTTTCGCTCACCGGGCACAGAGCAGATCTTCGAGGCTAACGTGTACGAGTCGATCGTCGGTGGGCTGTACTCGGCGTCGGGCGAACCGCCTCCCGACCAGCGCTGGAAATTCGCAATCGATCCCAAAGATATGGCGAGCCTCGCGGAGCCGGCGGCGAAGAAGCCGAGCTTCGTGACTGACGAGGACATCGAGTTCTTCGTCAACGAATTCAAACGCAGCGGTTTTGCCGGCGGCCTTAACTACTATCGCAACGTCGATCGCAACTGGGCGCTGACCGGCTTTCTGGACGGTGCGAAGTTGCCTCAACCGACCCTTTTCGTTGCCGGCGATCGCGACGGCGTCCTCGGCTTCTGGGGTGAGGAAGTCGATGCGATGGAGCGCAACGTGCCGAATCTCGTCAAGAAGGTAATCCTGCCCGGCGTCGGCCATTGGACCCAGCAGGAACGCCCCGCCGAAGTGAATCGGCTACTGCTGGAATTCCTGCGAGGCCTCAAGTAGAACCATCCGCCGTTCCCCACGTGCGAAACATAGACAGGAGGTCTCGATGAGTCGCTTGTTCCGCGCGCTCACCTACCCTGAACCATACCGGGCGCGCCTTTTCCGCGGCATCATCAAGCGCCTGCGGCTTGGCAGCTATCCGGATCGACTCGAAGTCGAGGCGGTTGATCGTCCATGGTACGGATGGTGCCTTTATCATGCGGCCCTTCAGGCGCGGGCGCTCGGCCATGACGCCATCACGGTCGTCGAGATGGGCGTGGCCGGCGGTCATGGTCTCCTGTGTCTATGCGACCATGCGGATGAAGTGAGACGAGAGACCGGAGTAGGCGTGACGATCTATGGATTCGACGCAGGCAGCGGTCTCCCGCGCAGCGATGATCCACGCGACCTGCTTTATTGTTGGCCCGCTGGCTCGTTTGAGATGAACATTGCGCGATTGCGCGAACGGATAGGATCGCGCGCCACACTTCTAATCGGCGATGTGCGCGAAACCGTGGCGAGCTTCAAGCCTCCTCAGAACGCGCCGCTTGCCGCGGTGCTCATCGACCTCGACCTCTACACCTCAACCGTAGCGGCTCTGAAGATTCTCGATGTAGCTGAGCGTCTGCCCCGGGTGTGGTGCTGGTTCGATGACATCCTGGGCCATCCGGAAAATCTTTACTGCGAGCGCAACGGAGAACGCGCCGCGATCAACGAGTACAACGCATCCCGCTCGGGCGATGCCTTCCTGTCACCAGCCAACTGCTTCGCGGGAGAGCCACTCCCGCGCTACTGGCATCAGCAGGTCTTCATTGATCACCGATTCGGTCATCCCGACTACAACCGCTGCTTATCCAAAGAGCCGCATCAACTACCGCTCGACTGACAGTTGACACCAGCAACTATTTTTATCCGTTCGCCATCGTCTGACCTATCGTATATTCTGTATACGGCGGAGTAATAGCAGATGGCTACTTACCTCGAATATCTAAACGAAGCGATGAAGCGTGCGCGATGCGAGCGGATTGAAAACGGTTCATACTTCGCGACAATCGAGAAGTTTGAAGGACTGTTCGGCACGGGCGCGACAGAGGACGAAGCACTGCGCGATCTCTACTCTGCGCTTGACAGCTGGATTGACGTGCAGATCAAAATCGGACGCAAAGACGTGCCTGATATTGGTGTCGATTTTTTCGCGAAGCCAAGACTGCTCGAAGATTGACGAGCGCTCTTGCGCGCATGCCCGCCCTCAGCCCGTGCAAGCGGCGCGAATTCATCCGCAAACTGAAAGCTCTTGGTTACGACGGTCCGTATGCAGGTGGCAGGCATGCATCGATGTCTCGCACTGCGCGCGCGACCGTGCCAGGCGCGCAAACGATAACAGTGCCGAACACCGACCTTGACGTTTGGCTGTTAGCGCATGTTCTGAAACAGGCCGGTATTTCGCGCGACGACTTTTTGAGCGCGTGATCTCAAGGTAATCAATTCGGACTCGCTTCAGGATTGATCTGCGAAGCGTGCTCACGAAGGCTTTGTCCTATCCGGAACAGTGCAGCAGCGATACCGAACGTTATCGTGAACTCAACTAGCCATGCCGCTATCGTCGGCAAGGTCAGTTCGCCCAGATTGGAAAGACTATCAAGAACGGCGCTCAGAAAGGTGACGGTCATAAGGCCGATGCCCGCTATCATGATAAAGAGTCCGACCAACCCGGATGCATGCTCGCGGCCCTCGAGAAAGGTGTCTCCGGTCCAGAACAATGCGGCGCCGACGCCGAACATCGCGGTCAACTCGGCGAGCGCCTTCATCGCTTGCCCCACTTCCCCAACCGAGCGCGCTGACATAGGCCAGCCCTCAAGACCAAAATCGAGAAAAGCCCCCAGAAAGCTCACGAGCACGACGCCGAGCCCTGCTATCGTCAGCAACCATCCCACCACGACGTTCTTCATTCTGCGCCAGGTCCTGTCGCTTGGAAATTTCTGACTACCGCATCGCGCCGACGAGTTGACGCAGCCGAGCAGCCCCGTTCTCTCGACCACTACTGCCGGCGATCAGCCGCAGTTACCCATCGGGCTGGTGACTTTAGCTTTGCCGCCGTGCTTAGGCATGCAGACCGGTGCAGCGGTGTCGCTGCCCTCGGCTATAGAGCCCTTGGTTACGGTTGCTGTTACAACGCTCCCGACCTTCTCGCAAACCGCTGTCGCCTCGCCACCAGCACCCGAACCCTTGGCAGTTACATTGCAGTCCTCCAAAGCTCGTGCCTCGACTTCGCTCGCCCCGTCGCTGGCGGTAGCCTTCGCCACTCCGCCCTCATCCGCTTGGGCCTCCGCGTCGCTTCCATCTCCGCTCGAAGCGCTAGTCGCCTTTCCGCCTCCATCGAATACTTCGGAGCCTGCGAAACTAGCACCCTTCGCCGTCGCGACTACGTCACCGCCTTCTCCGTCTGGAAGCAGCGCGTCGGCATCTCCGCCGTCGGTGGCGGTCGAAGTGGCCGTGCCTCCGCCGGTTCCTTCAATCACCGAGTCGGCCGTGCTGTGGGCGCCCTTGGCGGTCGCCTTGGTTGTGCCGCTTACTGATATGGCTTCCGTCGTTGCGCCTTTTCCCGACGCGGTTGCTGTAGCCTCGGCGCCGTCCTCCGATTGGGCCTCCGCCCCTGCGCCGTCTCCCGACGCGGAACTTGCAGAGTCACCGCCGTCGCTCGCCTCCGATAGCGCATTGCCTTCGTCCGAGGCGCTGGCGGTCGCGCTGTTGGGTGGGCCGGTTGAAGCTTCGCATTCGGCCCCGGTACCGTCGGGGTTCGTATTGATGACATCGGTGTTCGTTGCCGAACATGACTCTTTGTCCGATTTCGCGAACGCCTGGGCTCGAGCCACCATGAGTGCGAGCGCAACCGCGGCTATTGCCACACCCGTTTTAACGATTCCTGTTCGCATCGATTCGCCTCCGAAGGTGGGTTATCAAAGCGCCGCGCGTGCGACAAATTTCGCACGAAGAGATCACGCGCTGCTCGTCGCGTCTGGCGCAAAGCTCAGGGGCGCTCGCAGTGACGATTTGACATCCGCTCGCGGCGATCAGCCGCAGTTTCCCATCGGGCTGGTGACTTTAGCTTTGCCGCCGTGCTTTGGCGTGCAAGTTGGCGCGGCGGTGTCGCTGCCGATGGCTATAGAACCCTTGGTCGCGACAGCAGTAACGTTGCTCCCCGTCTCCAAAGCGAACGCTTCCGCTTCGCTGCCGGTGCCCGATGCGGTCGCTTGAGCGTTGCTGCCGCTCGTTGCTTCGGCAATCGCGTCGCTGTTATTTCCCTTCGCAGAGCTGACGGCCATGCTGCCGCTCCCCGCCTCGGCAATCGCATCGGCGTGCCCTCCCTTCGCGGTAGCTTCAGCGTCGCTGCCGCCTGATGCATCCGAAGTCGCCTCGGCGTCATCGCCCTTCCCGGAGCTGGTGGCCATACTGCCGTTTTCTGCTTCGGCAGTCGCATCGGCGTCCTCTCCCTTCGCGGAGCTGACGGCCTCACTGCCGGAGGGGCCGTCGGCCTCGGCAGTCGCATCGGAGTGCGCTCCCTTCGCGGTTGCTTCGGCGTCGCTGGCGTCTGATGCATCGGAAGTCGCATCGGCGTCCTCGCCCGAGGCGTGGGCCGTCGCATCGTTGGGTCCGTTGGTTTCTGCATCGCAAGTGGCCTCAGCACCATCCGCGCTCGGACCAGACGTCACATCCGCGCTGGTCGTCGAGCATGACTCTTTGCCCGAACCTGCGAACGCCACGGTTCGACCGACAGTTAGCGCAAGTACAATCGCAGCTATTGCGACACCTGGCTTAACGATTCCCTTTCGCATCGATTCGCCCTCCGCAGGTGAGTTATCAGAGCGCCGCGCGAGGGACAAATTCGTTCGAACTGAGTCGTGCGCTTACGCGCAGCGTCTGGCGCAAAGCTCAAGGGCGTGCAAGCCCAAGCGCGCGGAACTTGCTATACAGCTTCGATGTGAGCGAACGGTGAAAGTCACACGAATGGTCGGGGTTTCTTAATGATGCATGACTGGGCTTCGCCGCCTAAAAAGCCCGCGCGCGTTGCCGGTATCATTTTCAGGTTTACCTTGCTCTATCTGATCCTTCTCGCTTTCGGATACCACTGGGGCCGCGAGCCAGTAGTGCCGCTCAAAGTAGCAGCGATCATCGCCGCCGCAGTACTAGCTCCGGGCGTTGCCCTGACGATTTATTGGCAGATCAGGCTAAGAAGAGAGCTGGCTCACAAAAGGGGTTCATAATTTAGCTCTATGCCCGCGTCGCTCGCGAGGCGCTATGCGCCGCGTCTGGCGCAAAGCTCAAGCGCGCGAACTGAACGACGACCGCATGCTCTTCAGGGAGCGCGCGGCGGTCCTATCAGCGGGGTGCGAACCGGCTTTGCCATGCCATAGAAGACCACCACGCCCTGACCGCCGCAGCGGGTCGATAGACCTTCCAGCGGTGTACCAATGCAGCTGTCGATGTCCTGCCAGTTGTTGGTCACCCATACGTTTCCGGCCGGATCAATGTCGATATCAACCTCCATCTGCAGGCCACCGCCGACATACCCGAGCGGAGGCGAGATTGGATCGCCGGTCTTCATGCCGGGCGGGCAGTTCTCGGTGCGGGTGCCGCAGAGGTGTGCGATCTGGCCTGACGCGCCAGCGAAGTTCGATACCCAGACATTGTCGTCGCCATCGACGGCGACGGCCCATGGCCCCGGCAGACTGCCACCAGTGAACGGAGAACCGGGATAGGGGGAACCATCAGGCCGCAGCACAATCATGCTGCCGCCTCGGCGTCCGCCTTTCTGCTCTGACATGGTCTTCGTCAGGTAGTCGGAGGCCTTCTCCACCCCGTGAAGCTTCAGCCGTACCCCCATCTCGACCAGATGCATCATGCCTACGAGGCTGTTGCCGAGACGGGCGGTGACCCAGACGTTGCCCTTGCTGTCGACGGCCAGCCCGCTGGTACTGAATCCGCTCTTGAAATTCTCAGCTTTGCTCGGGTCAGCGGCAGGGAAGCGCGTGACATGGTCAACGCCGCTGTTGGATACCCAGATCCTGTCCTGCGCGTCGATGACGAGATGAAATGGCGCCAGGAACGACTTGCAAGGCTCGGCATCTATCGCCTTCGCAGACAATCCGGCCCTTGGTGAGGTCGCCCTTGGGGAAGTACACGAGTTGCTTCTTCTCGACACCCAGGATCCACACATCGCCGCTGGGCGTGACCATGACACCTTGCATCAGCCCCAACCGGCCATTGAAAGTGATGCCGTCGGGCGGGGTCAGGGGCTTGCCGCTTTTGTCGAATACCACGATTGCTTTGGAGCCATAGGTCGTGAACCAGGCATCGTCCCTGGCGTCGATCGCCGCGCCGAACGTACCGCCCTCCATCCCTCCACCGGTAAAGCCGGTGGTAATCGGCGAAAGCGGTTTGCCATCGGGGGCGAACTTGGTGGCGTGGCCCTCCCACAGCGAATCCTGCCCTTGCCAGCCAACCGTGAAATTGTCGCCGACCCAGAAGTTGCCCTCACTGTCGAAGCCGCCCTTGCCCCCGGCGCGGTAGCCGCCGCCGTCGAACTTCAGCGGCAGCACCCACGCGCTCGGCACCCAATTTAGATACGGCATATAGGGAACGGGGCGCAGGTTCTTGCCTTGCGGGATTGGATAGAACGAATCGAGCAGCGCGTAGAGTTCTTTGGTTCGGTGCCACGGATAGCGGGCAATCGACTCGGCCGCCGCCAGCGTGTCGGTCGGGGCGGCGCCTGTCGGCGGCGTGGCGGCCACGAACAGTTTGTCGCATGCATCGGCAGTCGCCCTCGTCACGCATCCGGCCAGTACGTCGGCCAGCGTCGCGAAGTTGGCCATCGTCGGCGTCTGCGGACCGTTGAGCGGATCCTGGATAGCGGATCCCCAGCCACCGGTTTCAAGATCGACGAAGTTCGGTACATTGCTCGCTGCGATTCGAAGGCCAAGTGCATTGCCTTTCATCGCGGCGCCATCCAGAAACTGTGCGTTGGTCCATACCGACGCTACCGTCGTGAACTCATTGATGACGACGTGTGCCGGCGGTTTGTTGCCCACCACGGCGATGAGCGCGATCGCTGGATTGTCTCCGCTCCCGCTGCGGGCAGTCGGCTCGCCACCTTTCGCAACCAGGTAGAGGATACTGTCTTCAATGCCCGAGCCGCCGACACTCAGTGTGAATCGGCCGTCATCGCCAGTTTGGGTTTGCGCAAGCTGCTTGGGCTCGTCTGCTGTCGCTGCCCAAAGAGTGACAGTTGATTTGATGATTGGGGCGCCGGCGCCGATTACTGTCCCTTCAATCGTGTCGGCGGCGCTGGTCAGTCCTGGCCCCGCGGCCGAGCAGACTACGAACAGCAAGGCGGCGAGCAGGAGTCTCCGATTCATAACAGCACTTTCCCCCGAAGCGGTCGCTTGATCAGCAAAGATTCCCAGGACTCTGATGTCGCCCGGAATCTGCATGTCCGTTCAAGGTACCGAAGACTGCCCCCGACTGGAAATTGAACTTTAGTACACTACGAAACCCAGTTCTGGGGTGTCACTTCCACGGCGCGAGCGCAGCAGCGCAAATCGCCCGCGCGAGATTCCCTTTGGCAATACAAGCGAATAGCGCGACATTTTTTTGACCAGCGAAAAAACGAAGCACTCTCAAGCTATTCAAGTGGGGCAGGGAGTGAATCGAACACTCGACACAAGGATTTTCAGTCTTTTCACTTCAGTGCTCGACGCGTCGCAATCGAGAACGATCAAGCACTTTCCAGCATGCGTCGAGCATGTTCGCGACGTTCGCGCACCGTGAACTGAGCACAAGTTGAGCACAAGAGAGCCGCTGAATCGTCAGCGGCTTTTCTTTTCGTCCGCACACGTCGAGCGCTGTTCGTCGCGTCTGGGGCAAAGCTCAAAGCGCGGCAGCGGCGCGCTTGTGCCTCGGCAAACCTCAGCAAAGCTTTCCGTTGCAGAGATTATTGCCCATCGAGGTGCCCCCCAATGTGAGCCCGTCGACATTGCCGTTCAGTACATTTCCTCCGAAGCCAGTGGTTCCATCGGACGCACCGATACCATAGCCGTGGTTGTTATCGATTGTGTTGCCGTAAATCAGACACCCTGAACTGGACCCGGGGCAATAAATCCCGTCCGCCGAGTTACTGTTTACGGTGTTGCCGGAGATCACACTTCCAGTCCCGGTCTCGATGCCGATACCATTTGCATTGGCTTGCACATTTCTGACGATGCCATTGTTTCCCGTATAGACGCCGGATCCGCCGGCAGCTCCAAATCCGGTGATCGACCCGTTTTCCACCGTCAGCGCGCCAGCGGTTTGCCCATTGATTCCCGTACCAGTGGTTGAACCGCCGGGTCCGCTAATTGCAAAACCGTTCAAGTCGATGGTGACATGATTCACGTTCACATCAATCGCGTCGGCGGTAGTGCTCGAAACTGTGAGACTGCCGGTGAGACGATAGCTCGTGTTCGTAGTGCTTATGACGTACGGGAACCCTCCCGCCGCCAGCACCTTGGCCTGGTTGATCTCGATGGTGCCGTCCACCGCGCTTGCCGATCCGGCGAATGCGAGCACTGCCGTAGCGGCAAAAGATAAGACTGCCAATTTGGCTCGTTTCATTTCTGGTTTCCTCCTTCGACGGTGACGATTACTCCGACGCTGGAGCGTTAGCTACGGTCGCATAAAGATTAAGTCTTCGTTGCGCGCTGTTCGTCGCGTCTGGCGCGAAATCCTCGCGTTGCAGCAGCCGAATCTAGGTGCGGCGTTCTCCGACGCCAATAACATCGTCAGCTTATACCTCATCCGCTGAGCACAATGGGATGCCCACCCGACTACTTGCTGACGGACAGGAGCGGGCCGCGCAGCGTTCCATTGGCGCGCCCTTGCAGGCGAGGACGAGCCCTCTCAACATTTACAACACTAGTCTTGAGCAAAGTTATAGTGGAAAATACCCACATAGAGGTGCTGCAAGTGTTTAGCGGAATTATCGAGGAAATCGGTCAGATCTCAGAATCAAATCCGGGCGTTTTGAGCGTACGGGCGAACCGAACCTTAGAGGGGACGAAATTCGGCGACAGCATAGCCATCGACGGGGTCGACCTCACGGTTGTCGACATGAGCGACATGCAGATGAGCTTCAATGTCATGCCGGAAAGTTATCGGCGTACCACTTTGAACCGATTGCGAGCAGGACACAGAGTCAATCTCGAACGATCCTTGCGTGCAGGAGATCGCCTCAGTGGGCACCTGGTTCGCGGAGTGGTGGAGGGCACTGGAAAACTGGAGGCCCGACGTGACGACGGTGACGCCATTGTTGTAACCTATTCCGCGTCAAGCTCGCTTCTCGAAAATATGGTTGAGAAAGGGCCGGTATGCGTCGATGGCGTTAGTCTCACCGTCATTCGAAAAACGGACCAGAATTTCTCTGTCTCGCTAGTCAAGTTCACGCAAAATAATACAACCGTGCTGGACAAAGAGATCGGCGATCTGGTCAACCTCGAAACAGACATCTTGATGCGGTATGTTGTTCAAGCGCTGGAGGCGCGCGGCCTGCACGCTGCAGAGCCTTCGAAACGCTAGCGCCGCACTCGATCCGAATCGCTGTTTGGGATGATGACTTCTGGCGGCAGCATCAGATACCAGCCCACAAGCGCGAGCGCGACAGCATCGCGGAGGTTCATTCGACATTCAGTTATCAGATCGCCAGGCGAGGGACCATCAAGCGCAGAATGGGCGCGGCACCCCATCTTGCGGAGGTTTTAAGCGAATCTCAACATCGTAGTCGCCGCCGCTAGGCAAAACTGTATTTTCCCAATGATTGCGGAACGAGACGATACACGCATCCGAATATGAAATCTCAAGTAGCCTTGCCGAAATCCATCTAAATTTAAGATCATTCTTGCCGATCGTTCCGAGTACCGAGTTTCCAAGCCTGTTCGAGCCGGGCTTAGTCAGGTACACGTCAAAAGCGGGCGGCTCAAGCGCCGAGTGGTTGCTTTCAACGACGACAACTTCTAGTTCATGGCCTGGCGATTCAACCCGCTCAACCTCGGTTGAGGTCGACGCAATCGCAAATGGCCGCACGGTATATAGATACGCGAGCCAGATCGCCGGCAAGGCGATCAAAATGATCACAACCCTCAGATACCAGCCCACACGCGTGGGCGCGGCAGCGTGTCTCGACTTCATCAACATTGAGTTATCAAAGCGCCGCGCGAGGGACAAAGGCGCCGGCAGAGTCGAACGCTGTTCGTCGCGTCTGCCGCAAAACCAATAAGTCATGCCTAATTAGCTGTAAGTTATCTAACAATTAAGTAAATATGCTGCACTTGACTTAAATGTAGAATTGGTAAAAGCTACCAAAGATACTCGCAACCGGTTCGATGCGAAAAGACACAGACAAAGAGCGGGAGTTCATCGCTCGACTTCAAGCGGAAATGCCCGAACTGCTCGGCGGAACGTGGGACTTCGAAGCTTTGTTTGGACATATTCAGTTCTCCAATGGCGATTGCGTCAGCATTGGTGCTCAGCCGCGTCGAATATTTTCCAAGCCCAAGAAACGCCGCAGAAAAACTTGATCTGAGAGGACCCGCTTGGCTTACGCCTCACGGTGAAGTCAGTGCCGCCCTTTCTTTTTGTCAGTTTCGATAGCGCGATGCTCGAAACCACGCCCATGCGCGCGCGTCAGCTTGCATGAGAGAGCTTCGTTGCACTTGTCGCGAAAGTCGATGCCCATTCCGTACCTGCGCCGACGGAGCAAGTCGTCGATTGACGATGCTTGCTGATACTTCCACACGAGCGCATGCGACTGCGCGTGGATACTTCGTCGAAACTGGGCTATACGAGCAAGCGCTGAGGGCTATGGTGGGCAGGGAGTGAATCGAACACTCGACACAAGGATTTTCAGTCCTTTGCTCTACCGACTGAGCTACCTGCCCACCGTCGTTGGTCGCGTTCGCGGTGAGGCGAACCTTCATTGGTACCGATGATTGCCGCGCCTTGCAACGGCTTCATTCCTTGAGCGCCGCCACTCGCGCCTCGACGAAATCGATCACCTTGCCTTCCAGGTTCACGCCGTCGAGCCGGTCGATCTCCTGCACTCCGGTCGGACTCGTCACGTTCACCTCGGTCAGGTAGTCGCCGATTATGTCGAGGCCGACAAAGTACAGGCCGTCGCGCGCAAGCAGCGGCTTCAGCATCCGGCAGATTTCTCGATCGCGCGCCGTCACCGGCGCCTTCACGCAGTTGCCGCCGACGTGGATGTTGCCGCGATTCTCGTCCTCGCGCGGCACCCGCAGCATGCATCCAATCGGCTCGCCGTCGAGCACGATCAGCCGCTTGTCGCCCTTGCGCGCCTCGGGGATATAGCGCTGCGCCATGATCAACCGCGTTTCGAATTGCGTCACCGTCTCGAGAATCGCGCCGAGGTTGCGATCCTTCGCCGTCGCCAGAAACACGCCCTCGCCGCCGTGTCCGTCGAGCGGCTTGACGATCATCTCGCCGCCCTGTTCCTCGAGAAAAGTCTTGAGCCGCGGAATTTCGTAGGTCACGAGCGTCGGCGGAATCGCGTCGGGGAAATTCAGCGAGTACAGCTTCTCGTTGGCCTCGCGCAGGCCCGCCGGATTGTTGAGCACGAACGTGCGGCGGCTGTCGGCGAGGCTCAGCAGCATCGTGGCATAGAGGTACGCGGCGTCGGCGGGCGGATCCTTGCGCATGAAAACCGCGTCGAACGTCTCCAGCGGATACTCGGCGCCGTCGTCGAGAAACTTGTAATGAGGATTGCCGCGCCGCGTCAGCTCGCATTGCCGCGCCCGCGCGATAACCTGCCGCCCGCGCGCGTAGAGGTCGCGCAGCCCGAGAAAATAAATTTCGTGGCCGCGGAATTGCGCCTCCAGCATGAACACGAACGTCGTATCCTTGTCGACCAGCACGCGCTCGAGCGGGTCCATGATGAACGCGAACTTGCGCGCCGTCGTCTTATTCCGTTTCGCCATCTTCGCCTGACCCTTGCCCCTCGTGAAGTAACTCCGCCGCTATCCCGACCGCTGCCAGAGCCGCAGTCTCGCTTCTGAGCCGATTCGGCCCGAGTCCGGCCGCGACGAATCCGGCCTTCGCGGCTTGCGCGCGCTCCTCATCGTCGAAGTCGCCCTCGGGTCCGACCGCTATCAATATCGCACGCGGATGCACTCGTCGAATCACTTCGCCGAGCGACCTTCCGCCTTGCGCGCAGATTACGGCCAGCGTTTTGGGCGGCACGCCGCGAATCATGTCCTCGATGCCGATTGGCGCTCGCACTTCCATCGCCGCCGCGGACTGACTCTGCTTTGCCGCGGCCAGCGCGAGCCGGCGCCATCGCTTGAGCCGCTCGGCCCCCGGCGATTGAACCACCGCGCGCGCGCACGCCAGCGGCCATAGCTCCGCCGCGCCCAGCTCGGCCGCCTTCTCGACGATGAAGTCCATGCGCGGACCTTTGACGATTGCGGCGGCCAGGATGATTCGACTCCTGAAATGCGTGGGCGGCTGCTGCGCCGACGAAGATTCGATGCGCACTATCGCGCGGTCGCGTTCGTAGCGCTCGATCGTGCCGTGATGTTCCCTGCCGGCGGTGTCGAGCAACGACACGCGCGCACCGATTGTCAGCCTCAGCACGGTGCGCATGTGATGGTACTCGGCGCCCTCGACCTGCGCGCGACGGCTCACGTCTGGCGCGCGTGTGATCGAAAAACGCGGCGGCGGCGGCGAGGTCATCAGCGTGGTCCCCGCGCCATCACGATCGTCGTCCATCCGCGATGCGTCTTGCGGCTAAGGCATCGCAGCGGCGACCGGTAATGACCCAGCACTTCGCCGGCTTCGTCGGCGAGAAATCCGCCAAGGATCAATCGTCCACCCGGCGCGACGAGTCGCTTCAGATGCGGCGCAAGCTCGATCAACGTGTGGCTCAGAATGTTCGCCATGATCAGATCGAAGTGGCGATGAATCGAAGCGAGCGGCACCGGCGAGAAGCGAATCGATTTTTCGACGCCGTTGAGGCGCGCATTGGCGCGCGCGTTCTCCAGCGCCGTCGGATCGATGTCGATTGCGATTATCTCGCGCTCGAGACCGTCGCGCTTGCCGAACAGCGCCGCCGCAATCGCCAATATTCCCGAGCCCGTGCCCGCATCGAGGATTGTCTTCGGCGCATGCGAACTGACGATCGATTCAATCGCACGCAGAGCGCCGGCCGTCGTCGGATGGTGTCCCGTGCCGAAAGCCTGCGCCGGCTGCACCACGATGGTCGTGCGGCCGCGCTCGGTCACGCGCTTCCACGGCGGCACTATCAGCATCCGATGCCCGACGCGAAACGGCCCGAACCGCTTCATCCACAGGGTGGACCATCCCGGATCGACGATTCGCCTGACGCCGCCGTCGCGAGCCCCGTCGCTTGCCGCACCGTCGGCCAGCATCCCGGCCTGCTCGAGCGAGAGCTTGAGCCGCGTCAGCTCCGGGCTTGATATGCGATCGAAGTATGCCTCCAGCGCGACGGTCTTCTGCTCGCGCGCGCGCGGCAACTTCATCCCGGCGACGGCGCATCCGATGGCGCCGGCCGCGACCAGGATTCCTGCCGCTTCATCGGCGAGATGCGCGTGAGTGCGAAATATCGCCCTCGTGTAACTTCGTCTCGATGCGGCTGCGGGTGGCATATTCTCCGGCAATGGAGTGTGGCACCCGCGCAGATTTCTTTCGAGGCCCGTTTGGCGTCCGCGATTGTTGAAAAGGACGGCAACCCCGTTTGCGCCCGCGCTCACTGAACGCGTAAACTCGCATCATTATTAGACTTCAATTGTTCCAACGTGGTGGAGGCGGGCTGTGCTGAACATAGCCCATCGCGGGGCGAGCGGTACTTTTCCCGAGAACACCCTGAGCGCGTTTCGCGCCGCGATCGACGCGGGTGCCGACATGTGCGAGCTCGACGTGCAGCTCAGCCGCGACGGCGCCGTCGTCGTGATTCATGATGAGACGGTCGAGCGGACGACCGACGGCAGCGGCGAAGTCGCCGAGCTGACGCTCGCGGAGCTCAAGCGCCTGGACGCAGGCGCAAAGTTCAAAAGCGGCGCGGTGAAGGGCGATCGGATTCCCACGCTCGACGAAGTGTTTGCCGTCACCAGCGGCAAGTGCGGGTTAAACATCGAACTTAAGGCGGGCGGCCTCGAGCATCAGGTCGCGCAGCTCATGCAATCGCGCAACGCGATGAGCGACAGCATCGTGTCGAGCTTCGAATGGGAATATCTGAAAAAAATTCAGCAGATCAATTTCAACATCCGCATCGGTCTGCTGGCCGACGAGAAGCCGGTTGACCTGATGATGAACGCGGTTGCGATGCGCGCGCATGCAATCAACCCGCGCTGGGACATGGTGACCGCCGACCTGTGCAAGGCGGCGCACGAGCGCGGACTCATGGTGTACACCTGGACGGTGGATGCCGACGCGCGGATGCGCGCGCTCGCCGAATGCGGCGTCGACGGTATCATGACGAACTATCCCGAGCGGTTGCGGACGGTCGTGGGCGGCTGATGGGACGTTTCGGCGACGACAAAATCGAGGAAGTCCGTTCGCGCGCCGATATCGTCGAGATTGTCGGATCGCACGTGCGGCTGCGCCGCGCCGGGCGCAACTTCGTCGGCCTGTGCCCGTTCCACAACGAGAAGACGCCGTCGTTCTCGGTGAATGCCGAGCGCGGATTCTTCCATTGCTTCGGATGCGGCGCGGGCGGCAGCGCTTTCAATTTCATCATGCGCGTCGAAGGGCTGACGTTTCCCGAAGCGGTGCGCTCGCTCGCGAAAAAATACGGCGTGACGATTCCCGAGCATGATGTATCCGGCCCGGGAGCGGGCGAGCGCGAGGCGATGCTCAAGGCGAGCGAAGTGGCGTCCGAGTTCTTCGCCCACGTGCTGTGGAACACGACCGACGGCGCGCTCGCGCGCGACTACCTGAAGTCGCGCGGCATCAGCGTCGAGACGGCGCGCGCGTTCATGCTCGGATTTGCGCCGAGCCGGCCGGCTTCTCTCGCCAAGGCGCTCGAGAAGCGCGGACTGCGCGACGCGGGTATCAAGACCGGCCTCGTCAAAAGAGATGGCGACGGCGCGTACGATATGTTTCGCGGGCGCGTGATGTTCCCGATTCGCGACGCGCAGGGCCGTGCGATCGCGTTCGGCGGCCGCGTACTCGACGCGCGCCTGCCCAAGTACATCAACTCGCCCGAATCGCCGCTGTATTCGAAAGCGCGGACGCTTTACGGACTATACGAAGCGCGCCAGGCGATTTCGTCGAGCGCGTCGACCGGCAAAGACCGCGCAATACTGGTCGAAGGATACTTCGACGTGATTGCGTTGTGGCAGGCGGGCTTCAAGGAAGCGGTCGCGGGATGCGGCACAGCGCTGACGGTCGATCAGCTTCGCGTGCTCAGCCGATACACGAAAAATGTAATCGCATGCTTCGACGGCGACGCGGCTGGGCGCAAGGCCTCGATGCGGGCGCTCGAGATTTTCCTGCAGGCAGGTTTGTTGGGTCGCGGGATCTTCATTCCGACGGGATTCGATCCCGACACGTTCATCCGCGAGCGCGGCGCGGCCGCGTTCACGGAGCTGATCGACAAATCCGAATTGCTGGTCGATTATTTTCTCGAGCGAACAGGCTGGCGAAGCGCGCGGCTCGATCGCCGAGCGCGCGCGTGCGGCGCAGCGCGTGGCCGAGATGCTCGAAGCTGGTTGGCGATCCGTTTCAGTTTGATTTGCTGGCGCGCAAAGGCGGCGGACCTGCTGTCGATAGGCGAGGAAGTGCTGCGCCAGGAGGCGCGCGGACCGGGACGGTCCGCGGCGCCGTCGCGGTTCGCGCGCGACGCGCGCGCGAACGCCAATCCGCCGCCCGCCGCGGCGGGCGGCGGCGGCGACGCCGGCGCGAAGGCCGAAATCGGCCTTATCGCGCTGGCGCTGCTGCATCCGGAGCTGCGCAATGAAATTGCGCAGTCCGGGGCGACGGCGAATTTCGAAGAAATTCGCCTCGGCGGCGTGCTCGCCGACCTCTGCCGCACCGACGAACCATACACCGCGCTCGAGCAATGGATTGCGGATCGGCTGTCGGCCGACGAACAGGGCCGCGTCAGCGAGTTCGCGGTCGGTCCGTTGAAAGACGAAGTTGACGACGACCCGGAGAAAAGCGATCTGGAGCGGTGTCGCGAGCTGGTCAGCGACTTTGTCGTTGCGCTTGCGCGACGCCGAAGCGCGCGCGAGCTGGGCCGCCTGCGCCGAAGCGCAGCCGAAGTTTCCGCGCATGAGTCCGAGCCGGGTGAGGCGGCCGCCGCCGCGCAAGCTGTCATCGCGCTCAGACGCGAAGGTCATCGCGCGTGACCGCGATGCCCGAAAATAAGCTGCTCGAATGTTGCAGCCATCAGCCCTTAAGTCTGATGCGCGAACTTGCTACCATCGGAACAGCCTGATGCATCCTAGAGGGCCCATAGCTCAGCCAGGTTCAGAGCTGCCGGCTCATAACCGGCTGGTCCCAGGTTCAAATCCTGGTGGGCCCATATCATTCGTGCCCGCGGCCTCGCCGGACGGGCTTTTTCATGAAGATCAAACAAACCTTGCGCCATGCGCACAACTTTAGCGGAGGGAAGAATTGCGTGAAGAGATAAACCGGCTGATGGACCTTCAGGTCATCGACCGGCAACTGCAAGAGTTGGAGCAATCGCTGTCGTCGATCGCCGGGCGCGTCGACCAGCTTCGCGATGAGAACCAGAAGAACCAGGCCGAGCTCGACCGCGTTAGCGAACAAGACAAGGAAATAACCGCGGCGCGCAAAAAGAACGAGCGCGAGCTGGCCGAGGGCGAAGTCAGAATCCGCAACAAGCGGATGCGGCTTACGCTGGTCCGCAACGACAAAGAGCTGCAGGCGCTGACGCATGAGATCGAGTCGTTGAAGGAGACCAATCAGCGGCTCGAAGGCGAATTGCTCACATCGATGGAAGGCGCGGACACGCGGACCGCGACGAATCAAGGAGCTGACCGAGGCGATCGCGAAGGGACGGGTCGAACTCACGGCGGCGGAAAAAGAAATCGCGGCGGAAGTCGAGCAGCTGAAGAGCAATATCAGCAAGACTCGCAAGGCGCGCGAGAAGATCGCCGAGAATGTCGACGCGAGCCTGCTGGCGCGCTACCAGATGATCTTCAGTCGTCGCGCGGGCGTCGCGGTTGCGCTGGCCAAGGGCGGTACCTGCCAGGGATGCCGGATGCGGCTGCCGCCACAGCTGTACAATGAGATCCAGAAACACCTGCAGATACACTTCTGCCCCAACTGCCAGCGGGTGCTGTATTACGAGGATCAGCCAGCGGCGGAGAAGCCCGGTTCGTGACGGAAGCAGAGATCGCTTGAATCTGCGACGACGACGCTCCGAGCTTTCCACCCCTGCCTCCAATCCCAAAATGATCGAGAGCGCCCTTGCGAGCGCTGCCGACCTTGTTTCGCTTGATCTCGAAGACGGAGTTCCAAAGGAGCTCAAAGAGACCGGGCGCAAAAACGCGATCGCCGCGTTGCGCGAGCTTGATTGGGGAAACAAAATCCGTGCGGTTCGCGTCAACGGTCTCGACACACGCTGGGGTCTCGACGATGTGATCGGAGTCGTCGAAGCGGCCGGCGATCGCCTGGACGTCATCCTGGTGCCGAAACCCAGGGCGCCGCGGGACATCTGGTACTTCGACACGCTGCTCGCGCAGCTCGAGCTGAGGCACGATTTGAAAAAGAAGATCGGCCTCGAAGCAATTATCGAGGAAAGCGCGGCGCTTGCATGCGTCGAGCAAATCGCCGGCTGTTGCAGTCGTCTCGAGTCGCTGATTCTCGGCTTCGGCGATCTCTCCAAGAGCCTCGGCATGCGCTTCGATATCGCGAACGACCCGGCGGAGAACATCTGGCATTACGCGCGTGCGCGATTGATCGCCGCCTGCCGCGCCAACGGCATCGACGCGATCGACGGTCCGTTCGGCAGCGTCAGAGACCTCGAAGCATACCGGCGCGAGGCTTCAAGGGCGGCCGCGCTCGGCGCCGTCGGCAAAACGGCGCTGCATCCAAGCCAGATCGAGATTGCCAATGAAGTGTTCGGACCGCCCGCGTCGAGCTAGCCTGCATCGATCGCGCAGCGCCAGCCGCGGCCGTGACGGGTCAGCTTGAACACTGCGGGCGTCGGGATCGATTCCCAGAATTCGTAATCGATGCCGGGCATGAATGCGTGCAGTGCGAGCGCGATCAGATTGCCGTGGCTCGCGACGACCACCGTGCCCGCTGAATGGCGCGACGCGATCGCATCCAGCACGCGCACGACTCTCGCCTGCGCTTCGCGGCCGCTCTCACCGCCCGGCGCCGCGTAGTCGAAGTCTTCCCACGAGCGCCTGAGGTGCGCTCGCCAATCGGACAACTCGCTCGCCGATAGCAGCCGCTCGCGGAGATCATCGACGGTCTCGATCTTCAGGCCGCGCGCTCGTGCGAGCGGCTCGATCGTCTGCCGCGCGCGCAGATAAGGACTCGAGTACGCCGCCTCGATTCGCGCCGACGCATGCAGTTCGCCAAGCCGTTCCGCATCGCGAATTCCCTTGGCCGTGAGCGGGCGCGTGAACTCATCGAAGCCCGGCGTCGCTGGCGCGACCGGCTCGGCATGACGAACGAGCAGAACGGTAAGCGATGAATCGACGCCAGGCATATCCGGGAAACGCTTTTAGCACATCGCCGGGGATTTTTTCTCGCTCGCACGCCAGTGATATAACTTCTCTTCATGCCCACCTCGCTCGATGACTTCCATCCCGCCGTCCGCACCTGGTTCGAGCGGCGCTTCGACGCGCCCTCGCGCGCGCAGGATCTCGGATGGCCCGTTATCGGCGCCGCCAACGACGCGCCCGGCTTCGACGTTCTGCTATGCGCGCCGACCGGCAGCGGCAAAACGCTTGCCGCCTTCATGTGGGCGATCAACGGCCTCGTGCTCGACGCGGCGCATGACCGGCTGCGCGATGAAGTCTCGGTCCTGTACGTTTCGCCGCTGAAGGCGCTCGCCAACGACATCCGGCTGAACCTTGAGGAGCCGCTGGACGGCGTGCGCGACGTCGGCGCGGAAACGGGCCTCGATCTTTCGCGCATCCGCGCCGGCCTTCGCACCGGAGATACTTCCGCGAGCGAGCGCACTGCGATGCTCCGCCGCCCGCCGCATATTCTCGTCACGACGCCCGAGTCGCTGTTCATCCTGCTGACCTCGCCGAAGTTCCGCGAGAAGCTCGCCGCCGTTCGCCACGTGATCGTCGACGAGCTTCATGCGCTGGCCGGCAACAAGCGCGGGGCGCATCTGGCGCTCACTCTCGAGCGGCTTGAACGCTTTGTGACGAGTCGCGGGCAGGCGCGGCCGAATCGAATCGGGCTGTCGGCGACGCTGAATCCGATCGAAAAGCTGGCAGGATTCCTGGCCGGCTACGAAGTTGCGCAAGACGACACGCGGACGCCGCGGCCGGTGAAGATAGTTCGCGCCGACGATCGCGTGCGCACGATGGATCTCGAAGTTATCGCGCCCGGCCCTGAGCTCGGACCGCTGGCGACGCATCCGCATTGGGAGGCGATGTACGACGAAGTCGCACGGCTGATCGGCGAGCATCGCACGACGCTGGTGTTCGCGCTGAGCCGCCGGACCGCCGAGCGCGTCGCGCTCAACCTGCAGAAGCGGCTCGGCACCGACGCCGTGATGGCGCATCATGGCAGCCTCGCGCGCGCCGAACGCCTGCTCGCCGAGCAGCGCCTTAAGCGTGGCGAACTGAAAGCGATCGTCGCGACCGCGTCGCTCGAACTCGGCATCGACGTCGGCGCGGTCGAGCTCGTGTGCCAGCTCGATACGCCAAAATCCATTTCGGCCGCGATTCAACGCGTCGGCCGCTCGGGACACAGCCTCGGCGCGACGCCGAAGGGACGCTTCTTCGCGCTTACGACCGACGATCTGCTCGAATGCGGCGCCGCCGTGCGCGCGATTCGCCGCGGTCATCTCGACGAAGTGGAAATCCCGATGGGATGCGTCGATATCGCGGCGCAGCAAATCATCGCGATCGCCGCCGAGGAAGAGGAAATCACCGAAGCCGAGCTGCTGCGCGTGCTGCGGAGCGCCTACAACTTCGGCGATCTCGATGCGGCCAAGCTGCGCCATCTGCTCGAACAACTCGCGGCGGAGCTGCCCGAGAGAATCATGGGCGCGGCGCCGAAAATTTTCTTCGACCGCGTTAACGCGCGCGTGCGCCCGCGGCGGTCGGCGCGCCTGTCGGCGATCACGTCGGGCGGAACTATTCCCGAAGCCGGCAACTACGACGTCGTGATCGAATCCGAGGGGCGCAAGGTCGGCGACGTCGAGGAGGACTTCGCGCAGGAGTCGTCGCGCGGCGACGTGTTCTCGCTCGGCTCGATGCCGTGGCAGATTCAGCGCATCTCGCGCGGACGCCTGATGGTCGAGCCGGCGCCCGGGATGGCGCCGACGCTGCCGTTCTGGGTGACGGAGGCGGGCGGCCGTTCGCCGGCGATGTCGGCGGAGATAAGCGATCTGCGACACGAGATTTGGAACCGGCTCGAGCGCAACGAGTCTGCCGTCGAGTGGCTGATGAGCGAGTGCGCGATGACGGAACGCGCGGCGACGCAAGCTACGGACTACGTGCGGCGCGGAGTCGAGGCGCTCGGCGCGATTCCTGACGAGAAGACCGTGGTGGTCGAGCGCTTCTTCGACGGGCTGGGCGGCACGCAGATCGTGATTCACACGCCGTTCGGGATTCGCCTCAATCGCGGGCTCGGTCTCGCGATTCGAAAGCGCCTGTGCCAATCGTTCGATTTCGAAATCCAGGCGTCGGCGATCGACGACGGCGTGCTGCTGGCGCTGAATTCGCGCCACAGTTTTCAGCTCGACACGCTGTTCAGCATGCTGAAGGCGCGCAACGCGCGCGACGTGCTTGATGCAGGCGCTGCTGGCGGCGCCGATGTTCGAAGTGCGTTTCCGCCACGTGGCGACGCGCGCGCTCGCGGTCATGCGATCGTCGCGCGGCAAGAGGGTGCCGGCGTGGATTCAGCGGCTGCGCTCGCAGGAACTTCTGTCCGCGATTTTTCCCGGCCAGCAGGCGTGCTTCGAGAATCGGCCGGGCGCAATCGAGCTGCCCGACCATTTTGTGATCGACGAAACGATTCGCGAATGCCTCGAGGAGTCGACCGACCTGCCGCGCACGGTGCGGATGCTCGAAGGAATCGAGAGCGGCGCGATTCGCACAGTGGCGGTGGACGCGAATAGCGCCGTCGGTGTTTGCGCATCGGCTGCTGCTCGCGTGGGACTACTCGTTCCTCGACGACGGCGAACGCGCCAATCGCCGCTCGCGCACCGTCACGATGAATCGCGGGATGGCCGAGGACGTGTTCCGCAAAGAGGACCTTTCCGATTTGCTCTCGGCCGATGCCGTCGACAGCGTCGTCGCGGAAGTGACCGGGCGCGCTGCGGGACGCAGGCCGCGCTCGCGCGACGAGCTGTACGAACTGATTCGGGCGCACGGCTCGTTGACGCAGGCCGAGGTCGAAGAACGCGTGGGCGAGGGCGCGCGCGCGATGCTTGCGGAGTTGGACGCGGAGGCGCGAATCGCGCGCATCAGCCTGAGCGGCGATTTGCCCGAAAGAATCATCGCCAGCGAGGACAGGGCTCTCTTCGCTGCTGCCTATTCTAGCGGCGAGGGCGTCGACGCGGACACTGCGCGCGCCGAGCTCGTACGTCGAGCACTCAAGACCTGCGGACCGACGACTGCCGCTGACGTTGCGGCGCGGTTACATCTCAAAGAATCGACAATCGAGCAGAACCTGGCGGCGTTGGAAGCGCAGGGCGCGATTTTTCGCGGTCACTTCACCCGCGCCGACGTGACGCAATGGTGCGACCGCTACAACCTCGAGCGGATACATCGGATGACGCTGGCGCGCGTGCGCGCTGAAATCGAACCGTGCGCGGACCACGAATACGCGGCGTTTCGGCTGCGATGGATGCATGTCGGCGGCGCTGAACTTGCCGCCGATCAAACTGGTGTCGCGGCGGTGCTCGATCAGCTTTCCGGAATCGCGGCGACGCCCGAGATTTGGGAGCATGCGATCCTGCCGGCGCGAATCGCCGGCTATCGGCCCGAGATGCTCGACCTCGTTTGCATGAGCGGGCAGATGAAGTGGGTCGCGGTGCCGGCAGAAACCGCTCGAAGGTGCGCGTCCCGCGAGCACGCCGTCGCGGGTTACGTTCGTTGCGCGCAAAGCCAGCCTGTTTGTTCCGCGCGAAGAGATTGAGCCTGAAGACGCGAAAGAACGCGCGGTGCTGGAGGCTCTGGGAGCCGCCGGTGCGCAGTATCTCGACGAGGTTGCCGAGCGCGCGAATATTTCCGAGCGCGACGCGTTGTCCGCGCTGTGGCGGATGGCGGCAGCGGGGCGCGTCAGCAACGACAACTTCGCGCCGCTCAGGATGTTTGCCGACGATCGCGCCGCCGAGCGCGCGCTCGAGTCGGTTGCGCGACGACCCACGACGCGTCACGACGCCGCAGTACGTGCGCGGCTGAAGTCGAGCCTCGCTGGCCGCTGGTCGTTGATCCGCGCGGCCGAAGCGCCCGCGGTCGGCGCCGACGATACGCGGGAGCTTGCGCTCAAACTGCTCGAGCGTCATGGAGTTCTCGCGCGCGAGATGCTTGGTATCGAATCGACGCATATCTCGTGGAGCGAAATTTCATTCGCGCTGCGCCGTCTGGAATATGGCGGCATGATTCGGCGCGGATGGTTCGTGCGGTCGCTATCGGGCGAGCAGTACGCGCTGCCCGAAGCGGTCGAGATGCTTCACGCGGCGCGCAATCTCGTCCCGGCGCGCGAGAAGCCGCTCGCGCTGAGCGCGATCGATCCAGCCAATCCGTACGGCGCGGTGATTCCCGGATGCGGAATCGCGCGCGAGGCCGGCAACGTGGTCGTCCTTCGCGCAGGGCGCGTAATTGCAGGCTTGCAGGGACGCGCCATGATCAGCGGAGATGTAGACGGCGGCGGCGCGGTGGATGACGAGAGTTTTGGCGCGGCGGTCGCGGCGCTGATGACGTTGAAGCCGCGAATCACGATCGATTCAATCGACGGCGTCGCGGCGCTCGAGTCGCCGCGCGTGGGAATCCTGGCCGCGATGCGATTCCATTCTGACGGCCGCTCGCTGGTGTTCGACGGCTTGCATGGCCCGGCGCCGGCTCGCTCTATTTCGCCTCGGCAGGTAAACTTAAAGTGACACATGAAGAAAACGCCGCGGACCTTGGGGGCCTGCAGGCGATAATCGATCGCAGCACGAAGACCGCAACGCCGTCGGTCGCGGATTCCGTCGCGTATCCCGCACGCCAGATGACCGCGGCGGAGTTCGTCGAGTTCTGGAGCAGCGTCAGGCTGGTCGCGATGGCCACGGTCGGCGCCAAGGGGCAACCACACCTGGCGCCGGTGCATGCGCAGATCGCGGGGACGTCGCTCAAGCTGGTGATTTACGACAATACAGTGCGTCGCGACCGACCTCGCGCGCAATCCGCGCGTCGGCTTCACGACCTGGAATGACGAAGGCGCGGCCGTGATCGTCTATGGAAAGGCGCGCGAAGTGCCGGACTCGATTCGCGACGCGCGCTCGGGGCAGAGCGGCAAGCCGCGCCGGGTGATCGGAATCGAAGTGGCGATTTCGCGAATCTACGCGATGCGCGCGCCGCAACGATCGCCCGCCGCAAGTTAGCCGGTTGCGTGAAGTCGCGCGCGCGCTATTCTGAACGCATAGAAAATCGAATCGAATTGGAATGCACGCGGGATTTGGACTCGCGTACAACGTCACTCTCCACTCTCGCAGAATGAAGGGCAGGCTCGATCAATGGCGACTAACAGTTTCGGTGCACGTTCGACGCTGACGGTTGACGGCAAAAGCTACACGATTTACAAGCTCGAGGCGCTCGAGAAGCACGGTTTCTCGCTCGCGCGGATGCCGTATTCGATCAAGGTGATGATCGAGAACGTGCTCCGGCGCGAGGATGGCGTCATCGTCACTACCGGGCAGATCGAAGCGCTGGCCCGCTGGAGCGGCAAGGGCGGAGAGCGCGAAGTCTCGTTCATGCCGGCGCGCGTGCTGTTGCAGGACTTCACCGGCGTGCCGGTGGTCGCTGATCTGGCGGTGATGCGCGATGCGATCAAGAAGCTCGGCGGCGATCCCGACAAGATCAGCCCGCTGCAGCCGGTTGATTTGGTGATCGATCATTCGGTGCAGGTCGATTCATTCGGCAGCGCTGGCGCGTTCGCGGCCAATGCGGAGCTGGAATTCGATCGCAACCAGGAGCGCTATCTCTTTCTGCGCTGGGGGCAGGGCGCCTTCGACAATTTCCGCGTCGTGCCGCCCGACACCGGCATCGTTCACCAGGTAAATCTCGAATATCTCGCGCCGGTGGTCTTCTCGTCGGACAAGGGCGAGGCGTATCCCGACACCGTGATCGGCACGGACTCGCACACGACGATGATCAACGGGCTCGGCGTCGTCGGCTGGGGCGTCGGCGGAATCGAGGCCGAAGCTGCGATGCTCGGGCGCTCGATGCCGATGCTGATTCCCGAAGTGATCGGATTTCGTCTTGCGGGCAGCCTGCGTCCGGGCGCGACTGCTACCGACCTCGTGCTGACCGTCACGCAGATGCTGCGCAAGAAAGGCGTCGTCGGCAAGTTCGTCGAGTACTTCGGGCCGGGGCTCGCGTCGCTGCCGGTGGCCGATCGCGCGACGCTCGGCAACATGTCGCCCGAGTATGGCGCGACGATGGGATTTTTCCCGGTCGACGATCAGACGCTCACGTACCTGCGGCTGACCGGGCGCAGCGACAGCCAGATCAGATTGATCGAGGCCTACTGCAAGGCGCAAGGATTGTTCAACTCTCCCGACGCGCCCGAGCCTCACTATTCCGACACGCTCGAGCTCGATCTTGGCACCGTGGTGCCGAGCATGGCCGGGCCGCGCCGTCCGCAGGATCGAGTTGCGCTGACGGCGGCCAAGGGCGACTTCCGTCGCGAGCTGGCCAAGGAATTCGAGGGACATCCGAGCGTCGATCCCGCGGAGCTGGCGAAGTGGGTGGCCGAAGGCGGCAACGGCGCGACGGCGGTCGAAAGCACGGTTCTCGAAACGAAGCTCGGGCATATCGCGCACAAGGTCGAAGTGCATTCCGAGGAAGGGCACTTCCCGTTGACGCATGGCTCGATCGTGATCGCGGCGATAACCAGCTGCACCAACACCTCGAATCCGTCGGTGATGCTCGCGGCAGGAATTTTGGCGAAGAAGGCGGTCGAGCGCGGGCTGACGGTCAAGCCGTGGGTGAAGACCAGCCTCGCCCCGGGCTCGAAGGTCGTTACGCAATATCTCAAGCGCGCGGGTCTGACGGAGTCGCTCGAAAAGCTGCGCTTCAACCTGGTCGGCTACGGCTGCACGACGTGTATCGGCAATAGCGGGCCGGTTGCCGAGGCCATCGCTGGCGCGGTGAAGCAGGGCAACCTGGTGGCATGCTCGATACTGAGCGGCAATCGCAATTTCGAAGGCCGCATCAATCCCGTGGTGCGATTCAACTACCTCGCGTCGCCGCCGCTGGTGGTCGCGTACGCGATTGCGGGCACGATGGATATCGACGTCGAGAATCAGCCGCTCGGCACGGGCTCCGACGGACGTCCGGTATTTCTGCGCGACATCTGGCCATCGCAGGAGGAAGTCGCGGCCGCGGTCACCGGTTCGGTTCACGCCTCGATGTTCAAGAGCGAGTACGGCCAGGTGTTCGAGGGCGACGAGCGATGGAAAAGCCTGAAGGTTCCGGAGGGCAACCTGTTTCGCTGGGAAGAGGATTCGCTGTACGTGAAGGCGCCGCCGTTTTTCGACGGTGTGACCGCCAAGGTCGGCGAGTTCACCGACATCAGCGGAGCGCGCGCGCTGGCGGTGCTCGGCGACAGCGTGACGACCGATCATATTTCGCCGGCCGGCTCGATCGGTGCGGACAGTCCCGGCGGGAAAATATCTGATCGAGCACGGCGTCCAGCCCAAGGATTTCAACTCGTACGGCGCGCGGCGCGGAAATCATGAAGTGATGATGCGCGGCACGCTCGCGAATATCCGGCTGAAGAATCTGATGGTGCCCGGCGTCGAAGGCGGCTTCACGGTGCATCTGCCGGACGGTGAGAAGACGACGATTTTCGACGCGTCGGAGCGTTACCGCAAAGACGGCGTGCCGCTGATCGTGATCGCCGGCAAGGAATACGGCACCGGTTCGTCGCGCGATTGGGCCGCCAAGGGCGTGCAACTGCTCGGCGTGCGCGCGGTAATCGCCGAGAATTTCGAACGGATCCATCGCAGCAACCTGATTGGAATGGGCGTGCTCGCGCTCGAGTTCAAGCCGGGCGAAAATCGGCAGAAGCTGGGGCTGACCGGGCAGGAAGTATTTTCGATCACCGGACTGAAGGCGGGAATCAAGCCGCGCCAGACGCTGAAGGTGCGCGCGGAATCGAGCGGCAAGACGATCGAGTTCGAGGTGACGTTGCGCGCGGATACGCCGGAGGAGATCGAGTACATCCGCCACGGCGGAATTCTGCCGTTCGTGCTGCGCGAATTGATTCGCGCGTAGCGGCGCGGCGTTAGCTTTACTGCGTGTGGCTGACAGCGCCGGGCGTGGTCGCTGCGTTTGGCGCAGCGGCCGGAGGTTTCAGCGCGGTGTCGTAGCTCGCGATGCATTTGTAAAACGATGGCATCTTCTTCAATTGCGCCTTGCACCTGGCTTCGGAATCAAGCTTCTTCAGCGTGAGCCATTGTGACAGCGGCGCCGCACTGTTCACCTGGTAATTGCCCGACGCGTCTTTCACCGGCGGCATAACCGGCGGCGGCAGCATCAGGTACCATGCAGTCAAGACCAAGGCGGTTGCATAACACTTTCGCATCCCCGATCAGTTACCGATTTTCCCAGGCGAATGCGATAGGCCAGGCGAGACTCAAGCCGGCTGCGGCGCCGGCGCATCGAGGCGTACTGCCGCGCCGCTTTTGCGGGTGGCGTAACGGCTCAGCAGCCTGACCACCGCGGGCGTGACTTCTTCGATCGCCTCGCGGCGGAAGCCAACCGCTTCGGGACCGCGCGCGCGCATCATCCCTAGCATCGAGAGCCGCAGCAGCGCCGCGACCGCCTGGCAGTAGCGGAACCGCTCGAACTCCATCGGCGCCATCGCATGGTAGAGCGGCATGTACAGCGCCGCGAAGCTCGCGCGCAGGCTGTTGCCGACGAGGTTGTCGCGCATCCATCGCGGCTTCTCCAGCGCCGACGACGACAGGATCACCGCCGTCATCGCGGCGTCGAGATGCCGATCGCCGACGTCGGTATTCACCCAATCGATCACGCCGGTCACGCGCAGGCCGTCCACCATCACGTTTTGCGGGTGATAGTCCATGTGCACGAGCGAGTCCGGGCTGCGGCGAAATTTCGGCGCGCGCTCGGTGACGAGATTCAGCGCCTCGCGCAGGCCGGGCAGCGGGCCGGTCTCGACCCGATTGGCGATGATGGCGAGAATGCGATCGAGCAGAGGCGATTCAGCGCTGGCGTCGCCGATCGGCGCATACGCGCGCGGAATCTCGCGCAGACCCGCGCTCGTCGGATCGAATTTGTGCAGCCGCGACTGCGCGCGCACGAAAGAAAAAAATGCCAGCGAAAAAGTTTTGAACGCGCTCGGAAAATTTCGCACCGCGAACAGCGGACCGCCGGCGAGCCGCTGCATGATCAGAAAGGGCGCGCCCAAAGCGCGGTGATCGAGCCTCAAAGGCGTAGGGCCGCGGGACCGGAAAGCCGGCGGCGAACAGCCGATCGATGGTGGTATTTTCGCGCGCACCTTTGGCGTCGGCGAGCGAGCCTTGATAGAAGCGCAGAACCATCGGCACCCCGGCCTGGATTGCGCCGAACGTCTTCGACGGCGCCCGAGCGTGAACTCGAAGACCGTGGTCTCCCAGCCGCTGGCGAGGATGCTCAAGCGCGCAACCGGCGCGCCAAGGTAAGCCGACAGGCGTTGCTCAATATCGCGAGGGTCGAGCATTGGATGGGCGCGGGCGGAAAAATCCGCGCGAACCGCAGCGTAATACACGCGGGCCAAACGCGCAATTGACCTGACACGCGTGTCAGGTCAATTGCGGGCGGAGACTCTGCTTGATTCGCAGAACCCTCACCTAACCTCTCCCGTAAAATAACGGGCGAGGGATCAGAAAGGTCAGTGCTGCTGCAGCGGACTGATGAAATGTTGTTGCGTTCCGGTGTCGGGCGGCGTTTCGGCCGGCGCCGGCTGTAGCGACTCGTTGGGCAGAGTCTCGCCGTCTTCTTTCTGGTAATGCTGCTGCACCATCGAGGACAGCAGCGGGCCGCTGCGATCGCTGAGATCGATCGCGACTTCCACTGACAGCCCGAGACGCAGCGGCTTGTCGTCGGGGACCTTACCGTCGATTACAATCTTGACCGGCACGCGCTGCACGACCTTGACCCAGTTGCCGGTCGCGTTCTCGGGCGGCAGCAGCGAGAAGGCCGCGCCGGTGCCCATACTGATCGAGTCGACGTGTCCCTGGTAGGTGTAACCGGGATAGATGTCGGCAACGATCTCCGCCTTTTGCCCGACGCGCACGTCGGTGAGCTGCGTCTCCTTGAAATTCGCGGTCACGTAGAGCTTGCGCAGCGGGACGATCGCGAGCAGTGGTTCTCCGACCTGCACGCGGTTGCCGACGTGCGCGGTTTTGTGAGTGACGACGCCGGTGAACGGCGCGGTGATTTTAGTGTAGCCCAGGTCGAGCTTGGCGGCTTCCAGAGCCGCCTCGGCCTGCCTGACTACCGGGCGGTCGTAGCGCGAATGGTCGTTGTTCTCGTTGCCCAGCGCCGCCTGGGCTTGCGTCAATTGATGCTCCGCCAGGGCTTCGTCGGCTCTCGCGATTCGCAGGCCAGTGTCGGCTTGATCGTATTGCTCAGCCGAGACGATGCCTTGATCCTTCAGCGACTTGTACCGATCGTAGTCGATTTTCGCCTGCTTGAGCTGCGACTCGACCAGCGCTACGCCCGACCGCGCCGCATCGACCCCCGCGTAGAGCTCATCGACCGACTGCTTGGCGCGATCGAGTTGCGCCTGCGCCTGATCGACCCTGACGTCGTAGTCGCGCGAGTCGAGCGTCAACAGCAACTGACCTTCCTTAACTGTCCAGTTGTCCTCGACATAAACGTTGGTGACGGATCCGGCGATGCGCGACGAAACCAGCGCGACGGTGCCGTCGACGTAAGCGTCATCGGTGTCGACGTGGCTTTCGAGGTATCGGTAATAATGAAAGCCGGGAACGACAGCGATGGCGATCGCGATGATCACCACTACCAACAGGACCCGGCGTACGAGCTGCGAATTCATAGAATGATTTCAGAGGCGGGAAGATTCAGGTGCGTTTCTCGAATCGCTGACTTGCCACAGAGGCTAAGTATGACGAAAGAGGCAGGCTGTCAAACGGACCGCGGCAATCGGCGAATCGCGCCCATACTGCACGCGCTGACTCAACGCGCCGCACCGGTCAGGGCTCGCGAATCGTCGCGTTCGGTCCCTTGGTAACCTTGGCCACAACCTGGCCGGCGAGCGTCATGTTGAGAGTGAAAGTGCCGAAGTCATTGCTGCCGTAAAACGTTGCGTCAACCTTGCCGTCCGGCTGATCGAACAAAATCAAAGTCGGCGCGCGCGCGTCGATCACAAAGCCGGTGTTAATGTCCTCGACCAGTGCGGTGTAGTTCTTGTTGAGCGGACCCGAGGCGAAAATCCGCAGGTCCGGATCAGCCGGCGGCGGAAGCGGGTCCAGGCGTCCCTCCCGCCTGCGTCGAGACAGTACCAAAGGGCGCGCTGGTGGACTGCAGGTCGGCGACGCGGTTTGCGAGGATTATTTCGAGACTCAGCAGGTTGCTGTTGCTGGTGGTTTTGGTCGCGACGATTCGGTTCGGCTGGAGGTTGTTGATGATTACGATGTAGAGCGGGACGTTGCCCTGGAGCGTCCAGGACGATCGCGAATCCGAGACGGTCGCGGTAAACGGCGTGCCGACGTCACCGAAAATGTTGTACGACGTCAGCTTCGGCGCATTGGGCGTACTGCCGACGCTGCCGGAAAATCCAGTCTGGTTGTTGCACCCCGCAATTGACAAGGCGAGCGCGAAACTCATAGCGCTCATCGCCAGTACCCGCACGGGATTCCACATCTTCCGGATCGTCACTGCGTGCATCACAGACTCGGCGCGGGAACGTTGTTGCAGATACCCGGGCATTGGCCATTGGGGTAAGAGCAGGTGGTCGGGCAATTGATAGCCGGCGTCGGCGTCGGACTCCCGCCACCGGCCGGCGGCGGAAACGGTATCGTCACGCTGATCGGACTGCCGACAGCTTCCGGCGTCGGGATCGCCTCCGGCGTCATCGAGGGTACCGGTGTCGGCAGCAGCTCGACCCGCTGCACCTGGTATGGCGCCGTATCGGCCGGCGCGCAGAAGCTGTAGTTGCTGGTCGGGGTCAAATTCCCCACGTCGGGCTGATTCCGCACGACAGAACTCGTTATCTGGACCTCGTTGTCGCCCACCGGACCGTCGGGATCGAGCTTCTCGAGCACGACCGAAGTGCCCAGGTCCGGATTGGTCACGGTCCCGGTGATACTGCCGTGACCCGTGCAGTCGATCGTCTGATCGGGAGGCGTCGGTGCGGTAACCGTCGCACACGCGGAAGGCGCGGGAACGTCGCTCACCGTGACGATGTTGTGCCCCTGGTAGGGATCGGTAACCCCCTGGTAGAGATCGATCGTAGTCGCGAACAGATCGAAGGCTGGCACATTCGGCGGAACATTCAACGTGTAGTTCACGACTTCATTGTTCGAGTGCGTGACGGTAATCGGCATCGGCAGCGCGCTCTCGATATTGTTGGTGTCGTGATCCTCGGCAAACACCTGCACCAGTGTGGTCTGCCCGGACACTGGAGGTGTTATCTGGAAGGCACCCGTCACATATCCCTTCGTCAGCTGTAGATCACACGTGGTGAAGGTGCCGCTGCCGCTTTGGTCGGGGCTGCAGGTGCCGGCGACTTTGCCCTGAGTTCCCGGCTTGACGCGAACAAACAATGTCTGGTAGCCGGGCGCCGAGATCTCCATAACATAGCTCGAGGAATTCGGAGCCACGGGCACGTTTTGGAACTGCGACGGGATCGTAACTGTTCCAGGCAACGGGAAGTCGCCCGCATTGTCGGTATTCGCGACCGCCACCGTGATGCATTGAGCGGTTTGAGAAGGAGGGCCGAAACAGTAGCCCTCCGGCGGGTTGGAGATGGTATCGGGTGGAAGCAGCAATTGCAGCGTTGCACCGACCACGGGTTTGGTAGCTTCGCATCCGTCGCTGATAGTGCCCGTGATATTGCCAAGCGTCTCGCTTCCGGTCGGCTTGAAGTCGGCTTCGAGCTGCTGCCCGGGGTACAACGGCGGCATCCGCAAGGCCTGGTAGCTATCCGCTCCTCCCGAGACCGCGATGTCATAGAGCGAACCAAATCCGGGCGCTGCCGGCCCGCCCGCCGCCGGGAGCACGAGCGTATAGGAGTTATTGTGCACCACGGCGGTCGCGATCGTGTTGCTCGTTCCGACCGCCAGTGCGCTCACCGCCAACTTACGAACTTTAACACCCGTGGTACTGGTGCCGGTGCCGGGGTTCGGGTTTGATTGGACATTTATCGTGCCCGTGATCACTCCGGTCGAGGGATTGGTGGGCGCGATCGGATCAACCGACACCGTGAACGCATCGCCGGGCGCGGTAGGCACCGCCATTATCGTGAAGCCCAATTGAATGATCAGCGCCGAGGTCTTCCCGTTCGACGGCGCGGTCAAATTGATCGGCACGCTCAGAACGTTGTCAGTCACCGTGATAGGAACTGCTACGCATCCGTCACTGTTGAAGCCGCCGGAAGGAACGCTTGGCGCATTGGGACAGTTGGGAATCAGGTAACCGGGAATGTTCGGGTCCAGTCTAATCTCGGCAACTTTGTAGGTATCGGCCCGCACTGCGGCCGTGTTGAATAGCTGCGGGATGTTCTGGGACGCGTTGAGATCGATCTGCAGCTCCGCAAAACGTCCCGACCCTCCGATTCCTGGGGGCGCCGGAATGTGTGACCATTTGCCACTGCCGGGTCCCGCATTCGCTTTGGGATTGATGCGAACCGTTTGAATATTGAGCAGAACACCCTGGAAGTACTGCGAGTTGGTCGCCAGGAAGCCCTTGAATCCAATTTCCACCTTCCCCTTCTTGGCCGCCTGCGCCGACCCGAAACCGGCCAGCAGCACGCAAAAAACGATGACGAAGGGTAATATCAGGCCGCGAACACACCGGTGCACAAAAAAATCTTTCACTCGGAATCCATTGAAGGAGAATTCGGTCAGCGTTTGGGATAACCTAACCGGTGTGCGAAGGCAAGAATACAATCGCCCGCATAAACGTCCAATTGAACACGGAGCTTGACTGATTGCCTCCACGATCCGGAGAATCATTGCCATCGATGCACTCCTCGAGCCGAAACTTCCGCCGCTGTCTGTTTACGATTTTTCTTCTGCTTGGTTTCGCGTTTCGAGTCACCGCTGCCCGCGCCAGCCTGAAAATCACTACCGGCAATCCGGGCCTCGAGCACTTCGATACTGACGGCGGCGTGCAACTCGACTTCGGTCTGACCGACGAAAATGGCAACCCGGTCGGTAATCTTCGTCCTGACAATGTGAAAGTTTTCGAGGACGGCAAGGAAGCCAAGATCATCGACTTCCGCGGCGTCGGCCAAGGCCGCCCGGTCGATATCGTCTTCGTGCTCGACGTCACCGAATCGATGCAGCCCTATATCGACGCGGTCAAGGCCAACGTCATCGAGTTTGCGCAGGACCTGCAATCCAACAGCCGCGATTACCGGCTCGGACTGGTGACCTTCGAGGACTACGTCGTCTCGTCATATCCCGACTGCAACTGCGCCTATCGCGACTCGTTTACTTCGGACGTGAAGCAATTCACCGACTGGGTCGGCACCCTCAACGCCGGCGGCGGCGGCGACATCCCCGAGGATCAGCTCGACGCGCTCGCCTATGCCGCGAAGTTTCCGTTCCGCCCCGAGGCTGAAGGCATTATCATCATCGTCACCGACGCGCCGCCTCATCACGACGGCGACGGTTCGGCCGACTCGGCCCATGACCAGGCCTTCTGGGACCATCACACTCGCGGCGTGCAGGTAACCGATGAGACCGGCACCAAGGTCGCCGACCTGCTCAAGAAAAACGGGCTCACGCTGTATGCGGTCGTGCCGCCGCCGTTCATCGCGCCCGAGTACCAGGAAATCGTCGATGCGACCCACGGCCGTTCGTACAACATCATCACCGAGGAGGGCCGCTTCCCGTCGCTGGTGCGCGAGATTGGCCATTCGATCGCGACCGAGTATTCGCTGACCTATCGCACGCCGCGGCCGATTGAAGACGGCACCAACCGCAGCGTCGAGCTGAAAATCGACTACAACGGCAATTCGGGCGACGCCGACACTTCGTACCAGGTGCGCGGCGTCGGTGGCGCGGCTATCAACGTGCCCGAGGACGGAGGCACGGCCGGCTCAAATGAAACCGGCACTGGACTCAAGCAACTATCCTTCAACTGGTGGAACGGCGCAGTACCTTTAATCGCGATCCTCGGGCTGTTCGGGCTGTCGCGAATGAGATTCGGGATGCCGGCCGATGAGCTCAAGGCCATCGTCGAGGCGCAGGGTGCGCCGTCGCTGCGAATGTCGGCGCCACCGTCGGCGTCAGCGCCGCGTCCGGTCCAGCGCGCGCCCGCCCGGCCGCCGCAATCATCCCCGGTAACCGCGCCGCGCGGCGTGGGACAGACCACGGGCGCGCGGCTGGTCGCCGTCGATCGCATCGATCCGGTGCCGGCTGAGTACTCGCTGATGAAGGACGAGATTTCCATCGGCCGCGGCGAGGACAACGACGTCGTTATCCCGCACGCCAGCGTATCGCGGCAGCACGCGCGCCTGATGCGCCGCGATGGCGGCTTCGAGCTGATGGATCTGAATTCGACCAACGGCAGCTACGTGGACGATCGCCAAATCCATGGCTCGAGCTTTCTGAGCGCGGGCAGCCAGCTCCGCCTCGGCGACATCAGGTTCGTGCTGCAGCTCTAAACGCGGCCCTCGCCGATCAGTGACCCTCTCTCGCCAGCGCCGACGGCGCCAGGAAGGAGTTGTCCACCGTTCCCATGTCGATGTACCAGCATTCGCGATCGGGCGCGGTCTTGCCGGGCATATAGACGACCGAGCTGTAGCCGGTGGTGAGATCTTCATCGACCAGCCCGATCTGGAACATCCGCTTGTATGGATAAATCGCGACCCTCGCGTCAGGCACGGGCCGGTCGCGATAGGTATTGAAGGTTGCGATCGTCTTCCACAGCTTGCCTTCGCGATCGTACTGATCCGACGCCGTCACGAACCATCCTTCCGAATCGATGTAGAGAATCCGCTTCGGTATCGTCGTGCCAAGACCCTTCTTCACGGTGGCTTCGATCACGTACAGATTGCGCATTTCCCAGTCTTCGGGGCATATCGTCTTGCCGCCATCGAAGGGGCATTGCGGCGCCGGCGAATGCTCCGCTTCCACCGACGCGAGCATCTCCCTTTCGCCCAGGAACCGGTACGTGAAATCCTCGATCTTCGCCGAGAAGCCGAAGTACGAATCAGGATCGAGCGTGTTGGCGTAGGACGGCGCCCCGCTGACGCCGCCCAGGCCGCCGCTGATGCTGCCGCCACCGCCCCCGCCGCCGAATCCCGGCAGTGCCCCGGTGCTGTCTGCCATCAGCCCCGCCGATTCACGTCGCAGCTTGCGCGTGCCGGGACTGTACACCCAGACGTTGTCCTCTCTTTTGATCGATGTACCGTTCGCGCGTCATCCCATAGCCGCGCAACGCGGTCGGCTCTAGGAACGGAAAGAAGCCGAAGCGGTAGCGCAGGCCGCTGTCAAGGCGTCGGGATCGGTCGGTATCGGCGGCACTTCGATGCGCCCGATATTGTTGTAGAACGCAAAATGCCCGACCGTGTAGTAGCTCAGCGGGGTGCCGTTGGCATACTTGCCGAACGTGGCGACCTCCGGAAAGCGCATGTCGATATCGTCGCTGTAAAGCGGCCGGTAGCTGTAATTCCACATCACCTTCATCGCCACTTCCGGGTCGTTGGGATCGACCAGCGGAAACGGTTGCCCAGCCGTATAGCCATGCAGGCTTCCGTCGGGCATCAGCTGGACCTGCGGCGAATAGCGCTCGGTCGCGTTCTTGAACGGCGGCGGCCAATCGAGCTTGTCGGTCGGCACGATCCTCAGCTGCATCCCCTGCTGAACCAGGACGTAATTGCCGGGGCTCAGCAGCGCGGCCACTTTGTAGGCATTGTCCGGGGTGATTACATCGCCTGGCTTGACCCCGGCCTGCGCCGGCGCCATCGAGCACAATGCCGCGGCCAGCAAGGTACCGGCTACGATTCCTAACGATGACAGTCGCATAAGTCTCCTTTGCGGTGCGTCCGCGCCGGTTCGGGCGCGCCGCCGGCTATCTTACAGCAGACAGCCCCCTATCAAAATCACCTGCTTGATCGTCTGACGCCGCCCTCCCTATGATTTGAACAGAGCAGCGAGTATGCACTCCCATGAAAAAAATAATTTCCCGCATCAGTGCGTTCGCGATCGTGATCTCGTTGATCGTATTCACCGCCGCCCGCGCCGAGGCCCAGTTGCGCGGCATGATGGTCCCGCTGGCCACCACGGTGGTCATCTCCAAGCCCGGCCCCGACCAGATCTACGGCAACCGGCAGGTCATCACGATGGGCGTGGGCACCAAGACCTACAAGTTCCTGCTGAACGACGCCTACGTGGACGACCCCCGCGGCGTCATCCGATGGCCCGACGTCTGGCAGGCGATCCGTCAATACCGGCCCAACTTCAACGTGGCCGGCCTCGGCGAAGACACCTTCGAGAAAATGCAACCCGGCCAGACCATGACGGTGCGCGGCATGTTCTCGCCCAACAATCAGACCTTCGAAGTAATGAGCGCAGAACCAGGCGCCGGCAACTCCGAACCAGCCCAGCACTATTAGGAAGAAGAACTTGATTAAACGTGGAACCCGCGGTGGGTTCCGCACTTCCTTCGGCAGGGGTGACCCCTGCACCCAGTATTCAGAAAAGAAGATGCGGGACTCGTCCCTGTGAGAGTTCTTTCCGTGTGAGCTCTAAGGCGGCAGGTCGTCGATCCCGCCGCTGCTTCCGGAGCAGGGAATGGCGGGTGTAGCCGCCGGCAGATAGGGTTCTGCAACCCAAGCAGAGTTTTCCTAAATCCAGTCCCCTTCCAACGCAGAATTTTTCTCATCCGGTTCCCCTTCCACCAGGGGAAGGGGTTAGGGGTTAGGTTTTCCCCTCGCCATCACCGCCGCCAACTCCTTCTCCCGATAATCGAAAATCTGCGCGAGACTCCGCGCCACGAACAGCCGATACGCAATCTCGCCCAGCACCCCCAGCGGCATCGCATACTCGACGCGATCCTTCATCTCGGTCGCTCCGCCGCCAACGTTCCTGAAGCTATGGCTATGACGCCACAATGCGTACGGCCCTTTCTCCTGCACATCGACAAACCGGTTCGGCGCCTCGACCACTTCTATCCGCGTCCGCCAATGCACCGGCACGCCGTACAGCTGAATCTGGTAGTCGATAACAGTCCCGGGATGAACTTCCGCCGGCGGCGGCGCCAGAAATTTAAAATTCAGAAACGCCGGCGTAAGCCGCTCGAGATTGCGCGGGTCAGAGAAAAATCGAAAGGTCTCAGCAAGCGGCCGCCGCACAATCTGCGTACGTTCAAGCACACGAACTTTCATCCAGCCGATGGTACGGCATCCGCATCAACGAAACACCCAAATTCACCGTTTTCACACGCCGGCAAAGCGGAAGTTGTGCCGCTATCTGCAGGTAGTGTAACTTTGAAGGCTCAACTCAGAGGAAGAATTTGCAAGAAAATCGCGAGATGAAAAAACTTACCGGAGCACAAATCATCATCGAGAGCCTCATTGCCGAAGGCGTCGATGTAATCTTCGGCTATCCCGGCGGCGCCATCCTCCCGACCTACGACGCGCTCCTCGACTCGAAGATCAAGCACGTCCTCGTCCGCCATGAACAGGGCGCGACCCACATGGCCGAGGGCTATGCCCGCGTCAGCGGACGCCCCGGCGTCGTGCTCGTCACCTCCGGCCCCGGCGCCACCAACACCGTCACCGGAATCGTCGACGCCTACATGGATTCCACTCCGATGGTCGTCCTGTCGGGCCAGGTTCCGACCACGATGATCGGCAACGACGCTTTCCAGGAAGCGGACTTCGTCGGCATCACGCGCCCGTGCACCAAGCACAATTTCCTCGTCAAGAACGTCAAGGACATCTCGCGCATCATCAAGGAAGCGTTTTACATCGCCGGCAGCGGGCGCCCCGGCCCGGTCGTCGTCGATCTGCCCAAGGACGTGCAGCAGGCCGAGCATACTCTTGCACCTGTCCGAGCGCGTCGACCTGCGCGGCTACAAGCCGACGATTCGCGGCAACCCGCGTCAGATAGAACGCGCCATCGAGGCGATCGAAAAGAGCTCGACGCCGCTGTTCTACGTCGGCGGCGGCGTCCAATGGTCCGGCGCCGCGCCCGAGCTGCGCGAGCTGGTCAAAGGACTCGGCATCCCGGTTACCGAAACGCTGATGGGACTGGGATCGTACCCGGCCTCCGATTCGCTGCGGCTCGGGATGCTCGGGATGCATGGCTCGTACGGCACCAACACCGCGGTCTGCAACACCGACTGCCTGATCGCAGTCGGCGCGCGCTTCGACGATCGCGTCACCGGCAAGATTTCAGAATTCGCGCCGAAGGCCGAGACGATCATCCATATCGACATCGACCCGTCGTCGATTTCGAAGAACGTCAAGGTCGATATTCCGATCGTCGGCGACATCAAGTCGGTCCTCACCGACATGCTCACCACGATCAAGGGCCGCGAGAGTATCGCCAAGCGCCACGCCGACTGGGCGAAATGGCATCAGCAGATCCTCCAGTGGCAGAAGGAGAAGCCGCTCTACGAGAACATCAGCCGTGGCGAGAGCGTCTCGCCGTTCGACGTCATTACCGAGATGCACAACATCACCAAGGGCGACTGCATCGTCGCCACCGACGTCGGCCAGCATCAGATGTGGATGGCGCAGATGTTCCCGTTCGAGCATCCGCGCTCGTGGCTGACCTCGGGCGGACTGGGCACGATGGGCTACGGGCTGCCGGCCGGAATCGGCGCGACCTTCGCGGCGCCCGACAAGAAAGTGGTGGTGGTCTCGGGCGACGGCTCGATCCAGATGAACATCCAGGAGCTGGGCACCGCAGTCCAGTACAACGTCGACATCAAAGTGATCATCCTGAACAACTACTACCTCGGGATGGTTCGCCAGTGGCAGGAGAAGTTCTACGCCGAGCGCTATTCGTACTCCGCGATGTCGGTGCCGAACTTCGTCAAGCTCGCCGACGCCTACGGCGCGCGCGGCTTCAGGATCGAAAAGGCGAAAGACCTGGTAGCGACGATGAAAGAAGCATTCGCCACGCCCGGCCCGGTGCTGATCGACGTAGTGATCCCGAAGGAAGAAGCGGTGATGCCGATGATTCCGCCCGGCGGCGCAATGTCAGAAATGCTATTCGCCTGAGATTCTGTCTCCTCTCCCTGCAAGGGAGAGGATGAAGGTGAGGGTCCTTATACAGCGCGCATCCTTTGCGCGCGATTCAAGATTCTGCCAATGCCAAATTGATGCGAGTGTCGGGACTTAGACCTCCGCGCAACGAATGAGGCAAGCAACCTAACCCCTAACCCCTTCCCCTGGTGGAAGGGGAACCGGATTGAAGAGAGGTGCACCAATGGCGCCGCGCGTACCTTACCTGAATCGCGAAGACCTTCCCGAAGCCGACCGCGAGATCTTCGACAACCTCGCCGCCGAGCGCGGCGGCACCGTCGGCAACATTTTCAAAGCGCTCGCGCATACGCCGAACCTGCTGCGCCGCTTCTGCCAGATAGGCAGCGAGCTCCGCAACAAAACCGCGCTCGATCCAAAGCTGCGCGAGCTCGCCATCTGCACCGTCGGCCGGCTCACCGATGCGCAATACGAGTTCGTGCATCATTGGAACCTCGCGCGCCGCACCGGCGTCACCCGCGATCAGCTCGAAGCTCTCGCCGACTGGGAGAAATCCCCGAAGTTCAGCGACCACGAGCGCGCCGTGATTCGTTACGCCGTCGAGGCGACCAACAACGTGCGCGTCACCGACGCCACCTGGAACGCGCTCAAGACCTTCCTCGACACCCGCCGCCTGATGGAACTGGTGCAGAACGTCGCCTTCTACAACATGGTAGTCCGCGTGCTGGTCCCGGTCGGCGTCGAGCTGGAACCCGGCACCGTGAAGCAGTAACAGGCTTGATTCCATTGACAACGGCGGCCCGCCGGTGCGACTTTCCAGAAGTTCGCTAATTCGACGTATCAGCTAATCGGAGGGTTGAGCCATGGCTGAGTTCGACCTCGTCATTCGCGATGGAATCGTCGTGGACGGTACCCGGATGCCGCGCTTTCGTGGCGATGTCGGCATCAAGGACGGCCTCATCTCGAAAATAGGGCGGCTGCGCTCGACCGACGCCGCGGAGACGATCGACGCTTCGGGCCTGATCGTCGCGCCCGGCTTCGTCGATCTGCATACCCACTACGACGCGCAACTTTTCTGGGATCCTTACTGCTCGATCTCGAGCTGGCACGGCGTCACCTCGGTCGTGATCGGCAACTGCGGCTTCGGCTTCGCGCCGGTGCATCCTGAAAGCCGCGAGCGCGCGATGCTCACGATGACGCGGGTCGAAGCGATTCCGTACGCCTCGATGAAAGCCGGGATGCCGTGGGACTGGAGCACCTTTCCGGAATTTCTCGACAGCGTCGCGCGCCATCCCAAGGCGGTGAACATTCTGCCCTACGTTCCGGTCTCGCCGCTGCTGACGTGGGTGATGGGTCTCGAAGCCGCCAAGACGCGGCCGCCCACCGAGTGGGAAACGCGCGAGATTTGCCGGCTGCTCGACGAGGCGATGGACGCGGGCGCATGCGGATGGTCGGCGCAACGGCTCGATCCGAACGGTCCCGCATGCGTGCAGCGCGACTTCGACGGCACGCCGATGGTCTCCGACCTGATGGCTGACGAAACCTGCCTCGCGCTCGCGCGCGTGCTCGGCCGGCGCAACGAGGGCTTCATCCAGATGACGCTGGTGAGCGCCGATCCAATGCACGACCTCAAGCATTTCGAGCAGCTGGCCGAACTCAGCGGGCGGCCGGTGCTCTACAACGTCGTGCAGCCGCGCGATTCGCATCCATATGTGCATCGCGGACAAATCCAATGGCTCGAGAGCTGCCGCCAGCGCGGAATACCCGTCTACGGGCAAGCCGTCACGAGCGACACCGGGATGGCGTTCACGTTTGTCGATTGGAATCTGTTCGACGAATGCCAGGCGTGGTGCGACGCCACCACTGGCACCGCCGCGGAACGCATGGCGAAGCTAGCAGACCCCGCGCGGCGCGAGGCTTTGCGCAATCGTCTGCCGCGCGTCATCACGGAAGAGTTCGATCAGATCTTCGTGACGCAGGTCGCGCGCGACGACATGAAGGAATACGAAGGGCTCACACTGCGCGAGTTCGGCGAACGCACCGGCAAGCATCCGGTGGATGCGATGCTCGATCTCGCGGTCGCCGACGACCTGCGCACCGAGTTCTACGCGCCCGGACCCAATCAGAACATGGAATATATGAAGGAGATGATCGACTATCCGTACCTGATTCCGGGCGTATCGGACGGCGGCGCGCATACGAAGTTCTTCACCGGCGGGCAGTATCCGACCGAATTTCTCGCGGGCCTCGTGCGCGACCGCAAGATGTTGAGCCTCGAGGATGCGCATTGGCGGCTGAGCGCGCTGCCCGCGCTGTGCGCGGGATTCAGTGACCGCGGATTCCTGCGCGAAGGCGCGCCGGCCGATGTTGTCATTTACGATTACGACAAGCTCGCGGTGCGGCCGATGGAAATCGCGCGCGACTTGCCGGGCGGCGAATGGCGCCGCATTCGCAAGGCCGACGGCTATCGATGCATCATGGTCAACGGCGAGATAACGATGCGCGACGGCGAGCAGACCGGCGCAACTACAGGACGGCTGCTGCGCCATGGCAGAGGCGCCTGAGGCAAGCGCATCAAGCAGATGGTCAAGGCGTTCAACTTCTTCAAGCGCAAGCCCGGACTCAGCGTCGAGGATTTTCGCAGCTACTGGTTGAACGAACACGCCGCCATCATCCGCAAAATACCAGAGCTGCGAAAATACATCGCGTCGATCACGCTGCCGTCCGCCTACCGCAATCGCGAACCGCTGTACGACGGAATCTCGGAAGCCTGGTTCGACGACGAAGACGCGCTTCGCAGCAATGCTGACACAGCGCCGCGGCGCGCGGCGTCGGCCGACGACGCGAAGTTTGTCGATATGTCGACGACCGGCTCGATAGTCGTCGATGAGATCATCCAGAAAGAGGGCACGACCGGCGCCGACGCAGTGAAAGTGTTGTCGCTGCTGACACGCAAGCCGGGCAGTGAGGTCGCGGCATTCCAGCAGTACTGGCGCGAGCATCATGGACCGCTGGCGGCGAAAATTCCGCAAGCGCGGCGTTACCTGCAATGCCACGTGCGGCCGTCTGGCTATGCGGATGGTCGCGCGCCGCGCTACGACGGCGTCGCCGAAATGTGGTTTGAAGATTTTCAGGCAGTGCGAGACTCCGGCAATACCGACGAGTATCGCGCGGTGCGCCTCGACGAGCCGAAATTCCTCGCGATTCCGTTCCCGTTCTTAATCGCGTCCGAACACCGAATCGTGTGACGCATTCGCGCACAGATTTCTACGAGCAGGGAATCGAACTCTTCAACGAGGGGCGGTTCTTCGAATGCCATGAAGCGTGGGAGGAAATCTGGAAGCGCTCCGACGGCGCGGAAAAACTTTTCTACCAGGGATTGATCCAGGCCGCCGTCGCAATCCTGCACGCGCAGCGCGGAAACCTCGATGGCGCCCGATCGCTCTACGAGAAAGCCTCGGCCAAGCTCGATCCGATTCCGCCCGAACACATGGGCCTCGCAATCGCCGAGCTGCGCGAGGCACTGAGCCGCTTCATCGAAGTAGCAATCCGCGCCAACGGCAGCCCGCTCCCAGAGCCGCCGCGACTGCGGCGGCTCTCAAACTCGAACAGTTGAATTCAAACTATCGTTCAGGCGCTCGCCCTGATCTTTCCGAGTTCCTTGCGCAGAATGGAGCGGACTTCCGCGCCCACCTGCTTGGCAAGATCGGGGCGTTCGATGTGTTCGCGGAGCGCTTCATTGATCAAGGTTTGATAGTTTCCGCGATGCGCCGTTCGAACGATCTCGCGAAGTGATCCACGATGTCCCGGTCTAGCCGTATGGTGATGCGCACCTTCTCGGGCGGCAGGCGAACGACTGGCCCTCGTCTACCTTTGCTCAGATCGTACTCACGTTTCATATTCGCTTATCCTCGTACTGCGCTCGCTCGCGCGAGGTCGCTTTCGAGCCGAGTAACCGCCGATATGTCTGTGTACACTGTACACACGGAGAAATACTCTTGGAACCGCAGCGCGGTGCGAAACTCGCCCTACGTTGTCATGGTCCGCTCCAGAGCCGCCGCGGCTGCGGCGGATTGGTTGAGCTTGGTTTCAACGGCGGCGCGAAAATCGAATGACTATGATGCCCACGACTGCGGTGGCTGCGCCGTACCAGATCCATGCGGGCTGATTGTCCATTACGGGATTGCGCGGCCATGGAAAGTATCCCGTGCCTTGGCCGATCCAATGTACTCCCAGCAGAAGAAGCAGCACGCCAAAGATCGTAAGCAGGAGCTTCATGGCAGTCCCCCTCCGTCGCTTTCTCGCCGCGACGTCCGCTCGACCAATTCCGACGCGGACGATAGCCGATCCGTCAATGGACCGGCTATCGCCGTCGTGCGGCGGGAGCTGAGGGAGGGTCTGGATACTTTCAGGATGGGAAACGTTTTCCCCATTGCTCCAGCGGTGCCTGAGCTCCGTTCGCGACGAAACTTATCGTGTGATACCAGCCGGCCAAAACGATCAGCTCGAGCAGCTGCTCGGGCGACCATCGTGCGGCCATCGAGGTCCACAAGTCGTCGGTCAGACGGCCGGAGTCGTGGAGTTCATCGACCATCCGGATCAGCAGACGTTCCGCGTCCGTCCAGCATTGCGCGTCGTGGCCGTCGGCGACCGTCGCCGCGAGTTGCGCGTCGTCGAGAGCCGCCGCACCGCCGAATATGCGGGCGTGAACGCCCCATTCATACTCGCAACCGCATCGCGCACATACACGGTCGATGACGATTTCGCGGTCGCGAACCTTCAGCGACGAGCCGCCGCCGAGAAAGTAGTGGCCAAGCGGATACATCGCGTGCGCCAGCGGCAGGTGGCGCACGAGTGTGCGGAAGAGCGCGAGCGGGGCGAAGTCGCCCGGCTGCCATCGCGCGAGTTCATCCGCGGCTTCCGCTGTAAACGGTGGCTCGATGGGAGTGATTCGCGGTCGAAGAGGGCTTTCTGTTTTCATGAGTGCTTCCTCGTGTACTACGGTTTTCGTAGTATATTGCTATCACTTCGATATTCGTAGTACAAGCATCGATCATGATTCCTAAACCCGGAAGGCCGGCTCGCGGATCGCGCACCGGCCGCCCGTTGATGGCGCTGCTCGATTTGCTCGGGCGGCGATGGACTCTGCGGGTGCTATGGGAACTGCGCCGCGGGCCGCTCACGTTCGCCGAGTTGCAGCGGCGATGCGACGCGATGTCGCCGAGCGTGCTGAATCAGCGTATCAGCGAGCTGCGCGAGGCGCGTATCATTCTGCATACGCAAGGCGGCTACCGCTTGACGGCGGAGGGCAAAAAGCTGCTCGAGTCGATCTCCCCGCTCACCGAATGGGCCAGGCGATGGGCTCGCAGCGTCACTTCTCGCGAAGGAAAAAGCGGGTGAGGAACATCAATGGTAAGCCGAGCGCTTCGAGTCGCGTCTCTTTATCAAAGGAGAGCCGTCACCGACCTCGTTTGGTTCGCGCACTTCGCGCGCGCGATGTTGCTTTTCGTTGCTGCGGCTTCGATATGCTCGGCGCGAAGCGGTTCAGCGAGGACTGCACCATATAGGCCGAACGCGTCATGCCCGCTTTGTTCGCGAGGCGGTCGATTGCTTCGATTTGGCTCTCACGCGCCGTGATATTGATGCGCAAGGTCTTTTCGGGCGCTGGCTCAACGCTGACCAGGAACGCCACGGCGCCTTTCCTGTTCGGATCGCTCGCCAACGCGTCCAGGTTTGAAGGGCTGGGCACCACGTCACCATCTTCGATCATGCCGCCGATATGCAGTGCGAGAGCTTCGGCTGCCATCCGGCGTGCTTGATCGAGCGTTTTTCCTGCCGTCACGCATCCCGGAAAGTCCGGAAAGCTGACGCCGAAATCGGAATCTCGGTCCTTATGCAGATAGGCAATGTAATCCATCTCGTTCTCCGAATCAGTTGAGTCTTATGCCAGCCTGTTTTTCTATGCTTTTCAGGGTTCCGACCGGTATGTCTCTGCTCGGGTGAGGCACGGTTACGCGGCCTTTCTTCGTGGCGTGTTTGAATTGTTTATGACTGCCGACCTGATTGACTTCGTACCAGCCATCTTTCTTCAGTGCCGCGATCACGTCCCGGCTGTTCATCGGTTACCTGTATACGAAGCGATGATACACACTATCTACACATCGCTCAATCTTTTGATACGCACTGGATGCGCATCACTTTCGGCATGTTCGAGTCACGACTCTTATCCGTATAAGATGCGCGCTGACTGGAGAGGGTGCAGCTTGTGACTAGACGGGGATTCCTTGCGATGGCGGCGCGGCTGGGCGCGATCGTCTCGATGACCACGGGCAAAGCGCTCGCGTCGATCGCGCGCACTGGCGGGATGCAGTATCGGACGCTTGGCCGCACCGGCGCGAAAGTCTCGCTCATCGGAGTCGGCGGCTACCATATCGGAGAGCCGCCGGACCCGGCCGTCGGCATCGCGATTATCCGCACCGCAATCGACAATGGCGTGACCTTCATGGACAACGCCTGGGACTACCACCAGGGCGAGAGCGAACGGCGCATGGGGCAGGCGCTGCGCGACGGCTACCGGCAGAAAGTTTTCCTGATGACCAAGGTCGACGGACGCACGCGCTCGACCGTCGAATGGCAGCTTGACGAATCGTTGAAGCGGCTGCAGACCGACCACGTCGACTTGCTGCAGATTCATGAAGTGATTCGCGACAACGATCCGGACCGCGTATTCGGGCGCGACGGTGCGATCGAAGCGCTGATCGCCGCGAAAAAATCGGGCAAGATTCGCTTTTTCGGATTCACCGGACACAAGACGCCCGCGATGCTGCTCAAGATGATCCGCCTCGCCGATCAATACGGCGTCATCTTCGACACGGTGCAGATGCCGCTCAACGTGATGGACGCGCATTACGACAGCTTCCAGCAGCAGGTACTGCCGGTCGCGCTGGCAAAGAACATGGGCGTGATCGGGATGAAGGCATTCGGCGACAATTTCATCCTGCAGAGCAAGACCGTCACGCCGATGGAGGCGCTGCATTACACGATGAATCTGCCGATCAGCACCCTGGTCACCGGATGCGACTGGATGGTCTTTCTGCAGCAGGCGCTCGAGGCGGTGCGGACATTTCGGCCGCTGAGCGAGACGCAGGTCGCCGGCGATCCTCGCGAAGACCGCGGAGGCCGCGAAGGGCGGCCAGTTCGAATACTACAAGACGCGCGACACGTTCGACGGAACGGCCCGAAACCTCAGATGGCTCGGCTGAAGCGAATAGTCAATGACTATTGGCGTGCGGCGGAAATGATATCGCAGTGAGGTGACTGACTATTGGCGAGGGCGAAGGGTTTGTACCCTTGAATACACCTTGCAGCGCATAGTATCCCGCCCGCGGCGTCAGGATGTCGGCGCCGCCGTTCAGCGATCGCTCGCCGTCACTGATTTTGAGTACGGGATCTGAGGCACGACGTCCGGGATTTGGCGCAACTGACATCAGACCGAACCATTCTTCGTCCCAGTAGGACGAGAAGCCGCCGCGCCCAGGCTCGCCGAACGGAAATGTGCTCGTGAGTATCGTCGTGTCGTGCGACGACCAGGTTGCCGGCCGGCGCTGCGCTTCCTTCCACCATTCGTCCTGAAATTCGAACAGGTAGCCGCCCGACAGAATGCCGCCGCCGGCCGTGGAGAGGGTCGAATGAGGCCCGTACATGTCGGTTGCGATTTCTTCAATCAGCCTGGCCGCGCGATATCCGGCTGCGCCGTGAAATTCGCCTCTCACAGAAGGGCTTGCGCTTACCCATTGCGGGTTCGGCGGCGCGGGCGGCTGTCCCTCGCGGGTTCGAATCGAGGCCGGCGCGCCCCATTCCGTAAAAATCATCGGCTTGGGCGCGGGATTGGGAGCTTCGCGGTCCTTCTCGGTACCGCTCGTATAGTAGCCATCGACTATCCAACGCTTGAACTGCGCCGCTTCCTCGGTCTCGGGGCTCCGATAGGCGTTGAAGCCCCAGACGTCGAGCGCATAGATGTCGGCGGGGTACGCTCGACGCCGATGCGCAGACGTGCAATCAACGCCCACGTGAGCGCCGTTCGGATCGACGCAGAGCGGAACGGTTTGACCGCCAATGTGGGCATCAGCGGCATCCTTGAAAGCGACCAGCGGCTTGACGAGCATCGGCTTCTCGGAAGTAGGGTAGTCCGCGAACGCCGACATAGTCAGTTTGCCGGGTGCGTAGTGCTTTACGATGGCGCCCAGCCGATTGAGATACTGCCAATAGTCAATGTACCTGTCGGTGCCCTGCGCGAGCGGAAGATTTGTTTCGTTGCCAATAGCAAATCCAAGTACCGCAGGATGATAGCCATAACGCTGCGCCAGCCACTGAGTAGTGCGCTCGATAAACATTCGCTCGTTATGCATCAGCGTGGAATCGGAATTGGCGCCCGGAAAGCTGTACCAGGGATCGATCGAAATACCGATGACTACGTAAATTGGATGGACGCCATGATTCCAGCATAGATCCAGGAATTGGTCGCCGCCGTCATGCGCCGGCCACGCCGCGAATCCGGCAGGCGCCGCGCTCGCGCCGTAGCGTACCCTTGGCGTTACGCTCCAATCGAGCGTGTTCCACTTCGCATAGTCGGCCGGCACCATCGGAACCCATTTCCACCAGGCGTACGTGCGAATGCTGTTTGCGCCGAGCTGGCGGACGAGCCCGTCGGGAAGGTTGACGCGTGCATCGTTGTAGGTCGCGCCCCAGAGGTCGCGCTGCCAGATTGGACCGTAGGTAAGATGAGCAGGATCTCCCCAGAAGTAGTCGGTGCCGGGAAACGTCATCGCGGCGTCGTTGATCGGGCGCGGGGAATAATCGACGCCCTTGATTATGAACGGTTTGGGTGTGCTGCCGTCGACCGAGAGCAGGATCGTTTTGCGATCGCCGGCGACCGACCACCGCGTAGTCGACGAAGCAGGCGGCAGCAGCGTAGTCGAGTAAGCGGCGGACGCGTTCAGCGCGATCGCGAGCGCGACGACCGCAAGCTAAAATTCGCGCGAACCTTCCTGTAGACAGGCAGGCGGCAAAGGTGGTTGCAGGCTGGATCAATTCAGGCGGATTAAAACGGGATATCTTCGTCGTCCATCGGCGCGACATCGTCAGACACGCCGCCGCCGCCCATCGGTGCGCGGCCGCGAGATGCACCACCGCCGAACTCGCCCGCATCATCGCCCATCGGCGCGCCGCCGCGCGAGTTCAGGAACTGCACCCGCATCGCGACAATTTCGGTCACCTTGCGCTTGCCGGTGCCGTCCTTCGCCTCGTACTCGCGGTAGGAGATTCGCCCCTCGACGTAGACCGAGCTGCCCTTCTTCAGATACTGCGCGCACGCCTCGCCCTGTTTGCCCCACACTATAATGTTGTGCCAGTCGGTGCGGTCCTGCCGCGTGCCGCTCTTGTCGGCGAACGATTCCTTGGTCGCGATCGAGAAGTTGGTGACCGAGGAGCCCGAGTTGGTGAAGCGCGTTTCCGGATCGCGCCCCAGGTTGCCGATTAGAATTACCTTGTTTACCGACGCCGCCATCTGCTCCACCTCGTCATCCAAAAAAGCTAGTCTCGCCCCGTTCTCAAGGCAAGGCGGGTTCGCGACCTCCGTAAACAGCGGCTTTCACGGCCCAACTATCACCGATATAATCCGCCTCGGTGCGGAGGCAGGATAGGGCGATGGCGGCAAGCACTTCCACGACCGCGCCGGTCCGCATCGTGGCCCTCGGCGGGCTGGGCGAGATCGGTCTGAATCTGATGGCGATCGAATGCGCGGGGCGCGCGATCGTAATCGATTGCGGCGTGATGTTCCCCGACGAGCCCGCGCTCGGACTCGGCACCTTCATCCCCGAAATGGCATGGCTCGAGCGCAGCCGCGTCGCGGTCGAGGCCGTCGTTCTCACGCACGCGCACGAGGATCATATCGGCGCGCTGCCCCATCTGCTGCGCCGCTTCAATGTTCCCGTTTATGGCACCGACATTACCCTCGCCTTCACTCGGCGGCGGCTTGCCGATTCAGAGTTTGACGATCCGGTCGATCTGCGGACGATAACGCCGCGTACTGCTTTCGAGGCCGGCCCGTTCACCATCGAGCCGATTCGCGTCACCCATTCGACGCCCAACGCGATCGCACTCGCGATTCGAACTCCCGCGGGCATCATTGTGCATAGCGGCGACTTCAAGATTGACGACGCTCCCGTTGACGGCGCGCTGTTCGATCGCGAACGCTTCGCCGAGCTTGGCGCGGAAGGCGTCGCTCTGTTGCTCTCGGATTCGACCAACGTCGAGCGCCCCGGCCGCTCGGGCTCGGAAAGTTCGCTCAAGCCCGTGCTGCGCGAGCTCACCTCGCGCACGCGCGGCAGATTTTTCCTGTCGGCCTTCTCGTCGCATCTGCATCGGATTCGCCAGGTGGCCGAGGTCTCGCGCGAGTTCGGCCGCCGCGTCGTTCCGCTCGGACGCGCGATGGCGGAGAGCGTGCGGCTCGGTCTCGAGACCGGCCAGCTGCCGTTCGGGCGCGCGATGTTCGTCGACCCGGGCGAGGCGGAGTTTATCGACGGCAACCGGCTGAGCTATCTCACCAGCGGCAGCCAGGGCGAACCGCTGTCTGCGCTGGCGAAACTCGCCACCGACGCGCACCCGCGCGTGCGTATCGAGCATGGCGACGTGGTCGTGCTGTCGTCGCGATTCATCCCCGGCAACGAGCGCACGATCAACACGCTCGTGAATCGTCTCTACCGCCAGGGCGCCGACGTCGTGTACGACGCCGTCGCTCCGGTGCACGTGTCGGGGCACGCCAGCCAGGACGAGCTGGCCGAGCTGATCACGCTCACGCGTCCGCGGCACTTCGTCCCGATTCATGGCGAGTATCGTCATCTGAGCCGTCACGTCGCGCTTGCGATCGCGGCCGGAATTCCTGAACACGACTGCTTTCTGCTCGAGGACGGCGATTCGCTCGTGCTCAACGGTGGCGAGGCGCGTCGCGGAACAACAGTCGAGGCAGGCCGCGTGATGCTCGAAGGAGTTGACGGTGGCGATCCCGCGATAGTCAGCGAGCGGCGCGTGCTCGCGCGCGACGGCACGGTGACGGCGATCGTAGTGCTCTCAGCGAAAACCGGGCGCATCGTCGCCGGACCCGATCTGCTTTCGCGCGGGCTCGTGAGCGGCGACGGAACTTCGGATCACATGCGCCGCGCGAAAGAGGAATTGAGCCGCCGGCTGGGCGCGCTCGGCGGCTCGCTGCATGCCAACGATCCTCGCGTCAAGGAAGAAATCGTGCGCGCGATTCGTCGCTACTTCAGCGACGAGCTGGGCAAGCGGCCGCTGGTGATTCCTTACGTGACGGAGGTGTGACCCTCATCGCGCGCAAGGAAAAAACGCCGGTCGAGCTTCCGCCTTCGCCTCCAGTCGAGGAAGTTTCGCTCGCGCCCGGCCCGGGCATCCGCATCGCGCGCGAACTATGCGCACTTGCGCTGCTCGCGTTCGCGGCGTTCGGCACCGTCAGCCTCATCAGCGTCGACCTCGGTCGTAGCCTCAACCTCGGCGGCCCGGTCGGAGCGGCGATCGCGGCGACTCTCGGCGGCCTGATTGGTTACGAGTCGTACACCGCGATGATTCTCGTCGCGTGGCTGGCGCAGCGCGTATGGACGGGCGCAGGAGTCGTCACTATCGCGCGTGAGATCGGCGGCGGTGCGCTGCTAATTCTCGCGCTCGCGACCGCTGGCGCGCTCTGGGATCTGCACGACCCGCGGATGGGCGGTCAAATCGGCGCGAATGTCGCGCATTCAACTCAGCGATTCGCTCAACGTCGCCGGCGGCTTGATTGCGGTTGCGCTTGGATTGATCTGCGGGCTGGCCCTGATGCTCAAGCGGGCGCCGACCGAGCTGGTCGCAGGAGTCGCCGGCAAGATTCGGCCGCGTTCGCGCCGCGAAGTCTTCGAACTTACAGGTGGCGAATCGCATTCGCCGTTCGCTTTAGGCGCGGGCGACGAAGTCGATGTCGATACCGACACCGCGAATGGTCGGCCCACGCCCTTGAAAGTCAGGCTGCTCGATATTCGCGAGAAGCGCGACAAGATTGCCGCCGCGAAGCCGCGCCAGAAAGGCGCATTCAAGCTTCCGCCGCAGTCGCTGCTGGATTTGCCGCCCGCCGAGCATGCGCAGGTCGACGAGAGCCAGCTCGAGCGCAGCGCGCGCGTGCTCGAGCAGAAGCTCGCGGACTTCGGCGTCGAGGGGCGCGTCGTCGAAGTGCAGCCGGGGCCCGTCGTCACGATGTACAAGTTCGAGCCGGGCTCCGGAATCAAGGTCAGCCAGATTGTAAATCTCGCCGACGATCTCTCGATGGCTCTGCGAGCCGCCGCGGTCAGAATCCAGGCGCCCGTGCCCGGCGAGGCCGTAGTCGGAATCGAGGTGCCGAACAAGAAGCGCGAACGCGTTTTCCTGCGCGAGATTCTCGAGGCCGACGAATTTTCGTCCGCGCAAAGCCAGCTCACTATCGCGCTCGGCAAGGATATCGCGGGCCGTCCGGTCGCCGCCGATCTCGCCAAGATGCCTCATCTGCTGATCGCGGGCGCGACCGGAACCGGCAAATCGGTTTCGCTCCACACCATGATCGCGTCGATCCTGTTCAACGCGACCGCCGACGACGTGCGCCTGATTCTCGTCGATCCGAAGATGCTCGAGTTGTCGGTTTACGAAAATATTCCGCATCTGCTGGTGCCCGTCGTCGTCGATCCGCAGAAGGCCGCGTCCGCGCTGCTGTGGGCGACGCAGGAGATGGAGAGCCGTTACCTCAAGATGCGCGAGCTGGGCGTGCGCAATATCGACGGCTACAACCAGGCGCTCGCGTCGGGCGTGTCGATCACGCAGCTCAAGATGGCGGGACAGAGCGTGCCGGCGTCGGACGATCCGAATCAGCCGGCGGTCGGCGCGATCGAGCATCGCAAGCTGCCGAAGATCGTCATCATCATCGACGAGCTCGCCGACTTGCTGCTGAGCGAGGGCAAGACCGTCGAGCGCGACATCACGCGCCTCGCGCAAAAGGCGCGCGCCGCGGGCATTCATCTCATCCTGGCGACGCAGCGCCCGTCGGTCGACGTGATCACCGGCCTTATCAAGGCGAACCTGCCCGCGCGCATCTCACTGCAGGTGACCTCGCGCGTCGATTCGCGCACGATTCTCGACTCGATCGGCGCCGAGCGCCTGCTGGGCGCGGGCGATATGCTGTTCATGCCGCCCGGCAGCGCCAAGCTTCGCCGCCTGCATGGGCCGTTCGTCGGCGAGCATGAGATTCGCAAGCTCACCGATTTCCTGCGCGAGCAGGGCGCGCCCGAGTACCGCATGGAAATCCTCGACACCAAGCCGCCCGGCGACGAAGACGGTGACGGACTCGGCGCCGACATGCAGGACGAGATGTATGATGAAGCGGTGCGGATCGTGATGGAGACCAACCAGGCGTCGATCTCGATGATCCAGCGGCGGCTTCGAATCGGCTACAATCGCGCGGCGCGGATGGTCGAGCAGATGGAACGCGAAGGAATCGTGATGCCCGCAGACGGCGCCAAGCCGCGCGAAGTCCGCCTGCGCAGCGTCCGATGAACCCGCACGTCTGTTTCCTCTCCCTGTAAGGGAGAGGATGAAGGTGAGGGTCCTTTTACAGCGCGCTAATGCGCGCGATTCAAGATTCGCCTCTATTCACCAAATACGTGGAGAGCAATCTTCCGGCAATCGTGATACTGCTGGCCGCCACTGCGCCCGCCCATGCTGAGACGATGGCGCCCGCGGGCACGTCCAGCAAGGATTTGAAGCAGGTGCTCGATCGCCTGCAGCGGCATTACCACGACACCAATTCATTCACGGCAAAATTCAGCGAAGAGATCTCGACCGCCGGCGCGCCCAAGCGCACGCGCAAGGGCACGGTTTCATTTCGCAAGCCCGGCCGTATGCGCTGGGAGTTCGAGGAGCCCGACAAAGAAACGATCGTCAGCGACGGCGAGACCCTCTTCAGCTACGATCCCGACCTCAACCAGGTGCTCGAGACTCCGCTGCGGCAGGCGCTCAAATCGAGCAGCGCGACCTCGTTCCTGCTCGGTATCGGCAATATCAACCGCGACTTCAAGGCCGCATTCGCGAGTCCGCCGGCGCCGACCGGTCTTATCGATTTGAACCTCGACGCGAAGACCGGCGGCTACAAAATCGAAGTCGGGCTCGATCCGAAGACCTACGACCTCATGACGTTGACGCTCACCGACCAGCTCGGCGACGTGACCAAGATCGACTTCACCGAGGTTCGTGATAACGTGCAAATGCCCGACTCGACTTTCGCGTTCAAAGCGCCGCCGGGCGCCGACATCGTCACGGCACCTGCCTCGCCGTGACTTTCTGATACACTGAATATTGAGTTTGACGCGCTGAAACTTCGGACCGCGATTGCCTCGCGGGTATGCGACAGGTATTTTTAAAAGCCCCGTAGTTTTTCCGGTTCGCAATGGAAAAAGTTCATCTACTCACGCTTGGGTGTCCCAAGAATCTCGCCGACAGCGAGCTGATGCTTGGCGCGCTGACCTCGGCCGGTTTCGAGATCACGCTCGATCCCGAAGAGGCGCAAGTGCTGCTGGTGAACACCTGCGCGTTTATCGAGGCGGCGAAGAAGGAGTCGCTCGACGCGATCCTCGACGCGGTGGAGGTCAAGAAGCGCGGTTTCGGCAAGCGGCTGGTGGTCGCGGGATGTTTGTCGCAGCGCTACGCCACCGAGCTTGCGGCGACGATGCCCGAGGTCGATGTATTCGTCGGCACCGGCAACTTCCTCGACCTGCCCGAGCTGCTGCGCCGCACCGAGGCGCCCGAGTCGCGGCCGATTCCCTACGCCGGCGCGGCGCATCTGCTGCCGACCTCGGCAATCCCGCGCGTCAAGACCGGAGATTTCTTCACGTCTTACTTGAAGATTTCGGAAGGCTGCAATCACAAGTGCGCCTTCTGCATTATCCCGAAAATTCGCGGCCTGCATGAGAGCCGTCCGCTCGCCGACCTCGTCGCCGAGGCGCGCAACCTCGCCGCCGGCGGCGTGCGCGAGCTCAACCTCATCGCGCAGGACCTGACCGCCTACGGCCGCGACCTCGACCAGCCGTCTTCGCTGGCCGCGCTGCTGCGCGAACTCTCGACCATCGACGATCTGCGCTGGATACGGCTGCTCTACTGCTATCCGAATTTCGTGACCGCCGAGCTGCTCGACGCAATCGCCGATCTGCCGAAGGTCGTGAAGTATATCGACATGCCGCTGCAGCATGCGGACGACGCGATGCTGCGCGCGATGCGCCGCGAGCGCTCCGGCGCGGCGCTGGTCAAGCTGCTCGAGCGCGTGCGCGAGCGAATCCCCGGCGTGGTGCTGCGCACCTCGTTCATCGTGGGCTTCCCCGGCGAGACCGACGCCGCCTTCGAGCGCCTGGTGGATTTTGTTCGCAATGAGCAGTTCGATCGCGTCGGCGTGTTCACTTACTCGCGCGAAGAAAACACTGCCGCGTACGATTTGCCCGACCAGGTGCCCGAGCGCGTCAAGCGTGCACGGCGGGCGCGCCTGATGGCGACGCAGTCGGAGATTTCGCTGGCGAAGAATCGCGGACTTGTCGGACGCGAAGTCGAAGTGCTGGTCGAAGGGCCGATGCCGGGACGCTCGACCCGGCTGCGCGCGCGAACCTCGGGCCAGGCGCCTGAAATCGACGGCTCGGTATTTCTTGCGGGCGACGCCGAGCCTGGCGAGTTCGTCCGCGCGCGAATCGACAAGGCGCTCAGTTACGACTTGCACGCAACGGTCGCCGGCGCGGCCGCGTAGTATATTGGGAGTCGGAAATTCAATGACCAAGAAACCAGTTGCCGCGAACCGCAATAAGTTCCTTGTCAAAGCGCGCGAACAACTGCTCGAAACGAAGAACAAACTGCTCGGCGAGATCGACTCCGAGCTGCGCGCCGAACGCGAGGGCAACAAGGACGAGGGCATGGACACCTACGACCTTGCGTCCGAGGAGCGCGATCGCGAGATCAACGTCATCCTGTCGGACCGCGAACGCGTCAAGCTCAAGCAAATCGACGACGCGCTCGCGCGGCTCGACGACGGCAGCTACGGCGTGTGCGAGTCATGCGGACTGGAGATTGCCGAGGAGCGGCTCGAAGCGATGCCGTTTTCGCGCCTGTGCCGCGATTGTCAGCAGGACCAGGAGCGCGAGGCGAAATCGCAGCGGCGTTTCGACGACGAGCCCAATACCTACCGCAAAGTAGGCTCGACCGACGCCGACGATGACAGCGCCTAGCGTGGAACGGCGTAGATTGTTTACCGTGCCCCGCAAACCAGTCATGCTATTCATTCCATCTGCGCCCCTTGCAGTCCTTAACGACTGTTAGGTTAGGCGCGGTAAGGATTTCAGCAACTGGCCCTATGAGGATATTTGCCGATATTGAAGACGGTGCGTCCGCCGCGCCGTCCGTCGACATGGCAGCGTTACGCGAGCGGATTCGCGCCAACCTTGCCGGCGTCGGCGCGACTATCGCTATCGCAAGCGCGCGCGGCGGAGTCGGCAAGAGCATGCTCGCGGTGAATATCGCGGCAGCGTTGGCGATGAAAGGCCGCAAGGTCGCGATCGTCGACGCTGACCTCAATTCGCCGAGCGTAGCCGCGATGCTCGCGATGAAACCGCAGCGGCGCCTGCCGATGATCGAAGGAATCGAGCCGGCTGCCGGACCGCACGGCCTGCGCGTGGTGTCGAGCGATCAGCTTCCCGGCGGCGAGCCGCCTCCGATGAGCTTTGTACAGGACTACGATCAAAGCGACGGCCACAATGGCGACGAGCCGGTTCCGCCCGCTCCAGCGCGTCCGGTCGAGCTGAGTCATCGCGACGCGCTGAGCCGAATCCTGGCGCAGTCGCAGTTCGGCAACGTGGATTTGTTGCTGATCGATCTCGCGACCGGCCTCGATCGATTGCACTCGCTGGCCGGCATGGTCGCGCTCGACGGCGTCATGCTGCTGAGTCATCCTTCCGCGCAGGACACCAGCGCCGCGCGCCAGGCGATGAAGATTGGCCACGCGCTCGGCGTGCCGATCGTCGGCATCGTCGAGAACATGGTTGGCTTCAACTGCGACGGATGCCGTTCGGTGCGGCCGCTCTTTCCGGAGGGCGACCTCCACGGGATCGCGCGCGAGGCTGCGGTGCCTATCCTGGCCCGGCTCGCGTTCGAACCGCGGCTGGCGGACAGCAGCGATCGCGGCGTGCCGTTCGTGCGCGAGTACGCGTCCACGCCCACCGGCAAAGCGCTCGCCGAAATCGCAAACCAGCTCGATGCGATGATCGCGGCGCGCGCTCGTGCAGCCGACGTACCGCCTGCCTAAGTCTCAATCGCTATCGGAATCTTCGCTGTCGTCCGTCGCGGTCAGCACCGAGTCGGCGACGCGCGAATATTCGAACATCCCGGCTCCGCGATGAGCGCCGATGCGGAAACTCGCGAAGCCGAGTGACGTGTAGATGCGCGACTGCTCGGGCCCCGGCCGCGACAGCGGAATGAAGCACTCGACATCGCCTTCGATCTCGCACAACGATCCGTCCGCGCGTTTCAAACACGCCAAAATACGATGCGGCGGCTCCTCGACCGATGGCGTTTCGATCGTCAGGTCACCCAACTCGCACGGCGACCAGCCGCCGGCGCCCAGAATCCTGGCGCTCTGATTTGCCGGCGCGTCTGCGGTCGCGACAGCGCGCGCTTCGAGCGCACGCGGCGCTTCTTCGTCGTCGAAAGAAGCCCAGATCATTCTGCGCGTGGTGAATTTCTGCGGCCCCAGTCCGGTGAACGACATCCCGGCGCGCGCAAATCCCCGCACCGTCCGGGTCGCGCCGTCCAGGCGAACCTGTCCCGCAATTCGGCCGAACGCGGCGCTAGAAGACGGCGCATCCTGCGGCGCGCCTGACGAAGCGAGTATCCGGTCGAAGTCGAATTCGCCGCCCGCGCGATCAATCTCAAATCGCACGTCGACTTCGGCGGCGCAATCCAGCCGTCCCGACGCCAGCGCGCGTTCGATGCTCAGATATGCGGTGGCGTCCGGCACAATGACGGCAGGGCCATGGAATGCGAGCACAATCGAGTCGCCATCGCGCGTCAACGAGAGCGGGCCGTGGGTGACGGCGCTCGCGGAACGCGCCGGCCGGCCTTCGGCGGTGAACAATGCCGCGCGATGTCCATCGAACAGCATCATGATTCGCGCGCCCATGCCCGCGCCGCCGACGTCGAAGCTCGCCATCGCGCCGAACCGCGCCGCAGGGTCGTAAAATTCGATGCCGACGCGGCCGGGCGCCGCAACCGTCGCGGCTGCGCCGATTTCGGATTTGGCCACCGCCGGGCGCGGTGCACGATTCACGACGATCGGCGCGCGAGCGGCGTGCGGCTCCGCGCCGTCGGCCGAGAAGACCTCGGCGATCGCGTCTTCGCATCGCGCGCGCAGGTCGCCGGGCATCCTGAGTGCGACCGAGAGTTCCAGTTGGGCCGCGTCGACGACACCGCGCATCGAAATTTCGGAGATCGATCTCAGCGGCGCGTTCGGACTCTCGCGATGACGTGCGGTGAATGCCTGCAACAGATTCTGCAAGCCGCCGCCCGGGTATCGCATGCCGTAAGTCGGCTTGATCCCGTGGCGACGCAGGCGTTCAGCCAGTCCGGCGAGCGGGCCGTTGATAAAGTCGTCGCACGCCGAGACGCATGCGGAGCCGGGCGGCCGCAGCTCGCCACCGGCGCTTCGTAGTCCCAGTCCGAAATCGAGGCGCGGCTCGATAATGTTCCAGCCGTGGATGAGCAGCACCGTGACGTGGCCATGGCGTGCGACGATTGCGTCGACGCGCTCCGCGATCATCTCGAGCAGCCACGGCGCACGCTCGATTATTTGCGAGACGCGGTTGCAGTCGAGCCGGTTGCGATCCATCGCGACGTTGATCAGCGCCGACGCGCCGAGCCGCGCCGCAAGTCCGCGCGTGATGTCGGCCGTGTGCAGGTCGTTGACCTTGGGATTCAGCAGCGAGCGCGTGCGCGGCTCAGCGCGTCCGCCGTGCGGCGCAATCAGCAGCAGCGGAGAATCGCAATCGATCACCTCGAGCCATGACTCGGAGGCGGCGTTCGCGGTATGAAGCCCGGACGCCGGCATTCAGATCGACGCAGCCCGATGAAGCTTGAGCGCGGCACGCGCCTGCAGCACGAACGACGCGATGAAGTAGTACGCGATGTAACTCAGCCCGGCCCACAACATGACGCGGTTCACCTCCGGCAGCATCAGCAGCGACGCGACCGTCAAAAAGCCCCAGATGATTCCGAGCGTGAGCGTGATCGGGCGCAGCGGGACGGTTCGATTTGGATAGATGTATTTGAGCGGCAGAAACACCATCACGCCGAGCAGCATCAGGATCGCGACGTTGAAGACGGTGCTGGCGCCGAGACAGTAAAGATAAAACGCGACGAGATTCCAGTAATTCGGGAAGCCGAGGAAGTAGTGGTCCGGCGTTTTGGCTTCGGTGTGGCAGAACCCGTACACGCTCGCGAGCATTACGAAACACGCCAGCGCCAGGCCCCATCGCGAATCCGGGATGATGCCGGCCTCGAGCATCAGGAACACCGGCGCCACGGTGTAGGTCAGGTAGTCGACGATGTTGTCGAGCAGCGCGCCGTCGAAGGTCGGCACCCGAGTCTTGACCATCAGCCAGCGCGCAAGCGGACCGTCGCTGCAATCGATGATGGTCGCCGCGCCCATCGCCAGGAACGACTCGCGGTAGTCGCCGCGCGAGGCGAAAAATATCGCGAGCAGGCCGAGCGCCGCGCCCAGCGCGGTATATAGATGTACGCCCCACGCGCAGGCCGTGAGAAATTTCTGCCTCGGCAAGAGTCGCGGCAGATTTGCGGCTGCGCCTGATGAGGTCAAGTCATTTGTCCGGCTTGAAATCGCGCGGCCCGAAGTATTCTTCGAGCACGGTCATGAACGGTCCGCATGCGCGATGCTGTTTCACGAGCTTCATCGCCTCTTCGAGAGACATTTGCCGATATGCACGCAGGAACGCAATCGCCAGCGTCGGCGCGCGATTCATCCCCGCGTTGCAATGCAGGTAGACGCGCGAGCCGTCGCCGACCAGGTCGCGCAGGTCGTGCAGCGCAACCTCGAGCCGCTCGGCCATCGCGTCCGCGCTGCCATCCTGAATCGGCGTGCGCACGTAGTCGATCCCGTGCGCGTCGTATTCGGCACTCAGCTCGCGGTTATCCAACCCGTTCATCCGCAGGTCGTCGTCGTCCTGCAGATTGTGAACCGCGGTGATTCCGTAGGTGTCCTTGAGCCAGCCGATATCGGCCTGGCTGGGATACTCGCCGACCAACAACTCGTCCGAGATAACGCTGACCGACGGCCGCCGGTCGCCGCGACTGGGCCGCGCGCCGTTGTCAGGCCGTTTGCTGAACCAATCAACCATTACCCAAATGTAACCATCCGGCGGGTAAGTATTCCAGCGTCAGCTTGACGCCGCGACGCCGAGCCATCACGCCTTGGCGTGGCCGCGCGGCAGCTCCGGCGAACGATCGCTCCGCGAGCGCGCGTGCTTGACCGGTTCGACGCCGTTGGAAGCTTGCGTCGATTGCGTCGAGGCACGAGGCAGGCGTGAGCGCGATCCGGATAGCGCGATGACCGCCGCGCGCATCATGTCGGAAATCTTGCGATACGCACCGGCGCCTTCGGAACTCGCCGCCAGCTCGCGCAGCTCGTCCGCCGTAATCGCGCGACCGATGCGGACTTCCACCGGATGGCGCCGCGGGATGAGACTGCCCTTGCCCATCACGTCATGCGTGCCGCGAATCAGCACCGGCAGCACGTCGCATCGGCTGCGCAGCGCCAGGAATCCCGCGCCGCTCTTGAACTCGTGGATCTCGCCGTCGGCCGAGCGCGTGCCCTCGGGGAACATCAGCACGCTGCGCCCCTGCGCAAGCTCGGCCAGCGCGTCTTCGAGCGATTCGAGTTGTGCGCGTTCGCGATCGAACGGCATCAGCGAGGTGAAGTTCGACGCGAGAAACCGCCGCGCCGGCGTGTTGAAGAAATAATCCCTGGCGGCGAGCACGCGGATGTCGTCGCCGATTGCGCCGAGCGCATGACCGACCAGGCTGAAGTCGAGATGACTCGAATGATTCGCGACGACGATGAAGTTGCGATTGACCGGGATGTTGCCGCGCCCCAGAACCTTCGGCTTCAGCCATCCGTCGAAAATCGCGCGCTCTGCTCCTCGGACAGCGAAGCGGCCGAGCCACTTCAACGGCGCCGGCAGGTGCACGGTATAAGGCTCGGCGAACTTTGCGTACGACGGCATCCGCGGACGAGCGTTGCCGCCCGGCTGCGCGGCGAGAAGTTGCAGATCGCCGACGGTGCGCACGTCGGAAATTTCCTCCAGCGCTATCTCGCGGCTCGCGCGCTCGCCAATCAGCTCGCCGATTTCCGCAAGCGCGAGCGAGTCGAGACCCAGGTCCTCGATCAAGCGGGTCGCCGGCGTGATGTTGACCGGCTCGGTGGCGATCAGCGCGAGCGCCTCGGCCAGCCACGTCTCGACTTCGGAGTTGGCGCTATCGGCGTCGGCGTCGCTCGCGCGAACGTCGAGCATCCGGCGCAGCGTCGCGGCCACGTCGGCGCGTTTGATCTTGCGGGTGCGCGTGCGCGGCAGTTCGGCGTCGGTGAAGCGCAGGATGCGGATGCGCTTGTGCACGCTGAGTTCGCGCGCGACCTTGTCGAAGTCGCTGCGCAGCCGATCCTCGACGGCTCGCCGGCTCTCGCCGCGCGCGTACGCGGGCACGACCATCGCCGCAACCTGCTCGCCCTGGCCGACCTTCAAGCCGACCACCGCCATCTCCTTGACGTACTGCGAACGGCCGTAAATTTCTTCGAGCTCTTCGATATAGATGTTGTTGCCGCCGGAATCGACGATGACTTCCTTGGCGCGGCCGACGATGTACAAACGCCCGTCGTCGTCGAAGCGCCCGAGGTCGCCCGTGTGAAGCCATCCGTCGACGAGAACTTCGGCGGTCGCGGCTTCGTTGCGATAGTAACCCGCCATCACGTTGGGCCCGTGCGCTACTATCTCGCCAATCGATCCGGTCGCGGGCGCGAGTTTGATCTCGACGCCGTTCAGCGGTCTTCCCACCGCGCCGACTTGCAGCGGTTCGTCGGGCCGCGCGACCGCGAGCACCGGCGCACCTTCAGTCAGACCGTAGCCTTCGAGCAGCGGGATGCCGATGTCGTTGAAAAACTCGGCGACGCGATGGGGCAGGGCGGATCCGCCGCTGACGGCAAGCCGCAGCCGTCCGCCCAGTGCGGAATGAACCTGGCGGAAAACGATCGAGCCGAAGTTGAGGCCCGAGTTCGCGTCGAGCCGGCGATTGAGGTCGCGCAGGTTGTCGAAGGCGGCGTGAAAAAACGGACCGCGCGCTTCGACTTCGTCCACGATGCGCCGATGGACCGCCTCCCACACCGCGGGCACTCCGATCAGCGCGGTCGGGCGCACGTCGGCGAGCGTGCGCGAGAGCGTCTTCGCATCGACTTCGAGCGGATAGACGATCGTCGCGCCGCTGGCGAGCGGCAGCAGCATCCCGCAAGTGAACTCGAACGCGTGATGCAGCGGGAGCAGCGACAGGACCACGTCGTCAGCGCCGAGAATAAAGACGCGCGACAGCATCGCCACTTCGGCGGCGAAGTTGCCGTGCGACAGCATCACGCCCTTGGGCGTGCCGGTGCTGCCGGACGTGAAGAGGATCGAGGCCAGCGCTTTTCGCTCAGGCGGCGCGGGCGGAGTCTTCGCGTCGCCGCGCAGGATGAACGGACGCGCGAGCTCGGCGAGATCGAGCTCGATGAGTTTCGGATAAGCGTCGGCAAGCCCCGCGCCGAGGCGTTGGTGGACCGCGCTCGAGCGCAGCGCAGCCGTGGGCTCGGCGATTTTGCAAAGTGGCGCGAGCTCTTCGGCGGAAATCAACTGATCGAGCGGCACGGCAATCGCGCCCGCGCACAGAATTGCGAAGTAGCCGAGCACCCAATCGGGCGAGTTCTCGCCTATCAGCAGCACGCGGTCGCCAGGCTTGATGCCGCGCGTCGCCAGTAGCAAGGCCGCGCGATGCGCACGGTCGCGCAGCTCGCGATAAGTGGTCGGCGTCTGCTCGCCCGACGGCCGGCGCGCGATCATCGCAACGCGCGAGCCGTAGCGGTCGGCGGCGCGATCGAGCATGTCGACCAGGCTGCGATGACGCGGCAGCGACTTGGCCCGGCCGCGCGTGTGGAGATCGAGCTGCGGGAAGATGTGCCGACGCAGGCCCGGCAAGTGAATGTTGATCCAGTAGTCGCGCCAGTCGATCAAGTCGGGGCGAAACGGATGATGCTCGGCGTCGGCCGGCTTGAGGCTCGCGTACAGCTCGCGAATATTGGCGCCGTGAAAAGTATAGATGAGCTTCTGGATGTAGGGGCGATAGACCTCGACCAGGTCGCGCGCGAGGTCGGTGTTCTCCTTGAATTTGTCGATTGCGCCTTCGATTTTCTTCGCGCGCTGATTTTCTTCGCCGACAACGCTGCGCGCGAACGCCGCCGCCTGCTTGAGAATCTGCGGAACCCTGTTGCTGGCGAGGTCGTAAGTGTTCTGAGAGACGACGACCGCTTCCAGATGAGGCCCCAACCAGCGCATCGTGCCGCCGTCCTTGCGATGCTCGCGGCGATTGCTGAGCGCAGTCAGCTCGACCAGCCGGCGCATCGGCAGCGGATTCCGATCCGAAGTGCAGAGCTGGTAGATGGGCTTGTGCTTGCGTGTGAGCAGCGCGCCGAGAATCGGAATCATCGCATGCGCCGCGAGATCGACCGGGATCACGTCGAGCACGAGCTCCGCTTTCGCGGGATAGAACCGGTAGCCGCGCCCCGCGAGATAAGTCAGCGGCGCGCTGGTGTTGACGCCCTGGTTCCATCCGGGAAACGGATCGCGCAGCGCGCTTTCAATAATTGCCGGACGGACGACCGTGACGTTGAGCGTGTCGCGATGCGCGAGCACGAGCTGCTCGCCGAGGCTCTTGGTGTAGCTGTACGTGTTGGGCCATCCCCAGGTCTGCGCGCGCTCGCGCCCAACTTCCTTGAGCCGCTCCTCGACCCATTGCTTGCGCCGATGCTCGACCGACGACTCGCGCGGCGCGTCAGCGTCGCCGTCGTCGCCACGAAACTCCGCGTGACGAAGCTGATCGCGCGACTCGGCCTGCACGCGCTCGATCGCAGCCAGCGCGTCGCGAATCTCGCGCTCAAGGCGGAACGACTTGCGCCCGTCCGGGACTCCAGTCCTGCGGGATGTCGTCTTCGTAGCGATGGCCGTCGGCCGCGCCCGCGACGTAGCACGTCGACACATGCACCATCGCGGCTCCCAGCTTGCGGCAAAACTCGATCACGTTGGCGACGCCGGTCGTGTTGACCTCGATGGCCTTTTCGAGCGACGCCTCGAAGTTCACGAGGCCCGCGCTATGCACGACGGCGTCGAGAGCTGCCCGGCTTGAACGGCGTCGCATCATCGGCGAGCAGGCCGTTGTTGGTGATGTCGCCGGGCACGATGACGATCTTTTCTTCGATGTAGCGATCGAACCTGTCGCCGAGATGTTCGCGCAGCGGGCCGAACACCGGCGAGTCGAGAATCTCGCGCCGAAAGCGGCCGTTGCTGCTGCGCCGGTCGCCGCGAATCAGCAGGTAGACGCGGTCGAGCTCGGGATGCCATCGCAGGAGGACCGCGAGGAACACTTTGCCGAGAAAGCCGGTCGCGCCGGTGAGCAGGATGCGCCGGCCTTTGAAGATCTGCTCGAGCGGCGGCATTCGTTGACGCGGTGCGCGCCGCCGCGCTGTTTCGTTTGCCGTTGCTACTCGACATCGGCGATCACCAGCGGCGGCAGATGCAGGTAGGTTATCGAGGCCGAGCGTCCCAGCTCCGAAGTCGCCATCGCAATTGCCTCGTCGAGCGTGTCGGCCGCTTCCCATCCCAGCCGCGCCGCCACCTCAGGCTCCTCGCATCCCGCCGCGATCACGCGCCCGACATGCTGGCGCGCCGGCTCGCCCCAGTACCACATGTAGAACGGATGCACGCCGTGGTACGCGTTGCCGTAGCGGTACATGTGGATATAGGTCGGGTTGCGCGCGAACTCGCGCTCGAAAGTTTTCTCGAGCTCGACGGCGTCGGTCGTCTCGGCGAGGCATCGATGGAAAAACTCGATGTAGCTCGGATGATGCTCGGGATGAAACTCGTCGCGCAGCGGATGACAGATGATCATCGTACCGCCTTCACGCACCAGCGGCTTGTTGCGATACATGTTGAACAGGTAGCCGAGCCCGGTGCATTGCACGAGCACGGGGTTCATTATCGAGTTCACGTTGTACGGACAGACGTACGGAACACCGACGATTAGTATGTCGGCCTGTCCTTTCACCGGCACCGCATACTGCTGGAACACGCGCGCGAGCGCCTTCTGATGCACCGTCTCGGTATCGCCCGCCCACACGCCGATCATCCCGTACGGCGCCGCGTAGTTGTGGAGCATCGTGCGGCGCATCTCGTTCGACATGTTCCGCATCGTCCACTGGAAGCCTTTCAGGCGCGTGCGATCCCAATCGGTGAAGTGGTCCTCGTTCTTGTGCAGGAAGTCGAGCATCCCGCCGTACATCCGCGTGTTCACCGCAGTTTCGATCTGAAAAATCTTGACCGACTTGTGAATCAGCTTGCCCATCCGGTCCGACGATCGATGCAGCGCCGAGCGCGTCGGGTCCATGTACGAGTGCGAATCGCGCAGCGTGCCGACGTTGTGGTGATGACGCAGGCTCTGGTACGGCGCGAGGCCGACGGCGACCGACTTGTGCCCGCCGTCCATCGGCACCAGGTTGATGTTCAAATAAATGAGCAGGTCCGACTCCGCCGCGCGCCGCGACAGCCACACTTCCTCGCCATGCTCGGTCTTGCCGAGCATCGCCAGCTCGGCGCGATTCTCCGCGTCGAAGTTGTAGAGCCGGTCCGGCCAGTACTGCTTGAATGCGCGCTCGCCGACCACGCGGCGAATCTCGGCTTCCGTCATCCGCCGATGCAGCGAGGTCGCGATCACGAGATGCACGTCGTCGACGCCGTAGTCGGCCAGCGTCTGCAGCACCTGGTTAAGCAGGCGCTCGCGAATGTCGGGCCGGCGCATCTGCGGCAGCGGCAGGCTGATGTCGTCGATCGCGATCGTCACGCGCATGTTGGGGCTGAGCTGCGCGAACAGCGGGTCCTGATTTTCGGGATGGAGCAGGGCGTAGCGAACGGCCTGGTCGGGGTCGGCCAGCGGATCCATCGGCGGCGGCGGATAGATGACGCGGGTGCCGACCGGCAATTTCTCGAACAGAAATTCCTCGCCGTACGGGAATGATGCGGCGCTCGGAGCGTCGATTGACCCTGACGACCAGGTCGCTGCGCGCGCCGACCTCGTGCCGCAGCTCGGCGGTTTTCAGTTCCTTGAGTTTTCCTTCAGGCCGCGCCATTCGAGCCTCGCGTCGATTGTTCGCTGTCGTGGTTGAGTTCCAGGTGGCTGTCGAAATCGCCGGCCTGCGCCGAGTCCGCGGCTTTCTCGAAATGGATGACCGGCCATTGCCGGCTGAGCGCCGCGGCGCGCAACCTGCGGTCGGGATTGACGGCGACGGGATGGCCGAGCGCGGCGAGAAACGCGGTGTCGTAATGCGAGTCGGCGTAACCCCAGCAATCCGCCAGTTTCATATCGTGCGCGGCGGCGTAGTCCGCGCACCAGACCGCTTTCTCGTCGCCTGCCATCACGGGTTCAGCGAGCCGGCCCGTCGCGCGGCCGCGGCTGAAGACAAAACGGTTGGCGGCGAAATCCGCAATCCCAAGATGACGCGCCAGCGGCGCGACGACGAAATCCGGCGATCCGGTTACGAGCACCGGATCGATCCCGGCCTCGCGATTCGCCTCGATCAACTCGACTGCGCGCGGAAACAGATGGCCGATGAGGACGCGATCGCAATATTCCTCGCCGAGCGAGAACAGCCGATCGCGCGACACGCCCTTGAACGCCTCGAACAGCACCGTGTTCAGCAGCCGGCGGTCGCGCTGTTCGGCGATATACAAGCGGGGGATACGCGCGGCGAAACCGAGCAGGTACGACACGCGCCCGGACCATTCGCCGACGTTGGCGAGGGTGAAAACAGCCGCGTGCACGAGATTGGTATCGACCAGCGTCCCGTCCAGATCGTAAAAGGCCACGCGGCGCCTGGAGGCCTTCAAACCCTTGTGGGCGTGGCCATTTGTGGCTTTTTTGGTAGCGTAAACTGACATGTCAGTCTAGTTTTGTCACAAAAAAAGACTCGTTCGCGGATGCCGCTTTGCCTGCTGCCGGTGCCAGTTGCGGCACGAACTTGAACAGCTCGGGACGCGCGACGCCGCTGAGACCGAACTGCAGGATTTCTTCGACCAGCGCCGAGATGTCGGTCTCGTTGCTGCGCGAAAGCATCCCGATCACTTCCTTGATTCCGCCCAGGATTGCGTAGGAGACCGCGCGCGTATCCGAGTTGCGCACCAGGCTCATCTCGATCCCGAGATCGAGCGAGCGTTTGATCAGCGCCGCGATGCGGTCGTAGAAATCCTGGATCTTGTCGTCGAGCTCGTGGTCGAAGCCGGTCGAATGGTTGAGCAGGATGTCGGTGAGCTCGCGCTCGGCGAGCACGTAGCTCAGCACCCGCGTCAGGTTCGCGCGCAACTGATCGACGGGATCCGCTTCGCCCGGTCCGACCCGCAGCCGCTGAACGCGCTGGGTCAACTCGTTGACGACCTGCTCGAGCAACTCCTCGAACAGGTCTTTCTTGTTCTGGAAATAGAGATAGAACGTGCCACGCGCGATGCGCGCGCGCGCAATGATGTCCGCGACATTGGTCCTGTGATATCCCTTGCGGGCAAAGATGCGCTTGGCGTGGCGCAGCACTTGGGCGCGTCGGGCTTGGCGTTCCATCGGGATCTCGGTGCGCGGTTTTCTCCGTGCGGAGGTCCCAAGCTAGTCGGGGTTTTCCACAGTGTCAAACATGTTACACGGATACTACGAAACGGCGGAGGCATTCAGATGAGCGACTCAAAATTCTGGGACAAGGTTCACGCGGCGGCAGCAAAGGCGACGTGGGCATATCTCGCGACTGCAGATGGCGCGCAGCCCAAGGTCCGCGTCGTGCATCCTGCATTTGAAGGCGAGCGCGTGTGGGTCGCGACCGGGCGCGCGTCGGCTAAGGCTCGGCACGTCGACAAGAATCCCAAGGTCGAGCTCTTCTACCAGATTGGCGACGGAATGGTTCATCTCACGGTTACAGGCAAGGCAAAATTCGTGGAGGACGCTACTGAAAAAAAGCGAATCTGGGACGGCAAAGTCTTCGACTACGATCTGTCGCAGTTCTGGCCCGGTGGCGCGGCGTCGAAGGATTTCGGGCTGATGCTGATAACGCCGGATCGGGTCGAGCTGACGTCGCTGCCGGAGATGACGACGGGCAAGAAGCCGGAGGTGTGGCGGGCGTCGCGGAAGTAGGGCGACCTTCCTGAATTGCCTCGCCCCAAGAGGAGGAGAGGCCGACATGCGTCCTAGCGTGGCGGGTGAGGGACAAAATTTTCTGAGGTTCCGATAGAATGTGCGGCGCGACGGACAATCGCGCCGCACAATGGTCCTCCACCCTAACCCTCCTCCCATCTGGGAGGAGGGAATTCGGAGCAGGAGAGGTTAACGATAAATTATTAAACCGAATGGTTGACAATCGCGCTTGTCAGATGTAATTATTCAACCTGATGGTTGAACAACATTCCGCGCAGCTTGATTCCGTGTTCCACGCGCTGGCTGATTCGACGCGTCGGCAGATGCTGCGGAGCCTGGCCGGCGGCGAACTCAGTATCGGCGAATTGGCCGCGCCGTTTCGGATGTCGTTTGCGGGCGCCTCCAAGCACGTCAAGGCGCTCGAACGGGCCGGCCTCGTGCGCAGGACGGTGCTCGGCAGGCAGCACTTCTGCCGGCTGGACGCCGACCGCCTGGCCGAGGCCGACGAATGGCTCCGCTACTACGAGCGTTTCTGGAAGAGCCGCCTCGACGCGCTCGAGGCCGAGCTGCGCAAACCTGAAAACCTAACAGCGAAAAATCGAAGGAGGAAAAAGCGATGAACGAATACGGCGTTGTCACGGAACCCCGGACTGTATACTTCGAACGCCTGTTGCCGGGTCCTATCGAGCGCGTGTGGGCGTACATCACCGAGTCGGAGAAGCGTGGAAAGTGGCTGGCGACAGGCGAAATGGAGCTCCGCGTGGGCGGCCGCGTCGATCTGAAATTTCAACAACGAAGATCTGTCCCCAAAATTCGAGCCGACGCCCGAGCGCTTCAAGCAGCGCAAGGGTGCGCAGATGGTCGGACGCGTCACGCGATGCGAGCCGCCGCGCCTGCTGAGCTGGATCTGGGATGTCTCGAGCGGATCCGAGGTCACTTTCGAGCTGACGCCGCGCGGCGCCGACGTGATGCTCGCTCTGACGCATCGCGGGCTCCGCGATCGGAACGCGATGCTGAGTGTCGGCCCGGGATGGCATGCGCATCTTGGTGTGCTGATCGACAATCTGAACGGCCGCGAGCCAGAGCCGTTCTGGTCGACGTTCGTTCCGCTCGAGGCAGAATACGCGAAGCGGATTCCGCCGGACTGACGAGAGTTCGCGACGGGGCGAGAATCTAGGTCGCGAAGAATGCGAGCAGTTCTTCGGTGAGCGCGTCCGGGGCTTCCTCGGGGATGAAGTGGCCGCATTCGAGGCCTTTGCCGCGAATGTCGGTCGCCCAGTTCTTCCAGACTTCCAGGATTGCCGCGCCGCGATTCGGCCGGCGCAGCGCGCCCCACAACGCGAGCATCGGCAGCGCGATCTTCCGTCCCGCGGCGCGATCGGCCTCGTCGAACTTGCAATCGCAGGTGATACCGGCGCGGTAGTCTTCGCAGGTCGCGTGAATCACTTCGGGATTGCGGAACGCCTCGTGATACGCGGCAAGAGCCTCGGGAGTGAACGCGCCCGAGTTGCCGCTCCAGCTTCCGAGCTCATGCTCGAGAAAGTAGTCGGGGTCCTTGCCGATGAGGGTTTCGGGAAATGGCGCCGGCTGCGTCAGAAAATACCAATGATAGATCGTGCGCGACGCCGAAACGATCGACGCGTTCGAACTGCTCGATCGTCGGGATGATATCGAGCACCGCCGCGCGCCGCACGCGGTCGGGATGATCGAGCGCGAGCCGATAAGTGACGCGTGCGCCGCGATCATGGCCGGCGACATCGAAGCGATCGAAGCCGAGCGCGCGCATCAGCTCGACCATATCCAGCGCCATCGCGCGCTTGGAGTAGGGCAGATGCTCCTTGTCAGTGGCGGGCTTGCTGCTGGCGCCGTAACCGCGGAGGTCGGGGATGACGAGTGTGAAGCGTTCAGCGAGACGCGGCGCAACTTTGTGCCAGATGACGTGAGTCTGCGGATAGCCGTGAATCAGCAGCAATGGAGGTCCGCTGCCGCCTTGGACCACCGCGATCTCGGCGCCCGAGGTGGCGATGCGTTTCGATGTGAAAGCCGTCGAACATGGTGAAATTCATTTGAGCGATCCAGGCGGCGTGTCTCAAGGGCGGCGGTCTACCTCGCCCGTTATTTTACGGGAGAGGCGGCCGGACGCAGCCGGCAGGTGAGGGTGCTGCGAATCGAGCAGGGACTCTGGTGCTGGGGCCCGGAACCCTCACCTAACCTCTCCCGTGAAATAACGGGCGAGGGATCGGAAAAGAACGGGCGACGGGAATCAGAGACTTAGCCGCGGACGCGCTCTCTCGCGAAGATTGCTCGCTCTTCTGCTGTCATCTTTTCGCGGATGCGCGAGCCTTTGCCGAGGTGCCGATATTCTCCCCCTTCGGAGAAGTACTCCTCGTAGGGTTGCGCTGGGATTGGCTCTGGGGGCGGCGTGTCGGTGATTTTCACATCCAGCACCTGCTCGACCAGGTTGCTGTCGTACATCCTGACTGCGTCGTAGTCCGTCAGCAGCGCGCATACTTCGACGCAGATGTAGCACCCGATGCATTCCTGGAAGCGGTCCTGCACCGGCTGCACCCCGCGGCCCGGCACCGACCCCGGCGACAGGTACTCGATGCATTGCACCGGGCAGAACTCCGGGCATTTGCCGCATGGGAAGCACAGGTTCACGTCCATGAACGCGACCTCGCGCGGGCGCTTCTTCTTTTGGCCGACTTCTTCGGGCGTCTCGGGGATACGGTCTTCCTTGAGACGGCGCTTGATGATCTCGATTGCGCTCATGCTTCTATTGTCACGCCAACTGACGGCGTCCGGTCAAGCGCCCGACAGGATTTCTGTCAGCTAGGGCTGATCGCCGGAGGGTCCGGGCGAAGTTGGCAGTATTCCGTTGATCAGTTGCAGGATCTGCGAAGCTATCCTTGCGACGTCGACGAGCGGCTTCTGTCCAGGGTCATTGGCTGCGTTAGCCAGGACGAAAACGCCGGTGCTAGTCGACGGCGCAAAATCTATCTGCGTGGTGAAGCCGGGGACCGAGCCGTTTTTAGAAATGAACGTGAGGTTATTCGAGCCGCGCAGTGTTCCGATAAACCATCCAAGCCCGATGTGCTCGCCCGCTCCGGTCGTTACGTCGGTGGACGGTGAATGCAGCACCGTCAGCAGCGCGTTGAGCGGCGTATCGAGCAATCCCAGTTGGTATTCCAGGTAAAGCAGCATGTCGGCCGGCGTCGATACGATTCCGCCCGCGCCGATGAACGCCGGCCATGAAGTGTTGTAGCCCAGGGCGACGTCGATTTTGCCCGATGCCTCGCGCCGATAGGCCTTGGGCAGCAGCGGCGGGTCGCTGACGGGATTGAAGGCGTGAGTTGAATTCATCCCGAGTGGAGTGAGCACGATCGTCCCGACCAGCTCTTCCCACTGCGCCAGCAGCGTCAGCGGGTCGGTGGCCATTGAGCCGTTGAGGACCGGCTCGGCCAGCGCCAGCAACGCGAACCCGAGGTCGGAGTAAAGATAGGAGGTGCCGGGCGCGAACTGCAGCGTGGTGAAAGTCGGGTCTGCAAGCTGCTCGAACAGCAGAGTGAAATCATAACAGTCATCGATCGTGCCGCCGCTGAAGGTGCATGACGCGCTGCCGTTGCCGCGATTGCTGTCAGGCAGTCCCGAGGTGTAGTTGGCGAGGTCGCCGATAGTGGCGGCTTCCATGCCCATGCCGAACGTCGGCGTACCGTAGAAAAAATACTGTTGATAGAAGTGTCGAGCAGCCCCGGCTGGCTTTGGAGGAGCGACGCCAACACCGTGGCTGTAAAAGTCTTGGTCACTGAACCGATTTCGAATTCCGTATTTTCGTTCAACGCCAGGCGGTTGCCGTTCTGATCGATCAACCTGCCGAAGAGAAAGATGTGGTTGGTAACTCGCCGAAGCCCTTGGCTCCGGGTCCCACCACGCCAATTGCGACCCCGATTTTCAGCCTCTGATGCTTGTCCAGCTGGGGGCGAACGATTTGCGAGATTAAATACTGGAGCGAATTGGTCGTCGTGCTCGACGAACTGCTGCCACCGCCGCAGCCCGCAATCAATCCCAGCATCAATATCAGCAGCGCGAGTCTCTTCATCATCGGCTCCCCGCTTCACGTCGCAAAAAGAATGCGCGGGCTAACGTATATGAGAGCGCCAGTCACGATCAAATGAAGGGCGGATCAGGCGTTGATGAAGGAGCTGACGGAGCGCCAATCAGCCTTATCTGACGGCGAAGATGCGACCGGTCGAGGTCCCGACGTACAGCGTCCCCGAGGCTGACGTTGCCGCCGTCGTGATCTTGCCGAAGCTGCGCGACGTCCAGGCGTAACTGCCGTCGCCATGATCACCGCGCCTACATCGCCGGTCGCCGCGTCGAATACGCTGTCGTAGCCGAGCGCGAAGATTCCGGCGTCGCCCGGCTTCAGCGTCGAATCTTTCCAGCGCAGCTGGCCGTCGGCCGAGACGCCGTAAACCGCGTCGGAGCCGGCGAAGATCGTTCCCGACGGCGCCACCGCCGGGCCGGTCGTAATCGCCGTGCGCCGGGTTGCCATGCCACAGCACGTTGCCGCTGCGCACATCGATCGCATACACGCCGCCGCTGGCCGAGCCCGCGTAAACGACGTCGTCGGCGTACGCTACCGATCCCGAAAATCCGCCGTCGGGCTCGATGCGTCCAGACCACGGCGCCGTCCGATCCGATCGCAGTGACCGCGCCGCCCGCCGTCCCCACGACGATTCCGTCCGGCGTCGTCGCCGCCGAGGCGACGGATCCGACGCCTACCCGCCAGTTGAGCGTCCCGGCGGTGCTGACGGACACGAGGTCGCCGCCGGCCGATGCGTAAATCGCCTGATCGCTGGCGGCCAGCGGTCCCGCGCTCGCGCCGATTTCAAGATTCCACTGGAGCGCGCCGTCGGGCGTGAGTCGCCATCAGCTCCGACTTCGACGACATCGCAACCACGGTTCCGTCGGGCAGGACCACCGGCGACGAGCCGTCCGCTTGCTGCCGCATGATTTCCTTGCCCTCGGAATTCAGCCCATGCAGCACGCCGTCGCGCGTGATGAAGTAGATCGAGCCGTCAGCGCCGGTCGCGATTCGCCCGCTCAACTCGGCGCCGGAATTGAAGGTCCACAGCAGAACTCCGGCACTGCGCGCCGCCGGCTCAGGCGTGCTCGCCGCCGCCGGCTGGTCGCCAGCCTTCGGCGTCGCCGTGGCAGTAGCCACTGGAGTCGGGCATTCCGGGCACGAGTCGAAGGGGACTCCGACGCCGACAACGACGTACTGGCTGCTCACGCCGGAGCTGCTCGCGAGAATACAGACGCATCCCGCGACTCCGGTCGTGTAGTTGCCGCCGTTATCGCCGGGCTCGGGCGCCTGCAGAATCGTGTTGTCGCTCGAGGTCCACAATGTCTGCGACGACGTGGTCAGGTCCCTCCACTTGATCCGGTTAAACAGTTGGAGCGTTCCGATCACGTTGAACTGCACCGGAGTCGGAGCTCCGGTCGGCGCGGTGGTCGGCACATAAGTGGGGCTCGCCGAGGGCCGCGGGGTCAAGGTCGGCGACTTCGTCGGGGTCGGCTTGGTAGTAGGCTTCGGTTTCGCGGAGGAGGTCGGAGTCGACGAGGGGGTGAAGGTCGGCGTCGGCGGCGGGCCGTTCGCAATCACCAGCTGACTAAGCGAAAAGCCGGGAGCGGGGGTCGAGGTGCTGGTACTGCTGGTGCTGCCGGTGCAACTGAGCATGATTGCTCCGAAGACGAACAACAGAACCGGCGCAATCACCAGCCATCTGAGCCACCGCGACAACATCAAGCCATGAGCTATGACTGATGCCGGCGCGCGCTGTCAAGATTGCACATTTGCTCGCGCGGAAATTTGCGGCTTGATCTCGGGCAGCGTGAATGCATCGCACCAAAAAAATGGCGGGCATGTGAAGAGGGGGGGGACTCTCCAATGCCCGCCTGTTCGTAGCGGCCGTCCGCGTACGCTGCGGACGGAATCCGGTTGGTCGGGAGGAATCAAACCAACCGGAGGGTGCCAGAGCCGTTTGCACCCACAATTATTGAGACGATTCATTTTCATGATTATTCAAAGTCGAGAAATTTTGATTTCAACCAACCGCCGCTCGGACTAGAATCGCTCACGGAGGATACGAAAAGACTATGGAATATCGGCGATTAGGCGGCACCGGGCTCAAAGTTTCGGAGCTTTGCCTCGGCTGCATGACGTTTGGACGCGAAACTGATGAGAAAACTGCGGGAAAAATCCTCGACCGCTTCATCGAAGTTGGCGGCAATTTCCTCGATACCGCCAACGTCTATGCGGCGGGCGCGTCGGAAGAAATTCTCGGCCGAATTGTTGGCGAGCGGCGAAAAGATCTAATTGTCGCGACCAAAGTTCGCTTCAATGCGAATATTTTCCTCGGCAAGACGGTCAAGCCGAATCAGATCGGCCTCTCGCGCGGGCATATCATGTCGGAAGTCGAGGCCAGTCTGCAGCGGCTCAAAACCGACTATATCGATCTCTACCAGGTGCATTCGTGGGACTTCGAGACGCCGATTGAAGAGACGATGCGTGCGCTCGACGACCTCGTGCGTCACGGCAAGGTCAGATATATCGGCGCGTCAAATTTTACCGCGTGGCAGCTGACGAAAAGTCTGTGGGTGAGCGATAAGCATGACTTCGCGCGTTTTGACTGCTTGCAGCCGCAATACAGCCTGATTTCGCGCGACATCGAGCGCGAGATTCTGCCGCTGTGCCGTTATGAAAGCGTCGGCGTCATTCCATGGAGTCCGCTCGGCGGTGGATTCCTGACCGGCAAGTACCGTTCGGGTCAGCGACCGCCCGAAGACAGTCGCCTCGCAGACCCCAAGCGGGATTTGTGGAACCGGCTCGCCGACCAGCGCAACTACTCGACGCTCGAAGCGGTCGAGCAGGTCGCGAAAGAGCGCGGTCGTCCAATCTCGCAGGTAGCGCTGGCATGGGTGAATCAGCAGCCCGGCGTCAGCTCGGTAATTTACGGCGCGCGCACCGAAGAGCAGAACGAGCAGAATCTCGGCGCGATCGGATTTCACCTCGAAGCAGCCGAGCTGGAAGCGCTGAACAAGGCAAGCGCATTGCCCGCCGAGTATCCCAGCTCGATGCAGGCGCGCCTGCCGGGCTACCCGCGCCAGTAAGGCTCAAGAAATACTCTCTCGACGAGGCGCGTCCACGGGTGAGGGCGCTGGTATCACTGAATGCCGGCCCTCTCTCCTCTCCCTTAAGAAGCCTTCACCCTGGTCAGTTCTCTCTCCTCTCCCTTACTCAAGAAGGGGGTCCTTATGCAGACGCGCTACTGCGCGCGATTCGATACTGCGCCTGCTCCGAAGCCGCGCCCTCACCAACCGTCACTTCTCAAACGACGGGCCCATGTAGCCCGGCGTGATCGTGCTGCGGAGTCGCAGCTGTATTCGGCGAGTACTGCGCGCCGATCGTCATCCCGCCATCGACCACCATGGCCTGCCCGGTAACGAATTCCGAATCGTCGCTGGCCAGATACAGTGCCATGCCGGCGATGTCGTCGGGATGGCCGGCGCGTGGAATCGGCTGCGACTTCGCCAGCCATTGTTCCATCGCCTCTTTCACGCCGGGTTGATTACGATGCAGTATCGGCGTGTTGATGCCACCGGGGCAGATACAGTTGACGCGGATTTTGTCCTTGCCGAACTCCAGCGCCGCCGACCGCGTCAGGTTCACCACGCCCGCTTTCGCCGCGCAGTAGGCATGCAGTCCGTTGAAGCCGCGGATGCCCGCGATCGACGCCGTCGAGATTATCGAGCCGCCGCCCACTTTGCGCATCTCGGGGACGGCATGCTTCATCCCAAGGAATACGCCGCGCAGCAACACCGCCTGGCTACGGTCCCAGTCTTCGACTGAAATATTCTCGAGCGGCCCGATCGCACCGCCGATGCCGGCGTTGTTGTAGATGATGTCGAGCCGGCCGAACTCCTTGATCGCGCGTGCGACCAGCGCCTTGATTTCAGCTTCGGCGGAGACGTCGGTCTTCTGGAACACCGCTCGCCCGGCGTTCTCCTTGCAGTCGCGGACCGCGGCTTCGCCGCCTTCGACGTTAAGGTCCGCGATGACGACGGCCGCGCCTTCGCCTGCAAATTTGATCGCAGTCGCGCGCCCCATGCCGCTCGCCGCGCCGGTGATCACTGCCACTTTGCCCTTGAGCCTGTCCATTTCAGATTCCCTCTCGCTTAAAAGTTTTCAATGCCACGCGACCCGCGTGTTCCCTAATCGACGTAAGTAGCAGACCGCGTCCCGGAGCGGGTAACGCCCGCGGTCTGCACCGAAACTTTTCGCGCTCTCGCCCGTCTAGCGTGCAAGAAGATGCGGCAAAAACCGGCGAGGATATGACCATGTGGAAATCCAGCTTCTCGATTCTGATTGCGGCGGCGATTGTGGGCAGTTGCATGAGCGCGGGCGTCGCGCGCGCGCAGGGTATGATGGGTCCGCCTCCCGGAGGTCCGCTGGGCGGACCTCCGCCTGGTGGGATGATGGGCGGGCCGCCGTCCGTTCCGCCTCCCCTGATGATGGCGCTGCGCGCAGCGGCCCTGACTCCCGCGCAGCAGAAGCAAATCCACGACATCATGGAGGCGAGCAGAGCGAGCAGCGCGCCGCAGATGGAGCAGATGCACTCGATTCGCGACCAGATAGCAGACAAGCTGCTCTCATCGGGCAGCGTGAGCGCCTCGGACCTCGCGCCTTTGCTGGCGCAGCAGACGGCGCTCCAGCAGCAACTCGACAATCAGATGGTATCGACGGCGATTCAGATTCGTGGCGTGCTGACTCCCGATCAGTTGGCCAAGGTGGCGGCGGTGCACGAGAAGCTCAAGCAAATTCGTACGCAAATCGACTCCATCCTCGGACCACCGGATGCGCCGCCGCTCCCTTAACCTTGCGATGCGTCGCGAGCCCGCGCCGGACCTCACCGCCACGGTCGAGAAGGCGCGCGCCGGAGACCAGGCGGCCATGCGCGCGCTGATCGAACTTTACCAGGGCCGCGTCGGCCGCTTCGTGCGCTCGATGCTTGGCGATGACAGCGAATGGGAAGACGTGGTGCAGGCGACCTTCGTGAAGATGATGCTGGCGATCGATCGACTGCAGGGCGTCGATATTTTCGAGTCGTGGCTGTTCAAAATCGCGCGCAATGCCAGCCTCGATCATCTGCGGCGCCGGCGATGGCGCCGGCTGTTCACGCCTTGGCAACCGTGGCATGGCGAAGTCGCGGCCAACGCGCACGACTACGAAGACAGCCGCCTTGCTCAAGTCGAAAGCGCGCTGACCCAGCTGCCGGTCGATCAGCGCGAAATCATTCTGTTGATGCGCGAAAACGATTGGAGCTACGGCGACCTGGCGCGTATCACTGGCGCGACTCCGGCCGCCGTCAAGTCGCGGCTGTTCCGCGCCCGCAGCCGCCTGCGCGCGCTCATGCGCAATGGAGACGAACTATGAAGGATGAAGGATTTCCCTGGACGCAATTCGGACCGGGCCCGGAGCCGCGCCTGCCGGCGGATTTCGCATCGCGCGTGATCGCACAGGCGCAAACGACCCGTGCACGCGGACGTCGCGTAAAGATAGAGCTCGGCGCGGCGGCAGGACTCGCCGCAATGATCGCGATCTTCCTCTCGACGCGCTCGACGATGCCGACTCAGCAGCAGGCCTCGCAAGTCGCCGCAACCAGCTCGACCACCGACCTCGACACCGTCACCTTGAACACCGAATCGAACGATGTCGCCACGACGCTGATGCCCAACGCTCGGCAGGTCGAGAACTTCGACTCGTACTACGGAGCCGGCAGCTGGGACACCTACGTCAGCTGGGATTCCGATTCCTACGAAGCCTCGCGAATCCGTTGATCACCTCGATTGGACAGTTTCGGCTTTCGCAGGCACGATTCGAGAGCAGCTGCCTTGTCAGCCTGGATATTGCCCGCCATTGTAGCAGGCGAGGGGCACGGAAAAGATATTGCTTTGGAAGGCGCACCGGATATGAGCGAACAGTTCTCAACTCTCGAGTTGATTCGGAATGTTCGCAAGGGCGAGCGCGATTCATCCGGCATTTACAAAACCGAAAGACCATTCCTTGATTTTGTCGTCGACGGCGTTTCTCTTCACGAAGCTATCGCACGTGAACGCGACTTCGCCTCCGTGTTGTGGATTGACCCTCCAGTGCCGGCTGAGATCGAGAAGTGTCTGCGCCGCCTTCTACTGCTCGATCCCGCCGATCTTCCCGATGGCCGCGTCTCGCTTTATATTTGCCCCGAATGCGGCGACTTGGGCTGCGGCGTCATCTCGGTCGACATCAAGCTTCGCGGCGACGCGATCGTTTGGAGCAAATTCGGATATCACTATGATCTCAAAGAGAGCCCATACACAGATTCATTTCAGCAGATAGGCCCATATCAGTTCGAGTTGAGCGCCTATCGTGCCGTCCTGCTCTCGGCTCTGCCCGCCAACCGAGATCACTGAGCCTCCAAACCGATACTTGCAGCGTTGGCTGCATCAATCCTGAATTGCGCCATCGCGCCGTTGGCCGATGTGCCAAAGCACCCCCGATGGATCGAAGACATATGCGATCCGCAGGCCCCACGGCTGCATGGCCGGCGCGCGCGGAGGCTGAACCTTGAATTTCGCCGGCAGATCAAGCCCCTCAATATGCGCCCACCACGCGTCAAGATCATCGACCATGAGCTGCATCATGAAGTTTTCAGCCCACTCCTTTTGATATTGCCGCTGAAGTATGAAACCGCCCGAACCGGCGCTGAAAATCGCCACGTCTCCATCAAGAAGTTTTTCGAAGCCGATTGCCTCGTAGAATTTCTTCGACAGATCAAAGTCCTTCGCAGGCATGAACGGACGCGCGAGTTCGGTTCCGCTCGGAATTTGCTTCATCGCTTGATCCTTCAGGTGCGCCGGACCCTCGCTTAAAAGCTCACTGCTCAAACGACGGCCCGGAGAAGCCGCTATCCGGCAGTGCTGCCGCGCGAAAGCGCGCGTTGCCCGTGTTCATCCCGCCGTCGACCACCATCGCAGTGCCTGTTATCCAGTCCGCTTCGTCGCTGGCCAGGAACAGCGCCATAGTCGCGATGTCGTCAGGCCGGCCCGCACGCGGTATCGGCTGCATTCGCGCCATGCTCTTCTCGGCCGCTTCTTCGGCGCCGGGCTTCCTGCCGCGCACCAGCGGCGTATTCACTCCTCCGGGGCAGATGCAGTTGACGCGGATCCGATCGTGGCCCACTTCGATTGCCACTGCCTGCGTCAGATTCACAACCGCCGCCTTTGCAGCGCTGTATGCCGCCAGATAGCCGGCCGCGCGCAATCCCGCCACCGATGCGGTCGAGATGATCGATCCGCCGCCCCCCTTGCGCATCTCGGGTATCGAGTACTTCATGCCGAGGAACACCGCGCGCAGCAATATTGCCATGGTGCGATCCCAGTCGCCGGATGCGACTTTCTCGATCGGACCCATCGCGCCGCCCACGCCGGCGTTGTTGAACATGATGTCGAGGCGCCCGTATTCCTTGACCGCGCGATCGACTGCCGCCTTGATATCCGCTTCGCTGGTGACGTCGGTGCGCTGAAAGACCGCGCGTCCGCCCGCCGCCGCGCATTCCGCGACCGCGGTCTCTCCTCCCTGCGAGTTCAAATCTGTCAGCACTACGCTCGCGCCTTCTTTCGCGAAACGGAGCGCTGTGGCGCGGCCCATCCCGCTCGCGGCGCCGGTGATCACTGCGACTTTTCCCTGAATTCTGCCCATTGCACTTCTCCTGCGCGCATTTGTCGCGCGGCGTTTTTGCGTGAATCGCAAATCCTCAATAGCAATGATTTGGGCGAGTCGGGTAGCGCGCGAGCAACAACCGAAACTCGCGCCGCGATGATATAATACCCGCGGCCATGCCCCCCGAAGACGAAAACGAAAAGCGTGCCGACCGGCCGCCTCAACCGACCGGCCCGGATTACGGCTCGCTGATCGAATATCCGGAAGAGGCGCCGCCGCCGGGCGCTCCTGTCGCCGAGCCGCTGGTCCTCGAAGACGAATCCGCGTCGATCGATCAAAAATTGGCCGCCACTTCGACCGACCCCGGCATCTACCTGCTGCGCGATCGCGCCGGCAAGGTGCTCTACGTCGGCAAGGCGAAATCGCTGCGCGCGCGCGTGCGTTCCTACTTCCGTGACGGCGGCGACGGACGCTTCCAGGTGCGTTTCCTGATGCGCCGCGTACGCGACTTCGACACTATCGTCACTGCCAGCGAGAAGGAGGCGCTGATTCTCGAGAACAACCTGATCAAGCAGTACAAGCCCAGGTACAATATCCGGCTCAAGGACGACAAATCGTACCTGAGCGCGAAAGTCACCAATCACGCCTGGCCGCGCATCACCGTCACCCGCAAAATCGTCAAGGACGGCGGTCACTACTTCGGCCCGTTCGGCTCGGCCGACGGTCTGCGCGAGACCATCGACGTCATCCGCAAAGTCTTTCCGCTGCGCACCTGTACCGACGCGGTGTTCCGCAACCGCTCGCGCCCGTGCCTCGAATATCAGATCAAGCGATGCCTCGGGCCGTGCTGCCTGCCTGTCGATCGCGACGAATATGGACGCCACCTGCACGCGGCGCAGATGCTGCTCGAAGGCAAGAATCTCGAACTGCTGCGCGAGATGCGCGAGCTGATGAAGGATCACGCGTCACGCCTCGAGTTCGAGCAGGCCGCGCGCATCCGCGACCGCGTTCGCGCCATCGAAAAAACCGTCGAGCGGCAGACCGTGCTGCATCACTGGGGAATCGACGAGGACGTGTTCGGAATTTACCGCGAGGGCGGCTACATCGAGGCGATCGTGCTGATCGTGCGCGGCGGCAAGCTGACCAGCACGCAGGGCTGGAGCTTCCAGGACCTCGAATTTCCAGTGCACGAAATTCTCTCCGACCTGCTGACCCAGTACTACTCGGGACCGCGCAATATCCCCGACGAAGTGATCGTGCCGGTCGAGCTCGAGGATGCGACCGTGCGCGCGGAGCTGCTCTCAGAGCGGCGCGGAAAGAAGTGCGAAGTGTTCCAGCCGCAGCGCGGCGAGAAGCTGCGCCTGCTCGAGATGGCGATGGACAACGCGCGCCAGAGCTTCGCCTCGCGCCGTGACAACGAGAAGACGCGCGAAAAGATGCTCGAGGATCTGCGCGTCAAGCTCGGTCTGCGCAACTCGCCCAAGCGGATGGAATGCTACGACATCTCGAATCTGCAGGGCTCGATGGTCGTCGGTTCGCAGGTGACCTTCGACGAAGGCGAGCCGCAGAAGAATCTCTACCGCCGTTACCGGATTCGCAGCTTCGAGGGCCAGGACGATTTCGCCAGCATGTATGAAGTCCTCAAGCGCCGGGTCGAGCGCGCCGTGCGCGAAAACATTACCCTGATCTCTGGGTCATCGACGGCGGCAAGGGTCAGCTCAACGTCGCGCTCGAAGTGCTGCGCGAGTTTCGCCTGCTCGATCAGATCGACTGCGTCTCGCTGGCCAAGCAGCATGTGCTGAACGACCGGCGCGACAAGGAAGTCACGAAATCCGAGGAGCGCGTCTTCGTTCCGCGGCGCAAGGATCCGATCGTGCTGCCGAAAAATTCAACGGCGCTATTCCTGCTCGTGAGGATTCGCGACGAGGCGCATCGCTTCGCGATCACCTACAACCGCGAGCTGCGGCGGCGCGCGCGGTTGCGCTCGGTGCTCGACGACATCGAAGGCATCGGCCCGGTCCGCCGGCGCGCGCTGCTGCGCCATTTCGGCAGTCTCAAGCGAATTCGCGAAGCGACGACCGAGGAGATCGCCGCGGTCAAGGGCGTCAACCTCGAACTCGCCGCCGAGATTCGCCGCCACCTCGACGAAATGACGGCGCTCCTCGACGTCGAAGAATCCGCCGATCCTGCCGATCAACTCGCGCTTCCGCTCGATCCGCCCTCGATTCCTGCCGAAAGCGACGGCACGCGAGTCAATGACACGCCTGTGCGCGACTGACGCAAAAGTTCTTTAGAGCACACTTATTCAGTCGCGCTAGCTGCTTGTGTTGGCGCATAATCTTTTAGTCAACCGTTGCCGCACGCCGTCATTGACGCGCAAAGGAGTGCGTACCTATCGCTGCGGGAGCCCTTTCCGTAAAACGCGCCGCCTCGCGACCGACCAGGCTGGAGTCGCTCAAGTCCCGCGCCGTCTTGCCGCCGATCCCGGCTGTCAGCCGCATCGATCGCATTCCGGCAATCTACGCGGTCGCAATTGCGGTGGTCGGCCGGCGACGCGCTCGGCAATTTTCACTTCACGATTTCACCCTGGCTTGCAGTGTCGGTCGCCGCGATTGGCGCTCGGCGCATTGCTCGCATCGCGCCGGACGCTCGGGCTCGCAGTCGACTTACGTAGCAATCGCGCTTGCCGCGAACGTGGCGGTTGCGAATGTGCTCGAGCCGCCGCACGACTCGCGCAGTATCGCGTCTTTCGTCGACGGTTCGCGCGTCGCGATCGAAGGCCGCGTCTATCGTGAGACCGAGCATGAAGCTTACGGAGACCGAATTTACGTCGCCGTCGATCGCGCCGCCGAGCAGGGTGCGGCGATGTCGCAATCGAGCGGCAATGTCAGAGTCGCGGTGCTCGGGGGCGGGAGTTTCAAGCTGGGCGACGAAATCAGGCTGACTGCGCGCATCCATTTTCCGCGCAACTACGGCAATCCCGGCGAGTTCGATTACGTGGGACTGATGGCGCGCGACGGCATCGCCGCGACGATGACTGCGGCTGGCAAGTCGCTCGGTTCGCCGGTCTTTCAAATCATCGGGCATCGTTCGAGCTTCCCCGCAAGCCAGATTGAATCGATACGGGCGCACATCGGCGAGTTCTTCGATCGCAATCTTGCTTATCCTGAAAACGCCGAGATGCGCGCGCTGGTGATCGGCGACCAGGGCGAAATCGGAGATCCGCTGCGGCAAACTTTCGCGCGCACCGGCATGGCGCATCTGCTGGTTATATCGGGACTGCACTTGAGCATCGTCGCAGCGGTGATGTTCGCCGCCGCGCGGCTCGCGATGATGCTGGCGCCGGGGCTCGCAAGCCGCGGTTATGCGAACAAGGTCGCCGCGCTCGCCGCGATGATAGCGGTATGCGTCGTATGCGTCGATCGCGGGGCATCACGTGTCGACGATACGCGCGCTGGTGATGGTGCTCGCGTACATGCTGGCCGTCGCGATCGACCGTCCGCGCGAAGCGATCGCGTCGCTGGCTCTGGCAGCCATCGTGATTTGCATCGCGCTTCCCGGCTCGACCGCCGATATCGGGTTTCAACTCTCCTTCGCGTCGGTGATCGCGATCGTGCTCGGGATGCGCCGGTTTGCCGCATGGTTCACGCGCCGCAAACGCCTCGGCACGCCTGCGCGGTGAACCGTCCTCGCCTCGCTGGCGATTTATCGAAGCGCCGGTCGGCTACCTCGCGGTGTCATTCTGGGCGATGGTCGCGACGGCGCCGCTCACCGCGTATCACTTCAACCAGTTCGCGGTCGTCGGTCTGATCGCCAACGCCGTCGTGGTCCCAATCATGGCGTTAGGCGCGACGGTCAGCGGACTGGTTGCGGCCGCGTTGAGTTTCTTCTCGGAGTCGGCCGCGCGCCCGATATTGCTGTTCGGCGCGCAACGCGCTCGCCGCCGGCAACTGGCTGGCGGCATGGTTCGTCGCCTGGCCGTTCGCGTGGTTCCGAATCTTCACGCCGACAATTCTCGAACTCGCAATCGCTTACGCCTTCCTGATGCTGTGGCTGCTCGCGCCGCTGGCCGTCGCGATAACCGGCAAGCCGCTCGCGCGACGAGGTTCCCAACGCCGCGGCCAAGCGTGCCCGGATTCGGCTGGCGTGCGCGATGCGCGATGGTTCTGGTAGTTGTGCTGACCGTCGACGCCGCATCGTGGACCTACGACCGCTTCTTCAATCCCGATCTCCGCGTAACGTTCCTGTCGGTGGGGGAGGGCGACGGCGCGGTGGTGCGATTTCCCGGCTCGCGCGTGATGGTGATCGATGGCGGCGGCTCCTACGGCGGGTTCGACGCGGGCGAGCGAATCGTCGCGCCGTATTTATGGTCGCAGAAGATCATGCGCGTCGATTATATCGCGCTGAGTCATCCCGACCTCGACCATTTCGGCGGCCTCGACTTTATCGCGATGAACTTCGCGCCGCGCGCGTTCTGGACCACCGGCATGCTGAGCCTCGACGTCAGCTACTCGCGCCTGATGGAAGATCTCGCGCGCGCCAGAATTCCGATGATGCAGGTGCGCGATGCGGCGCCGGTCTCGCCGATCGGCGGCGTCGCGATTTCCTCGCTCAACGGCAACGGTAGTGTCGCCAAAACGCATAACAACAGCTCGATGGTCTTGCGATTCAGTTTCGGCAACTCATCATTGCTGTTCACCGGTGATATCGAGTCCGCCGGCGAGCACGCGATGCTCACGAGCCGCGAAGATCTTCGCGCGACGATACTCAAGGTACCGCATCACGGCAGCGCGACATCCTCGACGGCGGCATTCATAGCGGCGGTGCATCCGGCGGCGGCGGTCATCTCGGACGGCTATCTGAATAATTTTCATTTCCCGGCGGACGCGGTCGTCGAGCGTTACCATGAAGCGGGCGCCATCCTGATGCGCACCGATCTCGATGGCGCCGTGATGGTTGACGCAACGCCGAACCGAATGAGCCGTGCGAACGTTCCGAGCGCGCGGCAGTACGCTTGGCATCGTACCGACAGTTGCTCCGCACTAGCACTCGAAGCGCCGAATCAGAACGCTTGTTCAAAGCGCGATGTAAAATCGCCGCTCGTTTCTATCGACCGCGCCCATCACTGTGAGCTACCTTATGAATCGAGATGGATCTCGAACTTACTGAAGGGCAGCGCGGCGCTCGCGACGTTGCCCGCCGCTTTGCGCGCGAGAAGCTGGGGCCGATCGGCGTCGAGGCCGACCGCTCGCATCGCTATCCCGCCGAGGCGATCGACGAACTCGCGCGGCTCGGGATGCTCGGCATCTTCCTCCCCGAGCAGTACGGCGGCGCCGGCCTCGATCACGTCGCCTATTCGCTCGTGCTCGAAGAACTCGCCGTCGAATGCGCGTCCACCGCAGTCATCATGTCGGCGCATTGCTCGCTCGCGTCGTGGCCGATTCTCGGACTCGGCAGCGCGAAGCAGAAGAGTCATTTTCTGCCGAAGATGGCGACCGGCAGCTGGCTCGGATGCTTTGCCTTGACCGAGCCGCAGGCCGGGTCCGACGCCGCGGGTCAGAAAACGCGCGCGGTGCGCGACGGCGATTCGTACGTGATCAACGGCACCAAGAATTTTATCACCAACGCGCCGCAGTCGAAGGTGGCGATAGTCTTTGCGATGACGCAGCCCGACAAGGGGCATCATGGGATCAGCGCGTTTGCGGTCGAGACCAGCACGCCGGGATGGGCGGTCACGCGGGTCGAAGACAAAATGGGAATTCACGGCGCGCATTCCGCGCAGTTGAGCTTTTCCGATATGCGCGTGCCGCGCGAAAATCTGCTGCTCGAAGAAGGGCAGGGCTTCAAGGTCGCGATGAAGACGCTCGACGGCGGCCGGATCGGAATCGCGTCGCAGGCGCTCGGAATCGCGCGCGCGTCACTCGAAGCGTCGTTGAAATACGCGCAGGAACGCCTGACCTTCGGCAAGCCGATCGCGCAGTACCAGGCGATTCAGTGGAAGCTCGCCGACATGGCGGTCGAGATCGACGCCGCCCGCCTGCTGACGCATCGCGCGGCCACGTTGAAGGATCGCGGCGAGTCATGCACCAAGGAATCCGCGATGGCCAAGCTGTTCGCCGCCGAGACCGCGATGAAATCCGCGACCGAAGCGGTGCAGATTCATGGCGGCTACGGCTATACCAAGGAGTTCAAGGTCGAGCGCTTTTTCCGCGACGCCAAGATTACCGAGATTTACGAAGGGACGTCGGAGATTCAGCGCCTGGTAATCGCGGGCAGCGTGCTCGAAAACCGGTGAGGGCCGCACAGTGAGCGACAAAAAAAGTTGGCTTGAGACGACCTACAAGCAGGCGAGCGAGCGGCCGGTCCGGTTCTCGACCGTGTCCGACATGGAGCTCGACCCGCTCTACACGCCCGCCGACGTGACCGGCTCGTACGAAGACGCGCTCGGCAACCCCGGCGAGTTCCCCTACACGCGCGGCGTGTACGGCTCGATGTATCGCGGGCGTTTGTGGACGATGCGCCAGTTCGCCGGCTTCGGCCTCGCCGAGGACACCAACGCGCGCTTCCACTTCCTGCTCGGCCAGGGCCAGGACGGCCTCTCGACCGCGTTCGACATGCCGACGCTGATGGGCTACGACGCCGACCACGAACGCGCGCTCGGCGAAGTCGGACGCGAGGGCGTCTCGGTCTCGACCGTCTACGACATGGCGACGCTGTTCGATCGAATTCCGCTCGACCGCGTCACCACGTCGATGACGGTGAACTGCTCGGCGTCGATCCTGCTCGCGATGTACCTGGTGGTGGCCGAGCGCAACGGGATTCCGTGGGATCGCGTCGGCGGCACGATTCAGAACGACATGCTCAAGGAGTACATCGCGCAGAAGGAATGGATTTGCCCGCCGCGTCCGGCGCTGCGAGTCGTCACCGACATGATCGAGTTCTGCGCGCGCAAGGTTCCGCGCTGGCATGCCGTGTCGATCTCCGGCTACCACATCCGCGAAGCCGGCTCGACCGCCGTGCAGGAGCTGGCGTTCACGCTTGCCGACGGCATCTGCTACGTCGAGGAAGCCGTGAAGCGCGGTGTCGCCGTCGATGACTTCGCGCAGCGGCTGTCGTTCTTCTGGAATCTGCACAACGATTTTCTCGAAGAGGTCGCCAAGCTGCGCGCCGCGCGCCGGATGTGGGCGCGAATCATGAAAGACCGCTTCGGCGCGAAGAATCCGAAATCGATGATGCTGCGCACGCATGCGCAAACCGCCGGCGCCTCGCTGACGGCGCAGCAGCCGATCAACAACGTCGTGCGCGTCGCGATCCAGGCGCTCGCCGGAGTGCTCGGCGGAATCCAGTCGCTGCACACCAATTCGATGGACGAGACGCTCGCGCTGCCGACCGAGCAGGCCGTCATGGTCGCGCTGCGCACGCAGCAGGTCATCGCCGAAGAGACCGGCGTCACCAATACGATCGATCCGTTCGGCGGCAGCTACGCGGTCGAGGCGCTGACGGACCGGATGGAACGCGAGGCCAACGACTATATCCGGCGCATCGACGAGATGGGCGGGATGGTCAAGGCGATCGAGACCGGCTATCCGCAACGCGAGATCGCCGAGGCCGCGTTTCACTTCCAGCGGCAGCTCGAGCAGGGAATCAAGACGGTGGTCGGCGTCAACAAGTATTCGATACCCGAAGAAATCCCGATCGCGACGCTCAAGATCGATCCCGCGATCGAAGAGCGGCAGATTCAGCGCGTGCGCAAGGTCAAGCGCGAGCGAAACTCGGTCGCGGTCAAGGAAGCGCTCGCGCGCGTGTCCGAGGCATGCCGCTCGGGCGAGAATCTGATGGGACCGATTTGCGAGGCGGTGCGCCGCGACGCCACCGTCGGCGAAGTGTCGGATATCTTTCGCGCCGAGTTCGGCGTGTACACAGACCCAGGCTGGATTTAGGCGATGGCGGAAAAGAGACTCAGAATTCTGGTGGCGAAGCCCGGCCTCGACGGCCACGATCGCGGCGCGAAAATTATCGCACGCGCGCTGCGCGACGGCGGCTTCGAGGTAATCTACACCGGGCTTCATCAGACGCCCGAAATGATCGCGGAGGCCGCCGTGCAGGAAGACGCCGACGCGGTCGGACTCAGCGTGCTGTCGGGCGCGCACATGACGCTGTTCCCCGAGGTGATGCGCCTGCTGAAAGAGCGCGGCGCCGGCGAAGTCGCGGTCTTTGGCGGCGGGATCATTCCTGACGACGACGCCGTCAAGCTCAAGGAGCTGGGCGTGCGGCAGATTTTCACCCCCGGCGCGTCAACCGAGGACATCGTCAAGTGGGTGCGCGAGAACGTCGCGGCACGCGCCTAGGTTCAAAATGAATTTCGATCTCACCGAAGAACAGCGGCGCATCCGCGAAACGCTCACCGACTTCGCCGAGCGCGAAATCAAGCCGCACTCGACCAAGTGGGACAAGGAAGAAACCTTCCCGCGGCATATCATCGAGCAGCTCGGCGAGCTCGGCTTTCTCGGCGTCTCGTTCCCGGAAAAATTCGGCGGCGGCGGCGCGGACACGCTCTCGCAGGTGCTCGTCGTCGAAGGGCTTTCGCGCTACGACGCGTCGATCGGCCTCACCTGCGCCGCGCACATGTCGCTCTCGTCCGGGCATATCAACGGATTTGGGTCCGACGAGCAGCGCGAGCATTACATTCCCGACATGGTCTCGGCGAAGAAGATCGGCGCGTGGTGCCTGACCGAACCGAGCTCCGGCTCGGATGCGGCCGCGATGCATACGAAGGCCACGCGAGTCGGCGACAACTATTCGATCACCGGCTCGAAGATGTTCATCACCAACGGCACCGTCGCCGACGTCTACGTCGTGATGGCGATCACCGACCAGGCGCGCGGGCGCGACGGCGTGTCGGCGTTCATCGTCGATCGCGGCACGGCGGGCCTCTCGAACGGCAAGAAGATCGAAAAGCTGGGACTGCGCGCGTCGGATACCGCCGAAGTCAATTTCGAAAACGTCACCGTGCCGGCGCGCAACCTCGTCGGCGATCTCGGCGCGGGCTACCGCGACACGTTGAAGGTGCTCGAAGCAGGGCGAATCGGAATCGCAGGATTCGCGGCAGGCATCGCGCGCGGCGGCTTCGAGGAAGCGCGCGCATACGCGCTCGAACGCGGGCAGTTCGGCAAAAAAATTGCCGAGTTCCAGGCAATCCAGTGGATGTTCGCCGACATGGCGACGAGAATCGAGGCGTCGTGGGTGCTCATCTGCCGCGCCGCCGCACTCAAGGACGCGGGCAAACCGTTCGCGCGCGAAGCGGCGATGGCCAAGCTGTTCGCGTCGGAAACCGCGATGTGGTCAACGATCAAAGCCGTGCAGATTCACGGCGGCTACGGCTACGTCACCGATTTCCCGGTCGAGCGCTACATGCGCGACGCCAAGCTGTCCGAAATCGGCGAAGGTACGAGCGAAGTGCAGCGCATGATCATCGCCAAGTCGCTGCTGCGCGACGGCTACATGCCCGCCTGAAGACTCAATCTTCCAACAAATCGTCGCGGATGATGGCGAGCTCGTCCGGCTCGAGGCCGATGACCTCGCGCATGAAGCCTTCGATGCCGCCGTTCTCGTCGATCATTTCGAAGACCGGATCGAGTTGTTCAGCCGCCAGCGGAAGCTTGGCGAAGACGACGTTGCTTTCGAGAAAGTCGGCGACGATTCGATCGCGCTCGACCCCGAGCATCGACAACAGCATCGCCGCGCCGACTCCCGTGCGGTCGCGCCCGGCGGAGCAATGGAAGAGCAGGGGGTAGACGTCGCGCTCGGCGAGCAGTTTGAAGAAGCGGCGCCAGTCGTGCCGAAAGTGCATCACGAGCGCCAGATGCTCGCGGCCGGGCTCGGTGACGATTCGCGTGTAGCCCTGGTCGTTGAACCATTCGTCGCCCATCGGGATGTGTTCCCATCGCACGCCGCGGCGCGACGCAGGCGCCGGCGCGCCCATGTGCTTCACTTCGACGCGGCTTTGCAGAGTCACGAGCGTGCGAAGCTCGAGCCGGCTGATAGGACTCTCGGGCGGCACTTCGGCCAGATGCGACGAGCGGAATATCCGGCCCGCGCGGACCCGACGGCTATCGGCGGCAGGATGGCCGCCAAGGTCGCGAAAATTTTGCGCAGCGTAGGTGCGGAGCAGCTCGAAATCGACGACGACGCGCGGCGTCTCAGCTTTCTCGACTGCGGTATCTTTAGTGTCTTTGTTTTTCGACAAGCGTCTATAGTTTAACAGCGCGGCCAAAGCCGAACCATGCGGCGAAAGGACATCTTGCGTTAACGCTTTTCGAAATTTTCGTTAACGTCAGGACTTCACTGCTGGTTTTGTTGATTGGATCCGGTGTCGGGTTCGCTCGAGTGCGGGCGCTGGGACAGCGGCTCGATCTTCAGTTCCACCGACATCAGCTGCATCCCGCCGTGACTTCGGTAAGTGCCGCGCATCGGCGGGACGTCGGAGTAGTCGCGCCCAATCGCCACCCTGATGTGGCGTTCGTCGACCATGCATCCGTTGGTTGGATCGAAGCCCGTCCATCCAAGGCCGGGTAACTGCGCTTCCAGCCACGCGTGACTGGCTTGCGCGCCCACGGTCTCGACGGTGGATTTTGCCTCGGGCGCAAGATAGCCGGAGACGTAGCGCGCCGGGATGCCGGCCAGTCGAAACACGCCTATCGTCAGGTGCGCGAAGTCCTGGCATACGCCGCCGCCCGCGCTCAAAATTTCCTCGGCGGTCGATTGCACCTTCGTCATTCCGGGCTCGTAGACGAACTGGTCGCGAATGAAAGCCACCATCCGATTCGCATACGCGGCTACGTCTTCGGAGGGGTCGGGTTTCGCGAGCCAGAAGAACTTGCGCATCGGCTCGCTGAACGGAATGTGGCGGCTCGCATTGAGAAAGTCGTACTCGGAGCGGCTGCGTGCATGGTCCTCGACCAGGAACTCGCCGAACGGCATCGGCATCGCAGGCGTCGACGGTCCCGTGATGCGTTCGACGAGCGATTTCGCCGAGACGATCAGCGCAGGATGCTGTTCGTGAATCGAAAATCCATGAACCCGATTGCCGTAGTAGTCGTCGTATTCAAAAATCGACGTGGCGGGCGTGAGGTCCAGCTCGAACTCAAGACAGCGCTGATTAGCGCCTTCCAGCGGCTTCATCCGCACTTCGTTGTGCGAATCGTACGCCGGTACCTGGTACTCGAAGCGGGTGGTGTGACAGATCCGCAGCAGCATCGCGTCAATTCAATCGGTCTTTATCAATCGGTCTTTAGGTAGCGTTGGAAGACCTCGTCGCCCAGCGCCGCGCATCCATCCTGAATCTGAATGAGAAATTGATGCAAGCCGGATTTGATCACCTCGAGCGAACGCTTCGATCGCATCAGCGCCAACAGCTCTTCGAGCTGCGCCGACGGCGGCGACGGTTCCGGCGACTGGTTCATGACGCGGTTGAGCGAGGTTTCGAGCGTCGCGAGCGAGAATCTTGCCGAACGCGGGAAGGTCGGATCGAACAGCAGTATCTCGACCACGTTGTCGATCCTTATCGAGTAGCCGAAGCGCTTGCGATACGCCTCGAGGCCTGACGCGCTGCGCAGCACCGCCGCCCACTGCAGGATGTCGACCGAACCGCCGACATCTTCGAGCCGCGGCAGCAGGAAGTGGTACTTGACGTCGAGCATCCGCGAGACGTCCTCGGTCCGCTCGAGCATGATGCCGAGCTGCATGAAGTCGTAGGCGATGTCGCGCGGGATGGTGCTCTGGCGAATGCCGGCCAGGCGGTAAAAGCTGTCCTTGAGATCGGCGAAGAACGCAAATACGCCCGGCGATACAAAAAGCTCGGGCGTCCATTCCAGCGCGTTCAGATACAGCGTGTTCAGGTCGAGCCAAAGCTCCGACGAAATGTAGTGGCGCAGTGAAATCGCGTTGTTGCGCGCCGCGTTGATGCAACTGCGAATCGAGTTTGGATTGTCCGTGTCGAGCGCGAAAAAGTTGAGGATCGAGGCATCGTCCGCCGTAGTATAAGATTCCGCGAACAGCTCGCGCTCACCGAAAATCGCGAGCAGCGGGCCCCACGGCTGCGCGTCGCGCGGCGGACTCTCGATCAGCAGATGGTAATTGACGTCGAGCAGGCGCGCGCGCCATTCGGCTCGTTCGAGATTGCGAGCAGTCCAGAAGAGATGACTCGCGATACGTCGGAGCATCAGGCCTCGAGCACCCAGGTATCCTTGCTGCCGCCGCCTTGCGAAGAATTCACGATCAACGATCCCTCGCGCAATGCGACGCGGGTCAGGCCGCCCGCCAGCACGCGCGGTTTGGCGCCGAGCAGCACGAAAGGACGAAAGTCGATATGCCGCGGCGACATCTGCATCCCGCTGTCAGAGCCATTGTGAATGATCGTCGGATGTACCGACAGCGCGATGACCGGCTGCGCGATGAACGCCGCCGGATCGTTGATGATTCGTTCACGGCTCGCGGCCAGTTCAGCTTCACTGGCCTTCGGCCCAATGACGACGCCGTAGCCGCCTGACGCGCCGGTCGGCTTCACCACGTAGCGGTCGAGATTTTTCAGCACCTGCTCGCGCACCTCGGGGTCGCGCAGCAGGAAGGTCTCGACGATCGGCAGAATCGGCTCTTCGGCAAGGTAGTAGCGAATCATGGCGGGCGTGTACGCGTAGATCGCCTTGTCGTCGGCGACACCCGTGCCGACCCCGTTAGCGATCGCCGCGTTGCCGGCGCGCAGTACTGACGTGAGTCCCGCGACGCCGAGCAGAGAATCGGGGCGGAACACCAGCGGGTCGAGAAAGTCGTCGTCGATGCGCCGATATAGGACGTCGATTTGCCGCAGCCCGTGAACGTCCTTCATGTAGAGCTTGCGATCGACGCAGACGAGGTCGACGCCTTCGACCAGCTCGATGCCCATCTGCTGCGAGAGGAAGACGTGCTCGAAAAACGCCGAGTTGAACGGGCCGGGCGTGAGTATCGCCACGGTCGGATTGGATTTGCCGCCGGGCGACATCTCCATCAGGCACTGCAGCAGGTCGGCGGGATAGCGCTCGACGCTGCGCACGCGGCATGAGCGCATCAGGTTGGGCAGCAGACGCGTCATGACGACGCGATTTTCGATCACGTAGGACACGCCGCTCGGAGTGCGCACGTTGTCTTCGAGCACGTAGAAGCGGCCGTCGGCGCCGCGCACCAGATCGATTCCCGCTACCGTCACGAAGTTGCCCAGCGGCGGCTTGATGCCGGCCGCGGCGCGGCGAAACTGCGAGCAGCCGAGAACAAGGTCGCGCGGGACGACGCCGTCCGACAGGATGCAGCCGTCGCCGTAAACGTCGGCGAGGAATGCGTTCAGCGCGCGCACCCGCTGAATCAGCCCGGCCTCGAGGTTGGCCCAGGTGGCGGCGTCGATGACGCGCGGAATTGGATCGAACGGGAAGATGCGCTCCGATCCGTCGGCGGCGCCGTACACGTTGAAGGTCACGCCCATCCGCCGGAACATCCGGTCGGCGCGCGCGCATATCTCGGTGAATTGCGCCGGCGGCATCGAGAACATCGTGTCGATGACCGAGTCGCATCCAGTTCGCGGCTGGCTCGAATGATCCAGCATCTCGTCGAACGCGTTTTCAATCGGCTTATACGCCGCCCAAACGGGCACCGTCTTGCCTGTTTCGGAAACAGTCGCAGTCATACCAGATCACCCCACCGCCGTAACTGGCGCGGAATTCAGCATCCCCAGCCCGGCTGGTACTATGCAAAGAGCAATCGACGGGCCAGAATTACGCTGGAATTTCGGCGGAAGTCTGTGCCAGGTACGCTCGGTAGGCGGCACAACTCGCGATCAGGTGCTCATGCGTCCCCGACGCGCCTATCGTGCCGTCGTCGATGAAAAATACGCGGTCGCATGCCGCCAGCGTGCCTGCGCGATGCGCCACGATGATGACGATTCGATCGCGCGCCAGTGCCGTCAACGTTTTCATCAGCTCGGCCTCCGACGCGGGATCCAGCGGCGCCGCCGGCTCGTCGAGCACGATGATTTCCGGACGTCGCAGCAGCGCCCGCGCAATTGCGATCCGCTGTTTCTGTCCGACGGATAGCCGCGCACCACGCCGCCCAAGCATCGTCGCGTATCCGTCCGCGAGCCGCTCGATAAACTCTGCCGCACCCGCCATCGCGGCCGCTTCGATCACCTCGGCCCTGGACGCGCTCGCGTTTCCGTAGCGGATATTGTCCTCGATCGAAATCGAAAACAGCGACTCGTTCTGAAATACGAAACCGACGCGCGCGCGAATCGCGTCAGACGGCACGGCGCGCGAATCGACCCCGTCGAACGTAATCGTCCCCGCCGACGGCTCGACGAAGCGCGGAATCGAACTGATGAGCGTGGTCTTGCCGCATCCACTCGGCCCCGCAATCGCGACCATCTCGCCCGCGCGCATCGACATCGTGACTCCGCTCAGCACCGTGCTCGCGCCGTAGCCGATCGCGACGCCGCTGAATTCCAGCCTGCCGATTCGCGCGCCCATCGCCTCCGCGCGTCCGTCCGCCTCCGGCTCCGCGAGATTGTCCAGCACGCTATGCACCCGACGCAGTCCCGCGACCGGGTCCTGCATCGAAATCCACGTGCTGCCTATCGTCGCCATCGGACTCGCCAGCATCGACCCGTAACTCGCGAGCAGGACCACGTCGCCCAGCGTCATCCGCCCCGCAATCACCTGCAGCATCAGGTAGTAGAGGATGTATCCGATCATCGCGCAGGCTACCGGCATGATCACCAGCGCGGCCGCGAAAAAGATCGCAAGCATCCGCAGCGTCGATCGGTACGACTGCCAGCTCGCGGCGTCGACCACCGCCGTCTCGCGCGACTCCTGGCCGAACGCCTTGATAAGCTGCACTTGCGCGACGCGCTCCTCGAACGCGGCCATCACGTTGCTGCCGCTTTCGCGCATCTTCTGACTCTGAGCGCGGATCGCGCGGCCGAAGAAGCCGCTACCGACGGCAACCACCGGCAGAAAGAGAATCGCGGCGACTACAATCACGGGCTGATTGCTGAACTGCGCCGACAGCACGACCATCGCCATCGCGAACATCACGATCGACATGATCGGCGCGAGCACACCGTCGTAAAGCATGGGACCGATCGACGCGCTGTCGTACATCACGCGGAAAACCGCGTCGCCGATTTTCTGATCGGCGTAAAGCGCCAGCGGCGATCGCAAAAATCGCTCGTAAACCGCCGTGCGCAACGACTGGTTCATCCGCTGCGTGAGGTCGATCGTGACCCGCGCCTCGAGATACCCGAACAGCCCGTTCCACAGGCTGCTGCCGTCGTTGGCGTCGTTGGCCGTCAGCCCGGCCAGGTCGAGCCCGCCGCTCGAGACGTTGGTCCCGAGCGATTCCGCGTCGCCCGCGACCATTCCGATAAGGATCGCAGCCACCACCAGGAATATACGCGACGGCGACGAGCAGTTCGCTGCGGCTGGCGCCGACGATCGGCGTCAGGATCGCACCCGGAATGCCGCTCAGCGGATGACCATCGATCACGTTGTCGATCACGATCTTCAGCGGCCACGGCGTCATCAGAAAAAAGGTCAACGAGACGAACACCAGCACGCACTTGATCGCGAGCAGCCGCCGATGACGGCTGATAAACGGCCAGCTCTTGACCAGCACGCGCCATGCCTCGCGCAAAGTCAGCGGCGCCTGCTCGCCGGCGTAAAGTAGATTTGCGCGCGAGTCGTCAGGCATTGCTGACCTCACGAATCGGCGCGTCGTCGAGGTTGAGACCATCGGCAGCAACGAGCCGCCCCGCGGAAAGATGATAGACGCGGTCCGCTCGCGACGCCGTCGTACCGCGATGAGTCGCGAGAATCACCATCCGCCGCGCGGGCGCCTCGTTCACCCACTCGCGCAGTCCGATCATCACGGCCTCTTCGGTCGCCACGTCCAGCGCCGAGGTCGGTTCGTCGAGCAGGAGAATCGGCGCGTCGCGCAGAAGATGCCCGCGCCAGGCCAATTCGCTGCGCCTGACCGGCCGACAGCTTCGATCCTTTCTCGCCGAGCATCGTGCCGAGTCCCGCCGGCAGCGAACGAACGAAGTCGCCGAGACCTGCGCGTCGAAGCGCCGCCATAACTTCGGCGGTCGACGCGTTCGGTCGGCCGTACGCAACGTTGTCGCGGAGCGTCGCGGTGAAGAGCGGATTTTCCTGCAACGCCACCGAGAGCATGCCGCGCCATGCGGGAAGCTCGAAATCGCAGATCGATTCGCTGCCAAACACAATCCGTCCCGCCGTCGGATCGAAAAATCTGACGATAAGCGAAATGATCGTGCTCTTGCCCGACCCGCTCGCTCCCGCGATCGCGGTTATTTCGCCGACCCGAGCCTCGAGCTTCACGCCCGTAAGCACCGGCGTGCGCGGGTCGTAGCCGAAGCTCACGTCGTCAAACGTCAAAGCGGTCGCTGTCGCCGGCGGGATCTCGTTGCCGCTGCTGACGCTTTGCTCGGGCGTCTGTCCGAGCATCTCGAGCACGCGCGAAATCGCGACCACCACGTCCTGCATGCTGCCCCACAGGTTCGTAATATTCCGCATGCGTGCGCTGACGCTCGCCACCAGCGTGAGCGATCCCTGGAACAGTCCGAGCGAAACCGCCAGCGTGCGACAGACCCGCCGTTCCACCGGCCATCACTTCCGCCGCGCCGACATACAGCGCGGCAGCGTACGCGAGACCTCGCACAGTGTTGGTCATCACGCGGTAGCGCGCGAGCATCGAGCGCGCGCGACGGCCGGCAATGAAAGCGTGCCAGTTGTCGCGCGCGTAATTCCCGGCCTCGAGCGCCTCGGTGCCGAAAGCTTTGACCGTTTTAATCGACGCGAGCGTCTCTTCGATGCGCGTAGTCGCGAGCGCCGTAGCCTCGCGCTCATCGATAAAGGCTGCGCGCATCGAATCGGCGTACATCCACGCCAGTATGAAGTTCGCGGGTATCAGCAGCGCCGCGATCGCCGCCATCCGCAAGTCGTACCAGACCAGGTAGAGGATCGAGCCAATGGCGGCGGGAATGAAAATGAGCGGCTGAACGATCAGGCCGTTGATAACGTTGGGGATCGCGGCCGAGTCCTGGAACATCCGGAAGATCGCGTCGCCGATTTTCTCTTCGGAATGAAACCGGACGCTCAGCTCCTGCATCCGGGTGTAAAGATTGACGCGAAACAGGTTGCTGATTCGCTGCAGGATCCAGATTCCGTAGCCGACCAGCAGCCCGCCTACCGCCAGCGCGACGACCGGCGCGATCCCCGCGAGCACGCACGCATGAATGAGTACCGTGCGCCGATCCGCATGCAGCGGCACGTCGAGCATCCACGCCTGCGTTGGGGTCAGCGCGGCGCCGTTGCCGATCACGTCGAAGAAAACGCGCATCAGGATGAGTCCGACAAGTCCGCCGAGCAGCATCGGCAACGTCAGGAGAAACAGGTACGCGAGATGGCGTCGGTAGGGCCGGATGAACGGCCATGCGCGGCCGACCAGCCGGAACACGTCGCGCGAACGCAGCCGCCGAGCGTCGGGGAATGCCAGCTCGCTTGCAGCCGGAGGCGCGATAGTCGATTCAGCGTTCAATCGGATTCCCTTGATGGGCGCGAGGTCAGCGAGTCCTGCAAGATCATAACGGCGCGCGAAGCGGCGGGTAAAGCTGCAATCATGGCCCGCAAAGACCGAATGGTGGTAACTTCGCGCAGCCGAGAAAAAGGAGCGCATCATGCCCGCGTTAATCTTCGAAAAACGGAATCACATCGCCTATCTCACGATGAACCGGCCCGAGGTTCACAACTCGTTGAATCCCGAGATGCTCGTGAGCCTCGCCGCGGCGTGGAAGGAAATCGACAGTCGACGACGCGGTGCGCGCGACCATCGTCACCGGCGCGGGCAACGTCGCCTTCTCGGCCGGCGCCGACCTCGGCCGGCTGATTCCGCTGTTCACCGGCGCGCGCAAGCCCGAAGACGAATGGGACAGCAAGCTGCTCGCTGATCGCAAGCTCGGCGACACCGCATTGCTGCGCGGCTACGACATGGACAAGCCGGTCATCTCGGCGGTAAACGGATTTTGCATCGCGGGCGGAATGGAATTCATCCAGGGCACCGATCTGCGCGTCGCGTCCGAGAATGCGAGCTTCGGTTTGCAGGAAGTGAAGTGGGCAATCATTCCCGCCGCCGGCTCGCTCGCGCGCCTGCAACGCCAGATCCCGTACTGCAAGGCGATGGAGATTCTGCTGACGGGCAACCGCATCGACGCGCAGGAGGCGTGGCGCCTCGGCCTCGTGAACTACGTCGTGCCGCAAGACAAACTGATCGCGAAAGCAGAAGAACTCGCGACGACAATAGCGCAGAACGGCCCGCTCGCAGTGCGCAAGATCAAGGAGGCGGTGCGCCGAACCTCCGGCCGCCCCTACGAAGAAGCCTTCAAAATCGAAAACGAAATCGCCCGCGAAGTAATGAAGTCCGAGGACGCCAAGGAAGGCCCGCGCTCCTTCATGGAAAAGCGCAAGCCAAACTACAAGGGCAGGTAGCGCTGGTCAGAACAGATATATAACGAAGCTCCCGGTCGTGCCCTTTTCCCCTTTGCAGCTCTCATCTTTGGTCATGGCAGTGATCTGCGGCCCGGTTTCCCACATTCCGGCGCCGGCAAGATGGCATTTGCCCTCAACTTTCAAATCGAAAGTCATTACGTCGTTACCGTTGACGGTACCTGTGAAAGTATTTTCGCTCACGATAGCCGCTGGCATTCCACGTTCCTGATATCTTCGTGCCCTTTTGCTTTGTTACGTCCAACTGCATCGGGTAGGGGGTGCTTCCGTTGTACAGCACGCCATCCCAGTCGCCAGTGACCGACGGCGGCGGCGTCTTCGTCTTCTTCTCGGGCTCGGTTGCGGTATCGTCGTCGGTCGCCGAGTCGGCGCTGGCATCATCGTCCGAAGCATCCTGAGCCGCGACCGTGGCGCAGCCGAGCTGGCCGTGTGTAACCAGCGAGCGCACGTGCCCGATCCCGAAAATGGCGAGCAGTGTCGTTGCAATCGCGATGCTTATTTTGCGAATCATAGTTTTCCCTCTGTCGGTATTGTAGCCACTACTGCAAGCAGGAGCCTGTGCTAATTTCTGTCTGACTTTCTTCCGCTGAATGTCGTAATGTTGAGAACGGAGCGTAACAACTATCGAGTATGACTCGTTACTTCAAGCCGAAATCTGTCTTGAAGCGAAAACGATGTTCAAATGGTCGCGAATTGCGCGCTCGCTTTCGCGACAAGTCGAACATTCTGAATGCACAGGAGTGCTGAACGATGGCCTACTTCGATTCCAATGGCGTGCAGATTTATTTCGAGGAACATGGCAGCGGCGATCCTGTCGTGCTGGTGCATGGCTTCGCGTCGCGCGCCGAGCATAACTGGGGCGTCACGCAATGGTTCACCACGCTCGCGCCGCATTACCGCGTCATCGCACTGGATTGCCGCGGTCACGGCAAGAGCGGCAAGCCGCACGATCGCGGTGGCGTACGGCCGCGATACGATGGCGAACGACGTCATCCGCCTGATGGACCATCTGGGAATCAAGCGCACGCTGATCATGGGCTATTCGATGGGCGGGCGAATCGTGACCGAGCTGCTGATGTCGCATCCAGAGCGCTTGCGCGCCGCTGTGCTGGGCGGAATCGGCGCGACGCCGGCGAGTGCGCCGTCTTTTAGCCGCCAGCCGATCGTCGAGGCGTTGCTCGCCGAGAATATTTCAAGCGTCACGGATGAGCGCGCTCGCGGATTTCGCCAATTTGCCGAGAGCGCCGGCAACGACCTGAAGGCGCTGGCGGCGTGCATGGCCGGCAGAAGCGGAGATCTTGCCGCCGAACAGATAACGGCAAAGAAAATCTCCGTACCGGTCATGATCGTGATCGGGACCAAGGACCTGCTGGTCGGTAATCCCACTCTGCTGCGCGACGCGATTCCAGGCAGCAAACTCGTGATGCTCGAAGGCCGCGATCACCTCAACGCCCCCGGCGACAAGCACTACAAGACAGCGGTGCTCGAATTCTTCAAGTCCGCCCCCGCTTGAGAAATGAATATTCAGGATTTGCGTAAAGGTGCTGACTCCGGCAGTCGCGTCGATCGGGCCGTGCTTGGAATTTGCTACCTTTATGGGATCGACGTCGAGGTCGACTACAAAGAGGCGTTTCGGCTCTTATCGTTAGCGGGCACTTCCCGAGCGGTGACGAACCTCGCCTTGATGCATGCGGAGGGGCTGGGAATCCCCAAAAACATGCCAGAGGCCATTCGACTCTATAAGACAGTGGCGAAATCTGAATTTCGCGCGCAACTCGAACTCGGACGCATCTATTCGCGCGGAATTGGCGTGCCAGCCGATTCTGATGAGGCGCTTATCTGGTACTCCGAGGCAGCTGCCCGGGAGGCAGACGACTGCGTTGACGATCCAGTCACTGGCGCCTTCGTTGGCTCCGGCACTTTCGAAGAGATCCAGGAGGCAAAGGCATACGTCGCGAGCGCTGCTCGAAGTTGAACGTCGAGGCGTGCCTCGCCCAACTCACTACAACTAACTGATACGCGGGGCGCTGAAAGTGCCGGTCAGGTGGTAGGGCTGCGCGTTCGGTGGATGCGGTAGCATCGAGAGCAGCACCGACAACTGCTGAGCCGTGGCGGGCGATGGCGACAGCGCGAGCGTGAAATCTATCGCGAGCACGCTATCGCCCGGGTCGGGCGCGAGCTGTACGCTGCCCTCTGCGGTCAGCGTTACGTCGCCGCCACTGGTTGCGAATTGCTCAATCGTCAACGTCCCTTGATCGAGGTTGAACTTTGAATTGCCGTCGCCCAGCCGGATCGGCGCCGGCGCGAACGGCGAGGTGAGCGTCAATCCCGCGGCGCTCAGTTCGCCGTCTCCCGTCTCCGCGATATCTCCCGGCGAGAGCCACAGATTGCCGCTGCCGGAAATCGTGCCCGCGGCGCTGGCGCCGGGAATCGTGAGCAAGTGCTGACGCGCGATGTCCACCGCGTCGAGGTTGTAGCTGATCGCAGTGCCGCCGCCGCTCGGCCGCAGCATGACGTTCACGATGCCGTCGTAAAGCGCAGCCTTCACACGGACGCCCGGATGCATCGTCAGCATCGAGAGAAACGCCGGCGCAATGGTGACGTTCGGGCTCTCGACCAGCAGACCGGCGGACGCGGGCCGTGTCGAGCTGAGGCGGACGCCGGCCAGCCGCGCGCCGAACGGAAAACTCGCGCTCTGACTCGTGCTGGAAACCTCGAGACCCATCGGCGCGAGGACTTTCGACAACGTCATCGAGTAGGGAAAGGTGGAAATCAGGTAGGCGGCGAACAGCGTCAGACCGACAACGACGTAGCCGATTCGAACGAGCCTCTGCCGCCGCAATTGCGCGGACGCTTCCGCGGGCTCATCAGGTGTTCTTCGCGAGCGCAACACAGGTGAGATCAACGTCGTAGGAATGCGTGTCCTGGGTCCGGCGCTGGATGCGAATATTCGACACGCCGATCGGCATCGGCAGCGAGTTGATGTCGTAAAGCGCGTCGACCAGCTGCGACAGGTTCACGTTGTCGAGCTTCAACTGCACGCTGTACTCGGTGAAGCCGTCGGTCAGCTTGCGATCGGATCCCGGCGTAATCGAACCAATCTTCTCGCGGCCGACGCTCTTGGTCATCGACGCTTCGACGACGCTGAACAGCGAGAAATCCTTGCCCAGCGGAACCGTGTGCTGCTCGGCCTTGGCGAGGTCCGCCTTCAGCTGCGCGTAGGTGCCCGCGAGCCGCCGAATGTCGGTGAGGTCCTGCTGCCGCTGCGCAATCTTGTCTTCGAGCCCCGAGCTGAGATCGACAATTGGCATGTAGACCAGGTTGTAGATGAGAAAAACTCCGATCAGTGCGGCCGCGATTTGCACGAGGACGCGCTCGCGCGGTTCGAGTTTCTGGTAGCGGCCGCGCGCCTGCCCGAGTATCGGATCGACGCGCGTGGCGGCCTGCTTGAGCATCGGCCCCAGCAGGTCCATCACTCGCGCGCGCAGATTGTCGAACCAATCTCTAAGCATGGCTATTCGTCTTCGCGCTCACTGATAGGTGGCGCGTCCTTGAAGCTTGCGTCCATCCGAAAATCCACTTTGCTCGGGTCCGATCCGGCCTTGGCGTGCGCGACTTCGATCGATCCGAAGTAGCCGCTGCGGTCGAGCGCTCTTTTCGCCAGGTCAACGGTCGCGAACGAATCCGCCTGTCCGGTCACGCGCAAGCCCTGAGGATCGATCTGCACGTCGGCCATCTGCACTGGAAATCGCGGCGGCAGCGCGCGCGAGACCGCGACCAGCGTGTCGAGCGGCGAATGCGTCAGGTTGCCGCCGATCAGATTCAGCCGTTTATTCATCTTCGCAATTCCGGTCTGCAACTGCTGTCTGGCGTCGGCGGGGTCGGTCTCGCCGAGCACCGGCCCGGCCACGGCCGAGATTTCCGCGTTGACCTGATGCAGCCGATGAAGATTGGCGGACACTCCCAGCGCGAAATGAAGAATGAGCACGCCCAGCAGCGCGGCGGCCAGCATGCCCGAGGTGTAGAACGGGCTGAGATCGCCGCGCACGCGTCCGCGAAAAAGAAACTCGCCCTGGCGAAAGTTGATCAGATCGAGCGGCTTGTTGGGCAACTCGCCGAGCAGCATCGCCACGCACGACGAATACTTGCCCGTGTTCGGCACCGTGCCCTCGAACAGCCCGGTGTAGTCGAAGGTGCCGCCGTCACGCACCGACATCGCGAGCGAATCGGAAAGCATCCCGCGCACTTTCGGATACGCCGCCGCCGCACCGGCGATAATCACCTCGGTCTGATCCATTTCCTCGCCATGCGCGAGCAATGTCTGGCGGACCGAGTTGAGAATCGGCGCAGCCGCGTCCTGCGAGACCACCGATCCGTCCGACATCATCAGGCCGCCGGTTATCGAACGCATCGCGCGCGGCGTCCCGCCGAGATCGACCAGCACCAGCGAGGTGGACGCATCGTCGCCTTCGATTACGAGGTGCGCGGTCGGCTTGGTGCCGTTCTGCGCGCGCGAAAACATTGCGGCCAGCGCCAGCGGCGCGAGCGTGACGGTCTTGGGATCGAGTCCCGCCTTCTGCAGCAAATCGAGATGTTGCTGGAGGTCGGTCTTGCGCACCATCGCGGCCATCACCAGCGTATGTTCGCCCTCGCGTCCGACGCGCGTAAACGCGACCGCGGCATTGTCCACCGGAAACGGCAGATGCTCTTCGAGCGCGAAGGGCACGACCTGATGCAGCCGTCGCGCATCCTTGAACGGCAGCTCGAGCAGCCGCTTGGCGACGCGATCGGGCGGCAGCGCCGAAATAACGATGTCGATTTGGCCGGCTTCCGCGACCAGCCGCGACAGCGCGCCGCTGAAGTCGGCTTCGTCGTCGGCGCGAACCTTGTCGAACACTCCCGCCAGCGTGAACGAATTCCACGCGCGCTCCGCGACCGCCGCGCGCACCCGGTCGCCTACGAACTCCAGCGCTAGTATCCGTTGAGCCATCAGCCGTGCTTGACCCTAGTCCTCATGCCACGCCGCGAGCGTGCCAATACCGTTGGTCTCGCGATGAAAGGTGGCCGTGATCATCTTGCGCGCGCCCGCGTAAGTGCCGGTCCCGTAAATCGTAAAAAAAGTGCTTTTTACGCCGAGGTCGGTGGAAAGCTTCTGCGCAACGGGCGCGAGATCGGGCAGGTTCATCATGTCGGTGATCTTGGTGAACGGCGCTACCGCACGCGCCTCGAGAATCTCCTGCACCAATTTCTGATCTTCCGTCAACTCAGGCTCCATCGCGGCCAGCACCTGCGGCGGCGCAGTATTGGCGTTCACATTGGTCTCGGACATCACCGTCAGAAACGGACTCACCCGGTTGAAGATGGACTCGTTGAATCCCTGCACCATCTGCAAGTCGGCGATCGTCGGCATCGGGCCGTAGCGCGGCTGATATGGCGGCTGCAGGCCCATGTAATATTCCGCGGCGCCGCCGCCCGGGTCGTTCGCGCCGCTCGGCGTGATCCAATCGATGATACCCTGAATCAATTGAGTGTCCACGTCGAGTACCGTGAAAAGACGCGTCACTTTGCCGACCGCGACCGGGTTGATCTGGCCGTTTTGACTGACCATCGAATTCAGATTGATCTTGCGAGCCTCGTCCGCGATCGATAGCGACACCGTCCCGCCGCCGAGCGACATCGGCGGAAACGGCACCGCCCAGACGTCGTTCAGGCTGTCGATCGGACTCGAGCTCGCAGCGTCGGATCGGGCGTCGGCCGCGAGCAAGCCGAGACCAACGCCCACTGCGGATCGCGCGAGATAGGAAGCGCGCAGCTCATTGGCCTGGTTCGCCGCTTCGACGAAGCCGAGTCCCGACGTCATCGCGAAATCGACCACCACCAGCGTCATCAGCGCGATTCCGAGCAGGACCGCCAGCAGCGCGACGCCGCGCTCATTCTTGCGTAGCCGAGTTACCATTCCTGTATCGCCATCGGCAGCGTAACTTGCGTCGCGAAGTCCATCACGTGGCCGCCCGGCGCCAACATCTCAATCTGGATCGCCACCGCAGCCGGCAACTGGCGCCCGCGCGGCAGACTGGACGAATCCCAGCTCTCGCCCCATTTCTCGCCGTCGAAATAACGAATGTGCATCATCAGGATATTGTCGGCGAGCACCGTGGATTGCTGCTGGACCGGACTGGTCAGCAGGCCACTTTGCTGCGATCGCGTCAGCACGTAGCAGCCCGCCAGGTCGGGGTTGGCGGTCAGGTTGTAGGTGACGATAGTCTCGGGCGTCATCGCGGTGATCGCGCGGCGATGGCCGCCGCTGAAGGTCGACATCGTGATGGTATCGATCGCCGTGCCGTTTCCCATCCGTCCGTTGCCGTACAGTCCAACGTCGCTGGCCGCGTACGGGGTCTGCACCACGTTGCGCAGCTCCTTGGTCATTTGCCACAGCAACGATCGTCCCTCGCGATCGACGTAGAGCCGCCCCTCGGCGTGCACCTTGCTGTGCGCGATGGCGCTGAACGAACTGGCGAGCATCGCAAGGATCAGCGCCAGCACGCCAATCGCCAGCATCATCTCGATCAGCGTAAACCCGCCCGCCGCGCTCCTCCCTCTCCATTCTGTCTCCTCTCCCTGAAAGGGAGAGGATGAAGGTGAGGGTCCTTGTATAGCGCGCTCTTTTGCGCGCGACTCAAGATTCTGCCGCTGCTCCTGTCGCGCACGGGCGAGAACGCCCGCGTCTAGCTGAATACTCACACGCCGTCCGATCATGGCGTCTCAGACCCGGTAGTCGTCGTCGTGGTATCGGGCGGGACCGGCGAATGCATGAACTCGACCAGCTGGAAGTTCTCGGTGAAGTTAGGGCCGTAGCGCACCGCAACCTCGACCTTGCGCACATCGGGGAACATGCCCGAGGCCTCGACCTGGCGCTCCCAGCGGAAGTCCTTGAATTCGCCAGGGAAGGCCGACTCGAAATCGCCGCTCGTGTAACCGAGATCGGGGAACCGTTCGAGCTCCGCCTCGGTCATGACCGCCTGCGCGAGCATCGAGGCGCGCGTCTCCATCTGCGCGCGAATTACAGACTGCATGCTCTGATGTTGCAGCGAGAGCAGGCCGAGCAGTGCGATCCCGAGGATCGCAATCGCGACCATCACCTCGAGCAGGGTAAACCCGCGACCGCGCCGGCGGATAAGACTCATTGCCGCATTCCGGTCGGCATCACGTCGCCGCTGACGATCGCGACCTGCCCCGTCAATGGAGAAAATTCAAGCGTCATCACGTCGCCCGACGCGTCCTCCAGATGCACCACGGTCGCATCGACGTAACCCTCGGGATAAAAGTTGACCGCGACAGTGCCGCGATTGACGGTGCCAACGCCTTCGACCGTAACATCGCGAATCCGAATCGCCGCCGGCAGCATTACCGGCTTGCCCGACAGGCTATTATCCGGCGCGAACACCGGCTGAACGGCGAACGGGTCGAGCTGCGCGGCGGCGTAGCCGTTGTTGTCGATATCGAAGATGAGCCGCAGCACCAGCTTGTGCCCGGTCGCCTCGTCGAACATGTAAGTTGCGCGGCCCGCGAGCCGGCGCGCCTGGCTTTTCAGCGCGGCCTCACGAAACCCACCGAGATAGGGCAGCGCCAGCGTCAGCATCAGTCCCATGATGAAGATCACGACGGCAAGTTCGAGCAGCGTGAAGCCGGGCGCGGCCGACGATGACAGCGTACCGCCCCGGCGCGATCGCATCATCGCGCTGACGGCTCGCGATGTCGGCCCGGGCCGCGATTTCATGGCGCCATCACTGCGTTTGGCTGGCATCGATATCGTCGGCGCTTTCAACCCCGTCGGCGCCGAACGACTTCAGAACGTACGAGTTCCCATCGCTCTGGTAGAAGTAGGGCGTTCCCCATGGATCCTGCGGCAGACGCTCGATATAGCCACCGCTTTCGTAGTTGGCGGGCACGCGGCCGTTGGTCGGCGGCGTCACCAGCGCGTTCAGGCCCTGGTCGGTGGTCGGATAGTAGCCGTTGTCGAGATAGTAGCGATCGAGCGCGGTCTTGATTTCGGCGAGATCGGCCTGCGCCTTGGTATGCTTGGCCTTGTCGGCGGCGCCGCGCAGGCTCTGGACGACGATAGTCGCGAGCAGCCCGAGGATCAGAATAACCACCATGATTTCAATCAGGGTGAAACCATCCTGATTGTATCGGCGTGACTTCATCGCGGTTACCTCCGGCGCGCTTTTCATTTTTTCACTCCTACTGCATCAACTGGTTGAGCTGGAAGATCGGCATCAGCACCGCCAGCATCATGAACACGATAACAGCCGCCATCGCGATGCGTCATCACCGGTTCGAGCACCGTCGTCATCTGGCTCAGCGAATGCGAAACCTCGCGCTCGTAGTTATCGGCGACCCGCTCAAGCATCCGCTCCAGCTCGCCGGAACGCTCGCCGACGCGGATCATCTCGATGAGCAGCGGCGGGAAGAGCCCGCTATGCGCCAGCGTCTGTCCCATGCCATGGCCCTCGCGGATACTCTCGCGGCTCTGCTCGACGGCGTCCTTCAGCAGGCCGTTGGTCACCACGCCTTTGACCGCGTCGAGCGCCGGCAGCAACTGCACGCCGCTGGCGAGCAGCGTGGCCAGCGTCCGCGCGAAGCGGGCGCAGATGATTCGAATCATCGTCGGCCCGATGTAATAAACTTTCAGAATCGCAGTGTCGTAGATGCGCCGTCCGCGCGGCGTCGCCATCGCCGCCGTGAATCCCGCCACGATTCCAACCAGCAACAGCGCCAGCGGAAGCCAGTAGCCGGTCACCAGCCCCGAAAACGTGATCAGGACCCGCGTCGCCAGCGGCAACGCCGCATGCTGCTGCTCGAATATCGTCGCCACCTGCGGCACCACGTACGTCACCAGGAACGCCATGATCGCGGAGCCCACGCACATCATGATGATCGGATAGGTCAGCGCGCCGCGCACCTTGGTCACGAATTCGTTTTGCCGCTCGCTGTACTCGGCGAGCCGATCGAGCACCGCTTCGAGCGCCGCCGCCTGCTCACCGGCGCGCACCATCCCGATGTAGAGGTCCGAGAAATGTGTCGCGATGATTCGACAGCGCGTCGGCCAGCGACGAGCCCTCGCGCACGCGCTCGCGCACCTGCGACAGCATCCGCTTGGTCGCGGCGCGCGTCGATTGATCGCTAAGCGCGCTCAGCGCATCGACCAACTGCACGCCCGCGCCGAGCAGCGCGCTCAACTGGCGCGTGAGCAGGGCAAGGTCTGCGGCCGGCATCTTGCGCCGCCACAGCGACGGCAGCCATTCGCGCTTGGCGGCCTGGCGCTGGGCGGCGTTGGATTCCTCGTTGAGGTCGGTCGGAAAAATTCCCGACGCGCGCAGCTTGCCGCGTGCGGTACGCGCGCTGTCGGCGTCAACGACGCCGTTGACGGTGCGTCCGTCGGCGCCAAGTCCTCGATAAGCAAATACTGGCATCGGTGAAAAAACCGTGCGGGCGCTCTAGTCGATGTCTTCCTGGGTGACCCGCAGCAACTCCTCGATCGAGGTCTCGCCGCGCAGCACGCGCGCCGCGCCGTCCTGGCGCAGCAGCGTCATCCCTTGCGAGGTGCACTTGCGCCGCAGCGTCGCGGCGTCGGCATTCTGCATCACGAGCGATCGAATTTCATCGTCCATGATCATCAGTTCCTGTATCGCCATTCGGCCGCGATAGCCGGTGTTGCGGCAATTGCGGCAGCCCTTGGGGCGGCAGACCTTGGCGGTGCTGTCCAGGCTCTTGAGTCCGATGCGTGCGAGCTCGGTTTCGCTCGGCCGGTAAGCTTCGCGGCAATCGGGGCACAGCCTGCGCACCAGGCGTTGCGCCAGCACGGCGAGAATCGACGACGAAACGAGGAACGGCTCGATCCCCATGTCCACCAGCCGGGTCACGGCGCCGAACGAGTCGTTGGTATGCAGCGTCGAGAAGACCAAATGGCCGGTCAGTGCCGCCTGGATCGCGATCTCGGCAGTCTCGCTGTCGCGAATTTCGCCGACCATGATGACGTCGGGATCCTGGCGCAGAATCGATCGCAGGCCGCTGGCAAAGGTCAGCTCGATCTTCGGATTCACCTGCATCTGGCCGACGCCGCGCAGCTGGTACTCGATCGGATCCTCGATCGTGATGATATTTTTCTCCGGCGAGTTGATGCGCGTGAGGCACGCGTACAGCGTCGTCGATTTGCCCGATCCAGTCGGCCCGGTCGCGAGGATGATCCCGTGGCTCTGCCGAATCAGCCGGTCCAGCCGCTGGAGATTGTCGCCGGAAAATCCCAGATGGTCGAGGTTGATGGCTTCCACGGCCTGCGCGCGGTCGAGCAGTCGCAGCACGATGCGCTCGCCGAACGCGGTCGGTATCGACGAGACGCGCAAGTCGATGTCGCGGCCTGCGATGCGCAGCCGGATTCTGCCGTCCTGCGGCAGGCGCTTCTCGGCGATATTCAGACCCGCCATGACCTTGACGCGCGACGTGATCGCCGGCTGAAAACGCTTGGGCGGCGACAGCACGTCGTACATCATGCCGTCCACGCGGAAGCGCACTACCATTTCCTTTTCGAAAACTTCAACGTGAATGTCGGACGCGCGATCCTTGACCGCTTGCGACAGCACGCCGTTGACCAGCTTGATGATCGGCGCCGAATCGTCCGACTCGAGCAGGTCCAGCGGCTCGGCCGCCAGCTCGTTGGCGACCACGTCGAGGCGCTCTTCCTGCAGATCGATCATCAGATCTTCGGCCGAGGTCGCCGACGCCTGATCGTATGCGCGGTTGATCGCCTCGGCGATCACTTCGGCCGGCGCGACCAGCGGATGTATCTGCGCGCTGTACAGGATTCGCAAATCATCGAGCGGTTCGTAGTTCGCGGGATCGGCAATCGCGACTGTCACCATGCCGTCGACGCTCGACAGCGGCAGCAGCCGGTTCTTCTTCGCGTAGTTGATCGGAATCTTCGAGACCAGCACCGGGTCGAGCGAGTTCTCATCTATATGCGCCTGGAACGGCAGGCGGTATTCCTGCGCCAGCGCGCGCGCGAGTCGTTGCGGCTCGAGCGCGCCCATCTCGACCAGCACGTCGGCCAGCTCCTGGCCGGGCTTCTTGCGCTGCCGCGCCTTGTCGAGGTCCTGCGCCGAGACCCACGACCTGTCCAGCAGGATCGCCTCGAAGCTTTTGCGCGCAGTCGCCATCAGGCAGGCCCCCGCAACGCTGTCGCCAAGGCGCGCGTCTTCACGTCATATGGAGTCATCTTCAACGACAATGCCGCCACACCGAACTTACCACCATTCCCCCCATTCGCGCTCAATTAGACACGATGGTTCTGGCTAGTTGCAAGTATGCGTTCCCCCTGGAACTGGACCTTTGCGCACTCATTTGCCGCGAATAATCTAATAGTGTACAGCTCCCGGCTGCGTTGCCGTCCCGTTGCCGATCTCGCTGCCGTTGATTCCCAGGCCGATGCCGGTATGTCCCTTTGCCGGCATCGTGTGATCGGCTTCCTGCCATGAGACGAGTTTACCCCCAACAAACTTCAAATCGAGAAAAGTGCCCTTGTCGCCGTCCTTGGACGAGGTATACAGCAGCGCCGCCGTAATGTCGTTGCTGTTGGGCTTGTAGGGATAGCTCCAGACCTCGGTATCGGCCGGCAGATAGGTCCGGATGTCGGGCTCGCCCCACGCATGATGCACGTCGGGCGACGTCTCGCCGACTTGCAGCGAATCGGACATTCGCGTTGCCTTGATCCTGGTGCCGGCCTCGTACGCGACGCCGCATCCGGTGCCAAGGTTAATCAGTGCCGCCGCTATGACCGCGAGCAGCGAGTATCGTGAAAATCGGGCTTTTTTCATGGTTCGGGATTTCAACGGGATTAGATCTGTTGGCGCGATTCTGTGGGCGCCATCCTTGATTGTCAACGATATGCTATAGAGCAACCGATATGAACGAGGGAGACCACCGATGGCGCGTAAGCTGACCCTGGTGAAAGGATCGTCGCAGCGCGGCTCACTGGTTTACGGCATGCGGATGTTCGACCAAGGCAGTGTCACAGGGGTCGAGAATGCGCAGGTCGGCATGGCCGACGGCACCAGCGGCGCCGTCACGATGCATCTGATCGAAGGCACCCGCGCCCAGATCAGGCGGCAGCTGCTGCAAAGCATCGACGCGTTTTTCGAATTGCTCGACGAGCAGTAGAATAACGGAACTATTGATCCGGTTCCCCTTCCACCAGGGGAAGGGGTTAGGGGTTAGGTTCCTCAAACCACAACAGCGGAGAAGCCGAAAATGGATCTGAAATTCATCAAGTACGAGAAGCGCAATCATATCGCCTACATCACCTTCAACCGGCCCGAGCGGATGAACGCGCTGCACCCGCCCTGTCACATCGAGATGGACGCGGTGTGGGACGACTTCATCGCGGACAAGTCGGCGTGGGTCGCGATCGTCACGGGCGCCGGCGACAAGGGCTTCTCCGCCGGCAACGACCTGCGCTGGACCGCTGAGAATCGCGCGCAGATCACCGAGGGCCTTCGCGCCAAGGGCGGCTTCGCCGGCATCACCGCGCGCTACGACATCTACAAGCCGATCATCGCGGCGGTGAACGGATTCGCGCTCGGCGGTGGATTCGAGATCGCGCTGTCATGCGATATCATCATCGCAGCCGAGCACGCGCGCTTCGGATTGCCGGAACCGCGCGTCGGCCTGATGGCCGCGGCGGGAGGAGTGCATCGGCTGCCGCGCCACATCCCGCTGAAGATCGCGATGGGCATGATGCTGACGGGCAAACACATCACCGCGGCCGACGCGCTGCGCTACGGGATCGCCAACGAGGTCGTGCCGCTGAAGGATCTGATCCCGACGGCGGAGAAGTGGGCGGCCGAAATCATGGAATGCTCGCCGCTGTCGATCCAGGCCACCAAGCAGGCCGCGATGGATGGACTTGGACAGCCGGTGAAAGCGGCGATCGCGCAGCATTACGATCTCCAGGCGAAGCTGTTTAAATCGAAGGACGCGGTCGAAGGGCCGCTGGCTTTCTCGGAGAAACGCAAGCCCAACTGGACGGGAGAGTAGGGCGCTCGCGCCCTCGACGGGCGCTGTTACAGGCCGGGAGTCGCAACCAAGATGCAGGAGCTCTGGCTGTTGCGCGACACCATCGCGGCGCTGCTCGCAGAAGCGATTGCGGCAGCGTTCCCGCCGGTCGGCACCGGTGCCTTCTGGACCATAGTCGCGTTTTACGGCGTGGTATCGATCCTGTTCGACGACGAAACTCCGCGCGGCGTCCCCGGCATGGAACTGTTTCTACGCAACCCGCCCGCACTTAAAGGACCCGCAGAGCTAGCGCTGTCAGATTGAGACCATCGACTCGCGCTGATGTCCGGTTCTGACGCGGTTGCTTCAACGCGGCTTGCATTTGGTACCCACGTGCCAGAGTAGCCATCCATCGCAAGCGCCGCGGCGAGGCATCGAAGTTGCACTTTTGCTGCTGACTGATGCTTCAATTCAATCATCATAGGTGCGTCTGGACTGACCTCAGCGTGCTCGGCGCGCGATGACGGCGGCGTCGATGCTAATCAACGGCGACGCACCGATCGCGGTCGCCGAGTTACCCGAAGGCGTGCGCACGATGCTGGCGTCGATCGTCAATGCCTCCGAGGACGCCATAATCAGCGTTTCGCGCGACCTGAAAATCATCAGCTGGAACAACGCCGCAACCAAGACCTACGGCTTCAGCGAGGAACAGGCACTGGGCTCCGGCCTTGATCTCTTCGTTCCGCCCGAACAACTCGATCGTTCCATCAATTCATGCCGCGCGGTGCTGAACGGAGTACCGACGGTGTCCTTCGAGCAGCGCACGCTGCGAAAAGACGGCAGGGTCATGGTCTCTTCAGTCAGCCTTTTTCCGCTCAAGGATGTTTACGGAAATGTGCAAGGCGTGGCGGGAATCGGCCGCGACATCACGGCGCTCAAGGAAACCGAACGCGAGCTGGTCGCCACCCGCGAAGCGGCGCTCGCTGCTTCGCGGGCCAAATCGGAATTTCTGTCCAGCATGTCGCACGAGATTCGCACGCCGATGACCGCGATCCTTGGAATGGCCGAGCTGCTGGCCGAAGGCGAGCTGAATGAAGAGCAGCGCCGGTACATCGAAATTCTGAACAACAACGGCTACGCGCTGCTCGACCTGATCAACAGCATTCTGGATCTCGCCAAGGTCGAGAGCGGCCGGCTGACGCTCGAGCACGTCGCCTTCGATCTGCGCGAGGTGGTGCAAAAGTCGGCGCAGACCCTCGCGCTGCGGGCGCATGCCAAGCGGCTCGAGCTGATCGTCAGCGTCGCGTCCGACATTCCTTTTGTGGTGATGGGCGATCCGCTGCGCCTGCGGCAGGTGCTGATCAATCTCATCGCCAACGCGATCAAATTTACCGATCAGGGCGAAGTGGTCGTCTCAGTCGATCGCAATTGCGTGCCGGACGATCCGCTATGCCTGAAATTCAGCGTGCGTGATACCGGAATCGGAATCGCCAAAGACAAGCTGCCGCTCTTGTTCGCCGCCTTCGCGCAGGCCGACTCCTCGACCGCCCGAAAGTACGGCGGCAGCGGCCTCGGACTCGCGATCGTCAGGCGGCTGGTCAATCTTCTGCGCGGCGAGGTCGCAATAGAAAGCGAGCTTGGCAAGGGCAGCGTCTTCAGCTTCACTACGCAGTTCGAGCCGCGGCCCGACGCGCCGGCTGCGGCCCGATGGCCCGAACTCGCCGAGGTCCCGATCCTGATTGTCGACAACAATCGAACCGAGCGCGAAGTTCTCCGCCGGATGTTCAGCGACCGCGGCGCAAGCGTGACGGAAGCCGCGTCGTATGCTGCCGGTCTGGTCGCAATCACGCAGGCGGCTACCGCGGGATGTCCGCCGCGTATCGTACTGCTCGACGATCGGATCCATTCGAAGGACGCGCACGAGCCGGCGCATCTCATCGCAGCCGCATCGCAGTGCGAAGCATCGATCGTCCCGATGATTCATTGCGACAACCTGGCGGCCGACGTTTCGCGGCTGCGATCCATGAAGCTCGAAACCTACCTGGTCAAGCCGATCGACATGAACGAACTTGCCAAAGTGGTTCGCCGCGCGATCATGGGCGACACCGTCGAAACTCCATGGGAGCAGCGCCGCCTCGCAAGCGTTGCCGGCCACCTCCCAATTGTCGACAGGCCGCTCAAGATTCTGTTCGCCGACGACTCGAACGACAACCGGACTTTGATCCGGGCTTTTCTGAAGAAGACGCCGTATCGTCTCGACGAAGTCGAAAACGGCAAGCAGGCGATCGACGGCTTCGTCGCCGGCGACTACGACCTGGTGCTGATGGACATCCAGATGCCGGAAGTCGACGGCTACGCGGCGACGCGCGCGATTCGGCGATGGGAGCGCAAGCATGATCGCGCGCCGACTCCGATCATCGCGCTGACCGCGTCGGTCTTCGGCGAAGCGGTGCGGCTGACGCGGGCGGCGGGATGCGACGCGCATGTGGGCAAGCCGATCGACAAGGCGACCCTGCTGCGCGCGATCTATGACGCGATGCTGGCCTCGTCTGCGCGGCGAGCGCAGAACGAGTAGCTCTCTTGATGAATTGTCACTACGAGAACCGCATTTTTGAGCAAAAACGGCACAATTCGTTTGACATCGAGCATGCATAAGGATTCGCCTATCTGTGCTAAGCTAAGCGCATAGGTGATTGCATGCGGACAAATTCTATGATTCCCTCGCCCATCTTCGAAACGCTCAGGGATTCCGAAGATACCCTGCGGACCACGCTCGCCGAGCTGGCCGAAGACAAGCGTAAGCAGAAGCCGAATATCTCGGAGCGCAAGCTGGCCGAGTACCTGGCTGATCAGATGGGCTATCGCGGCGCCCGCAACGTCGAAGCGCTGGTAGCCTCGCGCGAGCGAATCGCCAAATCCCGTCAAGCCGTCGGACTGAACAAGTAGCGTCCTTCAGCGCCCGAGGTGGCGGCCGAAGAACGCGGCGATGCGTTTCCAACTGTCTTCGGCGGCCTCGGGATTGTACTCGGCCTTCATCGGCCCCACTTTCCCGATCCATGGAAGCAAGCCGCTATTCCGGCTCATGAAGCTGTGACCGGCGTCCTCGTAGATTTTCACGTCGTGATCGATTCCCATCTCGGTTAGCAGCGTTTCGAGCCTGCGGCCTTGCGTGGCGAATATCCGGTCGTTGCCGCCGTAGCCGCCGAGCACCGGGCAGACGCCGCGCAATTGGTCCGTAGTCTTGGGCACGTCGCCATAGAATGTCGCCGCGACGCCAATTGGCGTGCGCGCCGCGAACATCAGGGCAAAGCCGCCACCCATACAAAAGCCGATCACCCCGATGCGCGCCGGGTCGACGCCGGGCTGCTGCTGCAGGAACTTGCGCGCCGCATCGAGGTCGTGAAACGCGTCGCCGTCGCCGCGATTGAGCGTCAGCAGGGTGCGCGCAATACAGATGACGCGCATGCCCTCGCGATCGTAGAGGTCGGGCGCGAGCGCGCAGTAGCCAAGGTCGGCAACCATTCCGGTGATACGGCGGATGTCGTCGTTGAGTCCGAATATCTCGTGAATGACGATAACGCCCGGATGCTTCTGCGCATCAGCCGGCGCCGCATACGCAGCGCGCATCGCGCGCCCGTCTTCGGTGGGGAAGGTGATGTCGGTAGTGATCATGTTTTCTCCTGAATTGCCTCTCCCTGACAGGGAGAGGCAAGGAAGGATCGCTTCGGTCAATAATGACAGAAAAAAACTGCGCGGGCGCGGACCATGCTCGCTTCGGCAGAACCCTCACCTACCGGCCGCGTTGCGTCCGGCCGCCTCTCCCGTGAAAAGAACGGGCGAGGTAAGAGTCGGACCCTCCGCCCCAGCCCGTTCTAACAGGGACGAAGTCCCGCATCTTTCTTTTTCACTGGGTGCAGGGGGTCACCCCTGCCCAGGGAGGTGCGGAACCCACGGTGGGTTCCACATTCAATTACGTTTTCCCCTTCCCATTTTTCTTCTTCCCTCGATTCTTCGAGCGCGGACCGGACCCGTAATCTCCGAATGGATCGTCGCGTTCGCGCACTGCTTGCCGGAATCCTGCGGCTTGCGCGCGCGCGACGAAATCGAGGCCTTCCTGCGTATGCCGTGCGATTCCGTCGAACAGCGAGCCGACCAGCCGCGAACTCGCCAGGCCCATGTTCTCCGCGGTGTGATTGCACAGCAGCTTCAGCATTTCGAGTTGATTCGTCGGCACCTGCGCCATCCGTTCGGCCAGCGCAGTCGCACGCGCGTCGAGTTCGGCGTCGGGCACCGCTTCCAGGATGAGACCGATACGCGCGGCTTCGGGCGCGGGGATTTCGTCGCCCGTCAGCAGGTAGCGCTTGGCGCGTTCGAGGCCCATCCGGTAAACCCACATCGCGGTGGTCGGCGTGCCCCACACGCGCGACGGCGGATAGCCGAAAGACGCGGACTCGGCGGCGATTATCAGGTCGGCGCACAACACCATGTCGGTGCCGCCGCCGATACACCATCCGTGAACCGCCGCGATAGTAGGTTTTCGCGCGTACCATAGTTTCATGTACACGTCGACGTATTGCGAGATCATCCCGTAGTCGGCGACCGAGTCCCACACGCGCTTGCGCGAATGCTCACCCGCTTGCGCGCGCGTCGATCCTTCGAGCGCATAGCCGGCGCAAAACGCAGGCCCTTCGGCGCGCAGCAGGATCACATGGACGTCGCGATCGGCGTCGACGCGGTCGATAGCGGCGGCAAGCTCGTCGCGCAGGTCGGGCGTGATCGTGTTGTACTCGGCAGCGCGAGTAAAGGTGATGATGCCGACACCGTTGCGAGTCTCAGTGCGAAGAGTCTTCATGCGGATCGCATATAGCAGAGGAGGGCGGAGGAGGGGGAAGGGTGCGCTTAATCAAGAATGAAACCCACGGTGGGTTTCAAACTTCCTTCGGCAGGGGTGACCCCTGCACCCAGTGAAAAGAAAAGATGCGGGACTTCGTCCCTGTTAAAACTTTTTTGGAGGCTCACTCCTGGTGTCGAGAGTACGTCCGATCTTTGCCTCGCCCCACGAGGGGAGAGGCCGACGCTCGTCTTCGAGCGGCGGGTGAGGGACCAAAATCGCTGGAGATTCCGAATCTGCGGCGCAACAGACAATCGCGCCACAAAATTGTCCCTCACCCTAACCCTCTCCCCACGTGGGGCGAGGGAATCGGAAGGTCGAAGAAAAGCTACGCCGCTTTATGCTTCGGCTGCACCGGCGGCGTGGTCTCGCTCATCCGGCGGGTCACTTCCTCGTCGCTCATCGTCCAGATGCGATTGTCGGGTGGATAGTCCATCAGCGGCTTGGACGGATCGGGCTTCGGCTGCGCAACTTTGCCGCCCTTCGATTCGAATCCTGCGGGATGCTTGTACTTCGCGAGTTCCTCCGCATTGATTCCCGCCAACGCCTGCACCTCGGGATCGATCCACGCCTCGGCATCGATCGAGCCGCCTTCGCTGGTCGAGAATTCGAGCATGATTCCCTCGGGCGCGGCGAGGTAGATCGACTTGCAGAAACCATGGTCGAGCGGACCCATTACCCAATGCCCATGCGAGCGGACGCGGTCGCGTATCGCCATCAGATCATCGTAGCTATCGACGTTGAGCGCCAGATGCTGCATCGCGCCGGCCGCGACGTTCTGCGCAGTGGTCCCGGCGTGCGACACGCCCTTGATCGGCTGAATCTTCGCGATGTCGGGATGCTGCACGAATGCGATCGACGAGCTGTCGCTCAGCTTCATGAAGCCGTGGAAGGTGTTCTCCACTCCATGCATCCAGTAAAGCGCGACCAGCTCCATCCCGACGACCTGGGAGAAGTAGTCGATCTGCTTCTTGATGTCCTTGGTGCAGATCGCGAGGTGATGCACTCCGTTGGGCAAACCCATGATGCCGACCTCCGTAGTTGGTATCACGTCTTGTGCCACAAAGCAGCAAGGAAGGGAACTATCTCCGATCCTCGTCTTCGATCCCTCGCCCGTTATGTCTACGGGAGAGGTTAGGTGAGGGTTCTGCGATTCAAGCAGCAGATCAGGAAGATCAGAAGGAGCAACTCGGAATTTGGACCCTCACCTGCGCTGGAAGCGCGGCCTCTCCCTGACAGGGAGAGGCAAGATCACTCAGCCGATGATCTTGTTCAGCGGGAACTCGACTATCCCGACTGCGCCTGCTTCGAGCAGCTTGGGAAACAGCTCGCGCACCGTGCGCTCCGAGATCACCGTCTCGACCGCCAGCCATTCGACGCCCTTCAGCGCCTTGGACGGGTAGAGATGCGAAATCGTCGGCGCGGTGATCGACGGCAGCAGGGCGATCACTTTCTCGAGATTTTCTTTGGCGCAGTTCATCTTGATGCCGACGCGATTCTCCGCGTCGAGCGCGCCGCGAATCAGGATGCCGATCTGGCGAATCTTCGCCTGCTTCCACGGGTCGGTCCATGCTGCAGGATTGGCCACCAGCACCGGATTCGAAATGAGCAGCTCCTCGACGATGCGCAAGCCGTTGGCGCGAATCGACGATCCGGTCTCGGTCACGTCGATCGCGGCGTCGACAATTCCCTCGGCGACTTTGGCCTCAGTCGCGCCCCATGAAAATTCAACTTCTGCTTTAATTTTGCGCTCGGCCAGGATTCGCTTGACGAACTGCACGATCTCGGTCGCGATGCGCTTGCCTTCGAGGTCCTCGAGCCGCTTGACCGGCGAGTCGTTGCGCACGCATAGCACCCATCGCGAGGGCGTCAGCGTCGCCTTGGCGTAGATGAAGCTCTCGACCGGCTGCAGGGTCACGTCGTTCTCGACAATCCAGTCGCTGCCGGTGATGCCCGCGTCGAGCGAGCCGTCCGCGATGTACCGGGGCATCTCCTGCGGGCGCAGGATGCGGCAGCTCAGCGCGGGGTCGTCGGTGGTCGGGATGTACGAGCGCGCGTCGGCGGTGATACGCCATCCGGATTTGCGCATCAGCTCCAGCGTCTGCTGCTCGAGGCTTCCTTTCGGAATGCCGAATTTCAAAACCTGGTCAGCCATATGCGCTCAGACGGCCGGCTTCTTCTGATGGCCGTAGTTGGGGCCGTACTTGGCGGGATCGACTCTGCGCTCGTCCGTGATTTTCCACGCGCCGTCGTCGAGCTTGCGAAAGAAGCACGACTCGTAGCCTTCGTGGCATGCGGCGGCGTCGCCGCGCTGCTCGACCGCGACGACCACGGCGTCGGCGTCGCAATCGATCCGAATCTCGTGCACGATTTGAAAATTCCCCGACTCTTCGCCCTTGCGCCACAGCTTGTTGCGCGATCGCGAGAAATAGCAGGCGTGTCCGGTGGCGACCGTCTCTTCGAAGGCCTCGCGGTTCATGTAGGCGACCATCAGCACGCGATGGCTCAAATGATCGACCGCGATAGCGGCGACCATGCCGCCGTTTTTGTCGAAATCAATCGCTGCCGATGCGTTGGAGGCCGCTGATGCCTGCGTTGCCATTAAACTTCCACCGAATAAAGTTGCGCGGTAAATTGAAAATAGCGCTTGTGAACCAAGAAGTATCGGTCAAAGCGCGACGCGATTCAATGCGGTCTGTTACCAACTGGACGCCTACCTGTTTTAAATTAGTGACAATGCGAGTAGATTACGGGCCGATGTCAGACAACTCCCCGAGCCCATCCGCTCGTTCACGATTAAAAATGATTGCATTCAATGCTCGCCGATTGGCGAAACTTTCTACTGTGGCGATGCTGCTCGCGGTGTCCATGCTCGCCTGTCACATTCCCGGCAAGTCGATCGAGTCGGACTACAACAACGTCGATCAATTCAACTTCGACGTCGCGATGGGCCTCAAGAATTACCATATCGAGGGCTACCTGACGCGCAGCGCCGAGCAGGGACGGCGGCCCGGGCTGCTGGTGCTCAACGGCGGCGAGGGCAACGTCGACCGATGCGTCCAGATGAGCCAGGGAATCGCCGCGATGGGTATCCAGGTCGCGTGCGTGAATATTCCCGGCTACGGCAACTCGTCGGGGCCGAGCCGCTTCGTGGGTCAGCCGTCGGTGCTGGCGTCGCGCAAGGCGCTCGACATGCTCGCGGGGCGCACGGACGTCGATGCGACCCGGCTCGCGGTCTGGGGACTTGGGCATGGCGCGGTCGCCGCCGGCCTGCTGATGGACTACGACTCGCGCCCGCGCGCGCTGATCCTCGAATCGGGATGCTACGATCCGCTGTCGCTATGGCAGAAGGAGGCGCCGCTGCGCACCCGGCTGTCGATCCTGCGCGAAGTATGGCCGAGCAAGCGCATCCTGAAAGAACGCAGCGTGATCGCGCATCTGCCGGCAAAGCTCGAATGCAGCGTGCTGATCATGCACGGCGAGCAGGACAATCGGATGCCGGTGGTGCAGGCAGTCAAGCTCGCGGACGCATTGCGCGAGCGCGGCGCGAAAGTGCAGACCCTGTATTTCCCGCAAGCGTCGCATGACCTCGGCAAGCGCGTCGAGCCCGAACTACGCGCCTTCCTGCGCGACAACCTGCTAGACACAAACCGCGCCGCCGCCTCGTAAGCAAGCAGGCAATCCACATAATTGAATGCGGAACCCGCCGTGGGTTTGCTGCTTCTCTTTTCCTTGTGTCACTCCGTTTCTTTGTGTCATCCCGAGCGTAGCCGAGGGACCCCGAATTTTTCTCGGCGCAATAACTTTGCACCGCTGGGGGCTCGCGAAGCCGAGCAGCTCCGGCTCAGCCTCTCCCTGTCAGGGAGAGGCCGACGCGCGTCCGCGCGCGGCGGGTGAGGGTCCAAATTCCAGGATGCTTTCTGCTCGTAGCCGCGAATGAAGTCGATGTGCCGCGCGCCGAGAAAAATTCGGGGTCCCTCGGCTACGCTCGGGATGACACAAGGACGGTCGGGAAAAAAAAAAGGGCAGACAAAATATCAGACGATTCTGGCTCCGCTCCTGACCGTCGCCTCTACGCGATCTCCTTCAGCGCCTCGATCACTTCCTCCGTATGCCCGTTCACCTTCACCTTCGGGAACACCTTCCGCACGACGCCCGTCTTGTCGATGATGAACGTCGTCCGCTCAATCCCCATGAACTCGCGCCCGTACAGCGACTTCATCTTGTAGACGCCGTACAGCTTGCAGACCTTGTTGCCGGGATCGGCGAGCAGCGGGAAGTTGAGCTCGTGCTTGGCGATGAACTTGCCGTGCGAGTCGGTCGAGTCGGCGCTGATGCCGACGACTTTTGCGCCCAGCTTTTTGATTGGCGCGATATTGTCGCGAAAACTGCATGCCTCGACCGTGCATCCCGGCGTCATGTCCTTCGGATAGAAGTACAGCACGAGGTTGCTCGAGCCGATCAGATCTTTCAGCGCGACGGTTTTACCTTCCGCGTCGAACAGCTCGAAGGCCGGCGCTTTCTTTCCTTCCAGCGCGACGCTGGCGCTCTTCGACGCGGCGGTTGCGGGCTTCTTCGTAGCTTTGGCGGCAGTCTTCTTCGATGTAGGCATCAGACTGATTTAGCCGCGCCCGACATTTGGTGCAACTTCAACCACGCCGCGGCTCGCGCTTGACCATTTCTCGAATTCACGAAAGCCCCTGTTTAGCAGGGTTTCCGGAGGCCTAGTTGACGAGGTGCCAGTCTCCCCCTAGACTTGGCGGGCTGACAGTCCCTCGATCGTGTCCTCGTTCCTATGGCCGTTTATACCGAGTTAAGCAAACCCTTTCTCAAGGAGCTCACCGACGACTACGGTCTCGGCCGCGTCGCCAGTGCGACCGGTATTCCTGAAGGTTCGGTCAATTCGAACTACGTGCTCGAAGCGGCCAAGGGCAAGTTCCTGCTGCGGATAGACGAGGTCAAAGGCGAGAACGAGCTGAAGCGCGAGATCGATCTGCTGTCGTTCCTGCGCAAGCATGCCTTCCCATGCCCGCATCCGATGCAGGATCGGATGGGCCGCTTCTATCGCAACTTCAACAACCGCTGCGTGTCGCTGTTCAAGTACCAGGAAGGCAAGGTGCTGATGCCCGCGCGGCTCAAGCCGAGCCATCTCGAGACTATCGGCCATGCGCTGGGCGACCTGCACGTGATCGGCAAGGCCTACAAGAAGGGTATCGACAACCGCTTCAGCTTCGAGCGAATCGCCGACCTCTACCTGACCGTGCGCAACCGGCTGCCGAACTACTTCCGCAAGATTTGCCGCACGCTCGACGACGAGGTCGAGTACCTGACGCGTTACCTCGAAGGCAAGCTGCCCAAGGGCGTGATCCACGGCGACATCTTCTCGGACAACCTGCTGTTCCGCGGCGAGAAGCTGACGGCGATGCTCGATTTCGACGCCGCCTGCCGCGGCAAGTTCATTTTCGATATCGCGACCGCGGTCAACGCGCTGTGCTTCGTCGACGGCGCCTACTCGCTCGACCGCTTCCGCTACCTGCTGTCGGGCTACGAGTCGGTGCGCACGCTGTCGCTGGCCGAATGGGACGCATTTCCCAACGAGCTGCGGTTTTCGTCGCTGCGCTTCACGGTGACCCGCTTGCATGACTTTTTTCTGTCGCCGGTCGACGGCAAGCATCGGGTGGACAAGGACTTCCGCGAGTTTTTCGATCGCCTGCGCGTGCTGCGCCGCGAGCGCGAAGGCGGGATGGAGCCGCTGCTGATGGCGATGGCGACCGGTTACGACTACCGCAAATATCAGAAGGTCAAAGCGACCGAGCGCCGCCAGGCGTGACGGCGTGAATCAGACTGCCTGACGCGCGCGTCTGCGGAGAAATCCGTGCCTTCAATCCTCGACAACCTCAACGCCGCCGCGCCAGCGCTATGGCCCTCCGCGCCCGCGCTATGGCTGGAGGTGTCGCCCCCGCGCGGAATCAATCCGTCGATGCTGCTGCGCCGTCTCGGCGAGCTGGCGGGCCAGGTCGACGCGATCAACCTGACCGACAACGCGCTGGGCAAGGTGAAGATGTCGGGGCTGGTGTTCGGCGCGGCTATCAAGGAGCGGCTGAAAATTCCGGTCGTGCTGAACGTCTCGTGCCGCGACCGCAACCGCTTCGCGCTGAAATCCGATCTGCTGGGCGCGGGTGCAATCGGAATCGACGCAGTAGTCGCGCTCAACGGTGACAAGATTCCGCCCGGCGCCGACGGCATAGCGATTGCCTCGCATGATATCGACGCTTACGCGCTGCTCGCGATGGTCGCTGCGCTGAATCGCGGCGACACCGGCGAGGGCAAGGCGCTGCTCAAGGCGTTGCCGTCGCTCGTGGCCGGCGCGGTCGCCAATCCGAATCGAAAAAATATCGAGCGCGAGTTCGAGCTGCTCGAACGCAAGGCCGCCGCGGGCGCGCGCTTCGTGATAACGCAGCCGGTGTTCGACGCCGAGACCGGGCGCCGCTTCATCGCCAAGGCCGCCAGCATGGGAGTCGGCACGATGCTCGGAATCCTGCCGGTCAAGCGCGAGGCGATGGCCAACCTATTTAATTGACCGGGTGAAAGACCTGAGCGGCGCGCGCAGCCATCTGGACAGATTCGGCGGGATGAGCGAAGAAGAGGTGCGCGCGGTTTCGCTGCGCGAGAATCTGGCGCTGATGAAGTCGTTGGCTCGCGACGCGGCCGGGTTCATCATCATGAGCGGCGGCGGCCCGTCACTCGCGATCGAGCTGGCGCTTCAGTTCAGCCGGTGGCGCAAGGAGATTGGAAAATGAACCGGGTTCGGGCAAATGGTTCGACGGCCAAAGTGACCGCGGAAAAAAATGGCGTCAGCAGTCACGCCGAGCTCGAAGACGCCGTCCGGGTTATCCTGCGTCATATCGGCGAAGATCCGGATCGGGAAGGACTCGAACGCACACCGGCGCGCGTCGCCAAGGCGTACGAGTTTCTGACCAGCGGTTACGCCAAGGATCCCAAGGAAGCGATCAACGGCGCGCTGTTCTCGGAATCCGACTACCAGGAAATGATCCTGTGCAAGGATTTGGATTTCTACTCGCTATGCGAGCATCACCTGTTGCCGTTCATGGGCAAGGCGCACGTCGCGTACCTGCCGAATCGCAAGATTGTCGGAATCTCGAAGCTGGCGCGGATGGTGGAAATTTACGCGCGGCGCCTGCAGGTGCAGGAGCGGCTGACGACGCAGATCGCGCAGACGCTGATGTCGGAGATCGAGCCGCTCGGCGTCGCGGTGGTACTCGAGGCCGAGCATCTGTGCATGCGGATGCGGGGAGTCGAGAAGCAGAACTCCTACGTGACGACCTCGGCGATGCTGGGGGTGTTCCGCACCAACCACGAAACGCGCCACGAATTCATGCAGTTATTGCGCAACGGCAAACCGTGAAGCGTAGCGAGTTTCGCTTTTTTCTTTCGAAAGCGAGCTTGTTTGCTGGGGTTTCCTGGCGAAAGTGTTTCACGTGAAACGGTAATTTAGTTAGGGGAACGAAACACGAATCAAGATGACGCTTTGAGTACCCGCAGGCCGAGGAGGCGCTCGAAGGGATCGAAGTCGCGGTCGCAATGAAGAAGCTCATGGTCTTCTACGATACAAAATGTGGCGATTATCGTGTCGATGGTACTGCGAGGTGTAACCCCTCGCGCTCGCAGAGCACGATGATTCCGCGCGGCAGCGATCGCGATGGCGCGGCCACCCATCTGGCGGAATTCAACCGCCCCGAAAACCTTCTGCACACCCAGAAAGTGGCTTTCGGATGCGAAGCCTTGCAGCACCTCAGCCATGATCAAATCGCCGATGATGAGCTGAGGCGTGGGCAAGCGGCTGAGTGCGTCAACTTCGGCGGTGGGCCGACCATTGAAGTAGTCGATCCACACCGAGGAATCGACCACGATCATCGGCGCGGTTTACGGTCCCGGCGCATCGCCTTGAGGTCACCCTCCCAGCGAAACTTGCCACGCGCTGACCGCAGTAATCGTTCCTGCTCAGCAACACGGACTATCAGTTCGAGTCCTCGCTCGACTGTTTCGCGCTTGGTGGTCGCACCCGATACGCGCATCGCCCGCTTCATCAATTGGTCATCAATTTCGATATTGGTCCGCATGCAGCAATCCTCAATGTGTATCCTAAACAACCGCGGTACACATCGCAAGCCGGGAGCAGAGGGATGGAGAAGTGATGGCTGCTGATGATGCGGCGCTTGAGGCACTTGGGCGGTATGCGCTTCGGTTTGTTAAGCCCGGGCATGTTATCGGGCTTGGGACGGGGCATGCTGCCAGTGCTTTTGTTCGGGCTCTGGGAGCCAGCGGGATCGAAGTGCGCGGGGTACCTACCTCCAAGCCCGCTGAGGAGCTTGGGCGCTCGGTTGGGATTCCGATCGTCACGCTGGCCGACGTTAAGAAAATCGATGTCGATATCGACGGTGCGGACGAGGTCGATCCGCGGCTCAATCTGATCAAGGGCTACGGCGGCGCGCTCGTGCGCGAAAAAATCGTGGCGAGCTCTTCGCGCCGGTTCGTCGTGCTGGTCGGTTACGAGAAGATGGTGAAGAGCCTTGGCGGCCGTGGGAGTCTCCCAGTCGAAGTGGTGCCGTTTGGCTTGTCGCTCGTCACGGCGAAGATCAAAGCGCTCGGGATGAAGCCGCAGGTGCGCCAAAAGGACGGCATGCAGTTCATCACCGACAACGGCAACTTGATTCTCGACTGCGCGGTGAAGAAGATTGCGAATCCGGCGCGGCTCGATCGCGACTTGCTCGCGATTCCGGGCGTGGTCGGAACCGGGCTGTTTCTCGCGATGGCGGATGTCGTGCTGGTGGCCGAGGAGTCGGGGAAGATTCGCACTTTGAAGCGCTCGCGTTAGCCAGGTGAGTTCACCTACCGCAGATTCCGATTCCGAACGGGCGGCGCGCGCCGACCTCGAAAAGATTTACCGCGCTGCCGTCGCGGCGGTCGATCCTGCGCGGCTGGTCGGGCTCGCGATGGACGGGCGCTGCCCCGGGTCCGAGCAGGTTCCCGATTTGATCGCGAAGGCGTCGCGAATCCTGCTGCTGGCGGTCGGCAAGGCGGCGGCCGGGATGGCGCATGAGGTCGAGCGCCGGCTCGGTGACCGGATCGCCGATGCGATCGCGGTTATCACGAGGGACCAGCACGTGGCTTGCTCGGCGATGCTGGCGCCGGGCTCCTGTATCCGCGTCGTGCCGTCGAGTCATCCTGTTCCCGACGAGTCGTCTGAGCAGGCCGCGCACCTCGCGTGCGAGATGCTGCAAGGGACGACTGCGAACGACCTGGTGATCGTCGCGCTCAGCGGCGGCGCGTCGGCGATGTTCACGCGGCCGGCCGAGGGACTCACGCTCGCCGACAAGATTGCGGTCAACCAGGCGCTGCTCAAGGCCGGCGCGTCGATTCGCGAACTCAATATCGTGCGCAAGCATCTGTCGGCCGTCAAAGGCGGACGCCTGCTGCGCCATTGCGGCGGCGCGCGCGTGCTCGGGCTGATTCTATCCGACGTGCCCGGCAACGATTTGGCGACGATTGGATCGGGGCTGACGTCCGGCGATTGGAGCAGCTACGGCGACGCCGTCTCGGTGCTGAAGCGGCGCAACGTGTGGGGTCGCGCGCCCGAGGCGGTGCGCGGGTTCCTCGAGCGGGCGGTGGCGGGCGAGATAGACGCGATGGTGAAGGTCGGCGATCCGATCCTCGAGCGCGTGACCAACGTGATCATCGGCGACAGCAACGTGGCTCTGGAAGGGGCCGAGCGCGCCGCGGAGTCGCTGGGATATCATCATCAGAGATGGAAGGCGCTGCATGGCGAGGCCAACGACGCCGGCCGTGCGATCGCGGAGTACCTGTGCGCGATAACCTACCCGCGCGCGTGTGTGCTGGCCGGCGGCGAGCCGGTGGTGACGGTGCGCGGGGGAGGCAAGGGCGGACGCGCGCAGCAGGGCGCGCTCGCGATGGGAATCGAGCTGTCGCAAATCGGGCGCGGGCGGCGAATCGCGGCGCTGGTCGCGGGCACCGATGGAATCGACGGGCCGACCGACGCGGCGGGCGCGTTCGCGTCGCCGGCCACGGTCGCGGACGGCGATCGCGCGGGAGTGAGCGCCGCGACTGCGCTGGTCCGCAACGACGCGTACAATTTTTTCAAAGCGTCGGGCGGGCTGTTCGTGACGGGACCGACGGGGACGAATGTCAGCGACGTTTTTATCGGGTTGGTGAATTATTGAAGATGTCTGGATCCGAATCCAGTGCCCTCTCCTTGTCCGAGGAGAGGGTTAGGGAGAGCGTGCAGCGCTTGAGGCGGCACCACCTTCAGAGCTTTCGAATTCGAGTATTGCGGCGGGTGCGAAGTTTGCGTCGCACCTCACCCGGCGACACCGCTGCGCGGCTTACAGCCGACCTCTCCTCGGACAAGGAGAGGTTAGACGAAGAAGCGGCGAGCGGATTTGAGATTGTGAAAACTAAAAGGCAGTCATCGACTTCTGGGAAGCCGGTTCCTAGAAAAACTTCGGGCGCTCGCGCGGTCACTCTGATCCCTGGCGACGGCGTGGGGCCCGAGGTGATGGCGGCGGCGCTGGCGGTGATTGGCGCGACCGCGGTTCCGATCGAATGGGATCGGCAGGCGGCTGGAATGTACGCGTTCCGGCGCTTCGGCACTCCCGTGCCCGACTCGCTTATCGACTCGCTCAAACGCACCGGCGTCGCGCTCAAGGGTCCCCTCGAGACGCGCGTCGCCGAAGGATGGCGCTCGATCAACGTGCATCTGCGGCGCACCTTCGACCTCTACGCCAACGTGCGCCCGACGATGAATTTCGCCGGCGTGCATACGCCGTTCGACAACGTGGATCTGATCGTCGTGCGCGAGAATACGGAGGACCTCTACTCGGGGATCGAGCATGAGATCGCGCCAGGCGTGGTCGAGAGTATCAAGGTGATCACGGCGCGCGCGTCGCGGCGAATCGCGAAGTTCGCGTTCGAGTACGCGGTGCAGCATAAGCGCAAATCGATCACGGCGATTCACAAAGCCAACATCATGAAGCTGTCCGACGGCCTGTTCCTGAAATGTGCGCGCGCGATTGCCAAGGGCTACCCCGCGATTCGTTACCAGGAGCAAATAGTCGACGCGGCCTGCATGCGGCTGGTGACGCATCCCGAGTCGTTCGACGTCCTGCTGCTGGAAAATCTCTACGGCGATATCGTTTCGGATTTGTGCGCGGGCCTGGTCGGCGGTTTGGGCCTGGTGCCGGGTGCAAATTACGGCGACAAGGGCGCGATCTTCGAAGCGGTCCACGGCACGGCGCCGGATATCGCGGGCAAGGGCGTCGCGAATCCGATTGCGATGATCCTGTCGAGCGCGATGATGCTGGACTACCTCGGCTTCCATAGCGCGGGCGAGAAGATTCGCGCGGCGACCGCGTCGGTGCTGCGCGCGGGCAAGGTGCTGACGCGCGAAGTCGGCGGCAAAGCGTCGACGGGCGAGGTTACGGCGGCGATCATTCGGGCTATGTCGCGGGGATGAGAGGGGGAGCGAAGAACTTTATTTATGTGGCAACCCGCCGTGGGTTCCACACCTCTCTTGGGCAGGCGGTGACCCCTGCACCCAGTGTTAAGAAGAAGAAAGATGCGGGACTTCGTCCCCGTTAGAAGTTTGTCGAGGAGATGATCGCTCTTACCTCGCCCGTTCTGTTACGGGAGAGGCGGCCGGCCGTATCGCGGCCGAGACAAGGTGAGGGTGCTGTGACACAACGTCACGAAAGCGCTGTCGACCCTTTCACCAGATATGTCTGTCAGCTAATAGTCACCATATGGCGAAGGCGCTTATCATGCAGGACGTTGCCGCGCGGGTTCCGCCGGGACAGATCCTGACCGACAAATTCCCGGTTCTGACTTACGGCGCGACGCCGCGCTTCGATCCGAAGACTTGGGATTTCAAGGTCGTGGGCCTGGTCGAGAAGCCGCTGCGATTTTCATACGAGGAATTCCGCGCGCTGCCGCAATCGCGCGAGGTTGCCGATTTTCACTGCGTGACAACCTGGTCGCGGCTTGACAATACGTGGGAAGGCGTCAAAGTTGCGGACCTGATGAAGCTGGTGAAGCTCAGTCCCGAAGTGCGCCACGTGATTATCCATTGCGACGGCGACTATACGACGAATCTGCCGCTGGGCGAATTCCTGGACGACGACGTAATGCTGGCGCATCGCCATGACGGGCGCGACCTCGAGCCCGATCACGGATTTCCGCTGCGGCTGATCGTGCCGAAACTGTACGCGTGGAAGAGCGCCAAGTGGGTGCGCGCGATCGAGTTCGCCGACCTCGACCGGCGCGGATTCTGGGAAGTGCGCGGCTACCATAACCATGCCGACCCGTGGCGCGAGGAGCGCTACTCGTTCGAGGAAGATCGCGAAGACTGACCGTCATGATTTCGATGGTCCTGAATAAGACGGACGGTCGGGCGCATTGGCCTCAACCCTGAATCGTCAAAAAAGCCTCGCAAGATTTCGCGACGGGGAATTCGACCTCGCGATAATCGGCGCGGGTATCAACGGTGCGGCCGTCGCGCGCGACGCCTCGATGCGCGGCTTGAGCGTCGCGCTGATCGAGCGCGGCGATTTCGCCGGCGCCACCTCGTCGCGGTCGTCGAAGCTGATTCACGGCGGCTTCCGCTATCTCCCGCAGGGGCAATTCAAACTGGTGTACGAAGCGTTGCGCGAGCGCGAACGCCTGCGCCATCGCACGGCGCCGCATTTAGTGCACCCGATTCAATTTTTGTTTCCGGTCTATCGGCGGCGCGGGTTCAATCGCTTCACGATGTCGATGGGACTGACGCTGTACGATCTGTTCGCGCGCATGCCGTTCAAGGAATGGCACTCGAGTCTGAACGCCGCCGAGGTGCGCGAGACCGAGCCTGCGCTCAGCCGCGACGGGCTGACCGGCGGCGCGATGTACTTCGACGCGTGGGCCGACGACGCGCGCGTCACCTTCGAGAACGTGCTCGACGCGGATTTGCATGGCGCGGCGGTCGCGAACTACACGGCGGTCGAGAGTTTCAACCTGGTGGACGGCAAGATCGCGTCGGCGAGCGTGCGCGATCTGCGCGGCGGCATCACTTGTGAAGTTCGCGCAAAGAAATTTCTGAATGCGGCCGGGCCGTGGGTCGACGAGATTCGGCGGATGGACGATCCGTCGTCGAAGCCGTGCGTGCGCCTGACCAAGGGCGTGCATCTGGTGTTTGCGCGCACGGTTCTGCCGGTGCGCGAGTCGATCGTGCTCGCCGACGAGCGCGGGCGAATCGTGTTCGTGATGCCGCATGACCGCTACGTGCTGGTCGGCACGACCGACACCGATTATTCGGGCGATCCCGCGAGCGTCAGGACGGAAATTGCGGATGTCGAGTATCTGCTCGCGGTGCTGGCTGAGAGTCTGCCGGGAATCAAGCTGACGAATTCGGATGTGGCGACGAGCTTTGCGGGGCTGCGTGCGCTGGTCAGGGCGACGGAAGGTGCGTCGCCCTCGTCGGTGCCGCGCGAGGAAGTGATCCTCGAGAGCGCGTCGGGAATGATCACGGTCGCGGGCGGCAAGTTCACGACCCATCGCGAGATTGCGCAGAAGCTGGTCGATCTCGTGATGAAGAAGCTGGGGCGCACGGCGGGAATTTGTCCGACGCTCACCAAACCGTTCCCCGGCGCGCGGCCGCTGGCGGATGGCGACGGTTCGGGCGGCGGCTCGACGATTGCGATGCGCAGTATCCCGGCCGCGTCGGCGGAGATTCTCAAGGCACGCTACGGAACCCGCGCGCCGATTGTCGCGCGAATCGCGGCGCGGCGGCCTGAACTGGCGGAACCGCTGTCGCGTGGATGTCCCGCGATTGGCGCGGAGGTGGTGAACGCCGTCAGCAACGAGATGGCGCATTCGGTCGGCGACTTTCTGATTCGGCGCACGTCGTTGTCGTGGCGCGCGCCGGTCGAAGCGGAAGCGGCCGCATCCGCGGTCGCGCGAATCATGGCGTCGGAGCTGGGATGGGATCGCGCGCGCGAGGATCTCGAAGTCGCCAGCTTTACGCATGAGCAGCAGAGCCGGCGCGTCGTCGCGTGAGGCGTCATGCCGGCGCGCGAATCGATCGCGGAACTGAAAAAGCGGGCGGGCCGGATTTCTCACGCGCTCGCGAAGCTGTATCCCACCGCACGCATCAGCCTTGATTTCGAAACGCCGTGGCAGTGCCTGGCGGCGACGATCCTTTCAGCGCAATCGACCGACGCCGGCGTGAATCGCGTGACGCCGCGGCTCTTCAAGGAGTATCCGGACGCGCGCTCGATGGCGGCGGCGGATCCGCGGCACGTCGAAGAGTTAATCGTCAAGACGGGATTTTTTCGGCAGAAGACGCGCTCGCTGATGGGCGCGGCGAAGAAGATCGTCGAGGACTACGGCGGCGAGGTTCCATCCGAGATGGAAGCGCTGGTGAAAATTCCGGGAGTCGGGCGCAAGACCGCGAACGTGATTCTTGGGCATGTCTTCGGCAAGCCTGGTTTCGTCGTCGATACGCATGTGCGGCGGCTGACGTATCGGCTGGGATTCACGAAAAATGTCGATCCCGAGAAGATTGAGATCGACATGCAGAAAATGTTGCCGCCGAAGGATTGGACGCCGTTCTCGATGCGGCTGATTCTGCACGGGCGTCAGATCTGTATCGCGCGCAAACCGCAGTGCGAGATTTGCGCAATAGCGAGCGACTGCCCAAGGATCGGCGTCGGCAAGTCTTCTGGCAAAGCCGCCCCTTCCAAAACCAAATCCGGTTCCCCTTCCACCAGGGGAAGGGGTTAGGTGTTAAGTCGCCGGGATCCTCCTCGGGCGCTCTTCAGAAATGGAGCGCTGCGCGATTTCGAAACCGGAACCGGCTTCGCTTGCGCGAAGCTGTCCGAGATCCTTCCATCCGCTCGCGTTGCTCGCTTCGTCAGGATGACACTAACGGCCATGGCACGCGTCGCGAATGAAGCGGGCAAACCTAACCCCTAACCCCTTCCCTTGGTGGAAGGGGGACCGGATCTAGTGATCGGACGTTACATCCATCGCGTTGGCGCGGGCTATGTCGCCTAGCCATTTTGCGCTGGGTTTCATTGAGCGGGACTGGGTTTCGCGATCTACCGCTATCAGGCCGAAGGTTGGGCGGTAGCCTGAGTTCCATTCGAAGTTGTCCAGCAGTGACCAGTAGAAGTAGCCGCGGACGTCGATGCCGTCGCGGATGCAGTTTGCCACGCCCTCCAGCGCGCGCTGCACGTACACTATGCGGCGATCGTCCTTGTCGGTGCCGATGCCGCTTTCGGTCACGATGACCGGAACTTTGGCGACTGCACTCGCTTGCCGGATCGTCGCTTCGAGCGCTTCGGGCCAGAACTCATAGTGCATCATCGTGGTCTCGGCGCCGGGGTCGGGGCGCAGCGCGCCGTCGGCGCCGATGCGATCGCGGGTGTAGGTCTGGACGCCGATGAAGTCGTCGCCGCGCGCGGCCTCGTAGAAAATGTCCTGGCATTCGGCCTTGATGCTATCGCGACGCTGCTCGCCACCGGGCACAGCCTGCAAGTCGCCGAGCGCAAGAGTAATACCCACCGGAAATTTGCCGCGCGAGGATTTCAGCGCCGCGGCGGCAAGCCGATGCGCCTCGAGCATCGTGTCGCGCGCCTTCATCTGATCGCACATCAGGTACGGCGCAAAGCGATTAGGGTCGGCGCCGATGCGTCGCGCTGCCTCTGTGAGCCAAGGCAACAGCGCGGGGTCGAGTTTCGGTGGCAGCACGCCGATAAGGTGCAGGTAGGCGCCCAGGTTGGCCTCGTTGATGGTGCAGGCGACGCCAATCAGGTCGCCGAGATGCGCGGCGGTGCGCTCGCAATATCGCGCGAACAGCTCGGCGGTCTTCTTGTCCGCCCATCCGCCGTCACCGGCGATCCATCGCGGCGAGGTGAAATGATGAAAGGTCACGACCGGCGTGACCTTGTGCTCGTGACAGCATGCGAGCACGCGGCGATAGTGATCCAGCGCGGCGCGCGAGAACTGGCCGGGCTCGGGCTCGATCCGGGCCCATTCGATGGAGAAGCGATAGGAGTTGAAGCCGAGCCGCGCGAGCATCGCGATGTCGTCGGCGTAGTAATGATACTGATCGCAGGCGTCGCCCGACGGCTCGACGAACGGCGCGCCCGGCGTGTGTTCGAGCAGCCAGTAGTCGCTGTTGACGTTGTTGCCCTCGACCTGGTGCGCGGCGGTCGCGGTTCCCCACAGAAAGTTGGCGGGAAAAGTGAAGCGTTCGGTAGCCATTGATAGTATCCTTCGATGCCAGGTTTCCCGCGACGCTACAGTGAAACGCCGGCCGCGCCAAGCCACGTATTTGGAAGATTGCGCTCGAAATGTAATAATTCCCGTTCCACTATCCCGTCCCAAGGCGTCACGTGAGCGGTGAAAATCCGAATCGAGGACATAACGGCGGATGCCAAGCAGTTGGCGTTTGCCGAACCGGAGAATGAAATCAACCGGATTCTCGGCGAGGGGCCGATCCGCGAGTACCATCTCGAAGGGCCGGTCGAGGTGACGGTGTCTTTCTATCGCGCCGGGATGGAGCTGTTCTTCGAGGGCAAGCTGAAGACGCGGACCGGCGCGGTTTGCGCGCGATGCGCCGAGGATTTCGATGCGGCCGGCGATAGGCCGTTTCGCTTCGTGCTGTCGCCCAAGTCAGTAGGCTACGACGACGACAATCTTCGCGCGGAGGACCTGGAGTTCTCGCTCTACGAGGGCGACGAGGTGGACTTGAGCCCGCTGATTCGCGAGCAAGTGCTGCTGGCGCTGCCGACGCGTCCGCTGTGCCAGGAGGATTGCCGCGGGCTGTGCCCTCATTGCGGGTTGAATCTGAATCGCAGCACCTGCGGATGCCGCGTCGAAACCGTCGATCCGCGCCTCGAAGCTTTGCGGTCGCTAAAGCTGCCGCGCACCTGATAGGCTCAACTTTAACATTAGGAAGTAATTCGCCATGCAAGCACCCAAACGCCGTACCTCGCACTCGAAAAAGAACATGCGCCGCGCGCATGATGCTCTCCGCGCCGTCAACCCCGGTTCATGCGCGTCGTGCGGCGAGCCCGTCATGCCGCATCGCATCTGCCGTCATTGCGGATCCTACCGCGGCCGCCAGCTCGCCGAGATAAAGGAATAGGCGCGGCGGAGTACGACCGTGAAAATCGCGCTTGACGCGATGGGCGGCGATCTCGCCCCCAAGGCGACCGTGGAAGGCGCCGTGCTGGCGGCCCGCGACTTCGGGATCGAGGTCGTGATGGTCGGCGACGGTGAGATCCTTGCGCGCGAGCTCGCCGACCATGAAGCCGCCAACCTGCCGATTCGAATAGAGCACGCGCCCGAGGTCGTCCTGATGGACGACTCGCCGCTCGAATCCGTGCTGTCGCAAGCCGCGATCGTCGATTCACGTCGGACTCGATCTCGTCAAGCGCGGCGAGGCGAGCGCTTTTGTCAGCGCCGGAAATTCGGGCGCCGTGATGACGGCGTCGATGATGATCCTCGGCAATCTCACGCACGTCGATCGGCCCGCGATCGCGTCGTTGGTGCCGACCAGCGAAGGCTTCAGCCTGCTGATCGACGCGGGCGCGAATACCGAAGTGAAGCCGATTAACCTGGTGCAATTTGCCGTGATGGGCAGCGTGTACTGGCGTCACGTGCGCAACGTCTCGCGCCCGCGCGTCGGCATTCTCTCCAACGGCGAGGAAAGTTCGAAGGGCAACGACAACACGCGCGCCGCGGCCGCGATGCTCGAGCAGATGCCGACCTACGTGAATTACATCGGATACGTCGAGGGCCGCGATATCAACCGCGCCAAGGCGGACATCGTCGTGACCGACGGCTTCACCGGCAACGTGGCGCTCAAAACGATGGAAGGATTTTCGTCGTTCCTGCTCGGCAGTCTGCGCGAGGTGTTCGGCGGCAACTGGCGCAGCCGGATGGCGTATCTGCTGGTGCGGAAAAATCTCACTGCGATGCGCGAGCGGCTCGACCCGTCGGAATACGGCGGCGCACCGCTGCTGGGCGTCAGCGGCGTGTCGATCATCGCGCACGGATCGTCGAATCCCAAGGCGATTCGCAATGCGATTCGAGCGGCGGCCAACGAACAGCTCGTGCATCACGTGAACGCGGAGATTCTCGAAATTCTTGCCAAGATTCAGCCGGTCGGACCGATCAAGCCCGCCGCCGGCAAAGGCATCCGCGCGCTGTTCGGCAAGATGCGCGAACGATTGCATCGCCGCGACAAGGAAGGCGAATCGGGTAAGCGCGAGGAATCGCATCCGACGCCTGCCGGCGACGCGATCGCGGCGCACGAGGCGTCGGCAGAGCATGGCGCGGACCATCATCCCGACCCGAAAATCGAGCGCGCCAACTACGAATCGACGCATTCCCGTTCGCAGGACAGCGAATCGTCACACGACGAAGATCATGTCGAGACTGCGGACGCTGCCGCGGCGCCGGTGTCGATGAACGGCACGGCAGCAAGCGCCGACAAGGCGCACAAGTCTGGCGAGTTGCGCAAATCGGGCGAGTTGCGTCTGCATGACGACGCCGGATGCCGGTGCGCATCCGCCAGAACGTCCGAAAGGCGATTCGTGAGGCGCTCGATCAGATGAAGCTGGCTTTTCTTTTTCCGGGGCAGGGATCCCAGCGCGTCGGCATGGGCAAGGAACTCGCTGACAACTTCCCGGTTGCGCGCGACACGTTTAAGGAAGCCGACGACGCGCTTGGATTTCCGCTTTCGAAACTGTGCTTCGAAGGCCCGGAAGAAGATCTGCGGCTCACGGCCAACACTCAGCCTGCGATCGTGACGGCTTCGATAGCGGCGGTGCGCGTCTATCGCCAGGAAGTCGGACGCGAGCCGGAAATCGCGGCGGGTCATAGTCTTGGCGAATACAGTGCTCTGGTCGCAGCCGGCGCCCTCGAATTTGCCGACGCGGTGCGCGCAGTGCGCGAGCGTGGACGCCTGATGCAGGCGGCCGTGCCGCCGGGGCAGGGCGCGATGGCGGCGTTGATAGGCCTCGATCTGCAACAGGTGCAGGAGATTTGCGCCGAGGTCACGCGGGACGGCAAGATCGCGGTGCCCGCCAACCTTAACGCGCCCGGCCAGGTCGTTATCGCCGGCCATGCGACGCCAGTGCGCCGCGCTTTGGAGATAGCCAAGGAGCGGGGCGCCTCGATGTCGGTCGAGCTGAAGGTCAGCGCGCCGTTTCATTGCCCGCTGATGCAGCCGGCGCGCGACGGAATGGAACCGGTGCTGCGCGCGCTCAAGGTGGGCGAGTTCAAGTTTGGCGTGATCGCAAACGTCACCGCGGATGTGAATCGCAATCCCGCCCGCGTCGTGCAGCTGCTGCTTGAGCAGATAACCGCGCCGGTGCGATGGGAAGAATCGATGGGCATCGTCGCCCAGAGCGGAGTCACCGACGCGATCGAATTCGGCTGCGGCCGCGTGCTGATGGGCATGATGCGGCGGATGTATCGCACCATTCGCGTGCGCCCACTCGAGGACATGGCGTCGTTGAAAGCGATTTCACAGCCTGCACTGGCCGCCAAAGCGTGAACCGCGCCTTGCGTCCGCGCCTTTCAGTCCTTATGCTCGCCTGATAATTTAATCCCGACCCTCGCGCCGTTTGCCTCTGGTCTTTGCGGCAGTGGGATAATGTTGGAATATTGATTGGCGGCCCAAGCACGGTTCGCTGCCAGGAGGAACGAGAGCACGATGGCTCAAGACATCGAAACCAAGGTTCGCGAGAAGATAAGCGAGCAGCTGGGCGTGGCCGCGGACGAAGTAACTCCGGAGGCCTCGTTCATCGAGGACCTCGGCGCCGACTCGCTCGATATCGTCGAGCTGGTGATGGCGCTGGAAGAGGAGTTCAACATCGAAATCTCCGACGAGGACGCCGAGAAGATCCGCACCGTCAAGGACGTCGTCACCTACATCGAGGCTCACAAGAGCTGAAGCCGCGCGACTCAAAGCTCGATCGTCATAAATCGCCGGGCCCGCGGCGCCCCGCCTGCCCGACCCGGAGCTAGACCATGCGGTGTCCGTTCTGCCGCCATCGCGGCAACCGCGTCGTCGATTCGAGGCTGTCGAGCGACGGCATGATGATTCGGCGCCGGCGGATGTGCTCCGCATGCAAGCGGCGCTTCACCACCTACGAACGGGTCGAGGAAGCCTCGCCGATGGTCGTCAAGAAAGACGGCCGCCGCGAGCCGTTCGACCGCAACAAGATAATCGCCGGGCTCAAGCGCGCCTGCGAGAAGCGGCCGGTCTCGATGGAGACGATCGAGCAGATCGCCAACAGCATCGAGACCACGATGGCGGAGCAGGGCGATCGCGAGGTCGCCAGCAACGCGATCGGATCGGCGGTGATGAACGAACTGCACAAGATCGACCAGGTCGCGTACGTCCGCTTCGCCTCGGTCTATCGATCGTTCAAGGACATCGACGAGTTCATGCACGAGCTCGAAGACCTCATCAATCAACGCAAGCAAACCTCCGCGCCGCGCGCCGCCGGTGACAAGAAAAGCGACGGCCCTACCTGAGCGGGCCGCGATTCGGGACGAGCGCTTCATGCGCCAGGCGCTCGCGCTCGCGCAGGATCGTCTCGGCCTGACAACTCCCAATCCCTCGGTGGGATGCGTGATCGTGCGCGGCGAAAAGGTCGTCGGCCGCGGCGTCACCGGTATCGGCGGCCGTCCGCATGGCGAAACCGTGGCGCTTGCCGACGCAGGCAAGCTCGCGCGCGGCGCAACGGCCTACGTATCGTTCGAGCCGTGCGCTCATTTCGGACAGACGCCGCCGTGTGCTGACGCGTTGGTCGCGGCCGGAGTGAAGCGCGTCGTCATCGGATGCGTCGATCCGGACCCGCGCGTTCGCGGACGCGGAATCGCAATTCTCAAACGCGCCGGGATCAGCGTTACGACTGGAGTGCTGGAAGCCGAGGCGCTGCGGCTGAACGAAGGCTTCATCACGCGGCTCACGCTCGGCCGCCCGCTGGGAATACTGAAGCTCGCGATGTCGATGGACGGGCGGATAGCTGCTGCCAGCGGCGATTCGCAATGGATCAGCTCGGCGCCGTCACGCGAACTGGTCCATCGATGGCGCCGCGAATGCGACGCCGTGATGGTCGGCGCGGGCACCGTGATTGCAGACAACCCGCGCCTGACGTGCAGAATCCCTGGCGGCCGCGATCCGGTGCGCATTGTCGTCGACGCGCGCCTGCGCACTTCGCCGACGGCGCGCATTTACCGCCAGCGTTCGAAGGCGCCGACAATACTCGTCACCATGCCCGCGAATCTTGCACTCGCGCGCGAGAAATATGAGCGCCGTGGCGTCGAGGTAATCTCAGTCGCGACGCATGCTGAGGAGATCGAGCTGGATCGCCTGATGCTCGAATTCGGCCATCGCGGCTGGTGCCGCGTACTGATCGAAGGCGGCGCAAATCTGGCGGGCTCGGCGTTGAGCGCAGGCATCGTCGATCGAGTAGCGTTCTTCGTCGCGCCAAAAATCCTCGGCGCAGGCTTGTCAGCGATCGAAGGCCTGAAAACGCGCCAAGTCCGCGACGGCATCCAACTGGAAGACCTCTCAGCCAGCAAGGTCGGCGAAGACTGGCTACTCGAAGCCCGCATCCTTCATTCCGGTTCTCCTTCCCGCGGGGGAAGGGGCCTCTTGAATCTGGTCCCCCTTCCACCAGGGGAAGGGGTTAGGGGTTAGGTCGCTCGACTCGACCGCGATGCTCTCTCCTCTAAGTTGCAGATTTCCGGCTCGAATCACAGAACCCTCACCTAACCTCTCCCGTGAAATAACGGGCGAGGGATCGGAACCGGTCCGTGAAATAGTGGGCGAGGGATCAGATCCTTGCGCACTGGTTAGCTTGGCGGGCCGGTGATAATATCGCCATCGTTGCAATGATTCAGATGTCATCGACTTCTTTAGACGAAATTTTCTCCACTCTGCGCGACGGCAAGATGGTCGTCATGATCGCGGAGGAGCGCGAGGACGCCGAGGGCGACCTCGTGATGGCGGCTGAGAAAATCACGCCCGACGACATCAATTTCATGGCGCGCGAGGCTCGCGGCGTCATCTCCGTCGCGATTCCCGACAAGCGCTTCCGCGAGCTTGGCATTCCGCTCCAGCCTTCGACCGACAACGGCGACTCGAACGAGCAGGCCGGCGTTCTGATCGATGCGCGCGAGGGCGCCACCACCGGCATTTCGGCCGGCGACCGCGCCCGCGTGATTTCGGTAGTCGCGTTCGACGAGTCGCGCCACGACGACATCGTGATGCCGGGCCACATCCTGCCGCTGATGGCGCTGGGTGGCGGGGTGATGGTGCGAATCGGACGCGCCGAAGGCGCGGTCGATCTGATGCGATCGGCCGGGCTGGGTCCCGTCGCCGCGCTATGTACCATTCTGCGCGAAGATGGCGAGGCGGCGCGCCTGGACGAGCTGCGCGAGTTCGCCGCGAAGCATTCGCTGCCGGTAGTTTACGTCAAGGAACTCGTTTCCCATCGCTTGACCAACGAAGTCCTGGTGCAGCGCGTTTCCGAACAGCCGTTTCCCATCAGCGGCGGCGTGCTGCAGGCCGTGGTCTTCCGCAACGTCGTCGACGGCCGCGAGCATCTGGCGCTGATCAAGGGCCAGGTGGGAGGCGGGCGATCGGCACTGGTGCGGCTTCATTCGGAGTGCCTGACTGGCGACGTGTTTGCGTCGGCGCGATGCGACTGCGGCGAGCAGTTGCAGGAGGCGCTCGAACGAATCATGGCGGCGGAGCGCGGCGTCGTGATTTATCTGCATCAGGAGGGCCGCGGAATCGGCCTCGGCAACAAGATTCGCGCGTACGCGCTGCAGGACAAGGGGATGGACACCGTCGAAGCCAATCTGCATCTCGGCTTTGACGAGGATTTGCGCGACTACGGAATCGGCGCGCAGATTCTGCGCGACCTCGGCGTCGGCGAAGTGCAGTTGCTCACCAACAATCCGCACAAGATAGAAAGCCTGCGCCGATACGGGGTAAACGTTTCACGCGTGCCGATCGAGGTCACGCCGCATGCGGGGAACATCGGATATCTGAAAACCAAGAAAGAAAAACTCGGCCATCTGTTCTCGGAGCTGAAGCTGATCACCTGAGAGCCGGCCGCGGCGGCGGCGCGCGATGCGCGGCCCGCGACGATTGAAATATTGCAATGGGACTAAGACATCAGGGGCGCGAGCTCGCGCTTAAAGCGCTGTACCGGATCGACATCTGCGGCGGCGCCAGCAGCGACGACCTGGCCGCCCTGTTCGAAAGTTTTCCGGCCGAGGAGAGCGCGCGCAAATTTGCCGTCCAGCTGATGGAAGGAGTGCGGCGTGAGCAGCCCGCGCTCGACAAGCACCTGGCGGACGCGCTCGAGCATTGGTCGGTCAAGCGGCTGTCGCGGGTCGATCACAACGTCATGCGAATCGCGCTCTACGAATTGCTCAGGATGGAGGACATTCCGGCGCGCGTTACGATTGACGAGGCGATCGAGCTGGCGAAATGCTACGGCGACATCGAGTCGGGACGCTTCGTCAACGGGGTGCTGGACGAAATCGCGGGACGGTTGGGGCTCAAGCAGAAGGGTGAGGAAGTCACGCTATCCAAGGCCGAGTAGGCTGCTCGGCTGCGTAATCGTCGCAGGCCTTTTGCTTTCGGGATGCGGCTATCACTTCGCGGCGTCGGGCGACGTGCTGCCGGCGAGCGCGAAGACGATTTACGTCGATCGCTTCGGCAACACCACGCGCTTCACCGGCATCAACGACCAGCTGATGCGCTACATCAAGGACGAAATCGACCTGCATCGCAGGCTCACCATCGTGGACAGTCCCAATTCGGCTGACCTCGAGCTGTCGGGCAACATCAGGATGGTCACCAGCGCGCCCGTCAACTTCAACTCGGCACTCGAGCCGACTCAATACACCCAGAACGTAATTATCGTGGCGCGGCTGACCGACCTGCATACCGACAAGTTGATCTGGAGCACGCACAACCTCGGCAGCCTGACGCACACTCCGATTGTCGCGCAGAACGTCACGATCACGACACCGACTTTTCTGCAGCAGAACCTGCGCAGCGGGAACTACGCGCACATGACCGATCTGCAGACTTCGCAATCGCAAACCGAGATGACGCAGGACCAGATGATGCAGAAACTCGCGGCGTCCCTTTACACCGAGATAGCCGAAGGGTTCTAGGCTGGCGCTGCGCGGATGGGACGCTAGCCGCATGCCGCTGGAAACCGCACTCGCTTATCTGCGGGGAGCATCGGGGGAACGCCGAATCCCGCCGGTGGTGGTGATCTTCGGACCGCATGCGTTCCTGCGCGAATATGTTTTCGATTCGATCGTGCGCAGGCTGATCGCAGACGGATGCAAATATCGCAGCTTCTACCTTGGCTCGGGTGACGACTACGGCGCGGTGCTCAACGAGCTTAGCGCGCCGGACTTGTTCGCGCCCCGGCGCGTGATCGCATGCCGCATTCTGAAATCGCGCCGCGACCGCGCGGAAACCGCCGCCGGCACTGACGCAGAAGCGGGCGACACGCGCGCATCGGGCAGCGGCGGCTCGGAGGCAGCGCTGGCCGCGGCAATCGAGACCGCGCACGGTCCCGGCAATCTGATTTTGCTCTACGAAAAGGACAACGCGCCCGCGAAGATTCGCCGCGCCGCGGAAAAGCCGGCGCTGCTCGTGAATTGCATGCGCCCGTTCGACAATCAGATCGAGCAATACGTGAGCGCATTCGCACAGTCGCTCGGATTGAGAATGTCACCGGCCGCGATGGACTTGATCATCTCACGTCACGGCGGTGACCTCGCCGCTATCGCCAACGTGCTCGGCAAAGTCACTATCTTCACCGAGCCGGGCGCGGCCGTGCAGCCGGGCGACCTGGACGAAGGCGCGCGGCGGATGCCGGAAGCGTTCGAACTCGCCGAGAGCGTCGCACGCGGCCGGACCTCGGCGGCACTGGCGCAGTTGGGCCGCGCGCTCGCACTCGGGCGCGAGGTTTTCGAAATTCTCGCGGTCGAGATCATCCCAATGATGCGCCGGATGATGATCGCGGCCTCGATGATGGCGTCGCGCAGAAGTCCTGGCGACGTCGCCGCCGCGCTCGGATTGCCGCCGCAGAGCGGCCTCGCAACCCGCGCAATCGAAGGAGCGCGGCGCTTCGGCCTCGCGCGCCTGGAACGTGCCTATTGGCGCGCGTGCGCGATGGACGCGGGATTCAAGGACGGTACGATCAAGGAACGCGAGCAGGCGCTGGCCGGATTGCTGCTCGATCTGATGATCGTGCCCGACTGAACGCCGCGTTCGCGAGCAGATGCGTTAGGCTTTCTTGCCGAACTTGCGATGCAGGCTGGCGGACAGCCGCGCGACTTTGCGCCGCACCGTATTGCGATGCATCGTGCCGCTGCTGATCGCCTTGTAAAGCACCTTGGTCGCCAGCTTGAGCGCTTCCTGCGCCTTCGCTTCGTCGGTGCTCGACGCGATAGTTTCCGCAGCGGTCTTGGCCAACGTGCGGGCACGTGTCCGAACAACGCGGTTGCGCTCAGCGCGCTTGAGACTTTGCCGATGACGCTTCTCGGCCGACGGATGAACTGGAATATGAGGCATAACCAGTCACTTGTAACAGCGCACGAGCATCGGGGCAATAGATCTGATCCTCTGGTCCCTCGCCCCAGTTAGGGTGTCGCGTTCCGCGCCACTGATTACCCGCCTCGCCCGCTTAGTTGCGGGAGAGGCCGCGCCCTTGGCGCGGGTGAGGGTGTGTTTTCACGGGAGAGGTTAGGTGAGGGTTCCGGGCTACAGCCGAGATTCCAGACATTGTCAGGGTTTACGCTTTGCTGGCTTCTCTAATCAGCTCCTGGATATTGAATCCGTTGATCGTCAGGCCCGTGATGTTCGCGTCATCGATAGTGACGTTGGCGAGGCTGACGTTTGTGAACTTCGCGTCCGCGAGATTCGCGTTGTTGATTGTCGCGCCTTGCAGTTTCACATCGGTGAATTTCGCCCCCGACAGATCTACTCCTTCTCTAATCAGCTCTCCGATATTCCATCCGTTGATCGTCAGGCCCGTGATGTTCGCGTCGTCGATGCTGGCGTTGGCGAGGCTGACGTTGGTGAGCTTCGCGTCCGCGAGATTCGCGTTGTTGATTGTCGCGCCTTGCAGTTTCACATCGGTGAATTTCGCCCGCGACAGGTCTACCCCTTCGAATTCAGCTTGTCCCAGCGCGCAGTCGTTGAACCTCGCATTGCGCAAGTTTTCGCCCTTGAACTGTTTGCCTTCGCTCATCGGTCACTCCGTAAGCCGGTTGCTATCTTCGCTTCATTCCATAGCGCATCGATTTCTGAGGGCGTCATCGCTTTGGGTCGAGGCCGCGCGCCGCTGCGATGCGCGCCACCTCGTCGAAGCGCATCACGAACTTATCGCATGCTGCCCGCAGAGTCTGCTCAGCGTCTTTGCCGATGAAGCGGGGCGCATTGGCAATCGCCAGCATCAAGTCGCCGATCTCCTCGGCAACGTGAGCGTTGTCGCCGCTGTCGAGCGCGCGCTCGACTTCGTCGAGTTCCTCGCGCGCCTTCGCAATCACCTCGCGAATATTTGCCCAATCCATGCCGGCGCGGCGCGCCTTCTCGCCTAGTTTCTCCGCGCGCATCATCGAGGGCAGCCCGCGCCCGACGTGGGCGAGACTCTTTGCGCCATCGGGGTTCTTGCTCGCGCGTTCACCGATTTTGATCCGCTCCCAGTTCTCGACGACCTGCTCCGACGTCTCGGCGCGCGTGTTGCCATAGACATGCGGATGCCGCCGGATGAGTTTCTCGGCCGCGTTCTGCATCACGGTCGCGAGGTCGAGCTTCGACTGTTCGGCGAGTATCACTCCGGTGAAGATGCATTGCACGATAACGTCGCCGAGTTCCTCTGCCACGTCGGGCGGATTGTTGCGCGCGATTGCGTCAGCCACCTCGTATGCTTCCTCGATCAGATGGCGCGGGGTATCAGCGAGTGTCTGTTCGCGATCCCAGGGGCATCGCTCGCGCAGTTCCGTGACGACCGCGAGCAGTCTCGCGAACGCTCGCTCAGTATTTGTGTCCTCGCTCATTCCAGCGATCCTAGTTAGAATCGCGGCGGGACCCAACCAGGAGCGCGCGTGAAAATTATCGACATCGGGGTGCCGCTCGACGCGGCGCCGTATCCGCCGTGGAACTATCGCTTCAAACGCGTGAATCATGACGAAGGCGCGCGGGCGATGCTGCGGCTGTTCAAGGGCTCGGACGTTGGCGACTATCCGGACGCGATGGCGCTCGGATGGGAAACCATCACGCTGACCGGGCATGCCGGCAACCATATCGACGCGCCGTGGCATTTCGGTCCGCTGTGCGAAGGCAAGCCCGCACGCACCATCGACCAGATTCCGCTCGAGTGGTGCTACGGCGACGGCGTCCGTCTCGACTTTCGCCATCGCCAGGGCGAGGACATCAGCGTCGAGGACATTACCGGCGAGCTTTCGCGAATCGGCTACGCGCTCAAACCGCTCGACATCGTGCTGCTGTGGACCGGCAGCGACCAGTATCTCGACAACGTCGACGAATACACGCGCCGCGCAGCGGGGCTCTCGGTTGCGGGACAGAATTACATTCTCGACCAGGGCGTGAAGCTGATTGGAATCGACGCGATGGCGATGGACGTGTCGCTCGGCACGATGGTGCGTGGATTCCGCGAGGGTCAGCCCGACGCGCTGTTCCCGGCGCATTTCGTCGGCCGCGAGCGCGAGCACATTCACATGGAGAAGCTCGCCAACCTCGGCTCGATTCCGCGTCCGTTCGGTTTCAAGGTGAGCGCGCTGCCGATCAAGATAACCGGCGGCAGCGCGGGATGGGTGCGGCCGGTCGCGATTATCGAGGACGAGTAGGGGAGAACATGTTCCGCTTCCCTCGGAGGTGCGGGTTTTCTCTATCCGGTTCCCCTTCATCGCGCGGGAACGAGTCTCTTAAATCTGGTTCCCCTTCCACCAGGGGAAGGGGTCAGGGGTTAGGTTGCTCCCATCATTCGTTAGCGCGGCCTAAGTCCCAACGCCCAGTTGCGCAACGGCTGCGAAGCGATCGGAGCAGAGGCAGAATCGTGAATCGCGCGCGAAAAATGCGCGCTGGACAAGGACCCTCACCTTCATCCTCTCCCTTACAGGGAGAGGAGATAGCGTTACGCCTTGACGATTGGTTCGAGCACTTTCTCTGTCAGAAAACTCGACAGGTCCTGCAGGCCCTCGGCGGTTATCTCGTGACCGCAATCGTATTCGCGGAACGTCAGCGGCACCTTGAGGCTGCGCAGCGTTTCCACCGATGCCCGCGCGCGCGTGATTTCGATCATCTCGTCGGCGCGGCCATGTTGCACGAGCGTCGGCAACGCTTCCAGCGCGGCGGCGTCGTTTACCTCGTCCTTCAGGTCGGGCGGAAAGAATGTCGAGAGCGCGACCAGTGCGGCGAACTTCGACGGATTTCTCACGGCAAGCCGATAGGCCATCATCCCGCCCTGGCTGAATCCCAGCACCACCAGCTTTTTTCTATCGACCGGGTACTTCTGCAGCGCCGTGTTGAGAAACTCCGTGACCATCCGGTTGGCGTCGTCGATCGCGGTGCGATCGGGCGCGGCGCCCATCCGAATCGGAAACCATGCGTAGCCGCGCGTCGGACCGATCGGCACTTCCATCGGACCCTGCGGACAAATCACCATGAAGCGGCCGTCCGCGATGTACGGCGCGAGTCCCAGCAGGTCGAGCGCGCTGGCGCCAAACCCATGCATCGCGATCAGGGTCGGATGAGGTCCGTCGCCGGCCGGCTCATACACGGTATGGATCAGTCGCATCGATGATTTCTCCTTGGCTGCGATGCCGCATAATAGACCGCCTACGACCGCCGTCGCCAGCAGAGCCGCGAGGGCAGGGTGCCTCGCCTGTTCATCACGGGCACAATAACCGCTATCTTTTAGCGGTTGCGCAATGGGGGAAATTAGCAGGATGAGCGAGCGTTGAAGGTCGCGGCGGACAAGTCTCGCCCGTGGATTGCGCGGGCGCAGTTTTCGGATTGGGGCGTCGCCGCATTGGCGGTATTTTCGATCGCCGCCGCATCGGATCCGGGAGCGCCGAGCGGAAAGCTACCGGGATTCATCGCGGGCGCGCTGCTGATCGCGCTCGTCATTTACGCTTTCACCGAATACATGCGGCCCGTCGTCGCCGATCCCCAGTCGGGGCTCACCGTCACGCTGCTCGTGCTCGCAGTTCTGGCATGCGTGAAGCTGGCGGTGATGCCGTATTGCCCGGGGTTCGGCCCCGACGTCGGCGACTACCAGGCGTGGGCCAGCCAAATCTCGACCTTCGGCCCCGCGCAAACCTATCAGAAGGGATTTTTTCTCGACTATCCGCCCGGCTACCTGTACGGGCTGTGGGTCGTCGGCATAATCGCGCACGCCATCGGAGCGACGGGAGATTTTTACCGCGTCGTAATCGAGAGCCCCGCAATTGTCGCCGACTTCGTGCTCGCGCTCCTTGTATATGCCTTCGTGCGCCGCAGCAGCCGCCGCGACATGGCCTTCATCGCGATGCTGATGGTCGCGCTGAATCCGCCGCTGCTGTTCGACACCGTGGTCTGGGGGCAAAGCGACTCGGTGATGACCTTCGTCACCCTGCTCAGCATCGTGGCGATACTCGGCGAGCAGTACGAAATCGGCTGGGGACTCGCCGCGATCGCGGTGCTGGTCAAGCCGCAAGGACTGATGATGCTGCCGGTGCTGGGCGTGTGGACGATGCTCGAGACCCGCTTCGCGACGTGGCTCAGGTCGGGCATCGCACTGATCGCGGTCTTCATCATCGGCATCGCGCCGTTCCAGATAGGCCAGGAATGGAACTGGATCATCAACCTCTACACTTCCACCGCCGCCTACTACCACGAGACTTCGGTCAATGCGTTCAACCTGATGGCGCTGCTCGGCGGACTGCGGCAGGCCGACACCACCACCTTCGGCGGCGTGTCGATCTTCGCGCTCGGCATGAGCCTGCTGGTGCCGCTCTATCTCTTCGTCGCGTGGATCCTGTGGCGCGGGCGCACGCCGAACCGGCTGCTGTTCGCGTCGTTCATCGCGATTTTCGGCTTCTTCATGGTCGCGCCCCGGATGCATGAGCGGTACCTCTATCCCGCCATCGCACTGGCGGTGCCGCTGGCTCTGGAAGCGCCCGAGATGATGGCCGTGTTCGCCATCCTGACGCTCACCTGCCTCATCAACCTCGTCTATATTCTGCACACGCTCAACACCATAGTATTTCTCGATTCACGCGACGCGCTCGCGATGGCGACTTCGGCGCTCAACGTCGTCGCGCTGGGAATTGCGGCCTACTACGGCGCGATGCGGCTGGAGGGCGGAGGCGAGCCATCCGCGGCGCTGGTCGCATTCATCGGGAGATTCACGATGCCGCGGCAGGTCGAGGATTTGGTCGAAGAGCCTGCGGTTGCGCCGCCGTGGATCGCCACCGACACCATCATCATTTCGGCGCTGCTGATAGTCGCCGCGATCACGCGCTTCTATCACCTCGGGCATCCGGCCGAGATCGTCTTTGACGAGGTTCATTTCGTCGCGCAAGGACGGCACTACCTGCACGGCGAATCGTTTCTCGATCCTCATCCGCCGCTCGCCAAGCTGATAATCGCACTCGGCATTCTGATTTTCGGCGATCATCCGTGGAGCTGGCGGGTCGGCAACGCGACGCTCGGCACCGCGATGGTGGGAATCACTTACCTGCTCGCGCGGCGGATGTCCGGGTCGCGGCTGGCAGGTACGCTCGCGGGCGCGATCATACTTTGCGACGGGATGTACCTGGTCGACTCGCACTACGCCGTCATCGACATCGTCTATCTCACCTGCGCGGCAGTCGCGTATCTGCTTTTTTTCAGATTCGTGCAAACGCCCGACACACGCGCGCGCCGGCGAATTCTGCCATGGCTCGGGCTGGCGCTGGGTCTGTGCCTCGCGAGCAAACTCTACGTGCCGGCGATAACGTTTCTGCTGGTGACGGGTTTCCTGCTCTATGTGCTCGCGAAGGAACAGCCGGCGCCCGCACCCGCACGTGTCGAGCCCGCGGCGCCGACGGTCGAGCCGAAGGCGCGCAAAAACCGGCCGCCTGACGCCCGTGGCGGCCAGCCTCTTCGACGCAACTTCGGCGTTCTTCGTCTCGATCGATCTGCGCGGTTCTTATATTGCTGCTGATTTTTAGCGGCACGCCGCCCACTTACATCGTGCTGGCGGTTCTTGCCGTGCTCGCGTTGCGAGGTGCGGAGATCTTCTGGCGCGGACGCGCGTCGTCATCGACCTCAGTGGGCATGCCCTCGCTGCGGATGCCGTCGATGGCGAGCGTGCTCGAGCCGATGAGCATCGGCGCCGTTGTGCTGGTCGGATCCGTCGCAGCGTTTACCTACTTGGCCGTGTTCCTGCCGCACTACTATCTCGGTTGGTGGGGCGGTGTGCAGGATCTGTTCAAGTACTACAGCGACGTCGTCTGGTACGAGAAGAGCGTTGCGTCCGCGACCCATCCGTATGCGTCGCCGTGGTGGAGCTGGCCGCTGATGCTGCGGCCGATCGCGTACTGGCAGAGCTTCCCCAAGACCGGCGACGTGCAAACGGTCTGGGGCGGCGGCAACCCGGTACTGTGGTGGGGCGCGCTGACCGCGGTCACGATCACCGCGGTGCAGGCGCTCGAACGGCCGACCCTGACGCGATGGTTCCTCGTGATCGGCTACCTCAGCTACTGGCTGATATGGGCGTGGATCGGCCGCACGCTGTTCCTCTACCACTACATGGCGTCGGTCTATTTCGGCTATCTGGCGCTGGCGATTTTGCTCTCGGAATGTTTCAAGGAGCGCGCCGAGCCGTGGGAGCAACTGGCGCTGATGTTGACGATGACGCCGGTGTTTTTCCTGGGGCTGCCGCCGACCTGGGCATGGCTCACCTTCATCGTGGTGATGGGAGCGTTCATATTCTTTCTGTTTATGACGCCGTATGCGGGGCGCTACGTTGCCAGCGTGTTTGTCGTCACGGCGCTGATTCTGTTCGTCTACTACTTTCCGATCTGGGTCGGTATGCCGATTAGCCGCGACGGATACTACGCGCGGATGTGGCTGCAAGCGGGGGGACTGCGCAGTTGGATATGACCGCGCGCCCGGACGCGAATCGAGAGCCGCCGCGCGAGTTTCCTTTGCGCGATTTTCGTTTGTGCGATGCTCGCCGCCGTGTGTTCGCTCCCCACGCGGCTGGGCTGCCGATCACAAGAACCTGCTGCAAAACGGCGACTTCGCCAAAGGCTCCGAAGACCAGCCTGATTTGTGGCGCACCGAGGCCTGGATCAACAGTCCCGAGGCGTTCCAGGCGCATTGGCATTATGACGCCGACCATCCCGATCAGAGCCAGCTCGAAGTCGACAACCTGCAGTCCAATGACGCGCGCTGGATGCAACCGCTCACGCTGGCGCCGGGATGGTATCAGCTCAGCGTCGATCTCCGCACCGAAAATGTCGGCGACAAAAACTCCGGCGCGACCATTTCGGTGATGGAAGACGGCATCATGTCGCCCGACGTGCACGGCACCACCGACTGGCAGCACGAGAGTCTGTATCTCAAGGTTGGCGGAGAAGGCGCGGACGTTGACGTGGCGCTGCGCGTCGGCGGCTTCGGCAGCATGAACACCGGCAAGGCGTTCTTCAGAAACGCGTCGCTGATCGCGATTGACGCACCGCCGCCGAACGCATCGCCGACCTACGACTTGATGGCAATCCGGCAACAGGGCGCGGCGGTGCCGAACGGCTCACCGATCATCGCTGGCGTTGACGTTCATCGCGCTGGCGGGAATGGCATGGGCCGGTTGGCGCATCTATGGCGACGACGACTTTCGTGTCTTCAATCCGATTCGCGCCGCGATGGCGGGGCGCTCGAAGAAGCGATGAACTCGGGCGACGCGAAGCCTGGCCGCCCGATCGCAGCGGAGGATCGCGCGCGGCAAATCGAGGCGGCGATCTTCCTGATCCCGTTCGTCACCTACGCCTACTTTTACCAGGGCGCGGACCAGAGCGTCGCATGCCGCTTCGACCTGATGCGCTCGATACTCGAGAAGGGGGTGCTGTCGATCAACGATTTCTGCGGCTTCAACACCGCCGACATCGTGACCCTCCACGGCCGCATTTTTTCGGTCAAGGCGCCCGGCACGTCGTACACGGCGCTGATCCCGTGGGTGATTTTTCGCACTGCGCTGCTGCCCCTGAGCGCGGCTCACGAATCGCAGTATTGGGCGTTTGTAACTTACCTGACGACGGTCTTCACGACCGGCCTGCTGATGTCGGCGTTGTGCGTCGTGATGTTTCGCTTCGCGCGATTTCTCGGCGCGTCGGAGGGCCGCGCCGCGGGCGTCGCGCTGATTCTCGGCCTCGCGACGATCGCGTTTCCGTACGCCACTGAACTCACCGGCGAACCGGTCGGCGCGGTATGCCTGTTCACGGCGTTCTACCTGCTGGCGACTTTCGACATCGCGGCCATCGCCGAGGCGCGCGTTTGCGGCCGGCTTCCTGGCGGGATGGGCCGTGCTCAACGACTACCCGGTGCTGCTGGTGGCGGCCGCAATTGGAATCTATGCGCTGTTCAAACTGCCCGAGTGGAAGCACCTCGCGGCCTTCTCCGCCGCCGCTGCGATCACAGTCGCAATCATGCTCGCGTACAACTGGGGCGCCTTCGGCAGTCCGTTCTTCTTCAGCTACCAGGCATTCAAGCTGTCGCCCGACGAGAATCGGCAGTTTCCCGAGCAGGCGGTCGGCTTCGTCGGGCTGACCTATCCGAAGATCCGGATTTTGTGGAACGTGCTGCTCGATCCGCAGCGCGGATTGTTTTTCTGCAACCCGGTTCTGCTCTTGTCGATCCTGGGCGTCGGCTATTTCGCGCGGGTCAGGCGATGGCGCGCGGAGTTCGTCGTGACCGTCTATTCCTTCGTCGTGCTGATCCTGTTCAACGCGGCGTACGGCCAATCGATCGTCTCATGGGGCGGCGGCACCGCGACTGGTCCGCGGCAAATCGTGGCCTCGGTGCCGTTCATGGTGCTGGCGCTGGTCTTTCTGCCGGCCGCCTGCAACTACCTGCTCGGCGCGATGGGCGCGCTGTCGGCCGCGATCATGCTGATGGCGACCGCGACCAACCCGCACTTTCCCTACGAATACGACAACCCGGTGCGCGACTTCGCGCTGCAGCAGTTCATGCGCGGCGACTTCGCCACCAACCGCGACGCCTTCTTCGGCGGCAATATGGTCGTCGGCGACTCGGTCGCCTTCAACCTCGGCAAGCTCGTCGGATTGCAGCGCCCGTTTCAACTCTGGCCGCTGGGCGTGTTCTGGATCTTCGGCGCGTTTGATTTGTCGGAGACGCTTGGGCTCTGGGGCACCGGCGCGTCGCGCCGCCTGGTACAACTCGCGACCGCGCTGGCGTATCGCGGCGCTGTTTCTGCTCTCGATGAGCCAGCGAATCATGCAGCCGTTTGCGCAGACTGCTGACCACGGCCTGTTGGGCAGGTACTACGCCGGGGAAGCATGCGGCGAAACCGCGCCGCATATCGTGCGAGTCGATCGGCAACTCGACTTCGACGACATCGCGTCGATGGGTGCGATGCCGTTTCCGTCGTGCGACTTCTGGCGCGGGCAAATAGTGGCGCCGGCGACCGGAGAGTACGGGTTTGCGATCGACGTGGACGATTCAGGATGGGTCACCGTGGACGGCATCCCGGTGATTCACGATCCGGGCTCGGTGAACAAAACTCACGACGAGGGACAGATCCATCTGACGGCGGGGCCGCACAGCATCGAGGTCGGCGAGCGAAACCTGGAAGGCGGCTCCTACCTGCACCTGTACTGGAAAATCCCGGGCGCAACCGACGCGGAGATAGTCCCAGCCGAAGCACTAATCCCGGACCGCGCCGGCAGCTAGCAAAATGCCCCGAAGGACCTTGGGACACCGCCGGCGAGCACAGCTTTTAGTGCTTCCACCATCGGGGTAGGCTTGCTGAGTAGGGTGGAGCTAAAATCCCGGAAGGGTGCTCCTCATGCAAAATCGTTTCAACGTTAAAGTGACCTGGGATGCAGAAGCCAAAATGTGGGTCGCTGACAGTGACGACATCCCCGGATTGGCGGCCGAGGCTCCTGATGACGTATCGTTGCGGGAGAAACTTACCGGGCTGATTCCAGAATTGCTCGCTCTTAACAATGTCCGTTACGGCCAAACAAAGCCATCGAGGTCGTGCTGAATTTTCATCGAGCGGTACCGGCGCTCTAAATCTTTTGTCATTCTGAGCGCAGTGAAGAATCCCGGATCTTTCTCGACGCCAACTACTGCACCCTCAACCACGGATCAAACGTCCCGGCGCGGCTAAGAAGGATTCGGAGCAGCTTGGCTTCGGGCGCCCCCAGCGAAGTCGAAGTGTTTTGCGCCGAGAAGGATCCGGGATTCTTCGCTGCGCTCAGAATGACACAAAAAAGAACCCTCAGCTCTCTGCCGGCAGCAATCCTGCGCGCGTCACTTCGCGCCGTTCGCTCTTATCCAGCGCTTCCGCCGCATGCGACAGCGGAAAAGTTGCGTCGCACATTTCGCGATAGGGCAGGCGATCGATATTCGCGGCGAGGAAATCGAGCGACTTCTTCAGATAGTGCGGCGGATAGGTCGCGACGCCGATTATCTCCAGCGACTTGAACGTGATTACCGACGGCGGCAGTTGCACCGTCAGCCCCGCCGAAATGTTGCCGACTTCGATCACACGGCCGCCTGCGCGAACCATCCGGATCGCTTCGCTGAACGCCTCGGGGACGCCGGCTACCTCGAGCACCACGTCGGGCGATCCGGCGCTTAGCGCGCGCACCCGTTTGTCGCGCGCCTCGGCGTCGGTGTATTCGCGCATATCGACAGTTTCGTCGGCGCCGAATCTGCGCGCCTCGCGCAGGCGCAGGTCCACGCCATCAACCGCGATCACGCGCGCGCCACGCGCCTTCGCAATCGCCATCGCATGCAGCCCCAGTCCTCCCGCGCCCAGCACGACGACCGTCTCGCCATAGGCCAGACGCGCGCGATCGAGACTCCAGAAAACCTGCGACATCGCGCAGTTCGCCGACGACGCGACCAGGTCGGGCACGTTGTCCGGCACGCGGTAGAAATGCTGGTCGGGCTTTACGACATAGTGGGTCGCAAAGGTTGCGGTGAAATGCGGCGGTTCATCGGGATGCCGCGCGCCCATCACCTTCGCCGTGCATGCCGCATGATTGCCGGTCACGCAGTTGACGCATCGATTGCAGACCGTGTAGTACACCGGCGCGATACGGTCGCCTTCCTTGACCGGCACGCCCGCCCAATCCGTCCGCACGCCCGCGCCGAGCGCCTCGATGCGCCCGCTCATCTCATGCCCCGGCATCACGCCGCGGCGCCCGAACTCGCCCTTCCACATATGCACTTCGGAACCGCATACGTTGGTCTGCGTGACGGCCGCGACCAGCCCGCCCGCGGCAGGCGCCGGGACGTCGTACTCGTGAAACTCGATTTTATGAGCCGAGGGGATGAACGCGACGCGACCTTTCATTGCATTCCTCCGAAGCGCACGGTGCTGGCCCCGGTTTCATCCCGGACGAAAAAAATGTCAAGCCCGCAAGGGTGCGCGCCTACTGCGGCGGCGCGGGAAGATCGGGCAGGGTAGTGGGCCCAGCTGAGCGAAAATCCCCGCATCGGCGGCATCGACCGCGTCGCTGGAGCCTTGTCTATCGAAGACGGCGGCCTGCGGGTCGGGTGATGGCGATTCGGCAGTGATCGTCGATGCGCCCGGCGGCGAAGTGGCAGGCTTGGCGTATTCCGGCCGATGCGTCTGCTTGGCCTCGACCAGTACTTCACGCAACAGATTCGATTCCTGGATTCCGTGCGAGACGCAATCGACGTCGGTCGACTGATGCAGCGGCACCTTGACCGGCGAGTTGAAGGTCGCGCGCACCTCTACCAGGCTCGCCTCCGGGCCCCGCGGCCGCACCAGGAAGTTGTACACCGATGACGAGTTCAGCTCCGGCTCGGCCGTGTAAGCGCCCACCACGCTCTTGATCTTCCCGCAATCGGCGTCCTGCAGCGTGAAGCGCGGACCAGCCGCCTCGATAATCCCGTTGGTCATGTCCTGCGCCTGCACATGAAACGAGTTCTGCGTGATGACCGAGTTCACCGACGTCCCACGCGAGATCGTACGGCAGCGGAATCACCACTTGCTGTTTTTCATCAGGCGGCGGCTGCGCCTCCGGCGGATAGAGGCATCCGCTGACAATCAGCGCCGCGACCAGTCCTAAAATCGAAACTCTCATTCCTGACAATGCGCCTGACATTGCGCAGTTCACTCTCGCGCGCGACCGCATGATAACAGAAGGCAGCCGCGATGACTCCAACATCCCTACTTTTTCACTTTCTCACGCCTGCCCGCCACCGCGCACTATCGCCTCGACCCTATTCCCCCTTTGCCTAATCTTTGTGATATTGTCGGCACAATTCGGGGTCTGCCCGCCGAGGCGATCCCGTAAAAGGTATTTGTCATGTCGGGTCATTCGAAATGGAGTTCGATCAAGCATAAGAAGGCGATTACCGATTCCAAGCGCGGCCGCGTCTTCACCAAGATGATCAAGGAAATCACGATCGCGGCGCGGCTCGGCGGCGGCGATATCAATTCCAATCCACGCCTGCGCACCGCGGTGACGGTCGCCAAGAAGCAATCGATGCCCAACGACAACATCGATCGCGCCATCAAGAAGGGCACTGGCGAGATTGCCGGCGCGTCGCTCGAGGAAATCACGTACGAAGGCTACGGCCCCGGCGGCGTCGCGATAATGGTCGACGTGCTGTCGGACAATCGCAATCGCACCGTGGCGGAGCTGCGCTTCGTCTTCTCGCGGCATGGCGGCAACCTCGGTGAAGTCGGATGCGTCGGCTGGATGTTCAAAAAGCGCGGCGTGATCGGAATTGAAAAATCGGCGATCGACGAGGACAAGCTGCTCGAACTCGCACTCGACGCGGGCGCCGATGACGTGACCAGCGACGGCGATATGTTCCAGGTCCTCACCTCACCAGACAAGCTGAACGCGGTGCGCGACGCGCTCGAGAAAGCCGGCCTCGCCATCGCCCATTCGGAACAAGCGCGAATTCCCGAAAATACAGCCGCGGTCTCAGGTCACGCGGCAGAGCAGGTGTTGAAGCTGATGGAGGAACTCGAAGATCACGACGACGTGCAGAGCGTCGCCGCGAACTTCGACATCAGCGAGGAAGAAATGGCGCAATTCTCGGCGGCGTAGCGCCGCGCGGGGCTGCGGTTCGGTGGAGGAGGGGAGTGATGAGGATATTGGGGGTGGATCCCGGGAGTGTGGTGTGCGGTTTCGGCGTCGTCGAGAATCCGGGTCGACGCTACGTGACCGCCGGTACTATTCAATCTGCGTCGCTCGCGCCCGGACCCGGGCGATTGCGGCACATCCACGAAGCGCTGCTGGCAATCATCGACGAGTTCTCGCCCGCCGCGCTCAGCCTCGAGCGGCACTTCGTCGCCGCCAACGTGCAGAGCGCGTTTCGCCTCGGCGAGGCGCGGGCGATGGCGATGCTCGCGGCGGCGGAACGCAATCTCGCGCTGTTCGAATACCCGCCCAACGAAGTTAAGCTCTGCGTCGCCGGCCACGGTCACGCCGACAAGGCGCAGGTGAACTTCATGGTGCGCAAGGCGCTGGGCCTCGACCTGGCAGTCGAGCTCGCCGACGACGCCGCCGACGCGCTCGCGCTCGCACTATGCCATCTCGGGCGCGGACGCCTGCCCAACCTGGTCGAAGCGGTCGAACGCTTTCGCCCCGGCGCGCCACGCCGCGCAAAGCCGCACATGGTCCATCAATGATCGCGACGATTGCGGGCGCACTCGCAGTCCGCGACGCGGGCCGTATCGTGGTCGAGACCGGCGGCATCGGCTACGAAGTGCTGATTCCGCTGAGTACCTATTATCGCTTGCCGCAGCTCGGCGAGCATGTCGCGCTCGAGATACGCCAGGTCGTGCGCGAGGACGCGCTTACGCTCTACGGATTTTCCAGCGCGACCGAGAAGCGCGCTTTCGACCTGCTGCTGAGCGTGCAGCATGTCGGTCCGAAACTCGCGCTTGCGATCCTGTCGGTGCTCGCGCCCGAAGAACTGGTCGCCGCAATCGGCAAGGGTGACGTCGAGCGAATCGATGCGGTGCCCGGCGTGGGTCCGAAGGTCGCGGAGCGGGTCGTGCGCGAGTTGCGCGACAAGGTCGGCGACCTGAAGCTGGCGGCGCCTTCAACCAGCACTACCAACGGCCATCTGCGCCCGGTGCCGGAAAGAAACGGCGCGCCGGCCGGCCCCGCGGACGAGGCGGTCTCCGCGCTCGTCAATCTCGGCATGAAACCGGTTGAAGCGAAGCGCACAGTCGACGCCGTAATCGCGGCGGACGCCGCCGCGGTGCACAATCCGGAAGTCATAATTCGCAGGTCATTGGCGGTGCTGCTTGGCGAAAAGTAAGCCTCGCGAAGATTCGAGTTCCGCTGCACCCGCCGTCGAGGGACGGCTCGCGTCGCGCGTCGGCCACGAGGACGATCGCCGGCTCGACCTCGCGCTGCGCCCGCGCGCGCTTGACGAATTCATCGGGCAGGAGCGCACCAAGAAGATTCTCGGCATGTCGATAACCGCCGCCCGCGGACGCGCCGAAGTGCTCGATCACGTGCTGTTCGCGGGACCGCCCGGCCTCGGCAAGACCTCGCTCGCGCATATCATCGCGCGCGAGCTCGGCGTCAACGTCCACGTCACCTCGGGTCCCGCGATCGAGCGCGCGGCCGACCTTGCCGCGATCGTCAACAACCTCGAAGAGCATGACGTGCTCTTCATCGACGAGATTCACCGCCTGCAGCGCGTCATCGAGGAGCGGCTCTACTCCGCGATGGAGGACTTCGAGTTTCATATCGTGGTGGGCGAGGGGATGGGCGCGCGCACGATGAAGCTCTCGGTCAATCCGTTCACCCTGGTCGGCGCGACCACGCGTTCGGGCCTGCTGAGCTCGCCGCTGCGCGACCGCTTCGGCCAGCACTTTCACCTGGACTTTTACAATCACGTCGAGCTGAGCGAAATTGTGCGCCGTTCGGCGGCCTTGCTGAACGTCAATATCGACGAGACCGGAGCGATGGAACTCGCGTCGCGCTCGCGCGGGACGCCACGAATCGCCAATCGCCTGCTGCGCCGCGTGCGCGACTTCGCGCAGGTCAACGAGGAGCCGATCGTCACGCGCGCAATTGCGCTCGGCGCGCTCGAGCTGCTCGAAATCGACACGGCGGGTTTCGACAAGATGGACCGCGCGATTCTCGGCGCGATCATCGACAAGTTCGACGGCGGCCCGGTCGGCGTCGAAAGCCTGGCCGCCGCGGTCGGCGAGGAATCGGACACGATCGAGGAAGTTTACGAGCCGTACCTGTTGCAGGAGGGATTCCTGGCGCGCACCTCGCGCGGCCGCGTCGCCACCCAGCGCGCTTACACCCATCTCGGCCGCATCCGCCACGGCACTTTGCTCTAGCGATTAGTCCGATCGCGTCGGAGACTCATTCGATGGCGAAAATTTACGTCCTGCAGCATCACCCGGTCGAGAATCTCGGCAACATCGCGGACGCGCTCGAAGGCGCCGCACTCGCGTGGCAATACGTGCAGGTCGCCAACGGCCAGCCGGTGCCGGCGAGCATGAAGGGCGCCGGCGGGCTGATCGTGATGGGCGGTCCGATGGGCGTTTATCAGACCGAGCGGTACCCATGGCTGCGCGACGAGATGCGCCTGATCGAAGACGCGATGAAATTGAATCTGCCGGTGCTCGGCGTATGTCTCGGCGCACAGATTCTCGCGGCGGCGCTCGGCGCGAAGGTGGATCGCAATCCCAACGGCAAGGAAATCGGATGGCATCCGATCCGGCTGCACGATTCGGCCAAAGACGATCGCCTGATGCGCGGGCTGCCAACGACGATGACGCCGTTCCACTGGCACGGCGACATCTTCGAAGTGCCGCCGGGCGCGGTATCGCTGGCATCGTCGGATAAAACCCCCTGCCAGGCATTCCGCCAGGGCGACAAAGCCTACGGCTTCCAGTTCCATTTCGAAGTAACACGCGAGGGAGTCGCCGCGATGGCCGAAGCGTTCGCGAAGGAACTGGTTCGCCAGAACATCCCCGCAGATCAAATGATCGCGCAGGCGTCCGAGTTCTTACCGCCCCTGGAAAACGTGTCGAGCACCGTCTTCTCGCGCTGGGCCTCACCAATCCAGGGCATGTCCTGAAGGCGCCAAAAACTTTAAAATCTGGTTCCCCTTCCACCAGGGGAAGGGGTTAGGGGTTAGGTTCCTCGGCCCATTCGAGCTTCGATATCGAGCAATTTACGCTTCCGCTCCAGCCCCCATCGATAGCCGCCCAGATGCCCCGACGCGCGAATCGCGCGATGACACGGGATGACAATCGAGACGGGATTCGCGCCGTTGGCGGTGCCGACCGCGCGCACGGCGCGCGGTCGTCCGATCAGCCGCGCGATTTCGGAATACGAGCGCGTTTCGCCCGCGGGAATCGCGCGCAGTTGCTCCCACACCGCGAACTGGAACGGCGTGCCGCGAATATCCATCGGCGGCGTGGGCATCTTCGCGCGGCCTGCGAGGTACTTCGCGAGCGCATCGGCCCAAAGGCCGATGCGCTCGTCTGCGCGGCGATTCGGGTCAGCGACCCGAATCGTCGCGCGCGGATAGTCGCCGCGTAACGCGGCGACCAGAGCGGGATCTGCTTCGCCGATACCGGCGAAGCAGATCCCGCGCCCCGTGCCTGCCACCAGCAGGCGTCCCAGCGCCGAATCGATCGTTGCGTAGACTATTTCAGCGCCATCCCCACCAGGACCGTACGACGCCACTTTGCGGACTGTTATTTTGAGCTTTCATCGGTCATCCTCGGAACATACAACCCCGCCAACCGGTTTATGTGATATGAGACCAAAAATTGGAACGCTGGCATTCGCGGCTTCGATTGCCGCCGCGCTTATTTTCGGCGTCGTGCTCGCGACGGAAGTCCCCGGTCCGCCCGCCACCGATTTGAAGCTGGCGCCTGCGCTTTCGTTTTCAGACGATTCGAGCCCGAACTTTCCCATCGAAGGGAAAAATCTTTCCGACGGCTCCGTTGCCGCCGACCATGCGACCGTGATGTTCTTCGGTACCGCGAATTGCTGGAACACCGCGCGCGAGGCCGAGCGCCTGGTGCAGCTCTATCCGCGCTACAAGGACAAGATTCGCTTCGTCGTCGTCGATCTGCGAAATCCGTCGCTGGCGCAGCGTCCTTTGATAGCTCGCTACTATCACGGCTACATCCCGACGATCGCCGTGATCGATTCAAAGGGCAACCTGCTTTACGACCGTGCGGGCGAGACCGCGAGCGAGCGCGGCGACACGAGCAACCTGCAGAAGCTACTCGACTCCGCGCACTAGACTGAATGAATTGCCTCGCCCCACGAGGGGAGAGGCCGACGCTCGTTCATCGAGCGGCGGGTGAGGGACCACAATTCTCCAGTTTTGCGCTTGGTCCAGAATCTGCGGCGCAACAGACATCTGCGCGCATCTGGTCCTCCACCCTAACCCTCCTCCCATTTTGGAGGAGGGAATTGGAGGGCGACGCCGCGTAACGCGCTACCCCTTCGGCAGCTTCAGCACGCGCTCGCCGATGATGTTGTGCTGAATCTCACTTGACCCCGCCGCAATCGTGAGTCCGCGCGCGGCGAGCGTGCGATGCATCCAGCGGCCGCCTTCGACCGCGCCGACACTGCCGCCTTCGACGTTGGCGAACGCGCCGAGCATCTCGTCGGCGAACATCGCGACTCGCAGGTTCAGCTCCGTGGCGAACAGCTTGCCGAATGAACTCTCCGCCCCCGGCACTTTGCCCTTGAGCTGCGCCGACAGCGAGCGGTAGCGCGACAGCCGCAGGCATCGCGCCTCGACCGCGAACTGCGCGAGCTTCTGCCGCACGTACGGATGCTTCCACGCGGGTCCGCCTTCGAAATCCACTTTTTTCGCGAGCTCGAGCAGCTCGCCAATCGTGCGTTCCACCGGATGCCGCGTGCCGCCGGAGACGCGTTCGTACATCAGCGTCGCGATCGATACTTGCCATCCCGCGTTCAGATCGCCGACCAGGTTTTCCTTCGGCACCCGCACGTTGTCGTAAAAGACTTCGTTGAATCCGGCGTCGCCGGTAATCTGAACGAGCGGACGCACCGTGATTCCGGGGCTGTGCATATCGACCAGCAGGTACGAAATCCCCTTATGCTTCGGCGCCGCGGGGTCGGTGCGCACGAGCAGCACCTGCCAGTCCGCGCGATGCGCCAAACTGGTCCACACTTTTTGCCCGTTGATCACGAAGGTGTCGCCGTCGAGCACCGCGCGCGTCTGCAGGCCCGCCAGGTCGGAACCGGCGCCGGGTTCGGAGTAGCCCTGGCACCAGATTTCCTCGCCGGTGAGCATCTTGAGCAGGTAGCGTTTTTTCTGCTGCTCGGTGCCGAGATGCATGATCGTCGGGCCGATTCGATCGATCGCGAGCTGGTTGGCGCCGTAGAGCGGCAGGCCGAGGCGCAGGACTTCGTCCTGGTAGATGGACTGATCGATCATGCTCGCGCCGCCGCCGCCCCATTCCTTGGGCCAATGCAGCGCCGCGTAGCCGGCCTTGTAGAGCCGGCGATGGTAGTCGAGGAGCTGCGCCCAGCGGCCGTCGTCGCGCACGTCGAGCAGGCTGGCGGTCGAGCCGCCGAGGCCCTCGCCCTTGCGCCCGAAGGCTTCGGCGGAATTCTTTTCGAGCCATCCCGCGATTTCAGCGCGAAATTTGTCCTGTTCAGGCGTGTAAGTGAAGTCCATCGGCTACTCCGCTTGGAATGATCGGCGTGAGTATAGCGCGTTCACCGTCGAGGCGTTAGCGCCTGCTCCCAATAGTTTACCCTGATATACACTTATGATATGTATCACTGACGATGAAGCGCGAAACTGCAAAGGTCTTCAAGACTGGCCGTAGCCAGGCGGTTCGTATTCCAAAACGGTTCCGATTCTCGACCGACGAAGTGTTTATCGAGCCTGACGGAAACCGCGTGATCCTGACGCCGCGTCCGCGTTCGTGGAAAGAATACTTCGCTACCGCGCCGCGTTTGCCTGAGGACTTTCCGAAACGGCTCCGCGACCGGCGTCCCGAGAAAGTCGAGCCGCTGTAAATGCCGCGCGTCATGCTCGACAGCGACATTTGCGTCGACGTGATGCGTGGTCGGTCGCCGTCGATTCGGAATCGTCTCGAGCGCACGAATCGCGAAGATGTCGCGGTGTCGTCAATCGTCGCGGCCGAGCTGTGGACCGGCGTTTCGAAGTCCGCTCAGCCTGAGCGGTCGAAAGAAGCTGTTCTCGCTTTCCTGGCGTACGTCACGGTGCTGGATTGGCCCGCTGAGGCGGCACCGAGATACGGCGAGATCAGGGCGCGGCTGGAAACGTCCGGACGGTCGATCGGTGCGATGGACTTGCTGATCGCGGCGCACGCTCTTTATGAAAAAGCGACTTTGGTCACGCGCAATTTATCCGAGTTCCGCCGGGTCGCCGATCTGAAGGTCGAGAGCTGGTGAGGCCTTTATCCTGATACTGGCATCGCGGAGCCTTTGCTATATGATAGCTCGATACTCTGAGCGCTGCGGGATGCGCAACAAACGCGCGTCGCGCTCGCGCTCTATCACTCAAACACGAGGCGAATTGCGACACCGATGGCATACGAGCACATCAAGGTTCCCAGCAACGGCGAGAAGATTACTCTTGGCGCCAATCACACTCTGAAAGTTCCCGACCGCCCGATCATTCCGTTTATCGAAGGCGACGGCACCGGCCCCGACATCTGGAAGGCGTCGCAGTACGTCTTCGACAACGCGGTCAAGAAGATTTACGGCGGCAAGCGGCAGATCGCCTGGATGGAAGTTTTCGCGGGCGAGAAGCCGTTCAACCAGTGGAAGAACTGGCTGCCCGACGAAACCGTCGAGGCGTTCCGCGAATTCCTGGTTGGCATCAAGGGTCCGCTGACGACTCCGATTGGCGGCGGCATCCGATCGCTCAACGTCGCGCTGCGCCAGCTGCTCGACCTCTACGTATGCCTGCGGCCGGTGCGCTACTTCGCCGGCGTGCCGAGCCCGGTCAAGCATCCCGAAAAACTGGATGTCGTGATCTTCCGCGAGAACACCGAAGACATCTACGCGGGAATCGAATGGCCGGCCGAGTCGCCCGAGGCGAAGAAGCTGATCAAATTCCTGCAGGACGAAATGGGGGTGAAGAAAATCCGCTTCCCCAACACGTCGGGAATCGGCATCAAGCCCGTCTCGCGCGAAGGCAGCGAGCGGCTGATTCGCGCCGCGCTCGACTACGCGATCCGGCACAAGCGCAAGAGCGTCACCTTCGTCCACAAGGGCAACATCATGAAGTACACGGAGGGCGCGTTCCGCGATTGGGGCTACGAACTCGTTCGCCGCGAGTACAAGGGCAAGGCGGTGGGATGGGACGATTGCAACGGCAAGCCGCCAGCCGGCGAGTTGCTGGTCAAGGACGCGATCGCCGACATCACGCTGCAGCAGGTGCTGACGCGTCCCGATGAATTCGACGTCGTCGCCACGATGAACCTCAACGGCGACTACCTGTCCGACGCGCTCGCGGCGCAGGTCGGCGGCATCGGAATCGCTCCCGGCGCCAACATCAACTACCTGACCGGCCATGCGATCTTCGAAGCGACTCATGGCACTGCGCCGAAGTATGCCAACCAGGACAAGGTGAACCCGGGCTCGGTAATCCTGTCGGGCGTGCTGATGTTCGAGCATATGGGATGGCAGGAAGTCGCCGACGGCATCATCCGCGGCCTCGAGAAGACCATCGCCAAGAAAGAAGTGACTTACGATTTCGAGCGCCTGATGACCGGCGCGAAGCTGCTGAAGTGCTCGGAGTTCGGCAAAGCGATCGTCGACAACATCTGTCAGCTTTCAGGCGGCCGCGTGCCCCGCGCACGCAGGGCGAAGGCCGCATCGCTGTTTTTGTGTAAGTCTCACAGGAAGTCCGAAACCCAGTGTGGGTTTCGGCGGGGTGCAGGGGCGGCGCCCCTGCTTTAATCCTTCGCGCGCGCGCTCAGGATCGCCTCGGCGCACCACATCCCCGTCTCGATCGCCGACTCGAAATGCGGCAGGCCCATGTAGTCGCCTGCCAGCAGTACGCGGCGCGACGACGGCCGCGTCCTCCGGTATTCAGCGAGGTCGCGGCTGCGTCCCACCGGGGATTTCGGCAGCGCATTGGGCCAACGCGCGACTTGCGCGAAGCGCTTGGTCGCGGTCGCGCCGGGAAAGAATCGCTCGATATCCGGCAGCACCTTGGCGACAATCTCGTCGTCGGACAGATCGATCATCGCGCCCACCGCGTCGGCCCTCACGATCAGGTTGAGCAACTCGCCATCAGGCACAAACCCAAAATTTTTGGCAGATTCGACAGTGGCCGAGGCGATGAGCTGGCGGTCGGGGCGCGCGACCATGAACGCCCACACGTCTTTCAACGCCAGTTCATTTCGCCAATGACGGCTCGTCGCCAGACCGATCTTCACTGCGGGAGCGTACTGGGTCGCCATCAGCCGGCGTTCGACCTCGTCGCCGCCGCGGTACAGTCCCGCCGCGATCGGCGCAGTCGCCGCGAGCACGACATGATCGGCGCGCAACTGCTCGCCCGATAGCTGCACCGTGACGCCGCCATCGTTAGCCTCGACCGACTGCACGGGAGATTCGAGCTTGACGTTGACCTTCGCCGCGAGCGCTTCCGGGAACGAGCCGACGCCGCGATTAAGCGTCATCTCCTTGCCGCGGCCGTTATCGGTTAGCGCCAGCGTCGCAAGCGCCGCCGCGCGCGAGATCTCCTCGATCGACTCGAGCAAGCCGCCTGCGACGAGCGGCTCGACCAGGTAGTCGGTCGCGCGGCCAAGGCGCGGCGCGCACCATCGCGCGGCGTCCATATCGTCGTACTCGGCCCACGCCGCGTAGTTGTCGACGGGCGGCCACTTCAGCTTCGTCGTATGCCAGACGAACCGCGCGAGATCGGGCAGGCTGACCAGTCCCGACGTCAGTGCATAGATCGGGAACATCGCGCCCGACGGCATGCGGCGCGGCCGGCCGTCCTTGACGATCGCCATCCACGGACTGGTCGGCCTCAGTTCCGCCTCGAGGCCCAATTCCTTCACGAGGCCGAGCGCGTTCCGATAGGTGCTGGTGATCAACTGCGCGCCGCGCTCGATTATATAGCCGTCGCGCGTGTCGGTGATGAGCCGGCCGCCGACATGGTCGCTCGACTCGAACACTGTCACGTCGAGGCCCGCCTGCCGCAGGCGGAATGCCGCCGCCAGCCCGGCCATCCCGGCGCCGACGACGATAACTTTTCTGTTTGCCATCGAAGAGTCTTACGAGTGCGCGGGGTACCGGAAGTCGACACCCCCGTCCTGCGCACGTACGTCGCCAAATACCGCGGCGAAGATCTCGGCCTTTCGCCCAGGTCCGTGCGAATTGTTGCCGATCTCTGTCACAGCGGCGGCGAAGTTACCGACCACATCGCTGGCCTGAACCAGGAATGATCTTGCGCTGGCGAGTATCGCGATGCCGCTGCCGTCGGGATTGAGTCTCGGTGAATGGGGGAACAGTTTCGACGCGTGCGCATCAAACGCTTGTGCGAGAATGGGCGCGATAGCGACCGAGTGCAGGTGCATCAACATTTGCAGAGCGGCGAACGGCGCTGCCGTCGAATTCACGGAGATTTCGAGCTGAAGCTCGTCCCTGCTGCTGAAGTTTTGCAGCGCGCGTTGAATCGTGAACAGCGGCGGGCCGCACCTTTGCGCGATTGCGACGATCTTCTGGTCCGTCACGCCCTCATCGCCAAAACCACGCGCGACGATGCGCATCGAAGATTCGTATAAATCCCTGGCCCAATCGCTGCCCTTGGAGACGGCCTCCAGCAGCGCGCTCTCGTGATGGTCGATCGAGTCGCGAATGAGACGCAGAAAGTCTTCGAACGCCGCCGCTTCGGAGTCCTTGAAGTCGCGGGGGCGAAATTCCTTCTGCCCGGCAGGCAGTAGCTGCGCAGCACGCCCGGCAAAATCGGCAACCGCGCTCGACGGCAGCACGAAGTAGGTCCACCCCGACGTATAATGCTTTCCAGTAGTGAATTCGTGGATTCCGCAGGCAAGAATATTCGGCGCCGATTGTTGCTCACGCAACATCCGCTCCGCATCAAGCCAATCGGCCTCGTGGGAACCCGCGGGCTTTCCCCGCTGCTCCCACAGGCTATACGCAAGGTCTTCTATGGCAGCGCGCCGATCCGATTTCTTTTCCATCGCCACTATTTATCTTCCATCAAGCATCGGCGTTTGACAAAAGGAAGCGACAAAAGAACTGAAGCTACGGCAGTAGCTGTCCGGTTGCGCAGATCTTGCCAAGCATACCTAGCCGGAACTCGCCAGACGAAGGACAACTAGAAAGGCTTGTCGCCGTTGATCGTCACTCGTTCCATTCTGCGATTGGCTTTCTTGTTGTCCGCGACGACTCGATGCTGCGTGCAGCGGTTATCCCACATCGCAACCGAGTTAGGGCGCCATCGAAAGCGGCAGGTGAAGTCCGGCGTCTCCATGTGCCGGTACAGGAATCCCAGCAGCGCCGCGCTCTCAGCCGGTTTCATTCCCTTGATCGACGCGGTGAAGGTCGAATTGACGAACAGTCCTTTGCGCCCGCTGTCCGGATGCGTACGAACGACAGGATGCTCCGCCGAGAGGATTTCCGGCGCCTGCTTGCCGCCGATGTGCTCCGTCTTGTAGTCCGCGCGCGAAAACGTGCGCGCGGTATCGTGAATCGCAACCAGCTCCGATAGCAGCCGCTGCATCTTGTCCGACAGCGCCTCATAAGCCGCGTACATGCTGGCCCACATCGTGTCGCCGCCAAATTCCGGCGCCACCGCGCAGCGCAGCACGGAACCGAGCGGGGGAGCATCCACGAAAGTCACGTCGCTGTGCCACGCTTCCGCAAGGTAGGGATGCTGTTCGTCGCTCTGCAGCACGACAAACTCGGGATGACCTTCGTCCTTTAACGGCTGCAAGTAGGGATGAATCTGCAACGTGCCGAAGCGGCGCGCGAACGCCTTGTGCTGATCGCGCGTAATCTCCTGATCACGGAAGAACAGCACCTGGTGCTCGATGAATGCGGCGCGGACTTCGTTGAAGGTCTCATCGCCGAGTTCGCCGAGATGAACTCCGCCGATTTCAGCGCCCAGCGCTCCGGCAATTGGACTAACCGATATATGCCGCCAATCTTTCATCGCGATTTCTCCCTCGGCCACGATACAAGACGCTGCCCGACTGCACCACCGCGCGCGATGGCGCCGCCTACCTTTCTATTTTCAATCAGCCCAACCTGAGCGCTACTTATTGGCTGCTTTAGCTCCAAAGCTTAGACTCTGAGGCGGGGATAACTACAATGCCGCCACCAACCACGTCTGCAAAAATCGCTATCATGCTCGTGCTGACCCTTGCGCTGTCACTGCCCGCCTTCGCCGACGACGTGCAAGAAATCCCCATGTGCAAAGAAGGCGCGACGGTGGCGATGTCGGACGACGCAATGGATTCCGACACGCACATGGGCGGAGGCGGGAAAAATATGGCGTTGCACATGTCATTCACCGCGCTGCGGCCCGCGAACGAAGCCGACAACGCGCGCGCTGCGGCCCTGGTGAGTCAACTTCAGCATGCGCTCGCGAAGTACAAGGACTACCACGTCGCCGAGGCCGACGGCTTCAAGCCGTTTCATCCCGAAATCAAGCAACAGAAGGTCGTTCATTTCACCAGGAGCTGGTACGCGATCAAGGCCGAGTTTACGTTCAACCCGGTCGAGCCTACCTCACTGCTCTACCAGCGCACCCCCGACGGCGGTTACAAGTTGATCGGCGCGATGTACACCGATCGCAAGGGCGCTACCCTCGATGAACTCAATGAGCGGGTGCCGCTGAGCGTCGCGCGATGGCATCGGCACGTCAACTTTTGCATCCCGGCCAGAGGCGTCGAGATGAAGACGGCGGATTGGACGAAGTTCGGCCCCAACGGTTGGATCGCCACCAAGGAAGCCTGCGACCTGGTCGGTGGCCGGTTCTTTCCGCAAGTTTTCGGCTGGATGGTCCACGTCTACCCCTGGGAGACCAATCCACAACAGGTGTGGGCGCACTAGCAGGGTGACGGCGGCGGTCGAACTGCTCGACGTCAGAAAGTCGTACGGCGGCTATGCAGCCGTTGACGGCATCTCGTTCGCAATTCCGCCCGCGCATATCTTCGGTCTGCTCGGACCCAACGGCGCCGGCAAGACCAGCACCATCCGCATGATGATCGGGATCACCTCGCCCGACTCGGGAAGCGGTGCGCCTGTTTGGCGAGCGGCTGCGCCGCAGCGCGCTGCGACGCGTCGGCTATCTGCCGGAAGAACGCGGCCTCTATCGCAGGATGACGGTGGGCGCGAACCTGGTTTTCCTCGGGCAGCTCGCGGGCCTCTCGGTCGCGACCTCGAAGGAACGAATCGACGCGTGGACGAGGCGGCTCGGGATTGCGGACTGGGTCGATCGCCGGGTCGAGGAACTGTCGAAGGGGATGCAGCAGAAGATCCAGTTCATCGCGGCGCTGCTGCACGACCCCGACTTGCTCGTGATGGATGAGCCGTTCGCCGGGCTCGATCCCGTCAACACGATGCAGCTGAAGGACGTGCTGATGGAATTGCGCACGGCGGGAAAGTCGTTGCTGTTCTCGACCCATCGAATGGACCAGGTCGAAAAACTGTGCGACTCGATCTGTCTCATCAATCGCGGCAAGGCCGTGCTGCAAGGCAGCCTGAGCGAGGTCAAGGCGGGCAACGGCCGCCGCTTCGTGCAGATCGATTACGAAGGCGACGGCGCATGCCTCGCCGGCAACCCGCTCGTCGATTCATTGAACGACTACGGTAATCACGCCGAGCTGCGCCTGAAGCCGGGCGCCGACTCGCAGGAACTGCTGCGGACCGCGATGGGCATGCTGCGCGTGATCAGATTCCAGGTGATGGACCCGTCGCTCGAACAGATTTTCATCGAGCGCATTGCGAGGCGAGATGACTGACTTCTCGCTGGGCAAAGTCTGGATCATCGCGAAGCGGGAATACCTCGAGCGCGTGCGGACGCGTTCGTTCGTCATCTCGACCTTCATCACTCCGTTCCTGATGGGAATGTTTTTGATCCTGCCCACGCTGATCACTACATCGACGGCTCGCAACCTCGTGCACGACAGCCAACGCCCGGCCCGAGTCGTGATCGCGTCCGACAACGTGCCGCTGGCCGAACTCGTAACCGGCGAACTCGACCGTCAACACGGCACGCACTACGAAACGTCCGTCGTTTCTCCGCTGTCGCAGGCGCAGCGCGACCGGCTCGACAAGCGGCTCAACGACAGCGCAATCGAGGGCTACGTATGGATCGACGCCAGCGTGATCGCGACCCGACGAGTCGAGTTCGTGACGCGCCGGATGGGCGATTTCGTTCTGCAACGGCGTCTCGGCGACGCGATGTCGTACGCATTCGCATCGCTGCGGATGGTGCAGAATGGCAGGAGCGCGGCGGAAGTCGCCGCGATACTTCAGCCGGTCGAGCTGACCCCGATTCGCGGGGGAAATTCCGCGACGCAGTTCAACGAGCTGCGCGGCGCCATGGTCGTTTTCATTCTGCTGTTCGTGATGCTTTTTTCGCTGCTGTCGTACGGCGTGATGGTGATGCGATCGGTCATGGAAGAAAAAGGCTCGCGCATTACCGAAGTGCTGATGTGCGCGGCGAGCGCGCAGGAACTGATGGCCGGCAAGATCGTCGGCACCGGCGCGGTCGGCCTGACGCAGATCGGAGTATGGCTTGCGATGGCGGCGTTCGGCGCGTCGCGCAGCCTGTACCTGCGCACCGCGATGACGGCGCTCGACGTCGGTCCTTCGTTGTTTGTCTATTTCGTAATCTTCTACACGCTGGGATTTCTGCTCTACAGCGCGATCTTCGCCGGCGTCGGCGCGATCTTCAATTCGATCGACGAGGCGCAGCAGTGGAACTTCGTCGTCATCCTGCCGCTGATCGCCGCGTCCGCAATGATTCTGCCGGTGGCGACGGCGTCGAACTCGCCGATCGCCGTTGTGGTTTCGATGATTCCGTTCTGCTCGCCAATCCTGATGTTCGAGCGGCTCGCGGTGCAGGATCCGCCCGCATGGCAGCTCGCGCTTTCACTGTTTTTGTTGATCGCAACAATTTGCGCGGCGATGTTCGTCAGCGGACGGATCTATCGAACCGGAATCCTGATGTACGGCAAGCGCCCGACGATTCGCGAGCTCTCGCGCTGGCTGATGCACGCTTGAAAGAGCCGCAAAACAGCCGATCCGTTTGCTTCACAATGCTGGCAAACGCTGCTATCTATTCGGCGATTGGGGCATCGCAGTACGATGAGTGGCTGGCGTTGGGGCGCCCGCTTACTTAAGTATTGCTCATTAACAAAAACGCGAATATAAGGTAAGCTTCAGGAAGGAAACGACCTGCGGCAGGAGCAAAGCGTGGCTCGTAAGAAAATTGCGTTCATCGGAGCGGGTAATGTCGGCGCGACCTGCGCTCATCTATGCTTTCTGCGCGGACTCGGCGACATCGTGCTCTACGACATCATCGAGGGCCTGCCGCAGGGCAAGGCGCTCGACATGCTCGAATCGGCGCCGGTGCTCGGCATCGACGTCAACGTCACCGGCACCACCGACATCAAGCAGATTGAAGGCGCCGATTGCTGCGTCGTCACCTCGGGATCGCCGCGCAAACCCGGCATGAGCCGCGACGACCTGCTCAAAATAAACGCGAAGGTGATGACCGACGTCGGCAGCGCGATCAAGAAACACGCGCCGGGCGCTTTCGTGATCGCGGTGACCAATCCGCTCGACGCGATGGTCACGCAGCTCAAGCGCGTGACCGGTTTCGCGAAAGGCCGCATCGTCGGGCAGGCCGGCGTGCTCGACTCGGCGCGCTACCGCACCTTCCTCGCGTCGGAGCTCGGCGTCTCGACCGAGAGCGTTTCCGCGATGGTGCTGGGCGGGCATGGCGACGACATGGTGCCGATTCGCAGCTACACGACGGTTGGCGGCCAGCCGATCGAGCGGTTGATCGCGGCGAAGCGGCTCGAGGAAATCGAGAAGCGCACGCGCGGCGGTGGCGGCGAGATAGTCGAGCTGATGAAGACCTCGTCGTACTACGCGGCGGGCACCGCGGTTTACAAAATGGTCGAGGCGTACATGCTCGATCGCAAGCAGGTGCTGCCGTGCGCGGCGTATCTCGACGGCGAATACGGCGTGAAGGGACTGTTCGCCGGAGTGCCGGTCGTGATTGGCGCGGGCGGCGTCGAGCGCGTCGTCGAGATCCAGCTCACAGCCGCGGAGAAGACGGCGTTCGACAGTTCGGTCGCTCACGTGCGCGAGCTGGTCGAGGCGATGGACAAGGTAATCGCGGCCGCATAAGCGGCGGCGCGATCCAGGAAAGGCTTATGGCTGAAGCAGAAGCAGTTGCGGCGCCTGCAATTTCGGCGGGGATGACGGCAGACGAGCGGCATTGGCTGCTGCGCAGATTGCATTCGCTGTCGGGAATCATTCCGATTGGCGGCTTTCTGTTTTTTCATCTGTTCGAAAACGCCTTCGTGCTGAAGGGCGGCGGAACCTGGTGGAAGGAGACCGAATTCACCCGCAACATCCCGTTTCAGATCGCGGTCGAAGCGCTGGTGCTGTGGATTCCGATTCTCTACCACGCGATTTACGGGATTGTGATCACGGCCACCGCGCAGCCCAACGACTACCCGTACGAGCGCAACTACCAGTACACTCTGCAGCGCATCAGCGGGATTCTCGCGTTCCTGTTTATCGGCTTTCACGTTTTCTCCACGCGCGCGTACTACTACGCGACCGGCGTCGAGACCGACTACATGCGGATGCATAACTTCATGATGAATCCGCTGATTCTCGCCGTTTACCTGGTCGGGACGATCGCGTGCGTCTATCACCTGACCAACGGCATTTTCACTTTCACGATCACCTGGGGAATCGCGGTCGGCCCCAAAGCGCAAAGGCTCGTCAACCGCGCGTGCGTTGCGTTGTTCGTCGTGCTGACGATCGTCAGCGTCTCGATTTTGATCGCGTTTCGCGCACCGGCCTGAGGAGAACAATCAATGCCAGGGCATCACATAATCGTAGGCGGCGGGCTGGCCGGGTTGACCGCGGCAATGAAGCTCGCGGAGCAGGGCGAGGAAGTCGATCTGTTCTCGATCGTGCCGGTCAAGCGGTCGCACTCGGTGTGCGCGCAGGGCGGAATCAACGGCGCGGTCAACACCAAGGGCGAGGGCGACTCGCCGATGATTCATTTCGACGACACGATTTACGGCGGCGACTTTCTGGCGCATCAGCCGCCGGTCAAGGCGATGTGCGAGGCGGCGCCGTCGATCATCTACCTGTTCGATCGGATGGGCGTGATGTTCAATCGCACGCCCGAAGGTCTGCTCGACTTCCGGCGCTTCGGCGGCACCAAGCATCATCGCACAGCGTTCGCCGGCGCCACCACCGGCCAGCAGTTGCTGTACGCCCTCGACGAGCAGGTCCGCCGCTACGAGGCGGCCGGCCTGGTGCGCAAGTTCGAAGGCTGGGAGATGCTGAGCCTGGTGCAGGACGAGTCGGGTGATTGCCGCGGAATCGTCGCGATCGACACGCGATCGCTCGAGATGCGCGCGTTTCCCGCCGACTCGACACTGATCGCAACGGGCGGTCCCGGGCCTGGTGTTCGGCCGCTCGACGCAGTCGCTGGTGAACACGGGATCGGCGGTCAGCGCGTGCTACCAGGCCGGCTCGACCTATGCCAACGGCGAGTTCATCCAGGTGCATCCCACTGCGATGCAGGGCGAGGACAAGAATCGTCTCATCTCGGAATCGATTCGCGGCGAGGGCGGGCGCGTGTGGACCTATCGCGACAGCAAGCCCTGGTACTTCCTCGAAGAGATGTACCCGGCGTACGGCAACCTGGTGCCGCGCGACATCGCGACCCGCGCGATTCACAAGGTCGTGTTCGAGATGAAGCTCGGCGTCGACGGCAATCCGCAGGTTTATCTCGACGTGAGCCATCTCGATCCCGAAGAGCTCAATCGCAAGGTCGCGGGCGTGCTCGAAATCTACGAGAAGTTTGCCGGCCAGGACCCGCGCAAGGTCCCGATGAAGATTTTCCCGGCGATGCACTACTCGATGGGCGGGCTGTGGGTCGATTACCATCAGCAGACCAACGTGCCGGGGCTGTTCGCGGCGGGCGAGTGCGAATTTCAATACCACGGCGCCAACCGGCTGGGCGCGAACTCGCTGCTGTCATGCATGCACGGCGGAAATATCGCGGAGCCGGCGATGATCGGCTACGCGAAGTCGAAGAAGAGCGCGGTCAGCTCCACGATTTTCGACCAGGAGCTGAAGCTGCAGCGCGAATCGTTCGACAAAATTTTCAAAATGAACGGGCCGGAGAATGCGTTCGCGTTGTGGCGCGAGCTCGGCGACATCATGACCGAGAACGTCACCGTCGTGCGCTACAACGACAAGCTCAAGGCGACCGACGACAAGCTGCTCGAGTTCAAGGAGCGCTGGGGCCGAATCGGACTCAATGACACCGGCAAGTGGGCGAACCAGGAAGTGCTGTTCGTCCGCCAGCTATGGAACATGCTCGAGCTCTCGCGGCCAATCACGCTCGGCGCGCTCAATCGCAACGAATCGCGCGGCGCGCACTTCAAGCCCGACTTCCCGGAGCGTGACGACGAGAATTTCATGAAGACCACGATGGCCGCGTGGTCGTCCGACGGCCCGCGCTTCAGTTGGGAGCCGGTTGACGTGAGCCTCATCAAGCCGCGGCCGCGGCGCTACGACGTCGACAAATCCGCCAGCGAGCCGAAGGCGGCGTAGGCGCGGCAGGAGAGCATCGCAGTGGCAGAACAGACCCAGGTCCTAAGAATCAAGCGGCAGGAATCGCCGAACTCCGAGCCCTATTACGAGGAGTTCGAGATACCGTTTTTAGGCAATCACAACATCATCTCGATGCTGATGGAGATTCGGCGCAACCCGGTCACGCGCCAGGGCAAACGCGTCGCGCCGGTGGTCTTCGACGCCAACTGTCTCGAGGAAGTTTGCGGCTCGTGCACGATGGTGATCAACGGCCGCGTGCGCCAGGGATGCTCGCAGCTGGCCGAGGACCTTGGCGGGCCGGTGACGGTCGAGCCGATGTCGAAGTTCCCGGTGATTCGCGACCTGTGGGTCGATCGATCGAAGATGTTCGACGCGCTGAAGAAGGCGCACGCGTGGATTCCGATCGACGGCACCTACGACCTCGGCCCCGGACCGCGGATGGCGCCGAGTGTGCAGGAGTTCGCGTACCTCTTCTCGCGATGCATGACCTGCGGATGCTGCCTCGAAGCGTGCCCGCAGGTTAATCCGCATTCGAAGTTCATGGGCGCGGCGGTGATTGGCCAGGTCTACCTGATGAGCCAGCACGAGACCGGCAAGATGAATCACGAGGCGCGGCTCGACGCGATGATGTCGGAGGGCGGCGTCGCGGATTGCGGCAACGCGCAGAACTGCGTCGAGGTATGCCCCAAGGAAATTCCGCTCACGACGGCAATCGGCGCGGTCGGCCGGCAGACCTCGATCAAATGGCTCCGCGATCTGTTTATGAAGTAAGCTGGCGCCCAGGGTAAGCAATGAACATCCACGAATATCAAGCCAAACAGATTCTCGGGCGCTTCGGCGTTCCCGTTCCCAAGGGCCAGTTCGCGACGACGCCCGAGGAGGCGGCGGCGGCGTTCACGGCGCTCGGCCAGCCCAAGGCTGTCGTCAAGGCGCAGATCCATGCGGGCGGCCGCGGCAAGGCGGGCGGCGTCAAGCTGCTGAATGTTGCGAGCGACGTAGGTGATTTCGCCGGCAAGCTGCTCGGCAAGCCGCTGGTGACGCATCAGACGGGACCCGAGGGCCGCGTGGTGCGCCGCGTATATATAGAGGAGGCGAGCGAGGTCGCGCGCGAGCTTTACCTCGGCATGCTCGTCGATCGAAAAGCGGGAAAGGTTTCCGTGATCTCGAGCACCGAAGGCGGCATGGATATCGAGGAAGTCGCCGCCAAGACGCCTGAAAAACTTTTTACCGAATCGATCGATCCGCTGCTCGGCGTCGCCGGATTCCAGGCGCGCAAAATCGCGTTCGCGCTCGGCCTCAAGGACAAGCAGGTCGGCCAGTTCACGACGCTGCTGACTGCGCTCTACCGCGCGTTCGTCGAAACCGATGCATCGCTCATCGAGATCAACCCGCTCGTCGTGACGAAAGACAATCGCGTCATCTGCCTCGACGCAAAAATGTCGTTCGACGACAACGCGCTGTTCCGTCATCCCGATATTCGCGAGCTGCGCGACGCCAACGAGGAAGATCCCGCCGAGACCGAGGCCGCCAAGTACGACCTCAGCTACGTGCATCTCGACGGCAACATCGGATGCATGGTCAACGGCGCGGGCCTCGCGATGGCGACAATGGACATCGTCAAGATTTACGGCGCCGAGCCGGCGAACTTCCTCGACGTTGGCGGCGGCGCCAGCACCGAGAAAGTTGCCGCGGCGTTTCGCATCCTGCTCGCCGACAAGCGCGTCAAAGGCGTGCTGATCAATATCTTCGGCGGCATCATGCGATGCGACGTGCTGGCGCAAGGCGTGGTCGAGGCGGCAAAGCAGGTGAAACTCAGCGTGCCGCTGGTGGTCCGGATGGAAGGCACCAACGTCGTCGAGGGCAAGAAGATTCTCGCCGAATCGGGCATCAAGGTGATCACCGGCAACGATATGGCCGACGCCGCCAAGCGCATCGTCGAAGCAATCAGGGCTTAGGATTCTCAGATGAGTATTCTCGTTGATAAAAACACCCGCGTGCTGACGCAGGGAATTACCGGCGCGACCGGCCAGCTCCACACGCGTGCGTGCAAAGAGTACGGCACCAAGATGGTCGGCGGCGTGGTGCCCGGCAAAGGCGGCACCGACTTCGAAGGCATCCCGATTTTCGACACCGTCGAGCAGGCGCGCAAAGCGACCGGCTGCAACGCGACGGTGATCTACGTGCCGCCGGCATTTGCGGCGGACGCGATGCTCGAGGCCATCGCCGCCGGCATCGAGCTGGTCATCTGCATCACCGAAGGCGTGCCCGTGCTCGACATGGTGAAGGTGAAGGCCTACCTGGCGGGCAGCAACTCGCGTCTCATCGGCCCCAACTGCCCGGGAATCATCACGCCGGGCGAATGCAAAATCGGCATCATGCCCGGGTACATCCACAAGCCGGGCGACATCGGCGTCGTCTCGCGATCGGGCACGCTCACCTACGAAGCGGTGTATCAGCTGACCCAGCTCGGCATCGGGCAGTCGAGCTGCATCGGAATCGGCGGCGATCCGATCGTCGGCACCGGGCATATCGACGCGCTCAAGCTGTTCAACGAAGATCCCAAGACGCGCGGCGTCATCATGATCGGAGAAATCGGCGGAACGGCCGAAGAAGAGGCCGCGGAATATATAAAGCAAAACTTTAAGAAACCTGTGGTCGCGTTTATCGCGGGACAGACGGCGCCGAAGGGCAGGCGGATGGGCCATGCGGGCGCGATCATCTCGGGCGGACGCGGCACCGCGGCCGATAAAATTGCAGCGCTCAAGGCGGCGGGCATCTCGGTCGCGATGAGCCCGGCTGACCTCGGCTCGACGATGAAAGCAGTGCTCGAGGGCAAGAAGTAAATTCGATGGAACGAACCTTCGCAATCGTCAAACCCGACGCTGTGCGGCGCGGACTCACCGGCGACATTCTCAAACGGATCGAGGCCGCGGGGCTGACGATCGTCGCGCTGCGCAAGCTTCATCTCTCGCGCGCCGACGCCGAGAAATTTTACGCCGTGCATAAAGCGCGGCCGTTCTTCAGCGGCCTGTGCGACTACATGACGTCGGGGCCGGTGGTGGTCCTGGTGCTGCAAGGCGACGGCGCAATCGGCAAGTGGCGCGGGCTGATGGGCGCGACCGATCCCAAAAAGGCCGACGCCGGCACGATTCGCAAGGATTTCGGAATCGACGTCGAGCAGAATGCCACGCACGGCTCCGACGCGCCCGAGACGGCCGCGCAGGAAATCGCCTTCTTCTTCCCCGCCCGCGAAATCCTGGCGTAGCAAGCCAACTACCGTCCTGCTTTCACGGCTGCGTTTCTATTACAATAACTGGCCGTGAACGCGAATCGGCAAATCTCCGCTGAGCCGGCGCTCGCGAGCGCTGACTTCCGCGATCTGACGCTCGACGAGGTCGAGCAGCTCGTCGCGAGCGCGGGCGAGCGTGCGTATCGCGCGCGGCAGATTCTGCATTGGGTGCATGCGCGCGGAGCGGAGTCCTTCGACGAGATGCGCGATCTGCCGGCGTCGCTGCGCAATTATCTCAAGCACAACTTCACTATCGGGCATCCGGTGTCGTCGTTCGTCTCGCGCTCGGCCGACGGCACGCGAAAGCTGCTTATCCAGCTCGACGACGCCGAAGAAATCGAGTCGGTGATCATTCCCACCGAAAAGCGCGTCACGCTTTGCATGTCGAGCCAGGTGGGATGCGCGATGGCGTGCGAGTTCTGTGCGACGGCGCGCATGGGGTTGCATCGCAACCTCACCAGCTCCGAGATGCTGGCGCAGGTCTTCGCCGCGCGACGCGAGCTGGCCGCCGGCGAGGAGCTCACGAATTATGTTTTCATGGGGATGGGCGAGCCGCTGGCCAACTATCCCCGGCTGGTCCGCACGCTCGCGATAATGACGTCGGAGTGGGGGATGGGCATCTCGCCGCGACGGATTACGGTCTCGACCGTTGGCCTGGTCCCGATGATGGAGCGGCTTGCTCAACGAGACGCCGGTTAATCTCGCCGTGTCGCTGCATGCGACGACCAACGAGCTGCGCGATCGCCTCGCGCCGATCAACAAGCGCTATCCGCTGGAAGTGTTGCTCGACGCATGCCGCAAGCTGCCGATCAAACGCCGCAGCCGCATCACCTTCGAGTACGTGATGCTGGCGGGAGTGAACGATTCTCCTGCCGACGCGCGGCGGCTGCTGAAGTTGATTGCGCCGTTGCGCGGCAAGGTGAACCTGATTTTCTTTAATCCGCTGCCGGATTCGCCGCTGCGCAGCAGCTCGCGCGATGCGGTCGAGGCCTTTCAAGCGATCCTCAAGAACGGTAATTTGACCGCTACCATCCGCGAAAGCCGGGGGCTCGATATTGCGGCGGCATGCGGTCAGCTCTACGCCGAACAGCATCACCCGGCCTGAAAGCAGCAGAAAAAATGTCACAAAACGTACTCGGAGTGATTGGAGGCAGCGGCTTCTACCAGATGAAGGGGCTGGAGAAGGTCGAGCTGATGGAGCTGGAGACGCCATTCGGCCGGCCCTCGGATCCTTTCTACCAGGGGCGCATCGGGGACATCGAAGTCGTTTTCCTCGCGCGTCACGGTCGCGGCCATCGAATTCTGCCGTCGGAAATAAATTTTCGCGCCAACGTTTTCGGGATGAAGCAGCTCGGCGTTACCCATCTCGTTTCGGTCTCGACCGCGGGCAGCCTGAAAGAGGAAATTCATCCGGGCGAGCTGGTCGTGCCGAATCAGTTTATCGATCGTACGTTCAAGCGCCCCGAAACTTTCTTCGGCGACGGCCTGGTCGTGCACGTTTCGCTGGCCGATCCCGTATGCGCGAATCTCGCGAGCGACCTGACGGCTGCCGCGCGCACGGGCGGCGCGGTGATTCATGACGGTGGCACCTACCTCTGCATGGAGGGTCCGCAATTTTCGACGCGCGCCGAGTCGAATCTTTATCGCAGCTTCGGCGCCAGCGTAATCAGCATGACCGCGATGCAGGAAGCGCGGCTCGCACGCGAAGCGGAGATGTGTTACGCGGCGCTGGTGCTGGTGACGGACTACGACTGCTGGCATGAGTCGGTCGCGGCGGTGGATATCGGCGAGATCCTGCGCGTGATGAACCTCAACGTGGACAAGGCGCAGAGTGCGGTGTCGGCGCTGGCGCACGCGCTCGGTCATCGGCCGCGGACATGCGCCTGCCAGGACGCGCTCAAGAACACGATAATCACCGATCGCGCGGCGATTCCGCAGCGCTTGATCGACGACTTGCGTCCGTTGGTAGGCAAGTATCTTTAGGACCATCGAAAAAAGCTTGGGCGCGGTGAAGGTGGAATACAGATGAGTATCGTTGTGGTCGGTTTTTTGGCCTACGACACGGTCGAAACGCCTAACGGCAAAGTCGAAGAGGTGATGGGCGGCGGCGCCAGCTACTTTTCGATCGCGGCGCGATTTTTTTCTCCAGTCAGCATCGTCGCGGTGGTCGGGACTGACTACAAGCCCGAGGATCTGCAGTTGTTCATCGAACGGAATATCGACGTGCGCGGAATCGTCAAACGCGAAGGGCAGACTACGCGCTGGCATGGCCGTTATCACGAAGATCTGAACGTGCGCGATACGATCAAGCTGTCGCTCAACGTGCTTGAGGGGTTCACGCCGGAACTGTTGCCCGACCAATGCCGCGCCGACTACCTGTACCTGGCGCCCAACGATCCCGCGCTGCAGGAGCATGTGCTCGATCAAGTGCCGAGTCCCAAAGTAGTCGTGGCGGATCTCTACGACTATTGGATCGAGAACACGCGGCCGGGGCTGGCCAAGGTGCTCGAGCGAATCCAGGTGCTGCTCTGCAGCGACAACGAAGCGCGCATACTTACCGGCGAGCACAACCTGGTGAAAGCAGGGCGCGCGATCCTCAAGATGGGTCCGGCTACCGTTCTGATCAAGCGCGGCGAGTATGGCGTGCTCCAGTTCAGCGACGAAGGAATGTTCGCGGTGCCCGCGTATCCGCTGGAAGACGTCGTCGATCCCACCGGCGCGGGCGACACGTTCGCGGGCGGCATGATGGGGTTCCTGGCGCGTCACGGGCGCCTGACGGAATCCTCGCTGCGCACCGCGGTCGTGTACGGCAGCGTGATGGCGTCGTTCGTGGTCGAGCGTTTTTCGCTCGAGCGGCTGCTGGATTTGACCTGGGAAGAAATAGACAAACGCTATAGAGAGTTTATCGATCTAATCGACTCTCATCATTCGAGATGGACTACTCAGTAGTCATTCCGCTCTACAACGAGCGGGATAATCTCGCGCCGCTGCATGCGGAGTTGACCCGCGTGATGCAGGGTCTCGGCCGTGACTACGAACTGATATTCGTCGACGACGGCAGCGACGACGGCAGCCTCGAGGCGTTGCGACAAATCAAATCTACGGACCAGAAGGTGCGGGCGATCGCGCTCGCGCGCAACTCGGGACAGACGGCTGCGCTGGTCTGCGGTTTTTCGCACGCGACCGGCGACGTGATAATCGCGATGGACGGCGATGGGCAAAACGATCCCGCCGATATTCCGCGGCTGCTGGCCAAAATAGACGAAGGCTACGACCTGGCCAGCGGCTGGCGCACTGAGCGATGGCAGGCGGAGCGGTTTACGCGCCGAATCCCCTCAATGGCGGCAAATGCGCTGATTTCGGCGATCACCGGCATCAAGCTTCACGACTACGGCTGCACCTACAAGGCGTATCGCCGCGACCTCGCGCAGAGCCTGCAGCTCTACGGCGAGATGCATCGATTCGTGCCTGCGATAGCGGCCGAGCAGGGCGCGCGAATCGCGGAAGTGGAAATCGGCTTTCGAGCGCGCCGCTCGGGCATCTCGAAGTATGGATTGTGGCGCATCGTGCGCACGATGCTCGATCTGACCACCGTCAAATTTCTTTCGGTCTATTCCACCGCGCCGATACAGGTGTTCGGTTTGATCGGGATCATCCTCGGCGGCCTCGGCAGCTTGTGGACCTTCATCCTGGTGATAGAGAAAATACTACTTGGCCGCGAACTGGGTAATCGTCCAGCGTTACTATTAGCGGTATTGTTAGTAGTCGTCGGAGTACAGTTTGTGAGTATAGGACTGCTGGGCGAAATGCTCGCGCGTACCTATCACGAATCTCAGGGAAAGCCGATCTACGTAATCAAGGAAGAATTCTAGAGGCTATCGATGAACATCGCAGTCGTGGGGAGCGGATACGTCGGACTGGTGAGCGGCACTTGCTATGCCGAAAGCGGCAACGAAGTAATCTGCGTGGACATCGACAAGGATCGAATCGCGCGGCTGTGCGAGGGCAAGATTCCGATCTACGAGCCGGGCCTCGAAGAATTGGTCCGCCGCAACCTGAAGGAAGGGCGCCTTCGTTTCACCACCGATATCGGCGAGGCGATCAAGCAATCGATGGTCTCGTACATTGCGGTCGGCACCCCGATGAGCTCCTCGGGCGCGGCCGATCTGACAGCGATATTCCAGGCCGCCGAGGACATCGCCAAAGCGATCACCGGCTATCACATCGTGGCGGTCAAAAGCACGGTGCCGGTCGGCACCAACGATCGCGTGCGCGAAATCGTCGGGAAATTCACCAAGCATCGCGCCGACGTCTGCTCGGTGCCGGAGTTTCTAAAGGAAGGCTCCGCCATCGAGGATTTCATGCGCCCCGACCGCGTCGTGATCGGCAGCCTGAGCGATCAGGCGACCGCCGTCCTCAAGGAGATTCACAATCCTTTCGTGCGCACCGACAATCCGATCCTCGTGATGGATCCGCGCTCGGCCGAGCTGACCAAGTACGCGTCGAACGCGATGCTCGCGATGCGCATCTCGTTCATCAATGAAATGGCGACGCTGTGCGACGCGGTTGGCGCCGATATCAACGCTGTCCGCCGCGGACTCGGCACCGACAAGCGCATCGGCTCGTCGTTCCTGTTTCCCGGCGTCGGTTACGGCGGTTCATGCTTTCCCAAGGACGTGCAGGCCGTCATCCATACCGCGAGCGAGCACAATCTCGACTTCGCGCTGCTGCGCGCGGCGGAAGCGGTTAACTCGCGGCAGAAGCGGTTGATCCCCTCGCGCGTCAAGCAGCATTTCGGCCAGAACCTGACCGGCCGCACGTTTGCGATTTGGGGACTCGCCTTCAAGCCGCGCACCGACGACATGCGCGAGGCGCCCGCGCTGGTCGTTATCGAAGAGCTGCTGCAGGCGGGCGCGAAATGCCAGGTGCATGACCCTGAGGCGCTGGAAAATGCGCGCAAGATTTTCGGCGATCGCGTCACCTACCACAAAACCAACTACGAGGCCCTCAAGGGCGCTGACGCGCTGCTGATTCTGACCGAGTGGAACGAGTTCCGGCATCCCAACTTCCAGCGCATCAAGACCGAGCTGAAAGAGCCGGTGATATTCGACGGCCGGAACCTGTATGATCCAGATCTGATGAAGGCGCTCGAACTGCGATACTACTCGATCGGGCGCCATCCCGTTTAGGACAAGGACACTTCGATGAGAATATTGGTGACCGGCGGCGCCGGCTTTATCGGCTCGCACACGGTGGATGCGCTGGTCGCTTCCGGCGCAGGCGAAATTTCGGTGCTCGACGATTTGTCCACCGGCAAGCGTCCGCAGGTGAACGCCAAAGCCACGCTCTATCAGACCGATTTGCGCGACGCCGGCGGCGGTTGCGGCCGTCGTCGAGAAGGTGCGGCCCGAACTGATTTTCCATCTCGCCGCGCAGATGGACGTGCGGCGATCGGTCGCCGATCCTGCGTTCGACGCGCAGGTCAACGTGGTCGGGTTCGTCAACCTGATGGAATCGGCGCGCAAGCACGGCCTCAAGCGCGTGGTCTTCTCGTCGACTGGCGGCGCGATTTACGGCGAGCAGGACGAGTTCCCGTGCACCGAGGACCATCCGAAACGCCCCGTCAGTCCCTACGGCGTCGCCAAGCTGGCGACCGAGGCGTATCTGTTTTTTTACAAGGTCGAGTACAAAATCGATTACCTGGCGCTCAGATTCGGCAACGTGTACGGCCCGCGCCAGGACCCGCACGGCGAAGCGGGCGTCGTCGCAATCTTCTGCGGACGAATCCTCGACGGCAAGCCGGTGACGATTTACGGCGACGGCACGCAGACGCGCGACTATGTTTACGTCGGCGACGTGGTGCGGGCGGTGGTCGCGGCGGGAAACTCGAACGCGTCGGGAATCGCGATGAACATCGGCACCGGCCTCGAGACCGACGTCAACGAACTGTATTCCACGCTCGCGAGCATCGCCGATTTCCCGACCAAGGCCGAGCACGCCGCCGGGCGTCCCGGCGAGCAGAAGCGCTCGGTCATCTCGCCGGCGCGCGCCCAAAAAGAACTCGGCTGGCGTCCCGAAAAAAAGCTCGCCGAAGGACTCGAAGAGACCTTCAAGTATTTCAAGCAGCAACGCGACCGTCCGAGTTGAAATGACCGAAGCCGCCTCGATTCGCAACTTTTCGATCATCGCGCATATCGATCACGGCAAGTCCACGCTCGCCGATCGGATCCTCGAGCGCACCGGTGCGCTCACGATGCGCGAGTCGAAGGATCAGTTCCTCGATTCGATGGACCTCGAGCGCGAGCGCGGCATCACGATCAAGGCGCGCTCAGTCCGCCTCAACTACACGGCCAAAGACGGCAAGGCGCTACGTCCTCAACCTGATCGATACTCCCGGACACGTCGATTTCGCCTACGAAGTTTCGCGCAGCCTCGCCGCGTGCGAGGGCGCGCTGCTGGTCGTCGATGCGAGCCAGGGAGTCGAGGCGCAAACGCTCGCCAACGTCTATCTGGCGCTCGATCACGGGCTCGAAATCATTCCGGTGATCAACAAGATCGATCTGCCCGGCGCCGATATCGAGCGCACCAAGCAGCAGATCGAGGAAATCATCGGGCTCGACGCCTCCGACGCGATTCTCACCAGCGCCAAGGAAGGCGTCGGCATCGAAGAAGTTCTCGAAGCCATCGTCAAACGAATTCCCGCGCCCAAGCCGACGGACGAGAGCGCGGTCCGCGCGCTCATCTTCGACAGTTGGTACGACGTGTACGAAGGCGTGATCGGATTGGTGCGCGTCTTCGGCGGCGAGCTGCGCGTCGGCATGAAAGTTCGCCTGATGGGCACCGACAAGCTCGGCGAGGTGATGCGCCTGGGACATTTCACGCCGCATGAACGGCGCGCCGAAGAGCTCGGGCCGGGCGAGGTCGGCTTCGTCGTGGCGGGAATCAAGACCGTCGCGGACATGCGCGTGGGCGACACGATTACCGACGCGGACAATCCCGCGGTCGCGCCGCTGCCGGGCTTCAAGGAGTTGAAGCCGATGGTCTTCGCGGGACTGTACCCGACCGAGGCGAATCAATACGGCGCGCTGCGCGACGCGATCGAGAAGCTGCGCCTCAACGACGCGAGCCTCATCTGCGAGCCCGAGACCTCGCAGGCGCTCGGCTTCGGCTTTCGCGCCGGCTTCCTGGGCCTGCTGCATATGGAGATCGCGCAGGAGCGGCTCGAGCGCGAATTCGGCATCAGCCTGATCGTCACGGCGCCGACGGTCGCCTACCAGGTGCGCACCATTTCGGGCGAGCTGACGACGGTGGACAATCCCGCGCATCTGCCCGACGAGAACACGATCGAGGCTATCGAGGAGCCGTTCATCCTCACGTCTATCCACATGCCCGAGGAGTATCTCGGCGCGGTGATGAAGCTGTGTGAAGACCGCCGCGGCATTCAGCGCGATTTGCGCTTCCTCGGCGAGAAGCGCGTCATCCTGCACTACGAGCTGCCGCTGGCCGAAATCGTCTTCGACTTCTACGACCGGCTGAAATCGGTGAGCCGCGGCTACGCGTCGCTCGACTACGAGTTTCTGGACTTCCGGGCCGGGCCTCTGGTTAAATTGGATATACGGATTAATGGCGAGGTGGTGGACGCGCTTTCGATTATCGTGCATCGCGACAAGTCCTACGAACGGGGCCGGGCGTTGTGCGAAAAGATGCGCGAGCTGATACCGCGCCAGATGTTCGAAGTCGCGATTCAAGCCGCGATCGGCGCCAAGATTATCGCGCGCGAATCCGTCAAGGCGCTGCGCAAGAACGTCACCGCCAAGTGTTACGGCGGCGACATCACGCGAAAACGCAAGCTGCTCGAGAAGCAAAAGGAAGGCAAGAAGCGGATGAAGCAGGTCGGACGCGTCGAGATTCCGCAAGAGGCTTTCCTGGCCCTGCTCAAGGTCGGGGAGTAGGGCAATCGTGGCCGAACCAGCACGCACCATTCCCAAAGCACGGCCGCAACAGGCTCGCGAGAGCGCACTCGAAGCGCCCGCGCAAAAATCCGTCGCGCGCGAATATGGCGAGGCGATGGTCATCGCGCTCCTGCTCGCGATCTTCATCCGCACCTTCTTCATCCAGGCGTACAAGATTCCGTCGGGCTCGATGGAACCGACGCTGCTCATCGGCGACCATATCCTCGTCAACAAGATCATCTTCGGCCTGCAGAATGCCCGACTCGATTTTCGGACTCGAAGTCCCCGGCCTCCCGCTCGGCCAGTATGTTTTCCATCTCGAGCCGGTCCATCGCGGCGACGTCGTGGTGTTCGTCTTCCCGCCCGATCGCACCAAGGATTTCATCAAGCGCGTAATCGGCGTCGCCGGCGACACGATCGCGGTGAAGAACGGCGTCGTGTGGCTCAACGGTGCTCCGATGGACGACCCGCATCGGCATTGGGAAGTCGCAGCGTCGGACAGATCGCCGGTCTCGCCGCGCGACAACTTCGGGCCGGTGACAGTGCCGCCGGGCAAGCTGTTCATGATGGGTGACAATCGCGATCGCAGCTACGACAGCCGCTTTTGGGGCTTCGTTGATTTGAACGACGTCGAGGGCCGCGCGACTATCATCTACCTGCCGTGGAACGAGGAGAAGGCGGACGACGCGTCGGCGCTGAGCCAGCTCTTTCTTTGGTTCGAGTACATCAGGTGGGATAGAGTCGGAATGCTCGTGCACTAACACCGAGCGGGAGCGTCAGGTGGCGGACGAAGCGGTGAACAGGATTGGCGCGATGCTCGAAGAGCTCGGCGCGCGATTCGATCTGGTGGTCGAGGCGGTCTCGGGTTTCGGCGGGCGGATCGACACGCTGCGCGACGAGATCTTCGGACAGTTCGCGGAAGTCGGCGGCCAGATTCGGTTCCTCTCGGAGCAGATTGCCGAGAATCGGCGAGGTATCGTCGGCACGCGGGCCGACCTGGGCGCCGAGATCGTGCGGATCGGCGAGGCGCTCGGCAAGGCGCGGGTCGAGTTCCGCGACGAACTGGTCGCCGCCGAGAAGGGACTGCGCGGTGAATTTGTCGCACGCGCCACCGAGTTCCGCGAAGAAGCCGCGCGCGCGGTGGCCTCCACCGGCAAGCAGGCGACGGAGTCGGGCGGCGAGACAACCAAGATTCTCAAGCGCGAAATCGCCGCGTCAGCCGAGGCGGCGGCAAAAAAGCTCGCCGTCGAGCTCAAGCAAACCAGCAAATCGCTCGCAAATCTCGCGCACAAGTTCGACCGCTTCGACGATCGAATCACGGTCCAGACCCGCGACCAGGATCAACGCCTGAGAAAGCTCGAACGCAAGCGCGGCGCATAATTCTCAGCGTTCAGCGGCGATCGGGGTTGACGCACCTCGATCGCGATCATAAATTCTAATTACCTTTAAAACGCTACTGAGATAGCGAAAAGGTACGACAATGAAATTGTATATTCGTGGACCCGGCTGTTTTCGCGGCCGGGATTTTTTTTGGGTGTCGCGATGAGCGCGGCGCCCAACGTCGTGCTCGACGCCGCGCAGGTCGGGCGATCGCTCAAACGGATCGCGATGGAAATCGCGGAACGCAACGGCGGCGCCGACAACGTCGTGCTGGTCGGTATCGTCCGCCGCGGCGCTACCCTCGCCGAGCGAATCGCCGTCGAGTTGCGCGCCAACGGCCGGCGCGAAGTCCCGGTCGGCACGCTGGACATTTCGTCATATCGCGACGACGGCAAGGGCCTGCCCGGCGATCCGCGGCTGCTCGGCCGCGACATCCCGTTTTCGCTCGACGCCAAGCGCGTCGTGCTGATTGACGACGTGCTGTACACGGGGCGAACCGTGCGCGCGGCGCTCGACGCCATCTCGGACCTGGGCCGCGCCGAATCGGTTCAGCTCGCGGTGCTGGTCGATCGCGGACAGCGCGAGATTCCGATTCGCGCCGACTACGTAGGCAAAAACATCCAGGCACCGCACGGCCAGCGCGTTTACGTGCGGCTCACCGAGATCGACGGCGCCGACGCGGTCGTGATCGGCAACGGACACACAAAGTGAGGTCGAACATCCGCGCGCACAGCGAGATGAAAGCTGCAGTGTCACGCCTGGCGAAATTCGACGTCGTTTCGATCGAGGATCTCGAGACCTCGGACATCGAACGCGTGTTTGCGCTCGCCGACGGCTTTGCCGCCCAGCTCGAACGCGGCGAACAGATCACGACAGCCGCCGGACTCATCATGGCGACGCTGTTTTACGAGCCCTCGACCCGCACGCGCCTCAGTTTCGAATCCTCGATGCATCGTCTCGGCGGCGCCGTGATCAGCTCGGCCGATATGCAGGCCAGCTCCGCCGCCAAGGGCGAGAGCCTGGCCGATACGGTGCGCGTCGTCGCCGGCTATGCTGACCTGATCGTGCTGCGCCATCCGCATGACGGCGCCGCGCGCGTGGCCGCCGAGTACGCGCCATGCCCGGTGCTCAACGCCGGCGACGGCAGCCGCGAGCATCCTACGCAAACGCTCTGCGACCTCTACATCCTGCGCAAGAAAAAGGGCCACCTGAAGGGACTCACCGTCGCGCTATGCGGCGATCTGAAATTCGGCCGCACGGTTCATTCGCTGATCTACGCGCTCGCGCGTTTCGGCGCGAATATCGTCGCCGTGCCGACCAGCGGCATGGACGTTCCCGAGTATGTGCTTGAGCGGCTCGCCGCTGAGCGCAACTACAGCTTCTCGACCGTCACGATGGATGAGCTGAAGTCGTTGGCGGGCGGCCTCGACGCGCTCTACCTGACTCCCAGCGCGCCGCATCAGATGGCGCTGTTCACCGCGGACGCGGCGATTCGAACGATTCCCGCGGCCGAACCTCCCGCAAACCTCGACGCGTTCTACGTCACACGCCTGCAGAAGGAGCGCATGTCGGGCAAGGAGGCGGGCGCGGGCGAGTACGTCCGCTTCGACGCGCGCGCGCTGCGCACCAGCCGCACGCAGGAAGCCGTCGTGATGCATCCGCTGCCGCGCACCAGCGAACTGGCGTACGAACTCGACGCCGATCCGCGCGCCGTTTATTTCGAGCAGGCTGCCGCCGGTGTGCCGGTGCGGATGGCGCTGATCGCATGGCTGATGGAGAAAGGCGCGGCCGCCGTCGTCAACTCACGACCAGACGCAGAACCGATTCGCTTCAAAGCGGAACTGCCGCCGCGATGCGCCAATCTGAATTGCATCACGCGATTCGAGGGCGCCTACCTGGCGCCGCGATTCATGCTCGGGCGGAGCATCGACCCCAATGTCCTGGCGCTGAAATGCGACTACTGCGAACGCGAACTGAAGATTGAGTACGTCGGCCATGCGCGATCGCATCGCTACTACCGCTTCGACGAAAATCTCAAAGGCTACGTCCGGCAATGGATCGAGGAAGGATCGCTGGCCGTCTTCGACAGCGTCAAGCAGGCCGAAGAAGCGGGCTACGAACCGTACAAGCGCGGCCCGCAGCGCGAAGTGATGAACGAAGAGGAGATCGTTCGCGCGATCGAGTCGCTCGCCGACCAGGTGATTGCCGACGTCACGGACATGTCGGGCGTGTCGATCGTGGGCGTCGTCAGCCGCGGCGCGATGCTCGCGCTTCGGCTGCGCGATCTGATCGGGTCGAAGACGCGAGTCCTTCCGCCGTGCGCCGCGCTCGACGTGTACAAACCCGACGACGCATTGCGATCGATCGACGGCGCCGAGAATTTTGAAGTCGAGGACCGCACTATCGTTCTCGTCGACGATGTAATTAACAGCGGATGGACCGTGCAACGCGCGATGGCGACGATCTGGCAGCGCGGGCGTCCGGCCGAAGTCAAACTGGCAGTGTTGATCGATCGCGGGCATCGCGCCGTCCCGATTCGGCCGAACTACGTCGGCAAGAATATCCCGACCGCGCGCACCGAGCGCGTGCAGGTGCGGCTCGCGGCAGCCGGCGGCGATCCGAAATCCAAATCGCACGATCGCGTTATGATTTACTCGATGGTCGAGCCGCGGAAAGAACCGGAGGCGGCGAGTTGAACTCGATCCTGCTCAGAGGAGGACGGGTCATCGATCCCGCGAGCGCGCTCGACGGCGCATACGACGTGCTGGTGCGCGACGGCGAGATTGCGGCGGTGGAACGCGCAGGCACTCGGATGAATCCGGCGGACGTAACCGTCGTCGACGCGAGTGGATGGTGGATTGTGCCCGGTCTGATCGATCCTCACGTACATTTGCGCGACCCCGGCTTTCCCGAAAAGGAAACCATCCTGACGGGCTTGCGCGCCGCGGCCGCGGGCGGCTTCACGGCCGTCGCCGCGATGGCGAACACCTCGCCCGTCAACGACAGTCCTGCGACAACGCGCTACATGCTCGATCGCGCCAGGCAGGCGCACTCGGCGCGGCTGGTGCCGGTTTCCGCGGTTACGCATGGACTTCGGCGGCGTCGAGCCGGTGGATTTCGACGCGATGGTTGATGCGGGCGCGCGGCTGTTTTCCGATGACGGCATTCCGATCGACGATGCGATGATCCTGTCGCGCGCCCTGGACGAAACGAAACGACTCGGTTACGCGGTCTCGCTGCACGAAGAAGATCGCGCGCTGTCATGCGAAGGAGCGTTGAACGCCGGCGCGGTGTCAAAGCGCCTTGGCGTCAGCGGATATCCGGATTCCGCGGAGTCGCAACGCGTGCGCCGGGATCTCGCGCTTGCGATCGGTTCAGGCGCGCCGGTGCATGTCGCGCACGTCTCTACCGCCGAGTCGCTCGAATTAATTCGGGCCGCGCGACGGCATGGCGCGCAAGTGACATGCGAGGTTACGCCGCATCATTTCACGCTGGACGACGGCGCCGCGCTGACCTGGGGTCCCGAACGCCAAGATGAATCCTCCGCTGCGCAATCGCGAAGATGTCGAGGCGCTCCGGGCGGCGATTCGCGACGGGACGATCGACATGATCGCTACCGATCACGCGCCGCACGATCCGAAGTCGAAGCGAATGGATCAGCTCGGCGCGTATTTCGGGCCGGGGCAGGAGGCTGCGCATCTCGAGCGCGACGCGGCGGAAACATTTGCGCAGGCGGCGAATGGTGTCGTCGGTCTCGAGACGTCGCTTGGTCTCGCGCTCGACCTGGTGCATCGATCGTTGCTTCAACCTGCGCGATTGGTTGAGATGATGTCGCAAAATCCTGCGGCGTTGCTGCGGCTGGAAGCGGGGACGCTGGCGGAGGGCGCGGCCGCCGACATCACGGTGATCGATCCCAATCTCGAATGGACCGTGACGCCCGAAAAATTCCTGTCAAAGAGCCGTAACACTCCGTTCGCGGGGATGCGGCTGAAGGGTAGGGCTGTCCTGACTATCGTCGCCGGCGAAATCGTTTACGACGGGAGGAAAGCGTAGCGGATCGATGAGCAAGGGACGCGAAGCGATACTCGCGCTGGCCGACGGGCGAATTTTCCGCGGCCGCGCATTCGGCGCGATCGGCGAGGCCGTCGGCGAAGCGGTGTTCAACACCGCGATGACCGGCTACCAGGAAGTGCTGACCGACCCGTCGTACAAGGGCCAACTCGTCTGCATGACATATCCGGAAATCGGCAACGTCGGGATCAACGCCGAGGACGCGGAGTCGCGGCGCGTGTACGTCGAGGGTTTCATCGTCAAGGAATATTGGGAGCGGCCGTCGAACTGGCGCTCGGAGATGCCGCTGGGCAAGTACCTTGAAGACGCGGGCGTCGTGGGTATCGAGGGAATCGACACGCGCGCTCTCGTCCGCCATCTGCGCACACGCGGCGCGCAGGAAGCGGTGATATCGAGCGTCGATCTCGATCCGGATTCGTTGGTGCGCAAGGCCAAGGCGTCGCCCGGACTAATCGGCCGCGATCTTGTGCAGGAGGTTACCTCCGCCGAGCCATACGATTGGGACTTCGGCGATTGGAAGTTGGGCAGCGGTCACGTTCGCGCCAGCCATGAAGCGACGCGCGACGCGCCCATGATTATCGCGGTCGACTATGGAATCAAACTGAACATTCTGCGCCGGCTGGTGGCGACCGGTTTTCGCGTCAAGGTGATTCCGGCGACCTCCACCGCGGAGCAGATACTCGCGCACAACCCGGACGGGGTTTTTCTATCGAACGGACCCGGCGATCCTGCCGCGCTGCCGTACGCTTACAGAGCCATCGCAGGCATTTTGGGCAAGAAGCCGGTATTCGGCATCTGCCTTGGGGCACCAACTGCTCGGGCTGGCGCTCGGCGGCAAGACCTACAAGCTCGACTTCGGCCATCATGGCGCCAACCACCCGGTGATGGATCTGCGCACACGGCGCGTCGAGATCACGTCGCAGAACCACGGCTTCGCAGTCAACGACGACTCGTTGAAAGGGTCGCGCGATACTTTCGCATCTGAATCTGAACGACAACACGGTCGAAGGCTTGCAGGGAACCGGCGTGCCGTTTTTTTCCGTGCAGTATCATCCCGAAGCCTCGCCAGGGCCGCATGATTCGAGCTACCTGTTCGCGCGCTTCAAAAAACTGGTCGAGACGTTCCCGCGCTACGGCGCGGAGGCGCTCGAGCGAATTATCGCTGCCGAGACGTCGGCGCAATGAAAACTCCTATGGGTTGGGATTTCCAATTTGCCGCTTCGTAAAGATCTGAAATCGGTTCTGCTGATTGGCTCGGGGCCTATCGTCATCGGGCAGGCGTGCGAGTTCGATTATTCGGGCACGCAGGCGGTCAAAGCGCTGCGCGAGGAAGGGCTGCGGCTGATTCTCGTCAATTCGAATCCGGCGACGATCATGACCGATCCGGAGCTGGCAGATCGCACATATATAGAGCCGATGACGGTGGCGGTCCTGACCAAGATCATCGAGCGCGAGCGACCCAACGCGCTACTGCCGACAGTTGGCGGGCAGACCGCGCTCAACCTGGCGATCGAGCTGGCGGAGGCGGGCGTCCTCGATCGATACAACTGCGAACTGATCGGCGCGAAGCTCGATGCGATCAAAAAGGCCGAAGATCGCGACCTGTTCAAGCATGCGATGCTGAAAATCGGGCTCGAGGTGCCGCGCTCCTCGATTGCGCATTCAGAGGCCGACGCGGAGCGCGTGCTCGGCGAGCTTGGGCTGCCCGTGATCATCCGGCCGTCGCGAACGCTCGGCGGGACAGGCGGTTCGATCGCACGCGAACTCGGCGACTATCGCGCCAAGGTGGCGTACGGCCTCGAACAATCGCCGAATCACGAAGTGTTGATCGAGCAATCGGTCGAGGGCTGGAAGGAATTCGAGCTCGAGGTGATGCGCGACACGGCGGACAACGTCGTGATCATCTGCTCGATCGAGAATCTCGATCCGATGGGCGTGCATACCGGCGATTCGATTACCGTAGCCCCCGCGCAGACGCTGACTGACAAGGAATACCAGCTCATGCGCGACGCCGCGATTCGGATCATCCGCGAAATCGGCGTCGACACCGGCGGATCGAATATCCAGTTTGCGATCGAGCCGAGTACCGGGCGGATGGTGGTGATCGAGATGAACCCGCGCGTGTCGCGCAGCTCGGCGCTGGCGTCGAAGGCGACCGGCTTTCCGATAGCCAAGATCGCGGCGCGCCTGGCGGTCGGCTATCGGCTCGACGAGATTCCCAACGACATCACGCGCATGACGCCGTCGTGCTTCGAGCCGACTATCGACTACGTGGTGACCAAAATTCCGCGCTTCACGTTCGAGAAGTTTCGCGGCGCGGTTGACGAGCTGGGACCCCAGATGAAGTCGGTCGGCGAAGCGATGGCGATAGGGCGAACCTTCAAGGAGTCGCTGCAGAAGGCGCTGCGCTCGCTGGAGATCGGATCGCATGGATTTGAAAGCGGGCTCTCAGAGCCGTCGAGCGCTCAGACGGCGCAGATTCGCGCGCAGGTTAAGATGGCCAGCAGCCATCGACTTGTACCATCTCGCAGACGCGCTGCGGCTTGGGCTCACGCGCGCGGAAGTTTACGACTTGAGCAAGATCGATCCGTGGTTTATCGACGCGGTGGCGGAACTGGTGGCGGAAGAAAAACGCGTCGCGAAGGAGCCGCTCTGCACAGCGTACTTCCGTGAGTTCAAGCCGATGGGATTTTCGGATCGGCGAATCGCAGACCTGCGCGGGATCGAGGAAGCTGCCGTTGCCCGGGCTCGGCGTGACGCGGGAGTGACGCCGGTTTTCAAATCGGTGGATACCTGCGGCGCGGAATTCGAGGCGTTCACGCCCTACCTCTACTCGACCTACGAAGGCGAGGATGAGGCGCCGCCGACCGCACGCAAGAAAGTGATCATTCTCGGCGGCGGACCGAACCGGATTGGGCAGGGGATCGAGTTCGACTACTGCTGCGTGCACGCGAGCATGGCGCTCAAGGATGCCGGCTTCGAGACGATCATGGTGAACTGCAATCCCGAGACGGTGTCGACCGACTACGACATCTCGGATCGCCTGTACTTCGAGCCGTTGACCTTCGAGGACGTGATGGCGATTGCGGAACGCGAACGGCCGGTTGGCGTAATCGTGCAGTTCGGCGGGCAGACGCCGCTCAAGCTGGCGGTGCCGCTGGCGCGCGCGGGCGTGCCGATTCTGGGGACGACGCCCGACGCGATCGATCGCGCCGAAGATCGCGAACGATTCAACGCGATGGTTACGCGGCTAGGATTGCGGCAGCCGGAAGGCGTGCTGGCGCGCGGGCTCGACGACGCGATCGCGGGTGCGGCAAAGGTCGGGTACCCGGTGCTGATTCGGCCGTCGTACGTCCTGGGCGGACGCGCGATGGAGGTGATTCCGAACGAAGAGGAGCTGCGCCGATACGTCACGCAGGCTCTGCAAGCCTCCGAGCGCCATCCGCTCCTGATCGATCGCTACCTGCAGGGCGCGATCGAAGTCGACGTCGACGCTATCTCCGACGGCGAGACCGTGGTCATCGGCGGAATAATGGAGCACGTCGAGCACGCGGGAATCCATTCGGGCGATAGTGCGTGTGCGCTGCCGCCGACGACACTGAGCGCATCGCTGCAGCAGGAATTGATCAGACAGACCAAAATGCTGGCGCGCGAGCTCGGCGTGGTCGGGCTGATCAATATTCAGTACGCGATTTACAAGGGCGAGGTTTTTATCCTGGAAGTTAATCCGCGCGCGTCGCGCACAATTCCGTTCGTCAGCAAGGCGATTGGCGTGCCGCTGGCAAAGTACGCGGCACTGGTGATGGCGGGGAAGAAGCTCGGCGAACTCGGCTTCACCACCGAGCGCGTGCCGGCGCATGTCGCGGTCAAGGAGTCGGTGTTTCCGTTCGGGCGATTTCCGGGCGTCGACACGATTCTTGGGCCCGAGATGAAATCGACCGGCGAGGTGATGGGAATCGACAAGACATTCGCGATGGCGTTTGCCAAGGCGGAGCTGGCGGCGTCGTCGAATCTGCCGGATGCGGGGCTGGTGTTTATCAGCGTGCGCGACGAGGACAAGCAATACCTCGAGCCGATAGTGCGCGGTCTGGTTACGATGGGATTCAATTTGATCGCGACGCGCGGAACCGCCAATCACATTCGCGAGCCTCGGTCTCGAGTGCGAGGACGTGAACAAGGTGCTCGAGGGCAGCCCGCATATCGTCGACGCGATGAAAGCGGGGCGGGTCGCGATGGTCGTAAACACGCCTGACGCCGGCGGCACCAAGGACTCGTTCTCGATTCGGCGCACCGCGCTCGAACTTCGGCTGCCGTATTTCACGACGATGGCGGGAGCGAAGGCCGCGGTCGAAGGAATTTTTGCGCTGAAGCATGAGATCCTTCGAAGTCCATGCGCTGCAGGACTATCACCGGGGATAGCGGCGCTGGCGATGCGCCCGGAACCCTCACCTAACCTCTCCGCGTAAAATAACGGGCGAGAGGACCAGAAAATGGCCTCGGGATCGACTCAGTTGCCGCGATGGCCGGGATCGGGCCTAAGCGGGCTGCGGCTCTGGAAGCCCGCGGCATCGTTACCGCGGCCGATCTGATTTTTCATCTTCCGGTGCGTTACCAGGACTGGCGGGAGAGAACGCCTACCGACGAGCTGCGCGTTGGCAAGATGGTCGTCGTCGAAGGCGACCTTGGCAAGATAACCGAGCGGCCGATGCGCGGTTCGCGATGGCGGCGGCTGGCGTCGGGATGGCTCGACGTGCAGGGCAGAAAGATTCGCGTCGTGTGGTTCAACCTGCCGGCTTACATGCGCGGCTATTTGCCGGGCGGCGAGCGCGTGCTGGTGCGCGGCCGAGTCGCGGCGGGAGCTGACGGCGGAATCGAGATCGTGCAGCCGGAGCTGCATCCCCTCTCGCAGGGCGAGCCGAAAGGGATTCGGCCGGTTTACCGTCTCCCGTCGATAGTGGGGCAGCGATTGTTCGCGAGCCTGGTGGAGCGCGCGCTGCGTCAAGTCGGCGACTCGATTCGCGGGGCGATCCCCGACGAAATTCGCGCTGAGGTGCCGTCGGTTCGCGACGCGCTGCGCTACCTTCACGATCCGCCCGCCGGATGCCGCCTTCGACGCGTTGGCGCACGGCGAATCGCCCGGTCATCGCGCGCTCGCATTCGATGAGCTGTTTGCTTTCGAGTTTGCGCTTTCGATTGAACGCATGCGCAGCGCGCGCCGCGTCGGAGTCGCGCTCGATGGCTCCCGAAGCCTGAGCGCCAGGATGATAGACGGGCTGCCGTTTGCGTTGACGGGATCGCAAGCGCGCGCGATCGAGGAGATCGGCGCCGATCTCGCGCGTCCAAACCAGATGAACCGGATGCTGATGGGCGATGTCGGCAGCGGCAAGACGCTGGTTGCGTTCTGGGCGATGATTCGCGCTATAGAATGCGGCCATCAGGCTGCGATGATGGCGCCGACGGAACTGCTCGCCGAGCAGCATTACCGGGGATTCGCGCGTTTGTGCGGAAGCCTCAAGCTCAAGAGCGCGCTGTTGACCGGGAGCGTGACGGGCGCGGCGCGCACTCAGATTCTGCGCGGGCTGGCGAGCGGCGAAATCCAGGCAGTGTTCGGTACGCATGCGCTGATACAGGAACGCGTGCGAATCCGCGACCTCGCGCTCGGCGTGATCGACGAGCAGCATCGGTTCGGCGTCTTCGATCGCGCGAAAATGAAAGTGCTCGGGCCCAAGGCGAACCTGCTGATGATGACGGCGACGCCGATTCCGCGCAGCCTGGCGATGAGCCTGTTCGCGAATCTCGACGTCTCGTTTCTCGACGAGCTGCCGGCGGGACGCACGCCGATCGCGACCGAGATTCACACGCGAAGCCGAAATTGCGCAGCGTGCATGACAATTTGCGCGCCGAGATCGAAGGCGGCGGGCGCGCATATTATGTCGTGCCGTTTATCGACGGCGACGAGGACGAGGCCAAGTCGGTGTCGGCGACGGCGGCGCGGCTGAAGAAGGGCGCGCTGCACGGTGCGAGAATCGGCACGATGCATGGCAGGATGGGCGCGGCGGAAAAGGATCGCGCGATGCGCGAATTTCGCGACGGCGCCATCGACCTGCTGGTCTGCACGACGGTGGTTGAAGTGGGAATCGACGTGCCGGAGGCGACGATCATCGTGATCATCGCGGCCGAGCGCTACGGCCTCGCGCAGTTGCATCAGCTGCGCGGCAGGGTAGGGCGCGGCGACAAGCCTTCGCGATGTTGCCTGGTGGCGTCGAGCGACGCGGACGAAGCCGCGCTGGAACGGCTGGCGGTCATGCGCGAATGCATCGTTGGCGCCGAGGTCGCGGAAGCCGACTTGCGCATGCGCGGACCGGGCGACTTGCTCGGCGCGCGACAGACGGGCGCGCTGCCGCTGCGCTTCGTGCACCTGGTGCGGGACCATCGCACAATCGAGCGCGCGCGCAAGCTTGCCGACGATTGGCTTGCGCGCGATCCGACGCTTGCGAGCCGCGAGTCGGAAGGCGCGCGCGCTGCAGTGAGAAAAATGCTGGCGCTCGGCTTCAGTCTCGGCGACGTCGGCTAGCTATCAGTCATCGGAAGCGGCGGGCGGCGGGAAGCGCACCGTGACTTTGCCGGATTGGATCGTGCTCGCGTTCCAAATCGAGGGCGCGAGCGTATCGAAATAATCCGCGCCTTCTCCGATGACGACCAGCACCGCGTTGGCGCGCGTGTCGATGCGATGCGGCGTCGAGTCGCCGAGCAGCCGATCGAGCAGGGTCTGATAAACGACGGTGAAGTGCGCGGCGCTCTGCGTATCGATGAACGTGAGCATCCAGATCACATTCACGCCGCGGCTCTCCTGCAGGATGATCATGCGATCGCCGGTCCATCGCGCAGCGAGTCCGAGTTCGTTGGACTGCTTGCCGAGGTTGCGCTCGAGGATCACGCGCAGGAGCAGCTCGCCGAACGTGTCGGTGTCGGCGACTTTCCAGCCGCTCATGATCTGATCGTAGCCGGCGACCTGGATGCGCGGCGTGACCGTCGGCGTGTCGAAGTAAAGCTCGGGATGCAAAACCTGGTGGGTCGATTGCGGCGGATTGCGATAGAGCGCGTCGACCGCCGACCATCCGCCGCGGCGATAAGCCTCGGCGACGAAGCGCACACCGTCAGAATACTGGAACAGCATCGGCACGCTCAGGCCCTCAGGCGTGTCCGGCGCTTCGGCTTTGAGAGCCTGCGGGAGGTTCTTGAGGTTGTTGGTCAACGAGTCCGCGACGCCGTTGTCCATGCGGCCGACGGCGTAGGCGAAACCGGCGATGGTCGCGTCGCCTTCCGCCACCGCCTTCAGCGCGAGCCCGCGATCGTCGTCGTCCTTGACCTTGTCGAGGCTCGCTTCGAGATCGAAATTCTGATCCTGCAGCGCATGCGTCAGCTCGTGCGCCAGCAGCATCTCGCCGACGATGTCGCGCTGAATCATGAACTCGGTCGCGCCGTTCCAGAAGCCCAGGTTATCGCCGCCTTCGACCAGCACCATCTCCTTGTCGTACGGATCGTAAAAGCCCGCCACCTGGCTCTTCAGCAGCTTGAGCGACTGCGCCTTGAGATCCATTCCGGGCGGATAGAGACCGGTGAGTGCGCCGGCCACCGCGTCGGCCTGGAGCTGGCTGTCGTTGTTGTCGCGCATCAGGTCGGCCTCCATCATCGCCTCGGCTTCGTCCTGAGTTTTGACGACGAGCGGCACCGGATGCTTGAAGCGAAGCTGGCGAAAATCCTGGATGCCGGCCTCGACTTTTGCGACTTGCTGCGAATTGACGCGCCCGCCGTTGATCAGCGAGTAGGTGCATCCGCGCAGCAGTAACAGGGCCGCGATCGCGCATACAGGCCACCAGAGCCGTCGCGCGAAGTAGGTAGCCGGTCGGGTCATTCGGTGACGATCACTACTGGAAGTCCAAATCGCGCGGCGTCGGACGCGCGCGCCTCGGCTGCGGAGCGCGTGGCGAACGCGCCCATGCGTACACGGTAATAGCGGTGTTGGTCAGCATCAAGCACGCTTACGACGTGGATGTCGGAGTACGACGAAGCGAGCCGGCTCTGCACCTGCTCGGCGTTCTGCTCCTCGGAAAACGAACCGACCTGCACCCAGTAGCGCAGCGGCGCGCCGACGTCGCGCGTGCCGGACGGCTTGCTGATGAGCGCGATGCGGACGCGCGCAGTGCCTTCGCCGATCATTCCGAGCATCTGCGCCGCGCGATGCGAAAGATCGATCTTGCGGCCCTTCTTGAACGGACCGCGGTCGGTAATCGTGACTTCGACGGAACGGCCGTTGTTAAGATTCGTGACCATCACGCGGCTGCCCAGTGGGAACGCGATGGAAGCGGCAGTGAGTTCGTTCTGGTTGTAAATTCCGCCCGACGCGTCATGGTGGCCGTGAAATCCCGGACCGTACCATGATGCCGTGCCGACTACCTGCGGCGTCGGCGTGGCTTGTGGAACGGCGATGGGCTGCGGCGGTGGTGGCGGAGGAAGCTGGGCCGGCTGCGACGTCGCGCACGCGGCGAAGAGCGCGCTCATCGCAAGGACGAGCGCGATACGGCGGATCGCTGGGTATGGCTGGACGCGCAACATGTCGATCGACCATTCAGGTTATAACAAGCCGCGTCGCGGTATCAGGCACGTGTTGACCGATGTCGAGGCGGGTGCTTCGAGAGCTGTCGGCGGCGTGGTAGCATCTGCACTGTTGAACGCAATGCTGCGGACCAGGCAGGAGCTCGAGGAAATAGAGGCGCGCACGCTGGCGCCGTATGCGATGGCGTCGCGGGCCAGTCGCGGGCGCCGCTTTCCCGAACCCGAGCACAAGATTCGCACGGTCTTTGCGCGCGATCGCGATCGCATCGTTCATTCCGCCGCGTTTCGCCGCCTCGAATACAAAACCCAGGTCTTCGTAAATCATGAAGGCGATTACTACCGCACCCGCCTGACGCATACGCTCGAAGCCGCGCAAATCGCGCGCACCATCGCGCGGGCGCTCGGTCTCAACGAGGAGCTGGCGGAGGCGGTCGCACTCGCGCACGACCTCGGGCATACTCCCTTCGGTCACGCCGGCGAGAAAAGCCTCAACGAGCTGATGGCGCCGTATGGCGGCTTCGATCACAACGCGCAGAGCCTGCGCACGGTGGACTGGATCGAGATTCGTTACCCGAATTTCCGCGGGCTCAACTTGAGCTTCGAGGTGCGCGAGGGAATCGTCAAGCATTCGCATTTTCAAACCCGGCCGGCGGCGCAGGAATTCGACCCGAGCACTTATCCGTGCCTCGAGGCGCAGATCGTCGACCTGGCCGACGAGATCGCGTACCTCGCGCACGACGTCGACGACGGGCTGAAGTCGCAGATGCTGACGGTCGAGGAACTCCACCAGTCCGCGCTGTTCAGGGAGTCGGCAGCGGCGGCGCGCGAGGCCTATCCGACGGCCGAGCTGCGCGTCATTCGGTACCAGACCGTCATCCGGATGATCGACGCGATGTCGACCGACCTGATGCACAGCCTCGCCGGCGAACTCGAGCGCAACAAAATTCGCAGCGTCGGCGACGTGCGCATGGCGGGCAGGGCGCTGGCGTGCTTCGGTCCCGAGGTGGGCGCCAAGGTCGCCGAAATCAAGCAGGTGATGCGCGATCGGCTGTATCGGCATTACCGCGTCAGCCGCATGACCGAGAAAGCGGGCAGGGTGCTCGCGAGCCTGTTCGAAACCTACATGACCGAGCCGCGCCAGATGCCCGAGCACGTGGTCGCGCGCGCGGAGCGCTACGGCGATCCGATTTCGCGCGCGGTCGCCGACTATATCGCGGGCATGACCGACCGCTTCGCGCTTGACGAATACAAAAAACTCTTCGACCCCAATGAGCGCGTCTGACCAGCAGCCGCCGCCGCGGCGGGCGCGCGCGAATCGATCGCTGGTCATCCGGCGAATCGATCACGTCGGCGACGCGGTCGGGCTCGCATTCCTCGAATCGCCGGAAACCGGCGGCGATGCGTTGCTCGCGCGCCTGCGCGAATACCTGGGCGACAAGCTGAAGCTGGTCAAGGCCGAAGTCTCGCACGGCGAGATCACGGTGGAAGTCGAAGTGCGGCGATGGACCGAAGAGGGCGCGCGGATGGCCGCGGGAGCCCGCGATCTTTATAAGAAAGGAGCGAAGCGCGCGGCACTCGCGATGTATCGCGACGCGCTGGACCTCGATCCGCTCAACCCGGAGGCGACTTTGGGGCTTGCCATGGCGGTTGTTGAACAGGAAAACTTCGCGGAGGCATTCACCGCGCTCAAACGTGCACGCGAGTTTGGCGCCGAAGGCCTCGAGCTGCTGCTCGCGCTGGGCCGATGCGCCGCGGAACTCGATCGAGGCCCGAATGCGGTCGCGTATTACGAAGAGGCGCTCAAGCTCGAGCCGCGCAATTTCGTCGCGCGCCGCGCCCTGAGCGCGCTAGGCCACAAACCCGCGCCCGCCGGCAAAGAATCAGCCGCTATACGGAACACCCGCGATTAGCTAAAACTGTGCGGATTGCTTTTTCGCTGCCGAAGGGCATCGCGTAATCTAGCCGGACCAAAACTCGGAACGGGAGCATGGGAGCGTTAATGATTTCAGGCCTTTTTCGATTTTCACCCACCCATCGTAGTTTACATAATACTTCTTATGCGAAGTTGAACTACTGGAAAAAAATACTGGCTGTATGGATGTTCGTCGCCACCGCTATGCTGTTTGGTGCGGCTGGCGCGGCGCTTGCCCAGTCCCCTATCGGCGGTCCTCTTGCTCCGATCGCTACCGATCCCGCGCGCGATGCGGCGTTGAAATCTTTTCTCCAGAAGCACTTTAAGATTCCGAGCCCGGACTTGATCAAGCTCGGTCCCGCGGTCAAATCGCCGATCGAGGGGCTGTACGCGCGGCAAATCACCGTGAGCAACGAACAGGGACAGAGCGTCTCGACGAACGTGTTTTTCAACAAGGACGAGACCAAGGTTGTGATCGGCCAGTATATCGACCTCAGCACCGAGCCCTGGGGCCGGGTCAATATGGGCGTCGCGACGCTGGATGACCGGGCCACGCAGGGGCCGGCTGATGCGCCCGTGACGATTGTCGAGTTCGCCGACTTCGAATGCCCCTACTGCGCCCACGCGTTCAGCGTGCTCGAGGCGCTGGTCAGCACGAAGTACAAGAATAACGTGAAGGTGATTTTCAAAAATTACCCGCTCAACGTGCATCCGTGGGCGGTCAAAGCCGCCGAGGCGGCCGAATGCGCGCGCGAGCAAAACCCGGCCGCGTTCTGGGACTTCGCGCGCTACCTCTACAGCAACCAGGGATCGATCGACGTGAAGAATATCCAGGATCACGTCGACAAGCTGGCGAAGGAGCAGAAACTCGACGTGCCTTCACTGAACGCCTGCATGGAGAGCGCGCAGACCGAAGCGCGCATCAAGCAGGATCAGCTCGACGGCAACTCGCTGCATGTGTCGTCGACGCCGACCTTCTTCATCAACGGCATCCCGATGGTCGGCCTGCCCGACGGCAAGGTCATGGAGTTCGTGATCGACTCGGAGCTTGCAAAGAAGCCGCCGCAGGCCGCGGCCGCTGACTAGAACGGCGCCAGCACGAATGGAGGGCTCGCGATGGTCGTGACCATCTTCAAGCACCGCATGCAGCCCGGCGTCGACAAGGAATACGGCGCCGAAGTGTCGAGGTTGCTCGCGATCGCGCAGAAGATGCCCGGCTTCACGTCGATCAAAGGTTATGCGGCGGACGACGGCGAGCAGCTAATCCTCATCGAGTTTGAAACCGAGCAGGCGCTCGCGGCGTGGCGCGAGCATCCGGATCATCTCATCGCGCAGGAACTCGGACGCAGCAAGTACTACTCCGAATACAAAATCCAGGTCTGCAACACGGTGCGCGAGTACGGCTTCAAGGCGCCCGCCAAATCCTGATTCAGTCTAATGAATGACGACCGGCTGCGGGCCGCCTGCTGCGGCTGACGGCGGCGGAATCTCGGCAGGCGCGCCGAGCAGCGCCAGCGATTCCATTACGTCCTGACGCTGCTGCGCGAACGGATGCGCCGCCAGGAAGCCGCGATAGGCGTCGATCGCGCCCTGCTTGTCCCCCGCCTTCGCCAGCGTCCGCGCCACGCCCAGCTCGGCGTTCGACTGCTCGGGCCCGGGGTCCGCGGCCGCCTGCTGATAGGCGCCGGCCGCTTTCTTCCAGTCTTCCATTCGCTCGTAAGTCACCGCGAGGTTGGTCAGCGCGAGGCTGCGAAACGTCGGATCGCGCTCTTCGGCCAGGAACGCGATCAGCGAATCGCGCGCGTCGGATAAGTCGCCGTCGGCGAGATATGCGCTCGCAAGGTAGAAGCCGCGAGGCGCCCTAGCCTGCGTCCCGGTTCATCCTCGGCGAGTTGCTTGAATTGCGTCTCGGCCTGCTTGTTCTGGCCGGCGTTGAGCGCGGTGATCGCATCGTAGAATTGCGTCGAGGCAAGATTGTCGCGATGGCGTTCGTAGTAGTACACGCCGATTACAACTACCCCGACGACCAGCACCACCGCAGTCGAGATAATCACCTGCGTGAGATTATCGACCAGGAAGTCGCGCGCGTTCTCGACCAGCGTCGTGAACTCGTCGGGCGCCTTGAGTTCCTTTTGCGTTATTTTTCGGCGATGGGTAGTCGGCGGCATCGAATGCTCCCGCGGGCGCCGCCCGGCAGAGGATCAGCGGAGACGGCGCGCTCGCGCCCTACATCTTGTATTTGAAATCTTCGGGCGACATCCGCTCGAGGATCTCGGACCACTTGTCGCGCGACACTCCGGCGAGGTTCTGATCCGAAGTCTGCTGCTCGCCCTGGGATTCGTGGAGCTCGCTGCTCGCCTCGAGCACTTTCTTGGCGACGTAGATGGGCGACTTGGTGCGTAGCGCAAGCGCGATAGCGTCGCTCGGGCGCGAATCGATTTCGAGCGCCTTGCCGTCGCGCGTCTTTACCTGGATTCGCGCGAAGTACGTGTTCTCGCGCAGCTCGGTTATCTCGGCCGACTCGACCGTCGCGCCAAACTCGGTCATCAGATTGCGCAGCAGGTCATGCGTCATCGGGCGCTGCGGTTTGATGCCTTCGAGCTCGGTCGCCATCGCGGTGGCCTCGAGCGGACCGATCCAGATGTGCAGGTTGAGCTTGTTGTCGGGATCTTTCAGGACGACGATAGGCATTTTGGTCGAGGGGTCGAGCGTGATCCCGCCTACAATCATCAAAATGAAGTCTTCCCTGTGACCGGTCATAGAAAGGCTCTTCAACCTTTTCTCATCAAGCGCGCGCGGTTTCTCGATGAAACCTTGCGCATCGCCCCGAGAAAATATCTTGGCCCAAAGACGACGCGTGGTCAACCGAACAAGCTGCGCAGCCGCGGAGAACGGGTCTGTCAGCCTGCGACCAAACGATCGACGACGCGGTAAAGCTGGTTGAGATTGCGGCACTCTTCCACCAGATCGCAGTGCGGGGCGTAGCGATCCATCTCGCTGTCGCCGAAGCCCCAGGTATTGCGGCTCTCAGGATTTAGCCAGATCACTTTTTTGGCGCGCTGGCGGATTTCACGCAAGCACCAATCGTGCGGCAGATTGTAATTGTTGCGCGCGTCGCCGAGCACGATGACGGTGGTGCGCTTGTTCACCGAGCCAATATGATCGGTGACGAAGTTGCGGAACGCGTAACCGAAGTTCGAGTGGGCGTACACGTTGATGATATCGCCCTTGAGCGCGACGTCGAGCGCTTCCTTCGCGTCATTGTTGCGGAAGCATTCGGTCACCTCGCCGATATCGGCGACGAAGATGAAGCTGCGCACGCGCGAGTAGAGGTCCTGCAGCGAGTAGACGAACTGCAGCATGAAGCGCGACGCGTTGCGCACCGAATCCGAAACGTCGCACAGGATCACGACCTGCGGCCGCTCCTTCTTGCGCTTCTCGAAGCGCAGCTTGAACGGCACGCCGCCGTATTCGAGGTTCTGGCGCAGCGTGCGCTTGATATCGAAGCGGCCCTTCTTCGAGCGCTTGCGCCGCACCGTGATGACGTTCTTGAGGCGCTGCGCGAGGCGCGTCACCGCCTCGTTCATCTTCTTGAGCTCGTCTTCGGTCAGGTAGTAGAAGCTCTTCTCGCCAATCTGGTTGAGGCGCTGATCTTCCTTCTGCTTGATATCGCGCTTCTCGCGCTCCATCCGGACGTAGCGGCGGATGATATCGTCGAGCGCCTTGAGCCGGCGCTCGAGGTACTCTTCCATTTTGGCTTTGAGCTCGGAGCCGATATCCATCTTCTCGAGCTGCTCGCGCAGCTCCTTGATCTCGGCTTCGATCTTGTCGAGCCCGAGCTGGCGCGCGAGCGCGCGCGCGAAATAGTTCTCCTCGATAGTGCGCTCGATACCCTTGCAGCTTGACGGCGCGCGAGGCCTCGCGGATTTTCCGCTCCATCTCGCCCGAGTTGTTCTGCAGCAGTTGCTTGGCGAGCTCGGAAAGATTCTTGCCCTCTTTCTGGAGCATCTTCTCGACCTGATCGAGGAATTTCTGGAACTCCTGATCGGACATCGAGAGCGCATCCTGCACCGCCTGGCTCGCCTGCTTGATAATCTCGCCGAGGCCGGAGAAGTAGATGTCGAACAGCTCCTCGAACACGGGCAACTCGCTCGCCCGCTTGACCATCGTGGCCCGCAGCGCGGCGCGGAACGCATCGCGTTCGCCAAGCCCGGTGACTTCGGAGGCGCTAAACGCGTCGAGCGTCTCGGCCAGCGAGACGCGCACGCCGTTCTCGCGCAGCAGATTCGCAAATTCGACCAGCTTTTCTTGCATGGTGTGCGGTGCCCTACCCTGCTATTCGCCGTATCGTCAGTTGAGGAGATCCTTGTCGCTGCCGGCTTCGGTGCCACGGCGCGCGCGCACGCGGCGCACGTAGTCCTTGAGCTCTTCCTGCGCTTTGCGCACGTCGCCCTCGTACTTGACGATCGTGTCGAGCGTTTCGGTGACCAGTTCCTGGTCGAGGCTGTTGACGTTGAGCAGAGTCAGCGCCTTGACCCAGTCGAGCGTCTCGCTGATGCCCGGCGTCTTCTTCAGATCGAGCTTGCGCAGCGATTGCACGACGGTCACGACTTCCTCGGCCAGCTTGCCGGCGGCCTCGGGCACCTTGAGCTTGACGATCGCAAGTTCCTGCGCGCGATCGGGAAAATCGATGTACAGATGCAGGCATCGACGCTTGAGCGCGTCGGACATTTCGCGCGCGTTGTTCGAGGTCAGCACGACCAGCGGGATGTGCTTGGCCTTGAGCGTGCCGAGCTCGGGCACCGTCACCTGGAAGTCGGACAGCAGCTCGAGCAGGAACGCTTCGAACTCGGCGTCGGCCTTGTCGATCTCGTCGATCAGCAGGACCGACGGCTGCTCGCTGGAAATCGCCTTGAGCAGCGGGCGCGGCAGCACGAAGCGCTCGGAGAAAAATACTTCGTCCTGCGCGGCGATTCGATCGACGGCCTCGGTCAGACCCTTGGCGCCGACCAGCACTTCGCTGATTTTGTCTTTGAGGATTTGCGTATAGAGGAGCTGCTTGGCGTACTCCCATTCGTAGAGCGCCTTGCCCTCGTCGAGGCCCTCGTAACACTGGAGGCGAATCATGTCGAAGCCGAGCGAGGCGGCGAGGACCTTGGCCAGGTCGGTCTTGCCGACGCCGGCGGGCCCTTCGACCAGGATGGGCTTGCGCATTTCACTTGCCAGGTAGATGACGGTCGCGATTCGACGGCTGGCAATATAATTGTTCTTGGCGAATCGCTCGATTACGTCTTCGATCGATGAAAACATCAATCCTCCTCGATAGCGGAAGCCGAAGGGGCAAGCCCCGCGCGGATTAGTTTAAATATCACGGCGAGTTAAGGTGAGGAAACCCATGATGGACTGGTATGCGCGGGCCAGTCAGTCAGCGGCGATGCGGTTGCGGTGTCGCAGACGAGGCGAGGAACCTAACCGGGCGGGCGGCGGGCACGGCGGCCCGCCCCACTGGAGTTCGCAACCCGGCGGGCGGCCCGCCCCACTGGAATCAGAACACTTGGACCATGTCCCAGGAATTTATTGCATCAGTGGGGCGGGCCGCCGTGCCCGCCGCTTCCTTGGTGATGCCAGGAACCCAATCCGCTAACCTCTTCCTCTGGTGGAAAGGGGACCTGACTTAAGAAACCCTTCCCGCACAGGAAGAGGAACCAGATGGAGATTGGGTTCGGCGCGCTCAGATGTGGAGTTCTTCCCAGACTTGGTCGCCTTTGTCGAAGCGGTCGCGGGACAGCGCACTCGCGTCGAAGTTCTTGTACTTGCCGTCTGCTATCAGATCGGCGAGGGCCTGGCCGGCGCCGTAGGATTGCATTACGCCGCGGCCGCTGAACGAATGCGCTTCGTAAACGCGTTTCGCTGGATCGGCGCGGCCGACAATCGCGCTGCGGTCGGGGCTCACTTCGTACAGCCCGGCCCATCCGGTGACGTGGCGCAGGCGTTCCATCGCGGACATCCGCGCGAACATCCGCGGCCAGATTTCGTTCAGGAAGAACGGCTCGCCGTCGTAGTTGAAATGGTAGCCGGGCGGTTCGTCGGGCGGCGAGTAGCCGGCGAGGATATGCGGGCCCTCGTTGTGGAAGTACACGCCCGAGGTGTCGACGATCATGCCGTAGTTGGCGAGGTTGGTCTCGCGATTATCGACGATGCAGACCTGGCGGCGAATCGGCTCGGTCCAGTTGCGCAGGCCGAGTAGCTTCATCGCGGCTGGCGACCATGCGCCACCCGCGATGACGATCGAGTCGGCGTTCAGCTCGAAGACGCGGCCGGTCTCGGCTTCGCCGGGGCCGTCCTGGGTCATCATGCGGACGAGGCCTTCGTCGGTATGCGAGATCGTCGGACTGCCAGCATTGCAGGAGCGCGCTTGAGGCGCCGGCGTCGATCGCGACGACGTAGGTGCGATCGAGAAACTGCGCGCCGAGTTTCAGCGCGCGGGCGCGATAGTGCTCCTTGAGCAGGTTCGGGTTGATCAGGCCGTCGTCGGGCGAAAAGGTCGCGCCGGCGATTCCGTCGAGCTTGTCGATTTCAGGGACGCGGCGACTGACCTCGGCGGGCGTCAGCGCCTCGATCGGATGGCCGAGTTCGCGCTGGAGCGGGATGTGATCGACGGCGCGCGCGAAGGTGTCGTCGTCGTAGAGCCAGAGATAGCCTTTCTGGCGAAAGCCGACCTCGTCGCGCACGCGCTGGTAGTACTCGATCGACGCGCGGCATAGCGCGATATTGACCCGCTGCCACCATGTCGCGCGCACGCCGCCGGCGTTCTTCTCGCTGGAGCTCAGGCGGCCGCTGAGATCGATATCGACGGCGAGCGTTTTGAGGCCGCGCTCGGCCAGCGCCATCGTGACCGAGCTGCCGACGATACCGGCGCCTATCACGATCACGTCGAATCGATCGCCCGCGTTCACGCAAGCGATTTTAGCAAAGTGGTCTAGTTGAGGATTGCGGACGGGTTGGATGGCAGTCGAATTCGTGCGGTGAGGCTGGATTTGGCAATGATTCGCTGGCGTTTCAGGAGAGATGTTTCACGTGAAACGTTTTTTAGTTCAGGAGAACGAAACGCGAATAGTGCTGGAAATATTCTGGCGAGCGAGGATTTCAGTCGCCGCGGTTGCTCCGTGGTTGAGGGTGAGCTGGTTGGCGTCGAGAAAGATCCGGGGTCCCTCGGCTTCGCTCGGGATGACACAAAGATCGGAGGCAGAGGCATCCCGGAATTTGGACCCTCACCCGACGCTCGGGGACGAGCGTCGGCCTCTCCCTGACAGGGAGAGGCAGGATCAGGCGCGCTTAGTGGATGCAGGTTGCGCTGGTGGTTGTGAAGGAGTTGCCGGTCCACTCGTTGTGATCGCAATCCTTGTTCTCGTCGACCGCGTCGGGGTCCGTATTCCCTTCGCCGGTAGAAAGCGTAACTACATTGTGTGAATCGCCGAGATCGATCACGATTCCGGCCCCGCCATTTTCAATCACGGCTGATCCAAGAAAGACGTTGTCGGTGCTCGGGTCATTGTCGCGAGCCTTCGACTTGGCGGTCAGCCGATCGGTGGCCGACTCGCCTATATAGATTCCGCTCAGTTTGTTGTCGAACGACTCGAGGTTGAAAAACTGATTCCCGCTCGACGAATCGATCCACAATCCGTAGCCGTTGTTGGTCTGCATCAGCGGAACGCCCTGTACGATCACGCCCGACGCATGCAGCAACTCGAGGCCCGCCCCGCCGTTGTTCTCGCAGGCGGCGCTGAAGATGAACACGCCGTTGGCGCCTTTGACGAGTATTCCTTGCGCCGCATTGCCCAGGATACTTCCGCCGGTGTTCCCGCCGTTGAGCCATGCCGCATCGGCTTCTTCGTCGATGCCGACGCCGAAGCCTTGAATGGTCGCTTGCCCGAAGTTGAGTTCGACACCAGTCGAGCCTTTGGGAATTTTGATTCCTGCCGCCGTGACCGCCGTCCCGCCCGGCCCGCTGATGCTGACTCCGTCGGCGAATGACAGGCTGACCGCCGGCGTGTCGATGTCGATGCAATCGACGGTGTTTGAAGTGCTCGTGAGCGATGCGTTCACGACGTAAAGCCCTGGCGTGGTGATAACGGTACCGCACTGCGGTGATCGGGGCGGCCACAAGGATCCCGGCTTTTTTCACATCGGCGGCGCCCGCGGCCGCTGCCAGCGCAAGCGTGATCACCGCGATTGCTGCCATTGAATGTTTGATTAAGTTCACGGTCCACCCCCTGTTCGTTCAATGCTTAGGCGAAATGCCGGATCGCTACAAGCGGTAGCATTTTTGCGGACCGATTCGCGCTGCTGAACACCTGCGAAAAATTACGGGTCTTGCGCGGGGGAGCGGTGGACTGCCAGTTTTGTAGGGATGTGCACGCTGGCGATTTACTTTCAGGCTACGCGCGATTGTCCGGTCGTGATTGCGGCAAATCGCGATGAATTTCTCGAGCGGCCTGCGGGCGACCCTACCGTCCTGCTCGAGCAGCCGCACGTGGTCGGCGGCAAGGATCTCAGGGCGGGCGGAACCTGGCTTGGAATCAGCGAGTACGGGATGGTGGCGGGGCTGCTGAATCGGCGCGCCGAGGACGGCGGTAATCCGAAGGCGCGATCGCGCGGGCTGCTATGTCTCGACGCGCTGCGGCGGCGGACTGCGGCGGAAGCGGCGGAGTTCGCGGCGCATGAGCGCGGCTCGGACTACAATCCGTTCAACCTGCTGATGGTCTCGCGGACCGAGGCTTTCGTCGCCTACAATCGCGGCGCGTCGATCGAAGTGGTCGCGCTCAAGCCGGGGCTGCATCTGCTGTCAAATCTCGACGTTGACGATTTCGAGTGTCCGAAGATCAGTGCGTCGTACGGCAAGTTCGCGGAGCTGGGGCGGCGGGCGGATTTTCAATGCGATCCGATTGGGCAGCGCGCGGCGCTGGGGGCGTTGCTGGCGGATCATAACACGCAGCTTGATGCTCGAAGTGGCAGGCCGAATGCGCTGTGCCTGCATCTGGAGAATTACGGCACGCGGTCTTCGAGTTTGATTTTCATGCGGAGTGATAAGAGCGGAGATTGCGCATTATTTTGCGCCGGGGCCGCCGTGCGTCACGGCGTATGGGCCGGCGATGGTTCCGCGCGGTTGCGGTGAGAAGCAGAAGTGAGCGACGGGAAGCGAAGGCGGAATCTTGGAATTGCGCGCGAAAGATGGGCGCTCACCTGGACGCCTCGCCGCCAGCCTCTCCCTTACAGGGAGAGGAGACAGAGGACTCAGAGGCTAGGATTCGGCCGAAGTACGCGGCTATGCCGGTTAAGATGAAGCAGGCGATGGCGATTGAGGCGGAGGCCAGGAAAATCGAGGCGAGAAACGGCGGCTCGATCACGAAGAACAGGATGAAGCCCGCGACTATCGCGACGATGCTCGCGATTATCGCGAAAATCATGCTCACCGTGCGCAGTTGCGCCATCGCAAATCTCCCGCGCCGCGGCCGCGCGACATTTCGCTTGACGCCGGGGCGCAGCCGAGTATACGCCGTGGGTTCATCGTATAGCGCGCCGATCACGCGGTTCGATTGGGGGTTTTGAATTGATGCGCATTAGCCGCAGGCCGATTGCCATTGTGATTGTCGCGATTGTGGTTGCGGTTGCAAGCGCGGATCCGGCGCGCGCGCAACTCGGTGAGTCGGGACTCGACTGGCAGCAGCGCTTCCTCGGAATTCTGCCGCTGGTCAAGCCGGATTTGAAAGACCCGGTGCTGGTGACGGTCAACGGCGCGCCGATTACGGCGGCGGAAATCGCCGACTACGCCGATACCGAAAAGCGATTGATCAACGCGACCACCACCGACGAGGAGAAGGCCGTATTTCGCGACGCGAGCGAGAATCTGATCAACCGGGAACTCCTGCTGCAGGAAGCTCAGCGGCGCAAGATAACGATTCCCGACGGGGAAGTGGCGCAACGTGCGCGCGAGTTCCAGGTGGCCGGTGCGGAAGGCCAGACCGTGACTGCAGCGACCAGCGCGCCCGACGCGCTGCTGATGAACGCGGTGCGCGGCACGATGGAAATCGAGAAGATGCTCGACGACGAGTTCCGCGCGCATCATGTGCAGCCGACCGAGGCGCAGATCACGGATTACTACAATGAGCATCGCGATCTGTTCGTGAAGGATCCCGGCGAAGTGCAGATAGCGCATATCGCGGTGAAGCTCCCGCCCAACGCCACCGACGCGCAGAAGAAGGCGGCCGAGGCGAAGATCGTCAAGCTGTACAAGGAGGCGCAGAAGGCCAAGGACTTCGCTGCGTTTGCCAAGGCGAACTCGGAGGATCCCGAATCGGCGGCCAAGGGCGGCGACCTCGGCTACTTTCGGCCCGGGCAGTTGCCGCCGATCGTGGACAAGATGGTATTCGGGACGCCGGTCGGGCACTTCACCGAGATCGTGCAGTCGAATCTCGGCTACAGTTTTATCAAGGTGACGGCGCGGCGCGGTGAGACGGTCTCACCGCTGCCGGAGGTGAAGGCGAAGATCGCGATGTTCCTGCTCGACGAGAATGAAGACACAGTGGTGAAGGCGCTGATCAAGAAGATCGCGAAGGGGGCGAAGATAGAATTTAAGAATCCGCCGACCGAGAGTGCTTCCAAGGGTGAGCCTGCGGCGAGCGAACCTGCTGCGAGCGAGCCGATGCAGGGGGATAGTGAGCCGGTGCAGGGGGAGGAACCGCAGCAGTAGAACAGCGGCAGAATTCGGAAATTTGGACCCTCACCCGACGCTCCGCGTCGGCCTCTCCCTGACAGGGAGAGGCAAGATCTAGACTAGGAGGCGGCCCGCTTCGAGCGTTAGGATTGCGCCGGTGGCGAAGTCGGTGGCTTCGCAGAAGAACATCACGGCGCGGGCTACGTCTTCCGGCGAGCCCATTTTTTTTGTCAGCGTGCGACTTACCATCCGCTCGATTTCGTCTTGCGTGTATTCCTCGGGCGGCATCACCATTCCCAGTGCTATGCAGTTGACCTGCACCTCGGGCGCCAGCTCTTTGGCGAGCGCCTTGGTTAGGCCTATCAGCCCGCTCTTCGAGACTGAATACGGCAGGTAGTCCTTGTAGGGGCGGATGCCGGCCCAGTCGCCGAGGTTTACGATTTTTCCAGCGCCCTGACGGCGCATCGCAGCGCCCGCGAACTTCGACAGAAAGAACGGCGCCTTGAGGTTGGTGTCGAGGTTCGCGTCCCAGTCGTGCTCGGTGATTTCGGCGAGCGGCGTGGGACCGAAGATCGAAGCGGAGTTCACGAGAACGTCGATGCGGCCGAAGGCGTCGAGGATGTCCGCGATCATCTGCTCGATTTCGGCGACGTGCTCGAGGTTGGCGCGGAATGCCTGCGCCCTGGCGCTGCTTGCCTGCGATCTCGGCGACGACTGCGTCGGCCTCGGCGTGCGAGTTGTGATAGTGAACTGCGACCGACGCGCCGTGATCGGCGAACTTCAGCGCGATTGCGCGTCCGACGCGGCGGCCGGCGCCGGTGACGAGCGCGATTTTTCCGTTGAGGTTCATGTTGAGAGCTTGCTGCGCGCGACCTAACCTCTAACCCCTTCCCCTGGTGGAAGGGGGACCGGATATAGAAGTAGCCCTTCCCGTGTGGGAAGGGGAATCAGATAGCGAAGAAGCGGATCAGCGCTGCAGTGATGCGTGGATTGCTTTTACCAGCGCTAGGTTGTCGGAGTGGCCGGTCTTCGACGCCGTTATGTGCGCTTGCAGCGGGCGGCCTAGCAGGTAGAGATCGCCGATCAGGTCGAGGACCTTGTGGCGCGCGAACTCGTCGGGGAAGCGCAGCGTGGTGTTCACGACCTTCTCGTCGTCGACCAGGATGGCGTTGTCGATGCGCGCGCCGCTGCCGAGGCCGAGCTGCGCGAGCTTGCGAAACTCCCAGACGAAGCCGAAGGTGCGCGCCGGTGCGATCTCGCGCGTGTAGGCGGCGGGCGAAGTCAGCTCGAAATGCAATTGCTGAACGCCGATCGGTTTCGGGTAATCGAGCCTGTAGTCGATTATGAGATGACTGGCGGGCTCGGCCTTGATGAATTCGAGACCCTCGCCTTCCTCGCCAATCACGATCTTGCGCTTGACCTTGATCGGCTCGACGGTGGCGTCCTGCTCGGTCAATCCGGCTTCGCCAAGCTGCTTGCAGAACTCGAGCGCCGAGCCGTCGAGCGCCGGCACTTCGTCATCGGTCTTGATGAGCAGGTTGCTGATGCCGAACGCATGCAGCGCGGACAGCAGATGCTCGACCGTGCGCACCGAGCGGCTGCCGCTGGCAAGCGTGGTGTTATAGCCGGTGTCGGTGACGTTCTCGAAGCGGACGGGAATCGCAGTCTCGTCGGCGAGCGAGGTGAACACGATGCCGAAGCCTGCGGGCGCGGGATGCAGGATGACGCCGGTCTTGAGCCCGGTGTGAAGCCCCTGCCCGCCCATCACGATCGAGCGCGCGACGGTTCGCTGCGGAGTCGCGCCTGCGCGAATCGCCTTGCGGCCGGCGGCGCGAACCTCGGCGCTCATGCCGCGCGCGCTGGCCGGGTCGGGACCGGCGGAATCACCCTCGAGCGCGCGGGCGATCGAGGCGAGCAATCCGCTGACCGAGAACGGCTTCTGGATGAAGTCGGCGGCGCCGAGCTTGGTCGCCGCGACTGCGCTCTGAATATTCGCGTGGCCCGAGATCATGATCACCGGCACGCGCGGCTGCTCGGATTTGATCCGGCGCAGCAGCTCGATGCCGTCCATCTCGGGCATCCATACGTCGAGCAGAACTATTGCGGGACTCTCGCGCGCGATCAGGTCAATCACGCCCGGCGCGTCGCCGGTGTCGACGACGCGAAAGCCTTCGTCGCTCAGAATTCCGCGCAATGAAGACCTGATCCGCTCCTCATCATCCACCACCAGCACGGTTTCATTCACGTCAGATTTTCTCCGGGAATCGCGTTACGTCGTAGCGCGTTGAAAGGGGTCGCATCAGCCGGTCGCTTTTGCGAATTGCAGCAGTTTTACAGGAAATTCGAGCACAAATCTACTTCCACGCGGGCGGTTGTCGGTCACGCGGACGAAGCCATGATGGTCGGTGACGACGGCCGAAACGATCGCGAGGCCAAGCCCGGTGCCGCCCTTTTTGCCCGAATAGTACGGCTCGAAAATGCGCGTGCGGAGCCGCGGATCGATGCCGGGGCCGTTGTCGGCGACTTCGAGCGTCACGATCGAGTTGTCGGGCCGCCGATGACTGCTCACCTCGATCTTCGGACCGGCGCCGTTGTGGCCGATGGCGGTAACGGCGGCCACCGCGTTGTCGAGCAGGTTGACCAGCGCGCGCTTGAGCGCTTCGCGATCGATCGGGATGAGCGGAATCGCCGGGTCGAGCGCGAGCACGAATTCGACGTTGGGATTGGCCTCGCGGAAATTCGCAACCGTCTCGCCGGCGAGCGCGTTGATGTCGCCGGGCACCGGATTCAGATGAGGCATCCGCGCGAACGCCGAGAACTCGTTCACCAGCCGCTTGAGATCTTCGACCTCGCCGATGATCGTGCGGGTGCATTCCTCGACCAGCGTCGCTTCGATGCCGGGACGCGCGGCGAGTTGCCGCCGCAGCCGTTCGGCCGAGAGCTGAATCGGAGTGAGCGGATTTTTTATCTCGTGCGCGATTCGGCGCGCGACCTCGCGCCACGCCTCCATCCGCTCGACCTTGGCAATCTGGCTGACGTCCTCGAAGAACAGCACCGTTCCGGCCGGCTCGCCGGGAGTGTCGCCGAGCGGGCTCGCGGTCATCATCAGCTCGGTCTCGCTGCCCGCGACTTCCAGCTTGACCGTCGATCGCGCATCGCGCGGGCGCGTGGCGAAAGCGAACACGTCATCGAGCACGCGCGCGAGCGCGGGCTGGAATGCGCCCTGGTAGTTGCGGCCGATGACGGCGGCGGCGCTCAAGTCGAGCAGTCGCTCGGCGCATGGATTGATCGTCGTGATCACGCCGTCGTGATCGAGGCCGACGACGCCGGCGGACACGTTGCGCAGCAGGGTCTCGGTGTACTGGCGGCGGCGCTCGAGCTCGGCGGCGGAGGCGCGCAGATCGGCGGTCATCTGGTTGAAGGAATCGACCAGCTGCCCGATTTCGTCGTCGCCGACGGCGGGGATGCGGAAGTTGAGATCGCCGCCGGCGATCGCCTGCGTCCCACGCGCGAGCAGCTTGATCGGGCCGGTGATTCCGCGCGAGAGAAATATTCCGAACCAGCTCGCCAGCGTGACGACCACCAGGCCGATCAGCACCAGCGTCAGCAGGTAGCTGTTCATGATGGGCTCGCGCAGAATTCGGAGCTGGAAGTAGTCCTCGGAGCCGCGCGAAATGTTGGTCGCGCGCGTCGCGAGACTCTGCGGCAGGTAGTAATCGACCAGCACGGCGCCGAGCACGTTGTCGGTATCGCTCGAGAGGTAGATTGGCGCGGAGCCGCGGATCACGTCGGCATTGCCGAGGCGGTCGGTGCGCGTGAGCGCCTGGCCCTTCAACGTTTGCGAGATGATCGGCGAATCGGGCGACGCGCCGATGCCGGTCGGCGTCTTGGGGCTGATGTCGATGAGCAGCAGCTTGCGATCGGCGGAGAAGACCTCGATGGTGCCGAGGTTGTACTCCTCCTGGCGCCGGTTGATGAACGCCTTGAGCTCGTCGCGCTTTTGCGGCGCGAGCAGGCCCTGCGCGGAGATCTGCTCGGCCAGCACTCGCGCGAAATGCGACGCGTTGTTGGCCGAGTTCAGGTAGTAGGTCTTCGCGATTTCCAGCGAGTCATTGAGAATCCGTTCGTATTCGGGGTTGAACCAGCTGTTGATGTCGGCGTGCAGGAAGACGCCCGACACGTAGAGCAGGAAGGCGCTCGGGATCAGCGCGACCGCGATGAATCCAGCGACCAGCCGGACCTGGAATTTCGATCCGATCAATCCGCGGCGGCGCTCGAAGATGACCTTGGCGAGATTGCGGCCGACCAGGAACAGCATCAGGCCGAGCAGCAGGAAGCTCAGGTTGAAGAGCGAGATGACGGCCAGGTTCGAGACCAGCGAAGTGTGACGCGTCAGCGGCGGCAGCTCGGTCTGCGCGAGCACGAAAGCGACCAGAGTCGCGCCGGCCACGCCGACGGCGATCAGCTCACGGCGGCGCCGCTTGCGCTCTGCAAGCCGATGCGGGCTTACGGATTTTTCCGCTGCCAATTGGTCAACGCCTCATCAGCGAGAACAGCAGGGTTAAGGCGACGCTTATGACGATGGAGGTGGCGAGCGGAAAATAGAAACTGAAGTTGCCGCGCCGGACGTAGATGTCGCCGGGCAATTTGCCGATATAAGGCACCGACGAGAATCCCCACAGCGCGAGGCCTACGAGCGCAATCGCGAGACCGGCGAAGACCAGGCTTTTTCCTATCGGCGCCATCGAGTAGCTGACCCCGCACCGATTGTACAAGACGGGCAGGGTTCGCAATACCCGGTCTATGGCCGGTTTCGACCGGTCGCGGAGGCTCTAGCCGCGGCCCTTGGTGACGCGCAGGCCGTCCATCAGCAGACGCCACACCTCGTTGTAGGTCGCGTCGATTGCGGGGTCGGTCCATTCCGCGGCGTGAGCCGGGTGATGAAACCGGGACGTGGCGAACAGCACCGCGCGGCCGGCAGCCACGGGGTTCACGGTGCGGAACGTGCCTTCCTTCACACCAGATCGGATGATCGTCGCGGCCAGTCCGACCAACTCGTCGACGTGAGCAGCGGCGACGGACTGGGCGTCGGCGGCGAGCGTCCGATAGGCGGCGAACAGCTCCGGGTCTTCAGCGGCCCGGCGTCGCTTGACGGCGATCAGCGCGTCGAACAACTGCCGCAATCGCTTCGGGGCCGGCCCCCGCATCGCGGCGATAGCCCGCAGCGGGGGCATCGTCGCCTCCGCCCACCGGCCAACTACTCGGTCCCGCAGATCGGCCTTGGTCGCCACGTGCCGGTAGACGGCCGCGTGGCTCACTCCCAGCGCGCGCGCCACATCCACCACGTTCGCCTTGGCCGGGCCGAACCGCCGGATGACGTCCTCGGCCGTGGCCAGGATCCGATCGCGCGTGAGCGGGACCTCAGCGGTGTTCATAGGGACTTGTCGACGCGCCGTAGGGCTCATTGTAATCAGTGCGCCACGGGCGCCGTCGCCGCGGCTGCTATCCCGTCCAGCTCCGCGAGGGTTTGCGGCGACAACGTCAAATCAGCGGCGGCCAGGTTCTCGCGGAGGTGGGCGACCGACGAGGTGCCGGGGATCAGCAGGATGTTGCGCGAGCGCCGCAGCAGCCATGCCAGCGCGACCTGCATCGGCGTGGCGCCGAGGCGGCTCGCGACCGACGACAGCGTGGACGACTGCAGGGGAGAGAAACCGCCGAGCGGGAAGAACGGCACGTACGCGATACCCTGGCGGGCCAGATCGTCGATCAGGGCGTCGTCGTGGCGATGGACGAGGTTGTAGTTGTTCTGCACGCAGACGACGTCGGTGATAGCCTGCGCCTCGGCCACCTGAGCGGCAGTGACGTTGCTCAGGCCGATATGGCGAATCAGGCCTTTGCGCTGCAGCTCGGCCAGCACCGTCACCTCCTCGGCGATCGACCCCTCTTCAGGGCCGTGGCCCGACCCCATCACGCGGTAATTGACGATGTCGAGCGCGTCCACGCCGAGGTTGCGGAGGTTGTCGTGAACGCCGGCGGTCAGTTCCGCGGGTGAAATGGCTGGTTGCCAGGAATGGTCGGGCGGGCGGCGGCCGCCGAGCTTGGTGACGATCACCAGCCCTGCCGGGTAAGGATGCAGCGCCTGCCGGATGATCTGGTTGGTGACGTGCGGGCCGTAGTAGTCGGAGGTGTCGATATGGTTGACGCCCGCCGCGACCGCCTCGCGCAGCACGGCGACTGCCTCATCCGGGTCCCTGGGAGGCCCCCAAACTCCGGGGCCAGCCAGCTGCATCGCGCCGTAACCGACGCGTTGAACCGTCAATGAAGCGCCGGGAAACGTAAACCCGCCACCAAGCTTGGCTTCGCTCATAGTGTTGCTCCTTTCCAGTGCGGACAGGAGCAACTGTACCCGATTAAGTTACAGAAATCAAATATTGTAACTCATAACCCGTAAAGCGCCGAACCGGCCCGCCCGCCCTCTCCCGAAGCGAGAGGTACGGGACTGCGCGTCAGGCGTGCGCGTGGGCGTGCGATTTGGCGCCCGCGGCCTCGCGCGCGGCGTTCGTCTCCTTGATTATTTTCTCGGCGACAGGCGCTGGCGCTTCCTCGTAGTGCGAGAAATGCTGCTCGAAGGAGCCGCGGCCCGACGTGATCGAGCGCAGGTCCGGCGCATACTTCAGCACTTCCGACATCGGCACCTGCGCCTTGATCACCTGGCCATTGCCCTTGCTGTCCATGCCGAGAACTTTGCCGCGACGCGAATTGAGATCGCCAATCACGTCGCCCATGCATTCGTCGGGGCATGCCACTTCGATCGCGACGATCGGCTCGAGGATGATCGGCCGGGCTTTCTCCAGCGCCGCCTTGAAGCCCATCGAGGCCGCAATCTGAAACGCCATGTCCGACGAATCGACATCGTGATAGCTGCCGTCGAACACGGTCACCCTGACGTCGACCATCGGATAGCCCGCGAGGAAACCGTCGATCAGCGTATTGCGCACGCCCTTCTCGACCGACGGAATGAAGTTGCGCGGGATGACGCCGCCGACGATGTTGTCGACGAACTCGAAGCCCTTGCCGCGCGGCATCGGCTCGATCTTCAGCCAGCAATCGCCGTATTGCCCGCGGCCGCCCGACTGGCGCTTGTACTTGCCCTGCGCTTCGGCGCGTCCCTTGATAGTCTCCTTGTAGGGAACCTTGGGCGCCTGCAGCTCGACGTCGACGTTGAATTTCCGGCGCAGCTTCTCGACCGTGATCTCGATATGCATCTGGCCGGTGCCGGACAGGATGATGTCGTGGGTCTGTGGATCGCGATGCATCTCGAGCGCGAGGTCCTCCTCGATCAGCTTCTGCAGCGCGCCCGAAGATTTTTCCTCGTCGCCCTTGGTCCGGGGACGAATCGCGAAAGAAATCACGCCCGTGGGCCGCGTCAGCGGCGGCATCACGAGCACCGGCGCCTTCTCGTCGCATAGCGTGTCGCCGGTGGTAGTGTCCTTGAGCTTGGCGACGGCGACGATTTCGCCGGCGATCGCGCTCGCGACAGGCGACTGCTTCTTGCCCTCGAGGCGCAGCAACTGGCCGAAGCGCTCCTTCGTTTCGCGCGTCGAGTTGAGGATGCCGGCGTCGCTTTGCGCGCGGCCCGAAATGATGCGGAAGATCGAGAGCTTGCCGGCGAACGGATCGATCATCGTCTTGAACACCAGCGCGGCGAATGGCGCCGCCGGATCGGCGGGACGACTGACGGGCTCACCGGTGCTGGGATTCTGGCATTCGACGGGCGGACGCTCGTTGGGCGACGGCAGGAACGTCGTGACGGCGTCGAGCAGCGGCGCGATACCGATATTCTTCGCGCCCGAGCCGCAGAACACCGGCGTGATCTGGCGATCGACCACGGCCGCATGCAGCGCCGCGCGAACTTCGCCGTCGTCGAGCGTGCCCTGCTCCAGATATTTTTCGAGCAGCGCGTCATCGGTCTCAGCGACCGCCTCGAACAGCGCGGTGCGCGCCGCCTCGGCCTGGGTTTTCAGATCGGCGGACAGTTCCTCTTCCTTGAATTTGCCGCTGGTGTCGGCGTAGGTGAGCGCTTTCATCGCGAGCACGTCGACGACGCCCTTGAAGCCGAGCTCCTCGCCAATCGGAATCGTGAGCGCGACTGCGCGCGCGCCCAGCACCTTCTCGAGATCCTTCATCGCGGCGTCGAAGCTGGTGCGCTCGCGATCGAGTCGCGATACAAAGGCGATTCGCGGCAGTTTGAGGTCCTCGGTCGCGGCCCAGATTTTTTCCGATTCGACCTTGGTGTCGGCGCCCGGACTTATCAGCATCACGACGCCGTCCACCGCGCGCAGCGTCGTCAGCGTCTCGGGCAGGAAGGCGCGTGTAGCCGGGCGTATCGGCGAAAATTACTTCGGTCTTTTTCCAGTTGAGATGATTGAACGCGGAGCTGATTGAAATGTGGTGCTTGGTTTCTTCGGGCTCGAAGTCCATCGCGGCCGAGCCGTCGTCGGGGCGTCCCAATCTCGGCGCCGCGCCCGCCGTGAAGAGCATCGCGTCGGCGGCCTGCGTCTTGCCGGTTCCGCCCTGGCCCACGAGTGCGATTGTCCGAAGCCTTCCGATTTCCTCCACTGCCATGGAGACACCTCTCAGCTTGCCCGCCGGGACCAGCGCCGATTTCAGAGCGCCGCGCCCCGATCGATGCAGTTATTTCGTGTCGTTCACATAAACTTACTCGTACGCCCCCTCCACGCTCACCTCACCCGCGACAATTCGCTCGACGCGGTCTCCGATGTCTAGCAGCAGTGCACCCGTCGCGTCGATTCCTTTCACCACTCCCGACTGGCGCCGCCCGCCGTCCACAATCGCGATGCGCCGACCAGTCAGGGCCGAAAAGCGCTCCCACGCCGGGCGGACCGCGTCGAAGCCGCGCGTCAGAGTTTCCATATAGCGGGAGTCGAGCAGATTAAAAAGCGAATCGGCGATGGCAATCCGGTCGCATGCGTGGCCGGTCGCGATGCGCATCGAGGTCGCCTTGTCGCGCAGGTCGGGCGGGATGTCGTCGGCGGCGAGATTGATATTGAGGCCGATGCCGAGCAGCACGCAGTCGAGGTTCTGGCGCGCGTCGGTGACGGCCTCGGCGATGATGCCGCCGGCTTTGCGCCCGCGCAGCCACACGTCGTTGGGCCATTTGAGCGCGACGATCCCGGGCGCCTCGCGCTCGAGCGCTTCGGCCGCGGCGACGCCTGCCACGAGGCTCATCCGCGCAACGTCGGCGAGCGGAATCGGCGGCCGCAGAATTATCGTCGTGTAGAGGTTGACGCCGGACGGCGAATGCCACGTGCGGCCCATCCTGCCGCGCCCTGCGGTCTGCTGCTCGGCGATTACGAGCGTGCCCTGGTCGGCGCCGCTGGCAGCCAGCTCGCGCGCAGCCTCCTGGGTGGAATCAATCTCGTCGAAATAATGGATTCGCCAGCCGATGCGGCCGGGCGCGCCTCGTTCGATAGCAAGATATGGATTTTGAGGCATTACTTTATGTTCTCACCCGCGCCCGTCTGCCCTTCCCGCATCGGGCGCGCACGGCGCCCGCCGATCAGACCGCGTCAATTCTCATGCTGATATCCAGAAATCGCGCCGAATGCGTGAGCGCGCCGACGGAAATCAAATCGGCGCCGGCCTCCGCGATGGCGCGAACGGTCTCGAGCGTCACGCCGCCGGAAACTTCAAGCAGAACATCAGATCCTGCCATCGCGCGCGCCTTGCGGATATTGTCGAGCGTCATGTTGTCGAGCAGGATCGCGTCGGCGCCAACTTTAAGTGCTTCTTCAACTTGCGCGAGCGTCTCGCATTCGATTTCGATTTTGAGCGTATGCGGCGCGATGCGGCGCGCACCTTCGATCGCCTTCGTCACCGTGCCGGCCGCCGCGATGTGGTTTTCCTTGATCAGCACTCCGCTGTCGAGGCCGAGGCGATGGTTATGCCCGCCGCCGACGCGCACCGCATACTTCTCGACGACGCGCAGTCCGGGATGAGTCTTGCGCGTGTCGATAATCTTGGCGCCAGTGCCTGCGACCTTATCGACGTAGGCGCGCGTCGTCGTCGCGATACCCGAGAGCAACTGCACGAAGTTGAGCGCAGTGCGCTCTCCTATCAGCAATCCCGCGAGCTTGCCGCCGACTTCTGCGAGCACGTCGCCCGCCTTCAACTCGGCGCCTTCAGGCTTGAGCGTGACGACTCGCGGCGCGGCACCTGCCTGCCGCATCACAGGCTCAATCAGGACACCGCCAGCGAGAATCATGCGAGGTTCCTTGACCGTAATCCTCGCGCGGCCCATCGCGCCCGTCGCAACAGTCGCAGCAGTGGTGATATCGCCCTGCCCCACGTCCTCAGCAAGCGCCCGCTTGATGAGTTCAGTGGGATCGAATTGCTTGAACAGTTCCACGACTACCTGGATTCGAGTCGCCGATCAAAGCGGTTGAGCCGTGGTTGGTGCATCGGCTCGCGTCGAGAAAGATCCGGGTCCTCGGCTACGCTCGGGATGACACAAGAAAAGAATGACAGTGTTAGTTTCAAGCGCGTTCTTCGAGTTGGCGTAGTTGTTCGCTCAACAGCTTTCGCTGTGCTTGCAGGCCTTCGAATCGCTGCGCCACTTCGACGCGGGTTTCGGGGTCGGCTTTGGTCATGAAGCGCTCGTCGTTCAGCCGCGCTTCATGCTGGGCCGCATGCTTGCCGACCTCGTCGAGTTGCTTCTGCAGCTTCTGGCGCGCGACATGGAAGTCGTAGCCGTCGGGGGCATCGACGCCGACGTCGGCCCAGGCCAGATGCGAAAATACTGCGCGATCTCCGGACGAATCTACGTTCAAGGCTTCGAGCTTTCGCGAGCGTCATCGCGTAAGGCCGCCACGTCTCGAGCTCTCGTGCGTCGGTTGCGTCTCCCGGCTTTGATCACCGCAGTGACACGCTGGCCCGGATGCCATCCGAGCAGCGAACGCAGCGAGTTGATCGCTTCGGTTGCCTCGATGCAGTGATTCATCGCGAGTTCTTCTGCGGCTGACAGCGGATTCGCCGCTGACGGCTCGGGATACTTCGCGATTGGTAGATGCGCCGCCAGATTCGGCTCATCAATGTACGGGCGAATCACCTGCCAGATTTCTTCCGAGACGAACGGCATGAACGGGTGCAGCAGGCGCAGCATTTTGTCGAATACGTTGATGAGCACCCATCGCGCGGCGGCCTGGCGCTCGCCGCCGGCCTTTAGCGACTCTTTCGACAGCTCGATGTACCAGTCACAGAACTCGTGCCAGATGAACTGGTAGAGCTTCATCGCCGCGACGTTGAATTCATACGCGTCGATCGAGCTGCTTACTTCGCGAATCGTGTCGTCGAGACGCGACAGGATCCATCGCTCGGCCAATCCGAGCTTTGCGATTTCAACTTTTGCCAGCGGCTGCTCGGCGCCTTCGAGATTCATCATCACGAAGCGGGCGGCGTTCCAGATTTTGTTTGCGAATGCGCGCGACGCCGCGAACCGGTCGTGCGAGAGGATTACGTCGCGCCCTTGCGCGGCCAACTGCGCCAGCGTGAAGCGGACCGCGTCGGCGCCGTATTGATTCATCAAATCGAGCGGGTCAACCACGTTGCCCTTCGACTTGGTCATCTTCTTGCCGAGTTCGTCGCGCACCAGCGGCGTGATGTACACGTCCTTGAACGGGACTTTGTCGGTGAACTCGAGCCCGAACATCATCATGCGCGCGACCCAGAAAAAGATTATGTCGAACCCCGTCAGCAGCAGGCTGGTCGGGTAGTAGCGCGCGAAGTCGGCAGTGTTCTCGGGCCAGCCGAGCGTCGACATCGGCCACAGGCCGGAGCTGAACCAGGTGTCGAGCACGTCGTCGTCCTGGATGATGTCGGAGCCGTCGCACTCGGGGCATCGCGAGGGCCGCTCGGCGGCGACGATCAGATGGTCGCATCGGACGCATCGGTAGGCGGGAATCCGATGGCCCCACCATAGCTGGCGCGAGATACACCAGTCGTGGATGTTCTCGAGCCAGTTGAAAAAAGTGTTCTCCCAGAACTTCGGATGAAAAGTCGTGTCGCCCTTGCGCACCGCCTCGATCGCGCGATCGGCCATCGCGCGCATGCTGAGGAACCACTGCTCGGAGATCATCGGCTCGACGACGCTGTCGCATCGCGAGCATACGCCGACCGCGTGCTTGTGCGGTTCGATCTTTTCGAGCAGGCCCGCGAGCTCGAGGTCGATGACGATTTGCTTGCGCGCATCCTCGCGCGACAGCCCGCGATACGCGCCCGCGTTTTCGTTCATGTGCGCGGTGCCATCGAGCACCGAGATCGTGTCGAGGCCGTGACGCTTGCCGAGGTCGAAGTCCACCGGGTCGTGCGCGGGCGTGACTTTCAGCGCGCCGGTGCCGAATTCGCGATCGATCGCGGCGTCCGCGATGATCGGTATCTCGCGCCCCACCAGCGGCAGCCGAATCAGCTTGCCGACGTACGACTTGTAGCGCTCGTCGTCGGGATTCACCGCGACTGCAGTGTCGCCGAGCATCGTCTCGGGCCGCGTCGTTGCGATAGTGAGCGAGCCGGTACCGCCCGCGAGTGGATAGCGGATGTACCAGAGGCTGCCCTGCACTTCTTTGTGATCGACTTCGAGATCCGACAGCGCCGTCTCGCATCGCGGGCACCAGTTGATGAGCCGCTTGGCGCGGTAGATGAGCTTCTTGTTGTAGAGGTCGACAAAAACTTTCGTCACCGCGCTCGATAGTCCCGCGTCGAGGGTGAAGCGTTCGCGGCTCCAGTCGCACGACGCGCCGAGCCGGCGCAACTGGTTCATGATGCGGTTGCCGTAGGTCTCGCGCCATTGCCAGACGCGCTCGACGAACGCGTCGCGGCCCATCGTGTGCCGGTCCTTGCCCTCTTTCGCGAGATCCTTCTCGACCGCGTTCTGCGTCGCGATGCCCGCGTGATCGGTGCCGGGCAGCCACAGCGTGTTGTACCCCTGCATCCGGCGCGTGCGCACGATGATGTCCTGCAGCGAGACGTTGAGCGCGTGGCCGAGATGGAGCTGGCCGGTGACGTTCGGCGGCGGGATAACGACCGAGAAGACTTTGCCCTCGCGCGCCGGATCGGCCTTGAAGTAGCCGAGGTCGATCCACTGTCTGAAACCATCGTTCTTCAGCGGCTTTCGAGTCGAATGTCTTGGGCAAGTCCATCGTGAATTATCCTGCGCGATGCGGCGAAAAAAGGGCGCCGCGCGCCCTTCGCTCAAATCATATTGTCCTGCCCGCCGCCTCTCAAGCGAGGGCTTCCGCGCCAATCCGCCGCAGCATCATACAGCTTGTAAAGTCGCGCCGCTTGATAATATCGTGCGCATGCTTGGGGCTTCTGGGGATGTACTGAATTCGACTCGCGAGGGGAATGTCTATGAGTGACGCGTTTCGGAAACTGGGGATAGCGGCCGCGTTGGGGACGTTGCTGCTGGCGGGCGGAATTTCGGGCTGCAGCTCGATGTCCAGCGACCACGTCGATTGCAACGTGGTGAAGCTGCAATCGGAATCGGGCCGCTCCGATGCCGAGATAGCGTCGGCGGTCGGCGGCAGCGAGGCGGACGTCGCCAAATGCCACGGCAGCGAAACCTCGGGCAACAAGACCACTCAGGGCGTGCCCTCGACATATTGAGACGCGCCGCAGACCAGCGGCGCTGCTGAATTGGTGCGAGAGAGGGGACTTGAACCCCTACGAGCTTGCGCTCACAAGGTCCTGAGCCTTGCGCGTCTGCCATTCCGCCACTCTCGCGACCGAGGCAAGAGTATAGGGTTTAACCGGCCCATGATTCCAATTCAAGATGGGATTGGGAAGTTTGCGCGGACGGCTTGAGCGGGCGCCGCCGGTGCAACACAATCCTTAGGTTGAAGACGTCCGTCATTGTTGCGACGCATGCCCGGCCCGACTCGCTTCAGCGGCTGGTCGCCAGCCTCGCGCCTGAGCTCGCGACCGGTTCGCGCGAGGTAATCATCGCGGAAAACGGCACGCCGGCGCCGACGCAGATTTCCGCCGAAGGCGCGCCGCTCAAGCATCTGCACGAACCTCGCGCCGGAAAATGCCGCATTCAGAATCGTGCAATCGCGCAGGCGACCGGCGAGATCCTGGTGTTCCTCGACGACGATCTGGTCGTAGCGCCGGGCTATCTCGAAGCGGTCGAAGATTTCTTCGACACGCATCGCGAGTTCGCCGCGATGAAAGGGCGAATCCTGCCGGCCGAGGATCCTGAAAAAAAAGTCGGCGCGATGGCCGTGTACCTCGACCTGCCGATCGCCGACCACGGCGACGAAGTCGTCGAGGTGCGAGGAGTGCTCGGCGCAAACATGGCGTTTCGCGCTGACGCGCTCAAGACAGTGGGACCGTTCGACGAGCGGCTCGGTCCGGGCGCGGGCGGGCATGAAGAGGAAACCGAGATGTCGGATCGAATTCGGCGCGCGGGTTTTCGAATCGGCTACGCGCCGAGGGCGCTCGTCTACCACGAAGTGGACGCGGCGCGCGCCGAATCGCGAACGGTTCATCAGAATTGCGCGCGAGCGCGGCCGCTGCCGCATGCTGCACGAGAAGCATTCGACGGCGGACGTGATTCTGAAGAATGGGATCGCGATGGCGCGGCTGCGAATCGCGCAGATGACCGGCGCCGGGCTGCCGCGAATCGCACGCGAGGAACGCAGGCTCGCAGTCGCCCGCGGAATGTTCGACGGCCTGGGCAGGTAGCAGATTAATCTAATGTGAAACCCACCTGGGTTTCACGCTTCCTTGGGCAGGGGTGACCCCTGCACCCAGTATTCAGAAAATCGGCACCGCCGCGGGATGCGGGACTTCGTCCCTGTTAGAAATTTTTTGTGAGGATCTTGGTCGTAAGCTCATCTTGTCCCGCGCTTTGGCGGTGTCATCGCAGAACCCTCACCTGCCGGCCGCGTTGCGGCCGGCCGCCTCTCCTGTAAAAGGAACGGGCGAGGTAAGAGCAGGCCGACCCCCAACCCTTCTAACAGGGACGAAGTCCCGCATCTTTCTTTTCTTAATACCGGGTGCAGGGGTCACCCCTGCCCAAGGAAGTGTGAAACCCACGGTGGGTTTCACGTTAGATAAAGTGATTTCCCCTTCCCCTTGTTCGCTCTATCCTATCGACTCGATCAGCGCGTTCAGCTCTTTTGCATAGCGCGACCAGGTGTATTTCTCTGCCGCGGCGCGCGCTTCGCGGCCGAGGTTCGCGGGTGCGTCGAACAAGGCGCCGAGACGGAGCGCAAGCTCGCCTACATCGTTGGGATTCTCGACGCGAAACCCGCGCATCGACGGCGGGATGATCTCCGCAACGCCCGAGAACGCGCTCGTCATCGCCGGCAATCCGCAGGCCATCGCTTCCATCACGACGTTGCCGAACGGCTCGAACAGCGACGGCATCGCGAACGCGTCCGCCGCATGGAAGATCGCCTCGACGTTCGGCTGCGGGCCCGTGAAGACCACTCGCGCGCCGATGTTGAGAGCGTTTGCCTGGCGCGCGAATTTGTCGGTCTGTCGATCGGCGCCGGCGACCAGCAGGAACGCGCCGCCCGCGACCAGCGGCCACGCTTCGATAAGAAATCCGAGACCCTTGCGCGCGAAGCCGTTGCCGACGAACGCGACCACGCGCGCGCTGGCGGGCACCGCAAACTTCTGACGGACTGCAGCGCGCGCGGGCCGATCGGCGCCGGGTCGGAAGCGGTCGAGATCGACGCCGTTGTAAATCGTGACAGTTTTTTCCGGCGCGAGGCCGAACTCGCGAATCAGATCGTCGCGAACGAAATTCGAAACCGCGATCACGCGCTTGAGGCCGGGAGCGCGAAACGCCTGGCGCTCGGTCAGCATCTGCACCTGGTGATACGGGCTGAGACGCATCGCCGACGCGCCGAGCACGCCGCGCCATTTTCGCGCCGCGCGGAGATAACTGACATGCGCGCCGCCGCCCGAGCGCATCACGTCTGCCCCGGCGCATCGCGCGAAACTCAGCACCAGGTCGGTTCCGGCGCGGCGCGCGGCCGGCGCGGCCGTCCACGCAAATCGCAGCAGCGAGAGCGTACGCCCGAGGCGCGGGCCGGCGCCGACGCGATGGACCTCCCAGTCGCCGGTCGCGCCGCGAATCTCATCGGCGAAAATCGTAACCTGATGCCCCGCCGCGCGCAGGCCTTGCGCCGTCACGATCAAATCGCGCTCGGTGCCGCCGCCCGCACTGTCGAATCGGCGCGTCAGCAGAGCTATCCGCATCGAACGGCGCTCCACGACGCCGGGGTCGAACCGGCATGGCGAGTAGCCCGCAAAAGATGCGCGAGGCGCTGCCGTATGATAATTTTCTGCGCGGGATGTGAGGTGGGGGTATGATCGAAATTCAATGTACCAGTTGCCACACCCGCTATCGGATCGATGAGCGGGTCCTGCCGGACGATACACCGACCTTCAAGTGCTCGCGATGCGGCCACGTGTTCAACGCGGACCCGGTGCCGGCGCGAGTGCGCAAAGTGGCTCCCCAAGCGGCCGACAGCGAATCGCAGCCGGCGCGAATGATCCGGCCGGCGCGGCCGCGGCCAAGTGCCTTCAAATCGCAGGTCGAAAGCGACGTCGTCAAACGCGAGCCGGTCGCGGAGCGCCCTGCCCCGCCGCCGGAACCTGAAGTTCGCAGTCAGCCTCTCGCAGGCTGCCGCGCCAGTCCAGCCTGTGGGCCGAAACATCGCCGAAACGAAACTCGATGAACCCGAAGTTCGCCGCGAAGAACCTCAGCCCGATCCAGCAGCCGACGACCCGCTCAATCGTTCCTTCGGCGACCGCGAGCAGAAGGCCGACACCGGCGAAAACCTGCGATTCGATTTCAGCGACGAACGCAAGCAAATCGACGACGTCGCGCCCGAGCATGAGATCGAGCGTCCCGAGCCCGACGACGGCGGATGGGAAGTGGGCGAAACGCCGGCCGAGTTCGAGGCCGCGCCAAGACGCCATGCTCCGACGCTGATAGCCGAGCCGGAGCCGCCTCCGCGCGCCGCACCAACTCCGGCACGGCGCACCGCGACGCCGCTCCGTGCGCCGGCGGTTCGATTCGCATCGCCGGAAAAATCCGCCGCCTTCCAGATGGGCAACGCGGGCGAAGACGAGCGCTGATTCGGTGTGGGTCGGTGCGACTCATTCGTCGGGATTTTTTATCGCGATATTTATCTTCGTGGCGATCGCTTTCCTCGTCGCGAGCGCGGTCATTTGCGGCGAGCCGGCCGCCAGCGTGCGCATGCTCGGCCAGGCTCCGCAAATCGGCGCCTACTTCGCACGGCCGGTCGTGCCCGCGATGCTGGTAGCGTTGCATGACGTCCGCTCGGAGTATTACACGCTCAAGGGCGGCCATGTCGCGCTGGTGGTTACCGGCAACGCGCAGAACGTCGGGAACTCGCCGCTGCACCTGGTCCAGATCGACGCCTATCTGATTGGCGACAGCGCGCATCCGATCGCGAGCCTGAGCGTTTACTGCGGCAACGAGCTTTCGGCGACGATGCTCAGCGAGATGACGCCGCGCGAAATCGAATTTTCCCAGGGCTTGTCCCCGCAGAAGGCGTTCGCGATAGATCCGTCGGCTTCGGCGCCGTTCCTGATGGTGTTCATCGATCCCCCCGGCGGCGCCGGCAAGATTAGACTCGCGGTGTCGAAGGCGGCGCCGGTGGATTCCGATTCCAGCCCGAGCCCCGCGCCGTCGGCCTGAATCGCGGCCGCCGCGGCTATTCCTTCTCGCGCGCGAGCAGTTCCGCGTATTCGTCGGCGTCCATCAGGTCTTCGAGGTCGCTGGGGTCGGTGATCTTCACCTTGATCAGCCAGCCATCGCCGTACGGATCTTCGTTGACGGTTTCGGGGCTCTCGGGCAGGTCTTCGTTGATCTCGATGACGGTGCCGGTGACGGGCGCGTAGATGTCCGAGACGGCCTTGACCGACTCGACCACGCCGAACGGATCGTCCTTGCTGATCTTGTCGCCGACCGCCGGCAACTCGATGAACACGATCTCACCCAGCTGGTCTTGCGCGTGATCGGTGATTCCAACAGTGGCAACTGAATCTTCAGTCGCGACCCATTCATGCTCTTTCGAATATTTGAGCCCCTGCGGGATCTCCATGACTCCTCCGGAAATCGGGAGCGGTGCGCGTTTTTAAGTACGTCTCTCAGCCCAGCCGATCGCGATCGCATCCAATCTCATGAAGCGCAGCGGCGCGAGTTTTGTCAAGTTCCGACTCATATCATCGCGCGCATCGATCATGCGCGTGACTCTTGACTGTCGCGCGTCGATGGCGTTAGCAGTCCGCGCCCTCCCCGATTGCCTGCCACTCGTGACGCACTTATCGTCGAAGCGGCGCGCGATTATCGCGCAGCGCTGGAGGATCTACCTGCATGAACGTCGGAATCCCAACCGAAATTAAATCCGACGAGCAGCGCGTGTCGCTGACTCCGGCCGGCGTGGCCGCGCTGCGCTCGCACGGCCATCTCGTGACGGTGCAGGCGGGCGCCGGTATCGGCAGCGGATTTGCCGACGGTGACTATCGCAAGGCGGGCGCCTCGATCGTGACCACGGCGTCGCAGGTATGGCTGCGCGCCGACATGATTCTGAAGGTCAAGGAACCGCAGCCGCCGGAATACCCGATGATGCGTGCCGGGCAGATCCTTTTCACCTATCTGCATCTCGCCGCGGACCCGCGTCTTTCGCGCGAGCTGATTCGACGCCGCGTGACGGCGGTCGGCTACGAAACGATACAGCTCGAAGACGGCAGCCTGCCGCTGCTCGCGCCGATGAGCGAAGTCGCCGGACGGCTCGCAATCCAGGCCGGCGCATGGTGCCTGCAGGCGCGCAGCGGCGGACGCGGCGTACTGCTGAGCGGAGCGTCGGGCGTGCGGCCGGGCAAGGTCGTAGTGCTCGGCGGCGGAATCTCGGGGCTGAACGCATGCCGGGTGGCGGCGGGCGTCGGCGCCGAAGTGACGATCATGGATATCAATCCGATCAGGCTGCGCTACCTGAGCGACCTGCTCGGCGGGCGCGTGACGACGGTCATGTCGAATCGCGCGACGCTCGACGAGGAAGTCACCAACTGCGACCTCGTGATCGGCGCGGTGCTGGTGCCGGGCGCGCGTGCGCCGCGGCTGCTGAGCGCCAAGATGGTTGCGCGGATGCGTCCCGGCGCGGCGATCGTGGATTTATCGATCGATCAAGGCGGAATCGCGGAGACCTCGGCGCCGACCACGCATGCGCGGCCGACCTTCATCCGCAACGGCGTCGTGCATTACTGCGTCACCAACATGCCCGCGATGGTGCCGCATACTTCGACCTACGCGCTCACCAACGCGACGCTGACCTACGCGCTGGAGATAGCGGACCGCGGGATACTCGACGCCGGGCTGCAGAATCCTGCCATTCGGCACGGACTGAACATCTTCGACGGCCACGTCGTGCATCCCGCCGTCGCGCAAGCACTGAAGCTGAAGCCAAACTCACCGTGGAATTGATCCGTCTTCCTAACCTCTCCTTGTCCGAACCGGAGAGGGGTCAGGGGGATAGGATAGAGCCGACTTCGCAGGCTCGGTTCGCCTCGCCTCTATGGGAGAGGTGCAGCGCTCGAGGGCGGCTCCAATGGGGACTTTCAGTACTAATCGCAACAGGATGACACCGTTGACTCGCACTGAGGCGCGCTGCGTAAGCAAGAGCACCAACTTCTGAGTCCGTGCACAAGAAAACTGCGCGAAGGTGCGACGGCAAGCGTCGCACCTCACCCGTCGCGCTCCTATCGGCGCCGCTGACCTCTCCTTGGACAATGAGAGGTTGGAAGAACGGGGCATAATCCTGGCAGAGCGGACGCGATTTTGCGGTTTCTACCGGGTGCAGGGGTCACCCCTGCTGAAACCCACCGCGGGTTTCACATTAAATGGAGTCCTTCCTCAGTAGAGTCCCTGCGCGCCTGTGTTGTAACGCTGCTGTCCGGATTTCAGTTCGCCGTAGCTGCCGGTTTCGAAACGCTTCACGTTTTGCGACAGGTTGAGATCGCCGTGAAGATCGGTGACCGCTTCCTTGACGCCCTCCTGCGCAATCTCGTGGGCGCGCACCCAGCGGCCCGATCGCTGCACGAAGTTGGCCAAATCGAAAAGATTCTGACTCAACGCCGCCTGCGACTTCGCAAACTTCGCCGTCCAAACGATTTGCCCGCTCTTCAGATCGACGAACTTGAGCGAGAAAGCCACCGAGGCCGGACTCGCCGCCGAGTAGTCCATCCCGACGCGTTCCTGGTAGCGCTCGACCGTGCCGTAGAGCACGCCGTCGGCCGAGACGTCGTGCCCGAGCTGCAGCGCGTTCTGGTCGAGGTTCGCCATCGTGGTCGGCGGCATCTTCTGCATCGCGTCGTCGACGTCCTGCGCCGGTATCGGATCCCATCCACCCGCTACCGCAACCTGGCTGTAGAGCTCGGCGCTAATCGCCTCGGCCGCTCCTGGAGCCAGCGGCTCGCCGCCGCCCGGGACGGCGTCTATCACCGGCATGACGGCGATACGATCGATCTGGATGGTTTTGATCGAGCGCACCGCATGCGCCTTGACGTCGCGCTGGTTGATAGCGTCGGTCACCGACTCGGTGGCGGCGTTAACCGTGTCCGCCGCCATCGTGGTGCAGCCGCCTGCCAGCCAGATCGCGGCAGCCACCAGCGTGAGGCGGGCGGCCGCGGCAGCATACTTTGCCTTCATGAGGTCACCTTGATCGACAGCTCCTTGAGCTGGCGCGGATCGACTTCCGACGGCGCGCCGCTCATCGGGTCGACGGCCTTCTGCGTCTTCGGGAACGCAATCACGTCGCGCAGCGAGTCCGTGCCGCAGAGCATCATGCAAATCCTGTCGACTCCAAAAGCGATTCCGCCATGGGGCGGCGCGCCGTATTTGAGCGCGTCGAGCAGAAAGCCGAAGCGGTCGATCGCCTCCTCGCGCGTCAGCCCCAACAATTCAAATACCTTCAATTGCAGCTCGCGGCTATGGATACGAATCGAGCCGCCGCCGAGTTCCTGGCCGTTGAGCACCATGTCGTAGGCGAGCGCGCGAGCGTTGAGCGGCGCCGACTCGAGCATCGCGAGATCGTCGGGATTCGGCGCGGTGAAAGGATGGTTGACGGAAACCATGCGCTTGTCGTCGACGCTGTAGTCGAACAGCGGGAAATCGACGACCCACAGAAATTTGAGTTCATCAGACTTGTCGAGACCGAATTTCGCGCCGAGCTGCAAACGGATGTCGCCGAGGACCGGGCGCACTTTGTCGGGCGGTCCGGCCATCATCAGCAACGTGTCGCCGGTCTTCAATCCGGCGGCCGCCGTCGCCGCAGCTCGCTCGCCGTCGCTCAAAAACTTCGCGATCGGCCCCTGCCATCCGCCCTCGCCCACTTTTATCCACGCCAGGCCCATCGCATGGCGCGATTTCACCGACTCGGTAATATCGTCGAGTTCTTTGCGGCTCAGCGTGTGATTGCCGGTAACGTTGATTCCGTAGACCGACTCGCCGCGCGCGAGAATCTCCGCGAACACCTTGAACGCAGTGCCCGCGAACGCGCCCGTGAGATTTTTCAGCTCGAGCCCGAAGCGCAGGTCGGGCTTGTCGATGCCGAAACGCTCCATCGCTTCGCTGTATGGCATCCGCGGAAAGGGCGGGCGCACGTCGATGCCGAGCACGCTGCGATAAACCGACGCGATCATCCCCTCGGCGATCGATTGGATGTCTTCGGGACGCGGGCAGGTCATCTCGATATCGATCTGGCTGAATTCGGGCTGGCGATTCGCGCGCAAATCCTCGTCGCGGAAGCATCGCGCAATCTGGTAGTAGCGATCGAAGCCGCCGATCATCAGGATTTGCTTCAGCAACTGCGGCGATTGCGGCAGCGCGTAGAATTTCCCGGGATTGACGCGGCTCGGCACCAGGTAATCGCGCGCGCCTTCGGGCGTCGATTTGAAAAGGATCGGCGTCTCGACGTCAATAAAACCGTTCTGGTCGAGATGGCTGCGCACCGCCTGCAACGCCTGATGGCGCCGGCGCAGATTGCGCTGCATCTCGGGCCGGCGCAGATCGAGATAGCGGTACTTGAGCCGGATTTCCTCGGCGGTCGCGTCGCCATCGGCAATCTGAAACGGTACCGGCGCCGACGCGCTCAGAGTCTCGAACGCGCTGACCAGCACCTCGATTTCACCGGTCGGAAGCTCGGCGTTGACTGTCCCTTCGGCGCGGCGCACGACCTTGCCCTTGACCGCGACGTAGAACTCGGAGCGCACGTCGCCGGCCGCTTCATGCGCGGCGGCATCGTGCACGGGATTGAGCACGAGCTGCACGATTCCGTCGCGATCGCGAAGGTCGATGAAGATAAGACCGCCGTGATCGCGCCGGGTCTGCACCCATCCCCACAGCGCAACCTCGCGGCCCACGTCGGTGGCGCGAATCGCGCCGCAGTAGTCAGTTCGCTGCCACGGCGGCAGCGGTGAATATTGCTCAGTCTTGTTCATTACAGTTGAAATCTATCCCGTCGGTTGAAGAATAGCTGTGCGAGGGAGCGTAAGAAACAGTCACTGTCCGCGGGCGTCCGCGATCGCGCTGGCCGCCTCGGCCTCTGTGACTTCGCGCTGCGTGCTCTGCTTCAGGTCGCGAAGTTGCACGACGTGGCGCGCCACTTCGTCGTCGCCGATAATCACCGCGAAGCGAGCGCCGATTTTCGACGCGCGCGCAAGCAGCGTCTTCATCTTTTTTTCAGGAGAGAACATCTCTACGTTCAGCTTGGCCGCGCGAAGCTCGCGCGCCACTACAACGGCCTGACGCGTGGCCGCTGGACCCATCGCGATAATCGCCGCATCAGGAGCAATCGCCGGCAGCGCACCGGCTGCTTCCAGAGCCAGCGCCATCCGATCGACACCGATCGCGAAGCCGATCCCCGCAACCGCCGCTCCGCCCATCGTCTCGACCAGCCCGTCATAGCGCCCGCCCGCGACCACCGTGCTCTGCGCGCCGAGACCGCCCGCCATCACCTCGAACGCGGTGCGCGAGTAGTAGTCGAGGCCCCGCACCATCCGCGGATTGACGACGTGCTCGACCTTCGCCGCGGTCAGCAGTTCCTTGACGATGTCGAAATGCGCGCGGCATTCGTCGCACAGGTAGTCGAGGCTGTTGGGCGCCGACTCGGCCAGCTTCGCGTCGCGCTTGCAGTCGAGCAGGCGCAGCGGATTGCGATCGATGCGATTGTGGCAGTCCTCGTCGAGTTCATCCCAATGCGCGCGACCCCATTTCACCAGCGCCTCGCGAAAGGCGGGCCGGCATTTGTTGTCGCCGATCGAATTGATTTCCATCGTGAACGGAACTTTGAGGTCGCGGCAAAGCTCGTCGATCATTATCAGCAACTCGGCGTCGCAGGCCGCGTCGGGCCGCCCGAAGACCTCGACTCCGAACTGGAAAAACTGTCGATAGCGCCCTTTCTGCGGGCGTTCGCGACGGAACATCGGACCCGAGTAGAACAGCCGCTGCTCGGGATCGGTGCGATCCAGCCCGGCCTCGATGTATGCGCGCACGACGCCGGGCGTGCCTTCAGGCCGGATCGCGACGACAGTTTCGCCTTCGTCGCGATCGGTGAACGTGTACATTTGCTTCTCGACGATGTCCGAAGTTTCGCCGGTCGAGCGCTGGTATAGCTGTGTGCGCTCGAGCACCGGGATTCGGATCTCCTTGATCGAATAGCGCTCGCACAACGCGCGCGCCCGCTCTTCGATGAGGCTCATCGCCCGCGCGTCGGCGCCGATAAGATCGCGAAATCCTCTGAGTCGCGTCAGTTCCAAACAACCTAACCCCTAACCCCTTCCCCTGGTGGAAGGGGAACCGGATGAAGAAATAACGCTTCCCGCGCGGGAAGGGGAACCGGATGTGGAATTCTGGCGCTGCAGGTTGCGCAGTTCGCGGAAGCCGAGCAGCTCGATACCTTCATCCTTGACGAGCCGGCGCGCCTTGTCCGACGTGAAGAAGCGGAAGTCGGCTTCGCGCTGAAGTGCGTCGCGTGCGCAGGTCTTCAGCTCGTCGCGGGCAATGGCGGGATGACACAAAATCTCGGTGACGCCCGGCTTCAGCGTCTTAATGAGATTCGTCCAGTAAGTCTCAGTCTGAGCGACTGACGGCGGCCCGCTGAATACGAGATGATCGGGCGTGACGACTCCCGCCGCGTCGAGTTGATCGAGAATCGCGCCCATCCCTTCGGTGCCCAATCCGCCGCCGCGACGCCAGCCTTATCGGCACGCGATACTCGGCGGCCAGCCGCGCGTAAATCTCGTGATAGTCGGCGCGCAGTTGCAGCGTGCCCATGTGCGAATCGAGATGAGTCGCGTCGATTCCCGCGGCGAGCGCCTTTTCGATCTGCGCGCGCAGCTCGGCCTCCGCCTCGTCGAGGCGCGCATGCTCGTAGACCTGCGCGACTGTCTGCCACAGGTACCCGCGCGCATCGACCAGCGACGGCACCGCGCGCGCTCCCAGGACGGGACCCCACTTGTAGCTGTCCCATTCGGCGGTGAGCGTGAGATGCACGCCCAAATCCGCGTCGGGATTCTTGCGCGCGAAGTTCGCCGCCTCTTCGAACCACGGACACGTCACCAGGATCGTCGACGAGGTGAACAGGCCTTCTTTCAAGCCTCGCATCACGCCTTCGTTCTGGTCGTGGCACATCCCGAAATCGTCGGCATTGAGGATGAGCGCGCGCACATCGGCGGCGTAACCCAGCCGTTCAGCCGTCGATTTGTTTTCGTTCGCCATGGACATCCGAATTTATCGGCCTGATCGGGAAAGAAAAAGGGCCGCCTTTTGGGCGGCCCTCTCTCGAAGTGCCGATTAGGCGTGGTTCCTGAATTATACCGTCAGGATATGAATCGTGCAGGCGGAGCCCAGCCCGATGACGTGGGCCTGGCCGGCCTTGGCGTTCGGTACCTGGCGATCCTTCGCGCGATCGTCCTGCGTCAGGTGCCAGACCACTTCGCAGATATTCGCGACGCCGGTCGCGCCGAGAGGATGCCCCTTCGAGAGCAGTCCGCCCGAAACGTTGACCGGATCGTGGCCGCCGAGGCTCGGATGCACGCCGCCGCCCGAGTCGATGAACGGACCGGCTTCGCCGTCGCCGCATAGTCCGAGGTTTTCGTAGTGCACGAGCTCCGCAGTCGCGAAGCAGTCATGCAATTCGGTGAGCGCGATGTCCTTGGGTCCGATGCCGGCCTTCTCGTACGCCTGCTTCGACGCGCGCCGCGTGAGCGTGCTGACGTCGGGCAGAGTGAGGTCGCGATCGGTCCACGGATCCGAGGTGAGCACGGAAGCCGCCACCTTCGGGCGCTTGCGTCCACCGGCCAGCTGCTTCAGCTTGTCCTCGCTCACGAGAATCGCAGCCGCCGCGCCGTCTCCGGTCGGGCAACACATATAAAGAGTGTTGGGATACGCGACCATGCGCGCATTCATCACGTCTTCGAGCGAGACTTCGTTGCGATACTGCGAGAACGGATTCTTGGTCGCATGCTTGTGCGATTTCACCGAGATTTTTGCGAAGTGCTCGAGCTTGGTGCCGTACTTGCGCATGTGCTCGATGCCCGCCTGGCCGAACACCGCCGGCATCAGGCCCGATCCGACCTTGCCCTCGGTCGAGTACGCCGGGTCGCCGCCGCCTGCGCCGCCGAGCAAGCCCTGCTTGCCCATCTGCTCGACGCCGACTGCCATCGAGATGTCATACATCCCGGACGCGACTGACATGTACGCCTCGCGAAACGCCGTCGATCCGGTGGCGCATGCGTTCGAGACGTTGATTACGGGGATTCCGGTCTGGCCGATTTGCTGCAGGATTCGCTGCCCGACCATCGCGTTTGACTGGTAGAGATTTCCGCAGGCGAACATCTCGACGTCCTTGATTCCGATTCCGGCATCCTTGAGCGCGAGGATCGCAGCCTGGCCGCCGAGTTCCGGAACGGTCTTGTCGGGATAGCGTCCGAACTTGATCATCCCGGTTCCGAGAACATAAACATTTCGCATCTTGATTCCTCCTGGCGGCCCGGCCCGAAGCTCAGGTCCGTCGTAAAGTAGTTCGCCGTGCGCGCTCGGATGAGCGCCCTAATTTTTACTCGGCTGGTACGAAAAAGCCACTACCTCGTGACCTTCGCGATCCTTGGCCGCCACACCGGTCACCAACTCGACCGGCAAATTGAAAATCTTGTTGGGTTCCTTCTGCGCCTGCTCGGGATCGACGCCGGTCAGGTTCGCGCGAACGCTCACGCCCTCTGGCAGATCGACAATCGCCGTCACGTACGGCGTCTTGATGCCCGGGAACGACTGATGCACGACCGAGAACACGTACACCTTGCCCTTGTCGGACAATGTCTGCGGCTTGAACTTGTCACTCTCGCCGCACTTCGAGCATGCGACGCGTTTTGGATCGAGATAAATTGCGCCGCACGCGCACTTGATACCTTCGAGATGGGGCTTGGGCGCCAATTTCAACCATGGAACGATCGGGCGCGGTCCCGTGTCAGTAGCTTGAGCCTGCTCAGCCATGAAGATCCTCCGAAAAGTTCAGTTCTAATGTAATAACGATCTATCAGAATGACTAACGCCGCCCATGCGGCGGCGCCATCGTCTGCTTTGGCCGAAGTTTCCCACAGGGGCCGGAGGTCGTCAACCCTCGCGCCCGCACCGCACCCGGCGGCCTATTTCCCATAGAAATGAAACAAACCGTTCGCTAGTTTCACAGCCGAATATGGCAAAGAACACACCCCCCGAAGACGAATCAAATCTGATTCCCGAAAGCGCTGCTCCGGAGCTCATGGGCAAGCACGTGGTCGTGGGTCTGACCTTCGTGGACGCTGACCAGAAGCCGATCAGGCTGACGCAGCTTCACGGGCACGTCGTCAAAGTGAATCGCAAAGAAGGAATTGTACTGAAGCAAGCTGACGGCTCGGAATATAAGCTCCCGCCTACTCTGGCTGGATTTCAGAAGGCTCCAAAAGGTTCGTCGTGTACTCTTCGTTCCACGGGAGAACTCGTCGAGGACGTGGACTACTTGGTCAGTTACACGGTGAACCAATATCACTAGACGGTCCGCGGGCCCGGGCGGCTACTTGTGCTGCCACTTTGGCGGGCGCTTCTCGACGAACGCGCTCGTCCCCTCGACTCGGTCCGCGCTGCCGAAGACTACTCCGAACGCCTCCTGTTCGAAGCGCAGGCCGGCATCTTCTTCCATTGTGAATGCGGCGCGCAGGGCGGCTTTCGCCTGGCGTAGCGCGACGGCCGATTTGCCCGCGATTTTCTCGGCCAGCTTGCGCGTCGTCTCGAGCAGTTCGGCCGGCGCAACTACCTGGTTGGCGAGGCCGAGCTCGAGCGCCGTCTTGGCGTCGAACATGTCGCCGGTCATGATCAGTTCACGCGCCTTGTTGTGCCCGATTCGATGCGGCAGGCGCTGCGTCCCGCCGAAGCCCGGAATGAGTCCAAGATTTATCTCGGGCTGACCGAAGCGCGCCTTGTCGCTCGCGATGATCAAGTCGCAGGCGAGCGCCAACTCCAGGCCGCCGCCGAGCGCAAAACCGTTGACCGCCGCGATGACGGGAATCGGCAGGTCCTCGAAGCTTTCCATCACGCGATGACCGAGCCGCGAAAAATCGAGGCCGTCGACCGCCGACATCTTCGCCATCGCCGCGATATCCGCGCCCGCGACGAAGGCCTTGTCGCCCGCGCCGGTCACGATCAGCACGCGCACCGAGGCGTCGTGACGCACCTCGCGAATCACGCGCGCGATTTCCTCGAGCACCTCGCGATTCAACGCGTTGAGCGCAGCCGGGCGGTTGACGGTCAACGTCGCGATCGCAGCTTTTTCAAAAATAATATTTTTAAGATCCATGTTTCTAATTCCGCCCTGCACGCTTTCAGTGTCAACCCCTGCCCGCTTGCGCGGAACTCATTGCGCGGGAAACAATGCGCTCGTGCCCGCCAAGTCCAGAGCGTCCGCTCGCCTCATCGCTCTTGCCATCATTGTCGTCGTCGCATCGGGATGCAGCTCGCAGGCGGAGGATTTCGTCACCAAGATTCGCGCCGAGTCCGACGAAAAATGCAACGAGGGCAACCAGGCTGCCTGCCATACCATCGTACAGGCGGTCAGCGATACCAAGGTTCTGATCGAGTCGACTTCGCCGCTCGAGTTTCAGACGCCCGCCTGCATCGCCGGCAAACAGGACGCTTGCGAGCAGGTGGCCGTGCTGCATGGTGAGCTGAGCACATGGTGCGCGATGGGCAACCCCCAGGCCTGCACCGCGGTCAACGTCGGCCCGTGGCCGAAGAATTGGGATGAGCCTGCACTGATCGACGCGGCCAAGCTGTCGTGCCTTAGCGGGCAGTTCAAGGCGGATTCGAGCACGTGCCAGGCGTTGCAAATGATGTAGCGAGCTCGCTCGCCGCCGTGACCCGCTCGGCGACTATTACCATTCGCTTGCCGTAGAGTAGCGCGGGCGAGAGCACGTGGCCGATGATCTCGCGCATGACGCCGGCGGGTGGCGGCCGATGCTCGGGCCGGCTCGAATTGCGGGCGGATGCAGCCGCCGAGAATTTCATCGCCAACCACAAAATCGGCACCACCGGCGACATCGCCACCGAGGTGGGACTCCAGCGGTCTGTGTAAACCTCGAGATTGTCGAAACCCACCAGCCGCATCATATACCGCGCGCGATAGTAGTCGATCAGGAACGCGTGGCCGTGATAACGACGGCGCGGATTGCGGCCGCGCGGCGTTTGAACCTCGTTGATCAAGCCGCGGTGCATGCTGCGCTGAGTGGTCAGAAACCCGCTCGCCCGCGCCGATAGATGCATCAGGTTGGGCGTCGTCAGCACGAGTTTGCCGCCGGGGCGCATCACCCGCGCGCAATCGCGCAGGAAGCCCATCTGATCCTCGAGATGCTCGATGCCTTCGCGCGTCAGGATGTAGTCAAAGGACGCGTCGCGAAACGGCAGCATGTCGTTGGCATCGGCGCAGACACAATCCGTCGCTGGTTCTCGATTCGCCGTCGGGAAGAGATCCGCCGACACGACCCGGTAGCCCAACGCTGCGAGCGCGCGCGACTGCACGGCCCCGCCGGCCGGGATGTCGAGCACGACGCCCGGCTTCATCGTGCCGAACAGCCCACACATCCGCCCGTGCCGGCGGACGGCTACGTCGCCCTCGACCGGCGCGGCATGCAAACCGATCAAGGATTATGACCGCTCCTCGAAGCCGAGCGCGATCATCATCTCGCGCAGTGATTGGTCGACGGCAATGTATTCGGTGAGCGAGACGTACACGTGGCATCCCCGGCGCCCTTCGTTGTCGGGAATCTCGGAGATTTTCACAACGCGGTCGCCGTTAATCATCACGGCTTTGTTGTCGATCGATACGCGGAGCCACATTTACAACCACCTTCCCCGCAAGCCGGTTTAGTATTCGGGCTTGAAATCGAAATGATGAATCGCTTCGATGAAGCGGATGGTGCGCGTCTTCGAGCGCATCACGACGCTGTTGGTCATCGCGCCGCCGGAGAAAAATCGCACGCCGCGCAGGTAGTCGCCGGTGGTCACGCCCGTCGCCGCGAACATCACGTTCTCGCCCGCCAGCTCCTCGAGCGTATAGCGATGCTTCAAATCGATGATACCCATCGCCAGGCACGCCTCGGCTTCCTCGGAATTGCGCGGCACGAAACGGCACTGCATCTCGCCGCCGGCGGAACGAATCGCGGCGCCCGCGAGCACGCCCTGATGCGCCCCGCCGATTCCGATCAGCATGTCGATCTCGCTCTCGGGACGCGTGGTCGCAATAGCGGCGGACAAGTCACCGGCCGAGATCAGCTTGATGCCGGCGCCGGCGCGGCGGACTTCATGGATGAGCTTTTCATGGCGCGGACGATCGAGAATCGCGACCCGCAAATCCTCGACGTAGACCTTTTTTGCTTCGGCCAGCGCCTTGAGGTTGTCAGTCGGCGACCGGTCGATGTCGATCACGCCGCGTCCCGCCGGCCCGCAGGCGACCTTGTCCATGTAAGTGTCGGGGCAGCGCAGGATTCGCCCGCGCTCGGCCAGCGCGACGCACGACAGCGCATTGGGCCCGCCGGTTGCGCAGATTATGGGACCTTCGATCGCGTCGAGCGCGACGTCGATCTCGTTGCCCGCACCGGTGCCGACAATTTCGCCCTCGTAGAGAAATTCGGCGTCGCCTTCCTTGCCCTCGCCGATGACGATTTTGCCGTCCATCGCGACCGAGTTCAGCGTCTTGCGCATCGCGTCGCACGCCGCCCTGTCCGCCATCCGCTCGTCACCCTTGCCGATGAAACGCGAAGCCGCCAACGCCGCGGCTTCCGTCGCGCGTACCACTTCAAGGGCAAGGTTCCGCTCCATCGAGTGCCTCCGGGTCAGTTCGATGCGGTCTTCAAGGGACTTCCAAAGAGCGATTCTATCAGGTGATAGCCGTCCTGGACGAGTACGCCGGTCGCGGTGCCGTCGCTCTCGGTATAGCGATGCGGCGTGCCACCGCCCGCCTTGAATTGCGCCGAGGTCATCAGCGCGAACGGCACCGGTTCCGGCGAATGCGTCTTGAGCTGGCTCGGCGTCGCGTGATCGGGCATCAGCAGGATCGCAAAATCGCCCAGCGCAGGCAGCCCCGCGAGCATCGGGCCGATAATCAACTCGTCGATACGCTCGATCGCTTCCTTCTTGAGATCTGCGCGGCCCATGTGACCGGCCTCGTCGGGCGCCTCGATATGCAGCAGCAGGAAGTCGCGCGACTTCAGCGATTCGAGACCGTAGCGCCCTTTCGCCGCGTAGTCGGTATCGAGAAATCCGGTGGCGCCCGGCACCTTGATCAGGTTCAATCCGGCAAGCCGCCCCAGCCCGTTGACGAGATCGACCGCCGATATCACCGAGCCTTCGACGCCGAAGCGCTCCTTCAGCGTCGGTACCGAGGGTCGCGTGCCCTGCCCCCAGAACCACACCGACGATGCTTCAGGCTTGCCCGCCTCGCGCCGTGCCTTGTTCACCGGATGCTCGCGCAGAATCGACGCCGAGCGCCGCGTCAGGTCGCGCAGCAAATCCGCGCCCGCGCCCTTGGGCAGATGATCCTCGACCGGCTTGCCCGTGATGTCGTGCGGAGGAGTCAGCTGCGTCGTCGCGATTCCGCCGCGCCACATCATCAGATGCCGGTAGCTGACGCCGTTGAAAAACTCGATGCCGTCGCCCGCCAGTTCCTTGCGCAAGTCGGCGACGATCTGCGCGGCTTCCTCGCTCGTGATATGGCCCGAGGTGAAGTCGTTCATGACCATCGCGCCGCCGTCACCCGGCTTCAGCGACACGAGATTCATGCGAAACACCACGTCGCGCGGCCCCATCTCGATTCCCTGGCTCGCCGCCTCGATCGGCGCGCGGCCCGTGTGATAGCGCGCCGGGTCGTAGCCGAGCATCGTCATCGTGCCGACGTCGCTGCCCGACGGCATGCCCTTGGGAATCGTCGCGACCATCCCGAGCGTCCCGCGCGTCGCGAGCAAATCCATGTTGGGCTTGTGCGCCGCCGCCAGCGGCGTCTTGCCGCCAAGCTCGTCGCACGCCCAATCCGCCATCCCGTCGCCGTGTATGATGATGTACTTCATCAGGAAATTCCCGCTTCGCTGAAAAACGCGAGCATCGCATCGAGCAGCGCCCGCGGATTGTCGCCTTGCACATTATGGCCCGACTTCTCGACTCGCACCCATCGGCCATCGGGCAGCGAGCCCGCGAACTTCGCAGCGGCGTCGTCGCTGAGCACGTCGCTCAACGCGCCGCGCACCACCAGCGTCGGGCATTTGATCCTGGGAATGTCAGCGACCAGCCGCGGGCGATCTTCGGTGAAGGAGCGCATCGCGTCATCGGTGCGACGCCGCTGATCGTGCTTGAAGGTCCACTTACCCGCGGGAGTTTCGCGCAGGTTGTAGTGAAGACTGCGACGCAATACTGCAGGATCGCGAATCGGATTGAATTTGACGGCGAGTTCGAGAAACGCTTGCAGCGAATCCAGCTCGGGCGTCGATGAGAATTCGCGAATCCGCTCTGCGCCCGCGCCGCTGATCTCCGGCGCCACATCGACAATCACCATCGCGCGCATTCTGATCGCTATGGCGCGTCGCATACGCGATCGCATTCAGACCGCCCATCGATTGCCCAACCACGATCGGACGCTGCAGCCCCGTCGCCTCGATAAAACCCTCGATATCGCCGACATGGGAAGCAATCCGGTAGTCGACGACTGGTGACCATTCGGTGTCGCCATGCCCGCGCTGATCGAGCGCGACGCATCGATAGCGTTCGCGCAGCATCACAGCGACGCAATCCCACGTATGCGCGTTGATACCTCCGCCGTGCAGGAAAAGGATCGGCACGCCCGAGCCGCCCCAGTCGAGGTAGTGGAAGCGCATCGTGCCGACGATCACCTGCTGGTCTTGCGGCAGCGTGACCGCGCCCGGATGAAGATCGGCGACGTCGAGCGCATTCTGAAATATCGCGAGTTCTTCGGAACGTTCCATTTTCATTCGAGCGCTTACTCGCGCTCCAGGATTTTCAGCACTTTGGCGATGTCCGGTTCGACCACGATAGTATTGCTCAAATTTTTCAGCGCTGTGTCGGGATCCTTCAAGCCGTGACCGGTGAGCGTGCATACGACGAGCGAGCCCGGCTTGAGCAGCCCTGCGCCCGCGTATTTCAACAGCCCCGCGACCGAGGCGGCCGACGCCGGCTCCGCGAAGATGCCGCCGCTGGCGATCAGCCGATACGCCGCGAGGATTTCCGAATCGGTGACCATGTCGATGATGCCGCCCGACTCGTCGCGCGCGTCGGTCGCGCCCTTCCAGCTCGCGGGATTGCCGATTTTGATCGCGGTCGCCACCGTGTGCGGATCGTCAATCGGATGACCGACGACGATCGGCGCCGACTCGGCGGCCTGGTAGCCCATCATCTTCGGCACGCGCTCGCTCAATCCCACCGATTTGTATTCCTGGTAGCCCGCCCAATACGCCGTGATATTGCCGGCGTTGCCGACCGGCAGAAAATGATGCGTCGGCGCGTCGCCGAGCTGATCGCAAATCTCGAACGCCGCCGTTTTCTGTCCCGCGATTCGATCGGGATTCACACTGTTGACCAGCCGAATCCCCAACGGGTCGCGCTCCGCGAGATCGCGCACCACCTTGAGGCAAATGTCGAAGTTGCCGATCACCTCGAGCACGCGCGCGCCGTGCATCACGCTCTGCGACAGCTTGCCGAGCGCGACCGCGCCCTTGGGAATCAGCACGAACGCCTTCAGTCCCGCGCGTCCCGCGTAGGCGGCCGCCGACGCTGCAGTGTTGCCGGTCGAAGCGCAGATCACGGCGCGAGCGCCCTCGCCCAGCGCCTTCGAGATCGCCACCGTCATGCCGCGATCCTTGAATGAGCCGGTCGGATTGGCGCCTTCGAACTTAAAGTAAACCTTGATGTTTAGCCCGAGCCGCTCCGCAATCGCCGGCGCCTCGATCAGCGGCGTGTTGCCCTCGTTGAGCGTGACGACCGGGGTGGAATCCGTCACCGGCAGGAAGCGCCGGTAATGCTCGATGAGCCCGGGCCAGTGAAACAGCCGCTGATCTTTCGCTCCGCTCTTCGAGTCCGACGCCATCGCTTAAAGCTTCTCCTCGATTCGGATAAACGCGGGGGCCGATTGCACGATTTTCTTCCGCCGAATCTCCGCCAGCGCGCGCTGCAGGCTGCGCTCGGGCGCGTCATGCGTGCGCATAATCACCGGCACCGTCCGCGCCGTCCCGCGATCCTTCTGAATCACCGACGCGATCGACAGCCCATGCTTGCCGAGCACCGACGCAATCGCGCCAAGCACGCCCGGCTTATCCTGCGCCGCGAAACGCAGGTAATACTCGCATACCACGTCGTCCATCGGCTTGACACTGGCGCCCTTCATCAGGTGAATCGGAAATCCAAATGCATGCGTGCGCGCCGATCCTTCGGCCAGCCGATGCCGCGCAATTTCCAGTATATCCGCCATCACCGCCGTCGCCGACGGCATCTCGCCCGCGCCCAGCCCCGAGTACATTGTCGCGCCAAGCGCGTCGCCGTGGATATAGATCGCGTTGAACGCGCCGCCGACGCCCGCGAGCAGATGACGCTGCGGGAATCATCGTGGGATGCACGCGCGCCTCGATTGCGCCGTCGTCATCCTTGCCGATCGCGAGCAGTTTGATAACGCAGCCGAGCTCGCGCGCATACTCGATATCCGCCTGCGTGATCTTCGTGATGCCCTCGGTGTAAATCTGCGCCGGCTTCACCAGCACGCCGAACGCCAGCGTCACCAGCAGGCAAAGTTTGTGCGCCGAGTCATGTCCCTCGACATCGACGGCGGGATTCGCCTCGGCCAGGCCCTTGGCCTGCGCATCGGCGAGCGCGGCGCTGAACTCGACGCCGTTGTCGGTCATCGTACTGAGAATAGAATTGCAGGTGCCGTTGACGATCCCGTAAACGGCGCGCTGGCGATCTCCGGCGAGCGCCTCGCGCAGCGTGCGGATGATTGGCACGCCGCCGCCGACGCTCGCCTCGAAGCCCACCGCCAGGCCGCGCTTGCCGGCCTCGCGAAAAATCTCGCCGCCATGCTCCGCCAGCAGCGCCTTGTTGCCGGTCACGACGTCCTTGCCCGCTGCGAGCGCCTTCATGATGAGCGCGCGCGCCGGCTCATGGCCGCCGAACAGCTCGACCACGATGTCGATATCGGCACGCGTGACGGCAGCGGCCGAATCGCGCGTGATCAACTTCGCCGGCAGTCCGGGCACGTCGCTGGGCTTGAGGCTTCGATCGGCGACCACCGCCAGTTCGAGCGGCGCGCCGAGAATCCGTTCGTACTTGTCGGGATTGCGCAGCAGCAACTTCACCACGCCGCCGCCCACGGTACCGCATCCGAGCAGGGCAATCCGTACCGGTTTCAACTGGTCCCCGATAGTCTGGCGAATGCGCTCAGGAGGCGCTGGCTGCGCGCGCGGGGATTACGGGGTGGCCGGCGCGGAGCGCGTGACGAATGCCGCGAATCGCCTGGCGCGTGCGATGCTCGTTCTCGATCAGCGCGAAGCGCACGAAGCCGTCGCCGTCCTGGCCGAAGCCGATTCCCGGCGAGACTGCGACCTTCGCCTCCGCGAGCAGGAACTTGGCGAACTCGAGCGAGCCCATCGCGCGGAACGGCTCCGGAATCGGCGCCCACACGAACATCGTCGCCTTCGGCTTCTCGACCGGCCATCCGGAGCGGTTCAGCCCGTCCACCAGCACGTCGCGCCGCCGCTTGTATTGCGCGTTGATCTCGGCGACGCATTCCTGCGGCCCGTTTAGCGCCGCGATCGCCGCCACCTGCACCGGCGCGAACATCCCGTAGTCCATGTACGATTTCAGCCGCCCCAGCGCCGCGATCATTTCGCGATTGCCAACCGCAAACCCCACGCGCCAGCCCGGCATGTTGTAGCTCTTCGACAGCGTGAAGAACTCGACGCCGATATCTTTCGCGCCGGCAACCTGCATCATCGACGGCGCCTTGTAACCGTCGAAGCACAGGTCCGCGTACGCGAAATCCTGCGCGACCATGATGTTGTTTTCGCGCGCGAACTCGACCACCCGCTGCATGAAATGCAAATCGACAGTCGCGGTGGTCGGGTTATGCGGAAAGTTCATGATAAGGAACTTCGGCCGCGGCCAGCATCGATTCACCGTCGCCATCAGCTCGTCGAAAAATTCCTCGCCGCGCCGAATCGGCACGCCCTGCACCTGCGCGCCCGCAATGATGCATCCGTACTGATGAATCGGATAGGTCGGCGTCGGCGCGAGCACCACGTCGCCCTGGTCGAGAATCGCCAGCGCCAGGTGCGCGATGCCTTCCTTCGATCCGATCGTGACGATCGCTTCCGAGTCGGGGTCGAGCTCGACGCCGTAGCGCCGCTTGTACCAATCGCAAATCGCCAGCCGCAGCTTGTACACGCCGCGCGAGACCGAGTAGCGATGGTTCGCGCCCTTCGACGCCGCCTCGATCAGCTTCGCCACGATATGCGGCGGAGTCGGCTCGTCGGGATTTCCCATCCCGAAGTCGATTATGTCCTCGCCCTCGCGCCGCGCCTTCAGGCACAGTTCTCCGATCGCGTTGAAGACGTAGGGCGGCAGCCGTTTGATTCGTGGGAAATCCATTTTGCCTTGCGCTCGACGACGATAAGCGTCCGTCAAATACGCGAACCTTAAGTTTTAACGGACGCCCGCCGACGCCGCTAGTAGGCAGGGGAAAGGCGGAACTTGATTGAAATGAAACCCACGGTGGGTTTCAAACTTCCTTCGGCAGGGGTGACCCCTGCACCCGGTATTAAGAAGGAGGAGCGAAATCGCGAGGACGCGATTTCGCTCCAGTTTTTTCGGCGGGGCGGTGCGAATCTTGCCTCGCCCGTTCTTTTACGGGAGAGGCGGCTGGCCGCATCGCGGCCAGCGGTGAGGGTTCTGCGATTCAAGCTACAACGCCGGTACCGTGCCGCCGTCCCGACCGAAGCGAGCAACGCGAGCATGTCTGTCATCCTGACGACCCGAGCATCGCGAGGGGAGGAAGGACCTCGGACAGCTTCGCGCGAGCGAAGCCGGTTCCGGTTTTGAAATCGCGCAGCGCTCCTTATCACTCCGCCGGCGTCGCCAACGCGACCTCAGCACTCTCGCGCCGGCGAATCGCCCAGTACACCGGCGCCGCGCACACTGAAATCAAACCCGCGATCTGCCATTCGAACGGTATCCCCGACATGTCCGCTATTCGTCCGGCGAACAGCAGGCCAATCGATCCGCCCATCGTCTCGAACGTGCTGCGGAACGACAGCAGCGTCGCGCGATTGCCCGATTCGATCTGCTCGTTGAACCAGCTCTGCACCAGCGGCATCATCGCGCCCGTAAACAGGTTCATAATGAACAGCATCGCAAGCGAGACGACCGGCCGCCCGCCGAACACCCCCGCCAGGAACAGCATCGCGCTCGCGCCTATCACCAGCATGCTCACGCGCCCCGCGCGCTCCGATTCGTCAACCGCGAAACGCGCGCTCGTCTCCGCGCCAACCAGCCGTGCCACCGCCAGCCCGCAATAGATCCAGCCGATGATCCATACGCCAACCCCGAGGCTCGCGTTGAACATTATCGGCCACGAAATCCAGTACGGCGCCCACGCCGCAACCGTGATTGCGCCCGCCGCACTCAGCATCAGGACCGTCGGCGCGTTGAAGCCGCAGCGGACGCCGTCGGTGATTCGCGACGCGACCTGCCGCGGAATGTCGGCGATGCGAATGCTCGTCGCGCGCCGCCGTTCGTCATGCATGAGCAGCGCGCCAACCGTGCCGGCGACGACGTAGCCGCTCGCGCCGAGCAGCCACGGCCATGCGATGTTGATGTCGGCGACGTACGCGCCGATCATCGCCGAGCCCATGAAGCCCACGGTCGTCAGTTGCGAGATGCGCGAGAACAGCCCGTCCTTGAGGCCGTCGTAGCCGGCGTCGTCGAGCGCGTCGACCCCCCACGCGTCAATCGCGCCGTTGCCGAAGGTCGTGCCGACGCCGTCGATACTCTCGGCGATGAGGAACACATAGTAATGGTGCGCGAGCGAAATACAGGATGAACGCGCAGACGCGCAGCGACGCACCCAGCACGAACGATCGGCGCCGCCCGAGCAGGTCGGCGAAGGCGCCGGTGGGCACGTCGGTCAGGAACAGGACGACGAAGTACGTCGCCAGTACGCTGTTTATCTGGAACTGGTTGAGGCCGCGCGAATGCAGGAAAATCGGATATACGCCGAACAGGAATCCGCCGGCGAACGAGTACATCCCCCACACCGTGTAGTAGCGGCGAGTGATATCGCGAATTGTCGGAGCGTGCGGTCGTGCGATTTCCACCGAAATTTCCCCGCGCAATCTCGTGCGCCTAAAGAAAAAGCCCCGGAGCTCAGAAGCTGCCGGGGCTTTTTTGAGCCAAGTATCGATGTCCGTCTCAATTCAGGAGGACCTTCATTGAATTGGGGACGCGACGTACATCACGACTCGGTTTCATAACGCGCAAACTATATTCGAGTAGCTAATCACTAGTCAAGCTATTTCTTAATACCAAGGTGCAGGGGTTACCCCTGCCGAAGGAAGTGTGAAACCCACCGCGGGTTTCACATTGAATTAAGTGTATAGCTTCCTTACTGTCCTGAACGACACGCATCACGTACCATCTAATCATCCGCACCTCCTCGCATGATCAACCCCACTATCGATCGCAGCTTCGATTTTCCCGCCGACGTGCCCGAGCCCGGACTCGCGACGCGGGCGTGGCGTTTCTCGAATGTCGTATGGCTCGCGGCGTACGTGTACGCGGGCTACAAAGCCACGCAGCTCTGGACGCGGTTCATCAGCGATAGCAACAAGCCCGAGCTTTACCGCCGCCAGGATCTTCGCGCTGCGCAGGCGCTCAACCGCACCGCGCTGCGGCTCGAAGGCCTGCTCATCAAGGCCTGCCAGTTCATTGCGACCCGCGCCGACGTGCTGCCCGACGAATGGGTATCGACGCTCTCCGGCCTGCACGATCGCGTGCCGCCGCGGCCGTTTGCGATGATCCGCGAACAGATCGAGCGCGAACTTCATCGCCCGCTGAATGACGTTTACGCCGAGTTCGATCCGGTGCCGCTTGCGTCCGCGTCGCTCGCGCAGGTGCATCGCGCGCGTCTCCACGACGGCCGCCGATGCGCCGTGAAAGTGCAGTATCCGGGCATCGACGGCATCGTGCGCGCCGACCTTCGCAACATGACGGTCGTGCTGCGATGGCTCGCGATGCTCGAGCGCGACTTCGACTATCGCGTCCTGATGCGCGAGGCATTGAAGTACGTTCCGATGGAGCTGGACTTCATTCACGAGGCCGACAACTCGGCCACGATGCGCCAGAACTTCGCCGCAGACTCTGCCGTGCTGGTGCCCGAGGTGTATCGCGAGTTCACGACGCGGCGCGTGCTGACGATGGAACTGGTCGAGGGTATCAAGGTGACCGACGTCGAGGGGCTCGAGCGCGCGGGCATCGACAAGCATGCGGTCGCGCAGAAGCTTATCGAGATTTTCTGCGACCAGGTGCTGCGCGACGGTTTTTTCCACGCCGACCCGCATCCCGGCAACATCCTCGTTCAGCCCGGCCCGCGAATCGTGCTGCTCGATTTCGGCCTGGCCAAGGATTTCCCGCCCACGTTTCGCGACGGCATCGTGCGGCTGACGTTTTCGATTCTCACTTCCAATCGCGAAGGCATCATCGCCGCGTTCCAGGAGCTGGGTTTCCGCACGCGCAACGGCAATCCCGACACGCTGCTGGCGTTCGCCGATTTGTTCCTCGGCAGCACGATCAAGTCGAAGAAGTCATACGCGGACAAGGACCTGATCGATCAGTTCAACGAGGAGCTGCCGCGCGCGATTCGCGCCAATCCTGTCGTCGAAGTTCCTGCCGACGTGCTGCTGGTCGGGCGCATGATGGGTCTGCTGAGCGGACTGGGCAAATCGCTCGATTCGCAAGTAGATCTGTTCACCACGATCATGCCATACGCGCAGCGCCTGATGATGTCGCAGCCGCAGCCCGCGACAGCAGATACTCCAGTAACGACTCCCGCAGGCAAGTAACC
>CAVVGR010000008.1:0-130747 GCA_963747845.1 uncultured delta proteobacterium
CGGCCTCGGCGTCATGCAGCGCGTCGATCATCTCGTCGTAGGTTTTGATCGTTGCGGCGTTCATCGCATGCGGGCGATTGATCGTGATGGTCGCGACGGCGTCGCGCTTGTCGTAGAGAATATCGTTGTATGCCATTGGCTATTGCTCCTCGCGTGAATGCGGCTGTGTGAGCTATTTCAAATCGCGGAAAATTTGGCAATGCGGAAGAGCGGGAGGCGCAGCTACGAATGCGGATAGGCGTCGCTGCCCATCTCGAGCGCATCGAGCCCCGACCATTCCACTTCCACCAGCACGCGGTTGCCGATCGTCCGCTCAATAATCTTGAAGAACAGCATCGACAGGCTGAACACCACGACGATATTCACCGTTACGCCGATCAACTGCGCGAAAAACTGGCCAAAGTCGCCGTACAGCAGACCGCGCACGGGACCTGCGACGCCGTTCCATCCGTCGCCGTAAGTGCCGTCGGCCAACAGGCCGAGTGCGAGCGCGCCCCATATTCCGCACACGCCGTGCACCGCGATCGCACCGACCGGATCGTCGATTCGGTAGCGCCGCTCGAGTTCGAGCACCGCCCACACGACCAGCATTCCGGCGACGGTGCCGATCAAAACCGCCGCCGCAGGCGTGACGAATGCGCACGGGGCCGTGATCGCGACGAGCCCGCCCAGCATGCCGTTGCAGGCCATCGCGACGTCGGGCTTGTTGTACCGATGCCATAGGTAGAGCAGCGATGAGAGCGCGCCCGCCGCCGAAGCGAGCATCGTGTTCACCGCGATAATCGCGATGCGGGGATCCGATGCGGCCAGGGTTGAGCCGGCGTTGAAGCCGAACCAGCCGAACGCGAGAATCAACGTGCCGCTGATTGCCATCGGCAGATTGTGTCCCGGCAACGCGCCGATTGCGCCGTCGCGACGGAACTTTCCGATGCGCGGTCCCACCATGTAAGCGCCCGCCAATGCGGTCACTCCGCCGGTCATGTGCACGACCGACGATCCGGCGAAGTCGAGATGGCCATGGCCCAGGCCCAGGTTCATGCCGAGCTGCGACAGCCAGCCGCCGCCCCAGACCCAGTTCGCGTACAGCGGATACAGGAACATCGACATGAACATTCCGTAAATGAAGAACGCTTTGAACTTCCAGCGCTCGGCCATCGCGCCGGTCGGGATAGTCGCGGCCGTGTCCATGAACACCAGCGAGAACAGAAACATGCCGAGGCTGGCCGGGTCGCGGCTGACGTTGAGCAGCGCGAATTTGCTGAAGCCGATGATGCCGTATGAATGCTCGCCGATCGTGATCGACAGCTCGTGATGTCCGATCGCGCTCATGCCGAGCGAGGGCCAGTGCGCGACACCGCCCATCATGAAGGCGTAGCCGGTGAGCCAGAAACCGAGGATGCCTATGGGGTAGATGATGAAGTTCATCGCCATCGTGTTGACCGCGTTCTTGGAGCGCGTGAAGCCGGTCTCCAGCATCGCGAACCCGAGCTGCATGAACATGACGAGGAAACCGGCCACCAGCAGCCACGCGAGGTTCAGCGAGTTGTCCAGCGGCGGCGATGACGTGGCGGTCTGCGCATGCGCGGACGAGAACGAAAACAACATCAGCGCGGCGAGCGCGGCTGCCGTCAATCCGAGTTGCGATCGTTTCGGCATCATCTCGTCTGCCCTCGATATGACCGGCGCGGCGTGCTTTGCGTTGCCGGGTAACGGTTTGCGAGCCAGATCAGAAGCAAAAAGGCTCCGATGAGCGACGTGAAGAACATCACGTACCCCAGCCTGCGCCGCATTTGCTGCATGGCCAGGCTGCGTGGATGGAGATGTTGCGCGCGATTCTGCGGCACTACCTTCGACGGATCGCGCAGGTCCGCGAGCATCTCGGCCGCGCTCGCATAGCGGTCGCGCGGATTGCGCTCGATCGCGTGCAGCACGATCTCCTCGAGATGCGGATCGAGATCATGCTTGAACGCGGATGGCGGCTGCGGATCCTCGGCGGTCTTCGCCCGCATCACGTTGTAGACGTTGGGACCCGAGTACGGCAGATGGCCGGTCAGCATCTCGTAGAGAATCGTGCCCAGCGAATAAATGTCGGTGCGAACGTCGCCGCGCCGGCCGCTGACCTGTTCGGGCGCCATATAGTCGGGCGTGCCGATGGTCGAGGAAAGGCCGGACCACGTCAGTCGCCGGGCGGATTCGTCAAGTGCGATTCCGAAGTCCATGACCTTGGTCCGCCCTTCGGCCGTCACCAGGATGTTTTCGGGCTTCAGGTCGCGATGCACCACGCCTTCGCTGTGCATATAGACGAGCGTCTCCGCCAGCTGCCGCGTGAGATCGAGCGCCTTTTCCAGCGGCAACCCGGGTTCGCGCATCATCGAACGCAGCGACTCGCCCTCGATGTACTCCATCGCGATGTACATGCGGCTTTTTTTTCTCGGCGTGAGGACCTTGACGATGCCGGGATGGTCGAGGCGGCGGCCGACTTCTTCCTCGCGCTGAAAGCGGCCGTAGAAGACCACGTCGCTCTCGAACTGCATGTAGGGGACTTTGATCGCGACCGTCTGGCTGCTGATTTGATCGATGGCTTTGAAGATAGACGCCATCCCGCTGCGCGCGATCACCTCGATCAGTTTGTATTGATCGAGGTTTTCACCGACGCTGACCTCGCGCATTTTTCAGACCGTTTCAGGGAAAAGCGGTCTGCGGACCTTAACACCGGCCACGCCCGCTATGGAAGGGGCAACAGGCGCGCAAACGGCTCATCGCCTGAAAAGTCCGCGCAGCCGCTCGCGCCAGCCACCCGTTCTGATCGTATGCCCGGTGTGCGACGTCATTCTGAAAACTGCGCACGTCACGTTGTCCTGCGTACCGCGCTCATTGGCCGTATCTATCAGTTTGCGGCAGGCCGTTTCGGCGTCAACGTCGCGCGTTAGCGATTCCAGTTCTTTGGGCTCGAGCACGTTGTAGAGCCCGTCGCTGCACAGTATCAGGCGATCGCGTTCGAACAGCGGCAGTGTGATTCGATCGATCGACGCTATCAGCTCACGCCCCAGGCTGCGCAGCAGCATTCCGCGCTCGGGATGAGTCTTCGCGCGCTCCGCCGTCATCATGCCCATCCTGACATGCCCCGCGACCATCGTGTGATCCTTGGTTACGACCGAGATTTGGCTATGGCGAATCAGGTGCAGCCGGCAATCTCCGATATGCACCGCGGAAAGGATGCCCTTGTCGACCACCACCGCGGTCATCGTGGTCGCCATCCGGCACAGCTCGGGCACGGTGAGCGCCTTGTCGTGAATCTCGATGTTGGCCCGCGTGATCGCGCGATAGAGCCGCTTGGCTGCACCCCACGCCGGCGGGCTCTCACGGTAAGCCTGGAGCGTTACGTCGATCGCCATCCGGCTTGCGATCTCGCCGCCTTCGTAGCCGCCAACTCCGTCGGCCACAGCGAACACGACGCAGTCGGGACTCTCGATGAAATGCCCGCACGAGTCTTCATTGTCAGGACGCTTCGTGCCGACGTCGGACAACAGCGCCAGCTCGAAAGCCTGCTCCACCGAAGCAGGAGTGGAGAGCGACGAATCCATTTGTAGTGCGTTACCCAGATTAATTTGCCCGAAATCGCGAAGTTGTCGGAACGGCCAAGGGGCGGGCCGCGATCGCTCGCGGCTCGCCCCAGGGATTATTCGCCATGCCGCGCCTTGGATTAAGCCGGCTTGGTTACGAGAATCGTTTCTTTGCCTTTCTTCCTCGAGTTACGGACGAAATAAATCGCGCCGTAAACTCCCCAAATCACCGAGATTCCAACCGCCATCAACGGTTCCTTGACGCTGCCGAGTCCTTCGATTGGGCCGATGATGTAGAACGCCATGCAGCCAAAGTTCGCAATCGCACCGAAGACCGGTATCACCATGTGCTTGATACCGCTGAACTCGTGATGCTCGCGGAAGGCTACGATGGCAACGATATTGGTCAGTCCGTACAGCGCGAAAGTGCCGAAGTTTGAGACCAGCGTCACAAGTGCAAGGCCGTTAGGCAGTGCCGACAGCGATGCGTTGTTATTCATCCCGATCGAGTACCACAAGTTGTGCGGCAACGTGGCGATCGTCTTGTCATCCGGGGCAGCCGAGCCGGCGAAAAAGTACAGCGCAGCGTACGCGCCGAGGACCGCCGAGATCGTGGCGAGCGTCCAGATCGCCCGATGGGGCGTCAGGTTCTCGCCGTGCAGCAGACCGAAATGCTCCGGCACTTCAGCGTCGCGGCCCATCGCGTAGGTCACGCGGGCACCGGTGTTGATGCAGCTCAATGTCGTTCCGATCAGAGCAAGGAAGACTGTCAGCGCTTCCAACAACATGAAAGCCTGACCGTGCCCGCCCAGCAGCGCATTGCCAAGGATCACCAGCATGTCGCCGATCGGCGCCGCCGATCCTTTGGCGTCAGCGAGGCTGTATGCGCTCGACATGAAATAGTTTGCCGCGAAGTATTCGATCAGGTAGCAGAACAGGCACTGGATAGTGAGCGACAGGAGCACCGCGCGAGGGATATCCTTCTTGGGGTTAAGCGCCTCTTCACCCAGCGAGGTGACTGATTCGAACCCGACGAGCAGCAGGATTGCGATCGTCGCCTGAAGCATCATCCAGTTGAAGCTGTGCGGAAGTATTACTGACCACCCGGACGGATGAGCCGGCGTATCTCCGGCTAGTGAATAGTGCAGCACCTTGGAGGTCCCGTCGAGCGCCATGCCCGTCGAGCCCTCGGGATGACCCAAGCGGTAGGCAATCGCCAGCGCGGAGAAGAACAGCAGAGCAATGATTTGGATCGCGTTGATCGCGATGTTGACGTTGGTCGATCCGTTGACGCCCTGGAATGCGATCCACGCGACCGCAAATGAGAAAATGACCGCGATCAACGCCATGAATACCGGGCCGGGTACGCCCGCGTTCATCATGGAAGGCGCTACGCTTCCCACGATGTAGCCGATCATAACTCCCATGGTCGCGACCATCACTCCTGGATAGACCCAGTAGTAAAGGTGAGACGCCCAACCGATGGTGAATTTCGCGATGCGCGCAAAGCGATAGGCTTTGGTCTTGCCGAGGAACGCCTGCTCAGCGAAAAGATACGAACTGCCCGCACCTGGATAGAGTTTGGCCAGTTCCGAGTACGAGATCGCCGTCGCATATGCGAGCATCAGGGCGGCGAAGATGCCGGCCCACATTGCAAGGCCAGACGGGTATGCATACCCAGCCTGGACGACGAACGTTATCCACAGGAAGGCTCCCGGGGCGATGAGCGCCATGGCATTGACCGTGACTCCGGTCAGGCCAAGGGTCGGCACCATCTTTTTCTGTTCTTCAGCCATTTTGCCTCCTTCGATTCACGGCGGAGGTGGTTTGTCCGCCGCGCGCACGCGTTGACTCCCGTTACGGGCGGGAGCATAGGTGGCAAAAGCATGAAAAGTGCCATTGCAAAACCGAATGTATCTCGATGAAAAATGCAAGATGATTGCCTAAACGACAGGCAGCCGCCTGCCGTGCAGTCATCATCGCCGCGGAGCAGTCCGTTCGCGACGCGACTTTTCAGTTAACGCTCAGTTACCGAGTGACTCGAACTGCCAATTTGCGAGTCGATACACCAGCCCGAGCGATTTCAGCTTCATCCCGACGGACCCCGCCGTTGCCGCGGCCGCTTCAACTCGAGTAACCGCGCCGGCCACGATCGGATTGCCGGAAGTCGGGTCGAACACCCGCAACTCGATTTCATCCGTCTCGGGCAGGCTCTCGAACAAGCTGGAGATTGCGGCGTCGACGTCCTCGAGGCATTGCTGCGCGAACCTCTGCGCAGCCTCCTCGGGCGCAATGCCTTGATCCCACGGATGAATGTCCCGCGCCTGCCATTCGACCTCGAGCCGACTGCGGATGCTCCTGAGCGGGAGCCCGTCATTGCGAACTCCCGCCCGAGCGATTGACCTCGAGCGCTCCGATCACTCTGCGCCGTAAGCCGTGTCTGAACCAGGGACCTTAGAGAATTTTTTCGCTGCAATTATCACAATCCAATCCCGTATTCGCCGAAATTTTGCTGGCGAATGATTCAAGATTCGATCCAAGCCTGGCGACCTCGGTATGTACTCGGACCGGCCCCGAGTCGGTGGCTGATTCCGACTGAGGCCGGCCCGTTCCATCCATTCGCAAGTGAGACTCCCGTAAAGTCTTCATGCTTTGGTCACCATCGAGCAGGTCCTAAGCTACCTTCTTGGCCTTGGGTGATCTTGCCAGCGTGCGCCTGCCGATTGGTACGTCGTCGATGGTCTTCGGGCAGCCGTCGTCGCCATTGACGACGTACTCCGGGTACGCCGGGAAGCCGTGCTCGTGCAGATCGAGCCCTTCGATTTCTCCTTCGGTCGGGATGCGCAGTCTAAAGGCCCACTTCACGCCGTACATGAGGGCCATCGAGGATACGAACGTGGCGATAGTCATCGAGAAGCTGCCGATCGCCTGCGCCTTCAAAACGCCGAAGCCGCCGCCATAGAAGAGACCGGTGACCACGCTGCTTGTGTCAGCACCTGTTGCAGTAGGCGCTCCATATTTGCCCGCGGCGAACAAACCAAGGGACAGCGTGCCCCAGATTCCCGCGATCATATGCACCGGGACGGCGCCGATCGGATCGTCGATGCGCAGGTATTCGAGCAGGTCGATGCCCCAGACCACCACGATGCCGGCGCCGATTCCGAGCAGGAACGCGCCTTCGGGATCGACCCAGTAGCAGGGGCAGGTGATAGCGACGAGCCCCGCCAGGAATCCGTTAACCGTCAGTGCGAGATCCCACTTCTGTCCTTTGATGTACGAATAGAAGAGCGAAGTCAGGCCCGCCGAGCATGCGGCGATCGTCGTGTTGAACGAGACGCGGCCGATGCCTTGCGCGTCCATTGCCGACAGCGTGCTGCCCGGATTGAATCCATACCATCCGAACCACAGGATAAGACCGCCGGTTGCGCCGATGATCAGGTCGTGCGGCTTCATCGGTTGCCCGCCGTCGCGCTTGAAGACGCGGCCGAGCCGGGGTCCGAGCGCGATTGCACCCGCCAGCGAGACGGTTCCGCCGATGGTATGCACCACGGTCGATCCCGCGAAGTCGTGAAAGTTAACCGGGTTCAGGTTGGCCAGCCATCCGTCCGGACCCCATGCCCAGTGTCCGATGATCGGATAGATGAAGCCCGTCACGCCGACGCTGTAGAGCAGGTCGCCGATAAAATCGCAGCGGCCGATCATCGCGCCCGAGGTTACAGTCGAGCAGGTGTCCGCGAACGCATACTGGAACACCCAGTACGCGAGCAGCGGCACGCCGGTGGTGCCGTAGGTGGGCGCAAGGTTATGCAGCATGAAGCCGGTGGTGCCGATCCACGGCGTCCCCGGGCAGAACATGAATGCGAATCCCCACAGCCAGAAGGTCACGCCGCAGATGCAGGTGTCGGCGATTCCTTCGACCAGGATGTTGACCGTCTCACGCGAGCGGGCGAACCCCGACTCCAGCATGACGAAGCCGACCTGCATGCAGAAAACCAGGTACGCGGCGACCAGCGTCCAGACCGTGTTGATCGCGTTGATATGCGGCGGGGGCAGCGCCGGCGCCGTGTCGGCGTAGGCAGAGGCGGGCAGATACCATTTCGATATCAGCAAGAGGACGAGCCCCAGCCCGACCATCTTGCCGGCCATCAAGACACCCGCGTTGCGGCGAACCATCGGGTCTCGCCAGCTTTCGCGGATTCTCTCCCACAATCCCGTTGCTCCTGAGTACATCGATCGTCTCCCTCCAAGGTAGATTTATGTGGCGTTGGCTGTGCGCCTCCGCGCGCGCGACGGACGCGCTGATTCGTTTCGTCTTGGAGCAAGACGTATGCCTCGGAGCGAAAAATCCCGAGTCCATCCAACGATGAATCAAGCTCTAGACCCTTCGATGGAACAACCGATCCACCATAGGTTTCAAAATTTCGATTAACTGGGAGTTATCGATGCGCGCGCGGAAAATCGCGGCAACATGATGATGCCGCAACAACTGGCAATGCCCGTTGTTTGCACATCACCTGGAGCTAAATCTGCTCAGCGATTGCGATCGAGTACCGCGACCATTCCCGTCTTGATCGCATAATGCGTCAGCTCGAGACGATCGCGCACGGCAAGCTTCTGAAAAATATTGTTGAGATGAGTTTTGACGGTGCTTTCGGTTATCGCGAGCCGTTCAGCGACTTCGATATTCCTCAGGCCCGAGGCAACGTAGCGGACAATTTCCGATTCGCGCGGCGTCAGGTCTTTGCCGCTCGAGCTTTCCTGGCGGGCAAATTCGGTTTGCACTGTCGGCGGCATCCAGACCAAACCATCCGCGACCGATCGCACCGCCATCATCAAGGTCTCGATCGCGAATCGTTTCTGCACCACGCCCTTGGCGCCGAGACGCAATGCTCTGACTCCATTCTCTGCGCTTTCGCTCGCGGTCAGCACGATCACATTGGTCAGACGACTGAGTTGCGGGATGTCTTCCATCATCCAGCGATCCATCTGGAGATCGAGCAGCAGAACATTGCAGTCGGTGCGCGAAACCATCGGCTGCACATCATTGGCCGATTCGATTTCAGCAACGACCTCGGTGTCCGGTTGAAGCAGCAGCAGTGACTTCAATCCCTGCCGGAAGAGAGCGTGGTCATCGGCGATAATGAGACGTAGCGGCGTTGGCATCCTCTAACTGTTCGGAAGTTCGATTCGCAGCCAGGTGCTGCCGTCGCTGTGAATGCTCATCTGCCCTTCCAGTTCCGCGACCCTCGAGGCGATTGCCCACGGCCGCGACGAGGAGTCCGACAGGCCCACGCCATCGTCCTCGATTGTGATCGAAACCTTATCGTCGGCCTCGTGCACGTCAATCCTTACCAGGTTGGCCAACCCATGGCTGCGGGAGTTGCGCAGGCCTTCGAGCATGATCTGCAGTATATGCTCGCCGAGAAGACTGCGGCCACTGAAATCGGCGCGAACTTCACAGTTTGGATCGGAAGTCCGCGCGACGAGCTCAGAAGCGGAGCTTTGGTCGATCCCTGCGAGCGAGCGCAGATAGATTCGTACCGCGTCATACTCTCGGGCGACCCCGGTCTGCAGATCCGTGATTTCCGACAGCGCATCTTGCGGGCGATTCCGGTTCAGGAGCGCACGGCAGGTCTCGAGGCGCAGGTTAACTCCGGCCAGAGCCTGGACGTAACCGTCGTGCAATGAGCGGGCGATCGATTGTCGCTCTGCGCGCGTTTCGAGCTCGCGTACCTGCGCCTCGAACAGGGCGCGCTGCTGCGAAAAGAAGCCAATGAGATATCCGGCGATCGCAAGGTAGACCGCCCGCATATCGTAAACGCTGGTTATTCCCCTGGTCAGCACTATCACCAGCAAATAGAGAGCAACGCTGCAAAACGTCACGGTTACTATTGGACGGGATTTCGCGCGGTTTCCGGCAGCGACAATCGCGAACACAAAAAATACGTAGGAGGCGCTCGTTTGCCCTTCCGTTATGAACGCGACCGCGGTCGCGAAGAACAGGTCGAAGGTGGTTGAAAGCAGCTGAAGATTGCCGTCGGAGAATCGGCGGCTGAGCGCGAAGTACATTCCGACGCTGTACGCCAGATGGCAGAGCAGTGTCGTCAGCGCGTAGGCGTTGAGGTGGAAGAGGCCGCCTGCAGTGCTCGGATCGATATACAGCGACAGCATCGCTATGAGCGACAGCGCAATTCGCGCGCGCGCGATGCTCAAGTCCAAATCCCGGAACTCGGGCAGATTCATGTAACTATCAACCTCTGCGAAAGATTAAACAGATCGAGTCGAGGGAACGAAACCGCGCGTTTCGGGTTTACGATTTTATCGACGAGCGCGGAATTCCAACCGCGACCATCAATAGCGGGCTCTTTCCGGCAGCATGCGGCTCGAAAAATTTGGTCGTGTCGTCGTCGTAGAAGGTCAAGCCCGTCGCGCCGCGGCCGAGCGAATAGGCAGCCAGGTAAGCGCGCCCGCCATGAATTCCCGCCTCGAGATGCGCGTCGCCGTAGCCGCGATTTCCAAAGGCATTGCAGCGTACGCTCGAGGTCGGCCATATAAACGATGAGCGCGGAGCAGTCCATGCCGAGCGGCTGCTCCAGGCACAGGTACCCGGCCTCGCCACGGAAATTGCCGGCCTTCAACAGCTCGAACGCGCGCGCATGCCGGTTGTAATAGTAGGCGCCAGGCTCCATCCCGTCGGCCGCGTTGACGATTAGATAGGTGTCGGTCAAAGGCGGAAAGTCTGCCTGCGGATGCTCGCTCGAAGCGGCCATGATCGTCGCGAGTTCTGCGGCGGTGATCGCTGCTTGCGCAAATGCCCGCGACGATCCGCGGCGCAAAATCGTCTCGCCCAGTCCCGCCGACTCCTCCGACGTGATGGTCTCAAGATGAAGCGCGTCCGCGCCCAACACCGTCGGCTGTGAATCCCACTTCGCCGCAGCAACCGCTGCAACTTCCTCAGGCGTCACCAGCCGTGACTCGCGATGGATCTTGATCAGGTCTTGATACTCGACCTCACGCGACGACAGCGGAATCGTTTCGAGCGCCAGCGGCTCGACGGCTGGCGATTGCGCCGCCGGCTCGTCGGTACGGCCGAGCGCGACCAACGCGATCATTCCTTCGCGATCGCCGTCGATCCCCAGCAAAGTTTCCAGCGCGGGATCCTCGAATGCGGTGATCACCTCCGCGGAAATTTCCTCACCCGCCGCTGCCGCCAGCAGATTCGCGAGCAGCGTGCCCGCATCCCAATAGCAATACCGGTATGCCCGCGCGCGATACTTCCATTCGCTGCGCCAATAAATCGCCGATAACGCGATCACCGCACTCGCGCGCAGAAGCGACGGTCGTTTCGCCGCAGCCTCCGCGATATAACCGCGCCAATCACCGCGCCTGAGCCCAGCCATCCGCAAGTCAGCCGGCGAAAAATGGTAGAGCCCGGTCTCAAGACCCTCAACGCTACCAGCCGCTACGTAAATCTCGATCGGATAGAGCGCACCAGCCGAAGGCGCGGCACGAAAATGATAGTCCTCGCCGCCGACCTGCTTGCGCCGCGTCAACCCGTCGGCACAAAACAGGATTCGCGTCAGCGCGTCCGTCCCGATCGATGCGGAAAAATCCGCCGGTACGTACGACGACAGCGCTAGCCAGCGCCGGCGTCGAGGAAAGATTCAGATCGCGCGGCAAAGCGATCGACGCGGCGCCGGGGTAAATCTTGTACGGGAGCGGCTTGATGTCCCAGTCCAGCAAATGCGGCGAAGATCGCACGCTGGTATACGAATGCTTGGTGATTTCGTGAAAGACGCGAGCCGCCTCGATGTAATCGTTGCCCAAATCCTCACTCCAAATCGCCCGCCGCGAATCCATACCGATCGTTCAAATTGACAGGCCTGCGGCTGGGCGTGCTATACGAGTTTTTTGACGGATCGCTGGCCTTAGGGAGAATCTATCATGGCGCAAAAGCTTTCGCCTTCGGACGTGAAAGGTATGTTCGAGAAGCTCAGCAACTGGGGCCGCTGGGGCAAGGATGACCAGCGCGGCGCGCTGAACTTTATCACCAATCAAAAGCGCGCAGCCGCCGCGCGCCTGGTGCAGACCGGCGAAAGCGTCTCGATGGCGCTGCCGCTCGCGACTATTCCCGCGCCCGACAATCCCACTCCCGTTACGCACCTGATGGTGCAGGCGGGGAGCGACGCGCATGAGCAGGCGCTGCCCTATTCGGGTGACTACTTCGCGATCGCGCCGCACGGAATGGCCAATACTCATATCGACGCGCTTTGCCACGTTTTCTGGAACAACAAAATGTACAACGGCTTCGACGCCAGCGAAGTCGGCTCGCATGGCGCAAAGAAATGCGCGATCGACGTCACTCGCGCCGGTATCGTCAGCCGCGGCGTCCTGCTGGACATTCCGCGGCTCAAGAAGATCGAATGGATGGAGCCCGGCGAAAAAATCCTGCCCGAAGATCTCGACGCCGCCGAGCGCGCGCAGAACGTTCACGTCGAAGAAGGCGACGTGCTGCTGGTTCGCACCGGCCGCGCCGCGATGCGCAAAGTCAAAGGCGGATGGGATCCCATGAGAGTCGGGCTGCCCGGTCTCGACGCCGCCTGCCTGCCATGGCTGCACGAGCGGCGCATCGCGGTTCTCGGCTGCGACGCGGTCAGCGACGTCGTGCCGAGCGGTTACGACGGCGTCGCGCTGCCGGTTCACGTCGGCACACTGGTCGCGATGGGCATCCACCTGATCGACAACGCCGACCTCGACGCGGTATCGTCGGCGGCAGCCGGGCTCGGCCGCAACGAGTTCCTGTTCTCGATGGCGCCGTTGATCCTCGTGCGCGGCACCGCGTCGCCGGTAAATCCGCTCGCTATTTTTTGAATACTCAGTCCCGCTTGAAATGACTACTGAGTAATGGAGCCAATACTATGAAAACCGAAGAACTGATTATTGATTGCGACGGACATATTCTTGAGCCGCCTGACCTGTGGGAGAAATACATCGATCCGAAGTACCGCGACCGTGCGATGCGCATTCGGGTCGGCGACGACGGCTTCGAGTATCTCGAAATCGATCGCAAGCGCGCCAAGATGACCTCACCGGGTTTGCTCGGCTCGCTCGGCGGTATGGGCAAGAAGATCGAGGAAGCGCGGAAGCTGCGCGAAGACTCCACGCGCGGCGAGGTCAAGCCCGATCAGGTGCGGATGATGGCGCCGAAGCCCGAGGATACCTACCTGAAGGGCGCCGCTTTCGGCACGATGGTCGCGAAGGAACGCCTCGAGCTGCTCGAGCGGGAAGGGATGGAGAAAACGATTCTCTATCCGACGATCGGGTTGCTGTGGGAAGCCGAGCTTTTCGACGCCGAGCTGTCCGCAGCATACTGCCGCGCCTATAACCGCTGGATTGCGGATTTCTGCCGCGATTCGGGCGGGCGCCTGGTGCCGATTGCGCACCTTTCACTCGGCGATCCCGCCGAAGCGGCGCGCGAACTCGAACGCGCCGTGAAAGATGGATGCAAAGGCGCGTTCGTCTGCCCGTTTACCATCACGCGCGTTCCGCACGGCGACCCGCGTCACGATGCCGTCTTCGCCGCGGCGCAGGATCTCGGCGTGCCGCTCGCGATTCATCCGACCTTCGAGCCTGCCAGCTTCGGCATCCATCATCGCTACGACAATTTCGCCTGGGCCGCATGGTACTACGATCTGTTCGCGGGCCAGGGCGTGCAGCATGCGTTCGGCACGTTCTTTCAGTTCGGCGTCTTCGACCGCTTTCCGAAACTCCGCGTGGTAGTGCTCGAGTCGCAGGCCGGATGGATCGGCTACTTCCTCGATCGCGGCGACGCCATCTTCAACGGCACCACGCTCGGTGCGACGGTCCGCCTGAAGGAGAAGCCGTCACACTATTTCAAGCGCCAGTGCTACATCTCGGCGGATCCGGACGAACGTACGATTGCCGCGATGATGCAGATTGTCGGCGAAGACAAGTTCTTCTGGGCGACTGACTATCCGCATCCCGATCATCCCGGAAATTATCTCGAAGAGTTGAAGGGGATGATCGCGCCGATGAAGGAGTCGGGCCGCCGCGCCATCCTGGGCGAGAACGTCGCGCGCGCATACCAACTCATGTAGTCAGTCGCAATACTACTTGGCGCCCGCGACCATCGGATCGATCGCAATCGGGATCTCGAAAGCCACTTTTTGCGGCAGTTCGCAGATCTGATCGTTGCACTCCTGGAATCGAAGCGTTCCCTTGAGTTTGTATTCGCCCGGTTTCAGCCCCGACTTGATCAGAATCCTGCCGAAGGCGCGGACGGTCCCGGCATACACGGGCAGCGTCTCGCCGAGCTCTTTGAACTCGACGGGAGTGGCCTTCGGAAAGTCGAACGACTGAGCGCTGACCGTCTCAGGATCGAATTCCACTGACGTCGCGACATAGTTATCGGGCAGCGGCTGGCCATAGATGTGCCATCCCGCCGGAATCTCGAACACGGCTGAAACGCCGAGCTGTCTGCCCGGTACGGCACGGTCCGACGACATCGTGAGCGTCGCTCGAACGCCGCCTGCGCTAATAGCCAGTGAGGGCGCGCCGTCAACAAACCCGAAGTCCTTCAATAGTACTTCCGATGCGGCCGGGCGCGTCTCGTAGTTCGGCAGGAATAGCTTGTCGCGAACTACAGCGTTGGCATCGATTAGGTAATCGCCCGGAAATGGTATTCCGTAGAACGGATGCCCTTCAGGGATGTTAGTATTCAGAATTCCGTATTTTCGGATAACCGCGCTGCCCTTGTCGGACAGCATCGGATAGCCAATCTTATACGCGTCGCTGAATTTCTTCAGCGTGGCCGGCGAGTCGTAGGAGATCGAAGCGACCTTGACGCCCTGCTTTTCGAGTTCTGCGCGGGAGTGTTCCAGCTCGACGAGCTGGCTTCTGCAGTAGGGTCACCAATCGGCGCTGCGGGTGAACACCAGCAGCAGCCCGTTGGGTCCCATCAGATCGCGCAGCGACCATTGCTTGCCAATGCTGATCGCCGAGTTCGAAATCGGGGACGCGCTCGCCGATGGCTGGCCCGGTCTTCAGATCGTCGTTTTGCGCGCGGACGAAGTCTTTCCAGTCGGCCGGATCGATCTTCTTCCCCGTGCCGAAGCTCATCGGCACTTCGGTCAGCACTTTTACTTTGCGCGCTGCATCAAGCTTCGTATCGTCGGCTCCAGAGGTGGACATCGCGAATAATCCTCCGATCGTCAGAGATACCAGCGCCGCGGCTGTGAGCAAAATGCCGGGTCGCCAATGTCTCATCTCTGAACACTCGCACCTCGGCCGGGAAAAATCCACGGCTATGCTGCTCTGCCCCGCGGCTCAGTCTATACTTGACCATCTGTCCACTGGAGGAATCTATGCCGCGTCCGAGGATCCGCCATCGCTCTCTCACTTCGCCCACCGCCCTTGCAGCGCTGGCGATTCTGCTCGCATGCGTGACCTCCTCCTGCAATTCGCAGTCGTTCCAGTACGCGCCGGAACCGGCGATGCCGACGCCGCCGCCTGCTCCCGTGCAGCCGCCTCCGCCGCCGATGAACGTTGCGCGGCTGCTCAATGGAAACTGGATGGCAACTTACCCGGGCGGCCCGCTGCGCGTGGTTATCGGACTCGACCCGATGTTGCGCGGCCGCAATTACGTCGCGACGCTGGTGGACGGCAACAAAAATATTCCGCCGGGCCAGGTCGTGTGGAAGGGAACGCTCGACCATCACGTGCCGGGCATCGTGATTGCCGATCAGATATGCGCGGAGCATGGATTCCTGTCGGCGCGATGGGTGAACGCGCGAATCATCGTCAGTGACGCGAGCAACTTCCGCATTGAACTCGTCAATCCAACCGACTGCCACGGATTCCCGGTAAAGTTCACCCGCGTCGGGCCGGCACCGACGGCGCCCGTGAAAGATTGACGCCGAAAAGAAAAAGGCCGCCCACCGGGGACGGCCTTTTCTGAAAGCTGCCGCGTAACTAAACCAGCATGCCCGCCTGCACGACGGTCGGTCCGTCGCTCTTTGGAATTTTCGGCTCGGGCTTGCGCTTCATCGCCTTCTCGAGGATCGGCGCGATTCGCTCGGCCTTCTGATGCGCGCGCTTTTGCTCGCGCTCCTTGAACTCCGGCATCACTTTCTCGGCGAACAGGTTGAGCGACGAGCAGATGTCCTCATGCTTGTTGTTGCCCGCCTGCGAGATGAACACGACCTGGTCAACGCCCGCCTCCTCGAACTCGCGCAGCCGCGTGCGAATCTGATCGGGCGAGCCGACGCATGAGTTCGAGCCGTCCATGCCGGGCAGGGTGATCGGGCTGGACTTGAAATTGTTCCAGATGTTGGTCTTGCCGGGCTCGTGTTTGCCGAACGCGTAATGATGGCCGAGCGCGTACGAGAAAAACTTCAGCCCCTCTTCGCCCATCTTGTGCGCGAGCTCGGCGTTCTGATCGCACATGAAGCCGGTGACGATCGCGATGTTCGGATTGATCGCGTATCCGATCGGCTCGCATTCATTCTCGAGCGTCGTGTAGTAGTCGTTAACCCATTGGCGCGCCTCTTCGGGCGACACGAACGCGAAGGTCAGCGCGCCGATTCCAAGCTTGGCCGCGAGGTGAATCGTCTCGCGCCGCGAGCATGCGACCCACAGCGGCGGATGCGGTTTCTGCACCGGCTTCGGCACCACGTTGCGCACCGGCATCGTGAAGTACTTGCCCTCATGCCCAAGGAACGGATCCTCGACGAACATCCGCGCGATCGCGCCGAGCGACTCCTGCCACATCTCGCGCTTCTCCGCGCGCGGAATGCGGAAGCCGCCGAGTTCGAGCTCCGCCGACGACTCACCGGTGCCGAATTCGACGCGCCCGCCGCTCACCAGGTCGAGCGTCGCGATCCGCTCCGCCACGCGCGCCGGATGATTGTACCCGGGCGGCAGCAGCACGATGCCGTGACCGAGCCGAATCTGCTTCGTGCGCTGACTCGCGGCCGCGAGAAAAATCTCGGGCGCCGACGAATGCGCATATTCCTCGAGAAAGTGATGCTCGACTTCCCACATGTGGTCGATGCCGAGCTTGTCCGCGAGTTCGACCTGGTCGAGTGCGTCCTGGAACAGCTTCAGCTCCGAGCCCTCCTTCCATGGCCGCGGCAGCTGATGCTCATAAAAAGTTCCCAACTTCATAGGCGCGTTCCTCTCCTCTTTTTTCAGTATCTATTCCGACGATGCTGCGGGCGGCGGTGGATTCGTCGTGAACAGCGTGCGTTCGACCATGTCGATCACTTCGCGCTTGCGCCGCTCGATCATCGCGGGCTCAAGCAGGTTCATGTTCCACAACCGCCGGATCATCGCAGCGGTCGTGAAGTATCCGATCGTGATCGAGTTCAGACTCCACATGAAATGCAGCGGATCGACTTCGGCGCGAAACTCGCCGTCGCGCTGTCCGCGGAAAATAAAATTCACCGCGGTGGAAAACAGCGGCGGCAGCCGCCGTTTGAGCACCTGGCGGCCCACGCCGCTTTCGTCGGCCATCTCTTTCCACATGATGCGCACGAAATTCGGATGGCTCGCGATAAAATCGATCGCGTCGCCGACCGCCTGGCGCATCCGCTCCTGCCGGCTCTCGCGTCCCCACGCCAGCGCGTTGGCCGCGTCCTCGAGGCTCTCGAACATCTTGTCGAGCACAGCGAGATAGAGCTGCTGCTTCGACGGAAAATGGTGCAACAGCGAGGGCGCCTTGATTCCGATCCGCTTGGCGATGTCGCGCAGGCTGGTGCCGCGATAGCCGCGCTCGGCGAACAGCGCCTGCGCCACCTGCAGCACGCGATCGCGCGTGTCGGTAGGCCGCCGCAGGTCAACGATCTTCGCACTCGCGCGCGACGTTGAATTTTTCGAAACACTTCTCATCGGCTAATCCAAAAAATCTATCTAACGCCTGTTAGGGAGTCAAACTTGATTGACTTTGGTTGAGCGACCTAAGAGATAGACTTTTGTGTTGGCGCGACCGCAGTCATCACCATCATTCAGCCTCAGATTCTGGAGTCGACAAAGCGCTGTAGAGCCCTATCAAGGAAGTGTGCGGTGTTGAAGGAGCCGGCGGATCCCAGTTTAGAGCGTCAAGACGACCAAGATGCTGGTAAATTTGGAACCTCGAGTCCATCGGAAGATCCATCTGCGAGCGCCAGAGCGTAGGTTCCTTCTGAATGAACTGCGTATGGAAACCCATCGCGAACGCCGTCATCCTGTCAGAACCCAAAATCGAGAGCCGGAAGTGGACGAGCGCGCAACAAAGAATACGACAGTGGTCAGACAAGGTCGAGATGGTCCTGAACCCTAACCTTTGAGGGCGATCATGCTTTCGATCTCCACATAATTCACCCAGGTTCTAAATGCGTTGAGGAGATCTGCAAGCATAAACGGTTGAGATTGCTTTGCCTCCCCCCACTTGGGGGAGGGAATCGGAGATCAGAAAAGCGTCGCGCGGCTTGATCATAGAACCCTTCGCGAAAGTCGCGCTGCGCGGATATCGTAACAGCGGGCGCGCCAATCTTTATACACCTTGCTTGCGTTGTGACTTTCGCCTTATCACTGGGTGCAGGGTCACCTGCCGCCCACCGCGCACGTGATTGTACCCTGGCCGAATCCCGATTCAGACCGCTTCCGCTTTGTACCATTGGGCTCATCCTGAAGGGAGCCATTCCCCTAGAGGGGTGCTCCTTTCGTTTTCCATTGGTTCCGCTTTGTACCATTGTGATCAACTATGAAAACTACGACGGGCGATTGGTTTGCGCAGTTTATTCAGCTGAGTGGTTCTGCGGGGGCGACGACCTCTTAAACCACTGAGGCGTCGACCGTGGCCATGAGCGCTGTGCAAACACGCAACCTTCCTGGAGGTCGGTGATTGGCGAGCGAATCGCCTTAGAAACGGAACTTAGGAAGCTTGGGGCATAGGAACCAGGTGGTAGTAAACATCGCAGCAGCAAGTGTCCTCGCCCCGGAGGTGTCCGTCATGAGTGAACTGCATTGGAAGCCCGCGCATGAACTCGCCGCGATGATTCGCAAGCGCGAACTCAAGCCCAGCGAATTGATGGAGGCGACGATTCGGCGGATCGAGCAGACTAATCCCAAGCTCAACGCGTTCGTTGCGTTGCGCGCTGAGGACGCGATGGCCGAGGCGCGCGCGCTTGACGAGAAGATCGCGCACGGTGAGCAGGTCGGCGCGCTCGCCGGCTTGCCGCTCGGCGTCAAGGATCTCGAGGATACGGTCGGACTGCGCACGACACACGGCTCGAAACCGTTTAAGGACAATATGCCGAAGGCCGATTCGACGCAGGTCGCGCGGCTGAAAACGGCGGGCGCAATCGTCATCGGCAAGACCAACGCGCCCGAGTTCGGCTACACCGCATTCACCAAGAACCTGCTGTTCGGCCCGACCCGCAATCCGTGGAATCTCGAGCGCACGCCCGGCGGATCGTCGGGCGGCACCTCGGCCGCGATCGCCGGCGGCGTCGTGCCGATATCGACCGGATCCGACGGCGGCGGATCGGTGCGAATCCCCGCGTGCTACACGGGATGCTACGGCCTGAAGCCGTCCTACGGCAGGATTCCGAACGACCCGACGCTCGGGATGCAACAATGGAACGACACTTCCGTGCATGGGCCGATCACGCGCACCGTGCGCGACGCCGCGCTCTTCATGGACGCAGTGGTCGGCTATCATCCGGTGGATCCCGACTCGCTGCCGCATCCGGGGTTTTCTTACGTGTCGATCCTCGAAGGCCTGCCGAAGAAACTGCGCATCGCGTTTCATCCTGATTTCGGCCAGCTCGTGCAGCATGATGTCGCGCGCGAAATCGCGAAGGCCGCCGCCGTCTTCAAGGACCTCGGCCATAGCGTGACGACGATCGACGATCCGGTGCCCGATACCGGCCGCGCGTGGATGCAGGTCGGCGCGGGACAAGGCTACGCGATGTTGCATGAATGGCTCGACAAGGATCGCGAAAATTTCGGGCGCGCATTCGCCACCGGCACCGAAGGCGCGACGCGCGTCTCCTGGAAGCATATGGGCGCTGCGTATCGGCGGCGCCGCGAGTTCAACGATTGGTGCCAGCGCGTGTTCGAGCGCTTCGACCTGCTGCTATGCCCGGTGCTGCCGACCGAGGCGTTTCCCGCCAAGGGCCCGATGCCCACCGAGATCAACGGGCAGCCGCTCAAGGAACCGCTGAACGCCGTCGTCTTCACCTATCCGTTCAACATGAGCGGGCATCCGGGCGCGTCGGTGCGCGCGGGCCTGACGGACGCGGGCCTGCCATGCGGATTGCAAATCGTCGCCGAGCGCCATCGCGAGGACCTCGTGCTGCAAGCGTCGTACGCCTACGAGCAAGCGCGGCCGTGGAACAACAAGTGGCCCAAGATCTGAAGCGTGATATAACCGCAGACTAAAGGAGAGAGCTGATGGCCGAGTTCAACGAAAAAGCGATGCACGATTTCAACCAGAAACTGATCACGGAGTTCCGCGCTAACGGCGGCAAGGTTCTGAGCGGCCCGTTCGTCAACGCGCCGTTGCTTTTGCTGACGACGACCGGCGCGAAGAGCGGACGTCCCTTCACCACGCCGCTGGTGTACACGAAGGACGGCGATCGAATCGTGATCATCGCGTCGAAGGGCGGTTTCCCGAAGCATCCCGCCTGGTACCACAACCTCAAGGCTCATCCGACCACGACGATTGAAGTGGGCAAGGAAAAATTTCAGGCTAAGGCTGTCATCACCAAGGACCCCGAGCGCCAGCGCTTGTTCGACGCGCAGGCTGCGGTGATGCCGACGTTCAAGGACTACCAGAAGGCCACGACGCGTCAGATCCCGGTGATTGTGCTGGAGCGTCAGTAGGCGGTCGCGGAGTCGTAGCGATGGCGGATGCGATCGATCCATCGATCATCAGTTGCTATCACGCGCACATCTACTACGACGACGCGTCGCGCGAGACCGCGGCGCGCCTGCGCGAAACGATCGAGCGCAGCTTCAAGGTCGAGATGGGGCGATGGCGCGAAGAGCCGGTCGGACCGCATCCGCAATCGATGTACCAGGTGAAATTCGATCCCGCTGAATTCGCCCGGATAGTTCCGTGGCTGATGCTGAACCGCGCCGGCCTCAACATCCTGGTGCATCCCGAGACGACCGACGCCTACATCGATCATGCGGTCAACGCGCTATGGCTCGGCGAAAAGCTGATGCTGCGACTCGACGTGCTGCGCGGCTTGAAGACTGGATAGATGGATCAAAAGACACTGGGCGCATACGACCGCGCGGCGGAAGCTTTCGCCAACGATTGGCACGAACAGCCGCCGCCGACTGATCTGCAAAGCGCGGTGCGGCAATTCTTCAGACCGGGCGCGACGGCAGATATCGGATGCGGCAGCGGCCGCGATACGGCGTGGCTCAATGACAACGGGTTCCCTGCTATCGGCTACGATCCCGTCCGAAGGGCTGCTGGCCGAGGCGCGGCGGCGCTATCCTCATGTCCGCTTTCAGCACGGCGCGCTGCCCGAGCTGGCAGGCATCGCGGACGACAGCTTCACGAACGTGCTGTGCGAGACGGTCATCATGCACATGCAAGCCGCGGCGATTTCGCCTGCGGTACGAAAGCTGATGGCGATTCTCGAACCCGGCGGCACGCTGTATCTGACCTGGCGCGTGACTGAAGGCGCTGACCTGCGCGACGATCACGGGCGGCTCTACACGGCTTTCGATTCGTCCCTCGTATTTCAGGCGATTCCCGCTGAAAACGTCCTGCTGAACGAGAAGGTTACGAGCGCCTCTTCCGGTAAGATGATTCATCGAGTCGTCGCAAGAAAAAGCCGGAAACAATAAATATGTCGTCAAATCTTCATTCAGACCCAGCGCTCGCCAGCGCGCTCGAGCGCGGCGATACTCTGCCTGCGCGATGGTACGTCGATGCCGACGTGTTTCGGGCTGAGAAGGAGCGCATTTTTCATCGCACCTGGCAGTACGTTGGACATACCGCGCAGGTAGCAAACATCGGAGACTTTTTCACGACGCGTCTCGGCGACCTGCCGGTCGTGATCGTTCGCGATACCGGCGGTGCGCTGCGCGCATTTGCCAACGTATGCCGTCATCGCGGGAGCGAGGTCGTCCTCGAATGCACCGGCAACCGCAAGACGCTGCAATGCCATTATCACGGATGGACTTACAACCTGGACGGCACGTTGCGCGCCGCGCCGCGCGAGAATGAGCAGCGCGCTTTCGCAAAAGAGACGCTCTCGCTCGCACCTTTCGCGGTCGAGACCTGGGGTCCGCTGATCTTCGTCAATCCGTCGCCGGCCGCCGGTCCGTTACGCGACGTGATCGGTGATCTGCCCGCGATTTTCGAGCGCGCCGGGATCGATCTTGCGCAAATGCGAATGCAGCGGCAGGACACTTACGAGCTGGCCTCGAATTGGAAAGTAGTCGTCGAGAATTTCAACGAATGCTATCACTGTCCGATCGCGCATCCGAAGTTTTCGTCGGTGATCGACACCGACAGCTATCGCGTCGACACCGATCATGAATATTACTCGACCTACTATGGTCCCCTCCTGCGCTCGCCCGACCGCGGCGTGACCTACGCGACCCTGTGGCCCAACATTATGTTCTGCGCTCTCGGGCAATCCGGCCGAGCATGCAGGTGATAACCGCGGTTCCGATCGACGCGGGCCACAGCCGGCAAGTCGTCGACTACTATTTCGCCGACAACCTGAGCGATGAACAGATGCGCGACTACGTGGAATTCAGCGACCTGGTGACGCGCGAAGATATCGTGCTGTGCGAGTCGGTGCAGCGCGGCCTGCGCTCAGGCGCGATCCAGCACGGACAGCTGATGCTATCGCGCGAACGCGGCATCCAGCACTTCCAGAAACTCGTTTACCGATTCCTGAGCGGCGAGTAACTCCGCGGGCTACGCGCCGAATTGCTTGCGCACAGCGGCGAACGCCTGCTCGGTGACGTTCAACGTCTGATCGATATCGCGCTCGGTGTGCGCGGCCGAGATGAACCAGTTGTGGCGCGGTGCGAAGTACACGCCGCTGCGCGCGCATGCGCCGCAGAAAACCTTGGCGCGATCGAAATGCCCCGCGTCGGCGTTGAACGTCATGTACGGCAGCGCCGGCGGTCCTGAGTACGTCACTTCGAGTCCCGCGCTGCGCGCCTGCGCCAGCAGGCCCGTGCGCAACTTCTCGCCAATCGTGCGCATCCGCTCGATCGCGCCGCTCGCCTGCAGCTCCTTGAGATTCGCCAGGCTCGCCGCCATCGGCACGGCGCTGGTGAAATATGAGCCGGTGAAAAATACTTCCTGCGCCGCCTGCTTGAGGCTGTCGCGCCCAAGGCATGCCGCCAGCGGATAACCGTTGGCGATTGCTTTGCAGTAAGTCGCGAGGTCGGGCCGCACACCGAACAGCTCGCCCGAGCCGCCCATGTGCAGCCGGAAGCCCGCGCGAACGTCGTCGAGGATGAGGACGATGCCGTTGTCGTCGCAAATCTTCCGCACGCCCGACAGAAATCCCTCGACCGGCAGCTCCGAGTCGTGCCCGGCGTCGTGCTTGAACGGCGACACGATCACACCCGCAATCTTGCCGCTGTTTTCCTCGACGGTACGGCGCAGACTCTCGAGATCGTTGAAGCGAAAATAAACCATGTTCGCGCGATCTTCCGGCATCACCCCGGCAGGCGCCGGCGTGCACCACGCATGCGTGCCGTGGTATGCGCCCGAGCACATTGCGATTTTCGGCCGGCCCGTTGCCTGACGCGCGACCTCGGTCGCCCAGGTGCATACGTCGGAGCCGTTTTTCGCGAACACCGTCCAGTCCGCAAACGGCGTGATCGAGACGAGATGCTCCGCGAGATCGACCCACACCGGCCCCGGCGCGTTGAAGCAGTTGCCCGAGTTCCATCTGGCGGCGCGCCGCTTCCTCGACCTTGGGATGGCGATGGCCAAGCACGATTGGCCCGTAAGAGCACATGAAGTCGATGTACTCGTTGCCGTCGACGTCCCACACGTGCGAGCCCTCGCCGCGCGCGAAAAATGACGGATAGGCGCCCTTGGTGAGCACCAGCGGGGTCTGATGGCCGTAGATGCCGCCGGGAACGACTTTCTTGGCGCGCTCCATCAGCGCGTCGCTATTCTCAAATGTGTAGGGTTTCACGAAAACTCCTGTGCGACGATTTTCGCATCAAAATGCAGGTCGGTCTGCCGTCGAGCAGACCGTCAGCGAGAATCCTATTTGCCGGCGTGAGCGTCAAGCCTGCAAAAAGCAAACGGGCCGTGAGTCATAAGACTCACAGCCCGTGTGTAGATTCGATCGAGTCTGATTAGTGGCGATACGCCGGATCGCTCGGCCGCTGCGAGGCCGGCAGCGCGCCCACGCGCACGAGCTCGTCGCGCAGTTTGGCGCGCGAAAGCGGCTTGCACAGTACGGCCGACGCGCCCAGCTGGTAGCTCTCCGCGATATCGCGGTCGTAGAGCGAACTGGTGATCACGAACATCGGTACCGCGGTGAGCGCTTCGTTCGCCTTCGCAGCCTGCAGCACGGAAAAACCGCCGTTGTCGGGCAGGCGAAGGTCGACCAGGAACAAATCCGGACGATCCTGCTCGGTGAACTGGGCGATCATCAGCAACGCCTCGTCCGCGTTCGACGCATGCACCAGTTCGATATCGTCGCCGAGCACCTGCCGCACCACTGTCAGTGCGATGAAAACGTGATCAGGATTGTCTTCGACCAGGAAGATCCTCACCGCCGGAAACAACATGCTGAGGTCTTTGTCTGAATCTTTTTCTTTTTCTTGGTCGCTCATAGTCCCCCGTCACCTGAAGGAATCCGGGCCCACAGGATTCCGATACGTATCAGTTGCATCCGCGAAGCCGGGTGAAATCTCTACTGAACTGTGATCCAATTGCCGTGCCATTTCTCGAAACTTGCGTTCGTTTCACGGCATGACGAGGGACGATATGCCTAGTGGAAGTATAGTGACGCGAAAGCAATTGAAACCCTCGATGACCCGCAAATCTCCGATTTGAACCTTGAACCTTGCTTGCTTCCTGCACTCCGTCGCCGAAATCGCCGCCCTTCAATGTCTCGCAACCGGTTTCTTGTGGCAAATATGCTACATCGTCGCGGCGAATGTGCCACGTCGATACAGGATATTAACCACCGAACCCGCCGCGCCGTTCCAAGCCGCGCAATCATAGCACCATCGCGGGCCAAATGAACTCCCTCGGATTCGAGACTCCCTCATAGTACGAAAACTCTCCCCTCCGGTTACTACGACCACACTCCTCCTTCCCTCTACTACCTTACCCGTCATTGGGCAATGGCCACTTCGTCTTCGCCAGGTTTATGCTGAGACCAGTTAGCAGATGCACGTGCTCCACCAGGTTCGCGACCCCGACCGATGAATTGTAAACTCCGTGCGCCGATTTTCCCTGCGCGCGATTCCTGCCAACCGTTACCAGCTGAACCATGCAATTAAATACCTGGTAGTACCCAAGTGCGGTCGCCATTTCCGGCGAAGATGGGCAACTGCGCGAGTGCGCGCGCGCCAGGTTGTTCATAAGTCCGCGCAACGCAAGATGCAATCCGGCGGGGGCGCGAATCGGCACCGTCGCAAGGATGGCGATCACGGCGCCATAGTCGAAAGCGGGATCGGCGACCGTCGCCTTCACCCAGTCGATCACTCCCGTCAGGTGTCCGTTATCGGCAAGCACGTTCAGTGGCTGAAAATCCCCGTGGCAAATCACCGCCGGTCGTGAACGGGATGGCCGATGTTCCGTGAGCCAGTCGAAGACCGGGCGAAGCTCATCGAGGCCAAATTCTTCGGCCGAGGCGCGCAGTCCGGTGAAGCCGGTGTCGAAGGAAAAACTGTCGCAAGGGACGCCGGCCTTCTCGACGCGCTCGGCGAAGCCATCGACGGGCAGACCGTGCAAACGCGTCTGCGCCTCGTCCCAAAGCCTCAGCATATCTCGCCGGATGCGCGGAAACTGGCTGAGAAGACCCAGTGTCTGCCCGATGCCTTTTATGCTCAGCCCTTCAAATTCCGACCGAGCGGACGTCCAGACACGCGTTCCATGATTAAAAACTGGCCGCCCAGCGGCTCGATCCGTGCCTCGGCAACAAAAACGCGAGGCGCAGGATACCCGAGGTCCGCGAGCGCGTTCTGAACGGCGGCCTCGCGTTGCGCCCGCTGCGCATGAACGTTTGGCTGAAAAAGCCGCAGCACGAGCGGACCGGTGAGCGGATGAGGCGCGCCCTGCAAACTGAATCTGAGTATCGTGGCGTCATACCCACCACTCATCCGGGTCGGCGCCTCGGCGTAGGCCAAACCCGGGCAGGCGGTCGACGATCGCAGGTAGTCCAACAGCGCGAGGACTATCTCTTCGTCGATCACTGTCCGTGTTACCTCGCGCTACTGGAACTTGGGCATCACGCGATCCGCGAACAGACGCATGGCGGCTAGCACGTTCTGATGGCCGCTGATTCCGCCGATTTCAAACCAGCACACCAGGCGCGAGAAACCGAATTGCTCTTTGAGTTGCGCGATGCGGTCGACGCAGTATTCGGGGTCGCCGAAAATCGCCATGGTCGAATCGACGGTCGAGTACTCGACCGATCGCAGGCGTTCACGGACTTTCTGAAATTCCGCCTGCGCGCCCTCGGCAAGGCTTTCGGGCTCGATAATTTCGCCCACCGCCTTGAAGTAGTTGCGCAGGCTCGGCTCGATCGTCGCTCTAACCTGAGCGCGGTCGCGACCGACGAACACCATCAGCGCCGCCGCCAGCCAATCGTCGGGACGCTCGTGTCCCGCGTTTTTCAGCGCTGTCTCGTAAATCTTGAGCCGCTCGGCGAGCACCGGAATCGGATTGACCGGGCCGCCGGCGAAGATTGGATAGCGATTTGTACCGGCGAAAGTAAAAGTATCGGCGCTGTTGGCGGCGAGACGAATCGGCGGATGCGGCCGCTGAAGAGGCTTGGGAATCACCTCGACTCCGTCGGCCCGCTTTTGCGTCCATGCGGTCTTGATCGTCGCGAGACCGTCCTCGAACAGCTTGCGGCTGTCCGCCATATCGACGCCGTAACCGCGATAGTTGAGCGGGAACGCACCACGGCCGGCGCCGAACTCGACGCGGCCACCGCTCAGCACATCGAGGGTCGCAATCTCCTCGGCCAGACGGATCGGATGATGCAGCGGCATCAGGTTCACCGCCATGCCGAGGCGAATGTTGGTGGTGCGCTCGGCAATCGCGGCGAGCAGCAGCAGCGGCGTCGGCATCACGGAAAAGCGCGGCGCAAAATGCACCTCGGCGAGCCACACGGTGTTGAAGCCGAGCCGATCGGCCTCGGCCGCCTCGGCGATCAGCTCGCGATAGCGCTCCGTCGTGATCTGATTGGCGGCTTCGGGGAGCTGGTAGAAGATGTCGAACTTCAATTTTTCCGCCTTAATACGCGCCGAGGACGGCGACGCGCTCGCGATGGAACGCGGGCGATCCGAAATACGACTCGTTGAAGCGCGCGCGTTTGAACCACAGATGCATGTCATGCTCCCAGGTGAAGCCGATTCCGCCATGCATCAGGACCGCGCGGTCGGTGCCGCGGCTGTAGATGTCGCACAGGCGCGCCTTCGCCATCGCGGCCGTGCGCGACGCGTCTGCCGCGTCCAGTGTCCTGCGCGTAGGCGGCATACCAGAGCATCGCGCGCGCGGGCTCAACGTCCGCGACGATTTCCGCCGCGGCGTGCTTGAGCGCCTGGAACGATCCGATCGGCTTGCCGAACTGCTCGCGCACTTTCGAGTAATCGACCGCCATCTCGAGCGCGCGTTCAGTGCCGCCGAGCGAGTCGGCCGCGACTGCGATAGCCGCGATGTCGATCAGCCTGGCGAACAGATCGGCACTCGCGCCAAGCCGCTCTGCCGGAGCGTCTTTGAGCTCGACGCTCGAGACGCGCCGCGTCAGATCGAGATTCTTGAGCGAGCGAATCGTCACGCCCGGCGACCGGGTATCGACGACGAAGAGAAAAATATCAGAGTCATGTTTTCCCGCGACCACCATAAAGTCGGCGACGTTGGCGTACGGCACGAACATCTTGGCGCCGTCGAGATGCCATCCCTCGTCGCCTCTCGTCGCTATCGCGTTGATGTCGCGCGGATCGATGCTGCCGGCGCTCTCGACGATCGCGACGGTGCCGACTGCTTTGCCCTCGGCGAGCGCGGTGAGCCATTTCGAGTTGAGCTGATCAGTGCCGCCGAGCTTGAGCGCGCTGGCCGCGAGCACCGACGAGAACAGGAACGGCCCCGGCATCGCCGCGTAGCCGCCCTCTTCCAGGATCATCGCCATGTCGAGCATCCCGAGTCCCGCGCCGCCGAATTTCTCGGGAACGATGAGGCCGGTCCATCCGAGCTTCGCGATCTGATCGTAGAGGTCGCGCGGATAGCCGTCGTCGGTGGCCATCACTTTGCGCACGAAGGTGGTCGGGCATTCGCCGGTTAGAAAAGCGCGCGCGCTTTCCTTGAGCTGCTGCTGTTCTTCGCTGAGTCCGAAATCCATAGCCAATCCTTCAGCGGGATTTCGGCATCTTGAGGCCGCGTTCCGCGATTATGTTTTTCTGGATGTGCGAGGTGCCGCCGCCGATCACCAGCCCGAGCGAGAACATCCACTCGTACGGCCAGTAGGCGTGATCGAGCGCGGCTTCGTCGTCGCGCGACAGCATCGAGTAGTCGCCCATCGCCTCCATCGCGGCGGTCGCGAGGTCGTGATTCAGCTCGGTGCCGACCAGCTTGTTGATCATCGCCTCGACGCCCGGATTCTTGCCGCGAATCTGATCGGTGAGCTGGCGCAACGAATGATAACGCATCGCCTCGACGCGGATCTCCAGCTCCACGAGCCGCTGGCGGAAGACCGGGTCCTCGGTGAGCGGACGGCCGCCGCGCGTGATCGATTTGGCCAGCGTCAGCAGGCGATTGAAGCGCTGCTCGCTGCCGCTGGCGGAGCCGAGCATGTTGCGCTCGTGAAAGAGCGTGGCGTTGGCGACGATCCATCCTTCGTTGAGCTTGGCGACGAGGTTTTTGCGCGGCACGCGGACATTGTCGAAGAAGACTTCGTTGAAGCCGCGATCGCCGGTCATCTGCACGAGCGGACGCACCGTGATTCCGGGCGTGCGCATGTCGATCAAAATGTACGAAATGCCGCGATGCTTGGGCGCCTCGGGGTCGGTGCGCACCAGGCAGAACATCATGTCGGCGTATTGCGCGCCCGAGGTCCAGACTTTCTGGCCGTTGACGACGAACTCGTCGCCGACGATTTCCGCGCGCGTCTTCAGCGACGCGAGGTCCGAGCCCGCGCCGGGTTCGGAGTAGCCCTGGCACCAGATTTCTTCGGCGTTGAGAATCTTCGGCAGGTAGCGCTGCTTCTGTTCCTCGTTGCCCCACGAGATGAGCGTCGGCCCGAGCATCCCAAGCCCCGACGCGCCGACGTTGTAGGGCGCCTTCGCCCGCACCATCTCGTCGTTGACGATCGACTGCCGCACCGGATCCATCGCCTGCCCGCCGTATTCCTTCGGCCACGCCAGCGCGACGTAGCCCGCTTCATACAAGCGGCGCTGCCAGGCCTTGGCCCTCGCGAGCCAGGTCTTGTCGTCGCGGCCCTCGCGAGTATCGGAAAGGCCGCTGGTCGGCATGTTCTCGGCCAGCCAGCTGCGGACCTTTAGTCGAAATGCGTCTTCTTCTGAGGTGAATTGAAGATCCATGTGCGAGCACTCCTGCGGTCGTGATTGAGATTTCCGCCGTACCGCGGCTTCGCGCCCAGCATAGTCAAAACCGCGCCGCCGCGAAAAGCGAACATTGTCCTCGCGAGCCTGGAAGCGATTGCCCGCCGAAATCGCGGTTGTTAGAGTTCGAAGTTGATAACTATCCAGTTTCGGCAATAGACCGGGGTTCACGAGAAATGGCAACGACGATCACGAGCGAATGCATTAACTGCGGAGCGTGCGAGCCGGAGTGCCCGAACACGGCGATTTACGCGGGCGGAGTGTCGTGGGATCTCAACGGCGTGACCAGTCCCGCCATCGCGCAGGATATCTATTATATAGTCCCGTCGAAGTGCACCGAGTGCGTCGGCTTCCACGACCATGAAGCGTGCGCCGCGGTATGTCCCGTCGATTGCTGCATCCCCGATCCCGCTAATCTCGAAAGCGAGGCAGTGCTGCTGCAGCGCGCGCGTGAGTTGCATCCCGAGACTACGTTCGCCGACGATGCGCCGTCGCGCTTTCGCAAGGAAGGCGGCGCAGAAGCGGCACCCGCAGCCAATGGTGCCGCAACCGAAGCGCCAAAGCCTGCACCGGCCGCCGCACCAAAACCCGCGGCGACGGCTCCTGCAGCGGCCGCGCCCGTCGCGGTCGCTACGAGTTCAGCATCGAGCGCCGAGTTCAATCCGCTGGGATGGGAAGTGCCCGTCATCTGCAAGGATTGCAACGAGCCGTGGACGATTCCGTATCGGCTGTTCGAGAAAGGCGTCGTATTCCATTGCCCGTTCTGCTCGGGATCGTTCGTGCCGAAGACCGCGATGTATCGCGCGGTGAAGGAGACCTTCGAGGGTTTCTACAATCGGCGGCGCGAGGAGCGCGAAGCATTCGAGCGCAAGCGGACGCGCGAAGCCGCGGCGTTTGAAGCGAAACAGGCGGCCGAGATGGAAGCGTTCAAGCAGAAGCTCGAAGCGCTGGCACATTCGATGAAGCCGGCAGGCAAGCTGGTAAAGCCAACCGGCATCGCGTCGATGTTCACCTAGAAAATCGAAGAACGAAAATCCGAATGGTTCCTTGTTTGGCTGCCTCTCCCGTGAGGGGAGAGGCCGACGCGCGTCCTCGCGTGGCGGGTGAGGGACCAAATATCTGAGTTTCGCGTGCCGCTCCGGATCTGCGGCGCAACAGACAATCCGCCGCAGAGTTGTCCTCCACCCTAACCCTCCTCCCATCTGGGAGGAGGGAATCAGACGGTTCCCGATTCAGCCGAGTGCCGGGACTTCAAACACGTAGCCGTGAGTTCTGAGTTGCTCGCGGATCGCCTCGATGTGCGCGGGGCCGCGCGTCTCCAGTTCGAGCATCACGCGCGCGCCTCCGATCGCGACGTCCTGGCGCGTGCGATCGTGATCGATCGCGCGAACGTTGGCGCCGGTCGCGGCGATCGCTGACACCAGCTTGCCCAGCTCGCCGGGGCGATCGCGCAAATCTACCGAGACTCGAAACAGCCTGCCCACTTTCACCAGTCCGTGGCCGATAATCCGATCGAGCACGTTGGTATCGATATTTCCGCCGCTGATTACCAGGACCACCGTCTTGCCCTTCAGCTCGTCCTTGAGTTTGAGCGCACCCGCGAGCGCGGCGGCGCCGGCGCCTTCGGCGAGAAGTTTCAGCCGCTCGAGCATCAGCAGCACCGCTTCGCCGATTTCGAAATCATCGACGGTGACGGCGCGTTTGACGCGGCCGCGCATGACCTCGAACGGCACCGCGCCGATGCGCCCGGTCGCAAGACCGTCGGCGATCGTGTCGACGGGTCGGCCGATCGACGCGGCCGCGTCGGCGGCAAGGCTCGCGGACAGTTGCGGTGAGCCTGCGGCCTCGACGCCGATGACCTCGGCGTTGGGCGCGCGCGTCGCCAGCGCGGCCGCGATGCCCGCGATCAATCCGCCGCCGCCAACCGGCACGATGACAACGTCGGGCGTTACTTCGTCGGCGATTTCCATTCCGACGGTGCCCTGCCCCGCGATCACATACTCGTCGTCGTACGCGTCGATGAAACTCGCGCCGCGCTCAGTGCACATCTTCGTCGCCGCCGCGCGCGCCTCCTGGTAGTCGACGCCTTCGAGCACGACCGTCTGCCCATAGCTGCGGGTCGCATCGATCTTGGCGATCGCGGCCGTCGTCGGCATCACGATCGTCGCCGACACGCCCGCGCGAGTGGCGGCGTAGGCGAGCGCTTGTCCATGATTGCCGGCGGACGCAGCGACCACGCCGCGGGATTTCTGCTCGTCGCTCAGAGTCATGAGGCGGTTGTAGGCGCCGCGAATCTTGAACGAGCCGGTCTTCTGTAAATTTTCCGGCTTGAGGAGAACATGCGCGCCGACGATACGGTCGAGCGTCTCGCTGCCAATCAGCGGGGTCGCGCGGATGATGCCGGCGAGGCGGCGGCGCGCCTCTTCGATTCGTTCGGGCATCAACGATCGAATGGACGGCATCGAACTCTAATGATGAACGGGTGGAGTGAATTGCCGCGGCGCGACGGTTCCGAAAGAGTCGCCTTCGAAGTCTATCTGCGTGCAAGCGCCCGTCTTGTAGTCGAGATCGAGCAGGAGGTTGCGGATTGCGCGCCGCTTGATCGATGCGATCAGCCCGGCGACGGCCTGCGCATCGCCAGTCGAGATCGCGCCAACTTCCGCGGCGTCCAGGTTGCTGATGCGGCAGAACTCGCGCGCATGATCTTCGCTCGAGAACGCCAGCACGCCCGCCCACGACGCGCCTTTTTCCTGAAAGACGATCAGCGCGCCTGACGAATCGAGCAGGAGGTGCAACTCCTGCGGCAGCGATGCGCTCACGTGCCTTCGACCGTGAGCTTGCCCGTGCGGATTGCGGCCGCGCGCTCGCGGACCAGTGCGGGATAGGTGTAGTAGTGCTCGCCGCTCAGGTGCAGGAACGAATCGAGGTCGACGTCGTCGAGTTCGAGTTCCGCAATCGCGCGCTCGGCGGCCTGGCGGTCGGGAGCTTTGACGATCGAATCGTAAAGCGCGCGGCCCTGCGCGGATTGAAAATCCTCGCGCGGCGGCAGCCCGTCGGCGCCGAGTTTGCCCGAGTGAAAGTTGTCGAGGATGAAGCGCAACGCTTTCAGTTCGTGGCGCAGAATATCGATTGGTTTCAGTGAATCGCGCGGCATACCCGCGAGCTTATCGCCGCGAGTTGCGGTGATTCAACATGCGGCAGCTCGACCGAAGATCCGGGAGCAGAATCTTGAATCGCGCGCCTAAGGGCGCGCTGTATAAGGACCCTCACCTTCATCCTCTCCCTTACAGGGAGAGGAGACAGAACCTCGGCCAAGTTATAAAGTATCCTTGCAGGGAGAGGAGAGACGGTCAGTCGCCTTTTATCAGGCGATGGATCGCGCTCAGGTGGCGCTGCGAGTCGCGCTTGCGGCCCATCGCTTCGTATTCTTCGGCGGCGTTGCGATGCGCTTCGACGTTGGCGGGATCGCATTCCAGCGTGCGCAGAAAACTTCGCAGCGCGTTCTGATGCTCGTCCTTCTTGCGATAGAGCAGGCCGAGTTTCAGGTGCACGTCGGCGCTGGCGGGCACGATTGCGGCCGCGCCGAGCAGATGGCGCAGCGCGCCGGCGAGATCGCCCTCGCGTTCGAGCAGCGTGGCCAGGCGCATGTGCGCTTCGAAATTGCCGGGCTCGCGGCCGACCAGCTCGCTGTAGATGGTGAGCGCCTTGAGCGGATCCTCGTCGGCGACGCGGCGCGCCTCCTCGAAGCGCTCGCGCACGCGCGCGGGCCCGAAGCCATCCTCGACCTTGCCGCGCTGATAGCTGCCGCTGAAGTCGAAAATCAACTGCCCCGTCTCAGCTTCGATCAGCGAAGGACCGTCGCGCACGACGATGCGGCCTTCGTCATTGACCAGTTTCAGCGAGGTGACCGAACGATCGGGATCGACCAGCGTGCGCACGCGCTCGAGGCATCGCTGGATCGGATCGATATGCTGGCGGGTGCCGAGCAGTTCCTTGGCCATGCGCATCTCGAGCAGATCGTTGAACGCGAAGCGGTAGTTGCGCCCGCCCGCATTCAGCGGGCGCACGAGATTGCGCTTGACCCAGTAGCGAATACGCTCCGGCGTGACCGCGAGGATTCTCGCCGCCGTACGCGTGGAAAAAGTTTCGCCTCCGCCGCCCGCCTCTGCCATCATCTTCAAACCCAACGTCGAGAGTATAGGGAGTCGAGCGCACGCTCTCAACGAGGCGCGTCGCGGTTTCTTAACACCTGTGGAGTGATCAACCGCTAGCCGCGGATTTCCTTGAGCGCGCGCGCGACGCGGACGACGGCCTCGACGCCGTTCTTTGCGTTTTCGATTCGCGCGACGGCCTGCTCGTCAGTCATGCCGGGGCCGGTGATCGCGAGCCCGACCGGCTTGTCGAACTCGATCGCGAGCTGGATGCCGGCGCGGGCGATCGCGTGCGAGATCAGTTCGTCATGATTGGTGTCGCCCTTGATGACCGCGCCGATCATCACGACGCCGTCGATTTCCTTGCGCTGCAGCAGGGCCTTCACGACGGGCGCCATATCGTACACGCCGGGAACATGAACCACGCGCGCGACCTCGACTCCGAGCGACTCGGCGTGGCGGCGCGCCCGCTGTTCCATCGGGGTGGTCACTTCGGAGTTGAACTCCGAAACTACGAACGCGATTTTCATTTTTTCACTTTTTCAATTTTCACTGTGCGCCCAGGTCGACGGTGACCGCCTCGCGAATCTCGACGCCGTTGCCCTTCAGATACGACTTCAGCGCGGGAATCGGATGCTCGCCGTAGTGAACGATCGACGCGACGATGGCGGCGTCGGCGAGGCCCGTCGTGAACGCGTCGCGCAGATGGACGGGTTCGCCCGCGCCACCGGATGCGATCACCGGGATCGAAACAGCTTCGCTGATGCGCCGCGTGATCTCGAGATCGTAACCGAGCTTGGTGCCGTCGCGATCGATCGAGTTGATGCATAGCTCGCCAGCGCCGAGCCGCTCGCCTTCGAGCGACCATGCCAGCGCGTCGCGGCCCGTCGGCTGGCGCCCGCCGTCGATCACGACTTCGTAACCGGTCGGCACTTCGGGACGCACGCCGGTTTTTTTCACTTGCATCGAGAGCACGATGCATTGGCTGCCGAAGGCGCGCGCGCCCTCCGAGATAATCGCGGGATTGCGCACCGCGCCCGAGTCGATCGAGACCTTCTCCGCGCCCGCCAGCAACACCGCGCGCATGTCTTCGAGCGTGCGCAGTCCGCCGCCGACGCTGAACGGAATGAAAATTTCGCGCGCCACCGCGCGCACCACGTCGAGCATGATGCCGCGGCGCTCGTTCGACGCGGTGATGTCGTAAAAAACGATCTCGTCGGCGCCCTCATCATAGTAGTAACGCGCCATCGCGACCGGATCGCCGACGTCGACGTTCTTCAGAAACTGCACGCCCTTGGTGACCTTGCCGTCGCGCACGTCGAGGCATGGAATGATTCGTTTCGCGAGCATCGTCAAAGACTCAGCCGGCAGAAGTTGTCGAGCAGCTTGAGGCCGGCCGCGCCGCTCTTTTCGAGATGGAATTGAGTCGCGATCACGTTGTCGCGCGCGACCGCCGCGGTGAACGAGACGCCGTAGTCGCACTCGCCAATCGCGATCGAAGGGTCGTCGGGAATCGGATAGTACGAATTGACGAAATAAAAGTGCGTGTTGTCGGGCACGCCGGCGAAAACTCGATGCGGCTGCGTCTGGCGCACGCGGTTCCATCCGATTTGCGGGACCTTGAGCGGACGGCCGTCGATCGAGCGCGGGTAGCGGGCGACATGGCCGGCGATGATGCCGAGGCAGTCGGCGCTGTCCTCTTCGCTGCGATCGAAAAGCACCTGGATGCCGATGCAGATGCCGAGGAACGGCTTGCCGGCGCGGGCGACGTCGTTGCGCAGCACATCGACGAGTCCGAGCTCGCGCAGATTCTCCATCGTGGCGCCGGCCGCTCCTACTCCGGGCAGGATAACGCGATCGGCCTTCACGATGCGCTCGGCGCGATCTGTAATCTCGGATTTATGGCCGAGGAATTCGAGCGCGCGCTGAACGCTGGTCAGGTTGCCCGCTTTGTAGTCAACGATTGCGATCATGGTTCGAATCCGAGAAGGAGATCATAGCTGGAGTCGCATCGTCACCCAAGGCGGGGGTGGCATCAATCAGGACACCCGGAATGCGGACCCTCGCCCGACGGTCAACTACGAGCGTCGGCCGAGTGTCTATGACACCTCCCTGATAGGGAGAGGCAAGATTCAGATTTCGGCGCGGATGTCTCGCTGGTCTGAGAGGACGCGGACGTTTACGTGATGATCGTCTGAGTCGTTTAGCGACCCCCAATGCATCGCGAAGTTCTCGAGCTGCACGTCGGGGTTGAAGCGCTCCGATGCGCCCATCACGACTTCGTCGACGCTGAGCAGGAACGCCATGCGTGCGATCGCGTAGATCTGATCGTTGGAGACGACCACCAGCGGGGTCACGGCGCGGCCGTGATCCTCGCAGACCTTGACCACCTTGCTGAACAGCTTTTCCTCGGCGTCGCTGAATATTTGGGCGCCATCGCTCGACGCCAGACCCTTCTCGGTCCGCACGGTCAGCGCGATCAGCTCGGCCGTGTCGCGCTCGGACAGGTAGCGATGCAGATGCGCGAGGTTGTTGGGATCGCGGATCGCAATCAGCTTCTTGGTCGTGGCGAAGAGGCCGAGGCCGATCGAATCGACCTGGCTCTCGTCGATCAGTTGCAGGTTGAACTTCTCCGGCTCCTCGCCGTAGGCGTGCGCGACCTGGCCGTTGATCTTCTCCGAGATCTCGAAAATCACGAACAGCGCGAGCGTGAAGCTGACGCCCGAGATCGTCGCGACCTTCTTGGTGAACAGGTTGATGACCGCGGTGGCGAACAAAACCGTGAACGTGAGCGCGAGGCCGAGCGGGAAGTCCTTGCCGCCAGGATGGAACCATTTGAGATTCAGCGGCATCCGCCACATGCGATGGTACTTATCCTTGTAGCGCAGGATCAGCACCGACAGCGTTTTGAAGACGAAACTCCAGATGACGCCGAAGGCATAAGCCTCGCCCAGCACGAACATGTCGCCGCGGGATAGAATGATCGTCGCGATTTGCAGGATCGCGACCATGTTCACGATGCGATAGTTGGTGCCGTACTTCTTGTGCGGATGGCGGAACCAGTCGAGCAGCACGCCGTCTTCCGCGACGCGGGTCAGCACGCCGGTCGAACCGACGATAGCGGTGTTGACCGCGCCCGCAAGAATCAGGAAGCCGACGAAGACCACGAAGGCGCGCAGCGCGATTCGCGCCCACAGCGGCCCGACCATGAACATCGCGAGCCCGCCGATCAGATCGTCGCCATAGTTCGACATCCGGACGCTGTCCGGGATGATCATCACTGCGAAAAACGACACCAGCGAGGTCAGCAGCAGGCTGTAAATGAAGATGACCATGCCGGCGCGCAGCAGATTTTTGAGCTTGGGCGCCTCGATCTCGCGATTGATTTGTGCCAGAGATTCTTCACCCGACATCGCGAGGATCGAATGGCCGAACGCGATCAGAATTCCAAGCGCGCCGATCGTGCGTGCGCCGGGAAAGCTCTTGAGCCATCCCAGCGAGTCGTCGGTGAACTTCAATTCGAACGGCGGCAGATGCGAACCGCGCATGTAAATTGTCAGCGCGCTCCAGGCAATCATGATGACGGCCATCACCGTCGTGACCTGCATGATGCGCATCGCCTTGCCGCTGGATTCCTCGATGCCGAAAATGTTCTGACGCCAGAAATAAACCGTCACCGCGATGGCGAAGAACGCGGCGGTGAAATCGGGCGGCAGAATGATGCTCGAGTGCGCCAGCTTGAGCAGCTCGTTGATCAAACCGACCAGGTACTGGCCCGCCGACACGCCGCTGATGGGGCCGGTCAGGATGTAGTCGAACATCAGCGCCGACACCGAAATTTTTGCCAGCGTCGAGCCCATCGCTTCCTTGACTACGCGATAGACTCCACCGCGCGTGAACATCGAGCACGATTCCACGTACACGGCGCGCACCGCGTACGAGAACAGCATCACGGACAGTATGAAATATGGCGCCGAGCGGCCGCAGGCCTGCTCGACGATGCCGCCGATGTAGTAGGCTGAGGAGGCAAGGTCGCATAGCACGACCGCTGACGCCCGCCAGAAAGAGATGAAGGCGAGCATCCCGGTGGTGACAACGATAGCTTTAGTTTGTTTGCCGAAGGTCGCCTGCGGTTGTGGCCGCTCGGCGCCGACTTTTGGGGTGGCTGCCAAGTATGAAATCTCCCGAGCAAACGCCGAAGACACGGCGATGCAGGCATTTCAAGGTGCAAGATGCAGACCGCAATGATTGATCATGGTTCAATTGCGTTTTGGAAACCTAAGCCTGCGGACCGCAATGCGTTGAGCAATTAAGGTCATGCAATCTGCAAGCTTTCGGCCAGTGCGCGCTCTTGATGCTGCCGTCCCATCAAGCGTTAGAATGCAAATTGAACAGCTAACCGGGGTATCGCTTGGCTAACATTCTTGTCGTCGATGACGACCGCAATATCCGTCGCGCACTCGCGGCAAGCCTCGAAGCCGCCAGTCACCAGGTGACGGTGGCGGAAACTGCCGAGCGCGCGCTCGAAATGCTCGGCTCGTCGGCTCCCGCAGTCGTCGTCTCCGACATCCGCATGGAAGGTATGGGCGGGCTGAAGCTGCTCGAGTCGCTCAAGCGGCAGAACCCCGCGCTGCCGGTCGTGATGATGACCGCTTTCGGCTCGATTCCCGACGCAGTCGAGGCGATGCGCCTGGGGGCGTACGACTACGTCACCAAGCCCTTCACCGCCGACCACATCGTGCACGTCGTCGCGCGCGCGCTGGAGGTCCAGGAGCTGCGCGCCGAGAACAAGGAGCTGCGCGACCGTATCGAGAGCCTGACCGAGCCCGAGCCGTTTCTCACTTACAGTCCGCATTCGCGCAAACTCGCCGAGACCGCCGCGCAGGTGGCCGACAGCGACGCGACCGCCTTGATCACCGGCGAGAGCGGCACCGGCAAGAGCATGCTGGCGTCCTACATTCACCGCTTGAGCCCGCGCAAGGACGGCCCATTCGTGCAGGTTGCATGCACGACGCTCAGCGAGCATCTGCTCGAGAGCGAGCTGTTCGGCCACGTGCGCGGTTCGTTTACCGGCGCAATCAAGGACAAGCCGGGACGCCTCGAAGCGGCCGAGGGCGGCACGGTGCTGCTCGATGAGATCGGCGACCTGACGCCGGTGGTGCAATCCAAGCTACTGCGTTTTCTGCAGGAGCGGACCTTCGAGCGCGTCGGCGGCGCGCAGACAATCAAGGTGGACGCGCGCATCATCGCCGCGACCAATCAGCATCTCGAGCAACTGGTCAAGGAAAAGCGCTTCCGCGAGGACCTCTACTACCGCCTCAACGTGATCGAACTCCAGGTGCCTGCGCTGCGCGATCGGCCGGGAGAAATCCTGAAGCTGGCCGAACATTTCGCCGCACAAGCCGCGCAGACGCATCACAAGCCCGCGCACTCGCTCTCCGCCGAAGCGCGCGAGGCGCTGGTGTCCTACACCTGGCCGGGAAATATCCGCGAGCTGCGCAACGTGATGGAACGCGCGGTGATCCTGAGCCGCGGCGAAACGATCAATCTAAGCGATCTGCCCGACAAGATTCTCGCATCACCTGACCGGCTCGATCACAGCCACACGCTCGAGCAAATGGAACGCCGCCACATCGAGGTAGTGCTCGAGCAGGCAATGACGCTGGAAGAAGCGGCCGACATGCTCGGGATCAACGTCGCGACATTATGGCGTAAGCGCCGGCGATACGGGCTGGACTGACGGGCTTAGCAGGTGCCGCCTGGCGCGTCGCCAGAATCGCTGCCGTGAAAGCGGGGTCGGAGAACAATCCGTTGAACACTTCGGCGAGCGACTCCTGAAGCTCGTGTGTGACTGGATGCCGCCCGAGCTTCCAGGGCGTTCCGCTGAGCGGATCTGGTTCAGCTCCAACGCTTCTAGAAAACAGAGCCTTGCCGGTTTGGGGGCGCACCTGAACCCGCATGGAGATATAACTGCGCGCAGTCGCCGTTAACGCGAACGTGCCATCCGTTTCACCCTCTCCAGCGAATCGATCGAGTTGAATAGTAACCAATGCGCCGCCGCGACCGATCTTGAACCCGCGCGCTTTCAATTCGGTTTCGGCGGCCTCCTTCACGGTCTCCGCGGCATCTTTGACGTGGAATCGCGCCTGCCAGGGCGATTCGTATTCGTCGGGCTGCAGATCTTCAACGGTCACTTCGACCGCAATCGCGTCTGCGCCCTTAATCGCCCGCACATTCTGCTTCGGAACATAGGTGATGGGCAGCTCTCGTACTTCAGTGGAACATCCAGCGAGAAAGGATGCGAATATTACCGTCGCGATGAGTCCTCCTGTCTCAATAACGACCTTGTGCAATCGGCGACGACGGGAACGCATTGATAGATCAACCGAGAGTTGCGACCGAGATAGTACACCGGCGCGCTCCGCGATGAAGCGCGCCGGCCTCTAGATCTTTATTCAGCCGCTATGCGCGAAACTACTTCTTGTTCATCACGCCTTCGAGCCGGCTGTGATTCTTCACGCACACGCCCAGGCTCGTGAACGGATCCGGCCAGTCGTGCTTCACGCAGTAGGGCAGCGCCGCCATATCGTTGTCGGTATATCCGCGCGCCGAGAGATCCTTCTTCATGCAGTCGCTGTGAGGTTGGTTGGCGCCCGCGACACCGGCCGCGTCGTCGGCAGCTTCGGTGATCAACGCATCGCGCAGCTCGATTTTCACCTGCGGATCGCTGCTCTTGCCAAGCGAGCCCGCGATGTTGCTTGACGGCCCGCAGGTCCCGACCGCATCAATGAACGCCTCTTCGAGTCCGAACGTGGTGAGATCTTTCGCGAACCCCACGCCGACCGCCGTCATCAGCATACAGGTTGCGACCACTGCCACAGCAATTCGTTTCATCGCCCTTCGTCCTCCAGGTTTGGGATGTGACCCGGGAAAACGGCCCCATCGTTGGCAATCCGATCATGTGTAGATGCGATAGCCAAAAAAGTCCAGCGACACCCGCAAGTCCTTGTCCCGTGCGGCACACTGCTTGACGGAAAGCGGCGCTTGATGAAAGTGTCGCCTCTAGTCCGCCAAAAGGAATATTCACCATGGCCAATACCGCACTCGCTTGCACGATTCTTCCCGACAGTCCGCCGGCGCGCCTTATCGAATGGTCGCGCGCGGCCGAGGATGCGGGCTTTTCCGGCGTCTTCATGACCGAGGCGAACAACGATTCGCTGGCGTGCTCGCTCGCGCTCGGACTGCACACCAAGCGGATCAAGCTTGGCACCGCGATCACCAACATCTACCTGCGCCATCCGCTTCTGCTCGCCAATGAAGCCGCGGCGGTGCAGGAATTCACCGGCGGACGATTCATCCTCGGTCTCGGCACGGGTCATCGCGAGGGCAATTCCGCGCTCGGAATCGAGATGGGCGTTCCGCTGACCAAAATGCGCGAAACGGTGAAGACTCTTCGCGCCGCGCTGGACGGGGGCAAGACGGGACCGCGCGTCAGCGCGATGCTGCCGCTGTATCTCGCGGGCGTGTCGCGCCCGATGGTCAAGCTGGCCGGCGAAATCGGCGACGGCGTCATCTTCAACTTCTTCCCGCCGGCGCGCGTGAAAGAGGCGATGGGCGAGTTGGCCGAGGGCGCGAAGATAGCCGGCCGCGACCCCAAACAGATCGAGGCGACGCTGTTCGCCACCGCGTTCATCTCGGATGATCTCGAGGCCGCGCGCCGTCCCGCGCGCAAGCTGCTGTCGCGCTACGGCGCTCTGAAATTTTACGGCAACATGATGGCGCATGCGGGCTTCGAGCGGGAAATCGCAGGCATTCGCGCGGCCGGCCGCGACGCCGACGCCGCGATCAATGCCGTCAGCAACGAACTCATCGACGCGACCCTGCTGGTCGGCTCGGAGTCGCGCGTACGCGAACGTCTGCAGGAGCTATGCGCGCCGGGAATCGGCACCGCAATCGTGTTCACGAACCCGGTCAACGAAGATCGCAATGCCGCCGTGCTCAGAACGATCCGCGCGCTCAAGCAGTAACGGAAGCCTTACGGCATGTCCTGGTCGGTGGGGTCCTGATCGTTGGGGCTGCGCGCCAGCGCGACGCGATCGTAAAAGCGCCTGATGCGCTTGGCGTTGACGCCGAAATCGCCGATCCCATCGCGCGATTTCGATCGCATCTCGATCAGACTGGCGCCGTCGGGCGTTGCCCTGACCTGGATGATGACGTCATCGTGGAAGTGGAACAACTTTGAGCTCGCCACGACCTCGATCGTCTTCGTCGCCGGATCGGTATAAGTGATTTTCCAGTTCGGTATCGCCTGCGCGACTTCAATCACGCGCGCGAAAGCCGCCGCCGGATCGAGGCGTTCCTTGATCGGACCGATAGTGCCGTAACCGGCCTGCTGCCGGTCAGCGTACTTCGCCTTGTCGTATTTCATGTCGCGGTTCGGTACGTGCTGCAGTTGCTGCGCGTAAACGAACTCCGGCGGGTTGTCGAAATCGGTCGTGATATCGTTGATGGGCGGATACTTCGAGCTGCCCAGCACAATCGCGATCAATGGCACTGCGATCACCGCGCATACTATTGTTGCGAACCTTGCCCGATTGCGTCCGGCCCGCAGTTGAGGCGCTGCGCGTCATGAAGATGGCGAACAGCCCGACCAACGATCCGATGATGCTCAGCAGAAACCCCAGCGCGAAGAGCTGGAAACCCATGAACGGCTCAATCAGGTAGAAGTGCGCGCCGACGATTCCCACCGCGATCATCGTGATCGCCAGTAGCGCGTCATAAAATGCGAGCCATGCAAAAGTCATCGGTTTTCCCCCAGTGCCGCCTGATTCCTGATTCCACGCACTACGAACTGCGGCAAGACAAACAGAAATGATCCTGCCGCGACGGCGCGATCGATGTCCGCGAACCAGCCCTCGACCTCGGCCGCCGCAATCTTGCCCGAGTCCCGCGCATACCGCGCGAAACTCGCCTTCAGCATCGGCAGTCGAGCGTCCCGCAGTGTCCGCGCCGGCGTGAATCTCAACTTTCACCTCGTCAAGACCCGCCGCGCGAAACAGCCTATAGAGCTGGCGTCCAATCTGCGGCTCCCGAATCGCAATCGCCTTCGACGCCGCGAGAATTCGATCGCTTCGCTCGCGCGCGGCCGGTCCGATATCAAGCGCGAGCATGTCCCAGTCGCTGTCGACTGCGACTACCACTCCGCCCGGCGCCGTCACCCGCGCCATTTCGGCGACAGTATCGGCTGCGGAATCGACATATTCAAGAACGTTCTTGCACCAGACGCGGTCGAAGGAGGCGTCTGGAAACGGCAGCGGTGGAAAACCGCTTTGCACGAACTCCGCCGCGAGCTTTGCCTCGCGCGCGCGAGCGCCCGATCGCTCGACGAACTCGGCGTTGATATCCACGCCCGTCACTTTGCCGCCAGGAGCGACGCGCCGCGCAAGCTCGAAAGTGGTGTGGCCGGGGCCGGAACCGACGTCGAGCACGCGCAGACCCGCTTTGAGATCGAGCGGACGTAGCAGAGGTTCCATCGCGGGATGATACGCGAGGATTTTGTCGTATGCGCTGTGGCGATCGGAGTCGATCTCGACCCAGTGCTGCTTGTAGTAAGGCTCAGCCATAGTAACGGCGCGCGATCAGATGAGGCGGAGTTCTTTCATCGCGATGCGCAGCTTCTCCGCCGGCCCCGCGGTCATCGGCACCAGCGGCATGCGCAACTCGTTGGCGCACTTGCCCATGAACGCGAGCGCCTGCTTGATGGGAATCGGATTGGTCTCGACGAACAGCGCGCGAATCAACGGCAGCAGCTTGAAATGGATCTCGCGCGCCTTGGCGAAATCTCCGGCGAGCGCCGCGGCCGCAAGCTCATGCATCTCGCGCGGGACTATGTTGCTGCAAGTGGCAGATGACGCCCTTCGCTCCGAGCGCGACCAGCGGCAGCGTGAGCGCGTCGTCGCCGGACAGAATCGTTATCGCGGTCACCGCACGCCTTCAAGATGTCGGACGCCTGATCCATCGAGGCCGAGGCTTCCTTGATGCCGACGATGTTCTTGATTTCCGCAAGGCGCGCAATCGTTTCGGGCAGGATGTTCGACGCCGTGCGGCCGGGGATGTTGTACACGAACAGCGGCAGGTCCACGCTCGCCGCGATTGTCTTGTAGTGCCGGTAGATGCCGTCCTGGGTGGGCTTGTTGTAGTAGGGCGAGAGCAGCAGCGCGCCGTCCGCGCCCATCTCGCGCGCAGCCGCGGTCAGCCGAATCGCTTCCGCCGTCGAATTCGATCCGGTGCCCGCGATCACCGGGACGCGCTTGCGCACCTGCTCGATCGTCAGCTTGATCACGCTGTCGTGCTCGGCGTGCGTGAGGGTGGCCGATTCGCCGGTCGAGCCGCACGGCACCAGCCCGTCGATCCCGCTATGAATCTGCCATTCGATAAGGTCGCGCAGCGCGGGCGCGTCCACCTCGCCGTCGCGAAACGGGGTTACCAGGGCAGTCAGTGCGCCACTAAACATTTTCGTAGCCTCCCGCCGTTTTCATTTCACCGGCACCATTTCGTCGGCGCCGATCTCGACCGCGCCACTGAAAACCTCGACGGCGTCGCCGGTCATGAAAACATGATTCGCATCGGGACCGTCGGCGCGCCATTCGATTTCCAGATTGCCGCCGCGCAACTCGACCGTCGCGCTCCGCTCCGAGTGATTGGTCAGAACCGCCGCGACCAGCGCCGCGCATGCGCCCGTGCCGCAGGCCCACGTCTCGCCCGAGCCGCGCTCCCACACCCGCATCCGCAGATTGCGGCGCGAGGTGGCCAGGATGAACTCGGTATTCACGCGCCGCGGAAAGAACGGATGATGCTCGAACTCACGGCCCAGCGCCGCGAAATCGCGATCCTGCAGCTTGAAGACGCCGTCATCGGCGACGAACACGACGCAATGCGGATTGCCCATCGAGACCGCCGTGATTTGCTCGCGCCGGCCTGCGACCTCGAGCGGGTAGTCGATGATGCGGCCGTCGGCTTCGACCGGGATGTCGCGGCCTTCGAGAATCGGCTCGCCCATGTCGACCGTTGCGCTGACTACGCGCCGCCCTTCGAGCCGCAGCGCGACCGTCTTGAGCCCGGCGTCGGTCTCGATGACCATCGGATTCGCGCGCACCAGGCCGCGCTCGAAGGCCAGCCGCGCCAGGCATCGGATGCCGTTGCCGCACATGTCGCCGCGGCTGCCGTCCGCGTTGTACATCTCCATCCGGATGTCGGCGTTGCTCGACGGCGCAAGCATGATCAGACCGTCGCCGCCGACGCCGAAATGCCGGTCAGAAAGCTTGACCGACAGCGCCGCCGGGTCGACGGGACGCGCGCGCAGTGCGACGACGTAAACGTAGTCGTTGCCGCATCCGTGCATCTTGGTGAATTCGAGGGTTGCCATCGCGTTCTAACGTCTCACGCCGGCTTGAGGTCGACGATATGCTCGCCGCGAATCTGGTCTTCGAAGCTGTCGCGGTCGCGAATCACGTGGACGTCGGCGCCGTCGACCAGCACCTCGGGCGCGCGCGGGCGGCTGTTGTAGTTCGACGACATGACGAAGCCGTAAGCGCCGGCGCTCATCACCGCGAGCAGGTCGCCCTCGGCAGGCTCGGCCATCTCGCGCTCGCGCGCAAAGAAATCGCCGCTCTCGCAAACCGGGCCCACGATATCCGCCGTCACTGTCTTGCCAGGCTTGCTGCGATCGACCGGCACGATCTCGTGATAGGCCTCGTAGAGCACGGGACGAATCAAATCGTTCATCGCGCCGTCGATAACGACGAAGCGCTTCACGTCGGTCTCCTTGTTATACAGCACCCGCGTCACCAGCACGCCCGCGTTGCCCACCATCACGCGTCCCGGCTCGGTGATAATCTTGAGCCCGAGATTCGCGATCGGCTTCAGCAGCGCGTGCGCGTATTCCGAAGGCGGCGGCGGTTGCTCCTGGTAAGGGATTCCGAGGCCGCCGCCAAGGTCGAGATACTTGAGCGCGATTCCCGCGCTGCGCAACCGCCCGACGATCGCGGCGACCTTCTGTCCCGCCTCGGTAAACGGCTCCATCTCGGTTATCTGCGAACCGATATGCGTGCTCAGGCCGACGATTTCGAGCTGCGCCAGCGCGCTCGCTTCCGCGTAATATTCGTCGATTTGCGAGAGCGGCACGCCAAACTTGCTGTCGCGATGGCCGGTGGAAATATGCGGATGCGTCCCCGGATCGAGATCGGGATTTACCCGCAGGCTGACCGGCGCGCGATGCTTCATCCGGCCCGCGACCTCGGCGATACGGTGCAGCTCAGGCCGCGACTCGACGTTGATCATCAGGATGCCGGCTTTGAGCGCGGCCTCGATCTCCTCGTCGGTCTTGCCGACGCCGGAGAAGACAATTTTGCGCGGGTCGGCGCCGATTCTGAGGCATCGCATCAGTTCGCCGACCGAGACGATATCGAATCCCGCGCCCATCGAGGCGAACAGTTTCAGGATGCTCAGATTCGAAAGCGCCTTCATCGCGTAGCAGATCAAATGGTCGGTGCCGGCGAAGGCTTCGTCGAAAACCCGGTAGTGGCGCCGGAGAGTACGCGCGCTGTAAACGAAAAACGGAGTGTTGATTCGCCGCGCAAGGTCGGCGATCGGCACGTCTTCGGCGTAGAGCTGATCGTTGCGGTATTCGAAGTAGTTCATTGTGATTTAGCGTTCAGGTGAAAGATCGTTTCTATCATAGCGCAGCCGGGCGAATAAACGGACGCTCCCGCGATCACTTGATTGGAACCGGGGTCGGCACCACGAAGGTGTCCGGGTTGGGCGGCGCCGAGGCATGCTGGCGCACGATCGTCACGTCGTTCGACGGCTCGCTGACGTAGCCGTCGGTCGTGTTGGAAGTCACCTGGTAATGGTAGGTCGTGCCGAGGACGGTCGCGCCGTCGGTGAAGGTAAAAGTGTTCTGGACCTGGAAGCGCCCTTCGTCATGCACCTCGATCTCGCCAATCTTCTCGAGCGGACCGCTGGCCACGGTGCGCGTGATGGTGAAGCCGCCGAGGTCCTTCATCTTCGCGCCACCGGCGTAAGTAGTGGGCCGATCCCAGGTCAGCAGAATTCCCTCTTTCGCGTTGGTGGCCTCGAGGCCAAGAATCTTCGCCGGCCGCGCCGCCTCCGGTGGAATCGGCGTCGACTTCACGCCGCATCCGAGGAGCGCAATGTTTACGAGCGCGGCAAGCATCAGTGCGAGCGTCAGCCAGTTCGCGCGGTTGGTGTCCCGATTCATCGACGTCCGAGCTCCTTGAGGCGGCGCTTGACGGTGGACGGCGCCGGACCGCCTTCGATCGTGCGCCGCGCGACCGAGTTCTCGGCGCGTAGCATCGCGATCGCGTCGGCGCCAAACGCGCTGGAATGCCGCTGCAGTTCCTCGACGCTCAATTCCTCGAGCGTCTTGCCCGCTTCAGCCGTCTCGCGAACTATCGCGCCGACAATTTCATGCGCCTGGCGAAACGCCATGCCGCCACTGACCAGATACTCCGCGAGATCGGTCGCCAGCGCGAATCCGCCCGCCCCCGCGCGCATCCGCTGCGCATCGAAGCGCAGCATCGGCCAGAATCTCGCCAGCACGCCGAGCGCGGGCTTCAGCGTGTCGAGCGCGTCGAACACGCGTTCCTTGTCTTCCTGCAAATCCGAATTATAAGCGAGCGGCAGGCCCTTCAGTATCGTCAGCATCGCAACCAGATCGCCGATCACGCGGCCGGTCTTGCCGCGAATCAGTTCGAGCAGATCCGGATTCTTCTTTTGCGGCATCATCGAGCTGCCAGTCGAGAATTCGTCCGGCAGCGCGGCGAAGCCGAACTCGGCGCTCGTCCATAGAATTATTTCTTCGCTCATCCGCGACAGATGCACCTGCGTGAGCGCGGCGGCCGAGAGGAAATCCACCACGAAGTCACGATCCGACACGGCGTCCATGCTGTTGGCGGTAATCGATTTGAAGCCCAGCGCGCGCGCGACCATCCGGCGGTCCAATGGCAGCGTCGTGCCCGCCAACGCGCCCGCGCCCAGCGGCATGACGGCGGTGCGCGCCGCGGCCTGCTCGAAGCGCTCGCGATCGCGGCCAAGCATCTCGACATAGGCGAGCAGATGATGTGCGAGCGTTACCGGTTGCGCGCGCTGCAAATGCGTGTAGCCGGGCATGATCGTCGCGAGATGGCGCCGCGCGAGCGCAATCAGCACCGCGCGCAGACCGGTGACGAGCGCTATCACGGCGGCAATCTCGTCGCGGAGATAGAGCCGCAGATCGAGCGCGACCTGGTCGTTGCGCGAGCGCCCGGTGTGCAGCTTGCGTCCCGGATCGCCAATCAGCGCGATCAGCCGTCGCTCGATCGCCAGATGGATGTCTTCGTCGGCGATGTCGAACTTGAAGTGGCCGGCCGTGATTTCATTTTCGATTCGTTCGAGTCCGCCGACGATCAGACGCAACTCGTTTGCGCGAAGCAGTCCGGCCTTCGCCAGCATCTGCGCGTGCGCGATCGAGCCGCGAATGTCATGGCGAAAAAGCCGCCGGTCGAAAGGCAGCGACGCGGTAAAGGCTTCGACTTCAGGCAGACGGCCGCGCGCGAATCTTCCACGGATGAGATTGCGCGACGGGGCCGGCGCGGCCTTGGCGTTCTTCTTCTGGCGACGCACTTTCACTTGTCACTTTGCAGGTCAAGCGAGCGGGCCGGATCGCGACGAATCAATTGAGCGGCCGCAACTGGCAGGTGCATCCGCGCGCCGCACAACTCATCGAACCGTCGGGATGGGTGATATGCACGTCCATCTTGTGATGGCAGTGATCGCAATCTCCCGTGCGTGGACGAGGCACGAGCTTTGGCTGTGTGCGCGGCGGCTTGAACTGGATGACTTTGCCCAACTCGATGCGTCCTTTCGAAGTGCCGATCAGCTCTTCGGGCTCACCCGCGCCAGCGCTCGCAGCCTCACGCCCGCCAGCCTGATGAAGCCCTCGGCGTCGGCCTGGTTGTAGCCGCCCGCTTCCTCGAAGCTCGCAATCTTCGGGTCGTAAAGCGAGTTCGGCGACTTGCGGCCGGCAATCCAGACGCCACCCTTGAACAGCTTCAGCCGCGCCACTCCGCTCACGTTTTTCTGCGTATCGTCCACCAGCGCCTGCAGCGCCTCACGTTCGGGCGCAAACCAATATCCGTAATACACCATTTCCGCGTAGCGTGGGATAAGCGAGTCGCGCAGATGCATCACCTCGCGATCGAGCGTGAGCTGCTCGACCGCGCGATGCCCATGGAAGAGGATCGTCACGCCGGGCGTCTCGTAAACTCCGCGCGATTTGATGCCGACGTAGCGGTTCTCGACCAGGTCGACGCGGCCGATGCCGTGGCGTCCCGCGATTTCGTTGGCGCGCTCGATAATTCGCGCGGGTGACAGCCGCTCGCCGTTGATCGCGACCGGATTGCCGCCGGCGTATTCGATTTCGACATACTCCGGCTGGTCGGGCGCATCTTCGGGCGAGACGGTGAGGCGGAACATGTCGTTGTAAGGCTCGCGCCACGGGTCCTCGAGGATGCCGCCCTCGTAGCTGATATGAACGAGGTTGCGATCCATCGAGTACGGCTTCTCGGCGGTCACCGAGATGGGAATTTTCTTATCGCTGGCGTACGCGATCATGTCGGCGCGTCCCACAAACGGCCAATCGGCTCGACGCCATGGCGCGATGATCTTCAGATCCGGCGCGAGGCGCGCGATCGTCAGCTCGTAGCGCACCTGGTCGTTGCCCTTGCCGGTCGCGCCGTGCGCAACGGCGTCGGCGCCTTCCTCGCGCGCTATTTCGACCAGCTGCTTGGCGATCACCGGCCGCGCGATCGAGGTGCCGAGCAGGTAATAGCCCTCGTATATGGCGTTCGCGCGCAGCATCGGGAAGACGAAGTCGCGCGCAAATTCCTCGCGCAGGTCGACAATATGCAGCTTGCTCGCGCCGGTCTTGAGCGCCTTCTCTTCAAGGCCCTCCGTCTCGTCGCCCTGGCCGACGTCGGCGCAGTACGCGACCACCTCGCAGCCGAAGTGATCCTTGATCCAGCGCAGCATGACCGACGTGTCGAGACCGCCGGAGTAGGCGAGCACCAGTTTTTTTATTTTCTCGGTTGCCACGATTCTGACTCCGTCACAGCGGCGCCGGCGCAATCTGCAAAATTTCAGGACGTATCAGCCAGACCATCACGGCCTTCTGCGCATGCAGCCGGTTCTCGGCTTGATCGAGCACGACCGAACGCGGACCGTCGAGCACGTCGTCGGTGATTTCCTCGCCGCGATGCGCCGGCAGGCAATGCATCACGAGCGCGCCCCTGCGCGCGTGCTTCATCAGCGCGTCGTTCACCTGGAAACCCTTGAAGTCGCGCCGCCGCTGCACCGCTTCCTTCTCACGGCCCATCGAAGTCCACGTATCGGTGTAGACCACGTCCGCGTCCTTCACCGCCTCGGCCGGATCGTCGGTAAGCGTGCCGATTTCCTCGTCGCGCAGCCGCTTCATAAACTCCTTCGCCGGCTCGTAACCCTTCGGACACGCCAGACGAAGCTCGAAACCCGCGAGCGCCGCCGCCTCGATCCAGCTCTGCACCATGTTGAAGCCGTCGCCGACGAACGCCACGCGCACTTTGCTGAGATCGCGCCCGAAACGTTCCTGCAGCGTCATCAGATCGGCGAGCAACTGGCACGGATGCAGCAAGTCGGTCAGCCCGTTGATGACGGGCACGGTGGCTTCGCGCGCCAGCTCGACCGCGGTCTCATGCGAAAACGTGCGAATCATGATCAGATCGACCGCGCGCGAGATATTGCGCGCGACGTCCTTGACCGATTCGCGCTCGCCGATGCCAATATCGTTCGGCGCCAGATAAATCGCATGACCGCCGAGCTGCGCCATGCCGGTCTCGAAGGTGACGCGCGTCCGCAGCGACGGCTTCTGAAATACCATCGCGAGCGTCCGGCCGCGCAGGTACGGATGCTCGAGGCCAATCTTGAGCTCGGCCTTGAGCCGCGCGCCAAGCGCCAGCAGTCCGTTCAGTTCAGCCGGCGACAGCGAACTTAGATCGAGAAAATCGCGTTTCATTTTGGAAGTGGCGCGCTCTTGAACGCAGTTTCGATAATCGCGAGACCGGCGTCGGCCTCCTCGCGCGTGAGATTCAGCGGCGGCAGCAGCCGCAGCACGTTGCCCGCGGTGCCGTTCACCAGCAGCCGATTCTTGATGCATTCCTCGACGATCGGGCGCGCGTCGTGCTTGAGCACCACGCCGATGATCATGCCAAGCCCGCGCACCTCGACGATTCGATCGCACGATCGCGCGAATTTGCCGAGCCGCTCGAGGATGTAGCCGCCGACGCTCGTCGCGTTCTCGAGCACGCCGTCCTGTTCGAGCGCGTCGATCACGGCGCCCGCTGCCGCGCACGCTACCGGGTTCCCGCCGAAGGTACTGCCGTGGCTGCCCGGCGTTAGGCTCGACGCTATCTCCGAACGCGCAATCATCGCGCCGATCGGCAGCCCGCCGCCGAGCGCCTTGGCCAGCGTCACGATGTCCGGCTTTACGCCGGCGTGCTCGTAAGCGAAAAACTTGCCGGTGCGCCCCATCCCGGTCTGCACTTCGTCGAGTATCAGCAGCATCTTGTTGCGATCGCACCAGTCGCGCAGCCGCTTCAGGTAGTCCGCGTGCGGCACCACCACGCCGCCTTCGCCCTGGATCGGCTCGACCATCACGCCGACAGTCTCGTCGCGACGCGCGCGGTCGAGCGCCGCGACATCGTCGAACGGGATCAGCTTGAAACCGGGCATCAGCGGTTGAAACCCCTGATGGTAGCGCTCCTGGCCGGTCGCGCTCACCGTCGCGAGCGTGCGTCCGTGAAAGGAGCCGAGCGTCGTCAAAATTTCAAAGCGTCCGCTGCCCCATTTCCGCGCGAGCTTTATCGCCGCCTCGTTCGCCTCGGCGCCCGAGTTGCCCAGGAAAACTTTGCCGTCGCCGAAATGACTCGCGAGGCGCTCGACCAGCCGCGCCGTCGGCTCAGTGTGAAAGACGTTGGAAACGTGCGTGAGCTTTTCCGCCTGCTCCTTGATCGCGCGCACGACGCGGGGATTGCCGTGACCGAGGCTGGTGACCGCGAGCCCGCAGAAAAAATCGAGATAGCGGTTGCCGTCGGCGTCGTAGAGATACGCGCCATGCCCGCGCGCGAACGCCAGCGGCAGACAGCCGTAAACATCGACCATGTTGCGATGCGTGAGTTCTATAATCTCGGCGTTGTTCATCGCGCCTTGCCGCCGGCCTCTGCGCCGCGCGCAGTGTCGTTCAGCGCAGACACCTTGGCACGGCGCTGCACCACTTCGGTGCCGATTCCCGCGCGGGTGAAAATTTCCAGCAGCACCGCATGCTTGACCCGCCCGTCTATTATATGGGTCTTCGCGACGCCCTTGTTCAGCGCCTCGATGCAGCATTCGACCTTCGGAATCATCCCTTCGTGAATAATGCCGCGCGCGATCAGCCGCTTCGATTCCGCCGCGTCGAGGGTCGAGAGCAGCTTGCCGTCCTTGTCCTTCACGCCTTCGACGTCGCTCAGCAGGATCAATTTTTCCGCCTTGAGCGCAGCCGCAATCTCGCCCGCGGCCGTGTCGGCGTTGATGTTGTAGGTCTGGCCGTCGCGGCCGAAGCCGGTCGGCGCGATCACCGGGATAAAATTATTGACCTCGAGCGTGCGCAGCAATTCCGGATTCACGCGATCGACTTCGCCGACCAGCCCGATATCGACGCGCGAGCGCTTGCCGTTGTCGTCGGTGACGACCATCCGCATCTTGCGCGACCTGATGAGGTCGCCGTCCTTGCCCGACAGCCCGACTGCGCGCCCGCCCATGCGCGAAATCGTCGCGACCAGGTCCTTGTTGATTCTCTGCAGCACCATCTCGGCCGCTTCCATCGTCGCCGGATCGGTCACGCGCATCCCGCGCACGAAGCGCGACTTGAGCCCGAGCTTGCCGATGAGTTCCGTGATCTGCGGCCCGCCGCCATGCACGACGATCGGATTGATGCCGACCAGATCGAGCAGCACTACTTCCTGCGCAAAGCTTTCGCGCAGCTCCTCGGTCTGCATCGCATGCCCGCCGTACTTGATGACGAACGTTTTGCCGCGAAAGCGCCGGATGTACGGCAGCGCTTCGAGCAGCACGTCGGCCCGGTTGTGGGTGAACTCTTTCATTCCTCAGGAAACCTCGCCAAAACCCGAAAAGGGAAATCAAAACAGTATTGCGCGCGCGGCGCAATCTATTGCCAGTGTTGGGTAGTGCCCTGGTTTGAAATCCGGCTTACTTGGCCCAGCTTGCGCCGTCGACGTGGCGCACGCGCGCTTGCGCCACGACCTCCGGAGTCATCAGCCGCGCATTTACGCCCATGCGGTCGCGCGTTTTGTCCACCGCTTCCCAATGGGTAACGCAGCCACATCGCTTGCAGCGATGAAATTCTAACATCCTCTCACCCCACATGTAGATGTCGGTTGCGTCTTTCGTTACTTGCACTTCTTTGGGCGAATAGTAGGCCCAGAGTGCGCCGTAGCGTCGGCAGATGGTGCAATTGCAATCTGTTATCTCTTCCGGAGCGCGATTAATCTCAAAACGCACTGCGCCGCAATGACATGAAGACTCGATCATTTCGTTAGCCACTCCAGTCTCCTTGACGCCGCAAGCATCTTTCTGGATCGAGCAAGCCTCTGTGATCAATCGGTGGACCTAATTTGAATTTACGCGGCGACTGGCGTGACCCCGACCGAGATCGCCTGCCAAATTCCATCGCGCTTGGCGAAGACACGCAGGAAGCGCTGGTCGACAACGATGCGGCGATCGTCCGCCTCCAGTTGGAAGCGGCCCCGGCTTACGCCAGTGCCTCCGAAGACGCGCACGTATTGCTCGCTGAATGTTGCCGCTCCCGGCCGCGCTCCCGGCGGGTTGATCATCAGGGCCGCCTTCGTGATGGGTTCGTTCACGGCGGTCCAACCGATGAAGTCTTCCGCGAGGATGTGAGCCAACGGCGAGCGGTCGGCGCGTCGATACGCCTCGTTCCACTCGCTATCCAGGCGCAATATCTGCGCTTCATCGTCTGCGGCCATCGTGCGCCTCTGTTGCGATTAATCCCAGTGTAACGATCGAGCGGGAGCTACAGAATATAGCGCGAGAGGTCTTCGTCCTTGACGATTGCGTCGAGGCGGCCGTGCACGTAGGCGGAGTCAATCGTCAGATCGCGATCCGGCAGCTCCGGCGCGTTGAAAGACAGCTCTTCGAGCAGCCGCTCGAGCACCGTATGCAGCCGCCGCGCGCCGATATTTTCCGATCGCGCGTTAACCTTCGCCGCAATTTCCGCCAGCGCCGCGACCCCGTCCTCGGTGAAGCGGATATGCACGCCTTCGGTCTCCATCAGCGCCACGTATTGCCGCGTCAGCGCGTTCTCGGGCTCGGTCAGGATGCGGATGAAGTCCTCGCGCGTGAGCGCCTTCAGCTCGACGCGAATCGGGAAGCGTCCCTGGAACTCGGGAATCAGGTCCGACGGCTTCGACGTGTGAAACGCTCCCGACGCGACGAACAGGATGTGATCGGTCTTCACCGCGCCGTATTTCGTGTTGACTGTCGAGCCTTCGACGATCGGCAGCAGGTCGCGCTGCACGCCCTCGCGCGACACGTCCGGCCCGTGCGACTCGCGCCCCGCAATCTTGTCGATCTCGTCGATGAACACGATGCCCGACTGCTCGGCGCGGGTGATCGCCTCATGCGCCACCGCTTCCATATCCACCAGCCGCGCCGCTTCCTCGGCCGTCAGCAGCTCGAGCGCCTCGGGGATTTTCACTTTGCGCGTGCGCGTCTTCTTGGGCATGAGCTGATTCATCAGCTCCTTCATGTTGAGGCCCATCTCTTCCATGCCCTGCGGCGTGAAGACTTCGATATTCGGCGCGGCGTTTGCGCTGACTTCGACTTCAACCTCGCGATCGTCGAGATGCCCGCCGTTCAGCAACTTGCGCAACTTCTCGCGCGTGTCCTTGTGCGAGTCGTTGTCGACCACCTCGATATGCCCCTCGGGCGTGATCCCCGCGGGCCGGCGGACTTTGGTCGGCGCAGGGAACAGCAGGTCGAGCAATCGCTCCTCGGCGTTCTCGCGCGCCTTGACCGCGACGCGATCGCGCGCCTCGTCGCGCACCATCTTGACCGAGCATCTCCGCCAGGTCGCGAATCATCGACTCGACGTCGCGTCCGACGTAGCCGACCTCGGTGTAGCGCGACGCTTCCACCTTGACGAACGGCGCCTGCGCCAGCCGCGCGAGCCGCCGCGCGATTTCGGTCTTGCCGACGCCGGTCGGGCCGATCATCAGGATATTCTTCGGCGCGATTTCGTCACGCAGCTCGGGCGCGACGTTCTGCCGCCGCCATCGATTGCGCAGCGCGATCGCAACCGCGCGCTTCGCATCATGCTGCCCGACGATATAGCGGTCGAGCTCCGAGACGATCTCGCGCGGCGTCATCACCTGTGGCACTGCCATAACTTCCTGAAGGGTACCGGCTACAACTCTTCGAACACAAATTGGTCGTTGGTGTAAACGCAGACTTCCGACGCGATTTTCATCGCGCCTTCCGCAATTTGCCGCGCCGTCATCCCGGAGCCGTGGCGAATCAGCGCGCGCGCCGCCGACAGCGCATAGTTGCCGCCCGATCCGATCGCGAGGATGCCGTCGTCAGGCTCGAGCACGTCGCCGACGCCTGAAATCAGCAGCGAGCTCTCCTTGTCGGCGACTACCAGCATCGCCTCGAGCCGCCGCAGGATTCGATCGGTGCGCCAGTCCTTGGCCAGCTCGACCGCCGCGCGCCGCAGCACTCCGTTGTACTCCTGCAGCTTCGATTCGAACTTGTCGAACAGCGTCAGCGCGTCCGCGGTCGATCCCGCGAAACCCGCCAGCACGCGATCCTGATGCAGCCGGCGCACTTTCTTCGCCTTGCTCTTCATGATCGTTTGTCCAACGCTGACCTGCCCGTCACCGGCGATTACGACGTGCCCTTCGTGGCGCACGCTCAGAATAGTCGTGTGGCGAAATTCGGCGCCCGGCTCGATACCCCTGTCAGACTCGTGGGAAGGCACGTCGATAAACCTCTTTCAGATGATTCACGCTGACATGAGTATAGCGCTGCGTCGTCGCCAGGCTCGCATGACCGAGCATTTCCTGTATCGACCTCAGGTCGGCTCCATTACCAAGCATATGCGTTGCGAAAGAGTGACGCAGCCCGTGCGGCGTCACGCCGGCGCTCACGCCCGCCGCCTCGATTCTGCGCTGCAGGATCATCTCGACACTGCGCGTGGTCAGCCGGCCGCCGCGAAGATTGGTGATGACGGGACCGTTATGCTCCCACGCCACCGGCATCGCGCGTTTCCACTTTTGCAATGCGTCAAGCGCCGGTTCGCCCAGCGGCACGAGGCGATCCTTGTTGCCCTTGCCCGCGCGCACCATCACCATCCCGAGCTCTTCGTCGATATCGCGCCAGTCCAGCCCGACCAGCTCGCCGACGCGCAAGCCCGACGAGTACAGCGTCTCGAAGATTGCGCGATCGCGAATCGCCGCAGGCGTCGAGTCGTCGGGCGAAGGCGAAACTTCGAGCAGCCGGCGGACTTCGTCCTCCTGCAATATCGACGGCAGCCGCCGTTCATTCTTCGGCGAGCGAATCGTTCGCGCCGGACTCGCCGCGCCAGATCGTCGTCTCGCGATAGCGAAAGAACGCCTTGATCGCGCTCAATCTGCGCTGGACGGTTGCGCGTTTTGCAGTCTTCATTAATTCGGCCAGGTAGCTGCGGATATGATCCGCCGTGATGCTCGCGACGTCGATCTCATCGACGCGTTTTCCGAGTACCGCCGCCCGCTCGATCAGGAAACTTCTGAACCCGAGCAGGTCGCGGCGATAGTTCGTCACCGTATTGTCGGCCGCGCGCGAGGCCTTCCCGAGCGCCGCCGTAAACGCCTCAACCTCCACCGCCATCATCTCGCGCGCACCCATCTCAGCGGCTATGCTATCAGCGGCGATTCGGCTGAAAAAGCGCGTGTTTCCAAGCCGGTCGCTCAGGGTACCCAACGCTGTCGGTTTCCGGTCCCGCGGAGCACCATGCCGCACGAAGAGCTTTCCCCTTCGCTATGAACTGTTGGAACTGCGCCAGGAAAATCGAAATCGTAACCGGCGACCGCGTCGGTTTTCGCGACGAGTGTCCCGGATGCGGCCGCGCGCTGCACGCATGCCGCAACTGCGGCTTTTACGATCCCGCCTACAACAACAGCTGTCGCGAGCCGATGGCCGAACGGGTGGTGGACAAGGAACGATTCAACTTCTGCGAGTATTTCAAGCCGGGCGACGCCGCCGTCAAGGCGCCTGCGAAGACCGGCGCGCAGGACAAGCTGGAGGCTCTGTTCAAGAAAAAATCATGACATCGCGCAAATTCCAGCTTCACGACCACTGCGCCCGGCTTCTCTTCGTCGCTGCGCTCGCATCTCATGGTTGCCACCGGATGCCATCCGGAGAACAGCGCGCGCGGCGTCGTCGATCGCTTCATCGACCAATATTATGTAGCGATCGATCTGAAGGCGGCCGAGCCTTTCTGCACCGGCCTCGCACTCGACAAGCTTCATCACGAGATGCAACTCATCGGCAACTCAGAAAATCGACGCCAACACGCGCAAGCCCGTCGTGCACTACAAGCTGACCGCCGAGCGCGACGCCACCGACCATATCGAATTCCTGTTTCGCGCGACCATCGACGTGCCCGAAGGCGGCACCTTCAATCGCAACTGGCTGATAACGGCGCGCAAGGACGCCGACACGTGGAAAGTCTCGAACTTCGATGACTACGAATAGCGCGAAGACATAATGAGCGTCGCCGCCATCATCCTTGCCGCCGGCAAAGGGACCCGGATGCGCTCGAAGCGCGCCAAGGTCCTGCACGAACTCGGCGGAGAACCGATGATCGCGCGCGCGGTCCGCGCCGTCGCCGCGCTCAAGCCCGATCCAGTCGTAGTCGTCGTCGGGCACCAGGCGCGCGAGGTCGAAGCCGCGATAAACTTCCCGAACGCGCGATTCGCGCTCCAGGAGCCGCAGCGCGGCACCGGCGACGCCGTTCGATGCGCCCTCGGCCAGCTGCCCGCGAACTTCACCGGCGACGTGCTCATCACTTACGGCGACATGCCCGCCATCGCGCCGGCGACACTGCGCGCTTTCCTCGACGCACATCGAAAGCGCGGCGCCAGGCTCTCGTTCATCAGTATAATTCTCGACGATCCGTCCGCGTACGGCCGCGTGATTCGCGATGCAGCCGGTAACGTCGACCGAATCGTCGAGTTCCGCGACGCGTCGCCCGACCGAGCGCGCCGTCAAGGAAATCAACACCGGCTGCTACATCGTCGATAGCGCCCTGCTTCGCTCTGCGCTCGCGCAACTGAAACCGGCCAACGCGCAGGATGAGTACTACCTGACCGATATCGTCGCGATCGCGCGCAGTGAAAATGAAAAAGTCGAAGCGTGGGTTGCGACCGACCCGGCGGAGTTCGCCGGAATCAACTCGCGCGAGGAGCTGGCAAATATGGAAGCCGAAATTCGTGCCGCCGTTAATCGAAAGCTGATGGCGTCGGGCGTGACGCTCGTCGATCCCGCGACTGCCTACATTTCCGAGCAGGCCGAAATCGCGCCGGACTGCGTGATCGGTCCCAACGTTCAGATTCTCGGCACGTGCAAGCTCGGCGAAGGGGTGCGCATCGACGGCACCGCGTGGCTGAGCAACGTGACCATCGGCCCGCGCTGCCATCTGAAGCTTGGAGTGCGGGCCGAGGATTGCTCGATCGGCGAGGAATCCGAAATCGGCCCGTTCGCCAACCTGCGCGCCGGCACCGAACTCGCCGGCCACAACCGCATCGGCAATTTTGTCGAGACCAAGAAGGCGCGGCTCGGACGCGGCACCAAGGCCAGCCACCTGAGCTACCTCGGCGACGCGACCATCGGCGCCGACACCAACGTCGGATGCGGCGTCATCACGGTGAACTACGACGGCTACGACAAGCATCACACGGAAATCGGCGACCGCTGCATGGTCGGATGCGACACGCAGCTAGTCGCGCCGGTGAAGGTCGGCAGCGACGTATTCGTCGCGTCAGGCACGACGATCGTGCGCGAAGTGCCCGACGGCTCGCTCGTGATGTCGCATCATCCGCAGCGCGAAAAGGCCGGCTGGATGGCGACCTGGCGCAAGCGCCACAACGACAGCCCCGACGGCAGCCTGCGCCGCAAGAAGCATGATTAATCTGGACGCGCCGCTTGATCTTGCTTGAGAAGACTCACTTGACGTCCAATTCCTTGAGTTTTGCCGCTGCCGTTCCGTAGTTGCCTAGATGAAAAACAGATGCTCCTGACGGAGAGAAGGTGAAATCCTCAAACGGTTCGGCGACCATTTTTTTCAGATAATGGACCGGCGCAAGGCCGGTGGTGACGTGCAGCTCTAAATGTTCGCCGGAATGCTCCGGCACGTACACCTCGACATAGTGAATCGTCGCCTCGTTGATGTCGGGATCGGCGGGAGTAGTGACGTATGCGGCTTTGGTTCCGGTTGCGACCGTGTAAGGGGCCACGGCAGCAATCAAATCGCGTTGCAGCTTCACCAATTCGGGAGTCGTCTCCACGACAATGCCCGACAAGCCCAGGCCCGGCAGCAACGGGGAGGTAAGATAGTAATACTTGTAGGCCTTCAGCTTGAAACTGGTAACATTGTAGCTGGTGAAAACTTTGCTCGCGGCCGCGTAAATCTTGTCGAGGTCGGCCGTGCGGACGTAACGTTGCAACATCGAGATGTGGGGACGATGCGTGGCGTCGAGGGAAAAGCCCTTCGGGAACACCGAGCGCAGGCGTGCGTTCACGGCTTCCGCGTGATGCACCATCGTGGCATCCGGCTCCAGCGCAATGTCGATAGCGGTGACCGGGCTTTGTTGTGCCCTGGCTGCTCCCAAATAGCCCAGCAACGATGCCACGCAAATGATGATTGAGGCGACCTTCGCGTATTTTTTCACGCAATCCTCCGACGAGAGTTCTTAAACCATCCTCGATTAACTTTGGTCAATGGACGCTCCGATTCTATCGTGCGCCAAGTGCCCGACAGTGCGCTCGTGAATCATTGAACTTATCGCTTGGCTTGAACGACGTTTCGTGAAAAGGAATAATCTGCGCAACGAGGTGATGGTCGAAGCGAATAGAAAAAAATCGAGAGTAGCGCCAGGACTCATCGGCAATCGCGCGATGAGTTGACGAGGTGGAAGCAGTATCGAAAGATTCGGCGGATGGCTTCCCGGCTCCACAGTCGATAGAGGCGAGCAAACTGCGCGGGTGACCGCGCGACAAAGAACGCCTCGAGTGGCAGAGCATCCGGCTCTGACGTGATTTTCTAAACTCTCCTGCACAAATTATTTCGCTATCGTTCCGCTCCATCAGCGCGTTCGGACAACTCTGTAACCTTCCCCGCGAATCCGGGGAAAGGAGCGAACGAACATGTGCGGAATAATCGGATACGTGGGGCCGAACGAGGCCTACCCAATTCTGCTCGGCGGGCTCGGGCGGCTGGAGTATCGCGGCTACGACTCGGCCGGTGTCGCTACTATAGTTGATAGCGGCAAGCTCGAAGTTCGCCGCGCCAAGGGCAAGCTCGAGAATCTACGGCGCCTGCTGGCCGACTCGCCTCTGCACGGACATATCGGAATCGGGCACACGCGATGGGCGACGCACGGCCGGCCGTCGGAAGAAAACGCGCATCCGCACAAAGCCGGTCCGGTCGCGGTCATTCACAACGGCATCGTCGAGAACTTCATCGAGCTGCGCACCGAACTGCTCGCGCGCGGCCACAAGCTTCGCTCCGAAACCGACACCGAGCTCATCTCGCATCTCATCGAGGAGAAGCTCAAAGGCGGCCGCGGGCTGACCGAGGCTGTGCGCGAGGCCGTGCTGCGCCTGCGCGGTTCGTTTTCGATCGTCGTGCTGTCGGAGACTGAGCCTGACAAGCTGATCGCCGCGAAAACCGCGACGCCGCTCGTGTTGGGGCTGGGCGACGGCGAGAATTTCGTCGCGTCGGATATTCCCGCGATTTTGGAGCACACGCGCCGCGCGCTCGTGCTCGAAGACGGCGAGCTGGCCGAGATCAGCGCCGGCGCGATACGGCTGATGAAGTTCGATGGCACTGCCGGTCACTCGCGCGCCGCGCCAGGTGGAATGGGACGCCGTCGCCGCGACCAAGGGCGGCTTTCGCCATTACCTGCGCAAGGAGATCAACGACCAGCCGCAGGCGTGGATCGACACGATGGCGGGACGGGCGGACGCCGGATCGCCGACCGTGCGCTTCGAAGGCGAGTTGCTGCCGGCGCGCGGCGCTGCGTCGATCGGGCGAATCGTGATGCTGGCGGCGGGCGCGTCGTGGATCACCGCGCAGGTCGCCAAGTTCATGATCGAGGACCTCGCGGGGATTCCGGTCGAGGTCGATTACTCATCGGAGTTCCGCTATCGCCGGCCGCCGATCGACGATCGCACGATGCTCATCGCCGTGTCGCAGTCGGGCGAGACGGCCGACACGATCGCCGCGATGGAAGAAGGGCGCGCGCGCGGGGCGCATCTGCTGGCGATCACCAACACGGTGGACTCGTCGATCGCGCGCAAGGCCGACGCGCAGTTGTACACGCGATGCGGTCCCGAGACGAGCGTGACGACCACCAAATGCTTTCTCACGCAGCTCGAGGCCTACTACCTGTTCGCGATTCATCTTGCGGCGCGGATGGGACGCCTGTCCGACGCTGACGCGAGCAAGTTGCTGCAGCCGGCGTTCGCGATTCCCGGGCAGATCAAGGCTGTCTTCGAGAGCGAGCCGGCCATTCAGCAGATCGCGCGCAAGTATGCGCAGGCGCGCGACTTCCTGTTCCTCGGCCGCGGCATCAACTATCCAATCGCGCTCGAGGGCGCGCTCAAGCTCAAGGAAATTTCCTACATCCATGCCGAGGGTTACTCCGCGGGCGAGATGAAGCATGGGCCGATTGCGCTTATCGACGAGAAGATGCCGGTGGTCGTGATAATTCCCAACGACGGCCTGTTCGACAAGTCGATGTCGAATCTCAAGGAGGTCGAATCGCGCAACGGCCGGATTATCGCGGTGACCAATCACGCTACCGCGGAGCTGAAAAGCGTCGCCGCTGAAATTATCGAAGTGCCGGAGACGAACCGGATGCTGACGCCCGTGCTGATGACGGTGCCGCTGCAGTTGCTCGCGTATCACATCGCAGCAGAGCGCGGCACCGACGTCGATCAGCCGCGCAACCTCGCCAAGTCGGTGACGGTCGAGTAGGCGACTCGTTCGACTAGTCTTTCATGCCAGCGGCTTCGCCGTCGGGACTTGCGATCACCACCACGTAGCCGTCGGGGTCGCGGATCCACATCTCCCTGTGCGCGGGCGCCGGGTTGACGTACGGCTCCTCGATGATTTCTGCGTGCAATGAACGAGCGCGCTCGACCGCCGCATCGAAGTCGTCCACTTCGAACCAGAGCACAACTCCATGTCCCGGCGGCGCCAAATCAGCGTTAACAAGATTAGGGTGATCCTCCTCGTCCCACGCATGGAGCTGGAGGATCAGCTGACCGTCACAATCTATCCGATCGTAAACATCGCGATGCTCATGCTCCGGAAGTGCGCTGACTCGCAGCAGTTGCCGATACCAGCGGCTGCTTGCCCGCACGTCTCGCACCGCAATCAGAGGCTGCGGCCGAACGATCTTCGATTTCATTCTGGTTTTGTAAGGCAAACGTCCTCCCCGGGCAAGGTACTAGCCCATGAGAGCGGGAAGTACCTCTTCTGTCACTCGCTTGAACTGCGCTTCCTGATCGTAACCGGTCAGGCGCAGCGTGATCGTCGTGGCGCCCGCTTCGATGAAGCTGCGCAGGTTCGCGATGCATTCCGCGGGCGAGCCGAGCGCGACCCAGCGCTCGATAAACTCGCGCGCGTAGTTCACCGAGTAATAGCTGTCGAGGAAACGCTTCGATTCCGCCAGCGCCGCCTCGCGGTCCTCGTTCACATTGATGTTGTGATAGATGCAAACCTCGAAGCTGGACGGCAGCTCGCGGCCTTGCTCACGCGCGTAGCCGCGAATCAGCGCGAGTGACTCGCGCACATCGGTGGGCGTCTTGCCCGTCGTCATCCAGCCGTCGCCGAGCCGCGCCACGCGCCGATAGCCGCGCTCGACATTGGTCACTTGCGTGGTATTGGGATTCGAGACCACCCAGATCGGAATCGGCTGCTGGACGGGACGCGGCAACACGGTCACGTCGCGAAACTGGTTATACTTGCCGTCGTAGTCGACATGCTCGCGCGACGAGGTCAGGCGCATTATCTCGATAGCCTCCTCCATCCTGCGCATGCGGCTGCCGGGCTCGACTCGCAGCGCGGCGAATTCCTTGTCGAAGGCGCCTCCACCCGGCTCCGGCTGCCCCTGGCATGCGACGAAGACCGTGCGGCCGCCCGACATGAAATCAAGGCTGGCCCATTGGTAGGCCAGGATGAGCGCGTTGCGCAGCGGCGTGCTGGCGAAGCATGCCGGGCCCGAGGCGCACCCGTTTGGTGCGCGCCGCAAGCGCGCCGAGCAGCACGATAGCGTCGAGGCGCGGCTTGGCAAAGATTGAATCGCCGACCCACACCGAATCCCATCCGGCCGAGTCCGCCCACTCACCCATCTTGAGCATCTCCTCAACGGTGGTAGCACCTATGATGACGCCGCGATTGGGAAGGGTAAGTCCAAAACGAGCACGTCCTTGAGTCATAAGGCGTTCTCCTTTCTCAAAAGTTAGTCAGGATGAATTGGTATTCAAGCGCTGTTTCGCGCAGCCTTTCGAAACGGCCGGATTTGCCGCCGTGGCCAGCCTGCATGTTTACCTTGAATAGCAGCGTATTGCTGTCCGTTTTGGTTGCGCGCAGCTTTGCAACCCACTTGGCGGCCTCCCAGTATGGGACTTGCGAGTCCCATAGGCCGCTGGTCACCAGCATTGCGGGATAGGACTTCGCTTCTACGTTGTCGTAGGGCGAGTAGGACAGCATGTAGTCGTAGTAGGTCTTGATTTTAGGATTACCCCATTCGTCGAACTCGTTGGTAGTGAGCGGAAGCGATTCGTCGAGCATCGAGGTTACTATATCGACGAATGGAACGTTGGCGATGATGCCGCGATAGTCATGCGGCGCCATGTTCGCGATCGCGCCCATCAGCAGGCCGCCGGCACTGCCGCCCTGCGCGAAGACCTTGTCACGCGCGGCGTATTTTTCATTCACCAGATGCCTGGTCACTGCTATGAAGTCGGTGAAGGTGTTCTTCTTGTTGAGGAGCCGCCCCTGCTCATACCATGCGCGGCCCATCTCCTGGCCGCCGCGAACGTGCGCGATAGCTACTATGAATCCGCGATCCATCAGGCTTATCCAGTTGGACTGAAAGGCCGGATCAGTCGAGAGGCCATACGACCCATACGCGTACTGGTATAGCGGCGCAGTACCGTCGAGCTTCGTAGTATTGCGATAGGCGAGCGAGACTGGAATCAAGGCTCCATCGCTCGCGGGCGCATGAATATACTGTGTCTTGTAGTTGCTCGAATCGAATCCGCCCAGCACCGGATCGGTCTTCAGAAGCGTTTTGCGGTCCGACGCCATGTCGTATTCATAGGTTGTTCGCGGAGTCGTCAGCGAAGTATAGACGTAGCGCACCTTCTGTGAGCCAATTCCCGGCGTTCGTACCAGTTCAGTCACATAGGAAGGCTCGGCGGAAGCTATGACATAGTCGCGCCGCCCATCCCATGACCTCACATGAAGCTTCTTGAGCCCGCCAGAGCGCTCGTTAACGGCAAGATAGCTCTTAAACACCTCATAGCTATGAATAAAGACATCCTCACGGCCTGGGATTACGTCCTTCCACGTGCCTTTGTCCGCCACTTTATTAATAACCGCGCGAACGATGCGGAAGTTACGCGCCTGCCAATTTGTACGCAGAATAAACTCGCTTCGCAGATGATCGACCTGGTACTCATGATTGGCTTCGCGTGGTATCGCAACTTTGAATTTCAGCTTTGAATCGCCAGCGTCAGCGTAACGCCATTCGCTTTGCAAGGTACTTCTAAGCGAGATGAACAGGTACTTATCCGACTTGCTCCTGACGAGATGCATGTAATAGGTGTGATCGCCCTCTTCATACACCAATCGATCTGCAGCTGCTTTGGAGCCGATGACGTGCTTGCGAACCTTGACTCCAAGCAGCGTTACGGGATCTTTCTCGACGTATAGCAGAGTCTTGTTATCGTTCGCCCAGACGAAGTTCGGCTGAACGTTGGCGATGCTATCGGCAAGCATCGTGCCGGTGCGCAGGTCTCTTATCCTAAGTGTGTATTGGCGGCGGCCTATGTCGTCTTCCGCATAGGCCAGCAGGCGGCCATTGGGCTCACTGACCATGCGCCTATTTGAAAGAAGCTCTTGCCGGCGGCTAGCACGTTGCCGTCGAGCATCACGTGTTCCGGCGCACTCATCGTTCGCCAGCGTCGCGCATAGATAGGATACTCGCGCCCGGTGTCGTAGCGCGTGTAGTACCACCATCCGCGGAACAGGACGGGCACAGAAGAGTCGTCCTGCTTGATGCGTGCGACCAGCTCTTCGTATAGGTCATCCTGAAGCGACTGCGTGGGTGCCAGGACGGAGTTGGTGTAAGCATTTTCGGCGTCGAGGTAGTCGATTACTTCTTTCGAGCGGCGGGTGTCGTCGCGCAGCCAGTAGTAGTCATCGTTGCGCGCGCCATTAGGCGACGGCACCTGGTAAGGCCTTCGCGCCGCAACAGGAGGCGTTAAAACTTGAGAGTCAGCGACTGACCTTGCAACTTTTCGCGACACTGATTCGTACCTTATTCTGGGCGTAGCTTTCTGAGGCCGAACAACAGACGTTGTGCCCCGGTGACCACTTCAAGCGCCGCCATCGCATAGCACAGCAGCGGTCCTATAGGACGCAAGATGGGCGTTGCTACGATGAGACCCAGCACGATGAAGAAGATGATCGCTTCGGTGCGTTCGAGGATGCCCGGCGGATACTCGATGAGCTTGGCGCTGGGGCCTTCGAGTGCGGCGCCGACGGCGAGGAACACGGTGATGTTTACGTACCAGGTGGCGACGAGGACGAGCGCCGGGAAGTAGAGGCCAGGATCGCGCCATGCGATGCCGATGATCACGCACGCCTCGACGACGCGATCGGCGGACAGGTCGAGCACGCCGCCGACCGGGCTCGCTGCGGCGCATTCGCGGGCGATGGTGCCGTCGAGCGCGTCGAGCACGGCGCTGAACATGAGCGCCACGATCGCAAACGCAACCTCGGCGCGCGCAAATGCGATTCCCGCGGCGATGCCGGCGAGGGCTGCGAGTATCGTGGCGACGTTGGCGCTGATGCCGACGCTGAAAAGCGCGCGAGCGCATCGCGACTGAATGCGCTTGATGTCGGGGTTGGCGCCTAGGACTGTATCGAGCATCGCGATTGCCTGTGCCGGAGCGGTAGCGCGCAGAGCGCTTGCGGAGTTAACGTTCCAGACAGGGTGCGTGTTGGCAAGGGCATGATGACGAACCTCGCGCGAGGATCGATGGTCGCCGCGTGCGCGATAGCCGCGACGATGGCGTCGGCGCAGCCCGCGTGGCCGGCGAATGCGCTCAGCTTCCCGACGACCACATTTGCGATTCTGAATCCTGTGACAAGCGCCGTGATCGGACGCAGCATCTACCGCGTGGTGAGCACCAACGACGGCGGAATTCTTCACGGTGAAAGCCACTACGATGACGGTTCGTCGGACTTCGAGACCTCGTTTCTGAAGTCAGAGGGCGTCGGCGCGTTGCCGAAGCTGGTGGAATTCGATCACACGTTCTACCAGGCCGACGGGTCGATCATGGTGCGCGCCCATCTCAATGTGAGTTCGGGGGCCGCGACGTGTATCGACAACACCGGCGGGCAGAAGAACCTGCAGTCCGCAACGCTCAGCATCCCGGACGGCACGTGGGCGGGCGCGAGCGTCGTGCTTCCAATCCAGGATTTTTTGCGCGCCGGCGAGGCAACGTCAGCGGTTCTGCTGCACGTCTTCAGCTGCGCTCCGGGGCCTCGAATATTTTCGGTCAGCTTGCAGGTCGATCCGGGAAATGCGATGTGGGCCGTTTACGGCGCCGAGACGATTCGAGTCGAAGTGCGGCCGGATTTTGGATGGTTGAACTTGATCATCTCGACGTTCGTGCCCAAGCTGTACGCGCGTTTCGATCCGAATGACGGCTACGCGTTCGTCGGCGACGAGAGCTCGCGCTACTACAAAGGTCCGCGCATCATGCTGGTGAAAAAGCGCGACGATTCGAGCGCGGTCGCGCGACCCGCAAAATAGCAAACCGGCTTTTCGGAAAACCTAGAAGTGGACGATGCCCTCGCCGTCGATATGGCGCGCGCTCTTCGAGGCCTTGGGTTTTCGATACACGAACGACGTCTTGCACAGCGGGCAGGTGCCTTCGGGCTGCTGGCCGGCGTGGCGCACCAGCTTGACGTAGCGCACGGTTCCGTCCTCGCACGTGTGAGCGGCGACGGGGAAGTCGTATACGGTGCGAACCGTGATTTTCTCGTTCATTACTCTGCTGGCGCTCCTTGATTCAGTTGCCCCGACCTTTAATTTGTACGCACGACAATTTCTTTCGTTTCAACTTTGCAACAACTCGAGCGCACGAATCCCAAACTCGGATTAAACACCATATTGAATTTCCGCCATCGATCAATCCCTTTCGATGACCAATTCGTAAATATTTTTTCTGCTTCAGGCGTCAGCGGGACGGCGCGGGACGAGAATCCTGCGGCGCAGGATCATTATCTCCTCGCCGCGCTGATTGAGGCCGCGCGTCTCGACGTAGATGACCCCGCGATCGCCCTTCGATTTCGACGCGGTGGTCTCGAGCACCGTGGTCTCGGCGTACAGCGTGTCGCCGGCGAAGGTCGGGCCGGTATGACGCACCGATTCGTACTCAAGGTTGGCGATCGCGTTCTCGCTCACGTCCTTCACGCTCATGCCGACCACCGTCGCCATCACCAGCAGCCCGTTGACCAGCGGGCGTCCGTGCTGCGTGGTAGCTGCGTACGCCGCGTCGAAATGGACGGGGTTCGTGTTCATCGTCATCAGCGTGAACCAGGTGTTGTCGAACTCGGTGATGGTGCGGCCGGGCCAATGCTTGAAAGTCTGGCCGGCGGAGAAATCCTCGAAGTAGCGGTTCATACGAATGCGATGCGCGGGCGCGCGTGTTCGGGAATATACGACGGGCGCGCCGGTTGCAATTGATTGTGCTAGCTTCGTCGAGTCGATGGCGCGGCTCACGAAATTACTCGTCGCAAATCGCGGCGAGATTGCGCTTCGGATCATCCGCAGCGCACGCCTGTTCGGGCTCAAAACCGTCGCCGTCTATTCGGCGGCGGACGCGAAAAGCGTCCATGTCGGCGCGGCTGACGAGGCAATCGCGATAGGCCCGGCTGAAGCCGCGAAGAGTTATCTCGACATCGCGGCGATAATCTCGGCGGCAAAGCAGGCCGGCGCCGACGCGATTCATCCCGGCTACGGATTTCTCTCCGAGCGTCCCGAATTCGCGCAGGCGGCCGCCGATGCGCAAATAGTTTTTGTGGGGCCCCGGCCTGAGGTGATGGCTGCGCTCGGCAACAAGGTCGCGGCGCGGCGAATCGCAGTCGCCGCCGGAGTGCCGGTAGTGCCGGGAATCGAAGCCGCGGAAATTTCAGCGGCGCGCGAATTTGGCGCGACCGTTGGCTATCCGATCCTGATCAAGGCCGCCGCCGGCGGCGGTGGGCGCGGGATGCGCGTGGTTGCGGAAGCCGTTCAGCTCGAAACCGCTCTGGAAGCGGCTGCGCGCGAAGCGGCGGCGGCTTTCGGCGACGGCCGGATTTTCATCGAAAAGTATCTCGCGCACCCGCGGCATATCGAAATTCAAATTCTCGGCGACGATCATGGCAACGTGGTCGCACTCGGCGAGCGCGATTGCTCGATCCAGCGGCGCCATCAGAAGATTATCGAGGAATCGCCGGCGCCCGGACTTTCCGACGCGATGCGCGCGAAGATGATCGACGCGGCGCTGAAACTCGCGCGCGCGGCGCACTACACCAACGCCGGCACCGCGGAGTTCCTGGTCGAGGGCGACAACTTTTACTTCCTCGAAGTGAATGCGCGCCTGCAGGTCGAGCATCCGGTGACCGAGATGCGCTTCGGCTGCGACCTGGTGTGCGAGCAGTTGCGCGTCGCGTCGGGCGGCACGGTGTCGGAGCCGGCGGCTCCGCGCGGTGCGGCCATCGAATGCCGAATCAACGCCGAGGATCCCGAGCATGATTTTCGTCCCGCCACCGGCACCGTGCTTCATCTGAAGTATTCCCGGCGGGCCCGGCGTGCGTTTCGACTCGCACCTCGTGCGCGGCGCCGAAGTGACGCCGTGGTACGACGGTCTGCTCGGCAAGCTCATCTGCTACGGCGCGAATCGCGAGGAGGCGCGCCGCCGGCTGGTCGACGCGCTCGGCGAATTTGCCTTGCTCGGGGTGACCAACAACGCGGCGTATCTGCGCGACATCATCGCGAGCGAGCAGTTTCGCGACGCCAGGCTCTCGACCCATTTTATCGACGAGTTTTTTTCAGGGTGGAAGATCGCAAGCGGTGAAATCGACGCGGCGATTGTCGCTGCAGCTATCACCGCGGGTGATGCGCACAGCGGAGAGCGCCGCGCCGCGAACGAGTAACGATCGGCGCTCGCCGTGGGACGGCCTGCACAACTTCGAGCTGTGGGGATCGCGGCGATGAAGCTCACGCGCGTTGGCGATCCGCACGAGATCGACGCCGAGGTGACTTCGCGCGACGGCAACACGGTGCGCGTGCGTATCGGAGACCGTGAACTCGACGCGGAGTTCACGCCCAATGCGGACGGCGGCGGGATTCTTGCGATCGACGGCCGGCGCTACCCGGTTTACGGCGCGCGACGGAAGGAATCGATCTTCATTTCGGTCGGGCCGGCGTCCTTCGAGTTCAAGCCGGCCGAAGCGTCATCGCGACGCCGTGCGCGCGGCCTCGCGGCGGCGGAGATCGTCGCGCCGATGCCCGGCAAGGTGCTGAAGGTGATGGTCCGCGACGGCGACCTGGTCGAGGCGGGGCAGGCGCTGGTCGTGATCGAAGCGATGAAAATGGAAACGACGCTCGCCGCCGAGAGCGCCGCGCTGGTGAAGCACGTTCGCGTCGCGGAGGGTGATGCGGTCGATCACGGCGCGGTGCTGATCGAGCTTAGTCCGGCTCCGGCTTCATCAGCTCGCGAATCTGCGCCTCGAGCTTAGCAATCCAATCCTCGAAGTCGCCGTCGCGCTCGACGACAATCTCGAGCTTGCCGTTTTTCAAAATCGAAACGCGCCCCGGATGCTCGGTGCGCAGCGGAATCTCAACCGCCTCGCGCGAAATTCCCATCGGATCGATCACGGCGAAAATTCTTTCGATTTCTTTCAGGGTGACGGCCTTGAGCATGTGCACGCCTCGCGGAGCTACGTCTTTACTTAAATTGTCAGCGTCGTAAGCTCAAGGCGCGGCGCAACATCAGTTCGGGGGAGGATTGGCGTGTTCGGAACAATCAAGAAGGTGGTCAAGGACAAGGGCTTCGGCTTCATCATCGCGGACGACGGCGGCGACGAAGTTTTTTTCCATCGCTCGGCGCTCTCGCCCAAGGTCTATTTCGACGACCTGCGCGAGGGCAACGAAGTTCAGTTCGACGTGCGCGCGGGCGAGAAGGGGCGGCAGGCGTTCAACTTGCGCCTGCGCTGACACCGCAGCCGGATTTTTCTCATCGCGTAAGCGCGAACCAGCGCTTCATCAGGCCGGCGACGAACGGCGTGAGCCGTGTGCGCGTGTAGAGTCCGGCGGCGCGGCGAATTCCATCGGCCTGCGTCGGGTACGGATGGATCACGTCGCCAAGCGTGCCGAGGCCGACGCCCGCTTTGATCGCCGTCGTGAGTTCGGAAATCATCTCGCCGGCGTGACTCGCAACGATCGTCGCGCCGACGATTTGATCGCTGCCCTCTTTCACGATCACCTTCACGAAGCCGTCGGTTTCGCCGTCGAGCACCGCGCGATCGACCTCGGCCAGTTCCTGCGTATAGGTCGCGACTGCGATTCCGCGCTGTTTGGCCTCGGCTTCGTACAGTCCGACGTGCGCAATTTCGGGGTCGGTGTAGGTACACCACGGAATAGTCAGTTGGCTCGCGCGCTGGCGCCCGAAGAACAGTGCGTTGCGCAAAATTATTCGCGCGTGCGCGTCGGCCACGTGCGTAAACTTGTACGGCGAGGCGACATCGCCGCCCGCATACACGAGCGGGTTGGTCGTGCGCAGGTGGTCGTCGACCTTCACGCCGTTCTGCTGGTCGTATTCGATCATCGCCGCTTCGAGATTCAAGCCCTCGACAGCGGGTACGCGGCCGACGCCGATCAAAATCACGTCGGCGGCAATCTCGCGGCGGACGCCGTCGCGCTCGGTCGCGAGAATTTTTTCATTGCCGCGCAACTCGACGCTGGAAATTTTGCAGTCGGTGAGAATCTCGACACCGTCGCGAACGATCGCGCGCTCGATTCGCTCGGCGGCGTCGCGATCCTCGCGAATCAGGATTTGCGGCGCGACTTCGAGCAGCGTGACCTGCGCGCCGAAGCGCGCGAAGGTCTGCGCCAGCTCGCATCCAATCGGCCCGGCGCCAATCACCGCGATTCGCCGCGGCAATTCGGTCAGTGAAAAAACCGTCTCGTTGGTCAGGTAGCCGGCCTCGGCCAGACCCGGTATCGGCAGCGAGGCGGCGCGCGCTCCCGTAGTAATCGCGGCCTTCTTGAATTTGAGCCGCTTGCCGTCAACCTCCACGCAGTCGGGCGCGACGAAACGTCCGTCGCCGATAAACACGTCGACGCCCAGTCCGCGAAAGCGATTGGCCGAGTCGGTTGGGCTGAGCTCGGCGCGCAGCTTGCGCATCCGCTCCATCACCGCCGGAAAATCGACGCGCACGCCCGCCGGCACTTCGACGCCGAAGCGGCCCGCGTCGCGAACCGCCGCGGCCGCGCGCGCCGATCGAATCAGCGCCTTCGACGGCACGCAGCCGAAGTTCAGGCAGTCGCCGCCCATCAGGTCGCGCTCGACCAGCGCAACCTTCGCGCCCAGAATCGCGGCGCCCGCCGCCGTCACGAGGCCCGCCGTGCCGGCGCCGATCACGACCAGGTTGTAGCGGTCGGCCGGCGTCGGGTTGCTCCATCCGGCGGGATGCAGATTTTCCGTCAGCGCGAGGTTGTAAGCGTCGAGCGGCTCATGCTTCAGCGCGTGCGATCCCATCGATATGTACCCTTCAGGTTTTTTCGCGCAGCGCCCGTGCGCCGATTCGCGTTGCGTACACTGCCACCGCGACCGTTGCGACAAAGCCGACCGCAGTGAGCGCCCATCCAGCCGGTGTGCGCCGCGCGCTGCCACCGGCCGCGCGCGCGAGGTCGCCGCTCAGCGATCCGATGTAGACGTAGAGAATCGTGCCGGGAATCATCCCGGCCCACGACGCGAAAAAATAGTCGCGCAGCGTCACCCGCGTCAGCCCGTACGCGTAGTTGAGCAGGTTGAACGGAAACACCGGCGACAGGCGCGTCAGGATGACGATTTTCCAGCCTTCCTTGCCGACCGCTTCGTCGATCGCCTTGAACTTCGCGTTGCCTTCGAGCCTTGCGCTCACCCAGTCGCGCGCGAGGTAACGGCCCACGAGAAAAGCCGCGGTCGCGCCGAGCGTCGACGCGATCGAGACGTAGATCGATCCGCGCACCACGCCGAAGATCACGCCCGCGCCGATCGTCAGGATCGATCCCGGCAGAAACGCGACGCAGGCCGCGATGTAGATGACGATGAACGCGATCGGCGCCAGCGCACCCAGCCCGCGAATCCAGTCGAGCGCGTTGGTCAGCCACGGTCCCGCGCCAATGCGATGCGCCGCGTAGAGAATCGCGATGATCGCGACGACGATCAGTAGAATTTTGGGGCGAAAGAAACCGGCGGCTCGGCTGGTGGCGGTGGTCATCTCGAGGTTCCGGGATAGGTAACTCGCACGGCGGCAGTTTGGTTTCCGCCGGCGAGCTTCGCGGACGCGGACTGCTTATAATGCCATCGAGGATTGTGTAATCCTAATCCGCATGTCGGTCCACGAGCACGAAAAACACGCGCGCACAAATCTCAAGGTCGGCGTAATCACCGCCAGCGATTCGCGCACCCTCGAGACTGACGAGAGCGGCAAGCTCATCCGCACTTTGCTCCAGGCGGCCGGCCATCGCGTCGACTATTACGAAATCGTGCCCGACGACAGCGAGAAGATTTCCGCCGCGCTGGTCAGCAACCTGGAAAACCTCGACGCCATCATCATCAACGGCGGCACCGGCATCACCGCGCGCGACGGCACTACGGAAGTCGTGAAGTCGGTGCTCGACAAGGAGCTCGAAGGCTTCGGCGAGCTGTTCCGGATGCTGTCGTTCAACGAAATCGGCCCGGCTGCGATGCTGAGTCGCGCAGTCGCCGGCGTGCGTCACGGCAAGTTCGTCGCCGCGCTTCCCGGCTCGCCCGACGCATGCCGCCTCGCGATGGAGAAGCTGCTCATTCCCGAGCTCGGACACATCACTTACCTGCTGAGCAAATGAAGCCGTGAACAGTGAACCAGTTCACGATCAAACTGTTCGCGACGCTGCGCGAGCGCGCGCATGCGGCCGAGCTGACGCGCGAATTTCCCGACGGCACCACGGTCGGCGACATCTGGCGGCGGCTGGTCGTCGAATTTCCCGAGCTCGGCGGCCATCACGATTCTGTGGGCTTCGCCGTCAACCAGGAATATGTCGAAGGCGACTTCAAGCCGCGCAAAGGCGACGAGATTGCATTCATTCCGCCCGTCAGCGGCGGCGCTACGATGCCGGCGTACGTCGGCAAAATCACAATCGGCCGCAGTTCCGATCGACGTCGCCGCGCTCGAGCGCGAAGTTGCCGACCCTGCCGCCGGCGCAATCGTGTCGTTCACCGGCACGACTCGCCGCGACAACGCCGGCCGCGCCGTGCTTCGCCTCGAGTACGAAGCCTACGAGCCGATGGCGCTGTCCGAGATGCGCAAGCTCGCAGTCGAAGCGGGCGCGCGATGGAAAATCACGCGCATCGCAATCGCGCATCGCGTCGGCGTCGTCGAAATTGGCGAAACGTCGGTCGCGATAGCAGTCTCAGCGCCGCATCGCGCAGAGGCCTTCGAGGCATGCCGTTTCGCGATCGATCGCCTGAAAGAAATCGTGCCCATCTGGAAGAAGGAACATTTCGAAGGCGGCGAAATCTGGATCGGCTGCCAGACTTCGCATCCACCCGCGCTGGAATAGAGAACGTTGGGTAGTGTCTCAGTTTGAAAATGAGCCGTCCTTGACAACGACGACGCGAGCCGCCCGCCGCCTCCGCGCTTCCGCTGATCACCCAAGTGAGGAGTAACGACCATGCGTAAAGTCAAAACCGCGAGCTTCGTCAGCCTGGACGGCGTTATGCAGGCCCCGGGCGCGCCCGACGAGGACACGACTGGCGGCTTCGCCTTCGGCGGCTGGATCGTCAACTTCGCGCTGGACGGGCTGATGGCCGAGGCGATGGGCGAGGACTACGACCTGCTGCTGGGTCGCAGGACCTACGAGATCTTCGCCGCGTACTGGCCGTTCATGGACGACGAGATCGGCCGCAAGTTCAACGCCATCGACAAGTACGTGGCGGCCGGGCCCGAGACGCCCCTGACCTGGGCCGGCAGCCACCGGCTGGAAGGCGACCTGGCCGAGGCGGTGCGAGCGCTGAAGGCGACCGAGGGTCGCGACCTGCTGATCCAGGGATCGAGCGAGCTGATCCACACGACTGCTGGCCCATGACCTGATCGACCAGCTGACCCTGCTGACCTTCCCGGTGATCCTGGGCTCGGGCAAGCGGTTGTTCGACGACGGCTCGCAGCCCCGCGCCTGGGCGCTGACGAAGACGCGGCAGTCCAGGACGGGGGTGGTGGTCAACACCTACGAAAGGACCGATCAGCCGCCGCAGACGGGCTCGTTCGGGCAGACGATACCCAGCGAAGCCGAGCTGGCGCGGCGCGCAACGGTGGGCGCGGGAGGACCGCGCCTAACGGTTCATCGAAGGACTGCGGAAATTCAAACTGAGACACCACCAGAACGTGCCGCATCGCAGAACCCTCACCTAACCTCTCCCGTCAAATAACGGGCGAGGGATCAGAAAGGAGCATTGTTGACCCCCCGGACAGTTAACCAGTTACAAAGGTAGGATGGCTTTGGGCGTTACTTCTGTTGAAAAGATCATTCTGGCTGAGCCGCGCGGATTTTGCGCCGGCGTCGATCGCGCGGTCGAGGCTGTCCGCAGCGCGCTGCGCTCCTACGGGCGCCCGCTCTACGTGCGTCATCAGATAGTGCACAACCGCTTCGTGCTCGAGGCGCTCGAACGCGAAGGCGCGATTTTCGTCGAGAGTCTCGACGAGGTGCCCACCGGCCAGCGCGTCATCTTCAGCGCGCATGGCGTCGCGCCCAGCGAATGGGATCGCGCCAAGGACCGCGCGCTGCGCGTCATCGACGCCACCTGCCCGCTCGTCACCAAGGTTCATCTCGAAGTCAAAAAATACGACGCCGAAGACCGCACCGTTATCCTCATCGGCCACGCCGGCCACGAAGAAGTGAAGGGCACGCTCGGCGTCGCCCCCGGCAAGGTGGTGCTGGTCGGCAGCGTCGCCGAGGCGCGCACCGTCGCCGTCGAGCATCCCGATCGTATCGCCGCGGTCACCCAGACCACGCTCAGCGTCGACGACACGCGCGACATAATGGAGACGCTGAAGGAGCGTTTCCCCTCGATGCAGGCGCCGAAGACCGACGACATCTGCTACGCGACGCAGAACCGCCAGAACGCCGTCAAGGAACTCGTCCAGGTGAGCGACGCGGTGCTGGTCGTCGGCTCCAAGCAGAGCTCGAATGCCAACCGGCTGGTCGAGGTCGCGCGGATGCGCGGCGCGCGTGCGTTCCTGGTCGATTCGATCGCCGACGTCGAGCCCGCGATGCTCGAAGGCGTGCGCGCGCTCGGCCTGACTGCAAGCGCGTCGTCGCCGGAATGGCTGGTCGAGGAAATTATCGGCGCGTTCGCGCGCTCGGGCGCCGTGGTCGAGCTGCTGAGCGTCGCCAAAGAGCGCGTGCATTTCCCGCTGCCGATGCCGGCGGACTGAGCCGCGCCGCGATTTCCGCAGCGCCCTCGAACATCTGTCCCGCCGCGCGTTGCAACTTGACAATTCCGCGCGATTGCTTGCAGACTCATCCGGATTTCGCCGAACCGTGAGAGGAACCCTGATGCGTACAGCTATCGCGCGCGCGCTGCTAGTGCCGGTCCTGCTGGCAATCCCGTTGGTCAGCGGATGCCAGTCCGAGTCGAAGAAGCATCTCTATGCCGCTGAAGACCTGTTCGAAAAGCGCGATCTCGACGGCGCCAAAAAGGAACTCGAGTTGGCAATACAAGCCGACCCCAACAATCTCGACGCGCACAAGTCGCTCGCGCATATAGACGAAGCGCTCGGCGACCAGGAAGGCGCCGCGAAGGAATACATGGCGGCGTCGGCGCTCGATCCAACCGATCAGAAACTGCTCGACCAGGCCCGCCTCTACAAGCAGCTCGAAGACATGGCGAATTCCTCGGGCCAGGCCCTCGACAAGATTAAGGCCGGCAACGTCACCGACGGCGTCTCCCAGCTCAAGGACATCATCGTCACCACGCGGATTCCCGCGGCGCGTGAAAAGGCGGTGAACGCGCTCTCCGACGCGATTCCGATCATCGCAAAAGTCGGCGACCAGCAGATGGCGGACAAGAAATACGCCGACGCCGTCACCACCTACGAACAGGGCATCCGCGCCGCGATGCTGCTGTCGAGGGCGCACAAGAGCGACACGCTCAGCCCCGACGCCGACCCGATGATGCAGAATATCAACGTGGCCGCCAAGGCCGCCGGCACGCCCGACGTGACCTTCAAGCTGTTCAATGACGTGATCGGCGACTACCCCGACGACAAGGTCGCCAACCTGCAACTGGCCGAGGTCTATCTCGCCAAGACTCCGCCCGACTACGACACCGCCGCCGACCTCGAAGAGCGCGGCGGCGCGCCCGACGATCAGGTGGCCAAACTTCGCGCGATGGCCAAGAAGCATCGCAAGTGATCGGCGAGAGCGTTCCCGCTCGCGACTGAGATGAGCTGAGGCGATAATCTACGCCGATGCGCCGGCGCGGCTATATCGCGGTCGAGGGGCCTATCGGGGTTGGCAAAACGAGCCTCGCGCAGGCGCTCGCGCGCGAGTTGGGCGCGCGCCTGATGCTCGAGGACGCCGACAACAATCCGTTTCTGCCACGCTTCTACGAAGATCCCGACAAGTACGCATTTCCCGCGCAGCTCTATTTCCTGCTCACCCGCCACAGCCAGCAGCGCGAGCTGAAGCAGCAGGATCTTTTCAGCCAGGCGACGGTCGCCGACTACCTGTTTGCCAAGGATAAAATTTTCGCCTCGATGAATCTCGCGCCCGACGAGCTCAAGCTCTACGACAACGTCTACAAGCTGCTCGACGCCGAGATGGCAAAGCCCGACCTCGTCGTCTACGTGCGCGCGACCATCGAGGTGCTGGCCGAGCGCCTGCGCAAACGCAATCGCGATTTCGAACGCCACATCAGCTTCGACTACCTCGAGCGCGTGTCGTCGGCCTACCGCGATTTCTTTTTCTACTACGACGAAGCGCCCCTGCTGGTCGTCGACACCTCCGAAATCGACTTCGTAGCCAACCCCGAAGACCTCGGCGAACTAATCCGCGAAATAGACCGCGCCGGCCCAGGCACCCAATACTTCGTCCCCCGCAAGGGCTGAGAGTCTTCAGCTCCGGCTCCGCTCTGTCTCCTCGCCCTGTGAGGGCGAGGATGAAGGTGAGGGTCCTTATACAGCGCGCATCTTTTGCGTGCGAATCAAGATTCTGGGTGTTCTTTGGCTCATCCTTGACATAAGCGAAGAAATAGCGAAAATAGGTCGCTTCGAGGGAGGTCAAATCCTATGGCGACCTGGAGTGAGTTCGAAACCGACGCGCCTGATATCGCGGCGGCTGGGCGTCAGATGCTCTATCAGTTCGGCGTTGGACTGGCCTTCCTTGCGACGCTGCGCAGGGACGGGGCGCCGCGCTTGCACCCGATTTGCCCGACTATCGTCGACGGTCACCTCTACGCCCTCATCGGCCCTACGCCCAAGCGCGCCGATCTCAGGCGCGACGGCCGCTATGCGCTGCATACGTTTCCGCCGGTCGAGGTCGACGACGAGTTCCTCGTGATGGGGCGCGCGATGTTCATCGACAGCGACGCTATCGCCGACAAGGTCCGCACAGACCTCGTCGGCCGCGGCATGACCAGCATCAACGACGAGCTCCCTTTCGAGTTCCGCATCGAGAGCGTGATGCATGCGAAGTATCCGGGCGGTCACGGCACCTGGCCGCCGAAATATTCGATTTGGAAATCGCGCTGACTTTCAGCGAAATACCGGCGGGCAGATTCGTCCCGAGCCGCGCGCTGCCGCCGAACATGACTATCCTGCTATGGACGCTATCTCTGCTGCTTGGCGCGGTGCTGCTGGCCGCGCTCGCGCGGCGAATCAACGTGCCGTCGCCATCGTTGTTCGCGCTGGGCGGAGTGCTGGTCGCTCTGCTGCCCGACAGCCCGCGAATCTCGCTCGAGCCCGACCTGGCGCTCGCCCTGTTCGTCGCGCCGGTGCTGATGGACGCGGCGTTCGACAACTCGCTGCGTGATCTCCGCAAGAACTGGCTCCCCGTCACCAGCCTGGTCTTCGCCGCGGTGACGACGACGACCGCTGCCGTGGCCCTGGTCGCTCACTGGCTGATTCCCGCGATGCCATGGGCTGCCGCGATTGCCCTGGGCGCCGCAGTGGCGCCGCCGGACGCCGCGGCCGCCACCGCAGTCCTCAAAGAAGTGAAGCTGCCGCATCGGCTCGTGCAGATCCTCGAAGACGAGAGCCTGCTCAACGACGCCAGCGCGCTGCTGATCTATCGGCTGGCCGTCGGCGCCGCTATCGCCCATGCCGGCAGCGCGCTGGACGTCGTGTCGTCGCTCGCCTTCGTGCTGGTCGCGAGCGTCGCCCTCGGCATCATCTTCGCCTACGTATTCGGCGGCGTCGTCAACCGCTTCTCCCACGTGCCCAGTTCAATCGTTATGCAATTCCTCGGCGCGTTCGGAATATGGCTGCTGGCGGATCGGCTCAATCTGTCGGGCGTGCTGGTGATCGTTGCGGCCGCGGTCGTACTGTCGCGCCGGTCGCCATTGCAGATGCCCGCCGCGGTGCGAGTCCCGTCCTTCGCGGTGTGGGAAGCGGTAGTCTTCATCCTCAACGCCGTCGCGTTCATCCTCATCGGCCTGCAGTTGGGGCCGATCATGGATCGGCTGTCACGCGCGCAGCATGTTCACTACTTCGCCTTCGCCGCCGCAATTGTGCTGACGGTCATACTGGCGCGGATGGGCTGGCTGATGACCTACAACCTGTCGCTCAGACTCGCCAATCTCATCCTCGGAGAACGCGCACCGCAGACTCTGGCTGCTCCCCGGTTCCGGCGCAGTCTGCTCGCCTCATGGTGCGGAATGCGCGGGATCGTGACGCTGGCCGCAGCGCTCGCGCTGCCCGACGGCTCGGGCGCCATCCCCGCATTTCCATATCGCGATCTGATAGTGCTGACGGCGTTTCGCGGTCGTGCTCGGCACCCTCGTCATCCAGGGTTTCACGCTGCGGCTGCTGCTGATGCTGCTGAATCTCGACGACGATGACGAGACGTCGATCGAAAGCGAACTGCGCGCCGGCCGCCACGAGATGTTTCAAGCGGCGCTCGCGAGCCTGGACAACCAGGACAGCAACGTCGCGGCCGGCCTTCGCCGTGACTACGGGGAGCTGCTGCAACACGTCGATGGCTCTGGCGGTCTGTCGGACGAACAGCATCAATCCGAGCTCGCGCTTCGCGCCACTGCACGAACCGCCGCGCGCGAGCGCCTGAATGCGCTCAGGCTTCGCGGTGAGATAGGAGAAGAGGCGTTCCACCAGTTGGAAGCCGAACTGGACTTGCTCGAACTCGAAGAGGAAGTTCGCGGCCGCTGGTGAAGTGCCTACGCCTGGCCATCGGTGAATGCGATCTCGATATTCTCCGCCAGCTTGAAATCCTTGTCGGTCACGCCGCCCTGATCGTGCGTCGAGTTGGAAAACGTGACCCGCGTATAGTTGATCGTAATGTCGGGATGATGGTCGGCGGCCTCGGCAATCTCGGCAACCTTCTGCACGAACTCGATGCCGTGGAGGTACTCTTTGAACTTGAACGTTTTGCTGATGGCGTTGTTCTTGTACTCCCATCCAGGCAGCGCCTTCAGCTTCTCGACAATCTGATCCGGTGTGAGCTTCGCCATCTTCGTAATCCTCCAATCGCCATCCTAGTCCCAAGCAACATGATCTCATACTTCCCTCAAAACAACTTCCGAACAGGGACGAAGTCCCGCATCCTCTCCTGATACCGGGTGCAGGGGTCACCCCTGCCGAAGGAAGTTTGAAACCCACCGCGGGTTTCAAATCAAAATAGTGAATTTTCGATCCCGCCGTTATACCGTCGCTCGCGCCTGTGGTATTAGGAATTCATCGAGGGAACGATCATGGCGAACAAATACGTTACCGACGAAGCGCGCAAGCAAATCGGCAAGGTCTCCGAACCGCGGACTTACGAGGTCGAACGCGGCGCAATTCGCCGCTTCGCCGAGGCGATCGAGGATCGCAATCCGCTCTTCAACAGCGAGCGCGACGCGCGCCAGACCCGCTACGGCAGCATGATCGCACCGCCGACGTTCTGCCGATCGATGGGCTCGCCGATTCCCGACATCAAGCTCGACATGCCCACCTTCCGCGGCCTCGACGGCGGCTCGGATTGGGAATACTTCGCGCCGATTCGTCCCGGCGATCGCATCACGGTACAATCAAAGCTGGTTGATTTGCGCGAGGCTGCCGGCCGTCTCGGCCCGATGGTCTTCACGGTGGTCGAGACCACGTACACCAACCAGTTTGGCGAGGTCTGCGTCGTACAACGCTCGACCGGAATCCGTTACTAGAGTTATCGGAAAGGACGACCACGATGGCGAAGCAAATCTATTTCGAAGACGTTGAAGTCGGCACCGAGATCGGACCGCTCGAAAAGGATCCGACCACCCAGCAGCTCGTCAGGTACGCCGGCGCGTCGGGCGACTTCTATCAAATTCACTACGACAAGGATTTCGCGCTCGGCAACAACCTGCCCGGCGTGATCCTGCATGGCGCGTTGAAGAACGCGTTCCTCGGACACCTGATGACCGACTTCGCCGGCGAGCTCGGATGGCTGCGGAAGCTCGGCGTGCAGTACCGGGGGATGGATCAGCCGGGGACCAAGGTAATCGCGCGCGGCAAGGTCTCGAAGAAATACACCGACGGCGGCTACAACCTGGTCGATTGCGAAATCTGGCTCGAGAACGCCAAGGGCGAGAAGACCACGCCCGGCTCCGCCACCGTCATTCTGCCCTCGCGCGCCGCGAGCCGATGAGGTAACCCGCGATGCCGATCCGGCGCGAATTTCCGCCGCGATCGCTGAATGCCGAGGCTCTCAGCGAGGGCCGCGTCGATCCGCATTACACCAAGGTGCTGACGCGCCTGCTCGCCGCGCACGCGATGGCTGAGAAGCTGACCGCGCTCGGCTACCAGCGCGCGCTCGACAAGCTCGACAATCCCACTCTGCGGCCGATCGTCGAGAAAAATTTCGAGGAAGAAAAGAAGCACGCGCGACTCATCTACCGCGCGCTCGAAGAACTCGGCGTCAGTCAGCAGGCCGCGGACCGCTCGATGATTATGGTCTTGAAAGCGCCATCCTTCGACGCGCCGTGTTACTTCGCCGCCAAGGCCGAAGGCGAGCTCGACCTCCTGATGGCGTCGCTAAGTCTCGATACCACCGGCCTCATCATGATTGGCGAGAACTATCGCGACTCGAGCTACGTGCCGCACGCGCGCGCCGCCGAAATAATTCTCGACGAAGAAGCGGACCACGAAATTTTCGCCTCGCGACAATTGGGCGACGCCGTCGAGCGCTTCGGCGTCGAGCCGGTCAACGCCGCACTGCGCCAATGGATCCCGCGCGCGGTGAATTTCTTCGGCCCGCCCGGCACCGGCTTCACCTACGACTGCATCCGCTACGGCCTCAAGACCCGCGACAACGAAGAACTAAGAGAACTATACGTCACGATGCTATCGCGCCGATGCGAGCAGCTAGGTCTCACACTGCCTTCACTCAGCGCCAGCTACCCTTACACCGTCGTTTAAATTCCGGCTAAGTCTCCAGGGCACCGGCTTCGCCCTCCTGGCAAACAAAAACGGCGCGCCGCCGAACTATCGGCAGCGCGCCATGATCCGTCAAATCTTACTCGTTGGCGGGGATACTATTTGGTGAATTGACGTTGTCGCTATGCTTCTGGATGACGACCTGTTGATGCGTAGACGTGCCGAGACCGTCGCTCTGTACGTCGCTGCGCTTTTGCACGTCGACCTGGTTCTCTGTCGACGAGCCGAAGCCGTTATTCTCGACGTCACTGTGCTTCTCGATATTGACCTGTTTGCTGGTGGCAACTCCGAGGCCGCCGCTCTGTACATCGCTGCGCTTCTGGACGTCCACTTGCTGATGAGAGGCTACGCCGGCCGGGCCAAAGTTGGAGGTCGTATCAGTCGTCTTCTGCTCGCTCTGAACCGTGCTGGCGCTGTTATCCTGCATTTCCTGCGCATGCGCCATCGGAAGAACCAACAGTGTTCCGAACGCGCCGGCGACAATTGTGAGTGCGATCCGTTTCATAGAAGCCTCCTGCAATTATTAAGAATTGCTTTGGATCCTTCTGATGCAGGGCCTATGCCAGAAATAATGCGCGCAAACTCGACAAACTTTTTCCAGCGCGCACTCGGCGGCAGGTAAATGTTTCAACTCAGTCGGTGGCGTCGAGGGCGCGCAATGCGAGTCCGCGTGCGACCGAAGTAAACTCGTCGCCCATCCGAATTCGATCGGCGCCGAAACGCTCGATGAAGATGCGCCGTACTGCGGGCACGAAGGACGATCCTCCCGTCAGGAACACGCTGTCGATCGCGTCGGGCTTGAGTGCGACTGTCTTCATCAGCCGATCGACGCATCCCGCAATCTGCTCGAGATAGCGCGCGATCCAGTTTTCGAAATCCGGCCGCGCGACAATCTTCTCGATCAACACCGGCGGATCGGAAAACATGAAGTCCGCCGCCTCGAGCGCTGACAACTCCAGCTTGGTCTTCTCGACCGCGCGAAACAGGAAATAGCCGAGATCGTTTTCCACCAGATGAATCAGCGCGGCGATCTTTTCGGGCTCGAACGATTCGCGCTTCAGTTCCTCGAACCGGAGCATCGTCGCCCGCGCCTTCAGGAACGACAGATGATGCCAGCGCTCGAGATTGGTGTACGGCCAGGTCGGCGCCGGCAGCACCATCCCATAAGGCGAGCGGTACTTGGTGCCGCGCCCGAGCGCGGGCGCGACCAGATGGCGCATCACGCGGCCGTCGAAAGCGTCGCCCGCGATCCCGACGCCGTCGTTGCCGAGAATCTCGTAGCGCGCAGCGCCATGCTTGGCGGCGCTCCGCGGCTTGAGCTGCAGCACCGAGAAATCGCTGGTGCCGCCGCCGAAGTCGGCGATCAACACAGTCTCGTCGCGCGTGATTCGGAGCGCATAGTCATAGGCGGCCGCGACCGGCTCGTACTCGAACACGACGTCGGTCCATCCCGCGCGCCGAATCGCGATATCCAGCCGGCTGCGCGCAAGCGCTTCGTCGGGATTGCCGGCGGCGGCGAAATGAACCGGGCGTCCCACGACGATTCGCGGCGGCAACTCGCCGAACTGCGCAATAGCTGCATCGCGGAGCGCGCTGATGATTGGTGCGATCAAGTCGCCGAGCGTGTAGGTCTCGCCCATGATGTCGGTGGACTCGAAAGTCTTGTCCGCGAGAAACGACTTGAGCGACTGCACCAGCCGGCCGTTGCCCGCGGCTGCGAGGTAGCGTCGAATCGCGTCGTTGCCGACGGCGACGGCCGAATCGGTGCCGCCGGTTTCCTCGACCGCTTCGAAAAACAGGATCGATCGAAACGTCTCGGACCGATCGCCGCCCTCGGCCGCTGGAAACTGCGCCAGGCGCGGCGAACCGTCGTCGCCGATGATCGCGATCGCGCTGTTGGTGGTGCCGAAATCGAGGCCGACCGCCGCCACTTTGGCTGCGGAGCGAGCGCTGGAAACTTCCTGCGTCATGGGTTCAACGATCAGGGCGCGCCGAAGTCTTGTCAACGTTGAGCATCGCGCATATACTCGCCAAACCCTCAGGATGACGATCGCGGTGCGAGCGCTCATCCGCCACAGCACGGTTTTTCAGCGGACGAGATTTCCTCGTCCGTATTTTTTTCAATCGCGCATCGCGCAGGAGGGAAAAATGCCGCCGGAAATTCGTGAGTCCGAAGTCGCCGCGAATTGGGATCGCAACGCCGCCGTATGGGCCGACCAGGTTCGCGACGGCTGGGACATCTTTCGCGTGCATTGGAACAATCCCGCGTTCCTCGAGTTCGTTGGCGACCTGAGCGGCAAGACCGTGCTCGATGCCGGCTGCGGCGAGGGCAACAATACGCGGATCTTCGCGCGGCGCGGTGCGCGCATGACGGGCGCCGATTTGTCCGCCAAGATGATCGAGCTTGCGCGCGCAGAGGAAGCTCGCGAGCCGCTGGGAATCCGCTACGAACGCGCGTCCTACACCGACTTGTCGAACTTCGCCGCGGAGTCGTTCGACGCGGTGGTCTCGACGATGGCGCTGATGGACGGTCCTGATTTTCCCGCCGCGATGCGCGAAATTGCGCGCGTGCTGCGGCCGGGCGGAACGCTCGCGTACAGCATTCTGCATCCATGCTTCGCGACCAAGGGGATGGGCTGGGTCAACGACGACTCCGGACGCGCCGTGAAATTCACCGTCGCGGACTATTTCAACAGCGAACCGTTCGTCGAGTACTGGAAATTCGGTCACGCGCCCAACACTGCGGAGGTCGAGGCTTTCGGCGTGCCGCGCTTCGATCGCACGCTGGCCGACTACATCAACCCGACCATCGCGGCCGGCCTGCGGCTCGAAAAGATTTGCGAGCCGCGCGCGCCCGAGTCAGCATGCGCGCTGTTTCCCGAGGCGTTCACCAAGTTTCGCGATCACATCCCATGGTTCTTCTACGTTCGCGCATCGAAGCCGCGAGACCGTGAATGATTCGCGCGCCACTCGCAGCAGCGATTTGCGTGATGCTCGCGGGATGCGGCGTCGAGGGCGGCGACGCATATCAGCCGCGCCCGATTCCCGCGGAGAAGAGCCTGGTCTACATTTATCGGCCGTCCGAGTTGCTCAGCTCGCAATCGACGCCGTTGGTGACATGCGGGCATGAGAGCATCGAGCTCGAGTCGGGCGGCTTCGACGAGTTCATCGAGGAACCCGGCTCGGTGACCTGCTCGGTCGCCGGCGACGCGGCGCCGCGGTTGAGGTTTGACGCGCGCCCGGGCGAACAATACTTCATCAAGCAGGAAGTCGAGATCAGCGGCCTGACCACGCAGGTGCGGTTCATCCTGATGGATCCCGACGTGGGCCGCGACGAAATCAGGGAATGCAGCCGCGAGGGAATCAAGCAGTGAACCAATCGCCGCGAATCGTAACGTTGCTGCCGAGCGCGACCGAAATAGTTTGCGCGCTCGGTTTCGAAAATCAGGTGGTCGGGCGATCGCACGAATGCGATTTCCCGCCCGAGGTCGTGCGCATCCCGGCGTTGACGGAGGCGAAGTTCAATCCCGAAGGCACCAGCGCGGAGATCGATCAGCGCGTGAAGAAGATTGTTGGCGACGCGCTGTCGGTCTATCGCGTCGATGCGGCCAAATTGCGCGAGCTGCGGCCCGACGTGATCGTCACGCAATCGCAATGCGAAGTCTGCGCGGTCAGCGAGCGCGACGTCGAAGCCGCGGTGGCCGAGTGGCTCGGCGCGCGGCCGAAGATCGTTTCGCTGGCGCCGTACGGCCTCGACGACATCTTCACGGACATGCAGCGGGTGGCCGATGCGCTCGACGCGCACTCGCGCGGGACCGAGCTGGTCGAGCGGCTGCGCGCGCGACTCAAGACAATTGCGGACAAGTCGCGCGAAGCGGCGCAACGCCCAGGCGTCGCCACGATTGAATGGATCGATCCGCTGATGGCGGCGGGAAACTGGATGCCGACGCTGGTCGAGATGGCGGGCGGGGTGAATCTTTTCGGCAAAGCCGGCGAGCATTCGCCGTGGATGAAATTCGACGAGCTGGCCGCGAAGGATCCCGACCTGATTCTGATTTTGCCGTGCGGTTTCGATATGGATCGCGCGGCGCAAGACCTGCCCGCGCTGACGAAGCATGCGGAGTGGAACGGCCTGAAGGCGGTGCGCGCGCGGCGCGTGTTCATGGCCGACGGCAACCAGTATTTCAACCGGCCCGGCCCGCGAATCGCGGAGTCGCTGGAAATTCTGGCCGAGATCGCGCACCCCGAGCTGTTCCACTTCGGGCACGAAGGCACGGGCTGGCGCCGATTGTAGCGGCGGCTATTTCTTCGCGAGATATGCCATCCCGACGCGGGCCGGCGTGAGATTTATTCCGAACTCATCGACGAGCGGCTTGATGTCACAGGCGTTGTCGGCCGTGACGAATGTGACGGCGTCGCGCGACAGCGGCGGCTTGGGCAGCTTTTCGAGCAGACCGCCGATGCCGCGCATGATGCCTTCCGGAATGTGAAACAGCGGGCGGTGATGGCCGCTCGCATCCATGATGATCTGCATCATTTCATCGAACGTCATCAGATCGGGACCGCCGACTGTGTAAGTGCCGTTGCGCCCACGCCCCGACACCGCGAGCATCACGCATGCGGCGAGATCGTCGACGAGCACCGGCTGAACTTTCTGCCGCCCGGTGCCGGGCACGCCGAAGACCGGCGCGTAACGCAGCGCGCGCGCGAGTCCGTTGACGACTTTGTCCTCCGGCCCGTACACCAGCGACGGTCGGAATATCGTGTACGCGAGACCCGACTCGCGAATCGCGCGCTCGGCGCGGCCCTTGGTGCGAAAGGCGGGATGCGTGCTGTTTTCGTCGGCGGCGGCGCCGCTGATGTAGATGAACTGCGTGACGCCGGCCTGCTTCGCCGCGTCGATCAGCGCGACCACGCCGCCGTAATCGATCCGATCGAAGGTGAGACCCAGGCGCGGATTTTCGACCGGATAGCCGTCGAACTGGATCGCATCGACAATCGTATCGGCGCCCAGCAGCGCGTCCTTCAGCGATGCGGGCTGCGAGATATCCGCGCGAACGAATTCGACGCCGGGCAGATCGGACGCGGCGCGCGCCTTCTCGGGATTTCGCGTGAGCACGCGCACCTTGATTCCGCCGGCCGCGAGCAGGCGCCGGGCGATGGCGCGACCGATGAATCCCGAGCCGCCCGCAAGCGCGACAGTTTTTGTGTCCATCGTCTCGATTCTGGGCCTGATCGGGCAGCGAGGCTATTGGCTTCGCCAGCGCGGCGAGAATCGATCGCGCGCGATGAATTCGCCGCGTCCGTGGGACGTATCGACTTTGCGATCGGTGACGATCGGCACGCCGCGCGCGATCGTCATCTTCGGCCAGCCGGTCACTTCGAAGCCATCAAACGGGTCGTAGTCGGCGCGCGAGTGCATTTCATGGCTGTCGATCACGACCTTGCGATTTGGATCGAAGATCACCAGGTCGGCGTCGGCGCCTTCAACGATCGCGCCTTTGCGCGGATACATACCGAAAATCTTCGCCGCGTTGGTCGCCGTCAGATCGACCCAGCGCGAAATCGATAGGCGGCCTTTCGCGACGCCTTCGGAATAGAGCATCGGCACGAGAGTCTCGAGATTCGACATGCCGGGCGGCATCCGCGTGAAGCGATCGGCGGAAATTTTGCGCTCGAGCGTCCAACTGCAATGGTCGGTCGCGACGACATCGACGGTGCCGTCCGCGAGCGCTGCCCAAATCGCGTCGCGATGTTCGGCGCTGCGCAGCGGAGGATAGCCGACGTATTTGGCGCCGTTGGGTTCGAGGAACCGCTCCTCGGTCAGATACAGATAGATGGGCCGGGTCTCGGCGAGCACCACGCGGCCGCTGGCGCGCGCGCGGCGAATCTCGTCGATAGCTTCGCGGCTCGACAGATGCACGAAGTAAGCAGGCGCGGCGGCCAGTTCCGTCATCGCGAGCGCGCGGCGGACCGCGGCGGCCTCGGATAGCGGCGGACGGCTGGCGGCGAAATGCGTCACGTCGCGCTTGCCCGCGGCGAGCAGACGCTCGGTGCAAAATCCGATCAGGTGCTCGTCCTCGGCGTGAATCGCGAGCAGCGCGCCGCTCTCGCCCGCCACCTCGAATGCGCGCAAGTAGTCGCGCGCGCGAGCCTCGAAACCCTGCATCATGAAAATCTTGATGCTGGTGACGCCGCGCTCGACGACGCGCGGAATCTCGGCGATCGCTTCCGGCGATGGATCGAGCAGCGCGACGTGAAAGCTGTAATCGATGATCGCACGATCGCGCGCCTTCGCGTGCCACTTTTCGATCGCGTCAGCGAGCGTTCCACCTTGCGCCTGGAATGCGTAGTCGACGATGGTCGTAACGCCGCCGGCGGCTGCGGCAGCGGTGCCCGATTCGAAATCGTCGATGGTGTGAGACGAGAACATCTCGGCGTCGAGATGCGTATGCGGGTCGACAGCGCCGGGAATCAGCAGCATTCCGCAGGCATCGATGGTGCGATGCGCCTCTTCGAGCGCGCCCGGCGGCGCGACCTTCGCAATTTTTCCGGCAACCACGCCAACATCGGCGCGAGCGACACCCGCGGGCGTTACTGCGGTTGCGCCGACGATCGCGAGATCGAGCATCGCGGCGACTCGAAGCTAGACGTGCTTTCGATGCGGTCGATGAGTGACGGGACGCGGAGTACGGCGACGACGGACGCGCTTCAACGGATGCAGGTTCGCGGTCGACGCCGGCTTGTCGGCGGGAGCTGCGTCGACCAGCGGCGTCAGCGAGAAGCGCGAGACTTCCGGCGGGCAGTTGATGCGAATCCTGAGCCAGAAGGTGCCGAGGCCGCGATTGGTGTAGATGTAAAAATCTTCGTAACGATTCAGGCCCGAGTAGAATTCCTTGCCGATGCGCAGGATCGACTTGAGCGGCGAGCCGTAAAACGGAATTCGCACGACGCCGCCGTGCGTGTGGCCGGAGAGCATCACGCCCGGCTTGAGATGGCGCGTGTAGAGCGCGGTGTCAGGATTGTGCGCGAGGACGATCGTGCAGTCGTCGCTGTTGACGTCGCCGAACGCGCGCGCAGGTTCCGCGCGCCGCGACCACAGATCGTCGATGCCGACGACTACGATCTTCTCGTTGCGCAGCGAGAGCCGGCGGCTGTCGTTGGCGAGCACGTCGGCGCCGGCACGCTTGAGCGCGTCGGTGATCCGATCGGCCGACGACCAGTGATCGTGATTGCCGAGGATCGCGAACAGCCCGGACTTCGGGCGCAGACTTTTCAGCGCGTCGCGAAAGGCGCCGAGATACCGATGCATCGTGTCGGGGCCGGAAAAATAATCACCGGTAAGAAAGATGAGGTCGGGGTGCTGCTGATTGATCGCTTCGACCGCGGACGCCAGCCGTTCGAGATCCTCGTCGCGATCGACGTGGAAGTCGCTTATCTGACAGGCGACGAGCCCGCGCAAAGCGGCGGGCAATCCGCGCACCGGCAGGTCAATCTCGGAAACCTGGATCTCGTCGATCGTGCGCCGCCACATCCGATGCAGCGGGCGCAGCGCGAGCGGCGGTTTATTCTTCGCGCGCGCGGCGCCATGAGCGGACGGCTCGGGCGCAGGCAGGTCATCGATTAGTTCTGCGGTCGACATCGGATCAGTGATACTAGAATACTTCGACCAGTCGGCGAAAGGAGGCTAATTCGATGATTCGGTCGCCGGCGTCACTGATTTCTTCGTGCTCGAGCTCCCACGTGTGCGGATGCGGAATGAAAACGGCGCGCAGGCCGGCGGCGACGGCGGGATTGATGTCCGAGCGCGGACTGTTGCCGATCATAAATGTCAGCGCAGGATCGAGGACGGCGTCGCGCACGAGGCGGCGATAGGCGTCGACGTCCTTTTCGCGCGGCGTCTCGACCCGATCGAACAGCGGACCGAGTCCCGAGCGCGCGAGCTTCTGCAACTGTTCGTCGCGCTGACCCTTGGTGAACATCAGCAGCCGGTGACGCTGCGACAATTCCTGCAGCGTGGGCTCGACGTCGGGCAGCAGCGCGCACTCGCGCTCGAGCAGATGCGAACCGATGCGCTCGATCTCGTCGCGCAAGCCGTCGTTGCCCGCGGGCGCGAGTTCAGCAGCCGCCTGATGCAGCGCTATCACGTAAGGACGGCGGCCGTAGCCGTGCGTTTTGATCAGCCGGATTTCGGCGCGCCGCACGGCGGCTTGAATCTCGATGCGCGACAGTCCGAGGCCCGCGTCGCCGACAGCGGCAGCGAACGAATCGAACGCCTCGAGAAAATGGATATTGGAATCCCAGAGCGTGTCGTCGGCGTCGAAGACGAGATTCAAAGACTCAGTCGCGGAAGAGGACATCTACCTACAGAGTACCGGCGCGCGACGAAGCGGGCAATTGGCTAGTCGCGCGCGTTGGGAATCGCAGCGGGCAGCACGATCAGCGCACCGGTCGAAGGATTGTGCCCTACGTAAACCTCGGTCTCGTAAACGCGGCGCAGATTTTCCGCGGTCAGAACTTCGGCGGGAGTGCCGTACGCAACCGCGGCGCCGCCGGCCAGCAGCAGCACGCGATCGGCATACAGCGCGGCGGCGTTGAGATCGTGCAGCGTCGCGACCACCGCCATGCCGCGCTCGGCGCACAGCTCGCGAAAGCGCGCGAAGATTTCGGCGACGTGCTTGAGGTCGAGAAATGCGGTCGGCTCGTCGAGCAGCGCAATCTTCGGCTCCTGCGCGAGCGCTCGCGCCAGGAACGCGCGCTTGCGCTCGCCGCCCGACAGCTCCTGAACGTGGCGCGCGGCAAGATGGCGCAGGTCGAAGCGCTCGAGCGCGGCCGACGCGATCTCCAAATCGTGCGGGCTCTCGAAGCGGAAGGCGCCGAGATGCGGCGCACGTCCCATCAGCACGATCTCCAGCACGGTGAAGCGAAACGCGACCGCGTTTTCCTGGCCGACCGACGCGACGGTGCGCGCGAATTCGCGTCGATCGATCGAATCGAGCGGACGGCCGAAAAGCTCGACGTTGCCTGCACTCGGCTTGATCGAGCCGCCGAGAACCTTGAGCAGCGTCGATTTGCCCGCGCCGTTCGGCCCGACGATCGCGAGCATTTCGCCGGCCGCCACTTCGATCGACACGCCGTGGAGGACGGGCACGCCGGGATATCCCGCATGAATCGCCTGCGCGCGCATAGCAATGATGTCGCGCGACGTCGTCGTCATAGCGAGAGCGGCCTGCGGCCTTCGCGGCGCAGCATATAGATGAAGAAGGGTCCGCCGCACAGCGCGGTGATCGCGCCGACGGGAATTTCTGCCGGCGCGATCGCGACGCGAGCGACCAGGTCCGCCGCCACCATGAATGCGGCGCCGCCGATCAGCGACGCGGGCAGCAGCAGCCGATGATCGGCGCCGAACACCAGCCGCAAAGTATGCGGCACGATTAGTCCGACGAACGAAATAATTCCGCTGACGGAAACGGCGGCGCCGATCATGACCGAGGTCGCGACGAAGATCGTGCGCCGCAGGCGGTCCACGTCGACGCCAAGCTCGGCCGCGGACTCGTCGCCGAGACTGAGCAGGTTGAGATCGCGCGCGCGATACATCAGCACGGCGAAGCCGGCGAGTCCGAGGCCGGCGACCATCGCCGCTTCACCATACGTCGGCGCCTCGAGGCTGCCCATCAGCCAGAACAGAATGCTGTGCGCGAAGTAGAAGTTGACGACGCTGTTCACCAGCATGATCGCGGCGCCCCAGAACGCGTTGAAAATGACGCCGACCAGCAGCAGCGTGAACGGCTCGAGCTGGCCGTCTACCATCGCCAGCCGATAAACCGCGACGGTCGAGAGCAGCGCGGCGCCGAATGCGCATAGCGGAACCGTCGCCTCGCCGCCGCCGATTTTCGCGGACATCACGAGCGCGAGTATCGCGCCGAGCGCGCCGGCGCCGGAGATACCGAGGATGCCGCCCTCGGCGAGCGGATTCCTCACGAGCGCTTGCAGAGCCGTTCCGACTGCCGCGAGCATCGCGCCAACGATCACACCCATCAGTACGCGCGGCAATCGTGCGGCAAAGAAAATCGCGTGATCGGGACTGTCGGGATCCGAGAAAGCGCGCGCGAGGCTGATATGCGCCGTGCCAAACAACACGCCCGCGAGCGCGCATACGATCAGCAGAATCGAGAGCGCGCCGAGTACCGAAAGCAGGCGGGCGCGCGTCAGGTGCGCGGCGGGCTGACTTGCGGCCACGTTCACTGCGACGCACCGGCGGCGGCGCTTTGCCACGCCTCGGGATGAATCTTGCGCGCGATTATCTCGAGCGACTGGCCGACGCGCGGGCCGGCGTGGAGCATCGGATCCTCCGCGTAGCCGACGACGCGATGGTCGCGCACGGCGGGAATCGTCGGATACTTTTGCCAGAAATCACTCGACGCCGGATCGGAACCCATCGCGCCGTCGAGAATTACCTCGGGCCGCATCGCGATGACGAACTCGATGCTGAGATGCGGCCACTGCTCGCCGGCGGCGGCAGCGATATTGTCGGCGCGCGCGATGCGCATGAGCTCGTCGAGATAAGTGCCGGGGCCAACCGCGACGATCGGCTGATGACCGACGAGCATCAACGCGCGCTCCGGCTTGACGTTCGCGAGACGCTGCTGAACGGCGGCGATCTGCGCCTGGATCTGCGCGACGAGCTGGCGTGCCTCGTCCTTGCGATTTATTCGCGCGCCCACTTTTTCGATGCTGGTTTCGATTTCGTTCAACGAGTCGTCGCTGACCAGCAGGACCGGATAGCCCATCGAGTTCAACGCGCGAATCTGGCGCACGTCCGATGACAGTTCAAGCCCGACCACCAGCGTCGGACGCAGCGCGATGATCGCTTCGAGATTCGGCGTCAGAAAAGAACCGACCCGCGGCAAGTCGCGCACCTGCGGCGGATAGTCGCAATACTGCGAGACGCCGACCACGTCGGGACCGGCGCCAAGCGCGAACAGGGTCTCGGTCACGCTCGGCGCGAGCGACACGATTCGCATCGGCGCAGCCGCGCGGGCAGACGAGGCGAGTGCGAGCGCGCACACGCAGAGCGCGGCGGCAGCCGCGAGTCGATACAAACCCACCTCGCGAAACTACCTGATCGGACCGGCGCCGGTAAGTCGGTGGCGCGGGCCGCCGTGCCCGCGATGTTACGCGCGGATTTCGTAGAGCGCCGAGAACAAGTCGTCGATCGGCAGGCGGCGAAACTGCTTGAACCCCGCCGCCGCGACCAGCTCGCGCGCCTTTTCCTCGCCCATGCACGCGCCGATTCCCGCCCCGCCGTGCGCGAGCGACGTTGTCATGCAGTAGAGCGTGCTCATCGAGTACATCATGCGGCCCATCGGGTTGATGTTGTCCTCGAGCTTCGACGACACGTTCACTTCGACCATCAGGTAAGTGCCGTCGGGCTTGAGCGCGGCGCGAATCGATTTCAGCAGCGCGTCGGGATCGACGGAATCGTGCACGACGTCGAAGGTCGAGATGAAATCGAATTGCGCGGCCGGCAGCCGGGTGCAATCGACGACTTCGAATTTGATCCTGTCGCCCAGTCCGGCGGCCTTCGCGTTTGCGCGCGCACGCTCGAGCGAACCGCCGTGCGCGTCGAAGCCGAAGACCTTGGCCTTGGGAAATGCTGACGCGATCGCGATCGCCGCACGCCCGCTGCCACAGCCAACGTCGAGCGACGAGCCGCCTTCGGTCAGCTTCGCGACAACTTGCGGCATCGTCGGCAGCCACTTGCGCACCAGCTGATGCCGGTACATCGAGGCCGACGAACGCTCCATCGCCTCCCACGTCTCGGGCGGATACTCGCTCTGCGAAACGCCGCGCCCGTTCTTGAAAGATTCGAGCACCTTCGGCGCAATCGACATTTGCGGCACGATCATCTCGATGAAGCCGCCGGCGAAGAACGGCGAGTCGTCGCGCGCGAGCACCATCGCATGCTCAGCCGGCATCGCGTAGGTTTTCGCCGACGCGTCGTAGTTCACGTAGCCGGCCGCGGTCATCGCGCCCAGCCATTCGCGCAGATAGCGCTCGCTGAGGCCGGTTTTTTCCGCGAGCTGCGTGCTGGTGACCGCACCGGCCTGCGCGAGCGTGCTGAAAATTCCGAGGCGGTCGCCGATATAGCTCAGCGCCCCGAGCATCGCGGCGCCGATGTCAGTCGAAACCTGCTTCGAGAATTTTTTGATCTTGTCCCAATCGAGCTGCTGCTTGTCGTCGGCCATCGTTCTCCTCCGGTGACGGGCAGTATCGATCAATTCAGGCGTCCGCGGCTAGCGCTCAGATTTCGGGCTCCGCATTGGGCGTTTCGGTTTTGGCGGGCGGGGGGCCGAACAGCGATAGCTGCGCGGGATTGTCGGCGGTTTCAGTCACCGGCACGAACAGGCCCGGGCGCTCGACGAATATCCGGAATTTTTCGTAAAGGTCGGCGAGCTTGAACTGGTAGTACTCGACGTTTTCGTCGGGAGCGTTCGGATCGTACTCTGCCGCCATCTTTGCGAATGCGTTCACGCTCGCGGTCCAACGGCGGCCGGTGACGTAGTAAGAAATCTGGTCGCCGGCGAGGTACGGCCGCTCGGCCTTGAGCGCGAGTTCGTAGGCGGCCGCGAGATTGCGGCTGTTGTCGCCAATCTTGCTGCGATAAGTGTCGAGCGAATCCTGCAGCGTCTCGGTCTTCATCAGATCGGCGATTCCGATTTCGTGGCGGGCGAGACGCGCGCGATATTCCTCGAGCAGTTTCGGAACTTCGCCGCGACGATCCTCGAGTAGCAGGCGGAACATCTGTTCCATGAAGCGGCGCTGAAAGCGTTCGAGGCCGCGCGAACGCAGGCCGGAGCCGCGAATCGTCATCTTGCCCGCGTCGTCACGCAGCACGTAATTTTTCATCTTGTAGGAGAACATCGCGGCGTAACGGCCGTCGAGCTCGAGCCGGATTCCCTCGGGCATGATTGCTCCGACCTGCTCCAGGAGCGCCTCTGCGCCCTTGTCGTCGGCCGCATCGGGCGGAGGCACGAAATAAATTCCGTCGGTGTCGACCTCGATCACCTGCGCACCGCGATCCTCGAGTTCGGTGACGGCGCGCTGAATCAGGTCGCGCCCGCGCTTGGTCAATGCGTTCGCTTCGTTGAAGTCGTTGAAATGCCCGAGCGAAAATCCGAGATAGCCGTAAAATGAATTGATCAGAATCTTGAACGTGAGCTGGAGCGCGTCGGCGTTGCGCCGCTCGGCGCCGCTGAGTTCGCGCGCGAGCGCTTTGGCCTGCACGCGGAAGCTGCGCAGATCGCCGAGCAGCTTCAGAAAAACACCGAGGCGATCGGCCGCCGGCGCATGCCGATATTGCAGCATCAGCGACGGATACAGCGAGGTCACGTCGCAGTGCAGGACGCCATGCGCAACGCCGCATCGGCGCACCTCGGTATATCCGCCCGCGACCGGCGCGGGCGGCGACGGCTCGGGAATCGAATGCCCGGCGGCCAGGTACGCGCGCAGCATGAGCGCATCAATCTTGGTCGCGTTTCCGCGCAGCACCGCGCTCTGGTACGAGTACGGAAAAATCTGCGCCTGCACGAAGTAGCTGGGGGAGAGGGTCTCCGCGAGCGCGCGCGTCTCGCGAGCGTCGTCGAGCGCGTACTCGTAAAGCTTGTCGGGTTCGTGCTCGAAGTAGTGGCTGATCTTCGACGCGTCGATATAGACGCGGTCCTTGCGCGCCAGCCCGAAGTGTTGCGCAAGCTGCTTGAGTCCCAGGCTCTCGAGCTCGCGGCTCGAAATATCGTAGTGCTGCGCGAGGATCCACGTATCGATAATGTTGCGGCCGGGGATGTCGTAGCGGCGATACGCGATCGAGCGCTCCGCGATTTGCATCCGCGACGGCCGCGCACGAAGCTCGCCGCCGTCGCGTCCCAGCTTGAGCGGCACGCGATGGCGCCGCGCGCGCGTCTCGAGGTATTCGAGATCGAAGCGAAACAGGTTGTGCCCCTCGACCACGTCGGGGTCGCGCTCCTGGACGATGCGCACCATCTCCTCGAGCATCGCGCGCTCGTCCATCTCGGTGCCCTTGAGCAGGCGCTCGAAACCGGTCGAGTCGGTGAGCGAAATCGCGATGACCCGGTCGCCCTCGCGCGCCGCCGACGGAAATTCAAAGCCGGGCGAGATGTAGGTCTCGATGTCGAGCTGCAGGCGGCGCAGCTCGCTGAAATCCATGCCGATGAAGTACGTGGTCCCGGTCAGCATCAGATGCTGCTCGACCGGATCGGCCAGCACCAGATACGGCGCGTCGGGCGCATTCGGCGGCTTGTCAGTTACGTTGCGCAGATGGCGCCGGGCGGCTTCCAGAGCGTCCATCGAGTTGAAGGTCACGAGCACGCGGTAGCGGAAATCGCCGTCGAGCACGCGCGTCTCGTGCGGCGCCTTGAAACCTTCGAGCAGGGCGACGTTCTCGACCAGCGCAAACAGACGAATCGGACGGCGCTCGCGCGTCAGCTTGCCCGACACGCGCTTGTACACGTCGATCTCGGTCTTCGATGCGACTTCGACCGCGACCACGCCCGAATCGACGGGATCGCCGAACAGCAGGCGGTTGCTGTAAAACTGCGCCGAGATTTCCTGGTACGTGGTCATGACGAGTTGCGTATTTCGATTGTGCACCCGCGCGGTCGCATCAGACAACGCTCATGCGCGGGTTTAGAGCGTGCCGAGGTAGACGAGGCCAACGATGAAAGTCGCGTACGCCGCGCCGCCGATCATCAGCGTCGGCGTTCCGAGCTCCGAATCGCGCAGGTTGATATAGAGAATCACGACCGAGGCGAGCGCAATCGCGCCGGCGAGCAGCTCGGGATTAGTCAGGTGCCACGGCGAGAACGCGAGGCCGAGCGCAACCGGGATGCATGACTGGAAGACCATCGCGCCCGTGATGTTGGCGAGCGCGAGATGGTCCTTGCCCTGCCGAATCCAGACGACAGAGTTGTATTTTTCGGGCAGCTCGGTCGCGAGCGGGCTCAACATGAGCGAGAGCACGCCGGGGTTCAGGTGCGCCTGCGCGGAGAACAGGATGATCTTGTCGACGAACTCGACGGCGCCGAGCAGGATGGCCAGCACGCCGACCGTGACTTGCGCGGCGATTGCAAATCCGCGCGGCTCGAGCCCGTTCCCGCGGAAGATCGATTCGAAATAAAGTCCGTGCTCGACCTCGGCGCCGGCCGCGCGCTTGAGCCGCAGCATCACGACCGTGTAGCTCGCGTACACTATCAACAGTGCGACCGCGAGGACGTGGCGAAGTGTCGGGCCCACGTCGAGCGTGCCTGCGATCACCAGGCAAAGGAAAACCGGGAAGAAGAAGGCGAGGTCGCGGCGCGCGTCCTCGCGCACAACGCGCAGCGCGATACGTCCGCGACGCTTGCGAAATGCGAGCGCGGCGATGCCCATCACGAACAGTGCCACCGTCGAGAGCATCAGCGGTGCGCCGACGATCGCGCCGAGTCCGACCGCGGTGTGCGCCGACGCGGTGTCGCGGCCGGTCAGCAGCGCGACCGCCGGGATGAACGTCTCCGGCAGTGCGGTGCCGACGGCGGCGAGCAGGCTGCCGACGGCGGCCTCGGCAATATGCAAGCGATGCCCGGCCCATTCGACGCCATTGGTAAAAAGTTCCGAACCGACGAGGATGATCGCGAAGCTGAGCGCCAGGATTATCGCTTGAATTGCCAAAATTTCTGCTCAGAGGGAGGCGGAGCAGCGTCGAGAATAGAGATGCAGGCTGCCGATTTCCAGCGCGCGTTCATTTTCGCGCATCTCGGCTCAGTTTCACGGGAATATTATCCGCGCCGCTACAGCCAAACCGCGAAACGATGCATATAATATTCATGGTGGCCATCGACGAGCGGATGTCGCGACGTCGCCGATGATTCGCCCGATATTCGCAGCAGAAGGTAGTACGTCAACGTTGACTCGCATGATGTCGGTCCTTAGACTGGTGCTTTGGTGTCGCTCACTTGCCTTTGTATTCTCGTCTGTATAAATGAGGCTACCTGATTCCCCGGCTCGCGGCCGCGACGACGGCCGCATTGCGCGTCAATTTTTCAGGTTCGATCGGTCGACTGGCAACGTCCGCGCAAAACGGAAGCAAAAAGAATGAAGCAGAAGTACGAAGGTAAGGACCTACAGGGTCTGGTCGATCTCGGGCGCGAACAGGGCTACCTGACCTTCGAGCAGGTCAACGATTACCTGCCGCAGGATGTTGCCTCGCCCACCGACCTGCGCGCCGCGCTGGACAGCTTCGAGGACCTCGATATCAAGGTGCTCGAGGAAGTCCCGACCGAAGGGGCCGACGAAGTCGAAGTCGACGGCAAGGAAGAGCCCGAAGAGGCGCCCGAGGCCGCGCCCGCGGCGACGGATTCGCTGGGCGAGTCGTCGGACCCGGTCCGGCTGTACCTCAAGGAGATGGGCAACTTCCAGCTTCTGTCGCGGGAGCAGGAAGTCGAGATTGCCAAGCGCATCGAAGCCGGCGAGAACGAGGTCGAAGAGGAAGTGCTGGGCTCGCCGATCACGCTCGATTTCGTGATTCGAGTAGGTGAACGCGTCGAGCTGGGCGAAGCCGATCTGCGCGACGTCTTCGAGGATGCGGCCGAAACGCCGGACGATCCCGATGAAGAGCGCGGTCCCGAGGCCGACGAGCGCCAGCTCAAGAAGCTCAGCGTCGCGACCAAGAAGCTGACCGATCTGCGCACCAAGATCGAGGCGCTCGAGGAAGAACTTCACAACAAGCCCGGTCCGCGCCGCAAGCCCAAGCTGGACAAGGATCACGCGCGGCTAAGCGAGCGGGTAAAGAAAGAATTGCGCGCGATGGGATTGTCGCGCCGCCTGATGGAAGCGGTGATCGGCGAGATGCGCGATTTCCTGCAGCAGTACCGCATCGCGCAGCACACCATCGCGAAATACGAAGAGGCGACCGGGCGCTCGCGCACGCATCTGCTCAAGGAAGCAGCCGAGGCCGAGGATCGCCGCCACGTCCTCAAGATAAACGACGTGCGCGAAAACCTGCTCGATATCGCGGCACGGATTCGCCTCGCGCAGAAGACGATTCGCGAAGTCGAGAAGAAGGCCAAGGACGACGGCGAAGAGTACGCGCGCAAGCTCGAGACGATTGCGGCGGGACAGGATAAGAGCCGTCGCGCGAAGAAGGAGCTGACCGAGGCCAACCTGCGCCTCGTCGTCAGCCTCGCCAAGCGCTACACCAATCGCGGGCTTGGCTTTCTCGACCTCATCCAGGAAGGCAACATCGGCCTGATGCGCGCGGTGGACAAGTTCGAGTATCAGCGCGGCTACAAATTTTCGACTTACGCGACGTGGTGGATTCGGCAGTCGATGTCGCGCGCGATCGCCGACCAGGGCCGTACCATTCGCATCCCGGTGCACATGGTCGAGACCATCAACAAGCTGCTCCGCGTCACGCGGCTGCTGGTGCAGAGGCTTGGGCGCGAGCCGGGCCCCGAGGAAATCGCCGAGCAGATGGAAATGCCGCTGGACAAGGTGCAGAAGGTGCTCAAGATCGTAAAGGAACCGATTTCGCTCGAAACGCCGATCGGCGACGAAGAAGAAAGTTCACTCGGCGATTTCGTCGAGGACGAGCTCGCGCCTTCGCCCGTCGAGGCCGCAATCCAGGGCAACCTGGGCGAGCAGACGCGCAAGGTGCTCGCGACGCTGACGCCGCGCGAGGAGCAAATCCTGCGCATGCGCTTCGGCATCGGGCAGAAAACCGACTACACGCTCGAGGAAGTCGGCAAGCAGTTCGCCGTAACGCGCGAGCGCATCCGCCAGATCGAGGCGAAGGCGCTGCGCAAGCTGCGGCAGACTGGCCGATCACGCAACCTCGAAGGCTTCCAGGAACGCGAGTAGCGCCCGCTCTCTTCTCTCTAATTTCCGGTCCCCCTTCCACCAGGGGAAGGGGTTAGGGGTTAGGTTTCTGAGGCGCTCGCACCCGACCCGCATCTCTTTTGTGCTACGAAGTCGGCTGAGGCTCATCGCATGACCACTCCGCCGAACATCATCCTGATCCTCGCCGACGACATGGGCTACGGCGATTTCGGATGCTTCAACTACGGCGCGTCGCGCACGCCCACGCTCGACCATCTCGTCAGCGACGGCGTATCCCTGACGCAGCACTACTCCGCGTCTCCCGTTTGCGCGCCCGCGCGAGCCTCGCTGATGACGGGCCGCTATCCGCATCGCACCGGCGTTATCGACACGCTCGAAACGCGCGGGCTCGACCGTCTCGCACTTCGTGAGCTGACTGTCGCCGAGCTGCTCAAGCGCGCGGGCTACGCGACTGGGCTCGTCGGCAAATGGCATAACGGCGCGTACGATTCGCGCTACCATCCCAACCGCCGTGGCTTCGACGAGTTCGCCGGATTCTCCGGCGGATGGCAGCCCTACTACCAGTGGAATCTCGATCGCAACGGCTCTATCTCGCGCGGCGACGGCCGCTATCTGACCGACGTCTTCACCGACGAGGCGACGGAGTTCATCCGGCGCCATCGCGGCGAGCCGTTTTTTCTCCATCTCGCGTACAACGCGCCGCATTTCCCGTTCGAGGTGCCCGAGGCCGACGCCGCGCCCTACAAGGCCAGCGGCAACTTCACGCCCGCCGTCAGCCAGATCTACGCGATGATCGAATGCATGGATCGCGGAATCGCGCGCGTGCTCGACGCGCTCGATCAAATCAGGGTCTGAGCCGACAACACGATCGTGATGTTCTCGAGCGACAACGGTCCGCAGTTCGGCGGCAAGGGCGAGATGTGCACCGACCGCTTCAACTGCGGCTTCGCGGGCGCCAAGACGCTCGTTTACGAGGGCGGAATCCGCCTGCCGATGGTCATCCGCTGGCCGGCCGGACTCGACGGCCGCCGCCAGGTGCATGAGATGATTCATTTCACCGACTGGCTGCCGACGCTTCTCGCGCTTGCGGGCGCCGAGCCGCCGCGCGATCTGAAGCTCGACGGAATCGACGTCAGTCCAACGCTGCAGGGCGAGCGCGGCAAAGTCCCGACTGAGCGTTTCTGGCAATGGAATCGCTACACGCCCGACGGCGAATGCAACGCGGCGATGCGCGACGGCCGCTGGAAGCTGGTGCGCCCCGCGATTCGCGAGCTGATGCAAGTGTCGAACGAAGACCTCGCGATGGACGTGCAGTCGAAGTACAACCCGGAAAATTTCCACGACATCTCGCACTCGCCCGAGCCCGAGCGCATCAAGCCAGTGCCGCCCCCAGCGCAGCTCTTCGACATCGTCAGCGACCCCTTCGAGCGAATCGATCTCGCCGCGCGCGAACCCGAGCGTGTATCGCGGATGACCAACGCGCTGGCGTCATGGTTCGAAGACGTCGAGCAGGACCGCCGCGCGATTCACGATTAATTGGGAAATATCGAGACGCTCAATCTCAATCGCAGTTTCCGGCTGGGCTCCTGACCTTGGCGATTCCGCCGTTCACCACCGTGCAGGTTGGCGGGTTGATGTCGCTGCCACGAGCTGTAGAGCCTTTGGTCGCGATGGCCGTTACGACACTCCCGGATTTGAAACAAGCTGTTCCGACGACACTCCCTGAACCCGAAGCGGTCGCGGACGTGTCGCACGCCGCCAACGCGTCCGCCTCGACATTCGCCCCTCCGCTCCCGGTACCTGTCGCGGTCCCGCCTTCGTCTGCGGCGGCGTTCACGATGCTTCCTGCTCCGCTCGCATTGCTGGTTGCGTTCCCGCCTCCGCCAAGAATTACAGAATTAGCCTGAGCGCTCGCGTCCTTCGCCGTCGCGACCGCATCACCTCCACCCGAGGCGGTGATCTCCGCCGTGGCGTCAGCTCCGCCCTTGGCGGTTGAAGTAACCGTGCCGCCGCCGCTTACTTCAATCAGCGCGATCGCCTCGCTGTCGTCGCCTTTGGCGGTCGCCTTGGATGTACCGCCTAACGCCTGCGAAGTCGCCACCGACTCGTTTCCTTTCACGCTTGCCTTGGCGTTGCCGCCGTCGTCGGCCGAGGCTGAGGCATCGGAGTCGTCTCCCGACGCGCTGCTGACACCCATGCTGTCGTCTTGCGATACGGTGAACGCCTGCGCGTCCGTGCCTTTCGCGGATGCCTCGGAGTTGCCGCCGGTAAGTGCATTCGCCTGTGCATCGGCGTCCTCACCCGACGCGGAACTCTTGGCCGTACTGCCGTCTTCCGCGTCCGACAACGCCGTGCCGAGGTCCGACGCTTTGGCCGTCGCCTTGTTGGGTGCGCCGGTTTCGGCATCGCAGGAAACCCCGGTACCGTCGGCGTTCATTTTTCCGACGTTGGTGCTGGTCTCCGAGCATGACTCCTTGTCCGAGTGCGCGAACGCGTCGGTCCGAGTCATCGTGAGAGCCAGCACGAGCAACGCTATCGCCACAGCCATCTGAACGATTCGTGTCTGCATAGACGTCCCCTGCCGCCAACGCTTTAACAAAGGAACAAGCGACCGACAAATGGTAATGAAGAAAACTGTGCGAAATTTCTGTCAGCATACGACCGAATCGTTCTTTCCATTCCGGTCCCCCTTCCACCAGGGGAAGGGGTTAGGGGTTAGGTCGCTATAATCGACCTCAATGCTCTCCAGGCGCGGAGGTCCCAGTTCCGCGCATGGATTGAATTCATCCGCGGTGGTCTGATTTAAGAGTCTGCACAGGCACCTTTGCCGCCGGCTTTTCTGATGGAGCGCACATGAACGAGCAAGTTACCCGCCAGATCCTGTGGAACGTCCCCGTGCCGTTCATCGTGCTGATGTACGGGCTGCTCGGCCTGCTGATCGTCGGCTTCATCTACGCCGGCCTCAGGTGGTACCGGCTTGTCACCCTCGGCGTCGCCGACGCGCGCTTCGATCATCCCGTCGAGCGCCTGCTGCTGTCGCTGCGCGACTCGTTCGGCCAGGGCAACGTGATTCGCGAGACCTGGGGCTGGATGCATTACGCGTTCTACGTCGCCTTCGTCGGCCTGTTCATCGGCACGACCATCGTCGCGATCAACAGCGACGTGCGCGACCTGTTCCGCGTCTTCGGCCTCGACCTCTACTTCTACTACGGCGACTTCTACCTCTACTTCAAAGCCGCGATGGACACCTTCTTCCTGCTGCTGATTCTCGGCGTGCTGATGGAAGGTGCGCGGCGCTCGCTTCGCAAGCCGACCGTGCTGAACGAGCCGCCCGCCGACAAGATGCGCGACAATCTCGAGAACCGGCTCGGCTACTGGTTCCCGATGTCGATGATGGTGCTGACCGCCCTCACCGGCCTGATGCTCGAAGGCGCGCGTATCAACGCGGCGCATCCCGCGTTCCACGAATGGGCCTACGTTGGCCGCGTCGTCGGGAGCATCGAGGGCGCGCTCGGCGCTGGCTTGATTTACCATCGAGTGATCTGGCTGGTGCACGTGCTGTTCGTGTTCGCGCTGCTGTTCTGCTTTCCGTTCACCAAGCTGCGGCACCTGATCTTCGGACCGCTGAACCTGTTTTTCCGCAACATGGGTCCGCGCGGACGGCTCGCGCCAATCAAGGATTTCGAAACCGCCGAGACCTTCGGCGTCTCGCAGGTCGAGCAGTACACCTGGAAGCAACTGCTCGACATGGGCTCGTGCCTCGAATGCGGCCGCTGCACCATCAACTGTCCCACCGTCAACACCGGCAAGACGCTCAATCCCAAATTCCTCGTGATCGAACAGCGCGAGCATCTGCTCGACAAGGCGCCGTTTCTGCTCGCGGCGAAGGCCAACGGCACAAAAGAGGCCGAAGGCGCCGAGGCGCCGGCGTGGGACGGCCCCGACATGATCACGCAGGTCGCGACCGAAGAAGCGGTGTGGGGATGCACGTCGTGCGGATGGTGCGAAGAGGGCTGCCCCGTCGGCATCGAGCACATCCAGCGAATCGTCGACATGCGCCGCTACGACGTGCTGATGGAATCGCGGTTCCCGACCGAGTTGACGGGCGCGTTCAAGGGCATCGAGAACCAGGGCAATCCATGGGGACTCGCGCAGGAGAAGCGCGCCGAATGGGCCAACGGTCTCGACATTCCCGAGATTGCCGAGCTCGAAGATCCGTCGGAGATCGACGTGCTCTACTGGGTCGGATGCGCCGGCTCGTACGACGAGCGCAATCAGCGCGTCAGCAAGTCGTTCTCGGGCTTGATGAAACAGGCGGGCGTCAAGTTTGCGATTCTAGGGCGCGAGGAGAGCTGCACCGGCGACCCGGCGCGCCGCCTCGGCAACGAATATCTATATGCGACGGTGGCGGCGCAGAATGTCGAGACGCTCAACAAATACAAGCCGCGGCGAATAGTCACGCAATGCCCGCATTGTTTTCACAATCTGAAGAATGAGTATCCGGACTTCGGCGGCAACTACACGGTGCTGCACGAAGCGGAGTTTATCGACGAGCTGATCCAGGCCGGGCGCCTGAAGCCGCGCGGCAAGATCGACGAGCGCATCACCTATCACGACCCATGCTACATGGCGCGCCACAATCGCAAATGGGACAGCGCTCGCAGCGCGCTCGGCGCGATTCCCGGCACCGAACTCGAAGAGGTCGAGCAGTCGAAGAATCGCACGTTCTGCTGCGGCGCCGGCGGCGGATGCTTCTGGAAAGAGGAACACGAAGGCACGCGCATCAATCAGAAGCGCTTCGATCAACTGAACGAGGCCAAGCCCAAATGCATCGCCGTCGGATGCCCGTTCTGCATGACGATGCTCGAAGACGCGGTAAAGTCCCGCTCGCTCGAAGAAACAATGCGCGTCCGCGACCTCGCAGAGCTGGTCGCAGAATCCACCGGCGTCAGCACGAAGTGATCGCGTCGTGATATGATGCGAAGAGTGCGGCGCAAGGCAGAGCAATGAAACTGACTGCAGTATTCAAGAAAGTGCGAGGCGGCTACGTCGGGTTCGTCGAAGAACTGCCCGGCGCAAACACGCAAGGCCGCACGCTGCGTGAGACTCGCACGCATCTGAAGGAAGCAGTCGCTCTCGTGCTGGCCGCGAATCGTACTCTAGCCAAACAAATCGTGAGCACGCTCTCATCAACAACTGACACCGGCACTGCGCTGCATCCGCTGAATCATGGATTCGCGTGGACGCCTGTGCGCGGGCCGTTTCGGCTGATCACCGACGAGCAGGCGCGATCGTTCAACGAGCGCGGCTTCTTCGTGCTCCAGGATGCAATCGACGTTGCGACTATCGCTCGCGTGCGCGACGCGATCGATCCCTTCGAGGCACGCGCCGAGGAGTTCCTGCGCTCGCTGCCCGACGGCCGGATGGGTATCGCGAAGGCTGACGGAATCACCTTCACCGTGCATCTCGTCAAGCTCTCGAGCGTGTTGCGCGAGTTCTCGGCGAGCCGCGTCTTCCAGGATCTCTGCCACGACCTCATCGGTCCCGACGTGCGCCTGTACTGGGATCAAGCCGTGTACAAGAAGCCCGAGTATCCGAAGCCGTTCCCGTGGCATCAGGACAACGGCTACACCTACATCGAGCCGCAGGCGTACCTCACCTGCTGGGTCGCGCTTAACGACGCGACGCTCGACAACGGCTGCCCGTGGGTGATTCCCGGCGGTCATCTGCGCGGGACGCTCGCGCATCGCGCGTCGAAGCTCGGATTTGTATGCCGCGAGCAGGACGGTCCCGAGGCGCTCGCGGTGCCGGTGCGCGCGGGAGGCGTCGTCGTGTTTTCCTCGCTGATGCCGCATCGCACCGGCCCCAACGTCACCGACGGCGTGCGCAAATCGTACATCCTGCAGTACGCGCCCGACGGCGCGCGAATCGTGCAGACCGACACGACGTGCGACGCGCCCGATCGTCAGTACCTGATTCTCAAAAACGGCGATCGCATTTCTCCGCCGCCGCTGGAATAGCCGCTACTTCTTCATATCCGACAGAAAATCGAGCAGCGCCGCGTTCACCTCGGCCGGCTTCTCCTGCTGCGTCCAATGCCCCGAGCCCTTGACCAGCACGGTCTTGCGCAGGTTGGGCACCCAGGTCTTCATCCCTTCCGCCATCTCCGGCCGCAGCACGACGTCGAGCTCCGCGGTGATCATCAGCGCGGGCTGCTCGATGCGATCGGTCTGACCGGCGCTCTCTTCCCAGCTCCGATCCATGCATCGGTACCAGTTCAGGCCGCCGCGAAAGCCGCTCTTCTTGTAGGCGTTCACGAAGACCTCGAAGTCTTTGTCGGTGAGAAATTTTCCGTGCGGCCGATCCGGGAATCGATCGAGCAGTCCGCCGCCGGGCCGTCCAAACACACCAGATGGAGTCTTGCGAATCTCGGCCGGATCGATTTCCGGCGGGTCCTGGTAGAAGCCGCGCAGCGATCGGGACACGTCGCGTTCGAGCTCCGCTTCCGCCACGCCCGGAGTCTGGAAGTAGAGAATATAATGGAAGCCGCCCGCCGCAATCGCGCGCATCGCGTCGGTCGGCTTGATCGGCGCGCGCGGGAAAAACGGCGTGTTGATGCCGACGACCCGCTCGACGCTGTCACGCGCCATCAACGCCGTGTTCCACGCGACCATGCCGCCCCAGTCGTGACCGACGATCACGCACTTGCCGATGCCGAGCGCGTCGAGCATGCCGACGATATCGCCGACCAGCTTGCGCTGCGTGTACGCCTCGACTGGCTCGGGCGCGTCGGTCTCGCCGTAGCCGCGCTGGTCGGGCGCGATAGCGCGAAAGCCCGCCTCAGCCAGCGCTTTCATCTGATGCCGCCACGAGTACCACAGCTCGGGAAACCCGTGGCACAGAACGACCGGAACGCCATCGCCGGTTTCAGCCACGTGCATCCTGATGCCGTTGGTTTTGACGAAGCTATGCTTGATTTCGCTCATTTTCGTGTCCTCCGCGAACCGCGCTGCGGCTGCGGGAATCATGCGGCAACGATGGATTCGAAGCCAGCCGAATCGAAGTAATAATTCCGCAATTGACAAGCCCGCGGACGCCGCCTTATGCTCTCGATCCCGATAACTGAACGCTCGTTTAATTGAGAACGGTACAACCAAAATGGAGGAACGCCCGATGAGCCGCGATTTTGAATTCAAACAACTGCTGAGAGCCTACCGCAGCGGAATTATTTCCCAGTCGACCTTCGAAGGCGAAATGGCATGGCTCGAGGCCGGCACGCACGACCAATGGCAACGGCAACGGCGCAGGCTTCAAGGCCTTCGGCCGCGATTACAAATCCGAACGCGCAGCCGTCGTCAGCTTCCTGGACAAGGTTCGCGCGGGCGAGGCCAACGGCGGCGAAGCATTCGCGGCGTGGGCGGAAGTCTGCACCACAGACTGCATCCGCACCGGCATTCGCATCGTCGCTGAGCGCGAGGCCTATCATTCGCGCATTTTCGCGCAGCGCCTGGCCGAACTCGGCGGCGAAGCGCGCGCGACGACCACCGAGGAAGGACGCAAGTTCACCGCCTACCTCGGCAATCCCTCGATTCCCGACAACGAGAAGCTGCTGAACTTCACCAAGCAGGTCGGCAAGCCCGAGGATGCGATCAAGCCGATTTGCGAGTTCGCCGGATTGTTGAAGGAAGACCTCTCGACCAAGGAAGCGCTGCGGCTGTTCGCCGAAGACGAGCTTTCGACGGCGAAGTGGATCTGGGACTCATGCGCCGCGCTCAACGCGCCCAAGCAGGAAGCGTCCGCGTCGGCATCGTCATCGATGTAGTTTCTTTCGCGTCAGACTGAAACGACGAGCGGGGCCCCAGCAAGGGACCCCGCTCTTTTTTTAGACGCGCGCGAGTTGAGTTCAGCGCTCTATTGCGCCGGTGATGCGCCTGCGGCCGGTGCTGGAATTGCCTTCATCGGCGGCTGTCCCATCTTCATCATGCCCGGCTTCGGCAGGTCTCTCTTGGTGAAATCCGCGGGAATTGCAAAATCCGCGTCCGCCAGTTTCTTCGTCTCGATCTTTTCGACCAGTGTGCTGGTCAGAACTGGCGGGCGCTTCGCCATCATTTCATTAATTTTTTCTGCCTGCTCCGGCGGCATCCCGGGAATGTTGATCTTGCCCATCTTCATCGACGAGTCCAGCGCGAGCGGCACGCCGCCGGGGATCTCGCCGCTGGCCGTGGGAGCGCCTGAAGCCTTGAGCTTGTCCGCCATATTTTTCTCGAACGCGGCAAACTCATCGGCGCCGGGCGCGCTGGTCGAGAAGCATTCCTTGACCGTATAGTCGCCCGCCATCATGTGCCCGCCGCCGTTGTAGTCGGTGCACTTGTAGCCGGCGATTTCGCGCGTGGTGCCGGCACTCTTGAAATTCATCGCCGCGTTGGTGCTCGCCGCCATCATCGCCGCCATCTGGCCCTTGGGCGGAAAGTCGAGCTGGAAGTAGGTCTTGGTCTTGGGATCGAGCACGTACATCTTACCACCGTCGAGGTCGGTGATGATCGTGTGCCGCTCGGTCACCATCTTCTGCTTGTTGCCTTCCACTGAAACGGTCTGTTCCGAGTCGCGGGAGTTGGTCCCGCTGGTCACGTGCTGCTTCTGCGTGATGACGACCCCGGCGGCCGCGGGCAGCGCGCTCAATGCCAGCGTCGTGGCCGCAACCAGGGCGGTTAATTTCCTCATAGCGATTGCTCTCCTTGTGCTCGTTGCATTTTCATTACGGAGTCGCGCGCGGTGGTTGCGGCCGTGGTCTCGCCGCGTTGCTGCACGACCATCCTATGTATCATCAGGGCCAACAGCCCGAACAACACCCATACCATTTCCTTGATTCGGCGTAGAAACCCCACCACGAAGCCGATCCCCGGCGGATAACCAAGCATCCCGAGAATCAGCGCCTTGCCGCCCTCCTGGCTCACCAGCTTGGCTGGAATCACGAAGGTCGCGCGCTCGATCAGCAGGCCAACCGCCTCGACCAGCAGTGCTATCTGCATCGACGCCGGCTGATGCAGCAGCTTCAGCAGGATATAAATTTCGAGCGGCCCGAAACTCCATGCGGCCGCATAGCACAGGCATGACGCGATGAGGCGGACGCGATGCCGCCCGTAGAAATCGATCAGGACCGTGTCGGCCTCGGCGGCGGACTCACGGATTTCCTCGGTGTTGATTCGCTTGATATCCAGCTTGGCCGCGGCGCGCCACAGATGCGAGAAAGGCTGCTTCATCTGCACGAAGAAGAAGCCGCCCGCCAGCGCCACCGCCAGCGCAAACCCGCCGACTATCGACCAGTAGATGTTCGCCGACACCGGTATCAGGCGCAGCGAGATCACCAGCGCTACCGACATGAACACGATTTGCCCGATCGCCTCGGCCAGCGACGCGACAACGACCGTCGCTAGTCCTATCGGCATGCGCAATTTCTCGCGCACATCCGCCGCCATCACGAATTGCCCGCCGAGCTGCGCCGACGGCGTCACGTAGTCGATCGCCTCGCCGCCAATTCGCGCCGCGAACAACTCGATGAACCTGAGCGACGGCGGATAGTCCTCGATCGTGACCCGCCAGCCGAGAGTGTTCGCGATTCGGGAGAGCGCCTCGAGCGAAATCGTCACCGCCAGGCCCCATCCCGCCATCCGCACATAGCCGATCACCTGGTGCGGCCCGTAATGCGTCAGGAACCAGGCGTAGAACGCGATCGCAATGATGATGAAGAATGTCTCGACGCGGCGCATCGGCAGGTGGAGGCCCTCCCGGTCCGGGACGGCAACCGATGCATTGTTTCAGTCGCGCCCCACCTTAGCAACCCACGAATGCTTGAGTTATCCGCCGCTTTGCGGTGCGAAATCCGCGCCTATCCCTTGCCGCCGATCAGCCCGGCGAACTTCTCTAGCTCCTGCTGATTCAAATCCGACACCACCCAGCAGTTCATCCCGGCCGTCGTCAGTTGCTCGACGTTATATCCATGCTCCGTCTCGATTCTCATCGCGCTGGTCGTGGCGCCGGTGGACGGCCACATGAAAACGTTGATGACGTGCTTGCCATGCTGATAGACGAGCGCCGCGACCGGCCGGCCGTTGATATAGTCAAGCCTGCCGCCCACCAGCGGAAAACCGTCGTTCTTGAAATCGGTCACGGGCGGCGAGAAATCCAGTTTGCCGTTGAACCACGGCTTGACCGTGTGCTGATCGGTCGAAGCGACGTCCATCAGATGCGTCGCCATCAGCGAGCGGACGTGGCTCGCGACCACTTCACCTGCCAGCTGTTGGTCGATTGAGGGGCCGATCGTGCGCGGCGCTATCGCCAGCGCGAGCACCGCGCCAACCGCGAGCGGCACGGCGAAGCGGGCAACGCGCGGCATCCATGCTCCCCGCCGCGACGGGTAACCGCCGGACCGCGCGGGCGCAGGCGTCGGCAGCGCGCGGCGAATTTTCTCCTTCAACGCAGCCGGCGCCTCGAAGCGAAACTCGTCGTCCTTGAGCCGCGTGCGCATCGCGAGCAGAGCTGCGTATTCGCTCGCGCATCGCGGGCATTCCTCGAGATGGCGCTGAATCTCCAGGTCGGCGGCAAGGTCGAGCTCGCCGTCGAGATGCCCATGCATCAGTATTCGCGCGTCGTCGCAGTTCATTTCTAGTGCCGGTTCGCCTTGGTTCGCATTTTTTCCTGGAGACTACGTGCGAGCTTGGAGCGGCCGCGCGCCAGCCGCGACATCACGGTGCCGATCGGCACGTCAGCCGCCTCGGCGATTTCCTTGTACGAAAGTCCCTCGATATCCCGCATCACGATCACCTCGCGAAACTCGTCCGCCAGATCGTCGAGCGCCGCGCGAATCATCGCGCCGTCGGCCTTGCGAACCGCCTCGGCCTCGAGTCCGCTGTCCTCGCTCGAACCGCCGTGAAGCTTCTCGTCGAATTCGGTGGGCGCGTCGGACCCGCGGTTGCGCTTGAGCCAGGTGAACGCCGTGTTGCGCACGATCGCGAGAATCCAGGCGCGCGGATCGCCGCCGCGAAATCCTCCCACGAACCTGAACGCGCGCAGATAGGCTTCCTGCACCACGTCCTGGGCGTCGTGATCGTCACGCACCAGCCATCGCGCGAGGTTATACGCAGCATCCATATGCGGCAGGAATGTGCGGTCGAAATCGACGGCTTTGCTTTCGTCCGGCAATAGCGTTGCTTCCGCCCGCACTCTCCCTTGGGTAACAGACCGCGGGCGCGGCAATTTTATTCCCGACTCCTTCGCGGCCACAATCGCGGGAATTTCCGCTCACCGGCCGAGTCTTGTTCGGTGAAAGCGCACATCAGCGCGAGGTGATTCTGGATGGAAACAAAATTTGATCGTCGATCGTTCCTGCGCGTCACGGGCACCGCCCTCAGCATCGGCGCGCTCTACACCGTATTCCCCGGGCTGACCCGCAAAGCCGGCGCCGAGGGAATGGTGCGTACTCTCGCCGAGCTCAACGGCGAAGCTCCGGCGCCGTTCTCGTTCATGCAGTTGAGCGACACGCACGTCGGATTCAACGGACCCCCTGACCCGCTCGGCACCAAGGCGTTCGAGAGCGCCGTCGCCACCATCAATGGGCTGAAAAATCGCCCCGAGCTGGTGATAGTCACCGGCGACCTGACCCATGACGCCGACTCGCCCGACGAGCACGCCAAACGGTTCAAGCTGTTCAAGGAAATCTCCAGCAGAATCGGCGGCGCGCAGTTAAAGGTAGTGCCGGGCGAGAATGACGCCGGGCTCGACGGCGGCGACATGTTCCGCGAGTTCATGGGCCCGACGCATTACTCATTCGACCATCGCGGCGTCCATTTCATCGCGCTCGACAACGTCTCCGCCGGACGGCCGGTGGTAGGAGCCGCGCAGATCGCCTGGATGAAGGCCGACCTCGCGCGCTTTCCGAAAACCGCGCCGATAATAGTGTTCACCCATCGGCCGCTGTTCGACCTCAAGCCCGAATGGGATTGGTCAACCAACGACGGCGACGACGTGATGAACGCGCTCGCGCCGTACGAGAACGTGACCGTGCTCTACGGCCATATCCATCGCGAGAATTTTCACCAGGACGGCACCACGAAAATGTACGCGGCGCGATCGCTGATCTTCGCATTCCCGGATCCTGCGACCGCCAAAGTGAAAAAGCCGATGCCGTTCGACAAGGCGCAGCCGTTCAAGGACTTGGGAATCCGGCGCGTCAACGGCGACGCCAGCGGCAACGATTTGCAGCTCGAGGAAGTCGCGCTCGCAACGGCCGAGTTCTCGGGCACGGTCGGAATGGATCAGATGCTCAAACACGGAAGCGCAGACGCGCAGGATGAATGAAGATGAAAACCTCAACTATCAACAAAATCGTCGGTACGATCCTGCTCGCGGGCGTATGCGAAATCGGCCTGGTGGCGGTGCCGGCGATGATCGATCTCACGCGCGCGAATGACAACCCGAAAGTGATCGAAATCACGGCGAAGAAATTCGAGTTCACGCCGAACGAGATCACGCTCAAGAAAGGCGAGCCCGTGATCCTGCGGCTGACCACTGCCGATCGCGTGCACGGCTTCATGTCGAAGCCGCTCAAATTCGATACCGACATCGCGGTCGGCAAGACCACCGACGTCGCCGTCACCCCCGACACGACCGGCGACTTCACCGTCATCTGCGACCACTACTGCGGCACCGGCCACGGCGGGATGAATATGAAAATCACGGTGGTCGAGTAGTGTGTTCGCTCAACTGGTCAGCACCTATCATCTGCATCCGATCGTCGATCACTTCACGATCGCGCTGCTGACCTTCGGGATCGCCGCGGAACTCCTCGCCGCCGCGGCGATCCTGCTCTCGCGCGGCCGGGCCGGTGTGCTCTCAACTGCGAGCGGCAGGTTGCGTAGCACCTCACTTATACTGATGATCGGCGGCGCGGCGGCCAGCGTGCTTTCGTACTTCAGCGGAGACGCGGAAGCCGACCGGCTGTGGGACACGATGTCGCCCGCCGCGCAGCAGATTCTGTCATCCTCGGACGGCGCGCATGCTTACCTGTCGCATGCGGTGCTCGGGCAGTACCTGATGTACGCGTTCCTGGTGCTGGCCGTCTGGCGCGTGATGCTCGAGTTATCGAGACGGCTTGAACGCACCCGCGCCGCCTTCCTGGTCGCTGCGCTGATCGCGGCAGGCGCGCTGCTCTACCAGGGCAAGACCGGCGGTGAACTCGTCTACGATCATGGCGTCGGCGCTTCGAGTTCGGCCGCGCAAGCTGACCGCACCAACTGAATGGAGATAGCTTGTTGGGATTGACACGAACCCGGCGTCAGGGAGATCGACATACCAGCCTTCCGGCTCGGGTATGCCAAAAACTTCAGTCTCAAAATCTCTCCGCTCCGTTATTTCGTCGGCGCTCTTCGGCATTGCGTTATTGCTCGTTGCCGCGAATCCGCTCATGGCGGCAAGCTGCCCTACTGCTTCCAGCGCTATCGACACTGACCGTCCCGGCGTCACCAATTCCGCAACTGCAGTTCCTCGCGGAAGTTTCCAGGCCGAGAACGGCAGCGACTGGATGGCGGCGCACGGGTCGAATTTTCTGACCGGAAGTGAAACCAGGCTGCGTGTCGGCGTCGCGCAATGCAGCGAGTTCCTGATCGACGTGCCGAGTTACACCGGCGGCCTCAACGACTCGCAGCCGTCGGGCTTTTCCGACGTCGTGGTCTCGTTCAAGCGCGAGCTGCCAATGCCGACCGGCATCCACCTGTCGGCGACGGCGGGCCTGGGTTTTCCGAGCGGCTCGAGCAAAATCTCGGGCCACGGCTATCAACCCTATATCCAGGCGCCGTGGTCCTACCGGATTGGCAGGGGATGGTCAGCGAGCGGGACGTTCACTCTGTCCTGGTTCCCGAGCGAGTCGGAAAGAAATCCGACCTTTGGACCGGCGATTTCGCTTGGGAGAAAACTGGGCAGCTCCACCAACATGGCAATCGAGTACGGTGGAATGTACAGCCATCAACAGCCGATGCACGTGCTGGACACGCTCGGCCAGTGGCGTTTCACCAATACTCAGCAGCTAGACTTCCAGGCGGGCTTCGGACTCAACCGCAACACCGTCGATCACTTCTTCGGCATCGGCTATTCGTTCCGCCTCGACAACCTGTTCTGAACGCAGCTCTTATTAATACTGGGTGCAGGGGTCACCCCTGCCCAGGGAGGTGCGGAACCCACGGCGGGTTCCGCATTCAATTAAGTCTCTCTACGGCTCTTCGCCTTGCTGGAACAGGCGCATCAGCTCCTCGACGGTGGCTGGCGGCTTGCGCGCGGTCGCGAGTGTGTCTGTGACGTGATCGACCGACTTCATTCCGACCAGCGCCACATCGACGCCCGGCGTCGAGCGCACGAACTGAATCGAGCGTTGCGCGTCGGTCGCGAAGCCGCTGAAAGCATTGGCGACTATCGGCGGCAGCCCGCGCGATAGCTGGCCCTGCAGCAGCGAGGCGCTGGCCGAGACCGCAAGGCCGAACGCCTTCGCCGCCGCGAGCGTGGTCGCCTTGCCGGCGTGCACGAATTGATTCGAGCGCGTGACCGCCTCGGGCATCGCGAGGTTGTACGGCAACTGGATCGCGCGAAAATGATGCGCGTCGCCAGCGACCTCGCGCGCGGTTCGCATCAGCTCGTCGAGCGAGAGCCATCCGCGCTCGGTTTGCTGCGCCCGAAAACCGTTCCAGGTCGCGGTGCCGTACACGCCGATCTTTCCGTCGGCCACCGCGCCTTCGAGAAATTCGAAGATCGTTTTGATTCGCGCGAGGAACTCCTTGCGATCGATCGCTTCGAGCTGCGTCTCGGGATTGTGAATATAGTAGATGTCGATCGTCTCGAGATTGAGATTGCGGCGCGACAATTCGAGCATCGTCGCGATATACTTCGGCGTCATGCAATGCGAGCCGTCGACCAGATCGGCCGGCGCGACGATTCCCGTCTGCACGTAATGCTCTTCGAACCACGCGCGCGGATTGGCCGGCACACCGCCGTCGAACGTGATGTAACCGCCCTTGGTCGCAACGACGACTTGATCGCGTTCGATCTCGCCCGCCGCAACCAGCTCGCCGAGTGACTTGCCGATATTCCGCTCGCTGCGCTGGAAGCGATAGTTCACCGCCGTGTCGATCAGGTTGATCCCGCCGCGCAGGCTCGCCTTGATCGCCGCTTCGTACTCGCCGTCGGTCTCGTCGTCGGGCTCGCCGAGGTAGGTGCCGATTCCGATCGACGAAACCGACATCCCGAGCGCAGGCCGGAAGTTTCCCGGCAGATCCGGGAAGCGGCTCGCGTATGCTGCCGTAGCCTCGGCCGTCGCGCGCCCTTTGAGCATCATGCGGTTTCTCCCGCGCGCCGTCGCGCGCCTTCTGCCTGTTGCGTTCGATAGTTACGAGAAAGACTGCGGACTGATCGCCGGTTCGTAGAGCGCCTGGATCACGTTACCGTCGGGATCGCGAATGTAAAACGACACCGAGCCGTCGCGATGATGCTTGAGCTCGTGCACTATCTCGACGCCGGCGCTCCTCGCCCACGCATATCCTTCCTCGACGTCGGCGATCGTCGGCACGATGAACCCGAGATGGTCGAGCCGCTGCGCGTCGCCGCCGTGATCGCCACGATGCAACGCGAGGTTGTCGCATCCGGAGCTGAGGTACGCGTTGTCGGCGTCGGGCTGCCACACGAGCTTCATCCCGAACACGCGAACATAGAAATCTTTCGCGCGCTCGACGTTGGAGACCTTCAGCGCCAGATGACGCATGCCGCGATTCTTGATCAACTTTGTCCCTCGCGCGGTTTATATCCCACCACCGCCCAAATCGGGTCCGACGGCGGCGTGGTCGGCGCGCTGCGGTCGATGAAATCTATATTCTCAAACGCGCCGCTCTCCATAAAGTAGCTGCCGACCAGCTTGCCGTGGTCGTAGTCGTCGAGATGCTGCCAAATGGCGACCGCCTTGGTCGGGAACATGCGGTTGGAAAACGTCGCGATGAACGGCGCGCCCGGCTTGAGCACGCGCGCGACCTCGGCGAACGTCTCGATCGGCCGCGTCATGTATTGCACCGAGACCGTGACGACCGCGCCGTCGAACTCGTCATCGGCGAACGGCAGCCGCGGCTCGCGATTGAGATTGTGGATGACGATTTCGGTGAGCGCGGGATTGTTTTCCATCTCCGAGCGATTCATCCCGAGGCCGACGACTCGCGACGGCCGGATGTGCGCCGGCAAATGCGATCGCCAACTGCTCATCAGATCGAGGATCGCGCCGCCTTGCGGCAGCAACTGCGCGTAGATCTCGCCGACCTTCGCGATCGCACCGTCGTCGATATGCGTGACGAGCCGCGGGACCGAGTAAAATACCTCATCATCGTCGTCATCGACGCGTCTGAAGAAATCCGCGGGAAGCTGCTTGGGCATGCTGAAAACCTGTTTTGAGCGCCTGTTGATAGATTGAATTTATCTTTAAATATCAGCTACTTAGTGAAAATTAGGAGGAATATTCGAAGCATCGTTGACAGAGTTCCGGCGCGTCACTTAAAGTAAAACACTTTTACATACCGCGCTACAAAGGTCTTGTGAACCGCGAGCGTGGCAGTCGAAAACACGATGGTCCGACGCGATAAAACAAACTACGTCATCCAATCCGTCGCGCATGCGCTCGACGTGCTCGAACAATTCTTCGGCGAGGTCGATGAACTCGGCGTTACGGAACTTTCCAAGCGGCTCAAGCTGCATAAGAACAACGTCTTCCGCCTGCTCGCGACGCTCGAAGCGCGCGGTTATATCGAGCAAAACAAAGCCACCGAAAATTATCGCCTCGGCATCAAGTGCCTGCACCTCGGTCGCCGTTACATCCATCATATGGGCCTCGTGAGGCAAGCGCGCCCTATCCTCGCCGACGTCGCGCGCAAATGCCGCGAGAGCGCGTACGTCGCAATCGTGCGGCGCGACGGCGTCGTCCCGCTCGAAGCAGCCGAGGCCGAAGATCGCGCCGTGCGTATCACGCCGCCGATCGGTATCACGCTGCCGCTTTACTGTACCGCGGCCGGCAAAGCGCATCTCGCCTTCGACGCCGAGGAGCAGCTCAAATCCGCGCTGCCCGAATCGCTGAAACGATTCACCGATCGCACGATCATTGATCGCGCAACCCTGCTGGCGCAGCTCGAAGCAGTCGCGCGCGACGGCTACGCGACCGACTCCGGCGAGTTCATCGAAGAAGTCTCGTCGGTCGCAGTGCCGATTCGCGACTACACGCGCTCGGTCGTCGGCTCAGTGGCAGTCGCCGGCCCCAGCTATCGCATCGGGCCAGAGCGAATCACCGCGGAAATCGCACCAAGCCTGCTCGACGCCGGCCGCGAACTGTCACACCGCCTCGGCTACAACGAATAAGCACGAGGCGAGCGCGTCGCGCACGATCGACGATTGTACGCGGAACCCGCCGTGGGTTCCGCACCTCCCTGGGCAGGGGTGACCCCTGCACCCAGTATTAAGATGCGGGACTCCGTCCCTGTTAGGAACTTTTCTGGTGGGAAGAGTTTGGCTTGGTTGAAGCGGCCTCGTCCTGAATTGCCTCGCCCCACGAGGGGAGAGGCCGACGCGCGTCCGCGCGCGGCGGGTGAGGGACCAAATTTTCCGAGATTCCGACTCGCACGATAACGACAACAAGAATCAGCCAGCCGCGCAGCCTACCGCTCGCCAGCCTTTGCACCGTAACCTCGCCATTAGTATGGTTTGACTGACTGGCGGGCCGCTGTTAGAAATTTTGCGTTTATCGGCTCTATTCCCTGGGCAACTTCGTCTGTTCCAGACCTATCGATGCATGAACCAATGCGTGGAGTTATAAGGCTTTGAAAATCCTGGTACCAATCAAGCGAGTCCCCGATCCCGCCACCACTATCCGCGTGCTGCCCGACGGCACCGGTATCGCCACCGACAACGTGAAATGGGTCATCAACCCGTTTTGCGAAATCGCGATCGAAGAGGCGTTGCGGATCAAGGAGAAACAGACCGGCGAGGTCGTGCTCGTCACGGTCGGGCAATCGACCTGGCAGGAGCAGTTGCGCACCGGGCTCGCGATGGGCGCCGACCGCGCAATCCTGGTCAAGACCGACACCCCGCCCGACTCGCTCGCGATCGCGCGAATCCTCGCGAAAATCGCCGGCGACGAGAAGCCCGACCTCATTATATTGGGCAAGCAGGCGATCGACGACGACTCCAACCAGGTCGGGCAGATGCTGGCCGAGATGCTCGGATGGCCGCAGGCGACGTTCGCGTCGAAGGTCGAAATAGGCGCCGACAAGACCTCGGTCGTGCGCGAAGTCGACGGCGGCCTCGAGACGATCGCGTTCAAGCTCCCGGCCGTTATCACCACCGACCTGCGCCTCAACGAGCCGCGCTACGCCTCGCTGCCGGGAATCATGAAGGCGCGCAAGAAGGAGCTGAAGGAAGTGCCGGCCGAGAGCCTCGGCGTCAATCTCGCTCCCAAGCTGAAGATAAAGACGATGGCCGCGCCGCCCAAGCGCCAGGCCGGGCGCAAAGTCGCGTCGGTGCAGGAGCTGGTCACGGTCCTGCACACCGAAGCCAAAGTTATCTGATTACGACACTTAGAATCGCGAACGCGGAGTGAATTGAAATGGGTGACGTTCTGATTTTCGCGGAGCATCAGGGGGGACATTTCCCCAAGACCACGCTGGTCGCCGTTCACGCGGGCGTCGAGCTGGCGAAAAAGCGCGGCGGCAAGGCTATCGCGGTGGTCGCGGGCGACGCGCCCGAGTCGGCGGCGGGAGAGATCGCAAAATACGGCGTCGCCAAAGTGATCGCACTGGCGCATCCGGCGCTGAAAAATTATCTCGCCGACGCGCATGCGCAAGCATTCGCCGCGCTGGCGAAAAAGGAAAACGCGGAATTCGTTCTCGCGACCGCAACTGCGATCGGCAAAGACCTGTTTCCGCGGCTGGCCGCGCGCCTCGACGCTCCGATGGCATCGGAAATCACCTCGATCGGCGACGACCATACTTTCGTGCGCCCGACCTACGCCGGCAACGTGATGGCGACGGTCGAGCTCGACGGTCCAATCAAAGTGCTGACCGTGCGCGGCACCGCGTTCGACGCCGCCAAGCCGGGCGACGCCGCTGCGCCGGTCGAAAAGCAGGACGCCGAGATCGACGCGGGCGCGCTCAAGATGGAATTCGTTTCGTTCAACGCGACCAAGAGCGATCGCCCGCAACTGACCGAGGCGCGGATAATCGTGTCGGGCGGCCGCGGCCTCAAGTCGGGCGAAAACTTCAAGACCGTGCTCGAGCCGCTGGTCGACGAGATGGGCGCGGCGATGGGCGCGTCGCGCGCGGCGGTCGATGCGGGCTTCGTGCCGAATGATCTGCAAGTCGGGCAGACGGGCAAGGTCGTCGCGCCGGAACTCTACATCGCAGTCGGAATTTCAGGCGCGATTCAGCATCTGGCCGGGATGAAAGACTCGAAGGTCATCTGCGCGATCAACAAGGATGAAGAGGCGCCGATTTTCGCGGTCGCCGACTACGGCCTGGTCGCCGATCTGTTCAAAGCAGTGCCCGAGATGGCCGAGGAAATCAAAAAGCTCAAGCATTCGTAGCCCGCGCCCCGGGCAGGAAGTTTTTCGATGTCGGAACTTCAGCACAAATTCGTCGAGACCAATGGCATCCGGATGCATTACGTCGAGCAGGGTGCGGGTCCGCTGATCGTGCTCTGCCACGGATGGCCCGAGTCGTGGTACTCGTGGCGGCATCAGATTCCCGCGCTCGCGGCGGCAGGCTTTCGCGTCGTCGCGCCCGACCAGCGCGGCTACGGGCAGACCGACGCGCCCGCCGCGATCGAGTCGTACAACATCCTGAACCTCGTCGGCGATATCGTCGGGCTGGTCAACAGCCTCGGCGTCGAATCGGCGGTGATCTCCGGCCACGATTGGGGCGCACCGGTGGCATGGTATTCGGCGCTGCTCCGTCCCGACATCTTTCGCGCGATCGCGCTGCTGAGCGTTCCGTATTTTCCGCGCACTCCGATGCGTCCGAGCGACGCGATGAAGGCGCTCGCCGGTGACCAGCATTTTTATCAGCTCTATTTCCAGGAGCCGGGCAAGGTCGAAAAGGAACTCGACGCCGATCCGCGCGCGACGATGGCGCGAGTGCTCTACTCCGGTTCCGGCGATGCGCCGAGCGGCGGTCAGTTCGCTTTCATGTTCCCCAAGACGAAAAAGTTTATCGAGACGGGCACGATGCCGGACAAGCTGCCGCCATGGCTGACCGACGCCGACCTGGATTTCTTTGCCGCCGAGTTCAAGCGCACCGGCTTTCGCGGCGGCATCAACTGGTATCGCAATTTCGATCGCAACTGGGAGCTCACGCCGTTCCTCGACGGCGCCCAGCTGCGCCAGCCCGCAGTGTTCGCCGCCGGTGAGCATGACGTGGTCGGCAAGATGAACCCGGGCGCATACGATAGGGTTGGCGCGGCTACTCCGAATCTGAAAAAGAAAGTGATCATCCCCGGCGCCGGCCATTGGATACAGCAGGAGCGGCCGAAGGAGATCAATGAGATACTGATCGAGTTTTTGAAGGGTCTATAGAACTTGATTTAATGTGAAACCCGCGGTGGGTTTCACGCTTCCTTCGGCAGGGGTGACCCCTGCACCCAGTATTAAGAAAATGAAACTGTGGCCCTTAGCTCTGCTTGCATGTCTCGCTGGATGCGCGCTTGGGGCGCGGCCCGAAGCTCCCGTCTATTCCAACTCGAGCCTTAGCGGGAAGTACCGGCTGAGCTCGACCGCCAAGCCACTCGTCAACTACGGCGGCGGTCCGGCGATCGGCGAAGGCGAAGTCGTGTTCGACGGCCATGGCAACCTGTCCGGCACGGAAACATTCCTGGGCGTTCCTGCCGCTATCCGCGGCACTTACCAGATTGAGCACGATGGCTCCGGCACCGCGTCGATGACCACCACTCTCAACGACGGCGTTTCTTACAACGGTGCGCTCTCGCTTCAGATCCACGACGACGGACAAATTCAGTTCGTGTCCAAGGGATTGCCGCAAAATAACGACTGGGTCAGCGGCGAGGAGCTGATGGCGGAAGGGCAGCCGGGCCTGCAGGGCGCTTTCGAGAAGGAGTGAGTCGGGCGCGCGGGGAATTGAAATGAGTATCAAGGTCGCAATTCTCGACGACTACGCCAAGGTTGCGCTCGAGCTCGCCGACTGGTCGGTGCTCGACGGCAAGGCCGACATAACCGTCTTCGATCGCCATCTCACGGAACACGAGGCCGCCACCGCGCTTCGTCCCTTCGACGTGCTCTGCACCGTTCGCGAGCGGATGAGCTTGCCGCGCAGCCTGTTCGAGCGGCTGCCTAATCTCAAGCTGGTGACAATCATTGGAATGTCGCTGCCCAATCTCGACATGGCGGCCGCGACCGATCACGGCGTGATCGTCTCGCATTCAAATTTCACGAATCCGCTTTTCGCCAACATGGTCCACGCGACACCGGAGCTGACCTGGGGATTGATGATCGCGACCGTGCGCCATATGAGCCTCGAAGGCCGCCGGATGCACGAGGGCGCATGGCAGCAAACCGTTGGAGTGAATCTCTTCGGGCGCACGCTCGGCCTTCTGGGCCTCGGGCGCATCGGCTTGCGGATGGCGGAATATGCGCGCGCGTTCGGGATGCCGGTGATCGCATGGAGTCAGAACCTGACCGACGAAACGGCGAAGTCGGTCGGGGCAAAGCGCGTCATCAAGGACGACCTGTTCCGCCTTTCCGATATTGTCTCGATTCACGTGCGTCTCAGCGATCGCACTCACGGCCTCGTCACCGCGCGCGAGCTCGCGCTGATGAAACGCGACTCGTATCTGATCAACACGTCGCGCGGACCGATCGTCGTCGAGAACGATCTGATCACCGCACTGCGCGAAGGTCGAATCGCGGGCGCCGGCCTCGACGTCTTCGATCAAGAGCCGCCCCCGCCCGACCATCCGTTTCGCACGATGGACAACGTCACCGTCACGCCCCATCTCGGATACGTGACCCGCGAGGCCCTCACCGCGTTTTACGCAGACACCGTTGAAGCAGTCCTGGCGTTCGCAAACGGCACGCCGATCAGGATCGCAAATCCCAACGCACTCGCGCGAAGAACCTAATCGTATGTGAAACCCGCGGTGGGTTTCACACTTCCTTCGGCAGGGGTAACCCCTGCACCCTAGTATTAAGAAAAAGATGCGGGGCTTCGCCCCTGTTAGAACGGGTTGGGGTGGAGGGTCGATCCGAATCTTTGCCTCGCCCCATGAGGGAGAGGCCTGCCGCTCGTCTTCGAGCGGCAGGTGAGGGACCAAATTTCCTGATTCTTAATTCTGCTTTGCATGAGCGATTACTGTTCGCGGTAATCCAGAAAAGATGCAGAAGGACATCTTTATATGTGGACCCTCACCCGACCTTCGAGGACGAACTCGGCCTCTCCCTGATCGGGAGAGGCTATTACGCGATGACGCTCGAGGTGAAGCTCTCGTGCGCGGTGATCCATCCTAGCCTCTCCCTGTCAGGGAGAGGCCGCCGCAGCGCGGCGGGTGAGGGTCCGAATTCCTGATTCTTAATTCTGTCTTGCGTTAGCGATTATGTTCGCGGCAATCCAGAAAAGATGCAGAAGGACATCTTTATATTTGGACCCTCACCCGACGTTCGAGGACGTACGTCGGCCTCTCCCTGATAGGGAGAGGCTATTACGCGATGACGCCTGAGGTGCGCAGGCGCTTTAGATCATCTGCCGAGTAGCCGTGGGCGGCTAGCACTTCATCAGTATGCTCGCCTACCAGCGGCGGCCTTGTGACCTTTCCCGGAGTCGATTCGAGCTTGGCGGCTAATCCCGTCGTCAGAAATTCGCCGAGTTCCGGATGCGGCATTTTCAGCAGCATCTCGCGCGCTGCGGTCTGCGGATGCTTGAACATTTCTTCGATCGTGAGAATCGGGCCCGCCGGGATGCCTTCCCGATTCAGCAGTGCGATCCAGTGCTCGGCGGAATTGGATGCGAGCGCGAGATTTATCTCTTCGGTGAGCTCGGCGCGATTTTTTACGCGGCGGCCGGCGCTCTTGAACCGTTCGTCGTCTGCCAGTCCGGGACGCTCAATCGCCTTGACGAACTTTTTCCACATCGCTTCGCTGCCGCATGCGATGTTGAACGGCCGGTCCGACGCCTTGAAGACGCCGTACGGTGACGACAGCGGATGATTGTTGCCGGCCGGCCCCGGCGTCTTGCCGGTCTCGAAATAAATTCCCGCCGACCAGGTCAGGATGCTGACGATCGACTCGAGCAGCGACGTCTCGACCCGCTGGCCGCGGCCGTCGCGATGGCGCGCTTCAAGCGCGAGCAGAATTCCCTGCGCCGAGAAAATTCCGCCGACCAGATCGCAGATGGCGATGCCCGAGCGGGTCGGCCCGCTCTCGACGGTGCCCGTCACGCTCATCAGACCCGACATCCCCTGCGCGATTTGATCGAAGCCGGGGAAATCGCGCAGCGGGCCGGTCGAGCCGAAGCCCGAGATCGAGCATGTGATGATACGCGGGTTGCGCGCGGCGAGCGTTTCGTAACCGAGACCGAGCGCCTGCATGACGCCGGGGCGAAAGTTGTCGACCACCACGTCGGCGCTGTCGATAAGCCGCATCAGGACTTCGCGGCCTGCCGGCGTTTTGATCTCGAGGCGGATACTTTTCTTGGATCGATTGGTTGAAAGAAAGAAATAACTGTCAGGACCCTTGCCGTCGCCGCCGAGCTCGCCGCGCGCATTTTCGACCGGCTCGATTTTCAAGATCTCCGCGCCGTAGTCGCCGAGGATTTGGGTGCAGAACGGGCCGGCGAGGTAGCGCGTCAGATCGACGACTTTTATTCCCGTCAACGGGGGCGGTTGATGTTCGGCCATTGCGGTCACCTTTCGAGCGAAACTTCAGCGGCGGCGTTACGTCTAAGAGGCGATAGTCACTGGAAACGTATGAATGACCGGATAATAATTGAGCATCACCCATGAAATTGTCCAGCATGAGCAAAACCGCGTGGATGCTCGCAATTGCCGCGCTAGTCATCGTGTGCGGCTGGTATTACTACGCCGATAGCGAGCCGGCGATGAGAATTGTCACCGCCAAGGTCACCGAGGGGCCGATCGTTCGTTCAGTCACAGCGACTGGAACGGTCAATCCGGTCATTACGGTGCAACTCGGCACCTACGTGTCGGGACCGATCATCGCAATTTACAAGGATTACAACGCGGCGGTTACGAAAGGGCAGCTAATCGCGAAAATCGATCCGAGCACCTACCAGGTTACGGTCGATATCGCGCAGGCGACGCTGGCGAACTCGAAAGCGCAACTCGGCAAGGACCAGGCCGACCTCGCCTATAAGAAAGTTACTTACGAGCGCGATGCCGCTCTCTACAAGGACGACTCGGTCTCGAAGGACACGCTGGATTCGGCGTATAGCGCGTGGCAGGAGGATGTCGCGCAGGTCAAGCTCGATCAGGCCAACATCCAGCAGCAGACGGCCAACGTGAAGGCGGCCGAGGTCAACCTCAACTACACCAATATTGTGTCGCCGGTCGACGGCACCGTGGTCTCGCGCAACGTCGACGTCGGACAGACGGTGGCGGCGAGTTTCCAGACGCCGACGCTGTTCCTGATCGCCAAGGATCTCACCAAGATGCAGGTGGACTCGAACGTCAGCGAGTCCGATATCGGCTACGTCAAGGAAGGACAGAAGGCGAAGTTCCGCGTCGACGCGTTCCCCGACCGCGACTTCGACGGCGTCGTGAGCCAGGTTCGGCAGGCGCCGATCACAGTTCAGAACGTCGTGACTTACGACGTGGTCGTAAGCGTCGAGAATCCCGAGTTGCTGCTGAAGCCGGGGATGACGGCGAATGTGAACGTCATCACGGCGTCGAAGCCCAAAGTGATCCGGGTGCCGATCGACGCGCTGCGCTTCTCGCCGCCCGGACAGCCGCCGGCCGACTCCGCGGCGATTGATGGAGCGCCGGGCGCGCAAACGCGGGTCTGGGTGCTGGCGGATCACAAGGTCACACCGGTCGCTATCACCACCGGCCTCAGCGACGGGACCTGGGTCGAAGTCGCCGACGGCGACCTCGAGGCAGGCGATCGCGTGGTGACGGACGAAGTGCGCAGCACAACGGCGCATGCGGCGGGATCGCACGGCGGCGCCGGCAGTCCGATGGGCGGGATGATGCATATGCCGCACTAGCCGCGCGTTGCTGTTCAGATGAACACCGTTATTGAAATCATCGGCATGACCAAGACCTACGTGCTTGGCGATATCGAGGTGCATGCGCTGCGCGGGGTCAACCTGACGATTGAGCGCGGCGAGTTCCTCGCGGTGATGGGTGCGTCGGGGTCGGGCAAATCGACGCTGATGAACATGCTGGGATGCCTCGACCGTCCGACCAGCGGCCGCTACATCCTCGAGGGCGAAGACGTCGCGCAGCTGAACGAGTCGGAGCTCGCGACCATCCGCAGCAAGCGAATCGGCTTCGTCTTTCAGAATTTCAACCTGCTCTCGCGAACCTCGGCGCTCGAGAACGTCGAGCTGCCGCTGTTCTACTCGGCGTGGACCGCCGACGGGGAGCATCGCGCGGCCGACCTGGTGAAACTGGTCGGACTGGCCGGCCGCGAGCAGAACCATCCCAATCAGCTCTCGGGCGGGCAGCAGCAACGCGTCGCAATTGCGCGCGCGCTGGTGAATCGCCCCTCGATACTGCTGGCCGACGAGCCGACCGGCAACCTCGACTCGACCAACTCGGCCGAGATAATGGACGTGCTCACCAACCTCAATCGGCAGCAGGGAATTACGGTGATCGTGGTCACGCACGATCCCGACGTGGCGGCGTACGCGGATCGGACCGTGACGTTTCGCGACGGCGTCATCATCTCGGACACGCGCAAGGAAGGAAGCGGCGCGCGCGCCGGCGCAGTCGGCAAACCTGCCGCTTCGGCACCGGCTACAGAGGCGCAGCAGGCGGCGTCGATGGTGGACGAGGTGTGGACCTTCGCCAGCATGGCGGTGGTCGCGGCGGGACGCGCGATCAGGCGCAACAAGCTGCGCGCGGCGCTCACGATGCTGGGTATTTTTATCGGCGTCGCGGCAGTGATCACGATGGTCGCCGTGGGCGACGGCGCGAAATCATCGGTGGAAGCGCAAATCAACAGCCTCGGCACCAACCTGCTGGTGGTGTTGCCGGGCGCGACGACTGCCAATGGCGTACGCGCCGGTCTCGGCAGCAATTCGACGCTGACGATCGGCGACGCCGACGCGATTGCGCGCGGCGGAGGGCCGGTCGCGCTGGTCACGTATATGGATCGGCAGGTGGCGCAGGTGGTCTCGGGAAATCGCAACTGGAGCACCAACATCCAGGGCACGACCTCGAACTATTTTTCGATTCGCGATTGGCCGCCGTCGATCGGCCGCATTTTCACCGACTCGGAAGAAAAGGCCGGCGCCGCGGTATGCCTGCTCGGGCAGACGGTCGTGGACAACCTGTTTGGCGAGGGACAGAACCCGGTCGGCGCGACTATCCGGGTGAAGAATTTCCCGATGAAAGTGATCGGCGTGCTGTCGGTCAAGGGACAGTCGAGCTACGGGCAGGACCAGGACGACGTCGTAATCGTGCCGTTCAACACTGCCGAGCGCAAAGTTCTCGGGGTGTCGGCGCCGCAGTCGACACCCGCGCCCGCGGCAGTCTCGACCGCGACCACGTCCAACTGCGCTACCTGCGTTTACCAGTCGGTGCCGACCACCAACTCGGTTTACAGCTCGACCACCGAGGAGACCAACGCGTACGGCGCCGCGGCAAAAATCACCGGCGTCGTGAATACGATGTACATCAAGGCGACCAGCTCCGACCAGGTCGACAACGCGGTTGCGCAAATCACCCGCGAGCTGCATGAGCGGCATCATATCCAGGCCAAGCAGGATGACGACTTCACGGTGCGCAATCTCAGCGAGATTGCGGCGGCGTCGGAGAGCGCGACGCAGGTAATGACGATGCTGCTGCTGGCGGTCGCGTCGATCTCGCTGCTGGTCGGCGGCATCGGAATCATGAACATCATGCTGGTGTCGGTGACCGAGCGCACGCGCGAGATAGGAATCCGGATGGCTATAGGCGCGCGCCGGATTCACATCATGCTGCAGTTCCTGGTCGAGGCGATGCTGCTGTCGGTGATGGGCGGGTTTGCCGGGATAGTGCTGGGGATCCTCGTGTCGAAGCTGATTTCGGCGCTGGCGCAATGGCCGACGCTGGTCTCGCCGGTTGCGGTGGCGGGCGGTTTTATCTTTTCTGCGGCGGTGGGAGTCTTCTTCGGCTATTACCCGGCGCGCAAGGCCAGCCTGCTGCATCCGATTGACGCGCTGCGCTACGAGTAGCTAATTCTCTCCCGCTTATGCCCGCGTCGAAGTATTAGTTTTTCGATGTAAAATCGAACACTTAGCTCATTAATGATTGCGGTTCCTTGCATAACTTTTATTTATGTTCACTGACTTTGTGTGAAGCAAAAGTTATTTTTGTGCTTGTCTCCCGAGAACCCATGTGATGCCCTAAGGGAACAAATCTGCAAGCCCTGCCGTTTAACAGTTACCCAGGAGGTTTCCGAAGGATGTTTTTTCGTTCTACCCGTAGTGCATGGAAAGTCACGGGTGTCGGCGCGCTCGTCATGAGCGTTTGCATGCTCGCCGCCACCGCCCGGGCCGGAGTTAAGCCCGGTGAGGTTATCACTCCGCAAAACGCGTCGGAGGTCAAAAACCTGGTGTCGCCGGGCGTCTACTACATGGTGACGCATGGCATGCAGATGGATATCGTGCCGTCCGAGCGCGTCGATTGGCCGCCTCCGTTCAAGGACGCGACCGAGAAGTATTCGTCGCAGGTCCGCCTGACTGACGACCATCGTTCGCTGGTTGGTTACGTCGCAGGCCAGCCGTTCCCGCTGATCGACACCAACGATCCTCAAGTCGCGGAGAAGATCATGTGGAACAACGTGTTCCGCCCGATCAGCACCGACGACTACGATCTGCGCTTTTACGATTGCCAGATCGAGTACGTAAATCCGGGTCATGATCAGAAGATGATCAACGACATCCAGGTCGGCCACTACGCGGGTTACGATCTCGTGGGCCGCACTGAAGTAGAGCCGCTGCCGATCGATCCGGACTTCAAGAAGACCGGCCGTCTGTGGCTGTTCGCGTTGTATCCTCTGCTCGCGCCGCAGGAAGCGCGTGGCCAGGGACTCATTCGTTATCGCTACGCTTCGCCGACGCAGGGTGACGACACCTGGGATTGGAATCCGGGCAGCCGCCGCGTCCGCCGCCTGAACGAGTCGATCAACAGCAGCGCGACCGGAGCGCAGACCTTCGATCCCGACCATTATTCAGGCTTCAACCCCAAGACTGAAGAGTACAACTACAAGTTCCTGGGCGATAAGGAGATGCTCGCGGTGGCGCATGCCCGGCATTCTCCCGAGGTGACCTGCCCGACCGACGGTGGCGCGTCAGCGTGCCCCGAGGATTGGGAGATGCGCCATATCTATATAGTCGAGGCGACCCCGAATCGCGCGATCGGCCAGGCGGGCGACGTGCTCGACAAGGACACCGTCGTGTACATGGACTCGGAAGTGTGGTTCGAGCCGTACGTCGATGGCTACGATCAGAAGGGCGCGCTGTGGCGCACCAACATCTACTGGGCGGCGTATCGCGACCGTCCGGTGCCCGATGCGCGCGTGGCGATTTACCCCTTCAAGCGCGAGTTCATCGTGGGTGCTGCCCGCTACGACGTTCAGTCGGGTTTCGCTACGATGTGTTACTTGCCGGGACAGAATACGCCCGAGCGCGAATGCTGGTACATCAACATGGGCGCGGTGGACAAGGATTTCTTCACCACCCAGTCGATGGTGAAGGCAGCGCCGTAAGCGAACTAGCTAGTTAAATCAGGGGTTTACGCCCCTCAGCAGACCGTCGGGGCGGTGCAGCGAGAAAGCTGCGCCGCCCCGCGCTTTTTTGGACCGGCCAAAATCAATATGTAGAATTTAAAAACAATCTGATGCGAATGCTTGACTCCCAATTGTTCCACGACCCAGAATTGGAATCCTAAGACGGAGGGAGGTCGTAAATGATGGTTAAGCATGCTTTGGGGAAGACATTGCTGAGCCTGGGGATGCTGGCCGGGTTATGCCTTTTCGTGGCTTCGGCAAACGCAACGGTGAAGCCAGGCGAAGTCATAACTCCCACAAACGCCGCACAGGTAAGGGACCTGGTTTCGCCCGGGGTGTATTACGCCGTCGTGCATGGCATGCGGATGAACATCATCCCGAGTGAGCGCGTGGACTGGCCGCCGCCCTACAAGGACGCAACCGAAAAATACTCGCAGCAGGTCCGGCTGACCAACGATCATCGCAGCATCGTCGGCTACGTCGCCGGACAGCCGTTTCCGCTGATCGATCCGAACGATCCTTACGTGGCGACGAAGATCATCTGGAACAATGTGTTCCGGCCGATCTCGAGCGACGACTACGATCTGCGCTTCTACGATTGCCAGAGCGAGTACGTTCAAGCCGGGCCAGGACCAGAACATGATCGATGACATCGAGATCGGTCATTACGCCGGATACAACCTGGTCGGACGCACCGAAGTCGAGCCGATGCCGATAGATCCGGACTTCAAGCAGTCCGGGCGGCTGTGGGTGTTCGGGCTATACCCCGTGCTGGCGCCCGAGGAATCGCGCGGCCAGGGCCTGATCCGTTACCGCTACGCGGACCCGAATCGCGGCGACGACAGCTGGGATTGGACCCCCGGCACCCGCCGCGTGCGTCGTCTGAGCGAGTCGATTCTCTCCAGCGCCACCGGTGCGCAGAGTTACGATCCCGATCACTATTCAGGATTCAATCCCAAGACCGAGCAGTACAACTACCGGTTCCTGGGCGACAAGCAGATGCTGGCGGCGGTGCATGCGGAACATTCGCCCGAAGATACCTGCCCCTACGACGGCGGTGCGACCGCATGCCCCGAGTCGTGGGAGATGCGCCACGTATATATCGTCGAGGCGACTCCGCGATCGGACAACAATGGCGGTGCGCTGGACAAGATGACCGACGTTTACCTCGACGGCGAAGTGTGGTTCGAGCCGTACATCGACACCTACGACCAGAAGGGCCATCTGTGGCGCACGCACATCTACTGGCTGGCGTATCGCGATCGCCCGGTGCCCGATGCGCGCGTGGCGATTTACCCGTTCAAGCGCGAGTTCGTAGTGGGTGCGGCCTCGATCGACGTGCAGGGGAATTTCTCGACGATGTGTTACCTGCCCGGCCAGCACACGCCTGAGCGCGAATGCTGGTACATCAATATGGGGGCGATCGACAAGGATTTCTGCACGGTGAAGTCGATGGTGGCGGCGGCTCCTTAAGAACTCCTGTAAACAGGCAGATTCACTGCGTAAACAGGCGCGGAACAGACCGGCTGAAAGGCCGGGCGTTCCGCGCCTGCGTCATTTTTGTCACTTTTTTCCACAGAATCTGTGCCAGCCTCGTTTACTTTACGCGCACCGCGGCATATATTCGGCATCTATCGCATTAGTCCTCTGACGGTGCGATCATAAAAATGGTCCCGTGTCCACGCCGGCGCGGGCGCCTCGCAGGTCCAACGAGTCGCTCTGCGCCGGCAAC
>CAVVGR010000009.1:0-291206 GCA_963747845.1 uncultured delta proteobacterium
CGCCGTCGGAGGTCACACCCATCGCGCCACGCAGCTTGCCGGCGCTGTCGCGCAGGAGGAATTGTTGCGCGTCCAGCGACTCAGGCACGGCGGAGCTGGTCTGTGCCATCGTGAACAGCGCGCCGCAGATGAGTATCAGCGCGCCGGTCGTCAGGCGCAGATGCTTGTTGCTGCGCTGGAGTTTGGCCTGCTGCAATTCCAGGCGTGAAAGCCGCTCGATCAGTTCACCTGACGATTGCTCCATGGTTGATCCTCAACCTGCGATTGACGAGATCCGGAAAAGCCGTGCGTCTTTCTCTAGAGAAATTTTATCGAAGCCGAAATTCGGGTCCAGTTCACGAGTTCAATAGTGCCCGAGGATCGTCACCTGGCGGCTGGTAAAGCGCCACCCGGCCGGCGTCTTGCGCAGCTTGTCGGTGTAGTAGCCGACCGTCGATTGCTGCACCTTGCCTACCTTGCAGTGGAAGTAGAGCAGGTAGGAAGTGCCGGTGCCGGTGTCGCCGTCGAGATCGAACGCAGGGTTGGCGACGACATGCATCACCTGCGCGCCGCCGAGCGATTCCTTGTACACCGCGCAGAATCGCTTGAGGCCGTCGCGTCCGCTGAACTTGCCGAAGCGCGGGCTCTCGAACACGCCGTCCTCGGTGAAGCAATCGATCCATTCTTCGTAGCGCCCGGTGTCGATCGTCAGGCAGTAGCGCGCATGCAGCACCCGAACGTCCTCGCGATCCTCGAGTGTCCCTGTAATCCCCATCGTGTCTCCCCATGCCGCGCTTAGCGCGCGGCGAGTTAAATCACGTTGGCCTCGCGCAGACGCGCAACATCGTCCCACGAGTAACCGAGCATCTCGGTCAGCAACAGCTCGGTATGTTCGCCGAGCTCCGGCGCATGGCCGCGCGCGTCGCCCGGCGTCACGCTCAACTTCACCGGCATCCCGAGCAGCGTCAGGTTGCCAAGCTCGGGATGATCGTAATCGACCACGTAGCCGTTGGCGCGGACCTGGGGATCGTCGGGCAGGTCGGAGACCGAGTTCACAATCGTATAGATGAAGTCGCCGCTGCTCTTGAGGACTCGCATCCACTCGTCGCGCGGCCGGGTCGCGAAGACCTCGTCGAAAATCGCGACGATCTCAGGCGCGTTCTTGCCGCGCGACCTGGCGTCGGCGCAGCGTGGATCGTCGATCAGCTCCGGCTTGCCGACTACGGCGCAGAAATCCTTCCAGTACCGATCAGGCTGCAACATCGCCAGCGAGATCCACTTGTCGTCGGCGCATCGATAATGATTCCACAGCGGATTGTAGGCGTTGGCGCGCGTGTTGCGCGGAAATTCCTTGCCCATGATCGTGCGTGCGACGACATTCAGCCCCTGCAGCGCCATCATCGATCCGAGATGCGACGCGTCCACTTCCTGCCCGAATCCCGTTCGCTCGCGCGCGAACAGCGCCGCCAGCACTCCGTAGGCGAGCATGATCGCGCCCATCTGATCCGCGATGCCGCCGTAAACATAGGTCGGCGCCGTGCTGCCCGTGCCGACCGCGTTCATGATTCCCGACCGCGCCTGCCCGAGATAATCGAACGACGGTTCGCCGCTGTCAGGACCCTCGGGGCCGTAGCCCGACGCGCTCGCATAGATGAGCCGCGGGTTGTGCGCGGCAAGGTCCGCATAGCCGAGCCCGAGCCGGGCGGCGACGCCCTTGCGAAAATTCTGCACGAAGACGTCACTGCGCGCCGCCAGCCGATGCACGATCTCGCGCGCCTCGGGCTGCTTCAGATTCAGCGCGATGCTTTTCTTGTGCTTGTTGTTGGCCTCGAAATAATAATTGCGCCCGCCCGCGCCGGTCCCGCTGCCCGCGATCGCCGCGATGCCGCGGCCGGGGTCGCCGCGCTCGCGCTCCTCGATCTTGATTACCTCGGCGCCGAGGTCGGCGAGCATCTGCGTGGCGACCGGCCCCTGTTGCCAGATGGTCCAGTCGACAATTCGAATTCCGTCAAGCGGTCCGCTCATGAGTTTTCTATACCACAACCCTCTTGAGTTTGGGCGCGGACGGACGGATCAATCATATATGCCCGCGCTCGCCCAGGTCCTCGACTTTCTCTACCCGCCCCGATGCACCGCGTGCGGCACAGCGCTCGGCGCCGGAGCCGGGCGGCGCGTTTGCGCCCGATGCGTCGAGCTGGTCGAGCGAATGCCGGAGCCGCGCTGCGAAGTTTGCGGCGGTGCGCTGGAGTCTGCCGCCAGCGACGCGTCGCGATGCGCCCGCTGCCTCGCGCATCCGCCACGCTACCGAATCGCGCGCTCTATCGCACGCTATCGAACCACCGCCGAGGACGAGCCCGGCAGCCTGCCCGCGCTGATTCGCCGTCACAAGTACGGCCTCGATCAGTCGGTCGGGCGCGCACTGGTGGAATACATCGGCGACGAGTTGCCGGTGTCGGCCGCCGACTACGACGTGGTCATGCCGGTGCCGCTGCATTGGCGGCGTTTATGGTGGCGCGGCTTCAACCAGGCCGCATTGCTCGCCGCCGAAGTCGCGCGGCGGCTCGATCTGCCGCTCGATACCGGCGCCATGTCGCGCAAGCGCTTCACTCCGCCGCAAACCTCGCAACATCACGGCGAACGCGTCAGGAACGTGCGGCGCGCGTTCACCGTCACGAATCCCGACCGCGTCCGCAATCGCCGCGTGCTGATCGTCGACGACGTAATGACCACCGGCGCCACGGTTGACGAATGCGCGCGCGTGCTGCTTGCCGCCGGCGCGGCCTGCGTGGACGTATTCACGCTCGCGCGCGCGCTATGAGCGAGCCGCATCGCGCAGAGTGGGACGATCGCCATCGCGGCAAGCCGGCCGGCGAGGCCGAACCGTTCCTGGCTGCGATGCTCGCGCGAATGCCGCGCGGCGTCGCGCTCGACGTCGCCGCAGGACGCGGACGCAACGCACTGCCGCTCGCTCGCGCAGGAATGGCGGTGGTCGCGGTGGATTTCTCCGCCGAAGCGATGCGCATTCTCGCCGCGTCCGCGCGCACCGAACGCCTCGACATCTGGCCGATCGTCGCAAACTTGGCTAGCTTTCATCTCAAGGACGAATCCTTCGACGCCATCGTGAATATAAATTTTCTCGACCGCGCGCTGTTCTCGAATTTCGCGCGTGCGCTCCGGCCCGGCGGCATGTTAATCGCCGAGACGTTCCTGGTCGATCAGGCTGCGATAGGGCATCCACGCGATCCCCGCTTTCTGCTCGATCACGGCGAGCTTCGCGCGCTGGCGGGCGAACTCGAGGTCGAGGAATATCGCGAAGGCCCGGTCACTTATCCAAACGGCGATCGCGCATTTCGCGCGGCGATAGCGGCGCGGCGGAAGCGGGCGATCTGATGGCATCGGCGATGACCTACAAGGCGGCCGGCGTCGATATCGCGCTGAAGCAGAGCCTGATTCCGCTGTTCGGCTCGATCGCGAAGACGCACGGCCGGCGCTCACGTCATCGGCGGCGTCGGCGGCTTCGGCGCGCTGATCGGACTCAACGGCGCGCGCAAGATGCGGGCGCCGGTGCTGGTCGCGGGCACGGACAGCGTCGGCACCAAGCTCATGATTGCGTTCGAGACCGGGCGCCACGACACCGTCGGCATCGACTGCGTCGCGATGTGCGTGAACGACATCATCTGTCATGCGGCGCGCCCGATGTTTTTTCTCGACTACATCGGCTCGGGCAAGCTCGAAAAAAAGATCGCGCTCGATCTCGTCAAGGGCGTCGCGCGCGGATGCGCCCAGGCCGGCATGAGCCTGGTCGGCGGCGAGACCGCGCAGCTCAGCGGCTTGTACAAACCCGGCGAGTACGACCTGGCTGGCTTCGCAGTTGGAATCGTCGAGCGCGCGCGAATCCCCGAGCCTTCGCACGTGCGCGCGGGCGACGTGCTGATTGGACTCGCGTCCAGCGGACTTCACTCCAACGGCTTCTCGCTGGTGCGCCGCGTAGTGAAGCGCGCGAAACTCAAGCTCAGCGCGCATATCGGCGAGCTCGGATGCACGCTCGGCGAGGAACTCCTGCGTCCCACGATCATTTACGCGAAAGTCGTCGGCGAACTGTTCGATCGTTTCAAAATCAGCGGCCTCGCCAATATCACCGGCGGCGGCGTGCTCGAAAATCTGCCGCGCGTGATGCCGGCTGACACCCGCGCAATCGTCGAGCGCGGCAGTTGGCCGACGCCGCCGATTTTCGGCTTGATTCAGCGTCTCGGCAAAATCTCGCGCGGCGAAATGGATCGAACGTTTAATAACGGCCTCGGCATGGTCGCGATCGTACCGGCGCGCGAGGCCGATCGCGTCGTCGCTCATTTGCGGCGCCGCAAATTTGCCGCCTATGTTGTCGGCGAAGTTTCGCGCGGCAAGCGTGGAGTGTCGATTCGCTGAGCCGCGGTAGCACGATGGCGGAAAATCCCACGACTAAACTCGGCGTCCTGATTTCCGGCAACGGCTCCAACCTGCAAGCGATCATCGACGCGATCCTGCGCGGCGACCTCAAGGCCGAAGTCCGCCTCGTCATCTCGAATCGGGCCGACGCGCCGGGACTCGAGCGCGCCCGCCGCCACGGCATCGAGACGGCCGTCATCGATCATCGCAAATTTCCGTCGCGCGAGGATTTCGACCGCGCCATCCTCGCCGCCCTGCGCGATCGCGCGGTCGAACTGGTCGCACTCGCCGGCTTCATGCGCCTGTTGTCGCCGGTGATGCTCGACGCGTTCCCGGGCCGCATCATGAATATTCACAACAGCCTGCTGCCCTCGTTCCCCGGAATTCACGGGCCGAAGGACGCGCTGGAATACGGCGTGAAGATCGCGGGATGCACCGTTTTCTTCGTCACGCCCGGCGTCGATGTCGGCCCGGTGATCGTGCAAGCCGCTGTGCCCGTGCTGCCCGGCGACGACGAGCAACGCCTCGCGGCGCGCATCCTGCAACAGGAGCATCGCATCTTTCCGCACGCGATCGCGCTCTTCCAGCAGGGACGCCTCGAGATCGAGGGCCGCCGCGTCGTCATCAAGGGCGATTCCGGCAAGCGGAATTCTTCGCCGCTGGTAAATCCTCCTGTGGATTGATTCGGAAGTTGAAACCCCTTTCGGTCATCGTGCCGATGCTCAACGAGGCAGCGGCGATCGCGGATACGCTGCGCGCGATTCGCCTCGGCGCTCCGGACGCCGAGATCATCGTCGTCGACGGCGGCAGTACCGATGCGAGCGTCGCCACGGCGCGACCGCTATGCGATCAGTTGATCGTTGCGTCGCGCGGGCGCGCGCTTCAGATGAATGTGGGCGCGCACGCCTCGAACGGCAGCGTACTGGCTTTCGTGCACGCCGACACGATAGTGCCGCCCACTTTTGCCGCTGACATCGCGGATGCGCTCTCGGATCGCGACGTAGTCGGCGGACGCTTCGACGTGCAGCTCGACGCGAGACGCCCTGCCCTATCGAATTATCGGCGCGATGATCAGTCTCCGCTCGCGAATCAGCCGCACCGGCACCGGCGACCAGGCGATCTTCGTGCGGCGCAACGTCTTCGACGGCATCGGCGGCTTCGCTGACATCGAGCTATGCGAAGACCTGGAGTTCACGCGGCGTATGAAGCGCGTGGGACCCGTCGCGTGCCTGTACAGCCGAGTGACGACCTCCGCGCGGCGATGGAGCCGCGACGGCATCGTGCGCACCGTACTGCTGATGTGGCTGATTCGCGTCATGTACCTGCTCGGCGTGCCGCCCGCACGCATCAAGCGCATGTACGCCGACACCCGCTAGCGCCACTGGACAGAGATTATCGCGCGGATAACAATGGCCGCAGCGAGGTGTGACGTGGCGAAAGTCGAACTCTACACAACTACCTACTGCCCGTTCTGCACGCGGGCCAAGAGCCTGCTCAAGAGCAAGGGCATCGCTTTCGAAGAAATCGACGTGACCGACGACGACGCGCTGCGCGCGAAGATGATCGAGATGTCCGGCGGGCGGCGCACGGTCCCCGAAATTTTTATCAATGGCAAGATTGTCGGCGGCTTCGACGAATTGAAGGCGCTCAACGACGCCGGAAAACTCGACAGCCTGTTGGCCGAATCAGCACCCGCCTGATCCTATTCCAGTGGGGCGGGCCGCTCCGAGTGGGGCAGCCCGCTCCTAGTGGGGCGGGCCGCCGTGCCCGCCTTCCTCTGCTTCACCAACAAGAAACGGGCGCATCGCGGATTGGTTGCCGCGATGCGCCCGCTTTTCAAAAGCACTATATCGCTAGTCGCTACTGATTTTCCGTCGGCGACGCGACCATGTTCTCGTTCATATGATGCAACGCGTCGCGGTCAACCGACGAGTCGTATTTGATCGCCTTGGCCGTGACCGTGATCTGTGATCCGTCGGCTGAGGTAGTCTGATCCTCGTTGACGATCGCATCGATCGTGTCAGGCCATTTTGCGAACGCCATCGCCTTCAGCTTGTCGCTGATCTTTGCCTCGTCGATCGCATCCGGCGTGAACGGCTCGGTGTAGGTCAAATCGCCGAGCTCCGTGTACGGCTTGCCGGCCGGCGGCCCTTCGGTCGTCACCCAGATGTGCGCCATGTCGACGCGATGCTCGAACACCTGCTGCTTTTGCACTTCTTCTTCTCGAGCTGCGGCGCAGCCGGAAATCCACAGCGCGAGTCCAATCGCCATCCACGTTAGTATTTTTGATGAACGCATCTTGTTTCCCCGTCAGTCCCCGTCGATCTGAATTCAATTATATCGCTGCCGCCGAATATGTCTAATCATCGCAAGCCACGGCGACGGCTATTGTTTTATTTCACCGAATGGCACGCGGGGGCAAGCGATGCGGTGACGGCCGGCGCCGCGCAACCCTGTCGGGGGTCGGCCGCGACCGCTAGTATTCTGCCGTGACCAGATTCGCCGCCTGCTTCATCCTCGTCTTCGGTGAGCTCGCCTGGGGCGGCCTCTTCGCGCTGGCGATTCCGCCCTTCTTCAGCATCGAGCGCGGCTTTTACAAATCGAGCGCTTCGGTCTACCTGGCCGCATCGCTGACCACCGCCGTGGGACTGGGATTGCTCGCGCTGCGCGGCGGCGCCTCGACCGGCCCCGGCGCGGCCTCTTTATGGACGGCGGCTGCGCTATGGACCCTGTCGAGCGTCGTCATCGCGGTCTATCTCTACACGCTGTGGACCGAGAACGGCCTGCTGCGCGCGCGCGCGTACGCGCTTGGCCTCGGGCTGGGTCTGGTCGCGCTGATTGCCAACGTGACCCTGCTGATGCCGCCCGGCTTTGGCGCGGTCGCGGCCGTCGCCTACGCGCTAACTGCAATCACCTCGGCGCTGGTGCTGGGATTGGTCAGCGGCGCGATGCTGTTCGGACACTGGTACCTCATCGACCTCGAGATGCCGGTCGACTACCTGCGCACGTTCGTCCGCCTGCTGGGAATAGTGCTGGTCGCGGATTTGATAGCGCTCGCACTGGCGATTGGACTGCCGGCAATAGTCGGCAGCCCGAACTCTGCCGCCGCAGTGCACGATCTGTTCGCCTCGCACCTGGGACTGCTGGCAGTTCGGCTGATATTGGGACCGGGCGCGACGATCGTGCTGGTCTGGATGTGCTGGCAGACGCTGAAAATTCCGCAAACGATGGCCGCAACGGGCCTGCTCTACATAGCGGTAATGTCGGTGCTGGTAGGCGAAATGCTAGGCCGCTTCATCCTCTTCAGAACAGCAGTCCCGCTCTGATCAACGCGCCCGAGCTAAACACTCCGGGCCAGCTTCTCCGCAACCAGAGCATTCAAGCTCACGCCCGCGCGCTCCGCTTCAATGGCAAGTGCGCGATGCACGCGCCTGTCGATGCGCACCTGAAAAACGCCCTGGTACTGTCGCCGCGCGGGCGCAGCGGGGATCTCGATGCCGCGCGCGGTATAGGATTCTTTGGCGGCTGCCCAAGCCACGTCGAGCTCCTTGAGCGCCTTCTCAGGGGTAGGACCGAAAGCCGAAATCCCGGGAAGCTCAACCAAATGGGCTAACCAGTCATTGTCCTCGTCGAGGAATAGCTCGACGGCGAATCCGTCAAAGCGATCACGCTCTTTTCGTCTGGCCATTGGATTCTCTGTCATACACTTCGAGAAATTGTCTGACCTGGTAGCCCTTGGCCTTTGCGCCTGACGACTGAATCGAGAGCAGGGAATTTTTCGGCGAGTACCAGATTCGATGACTGCCTTTCTGCCGATCGAACATCCATCCGGCGCGCTTCAGCAACGCTTCGAAATCCCTGAAGGAAAGTCCGCTGGGATTGTTTCGAGCGGCCTCGAGAAGCTTCTCCAGCCTATTCATGTAACTGTATATAGTTACAATCGGCTGTCAAGCGGTTCCAGAACGCTACGCAGCTGCCGCTTTAATAAAACTGGCGATTGCGGCGTGCGACTGCGCTGGCTGCTCCATCCAGAAGCAATGTCCTGCCGGTTCGAGGACGACCAGCTTTGCTCCCGGGATTCGCTCCGCGATTATCCGCGAGTTTTCCCACGAGATGAGCGCGTCATCTTTTCCGGTGATCACCAGCGTCGGGGATTTGATCTGGGGCAGCCGATCGTAGGCGTCATGCTCGACCGCGGCCTTCATCCGATGCGCGAATGCGGACGAATCGATCGGCCGCTGCCGCCGTGACTCGATCATCGAGGTGATTATTTCCGGATGCTGCGCCAGGTAGCCTTTGCTGAACGCCGCCTCGGCCAGCGCCTTGCCGCGCTCCTCGGCCGTCATCGGCTGTGTTGAGTACGCGTTGGCCAGGGCGCTGCCTCCAAGACGAATCGCTTTGGGTCCGCCAGCGGTGGTGCAACCGAGCACCAGCGATCTGATTTTTTGCGGATGACGGAGCGCGAGCTCCTCCGCAATCATCCCGCCCATCGAGACGCCGATCACATGCGCCGCCGAAATGCGCAGATGGTCCATCAGACCGGCCGTATCGTCGGCCAGCATCGCCATGCTGTAGGGCATGTCGGGCTTGTCGCTCAGTCCCGATCCGCGCTGGTCGAAGGTGAGCACGCGATAGTTCGCGGAAAAATCCGCCGCGAGCCCGGCGAACATCGTCTGATCGCCCTGCGCACCATGAATCATGACGATCGGCGCGCCGTCGCCGCGAAGCTCGTAGGCCAGCCCAACCCCATTGATAAGCGCGCGTTCCATCGTGGTCCTCCGACGAAGCTAGCCGAGATGCGCCGTTAATACCTCAGCCCGAGCCTAAGCGCGAGCACTCTGAGGACGCACTTGTCCGTCTGCAGGGAGCGAAGCGTCCCTACACCCGGTGAACGCAAAGCTAATCGCGCGTCGGCGGTCTAGCTTGATTTATGTAGCTGCGACGAGCGGGGCTCGAAGGGGCTCGCTGCCCACATCCTTCGGCCGTTCCGCCGCTCTCCAAAAGCCAATCGCTAGAACGAGAAAGGTACCGACCAGCATCAGGACTCCTTCAATAACCATCGTTGGAACCCTCCGTGTCGTTGATAAGAATTCCTTTATCGCCGAACAAGCCGGACTTCAATAGGGAACCATCTACTGCGGGGAATGGTCGCGGATGACCTGGCTATGGGCTTGTTCCTTAAGCCTCACCCTGTCGAAGTTAACTCGCTGCAACACCAATTCGGAAAGCCGCTTCCGAAGCCAATCGGCGTTCAAGCCTACCGCGTCACATGCCATCTCGAACGACAGCCAGCGCGCGACGCTGCGGGCGAAGATCCAGGACGACGCTTCTTTGAACGAGGTGCTTTCCCTGTGCTTCTCCCGCAGAACGAGGTTGATGGCGTCGACTAGCACCGCGAGCATCAGACGTTGCTCGCTCGAAAACGTCTTCGCACCCGCCAACCCGAAGAATTGGTTCGGCAAAAGCACATCCGGCGTGAAAGCTCGGGGAACATCTTGATCAAGCGACTGGGATTTATCGGATTCCATGAACGCGACCTCGCGATGCCAGCTATGCAAAAAGAAAGGCACGCATCGGCTTCACCATGAAAGCATGTGGCCAAGCGTGCCATCGGTTTCCGGGGGAGGAGAGACCGACAATTACAATCTAGTGCTGCTGGCGGTTGACGCCACTGCCGGCGCGTTACAACAGGAACGATTCTGAACGCGTTCCCACTAGGCTTATCCCCAGCCCGTTCTTTCTGTAACGCTGCATAAAGGTGCATTGAAAAAGAAACGGGCCAGCGAAGATGAGACGCCAGCCCGCACGCCAACTGATGAAAGTGAGGCAAACACCAAGGAGTTCCTCCCGACTATCAAATCGGCGCGCCTGCATCTAAAGGCGCGTCACTGCGACGCAGTGCTAGAGCGTGAGCGGCGTGCGGTCTGAAGACCAGCAATCGCCGATAGCCCGTGAGAACGTCGCCAGCGAGCTTTTCAATCACTTTTCGAGTTTGCGCGCCCACGCCGGCATCGTTGAAATTTCGTGCGTATGTTCAAAAGTGTCTGTCAACATCAAGGTTACGCTACGCATCACCCTCGCTCCTTGATCGTCGACTTGGGGCCCTACGTCGAAGGCGATCCATCCTTCGCGCATCTCGCCAGTGGCCAAGAGGCGATAATCGTGTCTCAGGTTCTTTCCGCGAATGTTACTAGGGGCGGTAAGATCTTCATCTTCGACTAGCATCCGATCAGAGAGATAATTGTGCCCACCATCGCTTCTTTCGAAACCGGCTTGCCAGGTCTGAATTGTTGTGGGCGGCCCAAGATTGAAGATCTGCACTCCGACGAATAGGCGACCAGTAGGGGTAATCGTCATGTCGGGAATCCACGATCTGAAAAGCGGGGCTACGGCATGCTCCTTGCGCCATGCGTAGTAGCCAGCGAGCACGAACACCCAGAGAAAAACGATGACCTTGATTGCCATCGGCGGATCCCCCAGGTACCACCAAACAACGAATGGGAGCATTGGAATCGACGAGAAAAAGATATCGTTCCAATGCTCGACAACGGACTTGAGATAATCTGGCAGCAGGTCCAGCGTTGCCAATTGCCGTTCCGCGAATTTGCGCAGGTTTCCGGCCAGTTCAGACATACCTTTCCCCTTGACAGTGAGATTTCCTCTCCCGCCGATAGAGAACAGGATACCGTCGCCCATGGGGTTCGTCACTGCGTCGCAGACGATAAGCAAGAATTCAGGGGTCCGTTATATAGGATGGCGCGCCCGGAGGGATTCGAACCCCCAACCCTCAGATCCGAAGTCTGATGCTCTATCCAGTTGAGCTACGGGCGCCCTGATAGTCGGTTTCGGAATCCAGAAGTTTAGGTAGAGCTACACCAACGCGCAACCGAGCGCCGCGCGGCCGCACTGGTTCAGCCTAGGGCTACGTTGAGGGCATACTTACCATCCCTCTGGTAAGTATCCCCTAGAAGTAGGTACTGAAAGAGGCTCTAATGTACGTAACAAATGAACGGACGGCGCTGCGGTTGTTGGAAGACAGCGATCGGCCGACAAATGTTTACGACATTGGTCTTCTACAGTATGGAGGGGATATGCGATTTCCTGAAGTTGGACGGCGATGTGTCATCTACATCGGAGAGCGAGCATCCGACGGTAATTTCGTGGCAAAGGGAACGGGATTTCTTGTTGAAGTGATTCGTGGGAAACGACCTAGATATTACTTGGTCACCGCGCATCACGTGATTCGACGGTTTCCGAATCCGAGTCGATTTGCGATACGTCTGAATGAAACCAAAGACGGACGCGCGCACGAATATCAGAGTAAGGGAAGGCACCGTTGGTTTGGGCATCCCAAGGATCGTTCCGTTGACGCGGTCGTGTATCCTTGGACTCAAGGTACTAACAAATTTCAGTTCACCGCGTTTTCGTCCGAACGATTCGTAGTACCAGGGGGTAATCACGACGTTGGTGTTGGCGACGAAGTAAACATAGTCGGACTATTCAGAAAGCTTGCTGGATCCGAGCGCATAAATCCGATGGTGCGCACTGGTCATATTGCAATGATGGCAGAAGAAAAATTCGATAGTTCAAACTACGGTAAAGCATTGTTTCATTGGATTGAGTCTTTGACGATCAAAGGTTTTAGTGGCTCTCCGGTGTTTGCGCGCCAAACGGTCGGTATAGAATTGCCTCACGCGGAAAGGGACCAAGCAAAATGGTTGCGTGGAGCGGGCGATTTGTACTTGTTAGGATTGTTACGTGGAATACTGTCGGTAAAGGTTCAAGAAGAATTAACCGGCATCAAAGATAAAGACCAGCGATGGCATTCGGGAATTTCAATGGTAGTTCCAGCGCACCAAATTCTCGAAATTCTGAATCAACCTAAACTCATTAAGTATGAGGCGAGCGTGTTTGACAAAGACAAAAAAGAGAAGTCCAACCTAGATGAAGAAACATCAATCGAGCCGAGCGCGGCCGTGCCAAAAAAGAAACGAAGAAATCGAGATGTACTGCCACCATCGATCAGTCGCGGACGGTTTTTCGACGCTCTGGAAAAGGTTACGAAGCGAGACAAGGAATGACCGATCAATTTCAGGATGAGTGCATATTAGAGAACGCGTTTGAGCAAGGGATTGAGTTGGTCAATTACATTGCGAACGCCCGTCTCGATTGTCTCAAGGGTCTCGATGATCGACGTCCCATTTGGCAGCGTTACAGTGAAGGACAAGCCGTGATCCACTTCCACTGCGCTGGGAAGGCTACCAGGAGCCGACTTAAGATTTGCATCAGCTACAGGCGCCAGAATTTTGAATTGATGGACTTTTTTATCCACGCGCACCAGTCCACGATGCTTGTAGAAATTGGTGAATTCACGGAGCAGCTTTATCCACTCGCCAGCCTTGTAAGGTTGATACCGCTCGAACGCTGTGATGCGTTTCTCGTTGATGCCTTCGAGGAAGGAATCCCGCCGACTCGCGAAGCCCTTTGGCGTGTCCTCAATCGGAAATTGGACTTGATTTCCGACGCTGCCAGAATCCAATTCCGCGAACGCGCAAGTGAGGTAGTTAAGCGCATTGCGCATGCTGGTTGCGCATTCGCCGATACGGATCTGAATGTTCATCGTAATGATATTGAAAGACTGATCGCTGATGCGCGGGTTAAGATCATCGGCGGTGAGATTGTTTTCAGGATCGAGAACGAAATCTTTGAGCCACGCCAAGTGTTCGCTACTCCGATCCAAAAGGGCATTGATTTCATCAAGCTTTTTGAGCATTCGATGTCTTCCTGATTCTGTTTGTAAATGCGTCGAACATATTTCGTTTGCCGAGACTTTTCCGGCGATTGTATCGGAACGAATACTCGTTCAAGTACTGCTGCAAATACTTCGCGCTCACGTTGTGGTAGACGCCGCGAATCCCGTTCTTGGTTAAACTCCAAAAGCCTTCCAGCGTGTTTGTGTGAACGTCGCCATCGACGTACACGCCCTGAGAATGATTGACGCGTCGATGCTGAAATCCCATCGTGCCGAGACCGCGAAAGTGATTCGCCTCATCGGTAAAGATCATCGTGCGCGGTAGCACGCGTGTGCGAATCGGCGCAAGAAGGCGACTTCCCCAAGGTATATCAACGACCGTCGCTGACACGCGTCCGCCACGTTCAACGATTCCGGCTACAGTGGCCTTCTTCATTCGGTAGTTGCTCACGCGCTTGTTCTTGTGCTTGTTGGATTCTTTCCCGCCGTAGAAACTTTCGTCTGCTTCAACTTGTCCGCCAAACTTTGGCCCATTGCTTTCGTCGAGCATTGAGCGGACGCGGTTAAATATCCGCCATGCGCATTTGTAGGTAACGCCCAACTCGCGCTCTAGCTGTTTAGCGCTGATACCGCATCGCGTCGAAGCCATCAGGAAGATCGCGTGAAACCATAATTTCAGAGAAGTCGCCGAATCCTGAAAGATCGTGCCTCGCATCGGATGCTCATGATGTCCGCAAAACTGGCATGAGTACGAAGGTCGGTTCGCGACGCGATGATGCTTGGTGATCTTCTGACATTTCGGGCAAAAGATGCCATTCGGGTAGAGCCGATTCTTGAGCCATTCCAGACAAGCCGCGTCATTCGGAAACTCTCGATCAAACTCCATCATTGTGAACGTGCCGTCTGAAGACTCGCTGCGAATTGGGTTATTTCGATTAGACTTGCTCATATCAGTTATATACCAGAAGCCCGTACCTACGTCAAGGGGATACTTACCATCCCTCTTTACAAATGAACGTTCATTCAGTAGATTTGCGCCACTGGAGATCGATTGCACGGTCCTGACCTATGCCGCGAGCTGTTGAAGCCCTTCGTACGCCTGCGCAGGATGACCGCCTCGTTAAGGCGCGGCGGCGCCAGATTTTTCTCGCTGCATGCCGCGTGCTTGCGCGTAAGTCGTTTCATGAGGCTTCCGTCAAAGAGCTCGCACTCGAGGCTGGGCTGGCGGCGGGTTCTATCTACCTCTACCTCGACAGCAAGGACGAGATTATTCCGCTGATTGCCGAGTCGATGGTCGCCGAGCTGGTCGAGATGCTGCCTGCGATTCGCGATCGCACCATCGGCGACCCGCGCCGCGAGCTGATCGAAGTCATGCGCGCGATCCTCGACGTTATCGATCGTTACCGCGAGGCCTTCAACGTGCTGCATCATGAGGCCCGCTACCTCGAACGGCGCCCGCAGTACCGCACCGCGATGCGGAAGATCGGCAGCGACTACCTGGGCGCGGTGGCCGAGATTATCGAGCGCGGCCGGCGGCTTGGCCTGATTCATTTCGAAGATGCGCGCAGCGCCGTGCATGCGATTCACATGCTGTGCGCGGGCTGGGCGATGGGTGCGAACAATCTTAAGGGGACTGACAAAGAAACTTACTGGCGCGAAATTGCGGCGATCGTCGAAGGCCGGTTTTTCGGGTCAGCCAACGGAGCCAGCGGCAGCGCTGCTGACCGCTGACGCGCCGCGGATACAATCCAGGAGTTGCGAGATGGCACTTTACGACCGGCGAACTCTCGAGGGCGTTTACAGCGTCCGCCAGAGCGTCATCTACATCCAGAATTATCGCTACGCCGAAGAGCGCATGATGCGCATGATGGCCGGATGGATCGCGCTCACGCCCGAACTCGCGGTCAAGCTCGAAATGGCCAAGCAGGTGTACGAGGACGCGCTGCATACCGACGCGCTCGGCAAGCGGCTGCCCGAACTGCGCGCGCAGCCGCAGATTTCCAAGCCGCCCAACGAGGCGTTCGTCACGTTCATGAACGCTATCGAGGATAAGGAAGAGTGGGAGGATACGATCGAGCGCCTGGTCGGAATCTACCGCGTGCTGAAGCCGCATCTCATCTCGCATTACAGCTCGCATCTAACCGCGATGAATCCCGTTTACGAGCCCCCTACCCTGCGAATCCTCCAGCGGCTGGTCGAAGAGGAGAAAGGCCACGTCGAGCGCGGCAGCGTACTGCTCAACGAGCTGCTCGACTCGAAGGAAAAGCATGCGCGCGCGGGAGAATGGCAGGCGCATCTCGAAGGACTGCTCGGCGCTTCGGGCGGGGTCACGGGCTTTGAGTCGGATGCCGAACAGCCGCGCAGGAAAGTCGGGCGTAGCTGAGCGCGTGCGCGGGAGAGAAAAGCGAAATGGTTCATATGGACGATATCACTGACCTGCGCGAGGCGATCGCGGCGCATGCGGCGGCACTCGCGGCGGGCGACAGCACGGCGGCCGAGAAGTTCGTGATTGCCAGCGCGATCGAAACGCATCGGCAGACAGCGGTCGAGATTGCACGAATTCCCAAGCCGGCCAAGGTCGAAACGCTGGCGCTGGCGAAGGTCGGCTTTCAGTACATCTCGAAGCTTCGATTCACCAACGGCAACGCGATGCGCCGGGCACTCTACCGATGGCGTAAAGAGGCCGACGGCAAGTGGGTGATAGTCAGCGTCGAAGACACGACGGGCAAGCGCTCGTCGTGGAGTGACGTTCCCACACTTGCGGCCGCGATCGAGCAGACGCGCGCGGGGAACGGCAATGCCTGACCTGGGAGATCGCGGCAATGTGATGGGGCCGCAGCCGATTGCGCCGGTCGTCCAGCCGCCTGGGCGCGATGCTCGAGGCAGCGGGCGAGCTGCTGACTGCGCTGATGAAGCGCGATTTGGCCGGCGTCGAAGCTCTTACCGCGGGTCAGGAGCTCGAAAATATGCGCCGTATCGCGAATGAGCTTCCGCCCGGCACCTATGATAAGTTCGAGCTGATTGGACGCGGGCGTATCGCGCGGCATTATTTTTTGAAAGCGCGATTGACCGGGCCGAATATCGAGCCGTTCAAGATTCAGTTTCGGCTCGGCGAGACCGATGGCAAGTGGAAAGTTCGCGAAGCATTGAACCTGACCGGGCGCCGGTCAGCGTGGACCAGGTGAAAGCTGAAAAGGAGCGATCGCGATGCAAAGAATGATTCCCGTCGACAGGCTGGCGCGTCCCGAGGACCATATCCTGCTGCCCGCCAATCGCACGCGCAATGCGCGCAGCGAGCAGGGCTTGTCGCCCGGCAACGCGATGCCTTACGAGGATGATTTCCTGAAGTCGCGCATGCACGGCATCTGCGGCGGCGAATTCCAGGCGATGGAAGCGGCCGGCCGCACGCTCTACGATTTTCCCGATGCGCCGTGGGAATTCCAGCTCGATATGGCGCGCCAGGTGTGGGACGAATCGCGCCACGCCGAGATCTATATGAAGCTGCTCGAGTACGTCGGCTCCTACTACGGCGAATTTCCCGAGGGCGAGGTGCTGTGGTCATGCACGCTGGCGGAAGATCCCGCGGCGCGCGTGGCGGGAATCAATCGCGGACTCGAGGGTCTCGCGTGCGACGTCTTCGAGCAACTTATTCGTATCGCGCAGAAAATGGGCGACTCGGTTATCGAACGATCGGTCGATTACGTGCTGGCCGACGAGATCACTCACGTGCGGATGGGCTCGCAGTGGATGCGCAAATTGACCGAGGGCGACCCCGAGCGCTTCAAGCGCGCGCAGGCGTTTCAGGACAGCATCGACGAGTTGTTCAACTTCGGCCCCGGCCGCAAGCGAATCGAAGATGTCGATCACATCAAACAGCGCGTCAACGACAAGGAAATCGAAATCGACGCGAGTCTCACGATCGCGCGTGACGCGCGCCTGCTGGCGGGCTTCACCGAAGAGGAAATCGATCGCCTCGTCAAAGGCTTCGGCAAAAGCGCCGCCTACTAAACGCTTTGAAAACACTTTGACTCAAAAAAATTATGGAAAAATGTATCCCCGTTGACCGCCTCGCCCGTCCCGACAATTGGGTAGTACTGCGCAGCCGCCAGGTCCGCGAAATTCGCGAGGAACAGGGCCTCGAAGGCGGCCGCCCGATGCCGTTCGACGAAGAGACGCTGCGCGCCCGGCTGCATGGAATCTACACCGGCGAACTGCAGGCGATGGAAGCCGCGGGCCGCACGCTGTTCGATTTTCCCGACGCGCCGTGGGAGTTCCAGCTCGATATGGCGCGGCAGGTGTGGGATGAAGCGCGTCACAGCGAAATTTTCCAGCGCCTGGTCGAGTACATGGGCGGTCATCCCGGTGACTACGTCGAGACCGAGATCCTGTGGCGATGCACGCAGGCGATGGATCCGGCGGCGCGCGTCGCAGGCATCAACCGCGGCCTCGAAGGGCTCGCGTGCGACGTCTTCGAGCAACTGATCCGGATCGCGCAGCGCAACGGCGACGAAGTTATCGAGCGTTCGGTGGACTATGTGCTTGCCGACGAAATCACGCACGTGCGGATGGGCTCCCAGTGGATGCGCAAGCTGACCGAGGGCGACCCTGAGCGCCTCGCGAAGGCGCAGGCGTTTCAGGACATGGTCGACGAGGTCTTCAACTTCCGCGGCGGTCGGCTCGCGCAGGAAGATATCGAGAACGACGACGGCCAGGTCGTCTCAATCGCGAAAGAGGCGCGCATGCTGGCGGGATTTACCGAAGAGGAAATCCAGCGGCTGATCAATTCCGCGCGCAAAAGCGCCGCTTACTAGCACCTCGTCAGTCCGAGTTTTACGTTTCGCCGCAGTCGAGCGGGTCAGGAAGCACCTCCTGCCCGCTCGATCCGGTAAAGCGTTACTTATAATCCTGCCCTTGATTCTTCTAATCTGCTAATCTACATATTACGTTCCCATGTGTGTTGAATTGCATTTTGCCCTAACGTTTAAGTAGGAGTTACGTCTCACAAGGACCGACGTGGAGCGCATGAAGTGACGTCCAATCCCGAGGCAAACAGTTCGCCGACCAAGAGCCGCGCGTTGCGCGACTGGGTCAAGGAAGTCGCCGCGCTCACGAGGCCCGACGCGATAGTGTGGTGTGACGGTTCCGAGGCTGAAAAAAAACGCCTCACCCAGCAGGCCGTCGACGCCGGAATTCTGATCGAGCTGAACCAGCAAAAACGGCCCGGCTGCTACCTGCATCGCTCGAATCCCAACGACGTCGCGCGCACCGAACAACTCACCTTCGTCTGCACCCCGAACAAAATCGACGCCGGCCCGACCAACAACTGGTCCGCTCCCGCCGAGACCTACGCCAAGCTGCGCGGATGGCTCGACGGCTCGATGCGCGGGCGCACGATGTACGTGGTGCCGTACGTGATGGGCCCGCTCGGCTCGCCCTTGTCGAAGGTCGGCGTCGAGCTGACCGACAGCATCTACGTCGTGCTGAACATGCGGATCATGACGCGGATGGGCAGTGCGGCGCTCGCGCAGCTCGGCGACTCGGCGGATTTCAATCGCGGAATTCACTGCACGCTCGATCTGAATCCGGAGCGGCGCCTGATTTGCCACTTCCCGCAAGACAACACGATCATCTCGGTCGGCAGCGGCTACGGCGGCAACGCCCTGCTCAGCAAGAAATGTTTTGCGCTCCGAATTGCCAGCTCGCTCGGCCGCGACGAAGGATGGCTCGCCGAGCACATGCTGATCCTCGGCTTGCAGAGCCCATCCGGCGAGACTACCTATGTCGCGGCGGCGTTTCCGAGCGCGTGCGGCAAGACCAACCTGGCGATGCTCACGCCGCCGGCCGAGTTCAAGGGCTGGAAAGTCTTCACCGTTGGCGACGACATCTCGTGGATGCGCGTCGGTCCTGACGGCGGCCTGTGGGCGGTGAATCCCGAGAACGGTTACTTCGGCGTCGCGCCCGGCACCAGCGCAAAATCGAATCTGAACGCGATGAAGATGGTCGAACACGACACGATTTTCACCAACGTCGCGATGACTGCCGACGGCGACGTGTGGTGGGAAGGGATGGACGTGCCGCCGCCCGACGGTCTGCTCGACTGGCAGGGACGGCCGTGGAAAAAAGGCTCGACCGACAAGGCCGCGCATCCCAACAGCCGCTTCACCACTCCGATGCGCAACAATCCCGCGTGGTCGCCGAGTGCCGACGATCAGCGCGGCGTGCCAATTTCCGCAATCATCTTCGGCGGACGTCGCGCGTCGACGGTGCCGCTGGTGCTTGAGGCACGGGACTGGACGCACGGCGTGTTCATCGGCGCGACGATGGGTTCCGAGACGACGGCGGCGGCTGCAGGAGCGGTCGGCGTATTGCGGCGCGATCCGATGGCGATGCTGCCGTTCTGCGGCTACAACATCGGCGATTATTTCGCTCACTGGCTCAAGATGCGCGGTGCGATCAAAAAAGCGCCGCGCATTTTTATGGTCAACTGGTTCCGCAAGGACGCCGCCGGCAATTTCATCTGGCCCGGCTACGGCGAAAATCTGCGCGTGCTCAAGTGGATGCTCGATAGAATTCACGGACGCGCGGGTGGCCGCGAGACGCCGGTCGGAATCGTTCCCAACGAATCGGATCTGGATCTCAAGAGCCTCAATCTCCCGAAGAGCGCTGCACGAGAAGCCCTCGCCGTGAATCCGGCCGAGTGGAAGGCAGAGCTCGAATCAGCCGGCGAGTTCTTCGAAAAGATCGGTCCGACGATGCCGAAGGAACTCAAGGAACGCCGCGAGGCAATCCTGAAATCGCTCAACGGCGAAACCCCGGCACAACGGGTAGCCGCCGGCCGCTAACATGTTCCTGATTGGCGAACCAGACCTCGCCACGCTTAGGCACTGGGTCGCGCTCGATCGCGGCAAAATCCGCATTCACGAGCATGCTTTCTTTGCGGACTTTGCGCGACGCTCGCGCCATCCGCTCCGCGCGGACGCAGGCCTCGACTTCGCCTTTCATGCGTTCCATAAAATTCTGCTCGAAGTAACTCCTGTGAATGTCATCCGCTAGTAGGCGCCACACTGGTAGATAAAGCAATTCATCCACAGGGGACCGGTGACAAACTCGCCCCGGCAGAAAGCGGAAATGCGGCGCCGCGAGTCCTAAGACTCCGGCGCCGCAATTTTTCTGGAAATCGCCCGCGCTAGTCGAGATGCTTGCGCAGGAAGGTCGGGATGTCGAGCTTGTCATCGCCGTCAAGCAGCGAATTCGGCTCGAGCTTCTCGCCGTCCTCCAGCGCTGCTCCTTCGCCGCCGCGCCGCCGGAACGCCGGAATGTCGAGGGTGCTGTCGTCGACGACCAGTCCCATCCTGCGCACCGGCTTGTTGCCGGGAAACATTCTCACCTGCCCCGCCTGCGCTGCGGGCGCCGCCGGCGCCGCTTGCGCCATCGGCTTGACCTCCATCGGATCGACCGGCCGCGTCGATGCCGCCGCGATCTGCGTCGTGATCGGAGCGCCCGACGGCGAATAGCGCGACGAGCCGCGGTCGAGGTCGCCGAATCCGGTCGCGATAACCGTGACGCGAATCTCGTCCGACATCGATTCGTCGATCACGGCGCCGAAAATGATGTTCGCGTCTTCGTGCGCCTCTTCCTGGATGAGGCTCGCCGCCTCGTTCACTTCGTACAGCGCCATGTCGGAGCCGCCGGTCACGTTGATCAGCAAGCCGCGCGCGCCCTTGATCGAGACGTCCTCGAGCAGCGGACTCGAGATCGCGCGCTGCGCCGCTTCGACCGCGCGATTCTCGCCGGTCCCGGTCGCCGCGCCCATCATCGCCATGCCCATCTCGGCCATGATCGATCGCACGTCGGCGAAGTCGAGGTTGATCAGCCCATGCACGGTGACGAGTTCCGAGATTCCGCGCACCGCTTGCAGCAGAACGTCGTCAGCCTTCTGAAACGATTCCCGCAGCGACGTATTTTTGCTCGCGACCGAGAGCAGGCGCTGATTGGGAATCGTGATGAGCGTGTCGACCGCGCTCTTCAGCTCGCGCAGTCCCTCTTCCGCCTGCGCCATGCGGCGGCGGCCCTCGAACTGGAACGGCTTGGTCACGACGCCGACGGTCAGCGCGCCGAGTTCGCGCGCGATGCGCGCAATCACTGGCGCAGAGCCGGTTCCGGTGCCGCCGCCCATCCCGGCGGTCACGAACACCATCTCCGCCTCCGACAGGATTTCGCGGATGCGCTCCTCATCTTCGAGCGCGGCCTTGCGTCCGATTTCAGGATTGCCGCCGGTGCCGCGTCCGCGCGTGATCTCGTCGCCAATCTGAATCCGCATCGGCGCGTGATTATTCTGCAGCGCCTGGATGTCGGTATTCACCGCGATGAAATCGACGTTGCGCAGCCCCACATCGATCATGTGGTTGACCGCATTGCCGCCGCATCCGCCGGCACCGATTACCTTGATCCTCGCGCCCGGGTCGGGATTACTCACCAACTCAATCATTACAGATCCTCCTCCACCACCTACCGGCAAAGTTTGTTGCCCATTAAATTCTTTTTTTCGGCGACCTCTCAAAAGAAGTCCCTCACCCAATCGCTGAGCCGCGAGCGCAGCCGTCCCAGCTTGCCCGCTTTTCCCACACCGTTACCGACTCCGCCCGCCGCGCTCTGATACAGCAGCAGCCCGGCCGCCGTCGTGAACATCGGCTTCATCAGTTCTTCCGGCAGTCCCTTCACGTTGATCGGAAGTCCGCGGCGCACCGGCACGCCGAAGATTCGCTCGGCCAGTTCCTGCGTGCCCTCGAGCAACGACGTCCCTCCGACCAGCACGACGCCCGATGCGAGCCCGTCCGAGACTCCCGATCGCAGCAACTCGCGCTGCACCATCGTGAAAATCTCTTCCATCCGCGGCTCGACGATTTCTCCGAGCAGCCGGCGCGCGATCACCCGCGGTTCGCGCCCGCCAACGCCCGGCACCTGCACCGTCTCGTCGCGGCGCACAACCTGGTTGGTCGCGACGCCGTACTCGACCTTGAGCCGTTCGGCGTCGGAAATCGGCGTGCGCAATCCGGCTGCGATGTCGCTGGTAAGATGATTCCCGCCAATCGGCAGCACCGCGGTATGCATCACGGCGCCGCCGTGAAACACGATGATGTCGGTAGTGCCGCCGCCGATATCGATCAGCGCAACGCCGAGCTCGCGCTCCTCCGGAAACAGCGCCGCGTCCGCCGACGCCAGCGGCTGAAAAACCATGTCCGACGGCGTCACGCCCGCGCGCTCGCAGCATTTGGTGAGATTCTGGCCGTAGCTCTGCGCCGCGGTCACGATATGAATCCGCGCCTCCAGCCGCACGCCCGCCATTCCGTACGGCTGGCGCACACCCTCCTGCTCATCGACGGCGAACTGCTGCGGCAGAATATGCAGCACTTGCCGATCGAGGGGGATTGCGACGGCGCGCGCCGCGTCGATCACCCGGTCCACGTCGCGCGAACTGACTTCGCCACCACGCACCGCGACGATCCCGTGACTGTTAAGGCCCCTGATATGCGGCCCCGCAACGCCGACAACCGCCGAGCCGACGCGCACGCCGGAAGTTTTCTCCGCTTCCTCAACTGCCGCCTTGATCGCATCGACCGTCGCCTCGATATTGACGACCACGCCCTTGCGCAGCCCCGTGCACGGCGCGACTCCAAAGCCGAGCGTCGCCAATTGACCGTCGGGCAGCGACTCGCCGACGATTGCGCAAACTTTGCTGGTGCCGACGTCCAGCCCGGTGAGCAGATTTCTCATCGCGTCATCGGCTCCTCGCCCGGCTGGAACGAAACTTTGCGAATCCCGCTCTTATGCTTCGAATGCGCGCCCTGGCTCGCATGCAGGCGCACGACTGCCAGCCCCGGCGTGGTCAAATCCAGCGCCGCGATCAGATTCTCACGGCCCTGCCACTGCTGTCGCACCTTGATCGCGCGCTGCAGTTCCGGCGCCGCGCGATCGAGATCGACGACCACCTCGGTACGCTCGCGCTCCAGGAACAGCGACGCAGTGCCGTCGCCGTCAACCTGCATCTCGGAAATAATCTCGGACAGTTGCGTCTCGGCGCGGACCAACTCGGCGGCGTAATCGACCATCTGCGTCCCGCGCGCGTTGTCCAATGCGGTACCGCTCAACACCGGCAAATCACCCTGCTTGCCGGGAGAGACCGGCCCGCGCAACTCGCCGCCGCTGAATAATTCGTAGAAGCCGTCGTGACGCTCGACCACGGCAATCGCGCCGTCGCGCATGTCGCCCGCCGAGATCGCCGCCGCACCCGGCCCCTGCGTGCCGCGATGATAAATCCCCGCACGTCCCGCCCACTCGACCAGCACGGCTGAATAGCCCGCGGCGGTCGCGCGCGCGGGCGCAATCGAATCCATGATTTGATCGCGATATGAACTGAGCGCCGCGGCGACTCTCAGCGTGACTGTGCGCCCGGTCGTGCTGAACCCGGTCATCACGCCCAGCGCAAAAAATGCGCACACAACCAGCCCGCCCATCCGCGCGCTCCACCCTGCCACCGCTTTATTTCCACCGCGAACCGCCACCCACCACCTCAATCCAACCCGCGCGTCACCAGTCGCCGACCAGCCTAACCTCCGGTTCAAGCCAGACGCCGCTCTGCTCTTGCACCTTGTTGCGCGCCATCTCGATCAGCGCGCGCACTTCCGCGGCCTGTGCGCCGCCAAGATTCACAATAAAATTGGCATGCTGATCCGAAAACGCCGCACCGCCAAGCCGCGTCCCTTTCAGACCCGCGCCTTCCAGCAGCTTGCCGGCAAAATTTCCCGGCGGATTTTTGAAAATCGATCCCGCATTCGGCACGCCGCGCGGCTGCCGCGCCGCGCGTTTCGACTTCAGCTCCGCGACTCGCGCCGCCAGCCGCTCGCGATCGCCGTGCGCAAGCTCGAAATCGACCCGCGTGATGACGAAATGATTCGGCAGTTGGGTGCGGCGGTACGCAAACTTGACGTCGTCCTTCGTCAGCGCGATTGCCTCGCCGGCCTCGGTGACGCCATGCACCAGCGTGACCACCTTTGCGATCTCGCCGCCGAACGCACCCGCGTTCATCACCAATCCGCCCCCGACCGTGCCTGGAATTCCTTCGCCAAATTCGAGCCCCTCGAGACCTCGATCGACCACGGTCTGAACAAGGGTCCCAAACGCAGCACCAGCGCCGGCAACGACTTTCGTGTCGTCAATTTTTATTTTCCCGAAGCCGTCGCCGAGTCTCACCACCAGCCCGCGCATGCCCCGATCGCTGACGAGCAGGTTGGTTCCCGCGCCGAGGCAGAAGCATGGCGCACTCGCGCGATATGCCGCCGCCTTCGCATGCATCAGCTCGCTTTCGTCCTCGACTGCAACGAACAAATCCGCCGGACCGCCGATCCGAAACGAAGTGAGCTCCGCCAAAGGCATCGCGGCGCGGATTCGCGCGCCGAATTTCTCGCGCAGCTCGCCCTCAAGCGCCTTCATGAACTTTCACCTCGGCGTTGAGCGCGTTCAGTATTTCGCCGCCTGTCTTGTAAATATCGCCGGCGCCTAAAGTCGCGATCACATCGCCGGAGCGCGAGCCCGACGCGATTCGGCCAGCGGGATCATCCTCGCCGCCGACGTAATGCACTTCCAGATGCCCGCGCGCGCGCAGCGCTTCGTACAACCGCCGCGAAGAGACGTCGGCAATCGGCTCCTCGCCCGCCGGATACACGTCGAACAGATACAGCACGTCGGCGTCGTCGAACGCCGACAGGAAATCGTCGAACAAATCGCGCAGCCGCGTGTACCGATGCGGCTGAAAGACCGCTACCACCCGGCGCTTGAACGAGGCGCGCACTGCGGCCAGCGTCGCGCGCACCTCGGCCGGATGATGCGCGTAGTCGTCGAGCACGATACGGCCTGCAGCCTCGCCTTTGATTTCGAAGCGCCGGCTGATTCCGCCGAACTTCGCCAGCGCCGCCGCCGCTAGCTCGAAACTGATCCCAATTTCCAGCGCGACTGCGATCGCCGCCAGCGAATTCATCGCAACATGCACGCCCGGCGTCGGTATGGTCACTCGCCCCAGGGTCTCGCCCTTGCGAATCACTTCGAAGCGGGTCGAAAGGCCATCAATCACGATTTTCTCGGCGCGCAGATCCGCATCCTGTGCGACGCCGTAGGTCACCATCGGCTTGCGAATCGACGCCATCAGCCCGCGCACGTTCACGTTGTCGATTCCGAGCACCGCCACGCCATAGAAAGGCACGCGGTTGATGAAGTCCGCGAACGCCTGCCGCACCTTATCCATCGTGCCGTAATGATCGAGATGCTCCGGATCGATATTCGTCACCACTGCGATAGTCGGGATCAGCAGCAGAAACGACGCGTCGCTCTCGTCGGCCTCGGCCACCATGAAATCGCCGCGCCCAAGCCGCACGTTGCTGCCCGTATTGCGAATGTTTCCGCCGATCGCGACGGTCGGATCGAGATTCGCCTCTTCCATTATCAGCGCGATCAGCCCGGTCGTGGTCGTCTTGCCGTGAGTGCCCGCAACCGCGACGCCGAGCTTCGCCATCCGCAGCAGCTCGCCGAGCATCTCGGCCCGCGCGATTACCGGAATCTTCAGCTCACGCGCTCGCGCGACTTCGGGATTGGAAAATTTTATCGCCGACGAGATCACCAGCGCGTCGATGCCGCCCTCGTCCTTCAGATGCGCCGGATGATGCCCCTGGCTGATTTCCGCGCCGAGCTCCGCCAGCCGCGTGATGGCAGCCGAAGGTTTCAGATCGCATCCGCTGACGCGCATCCCGAGCTTCAGGCACAGCTCCGCAATTCCGCTCATGCCCGCGCCGCCAATGCCGACGAAATGCAATCGCCGTTGACGCGTCAGAAGACCATTTGCGTGCAGTTCACTCACGCCGCCGAGCGCTCCGCTAGATCAAAACAAATTCTGGCAATGTCGCGGGCCGCGTCCGGATGCGCTTCCTCGTGCGCCCGCAGACCCATCTCGTCCAGCCGCGCCGGATTGCGCGTCAACGACTCAATCTCGCGCGCGAGATTCGGCGCGAGCTGCTCGTCGTCGCGAACTATTATCGCCCCGCCGCGCTTTTCGATCACGCGCGCGTTGTGCACTTGTTGCAGATCTTTGTGAAAGGGATACGGCACGAAAATAGCCGCACGCGCGCCAAGAGCAATGTCGGTGACCGTCATCGCACCTGAGCGCGCGATAACCAGATCGGCGCGATGCAGCGCGTTGGCGATGTCGTCGATAAACGGCACCACCTCTGCCGCGAACCCGAATTCGCGGTATGCACTCCTCACCAACTCCACATCCGCCTCCCCGGTCTGGTGGACAACGTGCAAATTTATAACACTTTTTCCACAGATTTTGAAAGCCCCTACGACACCTATATTCAGACGATGCGCTCCTGACGAACCGCCTAAAACAAGGATTTGTAATTGCCTGTCCTCTCGGGGCGATCGGTCAGGCCGATATCGGAACCGCGTCGGATTACCCGTCACCACTACTTTAGACTGACTAAAATAATCCGCGCTGTCGCTGAAACCAACGCAAATCTTTTTGGCGAACCTGGACAGCGTACGATTCACCAAACCCGGCCGCGTGTTCTGTTCCATCAGCACGAGCGGCGTACGCGTCAATATCGCCGCCGCACCAATCGATGCCGACGCGTATCCGCCCGCGCTCACGATGATCCCCGGACGAAATCGCCGCACCAGCTCGAATGCGAGTCCAACCGCGCGAGCGAATTCCACCGACGCGCGCGCCCGCTCGATCGCACTATGCCCGCGAATTCCGTGCATCTCGAACAGCTCGTATTTGTAGCCGCTCTTCGGCAGCCACTTTGCCTCGAGTCCCGCGCTGGTGCCGACGAACAGCACGTCGATTTCAGGACGCTCGCGAATCATTTCCTCGCCGAGCGCGACCGCCGGAAAAAGATGGCCTCCCGTTCCGCCGCCCGCGATTATCACCTTCATCGCACCGCCGGCCGCCGCCCGAGTGCGAGTAGCGCGCCCAACGCCGCCATCGCAATGATGATCGAGGTTCCGCCGTAACTCAGGAACGGCAGCGGCAGACCCTTGGTCGGGATCAGGCCAATGACCACCGACATGTTGATGAGTGCTTGAATCGAAAGCAGCGCCGTCAGTCCCACCGCGAGCAGGCTCGCGAACGGATCGGGCTCGTCGTGCGCGATGCGCATGCCCCTGAACAGGATTACCAGGAACAGCGCGATCACGACCGCCGCGCCGATCAAGCCGAACTCCTCGCCAACCACCGCGAACACAAAATCAGTGTGCGCCTCGGGCAGGTAAAACATTTTCTGCCGCCCCGCGCCGAGGCCGACGCCCCATTTCCCGCCTTCGCCAAGCGCAATGAACGATTGCACGAGCTGAAATCCCGCGCCGCGCGCGACTGACCATGGATCGAGGAACGTCGTCAGCCGCTTCATTCGGTAGGATTTCGCGACCGCCTGGAATGCCAACAGGCTGAGCGCCCCGCCGCCCGCCGCCGCCAGATGCTCCCAGCGCGCGCCCGCCGCCCACAGCATCGCGAACAGGATGAGCGCAATCATCACGGTGCTGCCGAAGTCCGGCTGCTTGAGAATCAGCAGCGTGATCGGCCCGACGATCAGAAATACGCTCAGCGGTCCATGCGTGAACTCGCGGATGCGTTCCTGCCGCTGGCTCAGGAATTTCGCCAGGAAAAACACCAGCGCAAATTTCACCAGCTCCGACGGCTCCGCGACGACGGGTCCCAGCTTGAGCCATCGGCGCGCGCCGCCCTTTACCAGACCGAGATGCGGCACATAGAGCAGCACCAGCATCACGAGCGACCCGATGAAGAGCGGTATCGCGATTCGCCGCAGACCGGCCAGCGAGAACTGCGAGAGCAGCATCAGGAATACGAAGCCCACCGCGATGTGCGCGAGATGAAGTTTGAAAAAGTGGAACGCGTCGCCGCGCTTCTCGATTCCGAGAAAGTACGTCGTGTTCAGCACCATCAGCAGCCCGAGCAGCAGCAGCACCGCCGCCGGCAGCCACAGCCACGGGTCGGGCCGTCGATAACTTACGGCGTCAAAGCGCCCGAACCAGCTCTTTATATACGTTCCCACGTTCCGCATAGTCCTTGAATTGATCGAAGCTCGAGCACGCCGGCGACATCAGCACCGTGTCGCCCGGCCGCGCCGCGCGCGCCGCATGTTCAACCGCCTCCGCCAGAGTCGCCACCATTTCGATCTTCGTTGCACCTTCGAGCGCCGCCGCCATCTTGTCGCGCGCCGCGCCGTTCAGAATCGCCAGCTTGACCTTCTCGCCGAGCGGTCGCCGCAGCGGTGCGTAGTCTCCGCCCTTGTCGAGACCGCCCGCGATTAGAATTATCGGCGCCGCAAGCGCGTCGATCGCCTCGACCACCGCGCCGACGTTGGTTCCTTTCGAATCGTCGATATAAGTGACGCCGCCGTGCTCGTGCACGACTTCAATCCGATGCGGCAGCCCGCGAAATGACGCGAGCGCGCGCTCGATTTCTTCAGCCTTGACGCCGAGTGCGAGCGCGGCTGCCGTCGCCGCCATCGCATTGGAAATGTTGTGCCGCCCGCGAAGCCGAAATCCTTCGAGGCTGATTTGACCGCGCAGCGCGTCGTCGAAATCAAAATCGAAAGCGATCGAATTGGCCGACTCGTCGAACCAAATCGACGCCCCCGAGTTCGCCCCGAGCATGCCCAAAGCCAATCACGTGCGAGCGCACGCTCTGCGCGAGCTTCCATACATTCGGATCGTCGCGATTCAGAATCGCGTAGTCCGAAGTCTGCTGATTTTCGAACAGCCGCGCCTTCGCGCGACCGTAGTCGGCGAGATCTTTGTAGCGATCGAAGTGATCGTCGCTCAGATTAAGATGCACGCCGGCGCGCGGCCGGAATTTCTCGATCCATTCGAGCTGGAAACTGGACACCTCGGCGACCACGACGTCCCATCCGCCGCCGACCGCGTCGATCAGCGGCGTGCCCAGGTTGCCGCCGACGAACGTGCGCCGCCCCGCCGCCTTCAATATCTCGCCGAGCAGCACGACCACCGTGCTCTTGCCGTTGGTGCCGGTGACGGCGGCGATTGGCGCGTCGATGAAGCGGCTCGCGAGTTCGATTTCTCCGATTATCGGAATTCGCCGCTCGCTCGCCGCCCGCAACAGGATCGAATCGCGCGGCACTCCCGGACTGGTGACGACCAGATCGACACCGTCCAGCCAGCTCGCGTCTTCGGCGCCGAACTTCACCGCGCCCGCCGGCAAACTCTCGCGCTCGATATCGACGCGTCGATCCGTCATCACGAGTTTCGCGCCGCGCGCAGCGAGGAATCGCGCCGCGGCAATTCCGCTGACTCCCATTCCCACCACCATCACGCGTTTGTTCGACAGTTCCATCAGCGCAACTTCAGCGTGCTCAGCGCGACCAGCGCGCAGATGATCGATACGATCCAGAATCTGATCACGACCACGGTCTCGGGAATTCCCTTGAGTTCAAAATGATGATGCAGCGGCGCCATCAGGAAGAACCGCTTGCGCGTCGCCTTGAAATAATATCGCTGGATGATGGTTGACGCCGCCTCTGCGACGAATACTCCGCCCGCGATCACCAGCGCCAGTTCCTGCTTGCACAGCACCGCGACCGTGCCGATCGCGCCGCCCAGCGCAGAGCGCGCCCACATCGCCCATCATCATCGAAGCCGGGTACGCGTTGAACCACAGGAAATCCGAGCGACGCGGCAATCACCGACGCGCAGAAAATCGCAACCTCGCCGACGTTCGCGATGTACGGTATCTGCAGATAAGCCGCGAACTTGATGTTGCCGGCGACGTACGTGAAAATCCAGTAGGTAGCCGCCACGGTCATCACCGGTCCGATCGCCAGCCCGTCGAGCCCGTCAGTCAGGTTCACCGCGTGCGAGCATCCCACGATCACCAGCATCGCGAACGGAATGTAAATCCACCAGTGCAGATCGGGATGCACGTTCTTCAGGAACGGCACCGTCAGATGCGTGTCGAAGCCGAGATACAGAAACAGCCACGCCGCGGCGACGAACGCGCTCGAAAACGACCACACAAGCTTCACCGGACCGCTCAGTCCGAGCCCCTTGCCGCGCGTCAGTTTCAGGTAGTCGTCGCTGAAACCGATCGCGCCGAACGCCAGCGTCACGAAAATCGCGATCCACACATAAGGATTCAGAATGTTGGCGAGCAACAGCGTCGCCGCCAGCATCGACGCGACGATCAGCAGTCCGCCCATCGTCGGCGTCCCGGCCTTCTTCTGATGCGCCTGCGGGACGACTTCGCGAATCGTCTGACCGATGTTCAGTGCGCGGAACCGATCGATCAGGATGGGTCCCAGAGCCAACGACAGCGCCAGCGCCGCCAGCCCGGCCAGCACCGATCGCAGCGTCTGGTACCTGAGCGCGTTGAAGCCGGAGTAATATTTGTGGAGGGGATAGAGCAGCAGGTAGAGCATCGCGGCGCTCGCGACTCAACTCTGCCCGCTGCCGAGTTCCGCCGCAATCTCGCGCACGACCGCTCGATCGTCGAACGGCAACACACGCCCTGCCACGAGCTGGTAATCCTCGTGACCTTTGCCCGCGATCAAAACCGCGTCGCCCGCCGTCGCGATCGTGAGCGCGATTCTGATCGCAGCACGGCGATCGGGCTCGACGATATATCCGCCGCTCATCGACGCGTCCGCGAAATTTTTCTCGTTCGTGATTCGCGCACGTCCTGTCGCCGTCAATCCCTGCTCGACTTCGGCGATTATCGCGAGCGGATCTTCGCTGCGCGGATTGTCCGACGTCAGCACCGGAATATCCGCCAGGCGCCCCGCAATCTCACCCATGATCGGCCGCTTGCCGCGGTCACGATCGCCGCCGCATCCGAACACGCAGATGATCCTGCCCGCGCGCAGAGGCCGCAGCGCGGTCAGCACCGCCTGCAACGCGTCGGGCTTGTGCGCGTAATCGACCAGCACCGTGACTCCCGCTTTCGCCGCGACCGCTTCGAGCCTGCCGGGGGCCCCTGGGCATCGCCGCACCCCATCCGCCACCGCATCCACATCGACACCCAGGGCCGCCGACAGAGCCGACGCGCCCAGGATATTGAGCAAGTTGATTTCGCCGATCAGCGGCGATTCGATTTCGATTTTTTTTCCGAGCACCGACAGCGTCGCGCGAATTCCGCTCAGGTCCGCGTCGAATTTCTCAGGATGCACGTCGAGCGCTCGTTCCATTCCGAAACTGATTTTCGATCCCTTGACCGCTTCGAGCACGCGCCGCCCGTACGGATCGTCGCCGCGCACCACCGCGACGGTATCCGCGCGCCGGCTGCGCGGCAGTATCTCGGTGAACAGCCGCAGCTTCGCCGCGAAGTAGTCCTCCATCGTCGCGTGATAGTCGAGATGGTCGCGCCCGAGGTTGGTGAACATGCACGCGCGGAAATTCAGCGACTCGACGCGCCCTTCCGCGATTCCCTGCGACGAAATCTCCGCCGCCGCATGCCGCACGCCTTCGCGCTCCATCCGCGCCAGCGCCGATTCGAAGTCGATCGACTCGGGCGTTGTCAGTCCGCTGTAAATTTTCCTGCCCCCGATAAAAATTCCAATCGTCCCGATGATTCCCGTCGGCATTCCGGCCGCTTCGAGGATCGACGCCAGGATATAGCTGGTCGTGGTCTTGCCGCTGGTCCCGGTGATGCCGATCAAATCGACGCGTTCGCTCGGCGCTCCGAAAAAACGCGACGCGACCGCGCCCATCAACAGGCGCGGCCGCTCGCTCTCCACCAGGGTCGCCGCGGGGCGCGCCACACCACCATCCCATCCACCAACCACCACAGCGCGCGCCCCACGGTTTAATGCATCCTCAATGTTGGCCCGGTTCCGTTTCGCGTCGCGGGCCGTCGAAAAGTACAGATGACCGGGCCACGTCTGTCGCGAGTCGTAGCTGAGGCCCGTGATTTCCACGTTCAGGTCGCCGTCGATCCGACGGACGTCGAGTCCTTCGAGTAGTTCACCAAGTTTCACTTTCGCCTGACGGGCGCCAAGCCGCCGCCGCTGAAATACGATACCGGCACTACGCTCGCGTCCGCCGCGGTTTCCGTTTCGCCGTCCGCGACGACCGGCGCCAGCGTAAGTTTCACCGTCGCATGATTGAGCGGAGCGCCCGCGCCCGGTTCCTGCGCCACGACGTAGCCGCCGCCATGCACATCGACGTTGACGCGCGACACGCGCGCCAGTTCCATCGCGCGCCTGAGACTCAGTCCGGAAAAATCCGGCGTCGCCCGCGTCAGCTTCGACCCCGTCAGCACCGGCAGATAGTCGTCGACGTCCGCAGCCGTTGCCGCAGCGCCTTTCACGTCGGCGTGCTTGCCGAAATCAGGCATCGGGATCATGCTGGCGGTGTCGTACGGCTGATTCGGCGCCGTGATATTCAAATCGCGGACCGCGCCCTGCGCAATTTCGCTGAAAACCGGCGCCGCGATCAAGCCGCCGAAATGCTCGTGGCCCACATCGTACAGCGCCACCAGGATCAGCAGCCGCGGATCGTCCGCCGGCAAAAATCCCACGAACGACGACACGTGCCGATTCTGATAGTAGGTGCCGTTCTCCGGATTCACCATCTGCGCCGTGCCCGTCTTGCCCGCGACGATGAAACCGTCAACCCGCGCCTTGGCCGCCGTGCCGCCATCGGACATCACGACGTTGCGCAGCAGCAGGTTCATCTGATGCGCGATATCGGGCGCAATCGCGCGACGCAGCACTTGCGGCGTATGCGTGAAAATCGTGTTCCCCTCCGCATCGTACGCCGCCTTGACCACGTAGGGCCGGACGATATTTCCGCCATTCGCAATCGCCGCGTACGCGACCGCAAGCTGCATCGGCGTCACCCCCACGCCCTGCCCAAATCCGTGATTCGCGAGATCGATATCCTTCCATCCGGCAGGCTTGCTCAGCAGCCCCGGCGCTTCGCCCGGCAAATCGATTCCCGTGCGCGATCCGATTCCAAACGCGCGCAGCCCTTCGTAGTAGCGCTCCGAGCCGAGCGTCAATGCGATCTTCGACGCGCCGATATTCGACGACACTTCGATTATCCCACCCAGGTTCAGCCAGCCGTGAGGACTGTGATCGTGAATCGTGTGCCGATCGATCGTGAAATGTCCGTTCTCGCAGAAGAACTGCTTGTCAGTCGTGATCGCATGGTCGGCCAGCGCAATCGAGCCCAGGATTCCCTTCATCGTCGAGCCAGGCTCGAACGCGTCCTCGACCGCCGGGTTGTGCAGCCGGTCGTGCAGGTCGGCTCCGCTCGCGCTCACGTTCGCCATCGCCATCACTTCGCCGGTGAACGGATCGAGCACGATCACGCTGCCGCGCTTGGCGCCGCTCGATTTCACTTCCGCCGCCAACTCGGTTTCGGCCAGCGACTGGATCGACGAATCGATCGTGAGCTTGAGCTGCGCGCCCGGCTCCGGCGCCTTCAGCGCAAGCGGGCTGTCGAAAATCGGATGCCCCAGCGCGTCATGATAAAAACTCAGCTCGACCGCTTCGCCGCGCGCAACCTTGTCGTACTGCAACTCCAACCCGGAGAGCCCCTGGCCATCCATCCCCGCCAACCCCACCACCGACGCGGCCAGGTTGCTCTCCGGGTAAAACCTCTTGTATTCGCTGATCGTGCCGACGCCGTCGATCCCGAGCGATTCGACCGCCTGCCCCTTGTCCGGCGGCATCCGACGCTCGAGCCACACGAACGGCGCGTCCTTGTTCAGTTTCTGTTCGAGCGAAATCGGCTCCATCATCAGGATCGCTGCGAGCTTCGCGCGCTCCGCCGGCGTGCTCGATTCGAGCACCTGCTTCGGCCGCGCATAAACTGATCGCGTCTCGGCCGACAGCGCCAGCGGCACACCGTTGCGATCGACGATCGGTCCGCGCACCGCCGCGAGTTCGGTTTCCCCGGTATGCTCGCGCAGTGCGAGCGAGTTCAATCGCGTCCCGTATAACGCTACCAGCATCACCAGCCGGACGACGGCGAGCGCGAACAGCGCCGCCAGGGTCAGGGTGAGTGCTCCGATTCGAGCGCGCCGCTGCTTGAACGATGTATTCATGGAAGCATCACCACCTGCCCACGCCCCGGCGGCGCAAGATGATACTGCGGCGCGAGCGCGCGCAGCCTGTCATGCGAGCTGAGCTGCGCGGCCGTCAGGCGCAGCTCGCGATTTTGATCCTGCAACTTCGCGATTTCATCGTGCAGCGCCGAAAGCCGATAGCCTTCCTGCGTCATTTCCAGCCGTATCATCAGCGTCGCGAATCCCACGATTGCGATCAGCGTGCCCAGCACTGCCGGCACTATCTTCGACGGCCGCCGCGTCGGCTTCACTCGCGCGCTCATCGTGCACTCCGTTCGATACATCGAACTTTCGCGCTGCGCGCGCGCGAGTTGCGTGAAGTCTCCGACGACGACGGCTTGATCACCTTGCGCGCAATCGCGACGTACTCTTCGCCGCGCGCCAACTCCCGAAAGCGCTCCTTCACCGGCCGGTCTTCGAGCGAATGATACGAAATAACCAGCATCCGCCCGCTCCGGATTGAGCAGCGCGGGACCGTCGCGCAAAAGCGCCGCAAGACTTTCCATCTCGTGATTCACCGCGATTCGCAAAGCCTGGAACGTGCGCGTCGCCGGATGCGCCCCGCCGCGCCGATGGGCTCCCAGAGCCCGCTCGACGATCGCGCGCAACTCGCCGGTCGTCTCGATTGGATTGCGCCGCCGCGCCTCGACGATCATCCGCGCGATCCGTCGCGACCCGCGCTCCTCGCCGTACGTATAGATGATGCGCGCGAGTTCCTCGGCGCTCTCCTCATTCACGATGTCGCGCGCACGCAGGGCCTGCCGGCTATCCATTCGCATATCCAGCGGGCCGTCGAGCCTGAACGAAAACCCGCGCTGCGGATCGTCGAGCGCGTAGCTGCTCATACCCAGGTCGGCCAGCATCGCGTCGGCGCCGTCGAACTGATGCAGCTTCATCACGTCTGCTATGTCGCCAAAGTCGGCGCGCTCGAGCACGACGCGATCACCAAACTCCGCCAGCCGGTCGCGCGCGACGGCCAGCGCCGCCGCGTCGCGATCCAGCCCGAGCATCCGCGCCTTGGTGGCGCGTAGCATCGCCTCCGCATGCCCACCCGTCCCAACTGTAACGTCGACAAACGCGAGCGGACCGTGTGCGGACAGCAGCCCGCACACCTCCTCCACCATCACCGGCACATGCCTCCGGTCCGCCGCGTCGTCTTCGTGTATCACCGCCAGATTCATCGCAGTTCAAAGACCCAGCTTCGTGAAAAATTCCGGATCCATTATTTTTTCCTCGGTGGCCTTCAAAACCTTCTCGAGGATCTTCCTGTCCCAAAGTTGAAAATGATCCTGCCGCGCCGAAAACGTCACCTCTCGATCCAGCCGCGCCCAATCGCGCAGATTCGTCGGAATCAGGATCCGCCCCTGCCGATCGACGGGCACCTCATGCGCCCCGCCGATTATCAGCGTCTCGAATAGCTGCACCCGCGGATCGAATCTCGGCTTGCTCCGCAGATTCGCGTTGAGCGTGTCCCACTCGCTCGGCGGATACAGCGCCAGGCACCGCTCTCCGTCGTGGGGAAAATTCGTGATATAAAGACGATCGTGATTTTCGCGCTGCAAAACTTCGCGAAAGCGGGCCGGGATACTGACCCGTCCTTTTTCATCGATCGAATGGTCAAACCGACCACTAAACACCGCGATTCCTCCCCAACGTCCCACAACATCCCACTCTCTCCCACTTCAGTCAAGCAAACCGCCTCATCTTGATGTAATAAACTGAGTAGTAACTCCAATAGTCAGTAGCGAAATAAAAGCGAAAACTGAGATTCGCCTTCTGACTAATCGGACGACAGACAATCGCAGCTGAAGTTAGGCGAGCATAAACTCGACGCGGGTATCTCAAGCAGGCAACCGCACCGTTCTGAAAGCATCCGACCAGCGCATGCGGCCTGCACGTTCACTGAAAAAGAAACTTGACAGGATGGGCGCGCATTGGCGAAACTCGCGCGTTCGCTGATCGTCCGCCACTTGAACGATTGAGACGCCTTAGACTGACCGGGGCTAGAGAGAGGATAGATGAAGAAGGGAAATTCCTGGCTGCGCAGCGCCGTCGTCGTCGTAACCGGCATGGTAATGATGATGCTGCTCGTTAGTCCTGCCGCTTATTCGAAATCGAAAAAAAAGAAGGCCTCCGAGCCGACTCCCACCGAAACCGCGACGCCTACCGCAACTGCGACGCCTGAAGTTCACTCGTGGAATTTCGATTCCGACAAGGCCGGTGACGTGCCCGCAGGATGGAGCGCACTTGAAGGCGAATGGCAGGTGATTCCCGACCCGTCCGCGCCGAGCAAGCCCAATACATTCGGCTTGCCCCCCGGCCGACTGGTCAAATCGCTGACCAACCTGCTGGAGTATTACCCAATGGCGATTCAGACCGACCCGACTGAGTATTCCGATTTTACTCTGGAAGCTCAGTTCAAGTCGGCGGGCGGACGTTTCGATTGTTCCGGCGGTTTGATTTTCCGCTACGTCGATCCGAAAAACTTCTACCTGCTTTCCGCCGGATGCCCCAGCGACTACTTCGCGCTGTCCCGGATGACCGACGGGCAGATCGTTCTGCTCAAGCAGAGCGTCGTGCCAACCGATCAGGACACCTGGTACCGTCTGAAGGTGACAGCCCAGGGCGGCCACTTCATGTGCTATGACGACGACAAGATGATTTTCGATTTCGACGACAGCAAAATCGCCAAAGGCAAAATCGGCGTGTGGGCGCGCGATGATTCGCAGGCGCAATTCGACGACGTGAAGCTTACCGTCATCCCGGCCGGCAGTCCTTAGCCTTAGAACAAATCCGCCGGGTGCTCGCGTGAGACGACAGTTGCACGCGGGCGCCCGGCACCCTACTCTTAACGTAATGGAATCGACTGAAGAGAAAGCGCGCGTCGACGTGCGCATCGAGCCGCTGCGCGGGCTCCCGCTCGCCCTGGAAATCGCCGGCGGAATCGGCCGCACGCTGGGGCTGACGCTGCTGTGGGGTCTCGAAATAGTGCGCGATTCTTACTTTCGCCTGCTCGATCGCCTGAACGTTCGGCCGCGCCACAAACGCGCAAGCGCCTTCCCTCCAGGCGAACCCAAGAAACGCACTACCCCCTCGCGCTAGATCGGTAGTCTCACTCCTCCGCGAGCACTCGCGCCAGATATTTCGCCAGCCCCTCATCCAGCACGCGCACCAGCGCATCGGTTTGCGCGGCCTGCGTGATTTTCAAAAATCCTTCCAGGCGATTCTCCCGGTCATGACTGCGGATCAACCGCGCGATCATGCTGTGCGACAATGCGGCCAGCTTGATCTCGAGCGCGCGGCGAATAGCTTCCATCGCATCTTCGATCTCCGCCTCCGGCGACGATGCGCCAAGCTGAAACCCGCAACTCGAACATCGCGGCGTAGTCTCGGGCGCGATTGCGTCTCCCAATTCGCATCGCACGACGCGGGCGCTCGCTTGCGCGACCCTCGCCCCCAACTGCGCGCCTGCGGGAGGCCCCAACGCGGCGATCGCGTTGAGCCTTGCGAGCGCGTCGAAGTACCGCCGAGCGTCGTCGGCCTCGCGCTCGAGCTTCTCCATCTTCTCGCGCCATCGCGAATGGGCACTTAGGTAACACTGCACGTACGTCCATTTGAACTTATGAAACCGTGCCTCCAGCGCGTCGAGATTGCGCGGCGGCGCGGTCAGGACTCGCGGCCCAAGCTCGACCTGCAGCAGTTCGCACTCGGTCTCAAGTGAAACGATCGCCGAATGCTGCCACGGATTCTCTCTGTCTGCGGCTTCGTCAGGAACAGCATGCAGCCCGGTCGCAGCCAGGTATTCGCGCATCGCGCGCAACCGCGGCATCGATAGCGCGGTCGCGGCAAGGGCCTCGTACGCGCCGGCGATTTGGAGCGCCGACGTGATAAATGCCTGCTCGGCCGCCGCCTTGAGCATCGCCGCCGCGCCCGATTCCGCCAGCGCAATATAGTCCGCAATCGCCGCGCGATTCGCCGCCGGCATCTCGAGCTTCGCTTCCGCCAGCGCCGACTCATGCGCCGTACGCGTGCCGATTGCACTTTCGACCGCAAGCGCCATCGCATGGTTGAGGCGTTCCAGGTTCGCGTCGAGTCCCGCGCGGTCGCGGGCCAGGGTAAGCCGCGGATCGAATCGTCGCGCGAGCACCAGAGCAGCGTTGAACGCCGCCAACTCCGGCGCGCCGGCGGCATCCGGGTCGAAGCACGCCGCATCGGCCTCGAGACGAATCACAGCGCCGGTCGCCAGCTCCAGCCGGCGCAGCAACTCGCGCAGCGCCGGTGTCGCCCGCTCATGCGCCGACGGCACGGAGGCGATCATCGGCAGCCGCGACTGCAATTCTTCGATCCCAAGGGCAGGCGCACCGCCGCACGCCTTCTCGACGATCAGCGAGTCGATTATTTCCCGCGCGAGGTCGCGATCGTAAGCGTCGAGCTCCGCGATTCGATCGCGCGCAATCTTCCATGCGGCCCGTCCCGCCTGCGAGAGCATCGCCTTCACCAGCTTTGCGACCGCCGCGTTCATCGTCAGGTCAGAGGGATAGATCAGCCGCCCCGGTGACTCGCCGCCGCCGACCAACCCGGGCGAGGCCAGCACTTCGCGCGCAAGCCGCGACAGCGCAACGATCGTCGCCGCGTCTGCCGTCACGGCATCCGGCTTCGAATGCGAAGCCATCGTCCGCAACGCGTTTAGCGCCACCGGATGGAACGGGAAGATTGCGTCGGGCGCCAATCCCGCCGTATCGATTCCCGCGTACGCGACCTCGGCTTCGACCGCGGCGTCCTCGATCAGCCGCCGCGCGCGCCGCACCGCGACCGTGGTCTCTTCGATCGCGTCGCGCGACATCACCGCCAGCGGCCGCGCCGCTTCCGGAGCACTCATGCGCCCGGCCGCGATCACGGTGAACTTCACCTGCCGGAAGGTCGCTGCAACCTGCGCCAGCATCGCAAAAAACTCCGACGACGACGCACATTCCGAAGTCCCGAAATCGATCGCGACCGTTATCGCCGCCACTCCCGTCCGCCGCGCCGCCTCCAGCCCCACGTTGAGCGCCGCCGCCCCGCGCATATGCCGGAAAAGATCGCCCGACGTGCGCGGGTCACCGCCGATTTGTTCGGCGAGCGCGCTCAGCAGGAACAGCTCGACTTCCGCCGCGCTCACCGGGCCGGCCAGTTCGAGCCCGCAGACCAGGCGCCGCATATTTTCAGCGTCGAGCGCGCCCGCGCGTCGCTGCAACGCGATCACGTAGTCGAGAAAATGGGTCTTGCCGCAGCCCGGCGGTCCGCCGATCCAGAAGACTCCCCCTTCGGGTTCGGCCAGATGCTGATTGAGAACTTCCCACGAACGTTCAGCCGCGCGCGTGAACACGAAGCTCGCAACGGTCGCAACCCGCGGCGAAGTTTCGAGCTGCAACCGCTCCGGCGCGAGAGGTTCGATGTCAAACCATCGCCGCTGGCTCGCCCGCCGCCCGTCTCCCCTTGCCGGCTCCATCACGTGAGAATATAGAAGCAGTGAGCATCACAATGTCATGTCCACGCATCAAAATGTGAACTTTTCTGTCACGCTGGGAACCAAGGCGACAAATGCACCTCATCTAATTTGAAACCCCTCCTGGGTTTCACTCTTCCCTAGGCAGGGGTAACCCCTGCACCTTAGTGATCGGAAAATAAGGATGCGGGACTTCGTCCCTGTCAGGAAGTTAATGCGCAGCCAATTCGGCTCCTGACCTTTCTTCGTCCGATGAGGGTCGGGGTCGGCCGAGGGTTGACGGTCCCAACGTCTGATTAACGGGTAGGCATCTGCCTATCTGGTGACGTTCTATTGCCCATTACTGCGTCTAACTCGGCGCTTGGCGCGAGGCTTTGATAATGAATTGTGCAATGCAATGCCTCGCATCGAGTGCGATGCGCATTTCCATTTTGCAATAGCTCGACTCTGCAACATTTCAGAATGAGTTATCACCGCGAACCGACGATGCGTGTCGCAATCCTCTTCGTTTGTCGATTCACCTGGCCTGCCGCGCGGTACGCAGATTGCACTTGGGCAATCCGGCGACTGGACCGCCCTAACAGTTCTGACAGCTAACTGGGTTCTTTCGAGGAGACGGCGATGATAACGCGTTTCTTGAGAAAGCAGAAAGCACGTTTACGGGCTCGTTGGTTACGCGGTTCTATCGATAAGGCGCTCAGACTTAGTCGTTACGAAGTTCGTGGAGATCGTTTGATGCTCGAGGGAAGATCATTTCGCCTCGCGGTCACTTGGCGTGCCAGGCACATACATCCCTGGGACTATGACCTGCCGCCCGACACCAAGGAGCTGAAGCTGGTGGATCAGACCTTTGCTGACACCTTTGCAGCACTCGATCGGCTATTCACGGCTTTGCCCGAAGTAGACGTGATCGACATTCGTGTGATGGAGCCGGATTCCAGAAGTCATGGGACCCTGCTTAAAGGTATAGTCTCCCGCGAAGACTTCAAGACCTACCAGATGCCTTCCCCAACGATGAGGCTCAGGCTGCTGGGGGTAAACTATAACCTGGTAAATTCCCGCCTCGAACCTATCGCTCCTTCACGCGCTGAACACGAAATACCTTTCTCGGAGATTGCTGGCCGACACCTGGACGGATCCTTTGAAAGTGACCCGTCAAGTGAACCGGAAAAAGAACCGCACCCGGGATGGCATCGGGGTAAGGCTGGACCGCACTGACAATTTGCCGCGCAAGACCGACACGCGGGAAATCGTGAGAGCGAGTTAACGTTCGACAAGACGGCGGACACAGTCAACTTTCAAGGTTGCAAGGAGGACAGACATGGCAGAACCGCAAGCAGGTGCAGCACAAGGACCGACGATGAAACCAACCTTGGGGCTGACAGGGGTAACGGTCAACGCGATGGCGCTGATCGCCCCGGGAGCATTCCTATGGATCACCTTCGTGGTCCAGGCCGGGTACGCTTACCCTTCAGGAATGTCGATGTGGGCAGGAATCCTGGCCGCCTTGGCCCTGGCTTTCGCGACCGCGATCTCATACTCAGAGCTGGCCAAGCTCTATCCGGGCGCCGGGAGCTCCTACCTATTCGCCGAGCAGGCGTTCCTTAACCATTCGAAGAATTTTCGATTTGCGCGAATGGCCAAGTTCGTCCTGGGTTGGGGCTCGCATCTCTACTACTGGGTCTATCCAGGCGCGATGGCCGCCACCATCGGCATTATGATCGGCTACATCGTCGGTATCTTCTTCCCTGACTCGATGAATTCCGGCACTCCGGGTCCCGTCTTTATGGCACTGGTCGCCATCATCGCCGCGTTCGGGATCTCTTACATCGCATACAGCGGGGTTCAGGCGTCGACGGTTACAAACCTTCTGATCAATGCCATTCAGATCGTAGCGCTACTGTTTTTCAGCGTGCTGGCTATCTCATACCGCGTCGGGCATCCGGAAGGCTCCATGGGAATGGCGCTCGACGGCACCAAGAAGGTGTTGCACTACGCCTTCAACGGAGACACTCCAGCCCATCCCACCGCCTGGTCGGTCGTAGCACCCCATGGGTTTAACTCGGTGATGTTGCAGGCGACGATCGCGATCTTCCTGCTATGCGGGTTTGAATCGGTTACGTCACTGGGCGAGGAAGCCAGAAATCCCAAAAAGGACATCGCCCGCGGCGTGTTGCTCTCACTGCTAATCCAGGGCCTGTTCTGCTACATGTTCGAATATTTCGGCGCGAACTACTTCATGAGCAGCGCCTACAGCCTGGCGGATGCCAAGGGTTCGGCGGCCCCGATCGGCGACATGATGGTTATAATCGGAAACACGATGCTGGGAGGCCATGGGCAGGCCTTCATGGTTGTCGAAGCCATCACTGTATTTCTAGCTCTGATCGGCACTACCCTGGCTTGCATGAACACCGGCGCGCGCGTGACCTATGCGATGGGTCGCGACAAAGAAGTCCCGGAGCACTTCGGTCTCCTGCATGGCGAGAATCTCACGCCCCATCGCACCATCTGGACGCTGGCGGTGGTCTCGGCGTTCTTCGGAGCAATCGGCGCGCTCTACTACTTCGCCGGCGGTTCAGCTCCCGACGACAAGACGATAGCTACTCTTCCGCATAACATCTGGTACGCGGCCGGGATGAGCTCAAACGCCTACCTGTCGTCGCTGCCCAACGGGCTCGCGCTGGTCACGCTTATCTCGAACTTCGGAATTTTCATAACCTACGGCCTGACCAACGTGATTTGCATGGTCGCTTACCAGGAGCGCGACGAATTCCACGGCGTCAAACATATGCTGATTCCGCTGTTTGGTGCGGTCGCGAATCTCGCTTGCATGGCATTCTACATCATAGGCCCTATCGAAGGCCTGGGCAGTGCCAAGGAACCGTTGATGGCGGTAGCGCTCGCGATAGTATGGGGCTTGTACGGTGCCGTCTATTTCGCAAGGAACTCCAAGAAGCTGGGACGGGGGACGCTATCGGCGAAAACTGCCAGCTGAGGAGACTTATAGCTTGAAGTAAGAAGGCCGGCGTCCTACAAAAGGACGCCGGCCGCTTTTGCGTGCACTACTCCTTGCACTCAGTCCATGCCTGCGAAGGCGCGTTGTCGTAGTTGAATCTCACGCAGGGCACCGGTACGCAGACACCTATCAAATTCGCTGTTGGTGTTACGTTCGCGTTCTTGTTGATCCACAGATTCAGCTCATTGACCATCTGCTGACCGAGTCCGTTCAGCTCCGGCACTACTACTATGTATAGGCCGTCCTCGCGGCGGCGCGCGGTTGACCATGAGCCCGGATGCGCGAGCGACGGGAACGCCTGCATCATCCGATGCGTCGTAGGACCCTCGACGACCTTCCAGTTATTCGCGATCTCGATAGCCAGCTCGCGCGGAAATTCCTCGATCAGAAAATTGACGTCGGTGTCGCCGCCCGGCTCGAGATGGACCGCGCACGTGCGGACCTCGGTCCAGTAACGATCGATAGCCAATGCCACGGCCTTTCGTTCGGCTTCGGTCTTATACTGGCCATTGGTCTTGACGCGAATTCCCGCAGGCGTGACCATATCGGCGGCGAAAGCCGATGCCGGCAGCACGAGCGAAGGCTCTGCAGGCGTGCTGGTATTTTCTGGAGCCGACGATTGCTCAGCCGCGCAGCCGAATCAAAGCTATCGAGAGAGCAAGCGCGAATGCGCACCGCATCGCATCGCGAAATCGCTCGCGAGCAACCCCTCCATCCTCCACCACCAATCGCGCGTCGCGCATGCGATTCAAATCTCTCCGTCACGCTTGCGATCAAGCCGACTCGACGGACTCAGGATGACACAAAGAAACGACGACCCGAAGCAGGGGTGTACGCGCGATTTTGCGACTTTCCTAATACTGGGTGCAGGGGTCACCCCTGCCGAAGGAAGTGTGGAACCCACGGCGGGTTTCACATTTAATTAAATAACCCCGTCGCGCTTGAGGCTTTCGAGCTCGTCCGCGCCTATTCCTATCGAACCGAGCACTTCAGCGTTATGTTCGCCGAGCTCCGGCGGCCGTCTCATCGGCCTGTCGCCTTCCGGCGCGTCGGACATCTTGATTGGAGTGCCGGCGACGCGGATTTTACCGCGAGCAGGAAATTCGCTGTCGATAAGCATCCGGCGCTGCGCGGTTTCCGGATCTGCGATCACTTCCTCGATGCTACGCACCGGCGCGCACGGGATTCCGGCCTCGATAAGTCCTTCGACCATTCCATCGCGCGCCTGCGCACCAGTCCATTCACCGACAATCGCGTCGAGTTCGTCGGCGATCTTGAGCCGCGTGCCATGATTTCTGCAGCGTGGATCGGCGATCAGTTCTTCGCGGCCCATCAGCTTCGCCAGCGTCCGCCAATGCGCTTCGGTCAGGCAGAAGATGAGTATCTCCCCATCGCGCGCGGGATAAACGTTGGTCGGGCATGCGCCCCAATGACGATTTCCCAGCCGCTTGAACTTTATCCCCTGCAGCGCGGGCGCGACGGTGCTGGTCAGCGCCGGAATCGCCACGTCGAGCATCGCGACCTCGACATGCTGTCCGCGGCCGGTCTTCCCGCGATGGATCAACGCGGCGAGAATCCCGCTCACGAGATGGCTGCCGGTCCCCATGTCGATAAACGTGGCCGAAGTTTTCACCGGGTGGTCGGGAAAGCCGGTGATACTGATGAATCCCGACGACGCCTGGATAGTATTGTCCATCGAGCCGAGTTTCGCGTAGCGGCTGTTGGAGCCGTAGCCCTTGCCCGACGCGTAAATCAACCGCGGAAAGCGCGCGGCGATCTGACTATAGGCGAGGCCAAATGATTCCATCACGCCGTCGAGATAGTTCTCGACCATCACGTCGGCATCCTCGAGCAGCTTGAGCACGATTTCCTGCCCGCGCCGATCTTTCAGGTTGATCGTGACGGAGCGCTTGTTCGCATTGAGCATGAGGAACGAGTAACCGCCGCCGCCCGGCGGTAGCTCGGGACGCCGCAGCACCTCGCCGGTGACAGGCGGCTCGATCTTGATGATATCGGCGCCCATCGCGGCGAGTTGCAGCGTGCAATACGGCGCCGCGTAGACCTGGCCCAGGTCGATCACGCGGATTCCATCGAGCGGCAGGCTCATCGGTTGATCCTCATCGCAGCAGCGAGCGCGCTATGACCATTCGATGCACTTCGCTGGGGCCTTCGCCGATTCGGCGGATGCGCGCCTCGCGATACCATCGCTCGATCGGAAATTCCTTGCTGACGCCGTAGCCGCCATGAATCTGCACGGCGCGATCGATCACGCGGCCGAGCACTTCGCTCGAATAGAGCTTTGCGATCGACGCCTCGACGCGGCAGTCCTCGCCGCGGTCGGCCTTCCACGCGCCTTCCCACGTGAGCCATCGCGCCGCGCGCAGCTCGACTTCCGAATCCGCGAGCATCCACTGGATAGCCTGCCGCTTCGACAGCAGCTCGCCGAAAGTGCTGCGCTGCTTGGCGTGATCGATCGCCATCCTGAGCGCAGCCACTCCGACGCCGACGTTACACGCCGAGTACGGAAAGCGCTGGCGCGTCAGCAGATCGAGACACAGATTCAAACCCTCGCCTTCGCCGCCCAGGCGCTGCTCTATAGGCACGACGCAATCCTCGAACTGAACTTCGTTGGGCAGCGCCGACGTGCGCAGCGTGCGTATCGGCCGCGCTACAAATCCCGGCGTGCCTTTCTTGATTATAAAGCAGGTGATTCCCTTGCGGCCGGCCTTCGCATCGGTGCGGGTAAACACGACGCCCCACTCGGCCTCATGCGCGTGCGAAATGAAAATCTTGGTGCCGTTGAGCACGTAGGTATCGCCCTGCCGAACTGCCTTGCATTGGATGGCGCCGGCCGGATCGGAACCGCCGGAAGGCTCGGTGATCGCGAAGAAGGTGTACCACGCATTCTTGATCGTGCCGCCGGCGTAGGTGCGCTTCTGTTCTTCCGTGCCGGCGTAGATAACCGGCGGCGGCGTGCGTCCGAAAACTCCGCAGCCGGGGTTGTAGAGGCCCATCCGATGCTGCGCCATTTCCTCGGTCAGCACGCACATGTCGAAGGTGCCGAGACCGCCGCCGCCATACTCGCGCGGCGCGCCCATGCACCACATGCCGGCGGCTTGTGCCTTGCGCGCGATCCGCCAGTAATCGTCCTCGGGAATTTCGGCGGCGTCGGGATCGCAGCGCGCTTCGATCGGAATAATTTCCTCGCGGATTATTTTCCCGACCTGGTCGCGCAGCGCCCGCAGTTCCGGCGACAAGTGCGAATCCGTTGTCAGCATCCATCAGAACAGTTCCTCCGCCGGTTTGCCGTCGCCATCGAGCCCGCGCTGAAGTCCACGGATCCAAAGCTCACGAAGCCATTCGAAGTCGTACGCGCCCCACGTCCCTTTGATTTCGTTATCGATGTCGCGGATACGCTCGACGGCCTCCGTGACTCTCGTGATTGCCGCTTCACCCCAAATCTTGCGATGGACTCCAGTCTGCTCCAGCGCTCCGAGGTAGTCCGACAATCCCGCGAGCACGTCGCTGCTGTAGCGCCACAGATCCTTCTCGGCGTCCGCGAGAGCAGTTTCCGAGCTCCGCGCGATCGCATCGGCCGCGGCAATCGCCTCGTTGAATATCAACGCGGCTTCGCGCAACTCGTTGCGCTTGCGCGCGGCCTTGTCAGGCGGCATCACCGGGCGCATGACGTCGGCGTAGTCGAGGCACAGCCTGGATGCGCGCTCGACCGCGCGGTAAGCGGCGGCCATCTCGGGGGCGCATCGCGGATGCCGTCCAGCTGCAATATCAACCAGTGCGCCCTCATGCTCGAAATCAGGATTTCGCGTTCCGCGCACGAATGCTTCCAGGTTCACCGGATAGGCCATCACGCTGTAGGCGCCGAACGTCAGGCACGAGATGCTGGTAAGCCCGAGCGCGAGGTAGGCGCGCAGGTCGCGCGCGACTATCGCGGGCGTTGCGAAGCCCAGGCCGCAGAACAGGATCGCGTCGGCGTAGTATTCGAAGATGTGGCCGCGGCCATCGAAGATGTCGATGTAACGCTTCAACGATTCGAAGTAGCGCGGATTGGTCTCGCAGGCCGGGTCGTCGATCGCGTGGCTGTAGCATCGCTCGCGCGGCGCCCATTCGAACCACACGTTGTCGCGCGGCTTCAAGCCGTCATGCGGCTCGATAGTGTCGTGATAGGCGAGGTAGGCAACCGGCGGCGCGTTGGGATCTTCGGCGAGCGCTTCGGCGATAGCGTTCACCACCTTCATATATTGCAGCTGCGGCGCGAGCTCGCGGCATTCACCGCATCGGCACCACGCGCCGCCCCGCACGTCCGCTCCCCAAATGTGCAGCAACTCGTTTTCAGGATGTTCGTGAACGTAGGCGAGCGCGCCTTCGCAGACGAGCGCGACAGCGTCAGGATTCGAGACGCACAGATTGCCGCGTGCGGCGCGAACACCGTCGTCGCCGGCCGGGAAATATTCGGGATGCTCCGCGAAGCGATCGCGCGGCAGCAGCAGCTGCAGGACGTGTCCGCCATACTCGACGCCGATTCCCTGCGCGCGCAGGAGCGGTGCGACCTCGTCGATCTTGAGTCGGGTGTCGTGCTCATGGCGGATGTAGGAGAACGTGTTGATGCCGCGGCGCGCCATCCATGGGATGAATTCGCGGTCGTGGCGCAGATGCAACTCGAGGCGATCGGGAAAGCTGTAGTTCCAGGTCATGATGTCGGAGACGAATGCGCGCCGCTTGAAGGCAGGGGTGACGCGAAATGGTTCGATCGCGGACACGCGCGCAGGATCGATGCGTGGATATGACGGCGCGACGCCAGGCGCGAACTGTGCGCCAAGCTTTTCGAGCAAATTCGTCGCAGCCGTGAATCAGTCCGCGCTCGCTGGCGGCGCGAATTACTATCGAGCCCGCCGGGTCGCCCTCGCGCGAGACATCGAAGCTGTCGCCTTCATTGGCAATTGCGGCCGCATGCGCGGACGTCACCGATCGGCTGAGGTCGATTCTGATTTCGGTTCGCGGCATGGCCGTATCGGCGGCCATTTCGCCTTCGGCACCGAGCATCGCGCTGAGTCCACTTGCCAGATCGCGCGCGGCAAGCGTTGCGACTTCGCCGCCGGTGGCGCTGTAGCGGACCCGGGGTGCGACGGCGTCTTCTTTGCCCATTATTCAGAACTCCCGATGCGTTCGGACCGTCGTTTTTCCGGCGTTGCCGGAATGATAACATGAGCGTCGCGCTTTGGTAGCGCAGCCCGCATCCTAATCGAGAACCGCCGACAGGTCCGATCCGCCCAATGCCGAGTCCAAATGAAATTCTCGCCGAACTCAAGAAAGTAAAATACCCCGGCTTCACCCGCGACATCGTTTCGTTCGGGATTATCAAGGACATCGAAGTCGCTTATGCGGGCGTGACCGTGTCGCTCACGATGGCGTCGGCGAAACCCGAAGTCGTCGAGAAAATCGTGGCCGAGGTGAAGGCTACAGTTGCCGCGATGGCGGGCGTGCCTGCCGTCAACGTCCAGATCGAGCAGCCTGCAGCGACTGCGCCGAAAGCGGCACCGGGAATGGCGCAACCGCGGACGATTGCAGGCGTCAAGCATATCGTCGCCGTTGCCAGCGGCAAGGGCGGCGTCGGCAAATCGACCGTCGCGGTGAATCTCGCGCTCGCGATGCATGCGCTGGGATGGCGCGTCGGCCTGATGGACGCCGACGTTTACGGCCCAAGCGTCGCGATGATGGTCGGGGTCGAGAAGGCGGTGACGCTCACGCCCGAGCGGCGAATCATTCCGCTCGAGCGCTACGGCATCCGCTACATTTCGATGGCGCTGTTCATCAACGACGAGACGGCGGTCATCTGGCGCGGCCCGATGGTCACCAAGCTCGAGACGGAATTTCTGTTCAACGTCGAATGGGGCGAGCTGGATTGCCTGGTGCTCGACCTGCCGCCCGGCACCGGCGACGCGCAACTGACTATCACGCAGCGCGTCGCGCTCGACGGCGGCGTGATCGTGACGACGCCGCAGGAAATCGCGCTGCTCGACGTCAAGCGCGGCGTCGCGATGTTCGACGAGGTTCACGTGCCTGTGCTCGGCGTGGTCGAGAACATGAGCTATTACCTGTGCCGCAAGTGCAACCATCGCCACGAAATTTTCGCGCATGGCGGCGGCGCGCGGCTCGCGGATTCGCTCAAGGTACCGTTCCTGGGCGAGCTGCCGCTGGTGCGCGAGCTGCGCGAGGGCGGAGATAGTGCGAAGCCGATAGTGGCGGCCAACCCGGCGCATCCCATCAGCGCCGCGTTCAAGTCGATAGCGGCGAAAGTGATCGAAGGACTCGACCGAACCGAAGCGCAGCACACCTCTTAGTTTTTACCGGATGTCAGAGCGGCCAAAAATTTCGCTGATTACGATCACGCGCGACGAAGAGGCGCTGATCGGCCAATGCCTCAAGAGCGCGTGGTTCTGCGACGAGAAAATAATCATCGACTCGTTTTCAACCGACAAGACGGTCGAGATTGCGCGCGGGCTTGGCGCCGACGTCGTGCAGCATGAGTTCACGAACTACGTGAAGCAGAAGCAGATGGCGCTCGATCGCGCGACCGGCGACTGGGTGCTGCTGATGGATGCGGACGAGCAGGCGACGCACGACCTCGGCGAGGAGATCGTGCGCGCGGTGTCGTCGCCGTCCGCGGCCGACGGCTATCGCATTCGGCGCATCCTGTACCATCTCTCGCATTACTACTCGCACGCGATTTACCCCGACACGCCGGTGCGCCTGTTCCGGCGCGAGCGCGGGCATATCGGCGGTCGCGATCCGCACGACAAGGTCGTCGTCGAGGGACGCGTCGAGCGCCTCGACCATCCGATACTGCATTTCAGCTATCGCGACATCGCCGATCACGTGGCGACGATTAACCGGTTCAGCTCGCGTGCCGCGATGGAGCAGGAGCCGAATGCGTTCACGCCGTTCAAGATGATCGCAAATCCGGCGTGGCGCTTTTTTAACTTTTACATTATCCGCGGCGGGTTTCGCGACGGCGGACGCGGGTTGTACGCGGCGATGACGGCCGCCTTCTACGTGTTTTTGAAGTACGCGAAGTTATACGAGCGCCGGCTGAAATCGCGCACCGGCTTGTGAACCACCGGAGCGCCCGCGTCTTCTATCGCGGCGCAGACCTGATAATTTAACGCTCAGATCATGAGACGACTGTTCTTCTACGCGCGACGCTACTGGTTGCGTTACGCATTCGGGATTGCCTGCACCTTCGCGAACGCCACGCTCGCGATGATCATTCCGTTGTTCATCCGCGACGCGATAAACGCGACTGACAAGCATCGTCCCGACCTCGTCGCGCATTACGCGGAGCTGATGATCATCTTCGCGCTGATGCTCGGCACGGTCCGCTGGTTCTCGCGCTTCGTCATCTTCAACATTGGCCGCGACATCGAATACGACTTGCGCAACGACCTGTTCGAGCATCTGACGACGCTCGGCACCGACTTCTATCAGCGGTTCAAGACCGGCGACTTGATGTCGCGCATGATCAACGACCTCACCGCGGTGCGCATGATGGTCGGGATGTTCGTGCTGTCCGTCTCGAACACTCCGCTGACGTACGGGCTCGCGCTGGTCTTCATGAGCTCGCTCAATCCGCGCCTGACTCTCCTCGCGATCATTCCCTACATCGTTCTGTTCGTCGCTATCCGCTGGCTGATGCGCACTATGATGATGCGCAGCCTGCGGGTGCAGGAGGGGCTGGCCGCGATCGGCTCGAAGGTGCAGGAGAGCCTGGCCGGAATTCCAGTGGTGAAGGCGTACACGCTCGAGGAACACGAGGCCGCGCTGTTCCGCAAAATCAACGACTCCTACAACGAGCAGGGACTCGCGCTGGCGCGCACGCGCGGCGCGATGCTGCCGATGATCCGATGCGCGGCCGCGTGCTCGACGATGGTCGTGCTGATCTACGGCGGCTCGCAGGTGATCAACGGACGAATGTCGCTCGGCTCGCTGGTCGCGTTCCTGAGCTACCTCGGGCAGCTGGCGTGGCCGACCATCTCGCTCGGCTGGATGCTGTCGATCTATCAGCGCGGCAAGGCATCGATGAAGCGGCTCGACGAGATTTTCAACTCGCGCGGAGCCGACAGTGTCGCGGGCGAGGACCTCAAGCTCGAAATCAACGGCGCGGTCGAATGGAAAGGCGTTTCGTTCAGCTACCTGGCGCATAACGGCGACGGCCACAATGGCAAGATTCCTTACGCGCTCAAGAACATCAACGTGAAAGTCGGCGCGGGAGAAAAGCTCGCGATCGTCGGGCGCACCGGATCGGGAAAATCCACCATGGTCAAGCTGCTGGCGCGTTTGCTGCAGCCGACCGAGGGACGAATTCTGCTCGACGGCCGCGACGTCGAGGAAATGCCGCTCGGCGCGCTGCGGCGCACGGTCGGGATGGTGCCGCAGGAGCCGACGCTGTTCACCGACACGCTCGCGCGCAACATCGCATTCGGCAAGACCGACGCGTCGCTCGATGAAATCCAGAACGCCGGCGCGCATCGCGGGACTCGAACCGGACATCGCGGTGCTGCCGCATGGACTCGACACGATCGTCGGCGAGCGCGGGATGGCGCTGTCGGGCGGCCAGAAGCAACGCGTAACGATCGCGCGGCTGCTCGCCTACAATCCTGCCATCGTCGTGCTCGACGACGCGCTGTCGAGCGTCGATACCGAAACCGAAAAAGCAGTGCTGGACAGTCTCGAGAAGAGCGTCGAGGGCCGCACGACAATCGTCGTGTCGCATCGCGCGTCAACGGTGCGCGACTCGGATCAGATAGTGGTGCTCGAGGAAGGTGAGATTGCCGAGCGCGGCACGCACGAGGAGCTGATGAGCCGCCGCGGAATTTACGCCGAGCTGTTCCATCGCCAACTGCTCGAAGAGGAATTGAGCCGCTACTGAGATGCAGGTCGTCGAGGAAAAACCGCTCTCCAAAGTCTACGACGCCGGGCTGGTGCGCTGGGTGTGGCAGTACATCCGTCCATACCAGGGGCTGTTCTGGCTGGCGACGTTGCTGATGCCGCTCGACACCGCGTTTTTGCTCGCGCAGCCCTACGTCATCAAGTTGACGGTCGACGAATTCCTCTCCGGCGCGCACGGCGCGCCGGCTCCCGCATGGCTCGCGATACTGTTTCGCGCGGCGGGCGGGCACGGTCTGTTCGTGATGGGCCTGTTGTACCTGTCGCTGGTGATCTGCGAGTTCGGCGCCTTCTACGCGCAGTTCTACCTGATGATGATGGTCGCGCAGTACAGCCTGTCCGACCTGCGGATGGCGCTGTTCCGCAAGGTCGAACGCCTGCCGATGTCGTTCTTCGATCGCACGCCGGTCGGCAGGCTGGTCAGCCGCATGACGACCGACATCGACTCGATCAACGACATGTTCTCGGCCGGTTCGTTGACGATATTCATCGACGCGATGACGCTGATGGGCATCGTCGCGATCATGTTCTAGCTTGAGTCCGCGGCTGGCGTTGGCGGCGCTCTGCGCGATTCCGCCGCTGACGATGGTGATTTATTTTCTGAGCTCGCGATCGCGCATCGTGTACGGCCAGATTCGCGATCGCCTCGCGGCGTTGAACTCATACCTGTCCGAATCTTTGGCGGGCATGATGATCGTGCAGCTGTTCACGCGCGAGCGCGAAAGCCGGCGCGAGTTCGACGCGCTCAACCTGCGTTCGCGCGACGTGCAGATGATGGCGAACGTTTACGAGGCAGCGCAATTCTCATCAGTCGAGGCGCTCAGCTCGATCACGGTTGCGGTAATTCTGTGGATCGGCGGCGGCAGCGTGATTCGGCATCTCGTGACGCTGGGGACGCTGGTCGCGTTCATCCAGTACGCGCAGCAATTCTTCATGCCGCTGCGCGATATCTCGACCAAGTACAGCGCGCTGCAGTCGGCTCTGGCAGCGGTCGAGAAGATTCACGCGCTGATGGAAGGCGAGGCTACCCTGCCCGTTCCTGCGCAGCCGAAGCAGCCCGCAATCTCGCGCGGCGCAATCGTTTTCGATCACGTCAACTTCGAATATCGGCCCGGCGAGCCAATTCTGAAGGACCTCAGCTTCACCGTCGCAGCTGGGCAGAAAATTGCGATCGTCGGCGCGACCGGCTCGGGCAAAACTACGATCATCAAGCTGCTGAATCGTTCGTACGACGTGACCAGCGGGCGAATCCTGGTGGACGGCGTCGACGTGCGCGAGTGGGACCTCGCCGCGCTGCGCCGCGAAATCGGCTACGTGCAGCAGGACGTGTTCCTGTTCGCCGGCGACGTGATGGAGAACATCAGGCTCTCGCGAACCGACTTGAGCGAAGCGGACGTGCGCGACGCGCTCCGGCGCGCGCAGGCATTGCGCTTCGTCGATCGGTTGCCGGGCGGACTCAGCGAGGAAATCAACGAGCGCGGCGCGAACCTCTCGGCGGGTCAGCGCCAACTGCTGTCGTTCGCGCGCGCGCTGGCGTACGACCCGCGAATCCTGGTGATGGATGAAGCGACGTCGAGCGTCGACAGCGAGACCGAGCGCCTGGTTCAGCTCGCGCTGAACGAGCTGCTGGCGGAGCGCACTGCGGTCGTGATCGCGCATCGCCTGTCCACCATCGAGCGCGCCGATCGAATCATGGTGCTGGGCGGCGGCGTGCTGCGCGAAAGCGGAACGCATGACGAACTGCTCGCGCAGCGCGGACTCTACTACCGGCTGTTCGAGTTGCAGTACGCCGCGATGGCGAACGGCGACCGCCTTGTCGCGGGCTGACGCCGCCTTGACGCACACGGTTGGCATGACGCGGCGGCCGGCGCGGGCTCAACTTCAGGTCGGCGTTGCTGCTGCGGCTTATCGCGACAATCCTCGCGCCGATTCTTCTGAGCGGATGCTACATCACGCGCGCCGCATATGAGGAAGGCAAAATTCTATGGAACCGCAAGCCGATCGACGACGAGCTGGCGCGCGGCGATCTTTCGGCTGATGATCGCAAGAAGCTGGAGACCGTGCTCGCGGTGCGCAAGTTCGCCGCCGACCAACTCGGCGAGAATGTCGGCGGTGCGTATGAGAGCATCGCGCCCGTGGATGAGAGCGCGGTCGTGCACGTCGTGATGGCGGCGCCGCGCGACTCGCTCGAGCCGTACACCTGGTGGTTTCCGATCGTTGGCAGCGTGCCGTATCGCGGCTATTTCGACGAGAGCGATGCGACGGCGGAGGCGGCCGCGCTCGAGGCACAAGGGCTCGACACGATGGTGCGGCCGGCGGTTGCGTTCTCGAGTCTCGGATTTTTCGACGACCCGCTGCTGACCAATCTGCTCGAGCTCAACCGCGTCGAGCTGGCCGGCGTGATAATCCACGAGCTGTTCCATCGCACGTACTACCTGGCGAGCGACGCGATGTTCGACGAATCAGCCGCCAACTATGTCGGCAGCGCCGGTGCGGTCGCATTTTTCGCGGCGACCGACGGCGAGTCGGCGCCCTCGACGATCGCCGCGCGCGGCATCCTCGACAGCGATCTGAAGTTCGCGCGCTTTCTGCTCCAGGAGCAGGCGCGCCTGCTCGACATCTACTACGCGCAAATCTGCCCAGCGCGGAGCTGGAGAAGCGGCGCCAGGCAGCGTTCGCGGCGATCAAGGCCGACTACGCAGCGCTGGCGCCTACGTTATCGGGCCTCGAGCGCTTCGACCTCGACAAGCAGCCGCTGAACAACGCGGTGCTGATAAATTATCTGATCTACTTTCACCAGCTCGACAACTTCGCCGCGCTCGACCGGATGAATCACGGCGATTTGAAGGCGACCATCGCGCAAATCATTTCGATCGCGAAAGCGCATCCCGAGGATCCCTTCTACGCCATCGCGCAGGTGGTTCGCACGGCTCCGCCGGCTCCTGCCGAGCAACTAGGCTTTCAGGGCGTCAGAGATTGCGCGCGACAATTCCGTCTCATGGCCGCCGAAGAAGTGATCGGCGCCGGCGATAATCTCGAGTCGCGCCAATCCGCCGATTTTCGACTCCAGCGCTCGCAGACCCGCGACCGGCGAGTACGAATCGCGATCGCCTGAAACGAGCAGCACCGGTTTCGAGGCGCCATCCGGGATGCGCGCATCGGCCATCGCGAGCGGCAGCGCGACCGCGACAATCCGCGCGACATCGGCCCGCGCGTATCCAGCGGTTACCGCAACCATCGCGCCGAACGAGTATCCCGCCATGATAGCGCCCTCTTTGCGAACGCCGGGCTGCGCCAGCAGAAAGGTCATCGCCGCGCCAGCGTCGTCGACTTCGCCGGGACCGCCGTCATGCTCGCCGTCGCTGGCGCCAACGCCGCGAAAGTTGAACCGCAGGGTCGCATAACCCGCTTGCCACATCGCCGCGAGCACGGCGTCGACGACGTTGTTGTACATCGAGCCGCCATACAGCGGATGCGGATGACAGACGACCGCGGCGGGCGCATTGCCGCCCGGATTGGCGATCAAACCCTCCAGGGTCAAATCGCCGGATCGAAACGTGACTTGAACTTCCTGCATTGCGGGTCCTCCAGGAACTTAAAGCGTCGCTTTATGTTTATCTTAAACCGCGGATTGCCGTCCGCTGGTATATTACATTCGAACAACTCGGATGAAACCATTTCGACCGCCTGCCCAAACTGGCTTTTTCTTTGCATTGCACTACCTATGCTCAGGTGACTATAAGAATTTCGGGGATGTCAGATTCGAGCTACTGATTAACGCCTGGGGGAAACATGATTAACGTCAGGCTATTTCCAGCTGCGCTCGCCATTTTGCTGCTGACTCCGCTCAGCGCGCACGCGGTCTCGCTCAGCCTTAACGGCAACGGCGCTGACTTGCAGATGGACAATACGCAGGCAGTCTATGCCAGCGACAGCAACGGCGTGCCGATGCTCATCACCGCGGTCGGAATGAAGGTGCGCGACGGCAGCATAGTGACCGAGGTCGGCGTGCCCTCGATGATGCCCGATGGACGCGTGATTTTCGGCGCGGAGACGCAGCCCAAGGACACCAATATCAAGCCGCGCTGGAATGTTTATATCGGCAACGCCGATGCGGTCCCGAGCCATCGCATAATAACTGCCCTCAATCCGAAAGCGCGTGACCGGAGACTGCATCCCCGTCATTCAAGGGCGACCCTTATCCGGTCGCGGATACCGACGAAGATATCGCGTTCATCTCGACCGTGCCGCACGGCCGCGATGCGCTCTTCTTTTATTCGCAGGGCAAGCTCTCCTGCATGGCGAAGGCCGGTGACAAAACCAGCCAGGGTCACGAGGTCGCGGTGCTGAGCTTCGGCAGTGCGCAGATAGGCGACGACGGCCAGGTCGTCTTCACCGGCTATCTGGGTGACAGCAACAATCCCGCCGGCCATCATCAGGCGCTCCTGCTCGCATCTCCCACGGGAGGAATTACCGAGCTCGCGGTCGAAGGCGACTACGGCCCGAATCACACCCTCTACGAGCGCCCGTTCGGACTGCCGGCCGCGCTGCCAACCGCGCGCGGAATAATGGTCGCGTTCACCGCCAAGACGCCCAGCGGTGCTGCGCTGTTCCTCTACAGCGACGGTTCGATGGCCAGGATACTGCCGACCGGTACTCTGACGAGCGTGGGCCCGGTGACTTTTCTGTCCGCGGGACGTCCGGGTTTGATGGCCGATGGTACGACTGCGGTGTTGGCGGGATGCGCGCGCATACCGGCAATTTTTCGCATGACGCACCAGCGCCTCGATTTGCGGATTCAGCGCGGACAGCTGACCCCCATCGGCACTGAGCTGGAGTCGCTGGGAGATCCGGTGCTGACAGCGTCGGGCGCGATGTTCGTCGGCGCCACTGATACCGACGATCACGAAAAGCTCTACGTGCTTTCGCCTGACGACGCGTTTTTCGAGGTCGGCGAATCTGAATTCATTTACCGCATCGCGATGGACGCGCAGAAGCATCACACGATCTTCACCGGCACGTTGACGGTGAATCAGCACGGCGACTTCGCGTATCTCGGCGGCCGCTAGCCCGCAGTGGGGCGGGCCGCCGTGCCCGCCCTCCGATAGCTTCGCACGCTTGATGCAGTAGACATGCTGCGCCCGAGGCGCTTTTCTGCGCGCTCGCTTCCTGCCATTTTAGGCACATGGCAGAACATCCAAAATTTATCACCCTCTCTCCCAATCTCTACCAGTACGTGGTTGCGCACGGGCACAACGGCGATCCGCTCCGCGAGGAACTCGCGGCCGAAACCACCAAGCTCGGCATGATCAGCGCGATGCAGATCGCCGCCGAGCAAGGCACCTTCATGGGAATTCTCGCCGCCGCTATCGGCGCGCGCTCTGCGGTCGAGGTCGGCACCTTCACCGGCTACAGCGCACTCTGCGTAGCTCGCGCATTGCCCGCCGACGGCAAGCTTCTGTGCTGCGACATCAACGAGCAATGGACCGGCGTCGGACGCAAGTACTGGGAACGCGCGGGCATCGCGCACAAGATTACGCTCAAGCTCGGACCCGCGGCCGACACGCTGAAGGCGTTGCCGGCGTCGCATACGTTCGACTTCGCCTTCATCGACGCCGACAAAACGAGCTACGCGCTCTACTACGAAGAGATCCTGAAGCGCCTGCGCCCCAACGGGCTCATCCTCATCGACAACGTGCTGTGGAGCGGCGCGATCCTGGACGAAGCAAAGACCGACTCCGACACGCAGGCGCTGCGCAAGCTCAACGACTTCATCGCGCATGACACGCGGGTCGAGGCCGTGATGCTAGGCGTCGCCGACGGCCTTACAATCGTGCGCAAGAAGTAGCCGCGCGAGCCGCTCGCATACGACCGTGAACGAACTCAGCACCAGTCGCCTGATCGGCACACCCGCCGGTCCCGGCGACCTCGCCGATATTCGCCGCCTGCACAGCGACAAGCGCGTGATGGCGACGCTGTCCGCCGACGGCAATACTTTCAGCGAAGATCAGAGCCGCGCGTTCCTCAATCGCGCCGCGGATCACTGGAAGTCCTACGGCTTCGGCCTCTGGATCTTCCGCCAGAGTACCGAGAGCGACTTCGTCGGCTATGGTGGCATCAAACACGCCAACGTCGAAGGCCGCGACCAGATCGAACTCGCCTACGCAATCCGTTCCGAACACTGGCGCAAAGGATTAGCGACTGAAATCTCAATCGCAGCGCTAAAGCTAGGCTTCGACACGATGCACCTCGAACAAATCGTCGCCTTCACCCTGCCCCACAACAAAGCCTCGCGCTCCGTAATGGAACATTGCGGCTTCACCTACCAGCGCGACTTCACCCACGCCAACTTGCCCCACGTCCTCTACACCCTCAACGCCAGCGACTTCCCCCCAAAAAAGTCCTAACAGGGACGAAGTCCCGCATCTTTGTCTTTTCTTAATACCGGGTGCAGGGGTCACCCCTGCCCAGGGAAGTGTGAAACCCACGGTGGGTTTCACGTTAGATTAAGTGCATTACCTTTCCTGTGCTAAACTTGCCTGACTCATGGACGAACGCTACGACCCTAAAATAATCGAGCCCGCGTGGCAGGCCGAATGGGAACGCACCAATCTCTACCTGACGCGCGAGGATCCCGGCCGCCCGAAATTCTACATCCTCGAGATGTTCCCCTACCCGTCCGGCGCCGGCCTCAGCGTCGGCCATCTGCACAACTACGTCCCGTGCGACGTCGTCGGCCGCTACAAGCGGATGGCGGGATTCAACGTGCTGCATCCGATGGGATGGGACGCGTTCGGACTCCCGGCCGAGAACGAGGCCATCCTTAAAGGATCGCATCCGACGGAAACCGTCCCGCGCTACGCCGCCAACTTCAAGCGCCAGCTGACGATCTCCGGATGCGCCTACGACTGGACGCGCGAGATAAATTCGTCGTCGCCCGAGTACTACCGATGGACGCAGTGGTTCTTCCTGCTGCTGCTGAAGCGCGGCCTCGCCTACCGCGCGAACGGCGCGCAATGGTGGTGCGACAAGTGCCAGACCATCCTCGCCAACGAGCAGGTCATCAACGGATGCTGCTGGCGGCATACCGACAACCCCGTCACCAAAAAAGATCTTGAGCAGTGGTACATCAAGATCACCGAGTACGCGGATCGGCTGCTCGAAGATCTCGACGGCATCGATTGGCCGGAGCCGATCAAGCTGATGCAGCGCAACTGGATCGGCCGCAGCGAAGGCGCGGAACTCGCCTTCCCGGTTGCAGGTCATGCCGGCAAGGAAGTCCGCTTCTTCACGACGCGTCCCGACACCGTCTTCGGCGTCTCGTTCATGGTGCTCGCGCCCGAGCATCCGCTGGTGGCCGAGATAACGACTCCGGAGCAACGCGCAAAGGTCGATACCTACGTGGCCGAGGCGCGTGTTCAGACCGAGATCGAGCGGATGTCCACGGTGAAGGAAAAATCCGGCGTCTTCACCGGCGCCTACGCGCACAACGTCTTCACCGACAAGGACATCCCGATCTGGATCGCCGACTACGTGCTGATGGGCTACGGCACCGGCGCAATCATGGCCGCGCCCGGCGAGGATCAGCGCGATTTCGAATTCGCGACGAAGTATCATCTCGAGATTCCACGCGTGACCGCACCCGCCGACGGCACCGCACCGCCGAAAGATCGCGCGTTCACCGAACACGGCATCGCGATCAACTCGAGCTTCCTCAACGGCAAGACTACCGCTGAAGCGCTCGCGGCCGTGGCGAAGTACGCCGAAGAACACGGCATCGGCCGCGCCACCATCAACTACCGGATGCGCGACTGGCTGATCTCGCGTCAGCGCTACTGGGGATGCCCGATTCCGATCGTGTACTGCAAGACCGACGGCATCGTGCCGGTGCCGGAAGACCAACTGCCCGTGCTGCTTCCTCCGATGAAGGACTATCTGCCGTCGGGCACCGGCCGCTCGCCGCTGGCCAACGTGCCGGAGTTCGTCAACACGACCTGCCCGAAATGCGGCGGCCCGGCCGAGCGCGAGACCGACACGCTCGACGGCTTCGCCTGCTCGTCATGGTACTTCCTGCGCTTCGCGTCGCCGCATGAAAATCAGCGCCCGTTCGATCGCCGAGCGGTCGACTACTGGCTGCCGGTCGATCTCTACGTCGGCGGCGCCGAGCATGCCGTGATGCATCTGCTGTACGCGCGGATGTGGACCAAGGTGATGTTCGATGCGGAGCTGATCGGGTTCGGCGAGCCGTTTCCCGCGTTGCGCAACCAGGGCGTGGTGTGGGCGTCGGACGGCCAGCGCATGTCGAAGAGCAAGGGCAACGTCGTCACGCCCGACGCGATGATCGACAAGTACGGCGCGGACGCGCTGCGGCTCTGGGAGCTGTTCATGAGCCCCTTCGACGAAGCGACCAACTGGAACGAAAGCGGCGTCGCCGGCACGCTGAGATTCATCACGCGCGTATGGACAATGATCCGCCGCTACGTCAGAAGCCGGCGCCCCGGATGGAACGCCCAGCGAAGAAACCCGAAAGCGCACCCACAAAACAATCCAGCAGGTAACCGATCACATCGACCGGCTACGCTTCAACACCGCGCTGGCGACGATGATGGATCAGCTGAACCACCTGGCAAAACTAAAACCCGAAGAGCTAGGCCGTTTCGCCGCCGAGTCATTCATAGTGCTGCTAGCCCCGATGGCTCCCTACGTAACCGAAGAACTGTGGCGAGCCTTAGGCCACAACACTTCAATTCACCTGGAACCCTGGCCAAAGTTCGATCCGAAGTTAGTGCTCGACGAAACAGTAACAGTAGTAGTGCAGGTAAACGGCAAAGTCCGCGACCGCCTAGAGGTACCCGCAGGCACTCCAGAATCCGAAATCCGCGACCTAGCCCTAAAAAGCGAAGCAGTAAAACGCCACCTGGACGGCAAACCCCCAAAGAAATTCATCTTCATAAAAGACAAGATGCTAAGCATCGTCGCGTAATAGCTCGGGCCTGATCGCCGCGATATCTTGAGGTGAAGCTCGCATGCCCGTGCAATCTTCGGGACCACGCTCGCTATTCGATACTTAGGTAGATCGGTACGAAAAGGGCGGACCTATTTGACCGGACGCTTTGCGACGGTAACCAGAGACGCTCTCTCTGCTTCCTCAGATTCGAGTGGGCAATGATGCCGTGGCTGCCATTCATCCAATCCTAGCGATAGTGGTGACCTTCGTAAGGGTATTGTGGATGCCGACTCTATTGACGTGAAAAAGGGCCAAATCAAAGGCGTTGGTCGACATGGGTAAGTCGCGGCTGAGTTCTTTTCGTGCTTAGCGGATCGGGTTATCAGCATCCATCAGTTACCTAGTCCGTAAAGCGCCAACGAGTAATCAAGGAGGCGGCACTGCGGAGCCCAAGTATGGTCGAGCGTTATACGATCGCTGGCAGGCCAATACTTTTGTGCGAATTGCGGTCGGCTATAGTCTGCGGGCCGGAGTGCGTACAGTTTTGCCGCAGTCTGCGGGCAACAATCTCTGCAGTCTGGTCGCGCACCACGATAGAGGTTCAGTTCATCTTACGATATGAAGCGTCGTAACGCGGCAGTGCTCGCACTTGAGAGCGTTCATATCCGCATGCTATTCGCTCAAGGTTTGCTGCCGGTCGCATTCGTCAGAGGTGAAAGCTCATAAAGCTCTCGCAAATTCGAAGATGAAAGCGAATTCGTGCCGCTACAGGCCGCGGACCTATTTGCGTTATTACATCGGATCTAGAGACATCCAAGACGGTTTCGCGCGGCGAGGAATTGAAATCGCCGGTAGTGAGACAGACGCTATCTCTGCGGTTTCGTGTATCAATGCTTCGCTAGGCATGCCGACTACGCGATATGAGCCGGAATGTGGATCTTAAGTAATCGGGAATGGCTTGACGAAGCAGGGCTGGCTCATCAGTGAACCGATGTACGTACGACCATGACTAGATCCAGTCGCGAAACCGCGCACGGCGTAATCGAAACTCTTCGTTGACAAATTGTTTTGTATTTTTTTCTCCTGAACTTTCCCGCCCTGAACAAAACGTTTCACGTGAAACACTTTCGCCTTTAACGCCAGCATTCACCGACGCTTTCCCGAAATAGGCGAACGTTTCACGTGAAACATTCGCGTCTGAAACCCCTGCAAAAACCTGGCTTGTTCGCGAATTTGCCGCAACTAGCTGCGCCACTTGATGGGTGCGCGCGGACCGTGCGATGCTCCGGGCCGACACGACTGCCTGCAAGGAGCGAACGACATGGCCGAGGAAGTTCTCAAAGTCACACGCCACGGGAATTATGCGGTTCTGACCCTGAACCGGCCTGAAAAGCGCAATGCGCTTAATCAGCCGATGATCGAGGCGCTCGATCAGGCGCTGCGCAAGTTCGAAGGCGACCGCGAAGTTCGCGCGCTGCTTTTGCGCGGCGAAGGTGCGAGCTTCTGCGCGGGAATCGATCTCAAGGAAGTCGACGAGACCAGCGGCGTGCATAATCCGACTTCGCTCGAGTCCGTCTTCGGGCGATTGGAGCGGTTTCCGGTGCCTACTATCGCTGCCGTTCAGGGCGCGGCGCTGGCCGGAGGACTCGAACTGGCGCTGCATTGCGACCTGCGGATTGCGTCGGAGAACGCCAAGCTCGGCATGACGCTCGGACGCGTCGGCCTGATGGTGCCGTACGACTTCACGCGCAAGCTGATCGAGGTTTGCGGCTCGGCTAACACCGCCTGGATTCTCTACACCGCCGATCTGCTCGACGCCGAGCGCGGCCGTCACATGAATCTCGTGCACGACGTCGTCGCCGACGCGCGGCTCGGCGAGGTTACGACTGCACTGGCCGAGAAGATCGCCGCCAACGCCCCGCTCTCTCTGCGCGCGATGAAGGCGACCGTCCGCCGATGCATGAGCGAGACCTTCGACGCATGGCACGACGATATGCTGCAGATGGCGCGCTCGGTGCGCGAGAGCAGCGACGCCAAGGAAGGCGTGCGCGCATTCCTGGAAAAGCGCAAGCCGGTGTGGAAGGCGCAGTAGCGCGACGCGGAAACCGGTACCGGCTTCGCTCGCGCGAAGCTGTCCGAGGTCCTTCCTCCCCTCGCGATGCTCGGGTCGTCAGGATGACACAGGAGCTTCGCGTTGCTCGGGATAACGAAACGCTGCGTTTCGCCGTGATCACTCCGAATGACGGCCGAGGGCGTTGCGAATCGCGGCGGCGCTCTGCAGCAGCGTGCCCGGCAGGTTCAGCGTCCCTGCGACATTTGAATATGGATACAGCCGCGCGTTGAGATGCGCATGCAGCGGCAGGCCCTCGCCCTGGTGAATTTCGTAGTCGAGCGGCAGCGGCCCGAGGATCATCAGTATCCGGTAGATCGCATTGGCGAACTGCCGCATCTGCTCCGGCGCCAGGTCCGACAGCAGTCCCCGATAGTCCGGCATCACGACGTCGTAGCTGCGCGGGAACAGGCCAATCGGGCTCGCGTAGCTGACGACAGAGTCGCCGCGATCGATCACCAGCTTGAGGCGCTCCATCAGCGCGACCAGCTCATGCCACAGGTGCGGATTCTCGCGCTCGGCGCGCGCCTCGGCGAGCACGGCGGGAAACGGCTCCGGCGATCCGATGATCTGCTGATGCAGATGCGGCTGCGAGGCGCCCGACTCGCGCCCCTGGTTCTTGCGGATCACGATCGAGCAGACGTCCGGATTCTGCAACGCGAGACGCATCACGCGCGCGTCGGCTTGCATCAGATGAAGGAACTGGCCGCCGCCGAGCGTGCCGGTGAACATCAGATCGGACTGCGACCGCGGCGCGTCGATAAAATGGCGCGAGTCCTCGATGACGATGTACGACTCGTTGCGATTTCCGGTCAGCTCGGCGGGAATCCGCGGGAACAGATTGTTGATGACGCGCACGACCCATCCCGCGCCGTCCGTCGTCTTGTCGCCGCTCCATTCGGGAATCTCGTCGCGCGTCATCCGGAAGAGCTCGCGCGTCGTCTGGCTTTCGTTGCCGGGGCAGAAGGGACACGCCTCGGTCGCGCGTCGAATAGCGTCGGGACTCAACAGTGCCGTCTCGGGATCGACGCTCTCGCGCCCGCCGAGCGTGAACGCAAAGCTCTTGCCGCGAACATCGACGACGTATGAAATCACGCCAGTGATCGGATTTTTGATCCAGACCAGGGAGCCGTCGCGGATTTCACATTCTATCGGCATCAGGGCGTGATCACCTTTAACAATTGGCGCCGCGTCATTACAACGCCGGCTCGAAACCAGCGCCGCCGCGGGTCACCTTGACTCTCCCTACCGGCTCCGTTATCCAAAGTGGTGAGGACGTAACCCGGCAAAGCCGGGACAAATCGGTCTGGCGATCCGCAAACGCGGGCACCAGCCTTTTTTTTGGCTGTCATATCGAATCGACTGCGTCCCAGTGAAAAAATAAGATAGTCACTTATGCCGCTAATGAAGAAATACCTGTTCACGCCCGGGCCCGCGCCGGTACCGCCCGAGGTGCTGCTCGAGATGGCGCGCCCGATGATCCATCATCGCACGCCAGAGTTCAGTTCCGCGCTCGACCAGGCGCGCGATCGGATGAAGCCGCTGTACGGCACCGCCGGCGAGGTCGTCCTGCTCGCATCGACGGGCACCGGCGCGATGGAAGCGGCGGTGATAAATCTGCTGCAGCCGGGCGACCATGCGATTTACGTCAACGGCGGCAAGTTCGGCGAGCGATGGGGCAAGCTGCTCGCGACCTTCGGCATGATCGGGCACGAGGTGCGCGTCGAATGGGGCCGCGCCGCACGCCCCGGGCAAATCGAGGATGCGCTCAAGGCGTTTCCCGAGTCGCGCGCCGTGCTCGTGCAGGCCAGCGAGACTTCCACTTGCGCGATTCATCCGGTGGCCGAGATCGGCGAGGTCACGCGCAAGCGCGGCACGATGCTGATAGTCGACGGCATCACGTCGGTCGGCGTGTTCGAGCAGAAGATGGACGAATGGGGCGTCGACGCGTTCGTCACCGGCAGTCAGAAAGCGCTGATGCTGCCGCCGGGACTCGGCATGGTCGCGCTGTCGGCGCGCGCCATCGAAGTCGCGCAGAAGAACAAGACGCCGCGCTTCTATTTCGATTTGCTGAAAGAATTGAAGGCGCAGCGCGACGAGCATACGACCGCGTGGACGGCGGCCGTCTCGCTGATCTTCGGCCTCAACAAATCCCTCGAGCTGATTCACGCCGAAGGCCTGCCGCAGGTTTACGCGCGTCACGCGCTGATGGCCGAGGCCACGCGCGACGCCGCCGCAGCGCTCGGCCTGAAACTGATCGCGCCGGACAACCCTGCTCCCGGCGTCACCGGCATCCTGGTGCCCGAGGGCCTCGACGGCGGCAAGCTGGTCAAGTACCTGCGCGACAACCTGGGCGTGTCGGTGCAGGGCGGGCAGGATCAGATGAAGGGCAAACTCGTGCGCATCGGACACATGGGTCATATGAGTCCGTTCGATACGCTCATCGTGGTCAGCGCGCTCGAGCTGGGACTCAAGCAGATCGGCGCAAACATCCAACTTGGCGCCGGCGTCGCCGCAGTTCAGGCGCGCCTGGCACGGAGCATCTGAAAGCAAAATGGCGGAAACCTTCCGCGTCCTTCTAAGCGACTCGCTTGCGGCGCAGGGGATTGAAGTCCTCAAGCGCTTCCCGCAGCTGCAGTTCGACATCAAAACCGGGCTCAAGCCCGAGGAGCTGGCGAAAATCGTCGCGCCCTACGACGCCCTGCTGATTCGCAGCGGCACCCGCGTCACGCGCGAAGTTATCGACGCGGCAACGTCGCTCAAAGTGATCGGGCGCGCGGGAGTCGGGGTCGACAACGTCGATATCGAAGCGGCGACGCGCCGCGGAATCGTCGTGATGAACAGCCCGACCGGCAACAGCGTCACGACCGCCGAGCACGCGGTCACGATGATGATGGCGCTGGCACGGCACATCCCGGCGGCAGACGCGTCGATCCACGCCGGCAAATGGGAGCGCGGCAAATTCACCGGCACCGAGATCTGCAACAAGACGCTCGGCGTGGTCGGCCTCGGCAATATCGGGCGCATCGTCGCCGACCGCGGTATCGGGCTCAGGATGAGAGTGATCGGCTACGATCCGATCCTGACGGCTGATGCAGCCGGGCGAATCGGCGTTCACCTGGTCGGTCTCGACGAGCTGTTCGAGCAGTCCGACTTCATCACCGTTCACACTCCGCTGACCGACGACACGCGGGGACTGGTCGGCGCCGCGGCGTTCGCCAAGATGAAGAAGGGCGTGAGGATCATCAACTGTGCGCGCGGCGGAATCGTCGATGAAGCCGCGCTGGTCGACGCGCTGAAATCCGGCAAGGTCGCCGGCGCCGCGCTGGACGTGTTCGTCGATGAACCGCCTCCCGCGAATCATCCGCTGCTGCATCTCGACACCGTGATTGCGACTCCGCATCTCGGCGCCGCGACCGACGAGGCGCAAGTCCAGGTCTCGGTCGATATCGCGCACCAGGTCGCCGAGTTTCTCGTCGACGGCACGATTCGGCAGGCGGTAAACATTCCGGCGCTGTCGACCAAGGAGCTCGAAATACTGGGGCCGCATCTCACGCTCGGCGAAAAGCTGGGGCGACTCGCCGCGCAACTGATCACCGACGCGCCCAAGCAACTGACGCTTGCGTTTGGCGGTGAAGCGGCGAATCTCAAGCCCGACGCGATCACCGCCGCGGTGCTGAAGGGATTGATGAGCGGCTTCCTCGATACGGATCTGAACTACGTCAACGCGCCGTTCATCGCGCGCGAACGCGGCATCAGCATCATCGAGACGCGCTCGCGTGAGATCACCGACTACCTCAACACGTTGACGCTCAGGGTGCGCACGGGAGTCGGCGAGCATGAAGTCTCAGGCGCGGTGCTGGGGAATCGCGCGCTGCGCCTGACCAGTATCGACGGCTACCGCGTCGAGTCGGTGCCCGAGGGCTACTTCCTGATGCTGCACAATCGCGACGTCCCCGGGGTGGTCGGCGCGGTGGGCACGATGCTCGCGCAGGCGGGAATAAATATCGGCGGGTTGGAACTCGGCCGCGACCGTGTGGGCGGGACCGCGCTCAGCATCTTCGAAGTTGATGAGCCGGTGCCGGCCGAAGTTCTCGACAAGCTCAAGACGATACCGGCAATCACCGCGGCGTCGCTGCTCAAGCTCTGAATTTATTTCGCGCACGGGAAATTTCACCGGCGCCGACGTGGTGATGCGTTTTGGCGGCGGCATCCACCCACGTCGGAGCAGGGTACTGTCTTAATTCGAGGCTGAGTGTCTGAATTTCGATCCGCTGGTGGCTTAGTCTGCCCGCAAAACGGACGAGCTAGACTGCCAAGGTTTTTAATTCGGTTCTGGCTTACCCGGCGATGCGACCGCCTTGTAGGCGTCACTCAGAGGGAAGTCCTCGCCGTTGTTAAGCTTTGCGGTCAGGCGTTCTATCTGAGTGATCTTTCTGTCGTAACCTGCCTGCGTCAACGGTTCCGTCGAATATTGCTTGCGCGCCCGCTCGTCACGTTTCTTGGCATCCTGAAGCGTTGTAGCCATAGCCGCCTTGTCCGCCGCTGACAGGCTCGACGCCATCGTCTCGGTCGCCACCGCGGCCGGTGCGGGCTGTGCAAAAGACAACCCCGCCGGTGCATTCAGCGCGGCTATCGCTATGAGAGCTGCAATCGCGGTCTTCCGTATGGCCATTTTTTTCTCTTTCCTCCCGATGGTGGCGTCCGAATGGCCGCGACCGATGGACAGTCCTGCCAAATCGACGTTACCGAGACATTAACAGCTGGTTGAAGGCGGGTGAATTTGAATGCTCTCACGGAAGCGCGAGCGCGGCAGCGTGCGGGGCTTCCCGCGCTCAATGTCTTTATTCAGCTATTACCGGAGCGGCGGAGTCGGTTGACTGTCGAAGCGCCCGCCCGTTACTCTGCCCCACTTGTGGCCGCGCGCTATTGAATCGCGGGCGTCGCGAGCCAAGCCGTACAGTTGGAGACTTTTTTCGGAGCAGAGACTTGATGGTGACTTTCGAGACTGGATCGCTGAACTCCTTCTACCAGAACCACTTCAGGACTATCTAGACAGATATGAAGACAGTTGCCGTGGTCGGCATGCAGTGGGGAGATGAGGGCAAGGGCAAGATCGTCGATATGCTCGCGGCCGACGCCGACGTGGTGGTGCGCTTCGGCGGCGGCAATAATGCTGCGCATACGCTGGTCGTCGGCGGCAAGAAGTTTGTGCTGCGGCTGGTGCCGGCAGGCGCGCTCCATCCCGGCAAGGCCTGCGTCATCGGCAACGGCCTGGTCGTAAATCCGCTCGCGCTGCTCGGCGAAATCGCAGACCTCAAGCGCAGCGGCCATCTCGCGGACGACAGCCTGTTCAAGATTAGCTACGAAGCGCACATGGTGATGCCGTATCATCTCGCGATCGATCGGGCGCGCGAGGCGCGGCTGGGGAAGCGCGCAATCGGCACGACCGGCTTCGGCATCGGGCCGGCGTATGAAGACAAGATGGCGCGCGTGGGACTGCGCTTCGAAGATTTGCTCGACTTCAAATTTTTCGCCGAGAAACTCCGCCGCAATATCGTCGAGAAGAACGCCTACCTCAAAGCCTTGCTCAAGACCAAGCCGATCAAGGCCGACGAGACTATCGACGCGATGAAAAAAGCGCGGCGCCGGCTGCTGCCGTATCTGTGCGACACCGGCGCGTTCGTCAGCGACGAGATCCAGGCCGGCAAGCGCGTGTTGTTCGAGGGCGCGCACGGCACGATGCTCGATATCGATCACGGCACCTATCCGTACGTGACGTCGTCGAATTGCGTGGCGAGCGCAGTCTTCAGCGGCGTCGGCATCGGGCCGGGCAATCTCGAAGCGGTGCTCGGCATCAGCAAGGGCTACACGACGCGCGTCGGTGCGGGGCCGTTTCCCAGCGAGTTCACCGGCTACCTGGCGGATTCACTGCGCGAAGAAGGCGACGAGTTCGGCAGCGCCACCGGGCGTCCGCGGCGAATCGGATGGTTCGACGCAGTGCTCGCGCGTTACACCGCTCGCGTCAACGGGATGTGGGCGGTCGCGCTGACCAAGCTCGACGTGTTGACGGGGATCGATCCGGTAAAGATTTGCGTCGGGTACATCGTGAAGGGCAAGCGCTACGATGACATGCCGCCGTCGCATCGGATGCTCATCAACGCCAAGCCAGTTTACGAAGAGATGCCGGGATGGAGCGAAAGTCCGGCCGGCGCGCGGACACTGGGCGAACTGTCGCCGAGCGTGCGGCGCTACGTGGAAAGAATCAGCGAGCTGATGGGTGTACCGATTGCGATGATCGGTGTCGGCAAGGAGCGCGAAGCCACCATCGTGCTCCGCAATCCATTTGCCGATTAGCAGAGACAGAATCGTGAATCGCGCGCAAGAAGCGCGCTGTATAAGGACCCTCACCTTCATCCTCTCCCTTTCAGGGAGAGGAGACAGAGCTTTACGCGGCGCAGACTGCTGCGAGGCTTGAGAGTGCGACGCCTCGGCGGCCTTGTCTTACGTCGTTGCGATCGAAGCCGTTGGTCGTGTAGCCGATTGAAATTCCGGTCGCCGGATCGGCCCATCCGATTTGTCCGCCTGCGCCGCCGTGACCGAACGCGAGCGCCGAGTTGGTCTTGCCGAAGCCGCGGTAGTTCGCGAGTCCGTCGCCGCCGGCCACGACGACTCCCAGCGCGCGATTGACCTTGACGCCGAAAATCGGATCCTTGTAGTCGCCTGAGCGAACGCGCAACGCGTCCTTGAGCGCCTCGGGCTTGATGATCGGCGCGCCGTTGGTGCCGCGATTGTGCAGCAAGCCCTGATAGAACAGCGCGAGGTCGCCCGCCGTCATCACGCCGCCGCCGCCCGGCACGCCCGCTTCCATCACGTTGGGCCGGTTGAAGCCGAGAATCGCGTCTTCGGTAACTTCGGTCTCGGGCATCGCGGGCAGGCCCATTTTCTTGCGCTCTTCGTCGGACAGCGCCTCGCCGACGTAGCAAAGCTGCGCGGCGCGGTTCTGAAACTCGCGCGGCAATCCGACGCGCAGTTCGGGCAGTCCGAGCGGCGTCGAAATCCGCTCACGCACGAACTGGCGGTAGTCTTTGCCGGTGCGGCGCTCGATTATCTCCGCGATAACCCAGAAGCCCGAGGTCGGATGGTATTCGAACTTGCTGCCCACCGGCCATTCCAGCCGCCACTTGGCGAAGCGCTCGAGGCGCTTGCTCTTGTCGAGCCAGTCATCCTGCGGATAGGGCGCGTTCGGAAATCCGCCGACGTGGAGCAGCACCTGCTCGACGGTCATCTTGTCCTTGCCGTTGGTGCCGAACTCGGGAATGATTTCCGCGACGACCTCGCTCGGGCTCAGCTTGCCCTCGCCGATCAGAATCCACGACGCCGCCGACATGATCGCCTTGGTGCACGAGAAAATCACGTAGAGCGTGTCGTTGGTCGCCGGCTTTTCGCTGCCGCCCTGGACGGCGCGCCCGACCGTGCGCATCGCGCCGATCTTGCCGTTGCGCGCAATTGCGATCTGCGTCGATGGCAGCAGGCCGTCTTTGACTTCGCGCTCGGCGCGATTGAGAAGCGCTTCGACTTTTTCAGGATCGAGGCCGATCTCGCGCGGACTTTCAGCGAAATGATTTTGCGTGGGCATCGCGGGAACTCCCTGCGTCTAAATTGTCTTCGGGATATAACACAACCGCTGCCGATTCGTCATTCGGCAGCGGCACCGATCTGCGATCCACCCTGCGCCGAGATCCATCCCGCCCGGCCCGGCAGAGTCGTGCGAATGACCTCGCATGCAGGCAATTCCTTGCGATTGAGCCGCCATGCCACGTCGCGCAGTTGCACGAACTTTGCGCCCCGCTCCTTGAGCGCGCGGACCAGCGCGGTGAAGTTCTCGAGCTGGCCCATGCCTTCGGTCTCGGCGTGAATCGTATGCACGTTGAGCGCATCGGGCTTGCATTGGCCAAGGTAAAACTCGCGCACTGCGACGTCATCGCGCAATTCACGGCGTCCCATCACCTCGTCGAGCGTCGGCAACGTGGTCGGAATCTCGGGCGTCGCGAGCGTTTGTCCTTCGACGACGCATCGATAGGGCGCGACGCCGCGCGTGTCGCTGCGATAGTCGAGGCTCATCGCGTCGAGTGCGAGCAGCGCCGCATTGTTGGTGCGCCATCCGGGCGCAGCGAAACTCCTCGACGGTTCACCGACGATCGCGCGGTATGCCTCGAACGCGTCGCCGAGTTCGTCGCGCACGCCGGCCTCGCCGATGTCATCGAGATGATCCTGCCAGCGCACGTGATCGTAGCCGTGCACGCCGACCTCGAAGCCCCGCTTCTTCAGGTCGCGAATGATGCCTGGAAACGACAACGCGATCGGCCGCGACGGCAACAGCGTGCCGGAAAGAATCGTGCGCGTGCCGTACATCGAGACGGCCTTGGTGCGGAACATCTTCGACAGGAATCCGCGATTTTTGAACACGCGCAGGATTGCGCGGCCCGAATTGTCCGGGCCCATCGTGATATAGAAGCTCGCCGCGACGCCCTCGCTCTCGAGCATCGAGGCGAGCCGCGGTACGCCCAGCTCGAGCCCCTGGTGAGTGTCGACGTCGATCTTTAGTGCGACTTCCAAGCGAAGTGATACGCGCGCGGCGCGCCTAGGAGGCCATCTCTTTGCGGAACCAGTCCATCGAGATTTTCACGCCATCGCGCAGGCTGACTTTCGGCGTGACCCGCAGCAACGTGCGCATCTTGGTGTTGTCGGGAACGCGGCGCGGGATGTCCTCGTAGCTGTTGCCGTAAACTTCTTCCTGCGACACGAACTTGATTTTCGATTTCGTCGGCCCGAACAACTCGAGCATCAGCTTGGCGAACTCGAGCACCGTCGTCTCGACATCGACGCCGATATTAATCGCCTGCCCGTCGGCCGCGGGATTCACGCCTGCCTGCACGGTCGCCTCGATCGCATCGGTGACGTAGGTGAAGCATCGCGTCTGCAGGCCGTCGCCGACCACGGTCAGGTCCGCGCCACGCAGCAGTTGCCCCATGAAAATCGTAAAGAGCCGGCCGACGTCGACCTTGTCGAGCCGCGGACCGTACGCATTGAAATAGCGCACGACCGTTACCGGCATGCCGAGCTTGTGATAGGCGAAACAGAAATGCTCGCCGACCGCCTTCGAGGTCGAATAGCACCAGCGATCGATGCTGGTGGCGCCGAGCACGCGATCGTCGTCCTCGCGCCACGGCACCTTCGGGTTGCGGCCGTAAACTTCGGAAGTCGAGCTGAACACGAGCCGCGTGTTGTGCTTGTAGGCGGCCTTCAGCACGTTCTGCGTGCCGTTAACGTTGACGTTGAGCGTCTCGTAGGGATCGGCGACGTAGTGCTCGACGCCGACGACGGCCGCGAGATGGTAAATGAGATCGACCTTCGACACGAGGCTGTCGATCAGCTCGAGGTTGAAGACCGAATCGTGCACGTAATGAAAGCGCGGATTGTTCAGCAGGTGACGCACTTTGGCGATCGAGCCGGTGTCGAGCACGAAGACCTCGTCGCCGCGCGCAACGAACGCATCCGAAAGATGTGACCCGAGAAATCCGGCGCCGCCGGTTATCAGAACCCGCATGTGACCTCCGCGAACCTAGTCGAATTGCATAGTATCCGTGACGCGCCCCGCTTCGGAAAGAGCCTCGCGCGCAATTCTTTCGACGCCACCCTCGAACTGCGCGAGCGTCACGACGACGCTGCCCTCGCCCGCCGCAATCTCAATCGAGCCGTCGGCAGCTTGGCGAATCACCCGCCCCGGCTCGCCGCGCGTTCCGTTTTCAGCGCCGATTTTCGTCTCCCATACCAGCAGCTTTCGCCCGCCAACGAAACAGAACGCGCCGGGGTACGGATGCGTCACGGCCCGCACGAGATTGAAGATCCGCCGCGCCGGCCATCGCCAGTCTATCCGCCCGTCGTCCGGCTTTCTGCGTCCGAAGTAACTGCCCTTCGTAATATCCATCTTACGCCGCGGCGCGGCGTCGGCGACAATCTTCGGATGCAGCTCGTCGATCAGCTCGACGCCGAGCGGCACCAGCTTGCGGTACAACGTCAGCGCGTTGTCGCTGTCGTCGATCGCGACTGCGCGCTGGCCGACGATATCTCCGGCGTCCGCGCGCGCAACCATATGATGAAGCGTGACGCCCGCCTCGCGCTCGCCATTCACCAGCATCCAGTTGACCGGAGCGCGTCCGCGATAGGCCGGCAGCAGCGATCCGTGCATATTGAAGGCGCCGAGCGGCGCAAGTTCGAGCACGCTCTCGGGAATCAGGTAGCGGTAGTAGAAAGAATAAATCACCGCCGGATTCAGACGCGCCGATTTTCGCGGCCGCAGCCGCAGGGCTTTCGTCAAAATATACCGGAACGCCATGCTGGGCGGCGAGTTCAGCGCATGAGCGCCACCAGATCTCTTCGTGCGCATCGTCGCGATGCGTAAACAGGGCAGCGACTGGCGCGCCCATTTTCAGCAACGCCTCCATGCACGCGTAGCCCATCTCATGGTAGGCGAACAGCACGCATCGAGCGGATTTCACCGTCGCGCCCGATGCGACACTCGAAACGTTGGACTCCACGGGTAATAGCAGCTGCGTTTAGTCGGATTCCGAATCGACGGCTGTGCCGTCATCGCCGTGCACGGCGCGTACGATGTAGGTCGGGCGGCGCCGCACTTCGAGATAGATTCTTCCGACGTATTCACCAATGAGCCCGATGCGCCAGAAAAAGCACACCAAAGAGAAAAAACAGCACCGCGGACAGCAGTCCAGAGCGCGCCCTCTTCTTGCGGACCGTAGATTAGTCGATGCGCAAGCAGCACCATCGCCATAGTGACGGACAAGCACCGAAATTCCGATTCCGGTCATGCTCAGCATCTGAATCGGGATCAGTGAGAATCCGGTAATCAGGTTGAGGCTGAGCTTCACCAGTCCGAACAGGCTGTACTTCGATTCGCCACCGGCGCGATCGTCGTGGCCGACCGGAATTTCCGCGACGCGCTTGGCGAAGGTGTTGGCGAGCGCGGGCACGAACGCCGCCTTCTCATCGCACTCGATAACGGTATCGACGATGTGCCGCCGGTACGCGCGCAGCATGCAGCCATAGTCGTGCATCGGCACGCCGACGATCAGCGACGTCAGCCGGTTGTGCAGGCGCGACGCATACTTCCGATACGCCTGATCGTGACGCTCCTCGCGCCATCCGCCGACGACGTCGTTGCCTTCGTCGATCGCCGCAATCAACTTGGGAATTTCTTCGGGCGGATTCTGCAGGTCCGCATCGAGCGTCACCACTATCTCGCCGCGCGAGAGCTTGAAGCCCGCGAGGATCGCCGAATGCTGTCCGAAGTTGCGCGCCAGCTCGACCACCCGCACGCGGCCCTCTTCGCCCGCCGCGATTTCGCGCATGATGGCGAGCGAGTCGTCGCGCGATCCGTCGTCGATAAAAACCGTCTCCCACGGACGGTCCAGGCCGTCGAGCACCGGCTTGAGGCGCGCCCACAGCGACGCCAGGTTCGCCGATTCGTTGAACACCGGCACCACGATCGAGACCAGGCCGCCCGCCGCGCGCGATACGACCGACGCGCCTCGAATCGGTGATATTTTTCCCGGGAAACTCAAGCAACGTGCGCGACCGGCTGCGGCAAATTGAAACGAACCGCCGTCGCGTGCAGTGATTCTTGCAGACAGCCTGCCGAAATTAAAGATAGCGCAGCCACGCCAGTTGACCGCACGCTATCTCCTCGCGAGACTGCTTCGACGATGCCCGCCGCCAACCGATCTCTCCGACTGGCTCTCTATGCCCTGCTTGCGGCGATCATTTATCTTCCCGGCCTGGGCAGGCCCGCGCTGTGGGAGCCCGACGAGGGCCGCTACGCCGAAATCGCCCGCGAAATGGTGGTCTCGGGCGACTACGTCACGCCGCGCGACGACCTCGAGCTGTATTTCGAAAAGCCTCCGCTCGTGTATTGGGCCAACGCCGCGTCGATCAAAATTTTCGGCGTCAATGAATTCGCGGTGCGACTGCCGGCCGCGCTGTTCAGTATCGGACAAGTCGTGGTAACAGCAGCGTTGGCCGAAGTGATGCTCGGCGCGACGGCAGGACTTCTCGCCGCACTCGCGCTGTCGCTGAGTCCGTTGTTTTTCGGCTTCGCGCGATTCGCAACGCTCGATCCGGCGCTGGCATTTTTTCTGACCGCGGGGCTGGCCGCGTTTTACGTCGCCGCGCGCGACGACTCATTCTCACTGCCGTCATCCCGCAAGTGGATGATGATCTCCGCCGCGATGCTCGCGCTCGGCACCCTTGCCAAGGGGCCCGTCGCATTGATTCTCGGCGGCGCGATTGCGGTCGCCTGGCTCGCGAGCTGAGCGCCGTCTGCATCAAATCGCCGAAATGCCGCTGGCGTCGTGTCTCGTCGTCTATGCGGCGATCGTCATTCCGTGGTTCGCGATAGCCGAGGCGCGCAATCCCGGTTTCATGCGCTTCTTCATCATCCACGAGCATCTCGAGCGCTACGTCGCGTCGAGCGAACACGGATGGGGCCCATGGTTCTTCATCCCGATTGTGCTTGGCGGAGCGTGGCCGTGGATTTTTTTCGTTCCGATCGGATGGTATGCGATGCGCGCCAACGACGGCTCTGGGAGCGGCCGAGCGCGCGCATCCGCTAGTTTCCTCGGCATCTGGTTCGTCGTTGTCTTTGTGTTTTTCTCGATTCCCCGCTCCAAGCTCGGCAGCTACATTCTGCCCGCACTTCCGCCGCTCGCGATCGTCGCGGGATACGGCCTGGCGCGCATGCCCGCTCTCGACGCCGTCCGTCGTGCGCGCTTTCTCGCCGTCGTCGCTATGGCAAACGTAGTGCTCGCTGCCGCTCTCCTCGTCTTTTTCGAGCTCGCGCCGGCTCCGATAAAGCAGGCGCTCGGCATGGACGCGCTGCTGATAGGCGCCGCGCTGACGGCCGGCGCTATTGCTCTGTACGCACTGGGGCGCACGGCGTCGAGCGTCCCGTACGCGATCGGTGCGCTCGCGCTCGCGATGCTTGCGACGGTGCCGCTGGCCGCGCGACTGCGCGAAGACGCATCCTCGTTTTCGACCTATCGCAACCTGGCAAATGCGGTGCAGCCTTATCTGTCAGGTAACTGCACGCTCGCTTCCTACCGTCACTACATCCAGTCGCTCCCGTTCTATACGAGCCAGCGCGAGACTCGCGTCGAGTACTGGGGCGAGCTCTCCGAGGTTTCGCCGCCGGTCCCCGGCAAGTCGCCGTACCTCATCGGCTCGGACGCGCGTCTGCGCCAGGTCTGGTCGTCCGGCGCGTGCATGATTTTGATCGCGAATGAGCGAGACTTGCAGGGCTTGCAGGATTCGCTCAAGCCCGCCCCCGTGATACTCGGATGCGAGGGAAAGAAATTGGCGCTCTACAATGGCGCGCTCGCGCCGCCGCCGGCTGCCGCCGATTGTCTCAAGCGCTGAAAACGCAAGGCCGGGCGCTCCGGCGCGGGACTTGGATTCGGTCGCGTTCGACTGTAGCTTTCTCGCTGTAGCTTTTTCTGCGGAGATTTCCCGGGAGCGACTGATCACAGGTGGCTGACAAGAAATCCAAATCCCAACCGGTGGATCTCGGAGACGCTGCCGAGTCGCAGCCTTCCCTGGGCCACGTGATTTCGGAGGCTCGCGAACGCAAAGGCCTCACCCGCGACCAGGTCGCCAACGAAACTCACGTGCCGATGTACTACATCAAGATGATCGAGACGGACAGCTACGACCAGATCGCGGATCGGCTGTACCTCGTCCCGTTCATTCGCCGCTACGCAAGCTTCCTGGGTCTCGACGCCGAGGAAATCGCCTCGCGCTTCGTCAGCGACGTGCAACATGCCGAGGCGAACGTCGTGCGAATCTCGCAGGAGATCACGATGGTCACGAAGCGGAGCGGCGGGGGCAGCCGAATCGCATTCGCAGTGCTGATAGCGGCGGTCGCGGTCATGCTGGCGGACTTGGCGTGGCGCCATTTCGTCGAGCATGAAGCGATCATTCCGGCTGCCGCCAGCGCGCCGGCTGCGATGGCGCCCGCGTCCGTGCCCGCGCCCGCATCCAACGAGAATCTGCCGCCTGCAACAATCGTGTCGAATCCCGATGCGGCGTCGGCGGCCGGGGCGAAGAATTCGCAACCGGCAGGCGCTGCCTCTGCCGCCAGTCAGGACGCTCCGCCGCAGAACATGCCGCCCGAACGCGACGACAACTGAGCGCAGTATAAAAATGGGAAGTCCGCGCCAACGAAAACTATCCATCCGCCGACTTGGCCGAGTCGAACAGTCTTCTGGTTGCTCCGCTGCTACCCCTGATCGCAGCGCAGGCGGCCGAGGCCGACGCCACGCGGTCCGTCGCCCCGACGGTAATCGCGGCGCTGAAGGGCAACGATGTCATGCGCATGTCAGCCGTCCGAGCCTTGGGCGGGCTTGAAAGCAGCGTAACCGCGATGGGACGAGAGCTGGAAGCAGTGGCCGCGGCCTGCGGCTCAACCGGCTGGTGTCTTTGGAACCACCTGTGCGTGTTCCACTTCTACTGCGGCCTGCTGGGTCCCGCGCATATCGGGTTGCTGCGCAGCATCACTGCCAACCGGCACTGGGTCTGCTTGCCGGCCGGCGCCGGGACCGGAGTGATTGGCAAAGTGGACGGCGAAGAGGTCGTGCTGAACGGGGTCGCCTCCTTTGGATCCGGCGGCCGCTATTCGGACTATGCGGGCGTCACTTTCGTCTTCGAGGGCGAACGGCAGCCGCACTTGACGTTGGTGCGTACCGATCAGCAGGGCGTGCGCATCGACCCAACGTGGAAGGCAATGAGCCTTCGCGCGTCAGCGACTGACCACGTGCATTATGAGGAAGTGCGAGCGCCGCTGTCGGGAGTGGTGACGTTCCCGTTGCCATACCGGGTTGCCTTCCGCGAGCCGGCCTATGCGGTCATCGACGATCGCTATCGCGAGGATTGGGTTGCCCTCTCCGATCTTTGGCTCGGCTGTATGGCGGTCGGCGTCGCCGACGCGGCATTCAAGGACGCGTGCACCGGCATCCGGGACCGAGTCGCTATCATGGGAGTCAAGATGGTGGAGCGACCCACCATCCACGTGAATCTCGGCCATGCCGTCGCCCTGATCAACGCAGCGCGCGCGGCAGTCTATGACTGCTGCGCAGCGACGGACGCGCGTATTGCGGCGCATCAGACTCCGACCGAGGGCGACTACCTGGAACAGCTCGGCGCCAGCATGATCGCTCTGCGCTTGTGCGACGAGGCGATGCGGCTGATCCTGCGCGTGCTGGGCGGCAATGGTCTCCGCGAGGGGCAGTCCTTCGAACGCCGCTACCGTGATTTTCAAGCGATGCCTCTGCACATCAACGCGCATCCGGACCGGGTATCGGAACAACTCGGACGTCACGCGCTCGGCCTGGCGACCGAGAACCCTTTCTAGGAAAAATAGAAATCTAGTGCAGCACTGCGTTGGCGATTTCTTCGGCGACCAGCTCCTTGGCGCGTCGAACCTCGTCGCCTGAGTGCACGACGGCGACTACCTTCAGCTCGTCCATCGCACCTTCCAACGACGCGCGCGCCACGATCACCGTGTCGTAAATCTGGTTCTTCGGGATGTCGTCATAAGGCGTCGCCGCGTGGTTCATCGCCTGCTGACTCGCCTCATACGCCCTGAATTGCTCGGTCGTCGTATCCTCAGGAGCCATCGCTTGGCGGCGCTCCTCCTGGGCGATCGGATCGGGCGCCTGATCGCCGCTGTCGCCGAGCGGCGGTGGATCCGCCCCCGCCTGCTCCAGCAGCCGGACCATCGTAGGATCGCCCGGGAACATCTCATTCAATGACACGCCCGGCGCCAGCATCTGCTGATTCACCGTCACGGTCAGCGTCACCGAATTGTCCGGGTTGGACGGCTCGCCATGACGCGCCGCTCGCAGATCTTCATTGAGCACGTTCTGCACAACCGGATCGGTGCATATCGCGATCACAGTGGTGCCTGCTGGCACGTCCAGCTTGCCGGCCATCTTGATATCGGCGGCATGCGCAAATCCGCCAATAGCTACTACAATAGCCAGTGCTGCAGCCGCGCGATGCCCTGTCTTACGCATCGTGGCTCTCAGCGGTAAGCGCGCGCACCTTCTATCGGCCATGTTGCGATCACTTCATCCCCGCGCACTACATAGTACTCACTATGCAGATTTATCGTCGTGTCGCCATGACTCGGAACGATCTCGATTTTGGCCCCCGGCTCCAAACTGCTTTCGCCTGCCGCCACATGTCCATGCTCTTCGGACAGACGCCCGACTTTGACCGCAATCTCCTTGCCCATCGGCGGACCGAATTCGTTGGTCAGCGCCTTCATCCCGGCGTCGATTATCGCGCGGTCGCCGCGCCGTGAAATAACCGTCGCCAACAGCGTCAGCGCCGGACGACCAAGGTCCGGGCGCACCGTGCGATAGGCGCCGTCCATAAAAACGTACGATCCGGCTTGCACTTCGGTTACGTCCGGCCAGTTGCCCGCGATGTCGAAAGTGCCGGTCCCGCCCGCGCTTACAATTTCCGGCGCGAGCCCGGCCGCGCGCAGCGCTTCGACGTGGCGGCTGAGCGTGGTCAAAGCCTCACGCGCCGTTGCGATTCGCTTCTCCCGATCCGCAATCAGCACGGCGTGGCCTTCGTAGCCCATCACCCCGCGATATCTGAGCCCTGCCCGCTGCGCGAACCGGGCCAGCGCTACCGTCTCCTCGGGCGTCTCCGTGCCGCATCGATGCATCCCCGTATCGACTTCGATTATCACCTCGGCCGCTCGTCCAGCCCGCGCCGCGCCCGCTTCGAACTCGCGCACGTTGAACTCGCTCTCGATAGTGCCGATCAAACTGATTCGCTCGGCAGCCTTGAAGAACCGATCGATCTTCGACGGCCCCGCAATCTGATTCGCGAGCAGCACCGGGCCGAGACCGGCGCGCGCCAGCACCTCGACCTCGCCGAGCTTCGACGCTGTAATTCCAATCGCGCCGGCCGCGAGCTGTCGCCGCGCCACTTCCGGCGTCTTGGGCGTCTTGAAATGCGGCCTGAGCTTTTGCGGACGCGCCGCGAAGTACGCCGCCATCGTGCGAATATTTTCCTCGACCACGTCGAGGTCGAGAATCAGCGCGGGCGTGTCGATGTCGCGTTTGGTCATCACGGACATCCTAGCACGGCGGCGGGTTAGACCGTCTGCGCGAGAATCCTAGGGAATCTTCTGCTGCAACAATTCCTGCGCCCGCGCCGCGCGCCACTTCACCAGCCGCTCGCCGAGCTTCGCGTCGCCCAGCGCGATTATCTGCGCCGCGAACAGGCCCGCATTCGCCGCGCCCGCTTTGCCAATCGCCATCGTCCCCACCGGCACTCCCTTCGGCATCTGCACGATCGAGAGCAGCGAGTCGATTCCGTTGAGCGACGTCGTCGGCATCGGCACTCCTATCACCGGCAGAATCGTTTTCGCGGCCACGACTCCCGCCAGATGCGCCGCGCCGCCCGCGCCCGCAATTATCGCGCGCAGACCGCGGCCGGCCGCCTTCGCCGAATAGTCCAAAGTGATGTCGGGCGTCCGATGCGCCGACATGATCCGAACTTCATGCGGTACTTGAAGTTCTTCCATGACCTCGGCCGCCGCCGCCATGTACTCCCAATCGCTCTTGCTGCCCATGATCACGCCGACAATCGGTGCCTTGCTGTCCGCCATCGTAGTTCCTCTTCCAGTTTGTGCTCGCAGTGAAGTTTGCAGGCTGATTCGCGTCGGCTCGCATGTCAAGTCGCAGCGGTAGGAGCGCCGCGGATAATTCGGCACAATGTATTCGCGATGGCGACGCCGATCCCCACCAATCAGTGCGAGTTCACGCTCATCGAGGTTGTCGAAGCAACTCGCGGCAAACTCATCCCCGCAATTCGACTGCACCAGTTGTCGAACGTGACCCGCGGCGTCAGCATCGACACGCGCTCGCTCAAGCCGGGAGCAATATTCGTCGCGCTGCATGGCGAGTCGTCCGACGGTCACGACTATCTGCAACAAGCAGCCGCGCGCGGCGCCGCCGCCGCCATCGTCGCGAACGGCCGCCGTCATCCTGATCTCGATTGCATCGAGGTCGGCGATACCCTCGATGCGCTCGGCCGGCTCGCGCGCCGTCATCTCGCGCGCACCCGCACCGCTCGCGCCCTTCCGCTGATTGCTATCGGTGGTGCAGTCGGCAAGACCACTACCAAAGAACTGACCGCCGCCGTCGCTCGCGCGCTGTTCGGCTCGACGCTCTCAACCCCGGGCAATTTGAACAACCTGATTGGCGTGCCGATGACGATCTTCACTCTGACTGCCGAGCATCGAGCAGCGGTCCTCGAATGCGGCACCAACACGCGCGGCGAAATTCCAAAGCTGGCGCAGATCGTTCAACCGGACGTCGCGATGGTTCTGAATGTCGATCTCGAACATAGCGAAGGTCTCGGCACGCTCGACGATATCGCCGACGAGGAAGCCGCGCTGTTCTCGACTGCCACGCGCTACGCGGTCGCATCGGCGGACGAAGCGATGGTCCTGGCGCGGATCCCGAAACATCTGCGCCGAATCACCTTCGGCAAATCGCTCGACGCCGATGTGCGGCTCGCCGCTCGCAGCGCGGGCGCCCGCTCGCGCATCCGCATCGAGATTGCCCCCGCCATGCTGGCCGCCGGAGTCGAACCCTTCATCGAAACTGAAATCGCGCTGCTGGGCGAAGCCGCCGCGCTCAACTGCGCCGCCGCAATCGCCGGAGTCGCCGCGATGCGCGCGGCGCCGCTGGAATCGCGCGATCTCGCCGCCATCGCCGGCGCGCTGGCCGGCGTGATGCCCGTCGCCGGCCGGCTCGCCAGCAGTTCGATCAACGGCATCATCGTGATCGACGACTCGTACAACTCGAATCCCCGCTCGATTCGCGCTGCGCTCGCGGCCGCGCGCGAAGTCGCCGACGGACTCGGCGCCCGCCTGGTCATCGCGATGGGCGATATGCTGGAGCTGGGCGAGTTATCGGCCGCCGCGCATCACGAGGCGATTCGCGACGTCATGCTCGCGCGTCCCGCGGCATTCGTCGCAGTCGGCCCCGAGATGAACTCCGCATGCGCGGCCATATCCAATGATGCAGCGGGCGCCGCGATTGTCGCCGCGCCAGATAGTATCGCCGCTGCACGAATTGTCGCGGGCCTGGTCCGTCCCGGTGACGTGCTGCTGGTCAAAGGTTCGCGCGGAATCGCGATGGAGCGCATCATCGAGCGGCTCGGTTGACGCCGCTCAATGGTCGCCGATGCTGCGGCCGATCTCGAGCCAATCCGTGCCGTCCCACTTGAGTCTGAGCACATCGACGGATCCGCTCGCGACGCTCGAAGTCGGCGGCGCGCCTCCGGCCCACTTTATTGCGCCGCTGGACGTTGCCCAGACCGGACCCGCCGCGATCGTTCCGATGATGTAGGACTGGATTGTCACGACCTGGTCGGTCACGAGTTTTTTCGTCGAGAGCGTGTAAGTGAGTCCGGTCGTCGCAGTGGAAATTTTCTGGCACGAGTTGGTCGAGAACTCGAGTGTCGTGTTGGCCGTGACGGTGCCGGCGTTCGAGCACGCTTCGATATTCGGCGCATGGTTCAGGTAGCCGACTCGAACAACGCCGCTGTGCAGCCAGTCGGCGAACTCCGCAAAGATCATTGTGTCCGGCGTGTCGCTGCCGTCCCCGTTGCGAAAAGGGTTGGCGTCTCCGTAACTGTTCTCGATCGAGTAGATCGGCTCCGGATTCGGCGCGTTGCCGTTGCTGATTCCGCAAACCGTAGTTCCCCCGCCACAAACCCACGAGCTCCTGATAGCGGTCGGCCGATTCAACTGCATGAGAAATCCGTCGGGTCCGGGCGCATCGGCGATTCGAGTCCCCTCGATGATGAAGTTGGATCCAACGTTGTTGGTGTCGAAAATGAAATATTGCGCGCCCTCGCTGGTGACACCGCTAAACGTCATGTTGCCGTCGGCCGCGCCGCCGAAACGATCGCTGGTCCACGCTTCTATCTTGTTCTGCTCGAAATCGGTGCCGTTGATCGCGAGCTGCCCGACGAATTCCGACACGATCGCGATATCATGACCCTCGATCAGACCCCCGCGAATTTCTTCGTTGTAAGTCTGACCCCTGCCGCCAAAAAAATAGCCCCACATCCCGCCTTGCTCGTTGGCCGGATTCGAGATCTGCACGTCACTGAAACTCAGGTTCTGCACATTGCCCGATGATCGATTCGCTACTCGAATCCCGATGCCCGCTCGTCCGAGGGCCAGCGCTCGAAGGTATCGTGCTGCGTTGGAACCTCGTCGCCGGCGCCGCCGGTCCGGTAATTATCAACGTCGATAATCACCCCGGGCGTGTTGCCGTTGATGCCCGAGACCGACAGCCCCGTGATTCGCGAGTCGCCCGCCTTGTTCATGTTGATGACGGTGCCGCCGGTCACGCCGTGCCATTCGAGCTCGACCGGATGCCCGCCGTCGCCATTTTGCGCGTTGGCCAGCGCGAGCGTCACGCCCCAGCAGCCGTACAGATTGATCGACTGGCCAAGCGGATACGCGGACGTGGCGGGAAACTCGACGATTCCGCCGACGGTACCGCCCTTCGCCGAGTGTGAACAAATCGAGCTGATGGCCGCGTTGATCGGCACGCTGTCGTCGTGGCGCAGCGTGAACGATCCCGTTTGGCCAGGCGCGATTGAGAGCATGACGCTGTTCCCGCTGATGCCGACTATTTGCGCGAACAGGTCCTGCGCCGCCGCGCCCGAATGTAGCGCGGTGCCGAAATCTTCGTCCGTGCCAAACGAATGTCCGAAGTCGCGATAGGATTGCGCGATGGCGCCCGGCGCGCCTGCGTGAGGCACAACGGCGTGCATGGTCGGCCGGCACGCGATGCCCTTGCACGAATAGATCAGATACGCGATGTCGTTGGCCGCACCCGTCCAACTCACCAGCAGATTGTTGTTCGTGCTGAGCATCGCAGGCCCTGCGCTCGTCGATACTGCCGCGCTCGGCGCCGACCAGCCGCCGCCCTGGCTCACTCCGACAATCTGGTAGGTGTAAGAGACATCGCACGCGCCGTTATGCGCGGGATTGCCGGCGACGGAATCGACCTGGCAGCCGCCGCCGCTTGATCGAGCCATGGTGATGTCCGATGTAGGATTCGGATTTCTGCCGTAACTGTTCGGAATGACGGATACGCCGGTCGGCGCGTTCGCATTCGAGCCGGCGCCCGCATGATCGATCTTCACCCAGTTTCCGATTTGAAAATCACCGATAGAACCGACCGTAACTTCCGCATTCCCGGCGGTGGTGCGCGCGGTTACGGTCGCAAGCGAGCCGGTCGCCCCAAATGCTCTTATGTTTTTAGCGCCGCTGGAGCTGGCATCTGCGATTACGCGGCTGCACTCGGCGGCGACGAACAGCATCACCATCGCGATCAAGGCGCATCGAAAAGCCGCCGGGACTTTCAGCCTCAAGTCGGTCACCATCGCGTCGTCGCCGCCGTTCGGCGGCCGTCTCAGAATCCAATCGCCATCCAGTAGAAGCCGTCGTTCGGCTGCTGGCCGCCCACGCCGCCGATAAGATCCGATCGGAAAATTCCCGCCGTCGTCGTGAAACTGACTATATCGACAATCAGCTTGCCCGTATTGACCAGCGCGCGGGAGTTCGACAGCGTCGCCAGCGACCACAGGCATGCATTCGGAAAAGCCTTCGGCCAGGTTATCGTGTAGCTGGTATCGTCAGCCAACCCGCCGTCCGGAAAGATCGCTCCCCACTGCAGGATCGCGACGATCGATCCGCGATTGATATCCGCCAGCGGAATAGCCAGGTACCCGTTGCTCGCGATCGCGCCGGCGAATTCCGCCACGAAGGCCTGCAGCACGCCGATATTCGAAATATTTACGTCCTGCCGCTGTTTCAGGAACGCGGTGCGATTAGCCAGTTGCTGATGCGGTTGGTTGGAGATGCCGGTCCCGCTGAAGCTCGCGCCGCTGGCGGCGCCTTCGACCGGATCGGTTGCTTGAATCTGGTACACCTCATTCGAGGTGAACTCGGCTGCGTCGATTAGTGTAGCCATTGACTACCTCAGAAGGTAAGCGTCCAGGTCCCGCTAATACTCATTCCCGAGCTGAATACTATTGGTGCAATAGTCTTTCGCGCGAGCATCGGCGTCGGCGCCGTAGTTCCCGGCAGTCCCGTGCTCCCATGATTCGCGAAGATCGCCAGTTCCTGAATAGTAAGTCCCACCGCGCCTGTGTCCGCCCGTCGTCAGCGACCAGTTGAAGGTCACGCTGCCGTTGCCGTCCTCGCTGTGACTGTCGAGCGCCTTGTAGTATGCGGGCGTAGTGAGCGCGGTGTCGCTCACGGTCGGCGCGTTGGATCCCGTGCCAAATCCCACTGCCGCTGCGAACTCACCGGTCGTATCGCCTCCAAGCAGCGCCGCAAGCGCAGGCAGCCCGGCGTTGACGAAAAGATTGCGGCCCTCGTATTCCCACACGGCACCGCCTCGCTCGACCAGACGGATTCGTACAATTCCAATCGGCCTCTTCATTTTAACCTCCGTGCAAAACGGCTGCGCCGTTGACGATCAGCGCGGAATCCGCGACCGCGGGTTCGTTGACGCCATAGGTGATCCCGCTGTGCAGATAATGAGCGTTGTAAGCGGGTGCAATCGGACCGTACGCATCGGTCAGCGACGCCGGATGGATCGCCAGCGCGAGCGCATTGTCATTGGGCGCCGGCGCCGCGTCGAGCTGGTACTCGGCAATTCCGCCGAGCGTCAACTCATCTGACGGTACCGGGCCCGCATCCGAGATGGCGGGCGGCACAAACCATATCGAATCCAGCCACGCGCGCGCCGGTTTGAAAAAATTCACCGCCGCCAATGCGGTCGATGCCGCGCCGCTCGAAACGCCCTGCCCATCCGCGAGATCGATCATCACGCGGAACACCGCCCATCCCTGGTTCGACGGGTACGCGTCGCCGCCCCAGCTCAACTGTCCTTCGAGCAGCGCGATCTGCGTCCATCCGAGCGACGCCAGCGCCTGCTTGACCGACCACGGCGTCCCGCGAAATCGATGCAGCGAGATCGCGCTCTCGAGCAGCTCGCGCTGCGCCACCTCGGTCAGCGCTTGCGATAGCGCGTCAGCGGATTCGATCAGGTTGTCGACGTCAATCAGCAAATCGATATTCGTCAGCGCGTCCACGCCGAGCGACACCGGCGCGATCAATTGCCAGAGCGGCGACAAGATATCGAACTGCCACGCGAGAAACGGCAGCGCCTCTGCCACCACCGAATCGATTCGGTAAACCAGCAGCGTGGTGAGATCGAGCGCCGCCAGCCGCTCGATCAGCTCGAGCAACGCCTGCGTGCGCGTGTCATTTATCGACGGCGCGGCCGAAAGCTCCGGCATCAGCTATGCTCCGTGCTGTACGCCGTCGTCAGCGAGATCATCGTGCAGTTCGCCCACTGCCCGGCGCTGAGCGTGGTCAGCACCGGCGTCGTCAGCGTCACGCCGTAAACTCCCGCGACCGACAGCGCCGCAATTATCTGGCTCGGCACGATGTCGCGCTGGATCTTCGACGCCAGCTCCATCGCGAGTTCCTGCGCCGCCGCCGTCGCCGCGCTGATCGTCGCCGTCGGATCCGCATCCGAGTACAGCGTCACCGTCCCGGTAATCTGGTAGTCCACCTCGGTGACCGCGAGCGCGTTGACGGTGTCGGTAAGCGGACGCACCATGTCGGCGTTCAGCACCCCCGACACTTTCGCGAGCAGCGCCGAGTTCGCGACTCCCGCGCTGTTCGGCGACGCCGCCGGTTGCACCGTAATCGGCCCGGTCAGCACGTACGCGTTCACCGATCCGGGCGACGGGCTGACAATCTGCGCATCGATGATCGACGGGTCGGCGCCGATCGCAAAAAATCGGTACGCTCCGATCGGCCCCGCGACACTGAACTGATTCGGCGCAGCCTGAATCCGCGTGCGCAGGTGATTGTCCGTTTCCGGCGCCGAACCGCCAGTGGTGGTGGTCGTATTGGTCACGCTCTCGATCAAGGCGTTGGGGTTTACCAGGACGCTGACCTGCCCCGCTAGGTATCCGTTCCCACCCGCTCCTGGAGCCGTCGCCGCCGCAGCGACGCTGGCCGTCATCCCGCCTGCCGCGATACTGATCGTCGCGCTAGTCGCAAAATTGAACTGGCCATCATTGGTACCGGCCAACGTTCCGGCGGCAATTGTGAACGGCACCGTCAGCGCGTTTGCCAGCGTGAACAATAGCGTCGTCACCGCCGGCTGCGACGCCAGCCGCGTGACACCGAGCAGTTGACCGAGATAATCCAGCATCGGAAAGGACGCGAACGCGAGCAGATTCTGCTCGGCCGCATACTGGATCGCGTTGCGCACGAGCGATTCGCGGTACGCATAGAGGTTGATCAACAGGCGCTCGACCTGCGCCGGGTAGAGCGTTCGGCCCGCCGCCGCCTCGAACTCGGCAATCATGTCGGCGAGGATCAGATTTGGATCCAGCCCGTCCGCATCGTTGACGAACACCGGCGCCGGCAGCGATGGAATTCCTGCACCCATCAACTCATCCTTTTATCGCCGTCGGCGCGGACTAGACCGCCGCTCCCGCGATTGTCACGGTCGTGGCCTGAACGGGCGCCGAATTGACCCCGAGCTTGAGCTGCCAGTTGAGCGTCACCTCGAGATGCGCGCCCGACTGCGCACTTCCGTCGAGCACCGGCTGCGCCGTCACCGAAACCAGGTTGACCCGCGGCTCCCACATCGTGATCGCCGAGGTCAGTTCGCTGACTATCGCGGGCAGCGCGCGGTTGATCGGAAAATCGATATAGCGCCAGATATCCGCGCCAAACGTCGGCCGCAGTGGGTCGCTTCCGCGCGGCGTCGTCACGATAATCCCCAGGCACTGCTCGACGTCAGCTATCCCCTGCACCACGTCGCCGATGGCTCCTAGAGCCAGCGACCAATCCGCCGACGTGATGTCCGCGAGCGTGATTGCTCCCGCCGGCATCGTCAGGCCGCCAGCACGTCGGTGCTTGCCGTCACGATCGTCCCCGTCTGCTCGCCCACCTGCACCGTGTCGCCGAGACGCGCCACTCCCGCCAGCGCGCCAGTTCCGAGCTGCACCTGTCCCGCCGCCTGGATGATCACGTTGCCGCTCGAGTCGATCTGAATCTGCGCACCATTCGCCGTAAGATTGAACGCCGCACCCTGCGGCAGGTTCACCGTCAAAACGTGTTCGGTGCCGTCGTACTTGAGCTCGGCCTGATCCTGAAATTTCAAATCAAGCAGATGCGACTCCGCGTTGTACGTCAGTTCCGTCGTGTCCTGGAAAAGCAGATCGAAAACGTGCGCGACCCGATCGTAGTCAAATTTGGCGCCGTCCTTGAAGCCGAGATAAAATTTGTCCGCGCTGTTCACCGGCGGCACGTCGGCCGCTGAATAAATCGCTCCCAGCACGGCGCCCGCCTCGTCGCGCAGATCCATCAGGCACACGACCTGCTCCCCGATGTCGGGAATCCAGTACGCCTTGTCGTCCTGCGTCTTGAAAAACACCACCGGCAGCCACCAGCTGATCACTCATCGTAATCCGGAAATACCACGCGCACCTTCGCATGCGCCGTGTCCTGCTGCTGCACGATCCCGACGCGAAACGTCGGGTTGAGCGAAGCAAATCGCTCGCGGTACTCAATTATTTCATTCATGCACTTACTCGCCGCGCCGCAATTGAGGTTGAGTATCCCGTCGCTCGCGCCAGATGATGCTGCGCCGTCTCGATCAGGTACGTTCCATCCAGCTCACCCCATCCGCTGAGCTGTACATTGTTTCCCGCCACCAGCACCGTGTTCCCCGGACCTTCGATCGACGCGTCGACGAACACCATGTTGTGCAAATGAAGCAGCGCCTCGGCTTTGACCTGCGCTTGCTGCGCATTCTCACAGCGCGCGACGATCTTCAGCGTGTCTCCCGTCGGCGAAGGGGAATCCACAGGTATCGACTGAGTAATCAATTGTTTCGTATCAGGATCGAAGTAGGAAAATTCCGCCCCGTCATAGATTCGTCGCGCCCGGTTTCTAAATGAAAATCGAACCACATCTGACCTCATAATAGTCAGTACCGCCGCTACCGCCTCGAGCACCGGCCGCGCATAAAAGATCAACTGCCCCGCGCGCACCGTGAAATCGAAGTTGTGTTCCCGCGCAAGACGTTTCAGAAATTCCAGATCCATCTGGCGCCGCTGCGTTACGCGGGCAAATACCAGGTCGCTCTCCGAATCGTCGGTGGCGGTCATCATCGTCAGCCCATACTTGGCCGCGATTTGTCCCGCTATCTCCAGGATGCCGATATTCTCGTAAGCCACCGTGTTTGCCGTACGCATCGCCGGCGTAATATACGCGGCCAGGCAGCGCAGCCTCATCACGTCGGGCGGACCATCGAGCTCCAGTTCGTCGATCTGAAACTCCCCGCAATCCAGCAAGGTCTCGCCGCTATAGCCAATTTGCAGGCTGACCACATCGCCCAGAGCCGGATACCAGGGCCCCTGCCATTGCTTGGTGGAATCTTCCAGTTCTACTTCAAGCTCGCCCGAGGCACCGTCGAGCCGATCGACATATCTGATAGCAAGCACCATCTGCGATACGTCGGCAGTAATATTCACTCCCGAATAACTGAGTATCCACTGCGGCGATCGAACTACATACGATATGCTCGCTGCCATTACGCACTCACCGCCTGGGACTTCCAGGGCGGAAGGTCGACAGTAGCTACCGCGCTCTGCTGCTGAATAGGTATAGCGATCGAAAATCCGGCATCGAATACCGGTTCAATCGGAACATTTGGATTAGCCATTATGATCGGCGAATAGTCAGTCGGGTCGCCATAGTATCGCCAGGCTAACTGATCCCACCGTTCACCAGCCTTCGTGATGTGCAGTATGAATTGTCCGCAGGAGGTCATCGCGCGGCACTCCTCACGATAACTGGAGCAGGTACGTCGCCCGCTTCAAGATTCGGACCACTGGCTCCCGCCGCCGACGGAATACTCAGCAGGGCGGACACCCCCGTCGTCGCTGCGGCGATGCTGCCCGCATTTGCGGTAGACGCACTGATGATCCCGAGCGGCGTCGATGCAGCGATCGAAAGCTCGCTGGAGAGAATTTGCGAGTCGGCGATCCATTCTTTGAGCGCGAGCGCGACCCTGATCGCAATCGGCGCACCGCTGGCCGAAAGTTGTTGCGATTTCACTTTGATCGATTCGATCACGAACAGACCCCGGAACTCCCCATCGCCAAAGACCAGCGGCAGCGCCAGATGCTGCGCCGCAGTCGCCCGCAACAGCGCGAGCTGTTCGGCCGGGTTCGTCAACGACGCGTGCCACATCAATTCAAAGTTCAGCCGCTCGAGCTCATCGCCCACCCATTGCAGCCGCGGCTTGCTTTCGATTACCCGCTGCTCGGGAAAATCATACCCATCCGCGGACTCGTAACCCTCGGGAGAGCCGACCACTTCAAACTCGATGTCGCCCAATATTGCGAACAAATGATCGCTCCTCAGAACTGCGCGCGTTCGCGCCGCGCCGATTCTCGTCTCAGTTGATCGAACAGTTCCTCGCGATGCGCCCGCAGCGCGCCAATCACATCCCGCTGTAGGTTACCGCCCGCCGCCGATGCATTGATCACGACGGTCGGCGACGAGTTGATAGTGACTCCCGTGCGCCCGCCGTTGTTACTCAGACCACCCTCGTTGCCCGATAGTCGCGCGAACTCGCGTTGCGAAAGACTCGGCGGTGCAACCAACCCGCGCATCGATGCCGCCTTGCGAGCACTCGCGACAAAGGCCGTCCCCGCGAAGCAAGCGCTCGCCTCCCTCCAGGATTTCCTCGCGATCGACGCTCGCTATCCGATTCCGAATGCAACGCGGATACCGGATTCGAGCCCGCTGCTGGTATCGCGCGCTGCGCTCGCTCTAAAAATCGCGCCGGCTGCTTTTCCTGACTCCACCGACCGTTCCACGCGCGGCAAAACAGTCATCGCAAGCGACAATCCCCTCGCCATAGGATGCCTTCTGGAAGCACCTCTCGCTCGCGCCGCTGCAGTCATCGCTCTTTCCACCGCGGCGAACCTATGAATCAATCGCTCCGTCTTGCCGCTGTCAGATTGGCTCTGCAAGCCATCGCTCCGAGTTCGTCCATCCGCGCGCGAATTCGCGCCTGAACCCGGCAACATGTCGCGGCGACGAAACACGTCCGGGAATCTGCCATCGCGAGCCCGTAGCTTCCGCAATTCTCGCCGCCGTTCGCGAGCTGTCTTCGCTCCGGCGCCAAAACTCCGTCATGCGCTCCAGATGGCCAAACGCACGCCCCTGCTTTGACCGATTATCTTGCGTTCTCTCGCCATCTTGGGATTCGCCTGGGCTCAACTATGCTCGCGCGACGTTACGATCGAACGGCCGCCGTTGAGACGTGGCGGCCTCGACTCGCAACGGCCGTCCGGCGAGATCTTTGCCGTTCATCGCCCGCAGCGCGACCGCGGCATCCTCTTCGTTTCTCATCTCGACAAATCCGAAACCGCGCGAGCGTCCGTCGAAGCGATCGCGCACGATTTCGGCTTTCTCCACTCCGCCGATCTCGGCAAACGCTTCGCGCAGGTCGCCATCGCCCAGCGAAAAACTCAAGTTCCCTACGAATAATCTCACTCCCATCGTTTCACCGTTTTGCCCGATTAGTTAGTTCACGCATTGTCATATAGTCAGCGTATTCACTCTTCACTATTTTCCCCTCCGCCGCGTTCGACGCGTGCCGTTTCATACTCACTAATCGCGTCGAGCCAATAGGACAGCTCCGCAAAGTCCATCTCGCTCAGCTCCTGGACTGAGAATCCGAATTGAACGAGACCTGCGAAGCTCGCTGCGGAGGGCGGTCGAAATTTTCGTCAATCACCTCGGCCTGCAGCGCCATCACGTCCGCAAGATCCATCTCGAGCACCTCCTCGTACACGATTTTGCGCCCGTCCACGCGCGCCAACTCGGCGATTAGCGCAAATACCACCGCGCTCGCGTCACCGCCTGCCGCCGCCCGCTGTGCCCTCATCAGATCCCGCCCATGACCTTTTCGCACCTCGGCGCGCGATCCCGACGGCAGCTCAATGGTCCGCGTTTCCGCCTCATCTTTCGCGTCGGCGGCGCCAATACGTACTCCGTTCACCGTAATTTCATCGGTCTTCATTAGTCATCGCCCCCGTCTTCCGATTGCGATTCGATAGCTCGTTCAGCCGCCCAGGTTTGAGCGGAAAGTACTAAGTTGATCGACGCCGCCGACTACATAGATATTGGCGAATACGTCGTACAAGTATATTTGGACGCCCGCCACGTATAATTCACAGTGGTAGATACTTACTACTGACGTGGACTCGACCATTTGATGCTGCCGGAAAGTGGGACTGCCCGCGTCCTTGAAGACTCCCGTCATCAGGTACACCACCGGCAGCTGCGCACTTCGCCCCTGGCTGGTGTACTGCTCGAGGTTTCCCAGCGCTTGAAACGAATGCGTCTGGAACGGACTGGTTGATAGCGTAAGCGTGCTGGCGTCGAACGACGTCCACTTTATTTTCGACTCGAGCTTGTCCACCCCCGCCCATAACTCAGCCGTTCCCGCCATCCCCAGGCCCTTGTAGTCGATCATCTTGTGCTTGGGATTGGCGATCTCGATCTCTTCGGCCCGGCCCAGCAGTCCAACGCCGTCGATATATATATTTGCATTAGTCAGTGAGTTGATTTGGATATTCATTTTCTTCCCTGTCGTCCGCCCAGTTACGAGGTCGATCCGGCCGCTGCAGTAATCGGACTCGTCTGGCCGAGTTGCTGCAGCAAAGTCACATCTATAAATGCCTCGAAGGTGATTCGTTCCGCGGGCGGCGGCGGCATTACGTCGATGTCGAACACCAGCTGGCCGGCGGCGATCTGCGTGTACGGATTCTCCGCCGGGTCGAAGCTCGCTGCGCCTGCGACCAGTGCGCCGCGCTGGATTAGTGATCTGATGAACGCGTTGGCGCTGGCCAGGATCGCCGTGATCAGCGCATTCGAGATCGGCTGATCGATGAACTGCAGCATCGCGAGCTCCAGCGATTCCTCGATTATGTCCATCGTGCGGCGTACCGAGATGAAGTTGTCCGGCGCGGTCGAGCTCGGGTACTCCGCGCTTCGATTGCCCCACACCCGCAGTCCGGTGCCGAATGCGTTGAACACCGTCACGATTCCCGCCGCATTGAGATTGTTGGTGTCCGACGCCGGGTCGAGAATCGACGCATAGAGCGTGACGTCCGGCCCCAGCATTCCATCGATCGGCGTGTTGGATGGCGACCACCAGTAACCCTGCGCCAGGTCTTTGGCCGCGATTGCTCCGGCCACCCACTGTGAATATGGCGCGACCGAATTCGCGTTGAATTGCGCCGTCACCGGCGTCCCCGATGTGCTGAGCGTGATCCCGGTCGGCACGATTCCCGTGTCGTAGAAGGTCTCCTGCGGATAGCACAGGATTGTGCGGCTGCTTGAGCTTGCAAACGCATTACCCACGACGCTGCGGTTGGCGATCGCGGCCGCCACTGCGGTCGAAGGCGGCGAATCTACCAGCGCCATCGCGCGAATCGTGTTTGCCATCGCGTCGAGTCCAGTCGCAACCGTGGCGTCTTGCGAGTAGCGCGGCGCAATCAGAATCTTCGGAAAAAACCCCATCGTTCCGTAGGTCGTCTGAAATGCCTGCATCCCCGTATAAACGCCGCTCGTGACTGCCCCAATCACGTCAGCATCCTCGACCTTCGACGGATCCGCATAGTGGAACGCAATCAACACGCTTGCGCCGGCGGTGATATGTCCGCCGGAGCCCGTCGGCACAATCGTAATCACGCCATTCACCGCGTCGAGCGTATAGTCAGTTCCCACCGCATAAGTAGTACCCGATGGATTACTAGTGACTACTACGTTAGACACTCCCATGTGCCCGAGACTGATAGCTCCCTGCGTGTTGAAACTGAATGCGGTCGCGGCTATCGCCGTGAAATGTATGCTGGGATTGAATACGTTGACGACGATCGCCTGTCCCGCTCCCTGTTCCTGGATAGCCGCGAGTGCGTACGGAATCGAGTATCCTTGAATTATCGGTCCGAAGTTCGCCGCATCGAGCGCTGACGAAACCAGCGCCGGCGTGTTGGGCGCTATCGCAACTGACGGCGCCTCCACCGCCCACGACGGTGCCGTCCCCACCAGCCCGATCACCGCCGATTTGACGACCGTGACTGGAACCGGCCCATTAGGTACTTCGATTACCTCGACCCCGTGTAAGAAACTCGCTGGCATGTGTCACCTGTTACTCAGTTGAATCGAATTACTATTCGCTCCGGCCTAGTTAGTCGGCTCGCTCTGGCCCGCCGTCGCAATAGCCACTTCGGCATAGGTGTATGCGATCTGCACTGTCTCGCCGGCGGAGATCGCACCGCCCTGCGATCGCCGTGATGATTCCGTTAACGCGATCGACCGAGTAATCCGTGCCCTGGATCAGTCCCGCGCCGCCTACAGTCGTGACGATCACGGCAAACACGTTTTGCTGCGGAAGCTGAACCTCGAGGCTCGAATTGAAGGTGTACGCCGCCGCGCCGACCGTGACGGAAGTCTGTCCGCCTTCTTCCAGCGCGATGCCCTTGACGAACAGCGGGAAATCATCCGGCTGCGAGGCTTCGACCGCCACCGTGCTGAGGCCAAACGCGCATGCGTAAATCCACACCCCGCCCTGCTTGTCGCGCTTCACGAATTTTTCCCGCAGCGGATACATCTTCCGGCAGCCCGGAATCAGATATCCCGTCAGCGCAGTGCGAATCGCCTCGATAATCGCGTACGCGCCGGGACTCGTGCCCGACGGGATCGCCGCCGACCGCCCATCCGAGGTCGCGCATCATTACTGAAATCTCGAACTCGAGTTTGCGCTCCTGGATTATCGCCGACGTGTCGAGCAACTCGCCGTACTGCGCACCCTTGTACATCACCAAAGCCGCGCCCACCCGATGCGTCAGGCGCCAGGTCTCCGGACGGTCCGGGTAGTGCGCGATTTCGATCGAATTGATTTGCGAGCTGAGCTGACTGATGATCGCGTTTTCGATCGTCGCGATATCGATCGGTGTCGGTGGCGTGAACACCACGCCGTTCCACAGCGCGTCGAGCATGGCACCCATCTCAGTAGCCCTTCAGATTGCCGCGGTTGAAAACGCGATCCGGCGCCTGCACGGTTTCGACCGCCTCTTCGCGCCACCGGCGGCTCCAGGCCATCGGCCGACAGGCCGAGCGTCAGCTCGCCCGCCGCGACTTTCGAGAGCATCGCGATCGCGTCTTCATAACGCTGGCGCGCGTCTGCGAGATCGTGCAGTGGCCGCAGCGACTGCAGCCGGTACATCGCAATATCGGTCGTCAGACGGTTGAGCACCGCCGGCGGATCCGACAGCGGCAGCGTGAAGCGTCCTTCGATATAGCCGTCGATTTCCGCCGACGCGTCGGCCAGTGCCTGCGTAATCGGTGTATCGTTTACCGTCGTGGCGGTTGGATCTTCATTAGTCAGTTGAACCAGATCTCGATTAGGGTATCGATTAATCACATCTTGCGCGGTTGCGTAACTCACTGTCCAAACCTCATCGCGTCGGAAGTGACTATTGCCTCGGGAGCTCTCTCCGCGGGCGTCAGGCAAATGGCCTGCGCCCGCGGAGAGTTTGCTCGCACTCCGGTGCCGCGGGCAGGAGGGGGGCTCGCGGCAGTCCGGCTCAGGTAAACTGTTTTCATCGCTGCGTCCTTATGCCAGGAACTCACTGACTATAAGGTCCGCGCTGTTGCGCCAGATGTTCGAGGTAGCGACGCCCGAGCTCGCGCCGGCGCCCGCCATGAATTCCGAGTTGAGCAGTTGACGCGCAACTTCTTCGAGCGACGGCGGCACCAGCAGGTAAACTCCAGCTGCGGCTCGACAGCGCGCCAAACGGTTGTCCCGCATCGGTGGTGAACGATCTCATCGCCGCGCGCACCGCCCCGTAGTTGGTCGGATTGCTGAGATCGGTGTTGCTCGCATAGGCCAACTGCCACAGTCCGACGCCCGTGTTGGCGCGCCCATCCACCCCGTAGCGGAACTCGCGCCGGTTGAAGACCGCTTCGTCCGCGACATTAGTCATTCGCGTCACTGCGTATTCGCGCCGCAGCTGAAAGATGAATGGCCGAATCACCCGCGACGCGTCGATCAGGTACCAGTACGCGCCCGACCCGCTCGAGTTGATATTCGAGGTCGGCGTCCCGGCCTGCCCCATCAGGCCCACCGGATGACTCGCCGAAAAGAACGGCTGCCCGTCGAAACCCACGACCTCGCTTGGAGTAGTCACTGCATTTTTGATCATCGCGAACAGCAGCATGTCCGGATGGACCTTGGTGTCCCATCCGAGCTGCTCGATGATCGGCTCGTAGGCGCCGTAGGTATCGTCCTCGATATCGTTGCGATCGATCGCAACTGTATCTTCGAAGTTCCGATTGACTATTGTGTACTCATGCGTCTCGAGCGCCTGGATTACTCTGTCGCCCAGCCACTCGCGGAACTTGGTAGTCCGCCCCAGCCACGGATAGGTAGTCTGGCGCGACGCCGAACGTACCACGCTCGTGATCTGCTCGTAGTATGACGGCGGCTTCTCGAATCCTCGCTGGAAGACCACGTCGAAGCCGGTGAACAATGAGGTCAGATTCGCTGCACTGATTTCCATCTAATTCTTCCTCGTCTTCATTTTTCCGCTGAAAGTCTTCATCACGCCGTCGCCGTCGACTGATGCCAGAAGTCCACCCACACCTGGCCGCTCGGATCGATCGCGACTACCGTTCCCGCCGCCGCGTATTGCTGCACGCTCGCCCCGCTCGCGCGATCGGCCGCCGTGACGTTGTTGTCGTCGAGCGCGAAGCATACGAGCCCGACCTGCGCGACGCCGACCGATCCGTCGGTCGCGTAGAGGAACACGCCCTTGCGCGCCGCGATCGAGATCGCGCCCGCCGCGCCCGGATTGTTGATCGCGTTCTGCCCCGGAATTCCGTTACTCACATATTCCGCGCGCCCCACGACCTTGAGCGCGTTCGCGACGGTGGTCGTCGCCGAGGCCGGCACCGCGTTGCCCGCCGCGTCCAGCGCGACCATCCCGCCGAGGTACACGTTGGTGTTCGCCTCGACCGGGTAAACGCGCATCCTGCCGCCATCGGCCATCTCGGGCGTGTTTCGCGCATTGGTTAGAGCCGCCATCTTTTCACCCTTCTTGATGCGCGCCCGCGGCCGCTTCGAAGCCGCGCGTGGCGCGAGTTAGTCCTGGCTGTTTCGCAAATCGGCGCCGCGCGATTTCCGCATTTCGAATATCGGCGCCGGCCCGTTCGAGACTCAGGAAGTCAGCGCGTCCGCGCTTGCGTTGTATGAACTCCGAATGCTTGAGACCGAGCTGCGCGCAAATTGCTGTCTCGGCCGCGCTGAGCCCGCCGCCGCGCCTGTCCGCCGGCGGTTCTCCCGCCAGGCCCAGGTTCTCGCCGATTATCGACGGCTGCTTGGCCGCGAACGCCGCGAATCCGCGCGCGTCCGCCGCACAGTACGCGATCGCCCATTCGCGCTGCGCCGGCACGATCTTGCCCGCGCGTATCGCCTCTTCCACCGCATGCGCCGCATGCTCGCGCGCGCGCTCGGCCTTGAGCGCGTTGAGCTCGGTGAGCGCGCGCTCGAACTCCGCCACCGCCACGTAATGCGCCGGGTCGTGCGCATGCGCACTGGTCGCCGCGACCGCAGCTTCTCCGGCTGCACGCAACTCACGCACTTTCGCCAGCACCTCGGCGGCCGTCGCCTCGCCCTCGAGGTTCAGCAGCTCGCGCAACTCAGTTGAAAATTCCATGCTTTCGTCCCTCGCATCGGCGGCCGCCGTAAGCGACGCCGCGATCGCGGTCAGGTGAAGGTTTGGATTGTTGGTGAGACCGGCCCGCAGCAGCCGCGTCACGACCCCGTCTTTCGGATCGAACTGGAACACGGGCGAGACGTACCGATACTCGCGCGCCACGATCGAACTCGCCGCCCGCGCCGTCCACTCGACTCGTCCCCACACCGCGCCGCCGCGCACTTCGAGTTCGCGAATCCATCCGGCGGCCGGAGCGGGCCGTCCTTCGGGCGCGCCGAAATCGGTGGCATGGTCGTAGTCAATTGGCAGGCCCGCATTCATCTGCAGCGCGGTGGTCGAGGCGATTACCGCGCCGGGATCGTCGAGTCGAAACGGTCCGCGTCCATCGCGTCCGTAGAACACTCCCGCCGGCAGCAGCTCGATCCATTCGGGCGCCGCTGCGTTGGTCTCTCCGGGCGCCGTGGCGGAGGCGGGCGCACCGGCGGTATCGATCACGAACGAAGGTATCAGCTTGCCCGCCCGCGTCTCGCTTTCACCGCCGGTGCGTGTAATGAGGTCTTCCATCGAGGCGCATTGTGCCTCGCCTTTCGGAGTTGCATAAGGCTGAACAGTTCAGCCCTGAACTTAGTTGGCTACGAGGAAGATTATCTCTACTAATAGTAGACGCAGCGGTTGTCCCCGTCCCTCGGGCCAAGAGCGACTCTCTGATCCGGTCCCCCTTTCCTGACGAGAGCATCGGAGGAAGGCCCGGGCTTCCCAGGGGAAGGGGTTAGCGGTTAGGTTCCCCGCATCGAGCTGAGCGCCGCCTCCCGGCTTCGCGGAAATCAGTTTCTGCTTCGAAGCACAGCACCCGCACCTCGCATTCACCCACACCGCCCTGTTAAAAATCTCCCACCATGAAGTCCGCCACTCCCGTGATCGAAGTGACCGCGCTGCGCGTCGAGCGCGACGCCGTCATCCTCGAGTCGATCGATTGGCGCGTCGAACGCGGCGAGCATTGGGCGATTCTCGGCGCCAACGGCTCGGGCAAAACTTCCCTGCTCCGCGCACTCACCGGATATCTGCCGCCGACCGCGGGCCAACTCAGCGTGCTCGGCGAGACCTACGGCCGCTTTGACTGGCGCGACCTCAGGACCCGCATCGGGCTGGTCAGCTCGAGCGTGCATCAAATGATGGAAGACAGCGAGACGGCTCTGAAAGCCGTCGTCAGCGGACGCTACGCGCAGATCGGCTACTGGGGCGAGATGCGCCCCGACGACCTGCGCGCCGCCGACGCGATCCTGCGCCGCATCGAGGCCCGCCAGCTCCGCGATCGTCCGTGGCGGTTTCTGTCACAGGGCGAGCGCCAGCGCGTGCTCATCGGCCGCGCGCTGATGGCCTCGCCGCGGCTCATGATTCTCGACGAGCCATGCGCCGGACTCGACCCCGTCGCCCGCGAGCACTTCCTGCAATTCCTCGCGCCGCATCGCCCGCTCACGCGGCGCGCCGACCATGATCCTCGTCACCCATCACGTCGAGGAGATCGTGCCTCTGTTCTCGCACGTGCTCGTGCTCAAGTCGGGCCGCGTGCTCGCCGCCGGCCCGCGCGCGCGAGTACTCACTTCCGCGACTCTTTCCGACGCCTTCGCCGCTCCCGTGCGCCTCACTCGCGCACGCGGCAGATACTCACTCGCGGTGCGCGCCGACCGCGGACTGGTAATCTGAGATAGTCACTTCCAAATAGCTAGTCGAAACTTGCTACTTGGCAGTGCCCGACAGCCCAACCATCTGCGGTGCGCCCGCTCCGTCGTCGTTGATAGTCAGGGCGCCGGTTTGCGGCGTCGTATTCATCGGTGCGGTAAAAGTGACCTCGACTTTGCAGTTCTTCTTCGGCGCCAACGTCTTGTCGCAGGCTTTCTTGACCGCGAAAGGAGACGCGGTCGTTTCGCCGGTGATCATAACGCTTGATCTTCGAGTTCTTCGCGCTCTCGTTCGTGATTGTCACCGTCTTCGGCTTGCTGGTCTTGCCCTGCGCGGTCTTATCGCCAAAGTCGACCGAGTCAGGCGAAATCTTCAGCGTTGCGCCCGGTGTCGCCGTCGCAGTCGGAGTTGCGGTTGCCGTCACTCCGGTCGGTGTCGAAGTCGGCGTCGCAGACGAGGTCGGTGTCGGCGTGCCTCCAGTCGCGGTGGGAGTCGCGGTCGGCTTCGTGAATGCTGTCGGACACTGGTGCCTGCTGGATTGACCACCGTCAGGAACGCATTGGTGCTGCCCAATGACGACGCGTTGTCGTAGAACTGGAACGCATTCGGGGTGACCGGGAAGTCTTTCGAGTACGTCGTTCCCGCCACGTAAATTTCGCCGAGCGCCGCGTTGAACGCGATTCCCATTCCGACGTCCGCCGGTCCCGTTCCTCCAATCAGCGTCGAAAACATCAGCTGAGAGTTCGCCGACAATTGCGTCGTATCGAGCGCCGCCACGAACGCGGTGACGGGATCCGTTTTGCCCGACACATCGATGCCTTTGGCGTTGTTCAACGACTGACAATTATTGGTCGTGACCGGGAATGGAAAACTCTGCGAAGGAATATCGGGCGCTCCGCTGTACGCCGAGGTGGCGAAGCCCGTCACGTAAACAATCCCGTCCTGCTCAGCCATCGCCCCAATCCCATCGCCGGTCGCGAAGTACGCTGAGCCCTGCGCAAAAAATTCATGTCCGGTCCCGCCGAAGTAAGTCGAGTACATGATCTGCGCGAGTCCTTGGCCGCCATTAGGATTTATTTCGGTGATAAACCCGGTCGTCGCCGGTGCGCCTGCCTCTGCTTCAGGCCAGTTCGATTCCTGGTAAGCGGGTGCAGCCGTGTTCACTCCTGAACGCGGTTCTACTGGAAAGTTCGACGAAGCAGTCGATCCCGCAACCCAGAGAAATCCGCCGTCATCGACGATCGCGTCGCCGACGTCGCCGTTCGAAACGACCAGCTGGCTCGTTGTTCCCCCTCCGCCCAGGTACGAGCCATAGGTCATCGCACCTGAGACCGGATTGAACGTGGCGACGAACGCGTTGCTGGTCTGATTGCCGCCGCCCTTGAAGCTCGACTGCACCGGCGACGCCGACAATGGCAGGTCGCTCGAAAACGTCGCGCCGGTGATCGCGGCCTCGGTGTCCGATCTGACCGATATCGCGAGACCGGTGTCGCCGTTCTTACCGTTGCCCTTGCCGCCATAGTAGGTCGAGTAGACCGGGAGCGATCCGCCGCCATCTGCGCCGACCACCATCATGAACGCGTTGCTGATTCCGCTGCCTTCCGCGCTCGCGAGTTTGGGCTGCGCCGCATCAGCGGTAACGACGAAGCCATCCTTGGTCGTCGACGCAGTCGTGCTGCCCGTGATGTACGCGTCGCAATCTTCCATGCAGCCTGGCTCGAGCGCGACGCTCGCGGCCGTCGTGCTTTTGCCGCCGGGGATGTAGCACGAGTACACGACGCCGTTGCCCGCGTTGTTCAGCTCACTGACGAATCCCTGGTTGGTCTGCGCGTTCGCGCCGATATTCTTTTGTCCCCACGCTCCGCAATTCGCGGTGCCGGGAAATTGCTCGACCGGCGAGTCGTTCGAATTGCCCGAGTAGGTCTGCCCGACTACGTAGGCGTCGCCGACGCCATCGACGGCGATGCCGAATCCGAGGTCGCCGTCGCCGTGCCCTTTGGCGCCGCTGTTGGTGTTGCCGTTGGCGCCGAGGTAGGTGGCGTAAACCAGCGAGCTCGCTCCGCTCTGGGTGGGATCGAACTTCGCAACGTAAACGTTTGGATTCTCTTTCGGCGGTGAGTTTGCGCCCTGCAGCGTCGAGATAAACGCATTCTCGGTCGGCAGGTCGCTCGAATACGCGGTTCCCGCCAGGTAGGCCTTGCCGCTCGAATCAACCGCGACCTCGACTCCCGTCTCAGTGTCGATCAGATCATCGACCCCCAGCAGCTGCGTGAATTGCGCGTTCAGCGGCCCTTTGCTCGAACCGCTCCCGCCATAGAAAGTCGAATATGGAATCGTCTCGACGCCCGGATCGATGAACAGCGTCTTGCTGCGATCGTAACCCGCCAGCGCGAACTCCACTTCCCGCGTCGGAACTCCCGCGACCACGATGCTGTTCGCCGCCAGCTTGAAACTGCCTTCAACCGGCGTGCGCGTCCCGTCGTCGTTTTGCTGATAGTTCTGCGGCTTCGCAATCCTGATTGTCCCCGCAGCAGTCTCAATCACGATATCGCCGGCCGGCGTCTGCGTGATTGCAGCGGGACCTTCGATCGCAAACTTTATCTCGAGGTGTCCGCGCCCGGCGCCGCGATCAGATCGTATTCCAGCGTGCTCGGCGTGCCGTAGTAGACCACATCGATGCCGGGATACACGTCATGGAATCGCACCCTGCCAAAAGTCGGGACGTCCATACGCCAATTCTTTCTGTCGCCAACAAGGTAGTTGACCCGCCCCGGCAGCGGCGCCAGACCTTCGACGTCCGGATGGGGATTCGCGCCTGGCAGCCTCACGCGCACGGCTGACTCAGTGAGCCCGCTGTCGTCGCGATGGCCAAAAGATCGCGCGCTCTTATTCAGCCGTCCTCCCACCAATGAAAACACCGCGGCGTCGTCGGTCAGAAACAGCGAGTATCGCCCGCTGCGCGAAAGGTAGCGCACACTGGAGTCGACCTGCCCCGGTTCTGTTCGAAGTACAGCGGCAACGCCGCGATTCTGGCCATCGCGTCAGAACGGCCCGCGCAACCGCCTGCGCCGCGTTCGAGGCGATGCTCTCCCGCGAAATCGCATCCCGAATATCAAGACCAGAATCGCCGCGCTCGCGACCACTCCCACCGACAGCGCCGCGAGGGTCAAGCGCGCGCGCAACAATGCCCGAGAACCACCAACTGCCATTTCCAACTCCCGTAAACAATCGCCGGCGCATGCCGCTGCCCGCGCCGATCGAGCGAGCTAATCCCAACGTAAAGCGGCGAGCCCTAAGGCTCGCCGCTTCGTTGTGTACATCTATGTGGTCAGGTGTCTACCGCGGTCTGTTACTTCTTCTTAACCTTCGGCGGCTTGCCGGTACCAGTCAGCGAAACCATCTGCGGTGAGCCCACCGCGTCGTCGGTGATCATCAACGTTGCGTCCTGCGGCGTCGTATTTTCCGGCGCCGTGAAGATCACTTTGACTTTGCACTTCTTCCCCGGTCCCAGCAGCTTGTTGGTGCAAGCCTCCGTGATGGTAAATGCCCCCTCTCCGGGCCCGGTGATCGACTCGCCCGTGACTGTCACGTCGAGCTTGGATTTCTTCGAGCTGCCGTCCTTGAGCGTCACCGACTTGGCTTTGCTTTTCTTGCCTTCCCGTCTTGTCGCCAAAGTTCAGCGAGTCGGGGGAAACGTCCAGCACGCCCACGCCCGCCGGCGTAGCCGTCGCAGTCGGCGTAGGAGCCGCCGTCCTGGTCGCAGTGGCGGTTGCCGTCGCCGTGCGATGCCGTCGCAGTAGCAGTCGGCGTGTGGCTCGAGGTCGACGTCGCCGTCGGCGTCGCGGTCGACGTACTAGTAGCGGTCGGCGTCGCCGTCCGCGATGACGTCGAAGTCGCCGTAGCAGTAGCCGTATGAGTCGAAGTCGCCGTAGCCGTCGGCGTATGAGACGAAGTCGAGGTCGCCGTAGCAGTCGCAGTGGCGGTCGCCGTCGGCGTATGTGTTGAAGTCGAAGTCGAAGTCGCCGTTGCTGTATGGGTCGAAGTTGCAGTCGCGGTCGGAGTCGCCGTGCGCGTGGCTCCGGTCGGCGTCGCCCTAGGCGTCGGCTTGGTGAACGGCGTCGGACATGTGCTACCCGACGGATTGATCTCAGTCAGGAACGCATTGGTGCTGCTTGCCCCCGATGCATTATTGAAAAATTGGTACGCGTTCGGGGTGACCGGGAAGTCGTCGAGTACGTACTTCCCGCCACGTAGATATCGTTGCCGGTCGGGTCGTATGCCAGCCCCAGTCCGACATCTGCCTGTCCCGTACCGCCAAGCAAGCTCGAAAACTCCAACTGATTAGCCGCGGTTGAGTTTGTCGTGTTAAGCGCGGACACGAACGCCGTGACCGGAACAGTATACGCTGACAATGCCGCCTATATCAAATGAGATGCCAGTGCTGACATTCTTCACCTGGCAAGCATTCGAAGTGAGCGGAAACTCAGTCAACCGCCGGATCCCGTCACCCGGAGGTTGTGAGCCCGGTCACGTAAACAACTCCGCTGTGCTCCGCCATCGCTCCGATTGCATCGCCAAGCCCAACGGCATCAGCCAGTCGAGCCTGAAACCGGTCCCGCCGAAATAGCTCGAATAGATGAGCTGGCCGAGTCCGCGATGCCGCTCGGATGAGCTCCGTGATAAATCCAGTGAATGCTGGAGCTTTTGAGGTCGTATTGGCCATGTTGGTGCTCATAAAGGAGGATTCGCCGTACTGACTCCAGCCACACCATCCACAGGAAAGTTCGTCGAAGCCGTCAAACCTGCGACGTAAACATCCCCCGAATCGAGTACGATCGCGGTTCCGACGTCGCCGATGGCAACACCGACATCGGAGACCCCGTTACCACCCAGGTAACTACCATATACGACGATCCATGCGTCCCAGTCCCGGTCGGGTTGAACTCAGCGACAAACGCATTGCTGGTACCATTGCGGTGCTGCCCTGGAACGTAGCTTGCGCCGCGTTCTTCACCGGAATCTGACCAGTCCCGCCATTGTGCTCGAGACGCTCCGCCGGTGATTGCCACTTCCGTGGCCGATTCGACCGCGATGGCGAGGCCGACGTCGCCTGCGCTGCATCGCTATTACCCGTCCCGCCGTAGTAGCTCGAATAAACGGCAGGGATGCGGAGCCGTCCGCCTCCGACCACCATGATGAACGCGTTGCTCAATCCCCCCTCTCCCGTCGCGAGCTGGTTCTGCGCCGCATTGGAGGTCACGACAAACCCGTCAGCCCCGCTTGCCCCAGCGTTCCCGCCGTGCTCTGCGTACTCCCGACGATGTAAGCGTCGCAATCCGACGCACACCCCGGAAGCAGCGCGACTCGCGCCGCCGCCACTTTGGCGCGCCCGGGATGTAGCACGAATATATCAGGCTGTGCCCGCCGGATTCAGTCACTCACGAAGCCTTGGTCGCCGCGCCGTGCCGTTATTCTTGGTCGTGCCCCACGTTCCGCACAAATGGGTGCCCGGAAAATCCGCCGATGCAACCCCATGTTGCCCGAGTAGGTCTGTCCGACGATGTAGGCGTCGCCGTCGCCGTCAACTGCGATCCCGAATCCCAGGTCGCCGTCGCCGGCGCCACGCGCCGGCTTCGTATTACCTTTAGCGCCAATGTAGGTCGCGTAAACCAGCGAATTCTGGTTGAGCATCGTCGTATCGAACTTTGCCACGAAAACGTTGGGATTCTGCGACGGGGGAGAATTGGCGCCAAGCGTCGAAGACGACGGCGTCATCGAGAGCGAATCCGTCGTCGGCAGATCGTTCGAGTATGCAGACCCTGTGATATATCGCGTCGGTGAAGAGTCCAGCGCGACATCGACTCCGGTTTCCGCAACATCGAATCGGGTCATCATCACTCAGGAACTGAATTGCTCCAGGTCCAGCGGCCCCGTGCTCGAACCGTTACCTCCGAAATACGTCGAATACAGGGAGGACGGTCGGATCGATAAACAGCGTCTTGCTGCGATCGTAGCTGGCCAGCTCGAATCCCACTTGCCGGGTCGGGATTCCAGCCACCACGGTGCCGTCTTTCGCGAGCTTGAAGCTGCCTTCGACCGGCGTTCGGCTTCCGTCTGCATTCTGTTGATAGTTGCGGGCTTGCGCGATCCTGAGGACACCGGACCCGGTCGCGACTACGATATCGCCCGACGCGGTCTGCGCGATCTTGGCCGGACCTTCGATCGCAAATTTGACCTTCGAGGTGTCCGCGCCCGGTGCCGCGATAAGATCGTATTCGCGAGTCCGGCGATCCGTAATAAACAACGTCGACGCCTGGATACACGTCATGGAATCGCACCCGCCCGAAGGTCGGAATGTCGCGATGCCAGTTCTGCTTGGCGCCGACCAGGTAGTTTACGCGCCCCGGCAGCGGCTCCAGCCCTTCGACCGCCGGATGCGGATTCGCACCAACCATCCGCACTCGCACCGCCGACTCGGTAAGCTGCGGGTCGTCGGTATGCTTAGCGGACACTGCTTTCGAGAGCGGACTCTTGTGACCATGGCCGCCGATCAATGAGAACACGGCGGCGTCGTCGGTCAGGAACAGCGAGTATCGCCCGTTGCGCGAAAGGTAGCGCACGCTCGGATTTACCTGTCCCTGGTTCTTTTCGAAATACAACGGCAACCCGGCAATCTTGTTCGCGGCTTCCTTGCGAAGCTCCTCGGGACTCTGCTGTCCGGCAGAGGCTGAAATCGCGCCGCCACTCGTAGGCGAATCCGCCGTTATAGCCCCGCTGATTCGCGACCCAAACAGCATCACGACCGCCGCCACCATCGCGAAAGCCCCCACCGACACCGCCGCAACGGTCAGCCGCGCGCGCAACGTAACCCGATTGCTATCAACTGCCATCTTGCTTACTCCCCTGAATAATTGCCGGCTCATGCCGCCCCTTGCGAAATCAAACGGTCAGCCTGAGGGTTCCAAACAGCACCAGTTTTAGAAGTAGCGATTAAGTACCATTACGCCCATCTAAAGACAAGGAAATTGACCACAGCGATCTAAAGGCACCGCTCGAATGTACAAAAGAAGCTTGCAATTAGGTCGGATTTTCCCAAAACAAGCGTTTTTCCCCCAAATCGCTCATCATTGAGCGCAAAAGCAATACGAAAGCCCCCAAACGCCTCTGAAACTTCGAGAATCCTAACCTCTCATTGCCCGAGGAGAGGTCGGCGAAAGCCGCTTGAAAAGCGGTGTCGCCGGGAGAGGGGCAAAGCCAGCCGTCGCAGCCACGCTTATCTGACTGTGCAGTATCTCGGCCAGCGGTGCTGCTGCCGACGGCGGCCTCACACGACGGTTAGACGAGTAGGGATTGGCAGTGCGCCACGCGTCCCACCTCTCCCGGCGCCACCTGCGGTCGGCGCCGACCTCCCCTAGGACAAAGGGAGGTCAGAATTGCGGATCACGAATTGTTTACCCTTACTCCCCACCCCCACAAACCCAAGGAGCGAAGTCGCGTCCGCGCGACTTCGCTCCTCTTAATACCGGGTGCAGGGGTCACCCCTGCCGAAGGAGGTTTGGAACCCACCGCGGGTTCCACATTAAATCAGTGATTTCCCCTTCCACGTCTTATCTCACTTTACCGCTCCCACTCATCTTAACCTTCACCATCCGATCCTTCGGGTCGCTGCTGGTTATCTCTATAGTCGCATGCGCCGACCCCTTCGCCGCCGGCCGAAGGTAATAGTCACCGTGGACGATCCATGCGGATTGACCATAAATTCCCCGCCCGTCACGACGAACGGCGCGCCCCGGCTCGGCACCACCGCCATCATCGCCGACGTCCCCAGGTTCTCTATTTCGAGCGTCCGCGGTCCCGACTCGTTGCCCATCACAACTTTGCCGAAGTTGATCGACTTCGGAATCAGCTTCAGCTTGCCGCCGCATCCCGGCGTTTGCGGTCGGTGTCGCCGACGGCCGATACTGGTCGCGGTCGCTGTCGCCGTCGCCGTCGCGGTCGATGCAGCCCTGCCTGCGTCGCGGTCGCCACGGCCGTCGCAGTCGGCGTAGCAGTGGCGTGCTCGTCGCGGTCGCGGTCGCCGTCGGAGTCGGCGAGGGCGTCGCCACTATCCCGTCATAGACCATCGACCGGTTGTTGCCCGAGTCCGCCACATAAAGGTCAATATTGGAATCGACCGCAACCGCGGCCGGCGCACACAGGCTGTCCGCGCCAAGTCCGTACAGGTCACCCGGCGCAATCCCACGATTACATCCCGAGGTGTCGAGGCTGCCGCCGTCGCCCTGCCCGATCACTATCGCCGCCGCCGTATCCGCATCGAACGGCGGCACGTACTCGACCACCCGATCGTTGTTCACGTCGGCCACCCACAGGTTGCCCAGCAGGTCGAGCATCAGTCCCTCCGGCGCGCACAGGGTCGCCGCGCCCGGCGTCATCGCACCGCCGTTACATCCCGACGCCGTGAAATCACCGCCCTGCCCGAACACCCGCGTGGCATCTTGCGTCCCCCCCAGCGGCGCGTCGATTTCCATCACCCTGTCGTTGCCCGTGTCCGCCACAAACAGATTCCCCGATGGGTCAATCGCCACGCCGCCCGGAATGCACATCCCATGATTGCTGGGCGCCGGGTCATCCCCCGCCCCGTCAGCGCACTGCACATCGGTGAAATCGGACACCGCGCCTGCCCATATGATCGGCTCGCGATCGCATCCGACGCGCCCGGCGGATTGCCCGCTTTCGCAAATTCGAGCACGCGGTTATTCCCGGTGTCAGCTATATAGATGTTGCCGGCGGCGTCTATCGCCACCGCCGCCGGATTGCTGAGCGTCGTCGCACTCGCGCCTTCAGATTCGAGCTCCGCGTCGTGAATACCCCGCCTTGCCCGTAAACGAAATCTGCCGACTCGTCGCCCGCGCCCGGTTCGCCGCTCGACGAGTTGAAGGGCGTGTTGTACTCGAGCACGCGGTTGTTGCCCGAATCCGCCACGTACAGATTTCCCTGCGCATCGACCGCCATCCGCGCCGGACCGCACAGGCTGTCCGCGCCGAGTCCGGCCACGTCGCCTCCCGCCACGCCGTTGTTGCATCGGTACGCGAAGAGGTCGGGCTGTCCAAAAACGATATCCGCCGGCTTCGCGCTCGGTACGACGACACGTCTTTCCATCCGAGCACGCGATTGTTCGCGGTGTCGGCAACATACAGATGTCGCCGCGGCGGGTCCGACGAGGCGTCCACCGCAATCCCGCCCGGCTGCCGTACCCCGACCGCATCGACGTAGTTCGGCGCGTTATGCGCCAAATCGATCTGTCCGCCCACGCCGTTGGCCACCTTGTTTCCCGGCGATCCGCCCTCATTGAACTCCAGCACCCGGTTGTTCGCCTGGTCGGCGACATAGAGATTATTGACTGCGTCTATCGCCAGCCCCATCGGAAATTGCAGCGACGCCGCATTCGGATTCTGCGCCCCCGGCCCAATCATCAGGTTGAGCAGCGTCGCCGTCATCAGCGGCACCGGCTCGCGTGTACTCGTACACCTGATGATGCGACTCGGACGAAACGTAAAAGTTCCCGTTCGAGTCGACTGCGACGCCCGACGGCTGCGCCAGGTTGTTGCCCGCGAATACCAGGTCGGCGTTGGCATTGTTGTTCTCGTCGTAGCCGAACGGGCCGTTGTATTCGAGCGCCCGGTTGTTCTTGGTATCGGCGACGTAGAGATTGTCGCCGCCGTCGACCGCAATTCCGACCCCGTAAAACGGCGCCATACACAAGGTCTCGGTCGTCGCGCTACCGCCCTGGTTGCATGCGCCGTTGACCAGGTTCAGCTGTCCGACGGCCACATCCGCCGTGGCGTCGCCGAAATTCCCCGGCGTCCCTTTGATCGCCGTCATCGGGATCGGCGAGAAAAACACCAGCGCGCGATTATTACCCACGTCGGCCACGAACAGGTTGCCGCTCGCATCGATCGCCACGCCCTGCGGACTGCTCAGACTGTCGGCGCCGAGCCCGTTTTCGTTCACCGCATTGGTGATAAAGCTCCCGGCCTGCCCGAACACGGCGAACGCGGCGAAGTCGCTCGCCTGATCGGTTCCGGTCAGCACCGCAAACGGATCGGCGAACACCAGCACCCGGTTGTTCTGCGCATCGCCGACGTACACGTTATGCAACAGGTCAACCGCCAGTCCAATCGGCTGGCACAGCTTGTTGGCGGCCGGCGCGCTGCATTTTGATTACATCCCGACGAATTGAAATCCGCCTGCCCGATCACCAGGTCGGCCGCGCCGCCCGCCGCAAACGAATGAGCGCTCTTCCAGCCCATCACGCGATTGTTCTGCGAGTCCGCGACCAGCACATGGCCATTGCCGATATCGATCGCCACACCGGCCGGCGCGTTCATTCCGATCGCGTCGACCAAGTTCACCGCGTTCTTGATGAAATCGGCCTGTCCCATCACGCGATCGGCGCTGAGCGGGCCGGCGCCCGCGCGCAACACGCCATGCCATGCGGCCAGCATTAGCTGCGTCGCGATCAACGCTGCCAGGACAAACCAGCCGTCCGCAAACCAGGATGCACGCGCCCTCCTACGCACACCATGGGCAGCGACATCCGAACATACGCAGTCGTAGAAAGACGAAGCGAACGGCAGCCCAAGGATGCGTGTAAACTTTGTGTCACCAAAATCATAACCCCAAGGAGTGCCCACCCGAACCCAATCCATGTGCCCCAAAGCACCCATTTGTCACATCGGTTTCTATCTGGTTCCCCTTCCACCAAGGGAAGGGGTTAGGTTCCCCGAATTGCCTCTCCCTGTCAGGGAGAGGCCGCGCCTCCGGCGCGGGTGAGGGTCCGCTTATAAAGATGCCCTTCTTTCCGCAACTCCACAGCCGAATAGAAATTCAAAACAGGAAGAAAGAAACCAGGAATTTGGACCCTCACCCGCCGCTACGCGTCGGCCTCTCCCTGACAGGGAGAGGCTAAGAAGGTCCCAACCCCCAAAACCCAGGAACGAAGTCCGTCCGCGCGACTCTTTCTCTTCTGAATACCGGGTGCAGGGGTCACCCCTGCCCAAGGAGGTGTGGACCCCAGGCGGGTTCCACATTAAATCAAGTTCCCCTTCTCCCCTTCCGCCGCGTCCTCTGCTTTTGTAACCTCCCCTTGAAGCCTGCTAATGTTCTCCCCGAAAATCGCCTAACCTTCGGTACCGGAAAGGAGACCGCGACCATGACCATCAAAGAGCGAATCGGGTTCGTGACCCTGACTCTAGCCGCCGCCTTCGTCGGAGGCGCCGTCTCGGGCCATTTCTTCGCCGCTCCCACAGTAGACGCCGCCTGCACGCCCAAAATGGTAACCGCGCAGAAGTTCATGCTCGTCGACCGCCATGGCAAGACCCGCGGCGAGTTCAACGTCACCAGCAAAGGCGTCGCGCAAATCGCGGTCTTCGACGGCACCGGGACGCTGCGTGCCGGTCTCGGCGTCGGCGCTGACGGCGCACCCGCCCTCGGCATCTACGGCAAGGACGGCAAGCCGCGCGCCGAAGTCGGACTCACCAACAGCGTCGCCCGCGTCGTTCTCTTCGACGCCAATGCGACCGCGCAAGCCACCCTCGGCGTCGCTCCTGACGGCCAGTCCGGGCTCGGCCTGATGGACACCGCGGGCAATTCGCGCGCCTCGATCATCGTGCAGGCTGACGGCACTCCCACGTTGCGCCTCGCCGATCAGAACCGCGGACGCGTCGGCATCGACATCACGCCCGACGGCCGCCCCGGCTTCGCACTGCTCGGCACCGACGGCAAGACCCGCGCCTCGCTCACCGTCAACGCGGACGGAGTCGGCGCATTGACGCTGTTCGACGCCAATGGATCCGCGATCAACTCCGTCCCCTGATTGACTCATCACCGGGGCGGCCCGCGACGGCCGCCCCACTTTTTTTCTGCGTCTCTCAACCCAAGGAATTAATGCCGCAACGTCCGACCACTTCCGTCGCCCTCGTCCTGATGATTGCCGCGCTTTCGGTAGCGCTCTTCGAATGCGCCTCGATGCAACCGCAGCCGCCGACGCCCGAGCAGCAGGCCGAGCAGCTCGAGCCGATGCTCTCGGCGGCTGGCTTCCGGATGCTCCCGGCTGACACTCCGGAGCGCCAGCAGCAACTCGCCTCGCTGGTCCCGTTCGACGTCAATTACTACGTCGGCAAAACCGGCAACCTGCACTACTACATGGCCGATCCGGACTACTGTAAGTGTATGTACATCGGCTCCGAGGAAAATTATCAGCAGTACGAAAAGTTGAAGCTCAACCAACAGTTCGAGGCCAAGGAAGGCGAGATTTCGCGCCAGGACCTCGAAGCTCAGCAGTTGGAAGATATGGACGTGCAGGAAGAGATGTTCAATCCGTACGGCATCGGCCTCGTCGGTCCGATGGGCCCCGCGATGTACTGGTGATACTCAGATTGAGCACGCTCTATAGGTTCTACTTTCCTGAAAAACTTTCCTGAAAAGAAATGAAGTTTGAGGGTTTTCTCGAGCGATGCCGCGCGCAATGGCCCGAGTTCGCCGACCAGCGCCGCCTCGCCGCCTCGACCCATCCCGCCGACCGCTCGCTCTCGCACATCCTCGCCGAAATCCCCGGGATGGCCACCGAGAACAAGCTGCGCCTCCTCAACTGCGCGGTCGCCTCGCTCGACGCCGGCGAAGTGTACGTCGAAGTGGGATGCTACAAAGGGGCGAGCCTGGTCGGCGCCGCCAGCCGCGAATCCGCACGCACGCATCTTCGCATGCGATAATTTCTCGCAGTTCGACGGCGCCGCCGACGCGCTCCGCCGCACCCTCGACGCGCACACCGCGCCCGGCCAGGTCACCTTCCTCGACATGGACTTCCGCGCCTTCCTCGCCGCCGCGCCATGGGCTCCCGCACGCATCGGCGCCTACTTCTACGACGGCGGCCACTCCTTCGCCGATCAGTACGACGGCGTAGCGCTGGCAATCCCGCACCTCGCCGACGACGCCGTCATCATCATCGACGACACCAACAAGCGCGCCGCCCGCTCCGCCAACAATCTCATCGTGCGCGCCCTCCCAAACTTCAAACTGGTTCTCGATCTCCGCACGCCGCGCAACCACTCGCCCACATGGTGGAACGGCATCCAAATCTTCCACTACCAACGGCACCCCAACGACGCGACAATAAAATTTCCCACCGCAGGATTCTCTATAAGGAAGCGAATCTACGACGACATTTTCCTAGAAATGAAACACCGCCGCAGAGCCCGCCGCCAGAAAAAAAAGACCTCCTGCAGCAAAAGCCGTAGCCACCAGCACTCAGGTAAGCGACCGGCGATAAAATCGCCGGCCGCGTGGACGATCCCCCAACCAACTGCGAACAGGGACGAAGTCCCGCATCCTTCTTTTCCAAACACCGGGTGCAGGGGTCACCCCTGCCGAAGGAGGTGTGGAACCCACCGCGGGTTCCACATTTAATTAAGTTTCCCCCTCCCCCGTCTCCTTAATCGCCACAAGCACAGCCTCCCCCTCCGCCGCCGCCGCGATCCCCAGCTTATCCAGTATCGTCTTCTGCCCGACTCTAAGCCCGCGATCCGCCAGCATCGCGACGATCTCCGCAAACACTTTCACGTCGCTGTCATCCGGCAACCCCAACTCGATCTTCGGATATCGCGCCTGCGGCCCCATATTCAGCTCGACGATCGGCCGCACCAGATCGCGCGCGAGCGTCGCCGCCAGGCGGCGCGCATCGGCATTCAGGATGTCCCGGCGCACTCCCTCATGCACCTGGGCGGCGGCGCGCGAGCCTCCTGAATTAGGCATTTCAGTAGTCAATGTCTGCCCGAGCACTGCCTTACTCACTTGTGCATCTAGGTATTCGCAAAAACTCTGATACAGTTCCGAACTGCCATTCTGATGTGCTTCGGTAAACTCTATTACCATTGACTCCGGCATTATAGCCGCCGCATCACTACCTATTCGCGAGACGGCACGTAGTAATGCCTGCTTGTCCTGTTCGGACGCACCCGGATTGTATTTTCCTACTCGCAACGGCTGTCCGAATACCTCGGTGAACGTTATCCAGTCCTTTAGTACGTAGTTTTTGAACAGGTATGCCCACCCGGCCGCCCGCGCCAGACCTCCGCGAATCGGCAGGCCGGCTTTTGCCTTCGCGATATGGGTGATGAATTTGTACGGCGCGAGCGGCGCCGTCATCGGCTGTATTCCGATTCCCGCCCCCATCGATGAATAAACTCCGCTGCCGCCAAAATGGGTCGGGCGCGCCGCCGCGGCGTCGCTTTCGACCGGGATAATTTCGCCCTTCAAAGTCCGCACCAGCATCTCTTCCCCCGAGATCCAGTCGAACGCAAACCAGCGCGGGTCGCGCCACTTCAACTGTGCGGGAAACCATTCTCGCCCAGAGGTATCCCACATTATCTCGGTGGCCGAAAATCCCTTCCCGACTGCGTCGAGCACGTCGAACAGCACGCTGTCGAGCTGAAACGGGCCGTCGACGATCATCTCGCGCACCATCGCCGCCGCGCGCTGATCGTCCGCCGACGCCGACGCCGCGCGCACGACGATATCCAGTTGCGCGACCGCATTCTTGCGCGTACTCAGCACGGCCAGGTAATGCAGATCCTTTTCTTCAATTTCCTCGGCCAGCTCGAGATACAGATACGGGTCTCCGACCTCGGCCTGCTGCAGGATTCCCGACAGCCGTTCCGGCGTAAGGCCAATCGACGGATGCATCACGGAATATATATTTCGTACTCCCGCCATCGTCGGCGCGGCCTGTTCCTCGCGCAGCATTCCAGTATCAACTTCGCGTCCGTAAGCATCGTAGAGTGTCATTTATCTTCTCCAAACGGACTAGTCAGTTCGATATACTTTGGTAGCCGCTTCGCCAATTTTCAAAAACCATTGACCTCCGCACCGATGACAAGCCTCCGGCAACCGAACGAGCGCCAATATAAATTCATACCCACACTCCTCGCATTTCCATTTCCAGTAGCTATTCATCTCAATAGCCTCTCCCTGTAAGGGAGAGGCACGTCCCCACCCGACCCAGTTCGAACAGGGACGAAGTCCCGCATCTTTCTTTTCTCCGAACACCGGGTGCAGGGGTCACCCCTGCCGAAGGAGGTGTGGAACCCACCGCGGGTTCCACATTTAATCAATCTCCTCAAAACCCGCGCATCCTCCCGACGTTGATCATCTCCTCCTCCGGCGCAGCCCCAAACAAATTCTCCCTCCGCTCGAAGCCTTCCCGATTCCCCACCCCACGAGCCGGGATGTACATAATCTTCCCCGCGTCCACGCGCGACGCGAAAAACGCCAGCGCTGCCGCCATAGCAGAGTCGCCATGCCGTCCCTTGCCGTCGCTGCCCGACCGCCGCTCGGAAATTTTCGCGACTCCCTGCTCGAGCACGATCGCGCGATGGTCTCCCAGCACGTCGGCGTCTTTGGGAATTTCGATCGTGCCGTCCTCGAACGCCGCCTTGTAGCGCGGCATATTCTCGCGATACCAAGCCTCCGACAGCATCACCTGCACCACGCGCGAGCCGTAGCGCTGGGCCGCGGTCTCCGCCAGGTACTGCCCGTTGCCGCGCGCGTCCATCGCGCCGGTGGTGAAGCGCGGCAGCCGGTCGACGATATAAAAGAGCACCTGCTCCTGGTTTCGAAACGGGATATTGCGCAGTTCGACCACGAACGGCGTCCGCCGCATCAGGTCCTGTCCGATTTGCAGCGGCCAGATAACGGTCAGGTCGCCCGAGCGTCCGAAGTCTTCGCCGAAAAAACTTGCCAGCGCCGGATTGAGCGCCGCAAGCGCCGGCCCGATATTGTCCTCGCACCACGCCTGCGTCTCCGCGTAGCGCTCCGCTTCGGGACGACTCGAAAAATCCGCCGGCATCTCCCAGCGCAGAATCGGAATCCCGGCTTTCATCCGCGCTTCGATCAGTACCGAGCTCAGGTACGCGCCCGACGACGCGCGCGGCACACAGAACAGTTCTTCGGCGACGTTATCGGCGTAGTAGTCGACTATTTGCTGGCGCCATTCGCGCTGCTTCTCCGCGCTCCACTCGATTCGGTTATGCTCGCAGATTTTTTTGTATAGTCCGTCCGATAGTGCGTCGTCGAAAGTAGTACGATGAAGTGAGTATGGCCGCCGGCCTGCCCTAATCTCACTGACTAGTTCATTGAATGCACTATGGGCGCCGTTGTGAGTAGATATTATCCGCACGAGCCCGCCCCACATCGTGAATGCGAGCGCGGCTTTCAGCAGACCGCTCAGGTCTTCATGGAACGCGGCCTCGTCTATAACGGCGCAGCCGTCCTTGCCGCGCAGATTCGAGGGTCGCGACGACAGCGCGACAATCTTATGCCCCGACGCAAAGCGAATGCGGTACGCGAGGATATCGCTGCGCTCGTCCTCGAGCACGATTTCCTCGACCGCCTCCGCCGCCTTGTTAAATCGCAGCGCCCAGCGCGCCGCCGCCTCGATGAACTCGAGCGCCATGTCCTTGTTGTACCCGATATACCAGCCGTCGATTCCCGCGCGTCCGGCGGTCGCAGCGCCAAGCGCCCGGTCAGCAGCCTCAGTCCAGGTAATCCCGATCCGCCGCGACTTCTCGCTGACTTTGACCTGCGACTGATCGGCAATCCACCGCCGCTGATAAGGAAGTAGTATTGAGAGTGGTTCATTCATTAGCTAATAGCTACTCCGTCCAATAGCCTCTCCCTGTCAGGGAGAGGCCGACGCTCGTCCACGAGCGCCGGGTGAGGGTCCAAATTCCTAGATGCCGCTCCAATACCTCTCCCATCGGGAGAGGTCGCGCCTCCGGCGTGGGTGAGGGCGCCAGCATCGAGCTCATCGCGCGCGTCGCACTCCAATAGCCTCTCCCTATCAGGCCGACGCTCGTCCACGAGCGCCGGGTGAGGGTCCAAATTCCTGGATGCTGCTCCGACCTCGCCCGTTCATTTTACGGGAGAGGCGGCCGAGCGTAGCTCGGCAGGTGAGGGTTCCGCGGGCTCGAGCTGAATACGAGTCCTGCTGTCGTTCCCTTTTTTGAGTCATCCCCCGCGCAGCAAATAATCCCAACGACCCTTCCCACCACCCCAACGCGCAGAAGGACATCCCGGAATTCGGACCCATCACCCCGAGCCGATGGCGCGGCCGCGTGTCTGTGACACCTCCCTGACAGGGAGAGGCAATTCGGATCTCGCTGCCCTCGAAATAACTCATCACCCTAAATCTCCAACAACACCGCCTTGATCTGATCCGCCGCCTCCTTGCTCAGCCCCTTCGACCGCGCCTCCTCCACCTTCTCCTCCACCACCGCCACTCCCGCCCGCATCCGCTCCGCCCACCTCTGATGCTCACTCTCTGCCCGCACCAGTCCCGACACGCTGCGCGCCAGCGCCGTCACATTCACCGGCGCGATCGTCGCCCCGCCCTGTCCGCTCTCTCTCGCATTCGCCACCGACAGCACGCCGAACAGCTGCGTCTGCACCAACCTCAGCAGCGCCGTCTGCATCTGCGTATCGTCTCCCTCGAATTGCTCGCACACGATTCGCGCCTGCTCCGTCGCCAGCCGGATCGCCTCGAGCCGCCGCTCGAACTTCTGCCCGTACTTGTGAATCGCCGCATGCGAGATCTCGAACCCATTGTCCCCCAGCCACTTCGACAACTGCCGGCAGCTATGCATCGTGCCCGCGGTCAGCATCCGGTCGAGCTCTTCCTTCAAATCCGGCGGCAGCTTTTTAATCTTCCACGTCTTGAACGGAATCGGATCGATCGGCACGCGCTTAGGATGTCCGCCCGCTTCGCTTTTCTTTTCGTCCTTCTTTTTCTTCATCGCGGCGATCACCAGTACTTGCGCGGGCGGGCTACGCCCGCCGGTGCTGGAAAGTTGTACTCGACTACGTCGACGCCGCTGGCGGTTAGTTTCGCGAACCAGGTCTCTCCGCCCTCGCCTTCGAGTTCGAGCAGGCCCGAGTCGCGCAGGTACGCGAGCTCGCGCCGGACCGTGTTGAGCGACAGCGACAGCTTGATATCGGCGAGCACGCGCCAGATTATCTGCTCCGACACCGCGATCGGCCGTCCCGCGTCGACCACGCGCAGCATCCGCCAGCGCGCTTCCTCGCGATTTTTTTGTTCGAGATCAATTCCGTCCGGCATACAACCTTTCCTTTACCTCTGCGATTTCTTCACGCATCTCTTCGCGCATCGCGTCCAGCTTGGCGTCGAGCGTACCGCTGAACCTGATCCAGTCCTCGCGCCGCACATACTCCAGCGGCAGATTCACCCGCAGGTCGATCAACTGCTTCTCGAGCAGGTCAACGTGGCCGGCCTCGCGCTGATGCTCTTCCGCGCGCCGCTTCAACAGGAACTGAATCGTGCTCGCGTTGACCGCGACGAACGCGATAAACACCGCCGACCATCCGGCCACGTTGCCCCAGTCCATCAGCCCGCTCCGCTCACTGATGCGCCGGGGTGCCGAGCCCGATTGCGATCGCCGCGGCCGCACTGGCGTTCACCTGGATCTGCACGGCGCCGCTGAGCGCGCCCGCAGTCACCGTGATTTGCGCCGCCTGCGTCACAGTCAGCTTGCCTGTAGCCTTGATGACGCATGAGTTGCCGTCGGTACTGGGAGCCAGCGCGAGCGTCCCGTCCGGATCGGCGGCCGACCATGCGGGAACGATCGCGGCCGGCGCGACGGCAGTGTTGCCTTCGTCGTCGACGTAGGACACCTGCGCCGTGATCATCTGGTCGTCGAGCAGAATGAAAGTCGATGTCGCCATTTTTCTCTTACCTCAGTTGTGTTTTTTGCCCGGCTTGCCGAGCGTGATGATCAGTTTCCAGTCCCGCGGTTGCCGCGGTGGCCACATCCGTTTGCGCTCTTTGAGCAGGCGCCGTTTCTCTTTCGCCTTGAGCCGCATTCAATTCCAGCCTCGCTACTTGCCAACGGTCAGCGCCTTGACCCCGGCGCCCGCGCGATACAGCTCGATTCCCGACGAGACCATCTGGCGGATTGTGCTCAGAGGAATCTTCGAGGTGTCGAGTCCCTCGTCCGCGATCGCCGCAATCGACAGCGACTGGATATCCATCCACGCGGCGTCGCCTTCGAGGCTGTCGCCCGGATGCGCGGTCGCATAGATCGCGACCGCGATGCCGATCTTCGATTTGATCGTCGAATAGACTCCCGCCGTGAACGCCGGCATCGCTTTCAGCAGGTTCGCCGCGACCGCGACTTCGATATCGATCGACGGCGGCACGACCTTGACCGTGTTCGCGGGCAGTATCGCGAGGAGTTTTTGAATCTCCGGGGCTAACGCGCCTATTATCACCGGCGTCGCTTTTTCGATCGCGTCGAGCGCCAGTCCCGCTACTGCGCTGGCCATCTCAATGAGCCGCCGCGACTGGCGCGCCTGAGGGTGCGGTCACGGGCGCGGGCGCGGCGCCGGTCGGACAATTACCGAGCGTCACGGTGGCGGGCACGATCAGTTGGTTGCTCGAATTGGTGTAGCCGTACACCTGGCAAGAGAACTGGCTCGCCTCGGTCTGATAGTTGGTGCTGATCGAGAGCGGCAGCGCGGGCGTTTTGCCCTCGCAATAGAGCACGAGGCCGGCGTAATCGACTTGCGCCTGCGCGTTGCAGAAGTTGGTCGCCTCCATGCTGAGTGCGGCGGAACTCGGCACGATGGTATTTTTGCCGCTGATGATTTGTTTCGGGGTTGGTTGGAGCAGGCCGCCGCCTTGTTGGGCGCATCCCGCCAGCGTCAGCAAGCATGCACAGAAAAGGACGGAGGCAGAATCGCGGATCGCGCGCGAAAAAGCGCGCTGTATTCGGACCCTCACCTTCATCCTCTCCCTGACAGGGAGAGGAGACAGAACTTTTCGGATTTTTGGACTCATATGGATCTCACCTCTTGGTTGGCGGGCATTTTTTTCAGGGCGCATAACTTACGTGGCTGGCCGCGGTGCTTAGCGGCGTCGAAAGTTGGCTGAGTCCCGTATCGACCGGCGTTTCGATATTCATCGTGACGACGCCGGCGTCGTCGCATCGCGCGATCGCGCGATGCGGTGCGAAGAGCAGCGGTATCGGGCTGGTCGAAACGTCAAACGCCATCGCAGTGCCCGGCGCCAGCTCACCCGGCATCGGCGTGCGGCCGACGGCGCAGTCAACCGTGAACATCTTCTCGTTCACCTGCGCGCATCCGGCGAACGCGAGCAGCAGCAATGCGGCGAAATGCTTGTTCATCAACACGTTTCATTCCCGAGTGGGGCTGGCCGCCGCCCCAGTGGGGCGGGCCGCCGTGCCCGCCGCTCTGTCGTACGCGTCGCGACAGTAATCGCGATCGTCGTGCAGAATTTTGAATCGTTGCTGCCGCACGAGGTCCTGGTCGAGCGTGAAGCATGCGGCCAGGCCGCTGCCGAGCGGACATGGCGTCCGCTGGGCATTGGGCAATACGGGAGGCGGATCCAGAGCGGCAATTTCTTTTTTTTCAGTTGACGTGCAATGCATTGCGCTTTCGAGATCTGGCGCGGGTATCGATGGCATCGCGATTTGCGGCGCGTACGTCGGCGCGCATCCCATCGCCAACAGCGCGAAGAGACTAATTGCCCTGGTCCGCATCGACTGCAACTTTGCTTTTTCGTACATCTGCTTTTGCATCCTCGACGTCGGCCTCAGATTGATCGCTCAACGCGAGCGGCGCGCTCGCAACGATCCGTCCGTAGAGCGCAAATCCCGCCGTCATCAGGGCAGTCGTGTTGCCGAGCGTCACGCCGTTGGCCGCCATGTCGCCGACAATCAGCACGATCGTGCTGACACATCCGTAGAACGCCTTCGATTTGTAGAACGCCTTGGTATTCATTTTTCCTTTTGCGCGTCACGCGTACGCGCGATTCAGCCATCCTTTGAGAAAATCGGCGCCCGACTTCTGATTCGCCGCCACCAGCCGGTAATAAGCAGCGAGTTCAGAGCGCAACGCCGCCATCAGCGCAGCCGGGTCGGCGCGCCCGGCCGCGAGCACAGTTGCCGGACCGAGCGCACCGTCTTCGGCCACCGGCAAGCCGCATGCGCGCAGGGCACGCTGCAGACATTCGAAGGCGTGCCGCGAGCCCATGTTGACGGCGAGATCGAAAGTCTTGGCAGCGACGGCAGCCGGCAAATCCGCAAAGCCGAACCGCAGCCACCATTCGTTCCAGTAGATTTTTATCGCCGCGTCGCGCGTGAGCGCCGCGATATCGAGTCCGGGATATGCGCGCGCGGAAATCCCGAAGCGGGTAGCGCCGCCGGGGTCGTCGGGATTCGACGAATAGCCGCCCTCGTCGGCGAGCACGCGTTGAACGGCGGTAAGAAACTCAGGGCAGTAGGCGTGAGGTGCGCTGATTGATTGGTCCACGTTTCAATCGCTCTGCGATCGGCGCGGACGTTGCGTGATTATCCGGAGGAACAGAACCTTTCGGCGCCGGGCAACCTAAACCCCGGCCTCTTCGCTCGAGGGACAGCGAGCATTCGGGGGCCCGGTTCAGGGCGAGGACCTTGTAAACGTAGCGCTCGGTGCATCGGAGCTCGTGCGCGATGCGCGAGATACTGACGTTCTCCGCGCGCATCGCGAGAATACGTGCGCGGCGGCGCGCATGAGTGCTAGCAACGGGAATCATCAAGCGGTCGCCACCGAACACGCGCGCCATCGCGAGCGCCGCCATCAGCCCAATCGAGCGCGTGAGCAGATCGCCGGGAGCGGGCGCGACCGGGATATACAAACGGCGGCCGCCGAAATCTGCGATGAGCTTGTCGGCCGCATCGACACCGATCGAATGGCCGATTTGATCGTAGAGCGTAGTGCGCTCGACCTCGTCATAGGGACTGAAGGACGGCGCCGGCGAAGGGGCGCAGTCGAGCGCGGGCATGCGGTTGGAGATCGCGTTCATAAGCCGTAGGCGACGCGAAGGTTGGCGGGAATTGCGCCGATGCTGCGATCGCGATCGTAGATGAGGCGCCAACTGAGCTCGATGTTGTCGTGCACGCAGCTGCGGCAGAGGCCGTGGTTGCGAACCACGTCGGCCTGAGTGGTGGCGCATGACACCAGATGCAGGCGACGATGCGGCTAAAGCCGGTAGGACGAACCGGAAGGGTCGCGGGTTCCATAAATCCTCCGCGCGAATTGGGTGGGTGGCGGACCGGGATGCGTACGGGACCGGGCCGGGCACATGGCCGAGAAGTAGAGAAATGTAATCCATTGAGCGGGGTCGGGGTCGCCAGCCGGCGTAAAAGTGTGTAGGCGGTTAGAGCGAGCAATGGTAAGAATCGGGGGTCAGCGGGCAGCGTGACAGGATGATAGCGGCGGGCGGGCGGCAGCGCTGGCCGGGGCGGAGGATTTGGTTTGAGCTGGGAGTGATTGGCTTGTGGCAAAATCATGCGCTTTATGAATCTTATTTCACACTAGGAGATTTATGTCAACTACACTAGTTGACGCTGCATTTCGTTCCCGGCTGACGCAGGTGATCCACTCGTTCGGTTCGGTGGTGACGCTGGCGACGGCGATGGGGGTGTCGGACAACGCGATCTACAAGTGGTTGGCCGGGCGGGGACAGCCGAGCGTGGCGAACCTGGTGGCGCTGGCGCGCGCGGGGCGGGTGTCGCTGGAATGGCTGGCGACGGGGAGCGAGGCGGCGCAGAGTGCGCAGGCGAGCGCGCGCGCGGTGGAGCATGGCGACTTTATTTTCATGCCGCGCAGCCGGATTCGATTCTCGGGCGGGCGCGAAGGAATACTGCGCAGCGAGCAGGTGGTGGACTCGGTCGCGTTTCGGGCGGAGTGGATCAAGCGGACGCTGAATGCGGAGCCGCGCGATTTGATTCTGATCGAGGTGGTGGGCGACTCGATGGCGCCGACGGTCGAGGATTCGGATTTGATACTCGCGAATCTTGCGGAGCCGCGGTTTCGGCAGGACGGGATTTACCTGCTGCGGCATACAGGCGGGCTGGCGGTGAAGAGGATCCAGCGGCGGCCTGACGGGAAGCTGCTGGTGCGCAGCGACAATCCGAAATACGAGGCGATGGTGGTGTCGAGCGTGAGCATCATCGGGCGCGTGGTCTGGATTGGCGGGTGCGTGTGAGCGGCGGGAGCGAATCAACGCGCGCGGGCGCCGGGGCTGACGCCGAACTGAGTGATGAAGAGCGCGCATGCGATCATCGCGAGCCCTTTTAGAAACATCGAGACGTTGATCGCGCGCATCAAGGGGTCGGGCAGCGTCAGCATCGCGGTGCCGTGCACGACGATCGTGACGGGGACGAGAAACAGCACGAATGAGCCAGCCGCCGAGGCGCGGGCGATAGTTGAACAGGATCAGCACGGCGCCTGCTAGTCCGACGACGCCGGAAATCGCGACCCAGAACGCGCGCATTGGAATCGGCGCGGGCATCAGGTTGATGTAACTCTGCATCGAGGTGAAGTGGGTGATGCCCGAGAGAAAGAAAATCAGCGTGAACAGGATGCGGGCGGTGATGCCGATGGCGGGGCTGATGATTTTGAGGTCGTCGTCGGGCATGGTCGTGGGCGAAGAATAGTGGATCACGCTCGCCGGTACAAGGGTTTTTCACTTTTCGGAGATTCCGGACTATGCTGCCGGCGTGGGCTCTGGAATCGAGAAAGACGGCGACGGCGTGCGCGCCGACCTGGCGGAGGCGATCGAGCGGCATGCGGTAGGCCTCGACGCAGCGCGGCCTGATGCGGTCGCGCGGCGTCGCAAGACGGGACAGCGCACTGCGCGAGAGAATATCGAGGAGATGTGCGATGCGGGAACGTTCGTCGAATACGGGCCGATAGTCGTCGCGGCGCAGCGGCGGCGTCGCAAGATGGACGACCTGATCAGGAACACGCCGGCCGACGGGCTGGTCACCGGGCTCGCGACGGTCAACGGCAATCTGTTCGGCGCCGAAAGGCGCGCTGCGTCGTGATGTCGTATGACTACACGGTGCTGGCGGGCACGCAGGGGCATCAGAACCATCGCAAGAAAGATCGGATGTTCCAGCTTGCGCGCGAGTTGCGCTTGCCACTGGTGCTGTTCGCGGAAGGCGGCGGCGGCCGGCCGGGCGATACTGACGGCGGCTTTCACACTTCGCGATCGTTTCACGATTTTCCGAAGCTGAGCGGGCTGGTGCCGCTGGTCGGTATCACGTCGGGCCGATGCTTCGCGGGCAACGCGTCGCTGCTGGGATGCTGCGACGTCGTGATCGCGGCGATGCGATCGAATATCGGGATGGGCGGTCCGGCGATGATCGAGGGCGGCGGACTGGGTATCTTTCGTCCCGAAGAAATCGGGCCGATGAGGTGCAGGTGCCCAACGGCGTCGTCGATATCGCGGTGGCGGACGAGTCGGAGGCGGTGCAGGTCGCGCGCAAATATCTCTCGTACTTCCAGGGCGCGGTGAACGATTGGACGTGCGCGGATCAGCGTCTGCTGCGCAATATCATTCCAGAGAACCGGCTGCGCGTTTACGACGTGCGGACGGTAATCGAAACGATGGCGGATACGGGGTCGGTGCTCGAGATTCGGCGCGATTTCGGGCTGACGATGATCGCGGCGTTCATCAGGATTGAAGGGCATGCGTTCGGGGTGGTCGCGAACAACCCGAAGCATCTGGCGGGCGCAATAGACAGCGACGGCGCCGACAAGGGCGCGCGCTTTATCCAGTTGTGCGACGCGTTCGACATTCCGATTTTATTTTTGTGCGACACTCCCGGCATCATGGTCGGTCCGGAGATCGAGAAGACAGCGCTGGTGCGGCATTCGTCGCGAATGTTTCTGACGGCGGCGAATGCGACGGTGCCTTTTTTCACGATCGTGCTGCGCAAGGCTTACGGGCTGGGCGGGATCGCGATGGCCGGCGGGAGTTACGACGCGCCGTTGTTCACGGTGGCATGGCCGACCGGAGAGTTCGGGCCGATGGGGCTCGAAGGTGCGGTGAAGCTGGGTTACCGCAACGAACTGGCGGCGATCGACGATCCGGTCGAGCGCAAGCAGCGTTTCGACGAGATGGTGGCGACGATGTACAAGCGCGGGAAGGCGCTGAACAACGCGTCGCAGTTTGCAATCGACGACGTGATCGATCCGGCGGAATCGCGGAGATGGATTGCGGCCGGTTTGCGATCGAGCGCGCCGCCGGACCCCCGCACCGGGAAGAAGCATCCGTACATCGATAGCTGGTTAGTGAGGTATCCGATGATGTGGGCGTCGCAATGGTGCGAGCGACCTAAGCCCTAACCCCTTCCCCTGGTGGAAGGGGGACCAGATTTCGAAAAACACCTTCGTGAGCAAGAAGGAGTGCTGGATTTAAGAGGCCTCTTCCTGCGCTGGGGGAACCGGATAAATCAAACTCCGACTGTCGGGGATAAACCAGAGATGCTGGCGCGTCCTTTAGATCTCTGGTTCGATTTGGTTTGCGGCCTCTCAGTCGTTTTGAATCAGGCCGGTCAATCCTGCGATGAAAACTGCGCTTAGCAGCCATCCGGCCATTATTTGCAGCCACAGATAGTAGCGAAGCAGAGAGCCGCGGACTGGGACGCGGCGGCCGAAGATCGCGCACTGGCCGGAAGCGGTCTCATCCGGCCACCAGTAGTGCTCCTGGTGGAGGTTCACGAACGGCAGGAAAACGTCGAGCGAGTACAGCAGAGGATTCAGACCGGAGGTCGGGTCGCCGGCGGGCGGTGCTGAGGTCTCCGGCCACGTGAGACGCATCACGCCCGCCCGCGCGCCGATCGATACCATCACTGCACCCGACGTACGACTGCTAGCATCCAGGCGACGGTGCGCAGCGGTTCATGCCCGTAGCCGACGGTGACTTTTAGAAACTTGCCCCATGCTCGTCGTATCGGATCGGCGCGGCTGTAAATCGCATCGTCGCGCGCGATGAGCACCTTCGCGGCCGAACCCATGTCGCCGACGCTACGGTAGTACTTCGCCAGCTCGTCATACGGTTGCGGGTCAGAGGAGGTGGCGCTCAGGCCTAGCCAGTGGAGGCGGCTCGCGACGTCGACCGGGCTCGGCGCACCGAAGGCCTGATACTTCAGTTGTCCGATATCGAGCTTTCCCGGCTTGGGCCAGCTGGCCGGATTGTCCCAGATGAATTGGATTTCGGCGCCGTTCAAGTGCTCGTATGCGTCGTCGCTGAAAGATGCGCCTATGGTGACGAGGTTCTGAATCGATGCGTGTGAGGCGTCCAGACCATGATCGTCTGAAGGCGCGCCGGAGAATTTCACTCCGGCCACGTCCAGCGCACCACCGATTCGCGCTCCGAAAAACACCACGATGCCATTAACAACCGAGATATGTGGCGAAGGAACCTGAAAGAGGAGATCACTCAGATGGACGTCGTGGGAAACGACGGATTGAGGTGCCCACATGGCGTAATTGTTCGGGTTGATGAAGCGCCCTCCCCAGCAAGGAAATCTCCGAAAATCGAGACGTTGTCCATCACGATTGCGCCTTCCGACTGAAAGCCGTTCGCCATCGCAACCGTGCCTTTGATCTGCGCGTCGTGAATGTCCAATGCGTCCTTCATTTGTGACTCTGGTGCGGCCCATTCAGGGGGGAGTTCGCGAGGCGCTATCGAGTGGCGGAAATGGCCGCCACTGAATAGTGCGGCGCCATCGATCGTAGCTTCAGACATGAAGACCTCAGCCGAGGCGTCGAAGCCCTGCCCCATTTCCAGCTCGCCTATAACCTTGATTCCGGGCGCATAAATCGCGCTGGTGTGGCTGCCATCCAGACTCAGTCCGGGAATCTCAGCCGAGTCGAGCGATATCTCCTCCGGGATCGAACAGTTCCTCAACTCCAGTGGCGCAGGCACGCGGAGGTGCGACAGATCGAGGCCGCCGGTGATGCGCGCGCCCATCACGCGGATACCGCCTGGATCTTCCAGCTCGATCGCGTGACGGTCAGCACACATCCACCGAATGAGCGAGGCGCGCACATTACGCTGCACATCCCATTTGTCGGCATGGGCAGGGTCGTTGCCCGGATCGGCAGGGTTCGAGCTCGGACCGGCGACGGCGATCGCACCGCGGTCGATGTTCATCGCGTCACTGAACCACAGCAAAGACCGTTCGGCCTCGGTCAGATTTGGGAATTGCGCGGACGCGAGCAGCGCAAGGCGGCTGGCGGCCTCCGGCTTTTCACTCGTCGCCGCGCGAGAGACGGTGGAGGTGTTGAGGATGCAGACAAGAAACGCGCAGCAGGCCAACCGAGCGACGCGCTTCGTCATCGAGCGGTCCTCGATTGCGATCCTCTGTCGCCTATTCTGCTAAAGGTGCTTTCAGTGCCGCATTTCGAGCATCGCATCGAAATCCCCGCCTTTGCGATGGCCGAGTATCGCGATTGGCCGCGCGAATTAATAGTGCCGGTGTCGGCAAGACATCAGTGCCGCGGATCGGCGAGACAATGATGATGCGGGCGTTGCAATGGTGCGAGCGACCTAAGGACCTAACCCCTTCCCCTGGTGGAAGGGGGACCGGAATTGAAAGACGCTCCGTACTCAATTGCTCATACTCTTCGAGCAGAGCTTTGGCGTCTTTGAGGTCGGGGGTGTCAAAGCCTTCGGTGAACCAGTTGTAGATTTCCGCGAGCATCGTGCGCGCTTCGTCGCGGCGGTCGTTACTCTTCAGCATTCGCGCGAGAGATCCCTTTGGTGGCCATCAGCGCGGGACCAAGGCTGGTCTGGAGCGCGAATTCGCGCCGGTCTCTGTCACGGCCGGGCGGCATGCGTTCAAGAAATTCCAGAGCGGCGGTGAAATTCTGCATCGCTTCGACGTATACCGAGCGTCGAACCCCCTGGAGGCCAGCGCGCTCGTGATACTCGAGAGCCTTGGCCGAATTTCCGCTGCGGCCGAAATGGTGCGCCAGTTCCGCCAGACGATCGTCGAGATGGTCTCGATAAAGGCTTTCAATCGCTTGCCCGATTCGATCGTGGAGTACCCGCCGCCGCTCCATCAGCACCGAATTGTAGGAGACATCCTGAGTCAGCGCGTGCTTGAAGACATATTCGGTGTCGCCCACCGCCGGTTGCTCGTAAATGAACTCGCCGAGCTGGAGGTCATTGAGCATCCGATCCAGTTCTTCATCGGGCTTGGAGACGACTGCGCGAATCAGCGACAGCGGGAACTCGCGCCCGATGACCGATAGCGTTTGCAACAAATCCTTGGCGTCGGCAGGCAGGCGGTCGATGCGCGCGGCGAGGATCCCCTGCACGGTCGGAGGAATCTTCAGATCGCGGATCGGCTTGGTGAGCTTCACGATGCCGTTGCGCACCAGCGCGCCTTCGTCGAGCAGTACCTGCACCGTCTCTTCCATGAAGAACGGGTTGCCTTCGGTCTTTTCGATGATCACGCGCTTGAGCGGAAGCAGATCCTTGCCGTCGCCGAGTAGCGCCGACAGCATCTCGTCGGCACTCTCCTTGCCCAGCGGATCGAGCCGCAGTTGGGTGTAGTAAGTCTTGCTATTCCACTGATGCGAATATTCAGGGCGGTAGTTCACCAGCAGTAATATCTTGGCCGTCCCAAGCGAGTCGGCGAGCAGATTCAGAAACTCCTGTGTCGCCTCATCGATCCAATGGAGATCCTCGAAGATCACCATCAGCGGCTGATTGAGGGACTCGCGCAGCAGTATCCGCTTGATCGCTTCGAGCGTGCGCCGCTTCTTCAACTGCCCATCCATCTGCGCCAGCGGGATCCTCGCCCTCGACGATACCCAGCAGGCTGAACAGGTACGGCAGCGTATCTTCCATCGAGCGGTCGAGCGCGAGTATCCGGCCGGTTAATTTCTCTCGCCGCGTCCGCTGATCGTCCTCGCCCGCGATTTTGAAGTAGCCGTGCAACAGATCGAGTACCGGAAGATAGGCCGACGCCTTGCCGTGAGAGACCGAAAAGGTTTCCAGCACCATCCAGCCGGACTGATTCTTGACCTTGAACTCGTAGAACAAGCGCGACTTGCCGGTGCCAGCCTCCGCCATCGCGGCGATGATCTGTCCGTGGCCGGAGCTTGCACGATCGGCGGCGGCCTTCATCGCGTCCATCTCGCGCTCGCGCCCGACGAACTTCGTCAGTCCGCGCCCCGTCGAACGCTGCAGACGCGTCCGCAAGGGCCCGAGCCCCGTCACTTCGTACACGTTAACCGGCTCGCTTACGCCTTTGACCCTGGTCGCGCCGAGCGGCTTGAGGATGAAGTAGCCTTCGCACAGCTTGCGAGTCGCTTCGGTCACCGCGATCGAACCAACCGGCGCAGCGGTCTGCATCCGCGACGCCAGGTTGGTGGTATGCCCAATCGGGGTGTACTCGACATGGCCCGCGCCGGTCTGGATCGAGCGCACCACGACTTCGCCGGTGTTGATACCGATGCGGCACTGGATAGGACTGCCGCCGTCGGCGACGATTTTCGCCGAATAGCCGCGCAACTCTTCCTGCATCCGAAGCGCAGCGTAGAGTGCGCGCTGCGGATGGTCTTCGTGCGCGAGCGGGGCACCGAACAGCGCGAAGATGCCGTCGCCGGTGGACTGCACGACGTAGCCGTCGTAGCGATGGACGGCATCCATCATCAGCTTAAGCGCCGGATCGATAATGCGCGCGCCCTTTCGGGGTCGAGGTCCTCCATCATCTCGGTCGAGCCCTTGATGTCGGCGAACAGCGCGGTGACCGTCTTGCGCTCGCCCTCGAGATTTTCAGAGGTTGGGGTATCGACTACTCGAATCGGCGAGTCGTTCGATTTCTCAGGCGAGGCAGCGGGGGTTACCAGCGGCGCGCCGCAGTCCTCGCAGAATTTTGCTGCCGGACTGTTGTCGGCTCCGCATTTTGCGCAGCGACTCAAGAGTGGCGTGCCGCATTCCGCACAGAACTTTTTGCCAGTGGTGCTTTCAGTCCCGCATTTCGAGCATCGCATCGAAATCCCCGCCTTGCGATGGCCGAGTATCGCGATTGGCGGTGCGAATTAATAGTGCCGGTAGCGGCAAGACCTCGATGCCGATGCGGGCGTCGCGAATGATGCGGGCGACCTAACCCCTAACCCCTTCCCCTGGTGGAAGGGGAACCGGATTTTAGGAGACTCCCTTCCTGCGCGGGGATGGGGACCGGATTTGAGAGTCCTTGCCGTAATACCGACGGACTTCTTGTGTAGTTGATCGGTGCTGGAGTATTCGATCGCTGTGGGGAATTAGAGGCGGAATCCTTAGAATCGCGCGCGATGTAGTGCGCTCGTTGAGGATCGTCGCCCTCGTCCTCTGCCTTATGGGGAGAGGAGAGGCAGAAAATGTATTTTCGCATCGTCTCTGCCGCGTCGAGTTTTTTCTTGCTCCTCATCTTAAGTCTTGCGCCACTGCCCGCGATGCCTTCGCTGCCGACGGGGCCCGGAACCAACATTCTGACCAGCTTCGCCGCTTCTCCGAACGGCGGTTTCTGGGTTCAGGTTGATGGCGGCATCGATAACGACGAGAACGGCGGTTCGCGGACGCTCGCGATAGGCGGCGCGCCGCAATTCAACAGCGTGCCGTATCGGGGCAGCATCGCCGCCATTCCCGGCCATGAGGGCTACTGGATCGTCACCGACCGGGGAGCAATCTTTGTGAAGGATCCGCGCCGGCTCTTTGCGTCGGTCAGTTGAGCAACTGCTCGGGCTTTCCATCGGACCCCACCCTCGACGAGTACATCACGGCAGCGGCGGCGACACCGGACGGTCACGGGCTGTGGGCGGTCGGCGACGACGGCAAGGTATGGACGGCGGGGACGGCAAATCCTACGGCGACGTGCAAGAAGATTTTTCAGAGGATCCCACCGGAATCGCGCCGACGCCGTCGGGGCATGGATATTACATCGTGCTGAGTGACGGCGGAGTTTACTCATTTGGCGATGCGGTGTTTCACGGATCGACGGGTGGGAATAAGCCGGGCGGCAATGACGTGACCGGAATGTCGCTCAGTTACGATCTTCACGGCAAGGTGAACGGCTATTGGCTGGTGGGCAGCGACGGCGGCGTGTTCACTTTTGGCGACGCGCCGTTCCTGGGATCGTCGGGCGGCAACGACGGCGGTTCGCCCGTCACCAATATAGTTACGCGTGCGGGTAGACCGGCTTATGCCTGGGTGCATCAGAACGGCGGGGTCTCACTGTCGGAAATGCTCACCGGCGAGAACATCGAAAATGCGTACTCGCAGACGGCGCTCGGCATCCCGACCAAGGTTACGGGAGCCGAACTGCGCCAGTACCATCCTGACCCGCGCAATTCGTATCAGCAGTGGGACCTCTGGCCTGTCAACGATGCGGGCAACCTCGTGCAACTCGTGAACATCCACAGCCGCGCAGTGCCTTGATCTGTCGGGCTACGTGTGGGAGGCGAAACTCATTCAGCATCCGTGCAAAGGCGCCGGCAGTGACTGGTTCAACCAACTCTGGTGGGTGACGCCGGTCGCGGGCGGCTTCGTGCAGTTCACGCCGTACGGCGACTCCCCCAATACCGAGTACAGGATCGGATCGACGACCCCGGCGTTGCAGGCGCTGGTGAAGCTGATAGTTCCTGACGATGCCACTGACGATGACCGTGTGAACTGGATAGTCAGTGCGGCGCCGTAAGATCCGCAGGCTGATCGTTTGTACAGTTGATGCGCACTGCGGTATCCAATGCGTGTGCGGTAGGCGGAATTTTGCGTCGCGCGCAAAATAGCGCGCTGCATAAGGACCCTCACCTTCATCCTCTCCCTTACAGGGAGAGGAGACAGACGGCGGACCTCAAGTTCGCGTCGAGTGAGTAGCGAAGGAGAGATGCTGTGATCAAAACCTCTGAGGAGACGATTAACGTTGCGGGGGCTCAGCTGGCCATCGTCAAGGGCGGGTCGGGGAAGCCGCTGCTGATTTTTCATGACGAGCTTGGCTATCCGGGGTGGATGACGTGGAACGAGACGATTGCGCATGACCGGACGCTGTTCATTCCGCTGCAGCCGGGATACGGCAAGACGCCGAAGCTGGACTGGGTAATGAATTTTCGCGACCTGGCGGGATTCTATTCGCAAGTCGTGCGTGAGCTGAAGCTCGATCCGGTCGACGTCATCGGCTATTCGGCCGGCGGATTTATTGCGGCCGAGATGGTTGCGGCCGATCCGCGAATCTTCTCGAAGATGATCCTGGTCGCGCCGATGGGGATTAAGCCGGCCGTAGGCGAGATCCTGGATATTTTTCCGATCACGATGCGCACGCATTTGCGGGCTACCGTTGCGGATCCTGCTGGTACGCCTGAGTTTCTCAAGCTGTACGGCGGCGAGATGACGCCGGAGCAGTTCGAGGCGTTCGAGGATGCGCGCGCGGAGTCGGCGCGAATCGGATGGGAACCGTATATGCACAATCCCGCGCTGCCGCATCTGCTGCGCGGCACCAAAACTCCGACCCTGCTGGTGTGGGGAACGAGCGACGGCGTCGTTCCGCGCGGATGTATCGACGCCTACAAGCAGGCGATACCGGGAGCGCAGGTGGCGACGATCGAAAAGGTTGGCCATCGGCCCGAAATTGAAAACTCAACTGAGTTTGTGAAAATAGTCAGTCGTTTTCTCAGTGCGTAGCAACTCGCAGGAGCCATTATGAAAGTAGGATATTTCACCGAACGTCCGGCGCGCTGGGTACCCGAGGAAGCGATCCTGCGCAACGGCGGGCATTTCGCGGTCTCGAATAGCTACTTCGATCGCGAGCGCGCGGCCGAAGACTACAACTACTTCATCGACGAGAACCTGTACGCCGAAGAACTCGGCTTCGACATCATCGGGTTGAACGAGCATCACGGCAATCCGTTCTGCATGGGAAGCGTGATGAACGTCGAGGCCGGTATCCTGGCGCGGCTGACCAAGAAGGCGCGCATCCTGCTGATAGGCAACCCGCTGCCGGTGATCAAGCATCCGCTGCGGATGGCTGAAGAGCTGGCGGAGATCGATCTGATCTCGCGCGGACGCCTGATCACGGGATGGGTGCGCGGCGCCGGCAGCGAGCAGTTCTTCAACAACGCGAACCCGTCGTACAATCGCGAGCTGTTCGAGGAGGCGCACGATTTTATCGTGCAGGCGTGGACGCGGCCGGGACCGTGGCGCTACGAGGGCAAGCATTTTCACTACCGGCACGTAAATCCGTGGGCGCTGCCGTATCAGAAACCGCATCCTCCCATGTGGATACCGGGGACGCTCAGCCCGGAGACGGTGCGATGGTGCGCGGAGAAGGCGTATCCATATTTTGGCCTGGGCACGTCGCTCGGCCCCACCTGCGACTTGTGGGATTACTACGCAGACGAAGCGGCCAAGCATGGATACGTGGCGGGGTCGGAGAATTTCGGCTACGTGCTGCCGACCTTCGTGGCCGAGACTGAAGATAAGGCGCAGGAACTCGGCAAGGGCTTCCTGTTTGGCGGCGGCCAGAACTCATTCGCCCGCCCCGAGCATACGCTGCCGCCGGGATACAACTCGAAAGAGGCGATTCGAAAGCTCGCCAAGCAGCCGCAAGGCAGTTGGCTCGGAATCAGCGGCGACAAAATGCGCGGGCATGCCGAAGAGCAGGTGATCGATCCCGAAGCTATCCGGCAGAAGCTGATGCCCGGTTATCAGAAGGCGCAGAAGACGCTGAACCTGGTGATCGGCAGCCCGAAATCGGTGCTGCCAAAACTAAAGGCAATCCTCACCGTGCTGCGGCCGGGCGCGCTGGTTATCTTCAGCGTGCAGGGGCCGGTGCCGAACGAGGATCGTCAGACCAGCATGCGGCTGATCGCGCAGGAGATAATTCCGGCGCTGAAGGAGCATGCGAAGTCTATCGATCTGGTCGATGCGCTCGAGCGTACGCCCGGATCGATCAAGCTGACGCCGGGCACGTCGCGAGGACCGGTGTCGGATCGAGGGCCGCTGAAAGAGCTGGGGTTGGCGTAGCCTGTCGATCATGAAGAAGGTACTGATGGTTTGCACCGGGAATAAGGATCGAAGCCCGACGGCCGCGATGGTGCTGGCGGAAATGTGCGCGCCGATGTGGGTTACGTCGGCGGGTACCGAGCCGTGGGCGAAGAACCAGGTGAGCCGGGAACTGGTCGAGGAAGCCGACGTGATCTGCGTGATGGAGGAGGCGCATCGGCGGCATATTCGCGACCGCTTCGGCGATGCGCATGCGGAGAAAGTCGTCGTGCTCGACGTTCCCGACAATTATGTGTGCTGGGAAGACAAGCTGATTCACATTTTGAAGGGGAAGTTGCGGGCGGCGCTGGGACTGACCACGTCGCGGAGGTAGGAACAGGAGGCTACTTTATGTTATGTGAAGCACCCCATGGGTTTTCACACTTCCCGTGGGAAGGAGGTGACCCCCGGCAGCCGGCATTAGGAAAGAGAAAGAGTCTAGAGGCCGTATTCTGCTAGCAGAGCCTGGCGCAGTTTCGTGTAGTAGACGAGGCCGGCCTGGTACTGGACTCTCTGCTGCTTCGGCAGATTGCTGAGATCGAGGCCGTAGCGGTTGGCGAGGCCGCGGACGGCATTTTCGCCGGCCAGAGATTCGGCGCCTGAAGCGCCCTTCCTGGCTGGAGGTGCGTCGAACAATCTCACCGCCATCTCGTGAGGGTAAATCCCGAGGCTCACGAGCACGTCGGCCGAGAGCTCGCGCGGGTCGCAGAGGTGCGCTTCGTATCCGGTCTGACGCGAAAGCTGGACCAGATCGTTGCGCGTGGAGAAGAGATCGGCAGTGACGTGATGCCCTACTTCGTGCAGGAACGCGACAGCGACCGCAGCCGGATGATGAGCGCCGTTGAGGCAGATAAGCGGGCGCTTCTCCAGGCCGGAATCCTTGCCGAGGTAAAAGCCGAACACGGCCAGCCCCGACGTCCACGGCATCCTGGCGATTCGGAAATCAGCGCCCAGCGACGATGCGCGCTCGGCGAATTCCCGATTCGAACCGAGGCGGACCGGCGAGTCGTTCAGATGCGGCCAGGCTTTGCGCTTGCCCTCGGCGGCGATTTCGCGCACTTCCGCCCGGCTGAGGCATCCGCGCAGGGCATGCCCGTAGTCGCGATTCCAAAGCCGCTGGATCTCGTCGGCCCGAGCGGGCTGCGCCCGTTCGCGTTCGTTAGAAGCGGTTTTGGCAGTGCTGACGATGTCCTTGGTCAGTCCGACCATTCGCGAGATACGTTTTTTAACAGTCATGGGTCAAATCGCCTCAATGGCAAATTATAACCAAAAGTACAGATTTAATGCTAGTTAGGCAACAACCGGTCGATTTCCCCTTTTATGAGGCTATAGCGCGTTGCGTCCATAACCTCTTCCTGTGTAAAACCCGCTAGCACTACAAATTGGCGTATTTCTAACCTCGGAGTAAGGGTTTGACGACCAATTTTCAACCAGCACCAGCGGCGTGTACGCCGTTTTATCCCCCGCAGCGGAGTTACAAAGTGCCGCGTTCACCCCCGCTTTCCTGCGCTTCAGAGTGTCAGAACGCGCCTAGGTAAATCAAGACAGGCCTCGCCAGAATTCAAGACTGAAAAAAGGAGCTACCTAATGGAACTACGTTTGCTGTCCACCGAAACCGAACGAAGGATTTTCGCCGCGCGCACCGAGCAGATTCGGGCGAAACATGGCGCCGGCTTCAAGGAACGCCCGCGCTCGCGCCTGGCCAAAATTCATCTGACTTTCGGCAATCTTTACGCGCTGTTTGAAAACGACGGCGACCCGGCCGAGCGAATGATCGCCGGGCTGGTGATGCATGACCTCGAAATGTTCCCGCAGACCTGCCCGCAGCCCGACCTGTCGCATCTAGCGCCGCGATCGGTGGTGGAGATAAGCGAGCTGTGGTCGTGCGCGATCGGGGCGGGAGCGCTGGCGCGGGCCGGAGCGGCGATCATGGCAGGGCTGCTCGATGCGAAGGCAATCCTGGCCTACCTGGGGGTCAAGCCGTTTGACGGTACGCCGTTCTACCGGGCGGCAGGGTTCGTCAATGCGGGCGAGCCGGTCGAGTATCCGTACCTGGAAACGCTCAAGGGCGAGCCGATTCTGGCGCAGCCGATGATCCTGGGCGGTGAATCGCTGGCGAAACTGACGCGAGTGTTTTCGCAACTGATAATCGAGGCCTCGCCGGATCACAGCGTCCTGCGTTTCAGGAATTTCCTGAAGGGAAGAAACGCGGGCGGCCGTCCGGTGTTCGTGGACGACGATGCGCCCATGGCGGCAGCGCGGCCCATGCATGAAGAGAACGCGGCGTCGATGCAATGACGCCAACTTCTATCCGCGACTGGAATCGGATCGATGCAAGTGCTCGAGGGGAACAATGAATTACGGATCAGCAGTAGAGACATCACAGGAGCCGGGTCGCCACGGCGACATCGGCATCAACGTACCCGTCAAACTCAGCAAGGAAGAGTTGCGTGAGCTGTCGACGGTCAAGCCCGCGCTCGCCTGCCTGCACATAATGGCAGAGTGGGGATTGATCGCGGCTACCATATATCTGTGCCAGCGTTTCTGGCATCCAGCGCTCTACGTTTTCGCGGTCGCGTTTATCGGATCGCGGCAACACGCGCTGCTGGTGCTGATGCACGACGGCGTCCATTACCGGCTGCTGCGCAATCGGCGGCTGAACGACTGGCTGTCGGAGGTGGTGCTGGCGTGGCCGCATCTGGTTACCGCGCGACAGTACCGCAAGAATCACTTTGCGCATCATAAATATCTGAATACGGCGCAGGATCCCGACTTGAAGCGCAGGAAAGGCGACCCGGCGTGGGTATTTCCGCAGGAGATCCCCACTATCGCGAGAACGCTGTTCCGGGACGTGACCGGGTTGAACGCGCCCGCGATGCTCAAGCTGGCGGCGTCGGTCGCAACGGCGGATTCGGTGCCGGCGGGATTTCTCGCGCTGCGCTACGGATTTTACGCAGCCGCGCTCGGCGTCATCGCTTATGCCGGCGGGCTCGGAAGTTTCGCGCTGTACTGGATCGTGCCGATGTTCACGTGGCTGGTGCTGATCATGCGGATCCGCAGTATCGCCGAGCATCACGCGATCGACGAACCGCAGGGCGGCGAGTACCCGCTGACGCGGACGACGGAGGCGACGTGGCTCGAGCGGATTTTCCTGGCGCCGAAGAACGTGAACTTTCATATCGAGCATCATTTTTTTCCGAGCGTGCCCTTCTATCGGCTGCCTGAGCTTCATGCGCTGTTGCTGACCAAGCCCGGATTTCGCGAAGGCGCTCACGTGACGCGCACGTACTGGGGCGTGCTGGAAGAATCGGTGGGACGGACGCCGGGCAGTGGCAGCGGGGACGGTCCGGATCTCGGGCGCATCGCGCGCGTAGCGGAGGCAACTGGCTGATAGGCCGCTATAAACTGCCAGACAACTTTCCGTACTACTTCTTGCATACTACAGGCGTAGACTTGTAGAGTTGCGCCCGGGCGCGAACACGCCAGCGACAGCCGGGACGAGTGGATTTCGGCTGGCGGCAGATTTCGGCCCGGTCTTGAATGGCTGCTATCCCGATAACCTACAACCTTCGAAGTCTGATGGTGCGGCGCACGACTTCGCTGATGACCGCGCTGGGCATCGCGCTGGTCGTGATGGTGGTCGTGATCCTGCTGAGCTTCGTGAGCGGGCTGCGGCGCAGCCTGGAGCTGGTGGGAGAGCCGGGGCATTGGATCGTGCTGAGCCGCGGCACGGTGTCGGAAGGCGAGAGCTACATTCCTCGCGAGCAGGCGGACATATTGCGAACGCGTCCGGAGATTGCGACTGACGCGTCGGGCGCCGCGCTGTTTTCTCCCGAGATGGTGGTGCCGTTCAATGCCGCGGTGAAGCGGCCGGCGATTCAGTTCAAGCCGGCGTCGCTGCGCGGCGTGTCGCCGATCGCCTACAAGATGCGGCGCGGGCTAACGCTGATACGGGGGCGATGGCCAGCGCCGGGTCGCGACGAGATGGCGATAGGACAAAAGCAGGCGGCGCGATTCCCCGAGCTGACCGTGGGCACGACCTTCAGATACGGCCGGCGCACCTGGACGATCGTCGGAATTTTTGCCGATCGCGGCAGCGCGCTCGAGTCGGAATTCTGGACCGACATCGACGTCCTGCAGCAGGATGCGCGCTTCGAGAACGGGTACTCGTCGTTTCACGTCGTGCTGAAGCCAGGCACTGAAGACGCCTTTCGCGACGCGCTCACCCAGGATGCACGGCTGACAGTCGACGCGATGAGCGAGCGGGAGTTTTTTGCCGAGCAGGCCAAGGTCGCCGACCGGCTGCGCGAGATGGTCCTGCTGGTGGGCTTGATCGTGGGAACGGGCGCGGCCTTCGGCGGCATGAACACGATGTACGCGGCGGTGGCGCGCCGCACGCGGGAAGTCGGAGTTCTACGCACGCTCGGCTTCAGTCGCGGATCGGTGCTGACGTGCTTTATGGTCGAGAGCATTATTCTGGCGGCGGCGGGCGGCATCGTCGGCGACCTGCTGGCGGTCGCGCTGGGTATGGCGGCGGGCCTCAATCATCGACTGATGAGCGTCGGCGCCGTCGTCTTCTCGTCGGCCTTCACCTTGAGCGCGCTGTGGGGCGGAATCGTGGCGGCCCTGCTGATTGGAATCGCCGGCGGACTGTTACCGGCATGGCGCGCGGCGCATCTGTCGATCGTCGAGTCATTGCGCGAGGCGTGACGCGGATGCAGACACTCCATCTCGTCTTCCGCTACCTGATTCGGCAGCCGCGTCGTTCGATTCTGACGATGCTTACGTTCGCGGTCGCGACTTTCATCTTCACAGTGCTGGCTGCGATACCCGGCTCGATCGACATGATCCTCAAGAAGACCTCGGAGACTCTGCGCGTGTATTCCTACAACGCCGACGGCCGCTACCTTGGGGTGCCGGCGCGCGATTGCAGGACGATCGAAAAAATCCCCGGCGTCGTCGCCTGCACGCCGATGGTCGTGCTGCGCGCGAGCTATCAGAACGCCTCGGAAACGGTGCAGGCGTTCGCGCTCGATGCGGACAAAGTGGCGCTCCTGTATCCCGACTACGATCTTTCGCCCGAGGTGCTCGAACAATTCTCGAACAATCGTACCGCCGCGGTCGCGGGGCGCCTGCTGATGCGCAAGCATGGCTGGAAAGTCGGCGACGTGGTGACGCTGCGCGGCGATTCCAACCGGCTGGATATCCGGTTCACGATGGTCGGCGAGATTCCGGCCGACAACTATCCCAATTTTTTCATGTTCCGGCGCGACTACCTGGTTGACGCGGAAAAGGCGATCGGAATTCCCGAAGAGAAGCATCCCGCGGGATTCCTGGTGACGCGGGTCGACGCGGCCGCCCACGTGCCGTCAGTCATTCATGAAATCGACAGCGCGTTTCACAACTCCGACTTCGAAACCGCGTCGATGACCGAGAGCGAGGCAGTCTCGGGCCTGATGTCCACGGTCGGCGACATCCGCGGCATCGTCTCGGCGGTGTCCGCGGTGATTGCATTGACGATTTTTCTGATCGCCGCCAACTCGATGTCGATGATTGTGCGCGAGCGGCTGCGCGACGTCGCGGTCTTGCGCGCGCTGGGATTTGCGCCGCTGTACGTGGCGCGGATTCTGCTGGGCGAGTGCGCGTTGATCGGGACCGCGGGCGGCGCGCTTGGATGCGGGCTGGCGTTATGGCAGTTCGGCAACGGCACCACGCTGCGATCGGTGCTGGAGAGCGCGGGCTACCTGACGGTGACTTACGGCGCCGCGCTCGAGGCGCTGTCGGCCGCGATTGCGATCAGTGTGCTGAGTGCCTTGATTCCAGTGCTGGGCGCGATGCGGGTGACGCCGGCTGACGCCTTTCGGAAGACGATCTGAACTCTACCTGCCGACGGCGTGGCGGACCGTGTTGAGGATATAGATGAAGTCCCGCGGCGAGCGCACGTCGCCGAGCAGCGCGACCCGCTCGAGCATTTCCATTTCGTCGCCCGTGATGTTGTGGATGCGCCTGATCTGATCGTCCTTGCGGAAATCTTCCCATGCCGACTTTGCGTCGCTGCCAGGCTCGGGGTTGAGAATCGCATGTGCACGCGGGTTGGCGAGGAAGAACAGTTCGCGCCGGTCCAGGCCCAGCACTTCGGCCAACTTGGTAACGATCTTGTCCGACGGATGGCGTTTGGCGGATTCGAGATGCCCGATGTAAGGGGTCGACGTCTTGATGCGGCGCGCGACTTCTTCCTGCGTCAGATCGAGTTGGCGTCGGCGATCGCGAAGTACCTGGCCGAAGCTACGTTCCTTGATGCGTGCCATCGATGTGGTCCCCTTGAGAGGTTACTGCGGGCTTGGGCAACGGCGTTCCTAACCGGTTGGGTATGATTAGACGCTGCCAGTTTGTAGCATCGAAGCGCCTGTAAGGCAAATTCACCAGCAAGTCCGGCGACGCGTCGGCCTCCTCCAAATCGCCGCCCTTGACCAGCGTCGACCACAAATCCTTCGGGTCACCGAACACCAGGTCCGCTTTGGCCGGCACGATGTACCACGCACCCGCCATCACTTCGCCGTAAAGCTGGTCGCGCAGCCACTGGGCCTTGCCCAAAACGACGCGCAGGTCCGTTATTCGCGGATCTTTCAGGACCGCAGCGACGGCGTCGTGGCCGGTGGCGAAGTAGGTATCCCCTAAAACCCTGGTCGAGGATCCGATTGCCGACGACGCGCGAAAGACCACCGACGCCTCGTCGGCGTCCACCGGCCCACCCAGGTACACCGTTTCGCCCTTGCCCTTGAATTGCGGTGCTTGCGGGAACACATCCTGAAGCCGCTGCTTGCCAGGAGTATTAATGATGACGCCGACCAGCAGCGGCGGCTCGGCCGACGGCACCATCAGGACGACAGACTTCGCAAAGTTCGGATCCTGCAAATCGCGCGTGGCCACGAGGAATGACGGGGTCGTCAGGTCGGTGCTCTCCGCTTTTTGCGGGGCAGCGAGCACCGCAACCAGCGCCGTGAACACGAACAGGAGCTTGAGGGTGAATCGCCGCATACTCAGGTTACATACCGTCAACCCGAACCGACGTTCAACGATGGCCGAGGCGGTTATGCGGCGATGCCGACGTCGTCGAGATATCGACGCAGGGCTGCTAGCTCGCCGGACGATACGATCGCTCCGACGTAGCCGTCCGGCCGGACCAGCACCCATTCGCCTGCCGCGACGCCGTAGGCATCGCGAAGGTGGCCGCTCTCGTCGATGATGTCGCCGCGGACGCCAACCGTATGAATGTGCAGGTCGCGGCGCGGCGCGATCGCCTCGCGCTCGACCTGGTAGCCGAGCAAGGTCCAGTGCGGTCCCTGGAACAGCTTGAACAGCCGCGTCGGTTGGCCCGCCGCACCTCTGATTGGAGCGTCCGGCGCGCGGTCGCCCGCGATCACGCGTTCCGGGGATCGAGCCGGCTGGTTGAGCGACAGGACTCGATTGGGGATAGCCGAGATCGAGCTGATGCGTCTCGCGACCGCGCCGCCTACCAGCCACGATCCTTGGCGGCCTGCAGCAGTTTGGTCGAGAGGCCGAGCATCTCGGCGGCGATCGGGCGCCGTTCCTCCTCGTATGTCGCGAGCAGTTTCTCCGGCGCGCCGTTGATTACGGCCGCGAGCTTCCAGCCCAGGTTGTACGCGTCCTGCACGCTGGTATTGAGGCCCTGCCCTCCTGTCGGCGGATGGATGTGCGCGGCGTCGCCGCCAATGAAGACGCGGCCGACCTGGTACTTGTCGGCCATGCGCGCGTTCATGTTGAAGGCGGAAGCCCAGAGGACCTCGCGAATCACTATGTCCGTCCGGCCGATGCGCGCGGCCGCCCATGCCGTCAGCCCTTCGGGGGAAAGATCGATGTCGCCCTCCATCGGAATCGGCGCTTGCAACTGGAACATGTCGGTTCCGCGCAGCGGACAGAATGACGTCTGCTTTTCCATCGAGCCTTCGTTGAACCGATGCCACGCGTCGGTGCCGAGGCCTTCGAGCCGAACGTCCGCGACCACGGCCCGAACGCCCAGGGTCTTGCCGGGGAACTCGATGTTCAGCGCGTGGCGCACGTAGCTCCTGCCGCCGTCCATGCCGGCGAGATAGCTGGCACGCACGGTCTCCTCGCCATCAGCGCTCATGACATGCGCCGTCACGCCGTCGGCGTCCTGCTCGAAAGCCGTCAGCTCGCAGCCGAAATGCGGACGGTGCCCGAGTTCCGCGAGGCGTTCGCGCAGGATCGCTTCGGTAAGAAATTGCGGCACCATCAGCGCGATGAGATAAGGCTCGTCCGGCGTGGGTTCATGTTGTTCCGTCAACGGCGAGTCTTCATAACTGCCGTCCTCGCGGTATTCGCGCTGCGGCGGATAGGTCCCGCCGACGGCCACGAGCCGGTCGATGACGCCAAGGTCCTCGAACACTTCCTGGCTGCGCGGCTGTATGCCTTTGCCGCGCGATCCTGCGAACGGGCTGGGCAGTTTGTCGATCAAGCGAAACGCGACGTTGCGGCGGGCCAGATCGATTGCCAGCGTCAAGCCGGCTGCTCCGGCGCCGGCGATAAGAACCTCGGTGGTAAACTGCTTTTTCATTGCGGGAGCTCCTGCATTTCAATTCGATTATGTGTATTATACACATAATACCGCGTCATGAACAAAGAGATTCGCCACCTGCACCATACCCTCATCGACCTGATCGGGATGATGAACCGGCCGCAGCGCGACACTGCCCTTATCCGTGAAGCCGGCATCTCGCTGGACCGCGCGCTGTTTCCCGCTGCTGGTCGGCATCGAGCGAAAGGGACCGATCGGTGTCGGCGAACTGGCGGACGGCGTGGGGCGGGATTACACGACCGTCAGCCGCCAGGTGGCAAAGCTCGAAAGCCTGGGACTGGTTACTCGCCGCGCATCGAAAAGCGACAAGCGGGTACGCGAAGCGACGATCACTGCCAAAGGGCGCGCGATGACGGACGCTCTGGACGCAGCGCGTGAGCGCCTCGCGTCGATGCTGCTAGCCGACTGGAGCAAGCGAGACCTTCAGCAGCTTGCCCGCCTGATGCGCAGATTTGCCGACGATCTTCTGGCGTGGCGCGCTTGAAATACTTTGCGGCTTACGGAAATCTCCCCGAAGCAAACGAGGAGTGAGACAAAGATGGCGAACGAGAACACTGCTGCGCGGCCGGGCGCGAATCCAATTCCTATTTTGCAGGGAGCGACGGGCGCGGCGGCGATGAAGGCGGCGCTCGACCTCGAAATCTTCACGCACATCGCCAACGGCGCCGACACCGCGGAGAAGATCGCAGCGGCCAAGCATCTGCCGGAGCGCTCGACCCGAATCCTGTGCGACGCGCTGGTGGCGCTGGACGTGCTCGGAAAATCCGGCGGACGCTACTCGCTGCCGCCGCTATCGCAGGCGCTGCTGGTCAAGGGTTCTCCGACGTATGTCGGCGGGATGGCGGGAATCGTTGGCAACCGGGCTTTGTGGAACGAATACGGCCGGCTCACCGAGGTCGTCAAGGCAGGACACACGCTGCTCGATCAATCCGCGGAGACCGACGACAATCCGTTCTGGCAGGATTTCGCGCGCGGCACGCGTCAGATGGCACAGACCGTCGGGCCGGTGGTTGCGGAGATTGCGGCGGAGTCGTTCAAGGGCGGCGGTGAAGGGCCGCGGAAAATCCTCGACATCGCGTGCGGATCGGGATTTTACGGAATCAGCGCGCTCAAGCGTTTTCCCGGCGCGCGCCTGGTGCAGGTCGACTGGCCGGGTGTGCTCAAGCATGCGGAGGTGAACGCGCGCAACGCCGGCGTGGCCGACAGAGTCGAGTTCCGTCCCGGCGATATATTCGCCGACGATCTCGGCAGCGGCTACGACCTGGTGCTCGCGGTCAACATCTACCATCACTTCAGCATCGCAAAGAATATCGAGCTGTCGCGCAGGCTCGCTGCGGCAGCGGCGCCGGGCGGCACGCTGGTGATCATCGATCTGGTGCCCGACGAGGGGCGCGAGCATGAACGATTCGCGCTGATGTTCGCGCTCACCATGCTGATCTGGACGCATGAGGGCGACACTTTCACGCTCTCGGAGTACAAGCAGATGCTCGAACCGGCCGGCTTTCGCGATATCGAGCTCAAAGTGGTTCCGGGACCGATGACGACGCAAGCAATTGTCGCGCGGAAGTAGCTCGATGTCGGCTGTCTGTATCCGACAGCGAAGATCGAGGCGCAGACTTCGGATATTCGACGCGTACGACAGCGCGATCACTGCCTCGCCGAAGAAGCGACGCCTGACTGTTTCGTCGAGCGGCAGGTCCGGTCCGCTAGCGAGATAGTCGGGAACCCGAGTCGGATCTTCGGCGATCAGCGGCATCGCTCTCGCCCGGCGCGCATCCGCCTGTTCACCGCGGTCATAGAAAAATGACGTGAACCAATCCTCCCAGGTGTTCAACGCGCGAAAATAGCGGTCGTGCTCGCGAGCGTAGGCACGACCGGCCCGGTCCCAATCCTCGTCCGCGAGCAAAGAATCTCTCAGCACGCGTGATGTCGCGGAGCGTGAGCGACAGTCCTTGTCCCCAACATGGATCGCTGGCGGCTGCGGCGTCGCCGACCAGCGCGATACCGGCGTCGTAGGGTTGCGTGAACCCAAGTGTCAGCAGCGTTGAAGGAGGCCAACGGCCCGATAGCTTCGGCGCCTGCGAAAAAATCGGCGGGCATCCCGCATCGGATGCACTCATCGATGAAGCGCGGCAAAGAGTCCGGACCTTGTATTCGCAGGTCACTGTCGCATCGATAACCAAGATATGCGCGAAAGCGGCAATCGCTCTGCGGCGAGATAAATGATGCTTGCGAAATCGGCGGATTGAAAATGAAGTACGTGGCATCTTCGCGGTAACTCCTGCCACCCTCCAACATCACTCCCGCGATCATCAGTCGATCGGGATCGCGGCTGACTTTGAAGCCGCCCCACTTGCGAACGTTGGAGGATCGGCCGTCCGCACCGACCACAAGCCGCGCCGAAACTGATTCGGTTGCGCTGCCCGACTCGAATTCGACGACGGGAGGTGCGCCCGGCGTGATCGATTTCACGTTCGCGCCGCGACGAATCTCGGCGCCCGATTCTGCGGCAGCGTTGAGCAACGCTTGCTGCATCACGGGATGAGAAAAGCTCAGAGCCGGCAATCCCTGCGGCGTCGAAGAAAGCAGGTCCCGGTCGGGACCGAATCCGATTACCCAAGGCGCTTCATTCGCGTGCGCCGCGACAAAGGTTTCATCGAGACCCAGCAGCTTCATCTCGGCGACGCCCCACGGATTCAGATACTCACCGCGCACTCGATCGCGAAACTGCTTCTCGCGCTCGAGCACGAGGACGCGCGCGCCGCGTTCGGCCATCGCTTTCGCCAACGCCGATCCGCCGAGACCACCACCAACAGTCACGATGTCGTAAGTAGTACCGGGCATAACGTTCTCCCCTTGGCCCGTTGATATTCGCCGTTTTAGGAACTGACCCGGCTTGCGTCAAGTGCTATTGCTGTGGGGTTGCAGTTGGGATGAGCTCGAATCGAAAAGCGGACGTGGCGATCGTCGGCGCCGGAATCGTCGGCCTCGCGCATGCTTACTTCGCGGCAAAACGCGGGCGATCGGTCGTGGTCTTCGAGCGCACTCCTCGCGCACAGGGAGCGTCGGTGCGCAACTTCGGCATGATCTGGCCAATCGGGCAAAAGGCCGGCGTCGTCCATCAGACAGCGACGCGCAGTCGCCAAATCTGGAATGAGATCCTCGACGCCGCCGCATTGCCGTATCGACCGACCGGCTCGCTGCATGTCGTCTATCATCAAGATGAAGCCGACGTCGCGCGCGAGTTCACCGAGCGCGCGCCCGCCCTCGGCTACACCTGCAGCTGGCTCTCGCCTGCCGAAGTGCTGAAGAAGAGCCAGTCGGTCAATTCGAAAGGACTGCTCGGCGGCATCTGGAGTCCGACTGAACTCACCGTCGATCCGCGGCAGATTCTCGCTACCCTGCCCGCCTTTCTCACCGAAAAATTCGGCGTCGAGTTCCGCTTCGGCACCGCTGTGCGGTCGATTGAACTACCGCGCATCGAGGCGGGGACGGAAACGTGGCAGGCCGCGAATGCGATCGTATGCGGCGGTGACGATTTCGAAACGCTGTACCCGGAACTATTCGCGTCGAGCGGAATCGATCGATGCAAGCTGCAGATGATGCGCACCGCGCCGCAACCGCATGGATGGGAGCTCGGTCCTTCGCTGGCGGCCGGTCTGACGCTGCGCTTCTATCCCGCGTTCGAGATTTGCACGGCGACGCTGCCGATATATAAGGAGCGCGTCGCACGCGAATTCGCCGACTACGATCGCTTCGCCATTCACACGCTCGTCTCGCAGACCGCGGACGGCGCGCTGACGCTCGGCGATTCGCACGAGTACGGTCTCGCGGTCGATATCTTCAACAAAACAGAAATCGACGAGCTGGTGATGCGCAACGTGCGCGAGTTCCTCGTTGCGCCGGACCTCTCGATCGCGCAGCGATGGTACGGCGTGTACGCCAAGCATCCCGAAAAACCGTGGGTCGCGATCGACGCCGCGCCGGGCGTGCGCATCGTCACCGCAGTCGGCGGCTCCGGCATGACGCTGTCGTTCGGCCTGGCCGAACAGATGATTCGCGAGATGAATATATAATGATGCAATCGTATGCGGGGCCGGTGAAGGCAGTCATTCTGGATTGGGCGGGGACGACGGTCGATCACGGCAGCCTCGCGCCCGTCCGCGTGCTGCAGGAAGTATTCGCCGGGCGCGGCGTTCCAATCTCGGAAGAAGAAGCGCGCCGCGACATGGGCGTGCTGAAAATCGATCACATCAGGAAGATTCTGTTCGCTCCGGGCGTGGCGCGCGATGGCGCGAGGTCGTCAAGCGTGCTCCGGCCGAAGCGGATGTCGAGAAGCTGTTCGCGAACTTCGTGCCGCTGCAGCTCGAATGCCTCGTCAAATATTCAGTCGTGATCGACGGCGTCGCGGAAACAGTCGCGCGCCTTCGCAAACGCGGAATCAAAATCGGCAGCACCACCGGATACACGCGCGCGATGCTCGACAGGATTCTGCAGCCCGCCGCCGAGCAGGGCTATGCACCTGACTGCGCGATCACGCCGGACGACGTCGGCGCAGGACGCCCGCATCCATGGATGATCTATGCGAACGCGATTCGGCTACAGGTCGAGCCGCTCGAAGCCATCGTGAAAATCGGCGACACGCCGGTCGATATCGAAGAAGGACTGCGCGCGCGTGTATGGACGATTGGCGTCGCGCGCACCGGCAATATGATCGGCCTGTCCGCGGAAGATTTCGCAGTGCTGGCACCCGCCGAGCAGGCAACTCGCCTCGAGAAGGCGCGCGCTGCGCTGTCTGCCGCCGGCGCGCACGAAAGTATGATCGACGCGGTCGCCGCATGTGCGAGCTGCCTTCGAAGCGATCGAAGCGCGCATCCGCGAAAACGCGAGCTGTATAGGGACCCTCACTCATCCTCTCTTACAGGGAGAGGAGACAGAACCTCGACCAAGTCCCGAAAGGTCTCATTGAGGAGAGGAGACAGAAGCTCAGTAGCGGGCTGCTCTGCGCGCGATTGGGCCGTTGTCGCTTAGCGTGATGTGCGTGAGGGTCTGCTCGTCGTGGTTCATCCGCCATGAGAGCAGCTTCTGCGCGTACTCGAGTACGAGGGGAGCGTACTCGGCGACGCCCGCGAGATTCACGAACTCGCCCGGGTCTTTCTCCAAATCGAAAAACAGCGGCGGCAGATTCGTGAAATGAACATATTTGTACCGATCGCCGCGAATGATGTTCATCGTGCACTGATGCATCGTGAGTCCGAGCTCGCGCTCCGCCGAGTCGTCGGCCGGATCGCGAAAATCGAACTCCCAATGCGCCTCGCTGCGCCATCTGTCGTGACTGCTCGCGCCGTCGAGAAACGGTGCGAGCGACATTCCGTCGCATTGCACCGGGATCTCGGCGCCGATCGCCTGCAGCATCGTCGGCATGATATCGACATTTTCGGTGAACGATGAAACTACCGCGCCGCGCGCTGAATCGGCTTGTGGCCGCGGATCGCGAACGATTAGCGGGATGTGATACGAGCCGTCGAAGTAACCGCACTTGCCGATCAGCCAGTGGTCGCCAATCTGCTCGCCGTGATCCGACGTGAAGATGATGAGCGTCGAATCCCAGCGCCTCGACTCCTTGAGAAACCGAACGAGCCGGCCGATTTCCGCATCAACCCGGGTCATCAGACCGTAGTAAACGGCCTTCAGCCGCCGCAGCCGCATGCTCATTGTCGGTCGCTCTGAAAACCCGGCGCGTCAGTTGATGCGCGAGCCACGGATGCTGGCGCGCCTCGTCTTCGGGCGTCGCGAGGCGCGTGAAGCCCGGCACCAGCGCAGGATCGTACATCGCGTTGTACGGCTCGGGCGCGACGAACGGCGGATGAGGCCGCAGCAGCGACAGGTGCGCGATGAAGGGACCGCGCGCGCTCTTGATGTAGTCGATCGTCCTGCCGACCAGGAACGCGGTGTCGTCGAACTCGGCCGGATACTTGAGCGGCCTCGGATGCGCCGCGCCGTCTTCATAATCGGGCCCGGGATCGCGATTGCCGTAGGCGAAGGTGATATTCGAGGGGACCTCGAAACCCCGCGCGCGGAGCCAATCGGTCCACGGCGTCGGCGCGCCGATCATCAGGCAGACGGGGCGGATGCCGGGCAGCGGACCTTCGTAGCTCTTGAGCCATGGATCGCCGGGCGCGAGGCCGCGCGGATCGAGGCTCGTGTCGGTGTAGCCGAACAGCACCGGATCGTAGCCGATTGACGCCGCTTCCTTCGCCCAGTTGGTGTGCCGCGCGTCGAGCGGAGTGCCGTTGGTCCCGGAGCGATGATTCTGCAGATACATCCCGGTATGAAGCGACGCGCGGCTCGGACCGCATGGCACGGCGTTGGCGAAATGCCGCCGGAAGAGCACGCCCTCAGCGGCGAGCGCGTCGAGATTGGGTGTACGAACGATGGGATGATCGAGCGCCGAAAGACAATCGCCGCGCCATTGGTCGGCCGTGATGAACAGTACGTTGAGCGGCGATCCCATGATGCCAAGGCTACGCCGCGAACTCAGTGACGGCCAGACTCGGTCGAAGCGAACTAGCGAGGCGTTGGCCCCGCTGGGATATCAGGCGTGGAGTCCGCCGCCAACCAGCCAGATGACCAGCACCACCATAAGCACCAGCATCAACAGGCCGCCCGGGTCCCTGCCGCCGTGATGGTAGGCGCGGTAACCGCCACCGCCGCCGAACAGAATCAGCAAGATGATAATTAGCAACAACATCGTGGTTTAACTCTTTCGGCTGCGACAGCTACCTAATGCCACGTCAGCTGATTTTTTACGCCAGTGACGCCCTGTGCCGCCGCCGCAATGTCGCCGGCGTGCTTCGCGTCGCGGGCCGAGCCGACTACACCACTCAACAACACCTTGCCATGGTCGCAATCGACCGCCACGGGATAGTTGTCGGCGACGCCGTCCTCAGCCAGCGCGTGTTTGACCTCGGTGATCAGCAGAGCGTCGTTCGCGCGCTCAGCAGGCGAGTTGTAATGATGATCGCTAGCGACATTTACGGTGTCGTGCTCATGCGACACCGAGTCCGACGATTCCGATGTCGCCGGGTCTGCGCGGACATTGACGCCAAGCCCAATCAACGAGCCGGCCATCAGTGTCGCCAGGATGATTCTAGCCCGATTAGTTTTCATCAAGGCACTTCTCCCAACTAGTTAGTGGGAGTCACAGTTGTGGATTCACTGTGATGAGAGCTGGAACTGTCCACCGTACCGCCAGCGCTCGACTCACTCGAGTTGCTCGCCTTGTCGACCGAAGTGCTGGAGACCGTAGTCGGCGGAAGTACCTGTACGGGAGGGGCTTCCACGACTTGAGGGCCGGCGGTGCGGCGGTAATGTAATTGGTGCGGTCGACCTCTTTCGTGCTGCTGCCGCATCCGGCAACGCAAGCCAGGGCCGCAACGCTGACAATACTGATTGCTATTCGCTGAATTGAATTCATTTTCTCATTCTCTCCGTTAGACTTGGGTGACGAGTGGCGAACTAGTAGCCGTTACTTTGCGTGACCGTGGTCCGCTGTGTCGTGGTCGGAACCGGAACGTTGGACTGGGTTGTCGTAGTAGTGCGGGAGACCTCGGTCGTCGGCGCCGGCTCGTCCACCGGCACAAACACGGCGCATGCACTCAGGTACATACTACCGAGTAGAAGTATAGTTGAGATATACACTGCTGTAGTCAATGTTGTAGTTGTCACAGTCATCAGGCTAGCACGACTAGTAATATAAAGTTTATTTGGAACGCCGCTTAAGGTTACTAATATAACCAAAGGGACGTATATTCCGATCAGCTAACGCCAATCGAAGATCGCATAACCGCAGGCGAAACTGCTCGCAGAACTTTCACCTAACCTCTCCCGTAAAATAACGGGCGAGGGAAGATCAGCGGGAAACTCGAGTCAAGTGCCGAAGATCAGCGACCGCGTATGCGTAGCTATCATCAGATTCTCGTTGGTCAAGATAACGCGCACCGTGCAGGACGCAGAGCCCTCGCTGATTGTCTCCGCATTGGCCGCGTTGAGGGCCAGGATCCAGCGCGATTCCAAGGTGCCCGAGGCCGGCGCATACTTCGGCGCGGACTGCGGGTGCGCGCTCGCCTATCCCGCCGGTGAAGACCAGCAGATCGAGGCCGCCCAGCGCGGCCGCGAATGCGCCAATCTGTTTGCGCAGTTGATAGCAAAACATTTCTATAGCGATGGCCGCCGCCGGCTCGGTTGCGCGCCGATCCAGCAGCGTCTTCATATCCGAGCTGATGCCGGAGACCCCGAGCAATCCGGCGCGACGACTGACGAGGTCCTCGAGTTGCCGAGCGTCCAGCCCCTTCACGTTCATCAGGTACAGCAGGACTCCCGGATCGAGGTCGCCCGTGCGCGTGCCCATCATGAAGCCGCCCGTCGGCGTGAGACCCATCGACGTGTCGATGCCAACGCCGTCGCGCACCGCGGTCATGCTCGCGCCGTTGCCGAGATGGGCGATAACGATACGCGCCGGACGCGACGGCCCGAGCGCATGCATCACGTACTCGCACGAGATCCCGTGGAAGCCGTATCGGCGCAGGCCCTCGTCATAGAACGCAGATGGCAGCGCGAAACGCTCTGCGACCTGCGGCATCTTGCGATGGAACGCAGTATCGAAGCATGCGACCTGAGGCAGATCGGGAAAGCGGCTTGCGATCGATTGCATGCCGGCGATCGCGCCCGGCAAATGATTCGGCGCAAACGGTATGAGCCGCTCGAGGTCCGCCATCAGTTCTGGCGTGACCCGCTCAGGCGCGATGTGACTCGCGCCGCCGTGCACTACGCGATGGCCGACGGCGGCGGCCTCGGGCACCGCCTCACGTTTCATCGCATCGAACAGGGCTTCGATCGCGTGGCGCGGATCGGGAAAGTCGCGCCGATCTTCAGCGATCGTTTTCCCATCTCCGGCTTGCATTCGCAGCACGCCGCCGGTGAGTCCGATCCGCTCGACCTCGCCCGCGGCGACGCAGCTTGCCGCCGCGTTCGTAGAGCGAGAACTTGCACGATGACGAGCCGACGTTAAGGCAGAGGATGGTCTGCTCGCTCGCCAAGATTGTCACGCGTCCTCGCCGCTAGTTCTGATCCCATTTCCAGTTGCGCACTTCGGGCAGGTCTTCGAGATGCTCGACCACGTGCTTGCGATGCTTCTCGAGCGCCTCATTGTAATATGCGGTAACCTCGTGCGCCTTGTCGGTGATCCGCGACTGCCGCCGCAGCGCTTCTATGCATAAGTGATAGCGGCTGGTCCGGTTGAGCACCAGCATATCGAACGGCGTGGTGGTCGTGCCCTCTTCGACGAAGCCGCGCACGTGGAAGCGGTGAGGATTCGGACGGCCGTGCAGCACCTGGTGAATGGCGCCGGGATAGCCGTGAAAGGCGAAGACAACATGCTTATCCAGGGTAAATAGTTCCTCGAAGTAAGCTTTCGTCATCCCGTGCGGATGCATATCGGGCGGCCACAAGCGCATCAGGTCGACCAGGTTGACCACCCGCACGCGCAACTCGGGGATGTCTCTGCGCAACAGCCACGCCGCCGCGATCGTCTCCTCGGTCGCGATATCTCCCGCCGCGCACAGGATGACGTCGGGTTCCTTGCCGTCCTCGGTCCCCGCCCAGCGCCAGTTCGTCGCGCCCATCGAGCAGTGCTCGCGCGCCGCGTCGATATCGAGCCACACCGGGTGCATCTGCTTATCGATCACGATCAGGTTGATGTAATTTTTGCTGCGCAAACAATGGTCCGCGACCGACAACAGGCAGTTCGCGTCGGGCGGCAGGTAGATGCGCGAGATCACGCCCTGCTTGGTGACCAGCGTGTCGATGAAGCCGGGGCCCTGGTGGCTGAAGCCGTTGTGATCGTTGCGCCAGCAGGTGGAAGTGAGCAGGTAGTTGAGCGACGGTATCGGCTTGCGCCACGGCAGCTCGGTGACGCAGGTCTTCAGCCACTTCGCGTGCTGCGTGACCATCGAATCGACGATCATCGCGAACGCCTCGTAGGTCGCAAACAGCCCGTGGCGGCCGGTCAGCGTGTAGCCTTCGAGCCAGCCCTGGTGCGAATGCTCGCTCAGCACTTCCATCACACGCCCGTCGGCCGAAACATGATCGTCTTCGGGAATGATGTTGCTGACGAGGCATCGATTCTCGACTTCGAAGACGTCGCCGAGGCGATTCGAGTTGGTTTCGTCGGGGCAGAACAGGCGGAAGTTACCCTGGCGCGCGTTGCGTTTGAAAATGTCGCGCAGCATCTTGCCGAGCGGACGGGTCGATTCGACCTGCGCCGAACCCGGCACTTCGAGCGGGATCGCGTAGTCGGCGAACGACGGGATGTCGAGCGAGATCGTGACGAGGCCGCCGTTGGCGTGCGGGTTGGCGCCCATCCGGCGCCGGCCCTTCGGCGCGATCGCGCGCAGCTCCTCGATCAGCCGCCCGTTCTCATCGAACAGTTCCTCGGGATGGTAGCTATGCATCCATTCCTCGAGGATGCGCAGATGATCCGGATTCTCGCGCACACCCGACAGCGGCACCTGGTGCGCGCGGAAGGTGCCTTCGATCTTCACCTCGTCCACGTATTTCGGCCCGGTCCATCCCTTGGGCGTGCGCAAAACGATCGCGGGCCAGCGCGGCAGTTGACGCAGGCCGTTGCGCCGCGCTTCGTCCTGCACCGATCGAATCGCGCCGTAACACTGGTCGAGGATCGACGCGAACTCCTGATGCATCATCATCGGATCGTCGCCCTCGAGGAAATGCACATCGTAACCGTGCCCCTCGAGCAGCTTGCGGATGTCTTCGTCGCTGCAGCGGGCGAGCACGGTCGGACCTGCAATCTTGTAGCCGTTGAGATGCAGAATCGGCAGCACGGCGCCATCGCGCACCGGATTGAGAAACTTGATCCCCTTCCATCCGCCTTCGAGCGGCGCGGTCTCGGCCTCACCGTCGCCAATCACGCACGCGACCAGCAGCTTCGGATTGTCAAACGCCGCGCCGAACGCATGCACCAGCGAGTAGCCGAGTTCGCCGCCTTCGTGAATCGATCCCGGAACATGCGGACCCGCGTGACTCGGCACGCCACCGGGCGAAGAAAATTGCATGAACAGCCGGCGCATTCCGCGAATGTCCTGCGTGACTTTCGGGTTGACCTCCGTGTACGAGCCTTCGAGCCAGGTATGCGAAGTGAGCGACGGGCCGCCGTGGCCAGGGCCCGAGATATAGATTACGTCGGCGTCGCGCTCGCAAATCAGCCGGTTCAGGTGGACGTAAATGAAATTCTGACCCGGCGAAGTTCCCCAGTGCCCGAGCAGGCGCGGCTTTATATGCTCGACGCGCAGCGGCTCGCGCAGCAAAGGATTGTCGCGCAGATAAATTTGACCGACCGTCAAATAGTTCGACGCGCGCCAGTACGCATCGACCAGTCCCAGCATCCGATCATCGAGCGTGTTTGCCATGTGTCACCTCGCGGCGATGAAAACAGAGGTTGCCCGCGCAGGATCAAATCATAAGAGCGCTACGTGACGTAAGGACGGGTGCGGTCGGACGAGCCTGGTATCAGCGATCCTGAGCCGCAAATCCCAGGGCGTATGCGCACTAGCGCGAGGGCGGCGGGCAGCGCCAGCGATCTCATGCCGAAGCTGGCCTCGGCGAATGCGCCGATTGCGCAGCCGGCGGCGAAACCGATGATTACGGGCAAGTATGCGGAAAACATTCTGACGCGCTTCGGCGACAGCGGCCGGATTGTCGCCGCTCCACAACTCGCCGATATCCATTGCGAAGCGCGTGACGTTGCTCGTCATCGCGGCGGTCGAAGGTGCTCCCTTGACCGAGAATTGCACGAGCGCGTTTTGCACCGCCATCGCCGCGACGCCGAGCATGCCCGCGATGATCGCGTTGGTCCCGGTCGGGTCGATACGCGGGCCGGCCGCGATGCAGAGCGCGAGAAAGCCGGCAATCAGGATGAACTGAAGCAGCAGCAGCGGACGAAGTGTGGCGACGCCCATCGATTCGAGGCGGCCCGCCACAACTCTGGTCAGGATGATCACGATGATGAAGACCGGAACCGACAGCATCGGCGCGATCGTCGCCGGGTCGTGGACGACGACGTGCGCGGCCAGGATTACCAGGTTGCCAGTGATGTGTGCGGTGAAAAGTCCGTCGAGCCCGAGAAAGCTGATGACGTCGGTGCTTCCGGCGATGAAGCTCAGCAGGACCAGCAGCGCCAGCACCGCGCGCGAATCGATCAATGGCTTTGAGACCGGCGCGCTGGATCTTGCCGGTGGAGTTCCGTGTGAATCTGGCATCGTGTCCCTTCGCTGCGCAATTGTCGCGAGCAAAGATAGCGTGTCAGGATAGCGCGTGATGATCGAGACCGAGATCCTGGGCAGCCTGCTATTGCTCATCGTGCTCGAGATTGTCCTCGGCATCGACAACCTCGTCTTCATCGCGATCCTTGCCGACCGTCTGCCCGCGCGGCAGCGGGTACAGGCGCGCCGGATCGGCCTCGCGCTGGCGCTGGTCGCGCGAATGGCGCTGCTCGCGACCATCGGCTGGATGATGGATTTGACGCAGCCGGTTTTCTTCGTCGGCGATCACGGCGTCTCGTGGCGCGACGTGATTCTCATCGGCGGCGGACTCTTTCTGCTCTACAAGGCCGCGCATGGAATCAGCGAGCAACTCGAAGGTGCGCACGACGCTGATGCCGAGCAGTCCGGCGCGCGACCGACGCTGCGCCGCGTGATCATTCAAATCGTCATGCTCGACCTGGTGTTCTCAATCGACAGCGTGATCACCGCGGTCGGCACGGTGGATGAAATCTGGGTGATGGTCGTCGCGGTGATGGTCGCGATCGCAACCATGCTGATGGTGGCGGCGACGATCGCCGAGTTCATCAATCGGCATCCGTCGATCAAAATGCTGGCGCTGGGATTCCTGCTCCTGATCGGGATGAACCTGCTGGCCGAGGGCGGCGGCTTTCACATCCCCAAGGGGTACATCTACTCGGCGATGGCGTTCGCAGCATTGATCGAGGCGATGAACCTGGTGGCGCGCCGCGGCAAGACTGCACCGGCGCGAAAGCGCTCGCGATCCGCTCGCCGTTAATCCGCTAGCCGCGCCAACCTCAGTTGTGATTGTACCCGCCCGCCTCGTTCTCGGTGAGCGGCCGCGAGACCGGATGCTTTTCGAACATCGCAATCGAGCGGCGAATGTCTTCCAGTAGAAGGTCGCCCAGATCGCGGCTCACTCCGTGGCGGACCAGGATTCGCTGGATCACGAGATCCTCGCGATTCGGCGGCATCGAGTACGCCGGCACCTGCCATCCTCGCGCCCGCAGCCGATCGGAAAGATCGTAGAGCGTGAAGCCGTGGTCGACGCCCTCTTTGAGCTTCCAGCAAACCGCGGGAATTCCGCCATGCCCGTCATGGATCATCTGGAATGGTCCCATCCGCTCGATCTCGGCCGCGAGGTGCTGCGCGGTCTGGTAACAGGAGTTCTGGATTTTCCGATAACCTTCGAAACCCAGCCGCAGAAAATTGTAGTACTGGCAAACGACTTGACCGGCCGGGCGCGAAAAGTTCAGCGCAAAGGTCGGCATGTCTCCGCCCAGGTAGTTGACGCTGAAAATGAGATCTTCCGGCAGGTCCGCGTGGTCGCGCCACACTATCCAGCCCACACCCAGCGGCGCCAGGCCAAACTTGTGTCCCGAAGTGTTGATCGACTTGACTCGCGGCAGGCGAAAATCCCACGCGAGGTCGGGCTCGCAAAACGGCGCAAGAAAACCGCCGCTGGCCGCATCGATGTGCATCGGAATATCCAGTCCGGTGTTCTTCTGGAGCTTGTCCAGCGCGTGCGCGATTTCCTGTATCGGCTCGTACTGACAGCACATCGTCACGCCAAGCGTCGGTACGACCATGATGGTATTTTCGTCGCATCGCGCGAGCACCTGCTCCGGGCCCCATCAGGAACCTGTCGCCTTCGACCGGGACCTCGCGCACCTCGACGTCGAAGTAGCGGCCGAACTTGTGCCAGCAGACTTGCACCGCACCGCAAACGAGGTTCGGCTTGTCAGTGGGTTTGCCCTCGGCCTTCATCTTTGCCCGCCAGCGCCATTTCGCCGCGAGGCCACCGAGCATCGCCGCTTCGCTGGAGCCGGTGGTCGAGCAGCCGATGGTGTTCAAGCCGTCGGGCGAATTCCAAAGATCGGCGAGAATATGAACGCAGCGAGCCTCGATCTCCGCGGTCTGCGGATACTCGTCCTTGTCGCACATATTTTTGTCGATGCACTCGGCCATCAGCGCCTGCACCTCGGGTTCCATCCAGGTGGTGCAAAAGGTCGCAAGGTTTTGCCGCGAATTGCCATCAAGCAGCAGCTCATCGTGGATAAGCGCGTAAGCGGTTCGCGGCGAGCGCTCCTCGCGCGGAATCTGATGTTTTGGAACCGACAGCGAAGGATCGTTGGAAGCATGGATAACGTCGAGCATCTTCCGATCGGGGTTATGCTTTTTGTGAAGTGACATTCTATTTTCTCCAAAGTTTATGTGGAGCGCGGCTGCTGCGATGCACGAAGCCGCGTCGATCAGAACGTGACAAGCTTACCGACTAACTCAGCTCCCGCAACATGGGCCAGCACGCTGTAGCCGTCCCAGACAATCTGGATGCCGATGCAGAACAGGATGAAAGCCGACAGCCGCACCAGGACGTTGGTGCCCTGCACGCCGAGCGCTTCGACCGGTTCCTCGGCGAATCGGTAGCACACATATATCGTCACGGCGGTCGCGATGACGCCAGCGATCGCCGCGCCGCCGAGTATTGCGAGCTGGGTCAGCGCGCCTCGCGGCGTGGTCAAGTCCCCGCTCGGCCGCTGGCTGCCGAGCGTGACGGCTACTGCGATCGAGCCGGGCCGACCGTGATCGGCATCGTGAGCGGATAAAACGCGTCGGTCGGTATGACAGGCTTGTGGGCGCTCCGCTCGTCGTCCCCATCGCCTGCCTGCAGCAGGTTCCAACCGGTGGCAGCCACGATGAGTCCGCCGGCGACCCGCAGTATCGGCAAGGTGATGCCGAAGAACTCGAGCACGTATGAACCTACCAGCAGCGAACCGAGCAGCAGGAAGAAGCTGTTGGTCGCCACTCGAAGCGCAAGTGCGTTGCGTTCCGGGTCGGTGCAGTGTCGGGTCAGGCCGAGGAAAATCGGCGCGCCGCCGATAGGGTTGATGATCGGGAACAAGCCGACGTAAACGAGAAGAAAAGCATTAGCAGCACTGTAAACGGAGTTCATGCGCGCCCAATCCTGGCCTCGCGCGACGCCGCAAGCGCAGCGCGAGGCGGAAATTCAATCATCGGTCCCGCAGCAGTATGACATCAGAAGCACGCACAAGCGCGCATCCGGCAAAGATTAACGGGAATTTCACAGCTCCACTATGGCCAGTCAGCCAAAGTTTGTACCGACTGTGCGTAAACAGATCTTCGATGTTCGACTGAAGAGTCCGCCGCGCGCCTGCGCCACGAGGCGGTCTAGCGATCCTTTATGGGCTGCGCGAAACTTCAGACTGCCTGCTAAATTCAAGGGGTACTTGACTTATCGCGAGACGAAGTCAGAGGTTCGCGCGAAATGATCGGAACGGGGGGATTCCGAATGTCACCGATTGGGGTCAACCAAAGCGTTGCACCGGATAGGGTGGGGTGTCTCAGCAACTCCAAAGCGATCTCTCAGCCGCTACCACATAGACGCGACGCGATCGCGACGATGCGCGCGACGCGAGCGTGGATTGCCGCGGGCCTGCTTCTCCTGAGTGCTTGCTCAACGCAAACGGTCGACCAGGGTTCGTACTACCGGACTGAACAGACCCAATTAAGCTTGCAAAGTAGTCCGTCCGGCAGCGTCAATATTGACAACCGCTACGTTGGAGTGACTCCGCTTTTATATCCGTTGCAGTACGAACAGGAGGTCGTGCGCAGCACCAAGAAAGTCACTCTGTGGGACACCCAACCCGGCTTGGCCATGTTCCTGACCCTGATCAGTCTTGGAGTCTATTTGCCCTTCAGTGCGATTCCGGTTGATTCGGAAACGACGCTGGAGCCGCAAGAAGTTTATCGCAACAACCATTTTGAGATCACACTCCAAGCTCCCGGATATGAGCAATGGAAGCACGAACTGGACCTTAAGGGTGAAAAGACTCAGGAACTTCAAGCGCAACTGGTGAGGAAGGTCGAACAATAGACGACTCAACTTCGAGGACAGCCGCCATGACTGGATTCGCGTGGTTACCGAAGCACCTGTTAGCGTCGTGCCTGCTCTTTAGTCTGGCGATCGTAAGTTGCGGATGCGGCTCGGTGAGCCACAGTGCGGAATTTGAGCCGACCTTTGTGCCCAAGGCCGACACCCGCATCGAAGTCGGCCCGGTGACCAATGAAACCGGCAAGACCTTTGACGTCGATCTGCAGCAGATGTTCACCGACGCGCTCAGTGAACAATTGCAAGGCGAAAATTTGCTCTGGACGAAAGGCCAGCAGGGCGACCATCTGATCATTGCCACCAAGATCGTCGAATACGACGAGGGCGACGCGTTCAAGCGATGGTTGCTTCCCGGATGGGGTAGCACGGTAATCACGCTTCATTGCGAGCTGAAGGACAGCGTCAGTGGAAAACTGGTCGGATCAGTCGATGCGCATCGGACCGTGTCGTTTGGCGGTGCCTATACCATTGGAGCGTGGAAAACGATCTTCGCCAGCGTCGCGAAGGATGTCGTCAAGGAACTGCGCGCGCAGATTCCGTCAGCAACCGGGTGAACCGCAGAAGTAAATCCAGGGCGACCCAAGCCATTCGCGGTAGACTTTGGAATCGCCGAGGTGCCGCGTCCTATCAACCTTCACAGTGACAGGTGCGGCGAGAGTTGTAGGTGACTGCGAAGAACTTCCAGCGACAGGGATACAATTCTTTCAATGAGATCATCTCCGATGCGATTGTTTCGACGCAGCGCCGCATCGGCAAGGGCGTTCGTGACTGCGAGCATGTCGTCAGCCGCGGCGGAAAGTTTGGTGAGTGAGGATCGAGGGATCTTCGCCTTAAGAAATTGCGCACCTTGCGCCGCCAGTTCGCGATAGATGGCCGCGCCCTCCTCCTCGTCCAGTCCCAGGTGAGCTTCAAGCGCATCGAGCGCCCGCGCGAAACGAGGACGCGCGGCGTCGCTTTGAAGGGCGGCATTGACAAGAAGATGCAGTCCTTCCCTTAATGAAAGTCCTTGCGCCGCTTCCACAGCGCTCGCGATACGCTCTACCAGAGCGCTTCTAACAGCGCGGCTCAGCGCCGCCGCGATCGCATTCTTATCAGGATAGTATTGGTACAGCGTGCCGATACTGACCCCAGCCCGCTCGGCTATGGCATTGGTCGTGAAGCCATCGCTTCCATCACGCTCCAAAACCTGAGCCGCGCCCTCAAGGATGGCGGCCACCGTGGCAATCGAACGCTTCTGAATCGGCTGTTTCCGAGGCGTTAGCACGTCATCTGCTCCACCAAAATTCGCACAACAAAATGCGAGTTGTGAAACTGAAAAATAGCTCATATTTTATTTCAGCGCGAGCATTTTGAAGCCCCCGAGGAGAAATGCCGATGTCCACGCCGTTATTGAGACCGAATTTCGCACCGAAAGTTCAAGCAGTACTTGAGCACCTGTACAACGACGCAATCACAACAGACTTGCCCATGCTGCAGGCGGCCGGAGAACAAGGGCTGGACGACAGTGATCCGGGTTTCTACGAGAAGATGAGCGGAGTGTATCTGCCGGTGCTGCCGGATTTTGGCACATTTTTGTATCTCGTCGCTCGGATATCGCACGCTCGATCGATCGTCGAGTTCGGAACGTCATTTGGCATTTCCACAATATTCATGGCGGCGGCGTTGCAGGATAATGGCGGGGGCAAAATCATCACGACAGAATTTCAACCGAACAAGGCCGAACAAGCGCATCGAAATCTCGTTGCCGCCGGCCTGGACGAATGGGTCGAAATTCGCAAGGGCGATGCGCTCGAAAGCCTTCGGACGAACCTGCCGGAGCGCGTGGACCTGTTATTCCTCGACGGTACCAAGGCGCATTATCTGCCGATATGCAGATTGCTCGCTCCACGCCTTGCGAGCGGCAGCATCATCATCAGCGACAATAGCGAGAAAGAATCGGCGGCCGATTACCTGGCGTACATTCGTGATCCGGCCAACGGATTCATAGGCTGCTCGATACTGACCTCCGTTCTCGGCTATCAAAACGGGCAAGAGATTCTGATGAAAAGGTAAGTTGTGCCGAGCTGCCGTGACCGCTTGCGATTTTGCGTCCGTCTATTTTTTGCTCCCGATGCCGCGAAGGCGACCTGCTTCCCGGCGGAGGGGGGGAGATTCGAACCCTCGAGACCCTTCACGATTCGGTGGGCAGAATTCGGGCCCGAACTTGGCTGACTTATTCGCAGGGAAAAAGCATCTATTCGGCTATACGCGACGACTTCGCAAAAGCGATTCACGACACTCGAAACAAAAAGCGACCGAACTCGGTCGAGTCCGGTCGCTGATCTCGCCGCAATCGCTACTTCTTGGATTTTGTTTTCTTCGCGCGCGCGGCCAAGCCGTAGCGCTTAGCGAAACACTTCCTGCATCGGCGATCCCGGCGCTTGATGAAACTCGGCGCGCCCGCACCAGCATCGCGATCAGTTCAGAAACGCTTCGGCGTTCTCGTCGATCACGCCGCCGCGCAGCACGGTCGCATACACCCCGACGCTGGCGGCATTGTACTGCGCAGCGGTCTTTAGAATGCCGAGGTCGCGTGGTAATTCGCTCTGCGCCAGCGTGGTTATGACGCAGCGGCGAGTAGGACGTTTGATATGAAAGCGGACGTGCGGGCCGATCGCCAAAGTGTGACCCACCCAATCGTTCTCAACAAATGAGCGCTGGTCCGGCGGCGTGTAGATCACGATATTCGGCCGGAACCGTCGCGCGTCGAAATAGCCGGTCGGATACAGTGCGGTAAGAGCGCTCAGGCTCGCAGTGGTCAAGATGTGTACAGGATCGCCATCGAAAAAGCTGTTTTCCAGGATCGCCTCGTGCGTCAGCTCATCGCGATGCGCGAGGTTATCGACGTTCGGCCAATATTTCTCGACGTGCGGTCTCGAGGCGCCGCCGCAGGCTATAGTGACTTTGCGACCCAGAAACTCGCCCAGGATCCTGGCAGTTTCGGGTCGGTCAGTCCGGAGGCAAACGCCATCGGGCAGCGTAATCAGGGCGGGCGGCATGGTCTCATCCGACTCGAAGGCTCCACGAAACGCGCCTTGCAGGTCAATAAGGACCCCCATTTGCGGGGGTTCTTCGCACTACCCAAGTTGCCCGTGCTCTCATCGACCAAAGCATATGCACGATCGCCAAGGATGCCGCGTTCGGTCACAACCGCCGTTTCAACGCGCTCGCCCATCATCGACTTCACCGGATAGCGCCATAATGCTCCTACCGAACCGACCACTCCCGCCACGCTCATGCAGCGCCTCTCCTTAGATAAGCAGGGAAACGAAACCGGCCGCCGGCTTCAGACGACGGACCGATTCGCGCCGCCTGGCGGCCGTGCTCACGCCGCCGTCACGCTCGAGCGCGCAGGTTTGAGCGGCGCCTCAGCCCCAGCTGAGGGAGCATGCTCGACGTAGACGGTCTGACGCACCTGTTCCGTAAATCCAGTTCGGCGACGTAGCATCATAAACCAACCCATACCGATCAGCACATATCCCACGAAGATGTAGGGAAAAATGTTCACTGGCCACGACGGTACTGGATAAACGCTGCCGACCGCGGGAACCAGCAGTAAAGCTACGGACGCTGCAGAGAGTGCTATATCTCGTCCTCGTAAAATGCCGGTCCGCTTCAAATAAGCCGGCGCCGCGAGGGAAATCAGAAAGTAACCTCCGAGAAATCCGAATGCGCCGAAGGTGCCGGCGTCGTTAAAGGCGTCGAGAATGTCGAGCTTGAAAACCACGGTCAAAATTGTCGCGGACAGGAAGATAAGTATTGCCATCAAGGTGACTGCGACGTGCGGAGTCTCATTTTGGTCGTGCGAACTACCGACCGCGCGATGAAAAACGCCGAGCCGTCCCATCGGGTAAAGGATGCGCGCGCCCGAATTCATGCAGGACAACGCCAGCGAATAGAAACTCAACATCGCCCCGGCCGAGATCGGCACCTTGAGCCAGCCGACATTCATCATGTCGGAGAGCACGTTGAGTGGTGCGTCGATCTTATCGAGGGTCGTCTTATACCCCGTGAAACCCAGGACCTCGGTATAGGTGACAAATACGAAGAATACCCCGGTCAGGAGCAGACTAACGATCACTGCTCGCGGAATAGTCTGCAAAGGATTCCTTGCCTCTTCGCCAAAAGCGGTCGCACACTCAAACCCCACGAGGCTGAAGATGGCGACGACCACCCCGAGGCTGATTCCCGAGAATGATCCTCCCTGCAGCGTCAGCTGATTGGCATCGAAAACCGACTTCTGGCCAAACAGCACGATGCTACAGAGCAGCAGGATCAGGGCGACGGATAGTCCCTCGATTACCAGCATCAGACCGCTGGAGAGCCGGATATCCTTGTATCCGAGATACCAGATACTTCCCGCGCAGACCACAAAGAGCGCCATCTGGGGTACGTGAACGCCGGCCATTCCGAACAGCGTGCTCGCGAAGATCGTGAAGCCCGTCATCCCGGCCGTACCGATAAACAGGTACGCCCAGATCAAGCACCAGCCAGCGACGTTGCCCGTGGTGGTGCCCAGACCCATAACGCTGTAGCCGTACATCGAACCGGCCGAAGTTGACCGGCGGGCAAATTGGTTAAGGTTCAACGCGACGAACAGCAGCATAACCGTGCCAAACAAATACGCCAGCCAGCCTGCATTGCCCGCAGTGCTATACATCAATGGGATAATTAGAGCAGCCGTCATCGTCGGCGAAATCAGAGTTATCGCCATCGCCGTGACTCCACTAAAGCCCAGGCAATTGGCGCGCAATCCCGTAAGCGTATCTTTGTTTTCCATCGCGTGTGCTTCTCCTGACCACTTTTTTCAGGCGCGGTCCGCCCGAGCAGAAGTGATTTCTTGCCTGACAGGCACTTTGCAAGAGATATGCCTGACAGGCAACTAGTCGACCTGTCAGGCAATCAAGGCGAAAATTAACCCGATAGGCGGGCCGCATGACTCGGCTATAGTCAGATGGCGCCGAAGCGAGCAGCCGACCGGGCGGCGGGCTGCGGTTGGACTGGCGCATTTCTCACGCCAGACCTGCCCCGTCCAAGAAGGTTGGCGTTTCGGCGCCAATCGCGCTGAACACTGATCTCCAGGCCGCGCGCCCGCTCACGCCCCGATGCGAAACTCCAAAGTCCCCTTCGAAATGTCGATATAGAGAGAATCTCGCCAATCGTCGCAACATCGTGAGCGATGGAGATTTCTCTGCGGGACTTCTGGCTCAAAGTCGCCGTGCGCGCGGGCAGTTCGTGATCTGCAGCCTTAATTTCTCTGCATCGGAGACTCGCCGGCGGAGGGGGTGGGATTCGAACCCACGAGGGACTTTCATCCCTGCCGGTTTTCAAGACCGGTGCCTTCAACCACTCGGCCACCCCTCCTGAGATTATGGATTTATCGGATTCGCGCCGGCGGCGCGACTGTTCAGCTCTCGTGCAACCACTTGGCGGTCGCGGTGTAAACCCGCCTCGCGCGTCGCCTTCGCATTCGAGGCGCCGCGCAGCCGCGTCGCGTAATAGACGGCATCGGCGCCGAGCGTTTCCAAAGCCGCTTGCTCCGTGACATGGGGCGGCTCCGGCGCTGCGGCCGAGCGCGCAAAGGCGGGCAGCCATACGTGCTGAGGAGTGGGATCGCTGTCGACTACATTGTAAGAGCCCGGTGCACAGTCGAGCGCCGCGACCGTTGCCGCCGCGGCATCATCTATATGTACCCAGCTCGACACGCCCTCACCGGCACCGATGATCGGGCGCTGCTGTTGACGGACCTGCTCACCGATGTCGCCGTCGGCGCTGTACCAGGTGCCGGGGCCATAGAAAAATCCGTATCGGAGCACGACGCATTCCGCATCCGCGGTCCGCGTCACCTCCGACTCCAGTCCCAGGTACCTGCGAGCGCCGGCTGACACTGCGGGCGACGCGTCAATCGCAAACGGCGCGGACTCATCGGCGAGTCCCGCGCCCGGTGCGTACCAGAATCCCGACGACTGCAGAATGTAACGGCGTACGCCCGCATCCTTCAGCGCCGAGAGCAGGTTGGCGTTTCCTTCGATGCGGACTTTGGCGTCGCGGGCGGCCGCGGCTTTCATTTCCGCCGGCGTGTAATGGCGGGGCAGCGCAGTCAGCTCATTGATGATGGCGTCGGGCCGAATGCGCGCGATCGCGGCTCTGACCGCGACCGGGTCAAGCGCATCGGCGATGACCGCACCAGCGCCCGCATCAGCCACTGCCCGCGCCGACTCCGCCGAGCGCGCGAGTCCAAACACCAAATGACCGGCATCCTTTAGACGACGAATCAGCGGCAATGCCATCGCGCCAGTCGCTCCAGCCAGCAGGAAGCCCATCGCAACACCCGCGCGTTTATCGCGCTATCACCGCTCTCCTGTTTCGATCCTCGCGCCAGGGCACGGCCCACCGCTTCCGGTTCGCGCGCAATCACGGTCAAAAATATGCGAGCTGTGCTATCCGGCGTTCGGCGATGCTGTTCCCAATCCTGCACCGCGTCGATCGCAAGGCCGAACCGGCGGGAAAATTCCGCTTGCGAGCACCTCAGCTTTTTTCGCAGCGCCTCAACGTCGACGCCGTCCGGCACATGCACGAAGAACTCATCGGTGATTTCTACGCGCGCGATAGCACGAGCTTCCCTCGCTGCCTTGATCAGCCTTGTACCGATCTTAGACATGGCGCCTCGCCCTCTTTCTGTATTCCAGGACGATATCTCCCAAAATTCCCTTCAACTCGTTGCGTTCCGCTTTGCTCAGGTTTGCTTTCTCTCCCTTGCGATAGATGGCCAACAAAAACACCGGCAGGTCTTTGCCGGAATAGAATGTGATCACTCTATAGCCGCCGCTCTTTCCCTTGCCACGCCCCGCGACGCGGACCTTGCGGGCAGCACCAGTACCGCTGATCTCGTCGCCAGCAAGGGGATCGCTGGCGACAGTCTCGACCACCGTTTCCCTTTCGCGCTCTGTCGGCCACTAGCTTTGGCGTCAGCCAGATAGGACGGTGTCTCGACGACCGTATGCATTGGCAATGATATACGGCATTGCCGGAGATCTCAAAAGGTCTATCGATCCAACGTCATTCTTTGCGGCGGCCTCATCCTGCCACAGCTTGATACCGCCGAGCAGGCCGTCGGTATTGCTCACTGCCTTGACGTTCGGCGGCAGCTCGAAGTTGATTGCCGCCGCGTTGCCGCCGCCGATATACAGCCGGTCGTAGTTGAAGGTCTTCGCCAGCTCGTCAATCGCTTCGCGCAGGTGCTTGTTCCATTTCTTCTTGCCCCTCTTCAGGAACGCCTCGTTGCCGAGCTCGTCTTCGTAGGTCTTCCCGTTGTGAAACGGATGATGCGCCAGCTCGAGATGCATCCGATGGCCGTCCACGAACAGCACCGATCCGAAGCCCGTGCCGAGCGTGATGACCAGTTCGTCGCCATGTCCTGTGACGCAACTGAGTCCCTGCACGTCGGCGTCGTTGGCGATTCGCACCGGCCGCTCGAGCTTCTTCTTCAACGCCGCCTCGAGCGGAAAATTTTCCCAGCCCTTGCCGAGATTTGGGGCGGTGTACACGACGCCATTCTTGATGACCCCCGGAAATCCCACCGATACGCGGTCGAAGTCGCCCGCAAGCTTTGCGAGCTCCGCGATAATCGCAAGCAGCTTTTTCGGCGTCGCGTTATGCGGCATTTTAATATTCTGCCGCTCGGTGATCATCTTGCCCTTCTCGTCCAGTGCCGCCGACTTGATTCCGGTGCCGCCAACATCCACCGCGAGCGTGACGATCGACTTTGGCGCCGCCGTCTTGCGGGAGCCGCCGGTTTCGGCGCCGCGGCTGCTTTGCGGCAATCGGCTTTGGGGGCGCGTGGCTTGCTCGACCGCCGGCTTCGGCGCCGCCGGCTTCGCGGGTGCCTGTGGTTTCGGGGCCGTCGATGGCTTCGCGGCGGCCGCTGGCGTCGGCGCCGTCACCGGCTTTCGGCGAGGATGGCTTCGGAGCCGCCGGTGGCTTTGCGGCCGCTTGCCCGTTCGCAAGTGGTTCTGCGGCCGGGGAAATCTTCTCGAGTTGTTCTTCTTTCATCTCCTCACTCTTTTACGAATCTATGTCCGGGATTCGCTTTTTATATAGCAAACCGCGTTTGCGCGCATACTTGTGGCATGTGCTCGCCGCGACGTGGTAATTCAGGCGTCGCGCATCGGCGCGGGACGCCTTCTTTGCAATCGCGGATAGCCAATTACTTCGGACTCGAGGCCGCCGGCACCACGTTTCGCCGCGAGGTGGTGGCGGGAATCACCACCTTCGTCACCATGTCCTACATAATCGCCGTCAACCCCGCGATTCTGAAAGCCGCTGGCATCCCCGAAGGACCTTCGATGGTCGCGACGGTGATGACCGCGGTGGTCGGCACGCTGGTGATGGGTCTTTACGCCAATCGCCCGTTCGCGATCGCGCCGTACATGGGCGAGAACGCGTTCATCGCCTTCACCGTCGTAAAAGTTCTCGGCTACAGCTGGCAGACCGCGCTCGCTGGCGTATTCATCGCCGGCGCGACGTTCGCGGTGTTGACCGTCGTGCACGTGCGAAGCTGGCTCACCGACTCGCTGCCGCCCGGCCTCTCCTACAGCTTCGGCGTGGGCATCGGGCTGTTCCTCAGCTTCATCGGGCTCAACGAATGCGGCATCGTCGCCATCGGAATCCCCGGCGCGCCGGTGCGCCTGGGCAATTTCGCGATGCCGTCGGTCGAAGTCGCGATCATCAGCTTCATCCTGATCGCGATTCTGCTGATCCGCCGCGTGCCCGGCGCAATCCTGCTGGGGATTCTTGTCTCCGCCGCAATCGCGTTCGTAACCGGCGTCGCCAAGCCGCCGCCGGCATGGATCTCGATGCCGCCGAATCCGGCGCCGATCGTGCTGGCGCTCGACCTGCGCTCCGCGTTGAGCTTCAGATTCTTCCCCGTCATGCTGACAATCTTCGTGATGACACTGGTTGACACGATGGGCTCGCTAATAGGCGTCTCCGCGCGCGCAGGATTTCTCGACGCCAACGGCACGCTGCCGCAGATCGAGCGTCCGATGCTCGCCGACGCGATCGCGACGATGTTCGCGGGCCTCGTCGGCACCACCACTTCCGGCGCGTACGTCGAGTCCGCGGCGGGCGTCCACGTCGGCGGGCGCACGGGGTTGACCGCGGTCGTGGTCGCGATACTGTTCGCGCTGTCGCTGTTCTTCGAGCCGCTGGTTGCCGCGATTCCGGCCACCGCCTATGCGCCCGCCCTGGTCCTGGTCGGCGCGATGATGATCGAGTCGGTCGTCAAGATCGACTTCAACGACTACACCGAAGTGATTCCCGCCTTCGCCGTCATCGCGCTGATGAGCTTCACCTACAACATCGGCGTCGGCATCACGGCCGGCCTGGTGCTGTATCCGCTGTTCAAGCTCGCGGCCGGCCGCGCGCGCGAGGTCCATGCGGGACTCTGGATGCTGTGCGCTCTGTCGCTTCTGTTTTACGTTTTCTATTCCCGGCAATAGCGTCAGGATTAACCAGGCGTGCGAAGACTTGCGTAATTGACAAATGGGTTCAATTGAGCTTGATGGAGATTACGCCTGCTCTCACGGTCTGCGAGAGGGCAATCTGGCCAGAGGTGCGGAAATGACTGTCTTCAGGAAACAATTCGCCACCGCCGACCCTTACGAAGATTGGCTCTCGGACGCCAGCGGCCGGATCAACGTGCTGGCGATCACCAACGCGCCGCACGTTTTCGGCACGGCAGATCGGACGCATAGCGGCCCGGTCACGATCACTTATCAGACCAACGATCAGTCGCTGGCTCCTCCGCGGAGCATGGCGTCCAAAATCATCCAGATAGCGATCGTCGGAGCCGCTCTTCTTCGCCGCGTTCCTGTTCCTGGTTTCAAAATTTTAGGCGGCGCTAGTCGGTGCGATCTTCATCGGCCGGCGCGGGACTCAGCGAGCCGGGCGCACGCGCGATATGATCGGGCGTCAGCCGCAGCTTGCGCGTCTGCTCGTTGAAGAGTTGCGCATAGACGCCGGCGCGCTTCACCAGATCCGCGTGCGATCCGACCTCGACTATTTTCCCGCGATCGAGCACGACGATCACGTCCGCGTCGACGGCGCTCGCGAGCCGATGCGCAATCAGGAACGACGTCCGCCCCTTCATCAGGCGGCGCACTGCATCGTGAATCAGGTTCTCGACTTCGGAATCGAGTCCCGAGGTCGCTTCGTCGAGAATCAGAATCGGCGGGTTCTTCAGGAACACGCGCGCGAGCGCGAGGCGCTGCCGCTGTCCGGTCGAAGGCCGCACGCCGCCCTCGCCTATCATCGTGTCGAGCTTGTCGGGCAGCGAATCGACGAAGTCGCGGATGTTGGCCTGCTCGAGTGCGCGCCAGACATTCACGTCGGGCGCGCCGGGGCGGCCATATTGCACGTTCTCACGAATCGACGCGCTGAACAGAATCGCGTCCTGCGGCACGATGCCGATCGAATCGCGCAGCGACTTGAGCGTCACGGTCGAGATGTCGATGCCGTCGATCAGGATTCTGCCACCTGCCAGCTCGTAGAAGCGCGGGATCAGGCTCGCGAGCGTGGTCTTGCCGGCGCCCGACCTGCCGACCAGCGCAACCGTTGTCCCGGCCGGCACGGCGAGGTTCACGTCGTCGAGCGTGATGCGAATCGGACCGCCGTCGAGCGGCTTGTAGCCGAAGCTCAGGTGTTCGATTTCGACCAGGCCGCTTTTCACTTTCAGCGCCGGCGCGCCGGGCCGGTCGTGCACCTCGGGCGTCTCGTCGAAGAACGCGAAGATGCGCTCGATGGCTGCCAGAGCCGTCGCCACAATGATGGACAACTCGGAAAATCGCTGCAGCGGCAGGTAGAGCGCGGGAAGAAGGCCGAAGAACGCGACCACGGTTCCGATCGTCATTTTGCCGTGCATGATCATCAGCGCGCCCGCCCAGACGACGATCAGCGGTGCGCCGCGCGAGATGAACTCGGTGAACATCTGATGGGTTGACGAAAGCTTCACGCTCTCGATCGTCAGGTCGTACATCTCGGTCGTGCGCTGATGGAAGCGGCGCGCCTCGTCGGCCTCGCGCGCGAACGATTTGACCGTCGAGATTCCGGCGACGCGCTCCTGCAGCTCGCCGGAAAATTCCTCGACCACTTCCTGCAGGTCGTGACTCGTCTCCTTGATTCGCGGCGACAGAATCCTGATCACGGCGACGTAAAATGGAACGATGATGAGCGAGATCCACGCCAGCCGCACGTTCAGAGAGAACAACAGCCAGACCACGAAGCCCAGCGACACGCCGTCCATCCAGATGTTGATCATCGCCGAGCCGACGAAATTCTGCGCCATCGAGATGTCGGAGATGAATCGCGAGACCACCGCGCCCGAAGTCGTGCGATCGAAAAACGAATGCGACAGCCGCTGCATATGTTTGTAGAGCGCATAGCGCAGGTCGAAGATCAGCCGATGACCCGCCATGCTCGCCCAGTAGTTGCGGTAGTAGGTCGCGATCGCCTGCACGATGAACAGCGCGAACAGCGCAGCGGTCAAAGCTTCGAGCTTGGCGGACGATCCCGCGCCAAGATGAAGTGCGGTGGCAATCGCGATGCACCAGCGGTCGATCATCGAGTTCAGCTGCTCGGGATGCGGCTGCGGAACCAGCAGAACGTCGAAGACGTATTTGAAGGCGAGCGGAAACGCGAGCGGCAGCGTGAACTTCAGGATACCCATCACGGAGCCGCCGGCCACCAGCCATAGATGCGGGCGGACGTAGCCGAGGAAGCGAACCAGGGCAGTCGGCGGAACTATGCGGTCGAAGATCCGGCCGAGAAAACCGCGGCTTCGTTGGTCTGGTTCGTCGGGAGCGCCAGCCGGTTCCGCGGAGGAACAGTCGGGCGCCACCGGCGCGCCGGTGGTCACAGCAGAACTACGATTTGGCATGCGCGAGAGTTTAGCAGGGGGGCGGGAAGCAGAAAATACGTCGAAAAGGCATCCCGGAATTTGGACCCTCACCCGCCGCGCTGCGGCGGCCTCTCCCTGACAGGGAGAGGCTAGGCGGCCGCTGAGATGCGGTCGATCATTGCCGGGATTTTGCTGCGCTTGCTGTGGCCGGTGAGGCCGGCAGCTGCGATTCGCTCCATGTACTCTTTCACTACCAGCTTGATGAACTTCGCGGTTGCGACTCGGCCCTTGTCGACCTGCGCCTTTTCGAGTCCGCCGCCGCATATGATGATCATCGGCTCGAGCAGCTCGGGACTGCCGATCAATCCGAGCAGCGCGTGCTCGGTGTGATCGAGGTACGCTTCCATCGTGTTCACTTCGAGCGGGCGATGCTTCAAGTGATAGCGCAGTTGGCCGAGGCCGTACGCAGTCTGGCGCGCGGCATCCTGCATCGCGTAGCGCATGATCTTGCGATCGACGTTGGTCGGCGAGAATGCTGCTACCTGCCGATACAGCACGAGCAGAAATCCGGCCAGCGACATGTTTATCGAAACCGATCCCTGCGGATAGTGATCAGCCCACAGCCATTCCTTGAGTCCCTGCTCCGCCGTGGCGCTCGCGCGTCCAAGTCCCGCGCCGCCGAACAGCGCGCGCTTGCGAAACACCTCGAACAGGCGCGACGCGTCGAGCATCTGCGCGCACATCCAGCTCTTCTGCTCGAGGAAGTCCTGGTTGATGAGTGGCACCCACTTCGACGGGAAGTCCATCGACACGATCTGGCATTCCTGCAGGAACGTGTAGAGCTGCGCGCAGGCCATCTCGAGCTCGGGCGGCAGCGGATGCGCGTGCAGTTCGCCCCATGCGATATCGGTGGCCGGGACCCAGCGCCGCGCTTTCACCTCTTCGTAAAGTTCCGCGACGTTGTCCGACCATACGTCTGACTTGCGATTGACGACGTAGCCCATGTCGGGCAGCTTGCCGACCTTCTCGCTCCCGCGCGACACCATCGACTGGCTCGTGCGCACGTCCTCGGGAATATCGGTATAGCCGTAGGTGCCGACGTTGAGATCCTGGTAGGTAAGTCCGCGCTTCGGATCAGACGGGCGGCCGCTGATGCGCTCGGTCTTGGCGTCGTACCAGTGCAGGCCGAGGTTTCCCTCCATGACCTTTTGCGCGGCCATGAGGACCGTTTCGTCAACCGTGTAATCCTTGTCAGCGTAAAATGCCATAGAACCTAACCCCTAACCCCTTCCCGCGCGGGAAGGGGAACCAGATTTGAGAGGCCCCTCCCACAGCGGGAGGGGGACGGATCTTAAAAGACCTAGTTCAGCTTGATGCCTGCGCTCTCGGCTGCAGCGCGTCCCATCTCATACATAAGGTAGAGCTTCGAGCGTTCGCGACGTTCCGGCATCCCGCACTTGTCGAGCCGCTCGAAATGCTCCTGCATCTGCTTGAGATTGAACTGCGTCGTTACGCGAATGCCCTGCTCGATATTTTCTTTCTTCAGCCCGCCGCCGGCCAGGATAATAAACGACTCGGTGAGCTCGGTCGCGGCCGCGCCGGCAAACGAAATGTTTTCGGCCTCGTCGAGATGCGCGTGCAGCACTTCGCGCTTCTCGGGGAAATGCTCGAGCACGTATTTGAAATGCTGCATGCCGTAGCCGACGTGCCGCGCTTCATCCTGCATCACGAGCCGGAAAATCTTCTTGTCGACGTCGGTCGGTGACAGGTACTCGCTGAAGCGGAACAGCGTCAGCACGTTGCCCTCGGCGACCAGGTGCAGCGCCACCGACATTTCGCTGAACGAATCGGCGTCGCGCAGATGCTTCAGCGCCATCTCGTTGATCGGGCTCGCCTGCATCAGGCCCCAGCCCGTCGTCAGCGCACGCTTGCGGAAGACCTCGGCGTGACGCGCCTCGTCCATCGCCTGCGCGGCGATAAAGGATCGCACTTCGATAAAATCCGGATTGAGCCGCGGCAGCCACATCGCCGGCGTGTCGGTCGCGATCATTTCCACTTCGGTCAGAAACGTCATCAACTGCGACAGCGCCTTGCCGGTGACTTCGGGCAGCTCGACGCCGTCGAGGCGGTCCCACGGAATGTCGGTGGTCGCGTTCCACTGCCGCGACACCGCTTCCTCGTAGTAGCTCTCGGTGTTGAAGGCCCACAGCTCGCTCTTGCGCGAGACCCACGGCTGCGCATCTGGCACGCCGTCGGGAATCTCGGCGCCGCGCGGTGCATATGATCGATTGTTGCGAACCTTCTCGGGGATATCGGTGTAGCCGTAGGTCCCGACGTTTAGGTCGCGATAGGTCAGTCCGCGGCGCGGATTGGCTTCTTCGGGGCTGATTTTCTCAGTCGCCGACTTCATCCACGACAGGTCCATCTCGCCGGTCCTGATCGTGTAGAGCCATTTGTCGATGAAGTCCTTGTCCTCGGCGAAATCCGTAGTCGATAGGTATGCCATCGTCGCAGCGCCTCCGCGCCTTAGTTGAAACTCACTTCGAGTTTGCTCGACAGGTCGAAAAATTCCTGGATTGATTCCATGAAGCGGTAAAGTTTGTCGTGGCCGTCGGGATCGTCATAAACAATCTTCAGACGCTCGCCGAAATGCGCGAGCGTGTTGATGTCGTGCGAAGAATCCGCCTCGCCGTTGCGCCGGATATTCTCGATCATCTCGCGCCAGACGTTCGAGTCGCCCTCGATTTGAAAATCGACTTTCTTGAGATCGATCGCCGGCACTTCGCTGACGTTCTTGAGGTCGAAAACCTCGAACTCGAGCACGAAATTGCGCGCCTTGCCGTTGACGCCGACGCTGACGCCGAAAGTGGTGTCGATAAACCCGAGCCGCCGGAATTTTTCCTCATTGGCGGCCATCTGCGCCTTGAGCGCCTCGAAATATTCGGTCGAAGGAAAGCTAATCGCCATAAAATCGATGAACCCCGCCAGTCCCCGGATAAAATTGATCAGTACTGAATGAATTTAGGGTTAAACGACCAAGGAAGGCAAGTGAACCCTGACGCAGGTTCCCCTTCCCTCGATGGAGAAAAAAATTCCGGCGCCGGTATCGAGCCGACGCCGGATTGAAGTACTCGCATCCAGGTAAAATCTACTGGGCTGACGCCTGCTTGTTGGCGCCGCCCGTTGCCAGTTCGTCGTCGATCAGCTCTTCGAACTTCGGGGTCGGCTGCGCTCCGGTCAGCGGCCGGCCGTCGATGAAGAACGCCGGGGTGCCGTCCACGCCAACCTTCTCGCCGGCGGCCTGATCGGCTTTGATCTGGCTGTCGTACTTGGTGCTGGCAAAACACGTGTCGAACTCGGTCGTGTTCAGCCCGAGGGTCTTCGCGGTGGTCTTCAGATCGGCGGGCGCCAGCTTGCTCTGATTGGCAAACAGCGCGTCGCGATAGGGCCAGAACTTACCCTGCTCGTTGGCGCATCGCGCGGCCTTGGCGGCGTCAAGCGCGTGCGAATGAAACGGCAGCGGGAAGTCCATGTGCACGAGGCGAATCTTGTCGCCGTACTTCGTGCGCAATTCGTTCAAGGTGCCCTGCGTCCGCTCGCAGAATGGACACTGAAAATCGGTGAACTCGACAATCGTCACGGGCGCATCCTTGGGCCCGAGCGTCGGATGGCCAGCGCTGTCGACCGCGACGCGTTGCGGCTCGAGCAAAATCTTCACCGGCTGGTCCTTGCGCAGGCGTTGGAGCAGCGCCTGGCGGTTCATCATTTCCATGAGCTGCGGTTTGATCGCGGCGAACGGCGCGGTGCCCGAGCCCTTGTTCTGATCGTAGAACTTCTGAGCTTCAGCTTCGGTCACGGCTGATTTTCCGGTGTACTGTTTCTTGATGTAGTCATCGACGCTCAGGTTGTCGCGCCGGGCGGCCTGCTGAATCAGGTAGTCGTCGGTCATCGACTCCAGCGTCTGGCGGCGGAGGTCGAAACTCTTGTCGGCGATCAGCTGATCGACGCGCTTTTCAAGCATCGCGCGCATTTGTTCGAGCTGCGGCTTCACCTTCGCGTCGAGGTCCTTTTCGCTGATCTTGTGATCGCCGACCGTGGCAACGACAGTATTCGGATCGTCGGCCCATGCGCGTGGCGATGCGGCGGCGGTGCATACGAGGGCGGCGGCGGCTATAGCGGGAACGATACGCCAGGCGGATTGAGGGCGTTTTCGCCCCGGCTGTTTCATCTTCAGTATCATCGGATAATGTTTCGAACTCCCCTGAGTGAGAATAACGTCCAACTCTATCATGCGGCAGGGGCGCTGTCGCGATGTTTAAAATGCAGCATTTGCCCGGATCGGCGGGACTCGGCTAACCTGCTCCCTACTTTGAAACTGAAAATCGCAACGGCAATCGGAATGCTGGCCCTCGTTCTGCTTATCGTTCCCGCCGATGGACGCGCGGCCGGCGATGACGCAAGCAAGCTGAGCGTGTTCGTCGACTGCCATTGCTCGGATCCGGTCGGCGGCGACTTCTGCTCCGCCGTGAAGGACAGTGTCAGCAACTCGGTCGCGTACAGGCTCGTCGATCACACCGACGCATACGGCATCGGCGTGCATCTGTGGTGCGTGGACATGTTCACGGGATTGCCGGGCGTCGACAGCAAGCTGACCGGCACGATGTCGGCCGTGTCGGTCGCGTTCACCATTTACTCCGATCGGTTGCCGGGCGAAGTGTACGAAGACTCTTCGGTGTTTCGCGTCGGTAAGGAAGCAACCGACGAAATGTCGCACCGGATCCTGTCCGCTGTCGGCCAGCTCGCAACCGCCAACAAAACAGTCTTCGAGCGCATACGCGAAACCCCCAAGCCGGTCGCAACGCCGACTGTGCAAGTGATCCAGTAAAGCGTCAATCCGCGCTGGCGTAGCCGGGTGCTGCTGGCTGTGCCCGGTTCGCGAGACCGGCGGGATGGGCCGCTTGCGCGGAGCGATGAACCTTCAGGCGAGAAGTAGCTTTAATGCGCGCTCCCGACGCCTGCGATAAATCAGCGATGACCCAATAGTTCCCGACCGGCAGCGCCGTCGTGTCGATATCCGCCTCGGTGTAGGTGTTGGACGGCGTGTATGAAGCGGACGCGGCCACTTCAGCGTCAGGGTTAAACGCAGGGTCCGAGGTGGTGAGCATAATCTGCACCTGGTAGTCGGATACCGGTGTTCCCGCTGCGGGTTCAATCGTAATGCCCATCTCGATCAGTGGATTTGACTGAGTGACGGTAGGGTTGGGTTCTTGCGGCTCAAGCAGAGCCTCCTGGATATGCGGCCAGATCTGCGCATTCGCAAGTCGCGGAATAGTGAGCACGGCGAGGAGCATGAGAATGCCTACTTTCTTCATTTCGTTTACCTTGCGGCATTAAAAACGTGACAGCTAGTGAGCACAACTCGTACCGCCGGTAACTGCGAGTGAACGGCTGACATCGACAGTCAAAGCTAATCGCGCGCGCGAATCTGATTCGCCCGTGTCTCATCGCGATACACCAAAGCATTGGCGCGGAACGCACAGGATCACGATTGAGGCGAGGCTCAATTGAATCGCGCCGGAGATAGTCACTTGCGGCACCAATTGTGGCGCAAGTTGCTTCGTGCGGCTTGTTTGGATGGTCGAAGAAAATCAAAGATCAGTGCAAGAAAACAACACTGTGACTCTGCAAATCCTCTGCAGTCACCATCATCATCCAGTAGCCTTGAGTAGGAGGGAGTTCTGGTTACAAGCCTTTAGTCTACGTCGCAAGGCTTGTTTAGATAGCCGAAAGTCAGCGCGCGTTAGAAATTACACTCGCCGCTTCAATCATAGGGCACTTCGTCGCGGCTTAACTCGCGGGTACATGCCAGTGAACACGGTCGAAAAGGGGTCGGGCGAGGATGCGACAACTCTACGGGTACTCGATGAAATCGGGATGCACGCCGATCGCAGCCAGAAACGGCAACGGGAGAATGCGGACGAACTTGGCCTGATCCTCTCGGAAGATTACCGCGAACTCGCAACCCTTCCTGCCAGGTCTACCGTACAGTTGCTCGACCGATTGATTCGCAAACATATCGTGCCGCGGGCCGCGCGCGCCGGAATACCGCTGACTCGCTCCAGTCTTCAGTTTTCGTTTTACGCCTTTCACAAGGATCGGCTGGTGGTAGTTGGATCTCCATACAGCCACGCCGGACGCTCGATCTGGGGCTTCTCATCTGATCTGCGGACGGAAGCGGGCGGCGATTTCGTGATTTATCTCAACACCGCGCATGCCGCCGGCGCCATCGAGGCCACCCTTGCTCACGAAATCGGGCACTACCTCTTTTCCGCGATGCATCTGGGTTACTGCAAAGCACTGAATACGATGACGCCGACTTTCGCTGCGCACATGGACGCTGAGAGCGAGATGTTCTGCGATAGCGTGGTGGCGCTGATGGCGTTCGCCGACTTCACCGACGCCTGCAAAATCGGACTAAACGGCGTGATCGGGATCGACCAGATCCTTCCGCACATCGCCGACCTGCAAAAGGCACTCGCCCCCGAGTACCGCATCGATTTGCTGAGCACTACGTTCTCGGGCGAGTGGCGTCTCAAGTATCTCTCGTCGCTGGTGCATTACTGGAAGTTGAGGTTCGCGTTGCTCGAAGTCGCGGGCATCTAATCGCCGCGCCCGTTTCGGCGCTCCGCAAGTTGCCGCTACGCGCTCTTCCAAAAGACTGTCCCATTCAAATAACTTTTAGACCCGCGCGAGAGTGGCGGAATGGCAGACGCGCTGGACTTAGGATCCAGTGCCGCAAGGCGTGGGGGTTCAAGTCCCCCCTCTCGCATTGCTTCGACGCGTCCTGCTTCTACTGCGTGCTGAATATCAGGAAGCGATTGTTGCCAAAGTCATTGACGATCAGTTGCGTCCCTATCAGCGACAATCCGAACGGGAAGTCGAGCGTTTGCGCGCTTGGCGAAGTGTTGCCTGCGTTTCTGTCACCATCGGTGAAATCCGCTTGACCCAGCACGATGCTCGCCGTTGGATTGTTTTCGGTCGGGAACGGGCTGTACACCAGTATGCGGCTGTTACTGGAATCCTCAACATACAAACTCGAGCCGTCCGACGCGACGCCTCCGGGCTGGTTGAGACTCTGCGCGGTTGGCGGTTCCGGGTTGGCGGATGAAATAAAATCCGGCTGTCCAACGACCACGTCCGCGGGCACCCCATTCGTAGTCGGAATGGAATTCCAAATCAGGACGCGGCTGTTCGCTTCGTCGGCAACCACCAGCCGCGTGCCGTCGCTCCAGATTCCCTCAGGTTCGTGAAGACCGGTCTGACTCGTTTCCGCAGTCTTACTGGTGAAGTCGGGCTGGCCGACTACGACATCGGCGTCGGCACCATTGCTGGTGGGAATGCTATTCCAGATCATGATCCGATTGTTGTTGCGGTCTGCGACGAACAGCTGGCCATTTGCCACAAACAATCCGATCTCTGGATGGTCCAATCCCGATTGGGTCGTCGTGCCGTCGCTGGAAACAAGGTCGGGTTGGCCCACCGCCAGGTTGGCCGGCGTGTTGGTCTTGACCGGCAGCTTGTTCCAGATGAGCACGCGGCTATTGCTGAAATCTGTCATCAATAGCTGATTGCCCGCGGTAACCAACGCGCTCGGAAACAGGAACAGCTTGCTGGTGGTCCCATATTTGGCGTTAGAGAAGTTTTTCTGGCCGAGGACGATCTTGGCGGCGGCGCCATCCTTGGCGGGCACTTTCTTGAATCCCAGCACGCGATTGTCTCCGCTGTCGGGGACATAAAGGATGTTCTTACCCAATGCGGCCGCACCTTCCGGACCGCAAATCGTACTTTTGCCTGCTTTGCCGGCGCCTTCATTACAGGCCGAGCCAGTGAAGTTCTTTTGTCCGATTACGACCGTGGCGTCCGCAAAGTTCGACAGCGCTTCCGGGGCGTCCTGCGAACGTGCCGTACCTACGGCCAACACGAAAAGCATACACATAGATATGCGAAGCCAAATCCGCCCCATCGCCTGTCCTCCAGCGCCTTTGCGCGCAGCTGTCCGCCGGAGTATGGGGCTGCGCCTGTCACAGTGCAAACGGGATTTGACACGTTTCGCGTCAGTTTTTCGCGTCAACGAACGATGTGGGGGTTCAAGTTCCCCCTCTCGCGTTGCTGAAATCGGAACGTCGGTGGCAGGCGCGGGGCGCTCGCGTGATTGCGAGCGCCCCGCTCTATGTATGCAGATTATTGTTCGGGCACCAGTTCGACGCGTCGATTCTGCGCGCGGCCTTCCGCCGTGTCGTTGGTCGCCACGAAGTCGGTCTTGCCGTAGCCGTGCGGACGCAGCCGGGCCGAGTCGACGCCGTCCTTGACCAGGTAATCGACGACAGCGTCTGCGCGCCGCTCTGACAGCGCCAGGTTGTAGTTCACCTTGCCGATCGAATCGCAGTATCCGTTCACGTCGATATCAACGCCGGGATTGGCCTTGAGCGTTGACGCAGCTTCGTCCAGCACGGCCGCATCGCCGGGCCGGATGTTCGACTTGTTGAAATTAAAATGCACGCCGCGCAGCACCAGCTTCTCCTTGACCGGAGGAGGAGGCGGCGGTGGGGCGGGGGCGGAGGAGGCGGCGGTGGAGGTGGAGGAGGCGGCGGCTGAACGATCGGATCGCAATAGTAATGACCGGCGACTCCGCCGATTATTCCGCCGACGACTGCGCCGGTTACGGCGCCCGCGGTGACCCGCGAGTTATAGCCGCTGTTACCCTCGGCGGCCTCGCCGATTCCGAAGCCCGCGCCCGCGCCAACAAGCGCGCCGATACCGGCGCCGGCAACGGTGCACCAACCCAGCTCGCGTTGCTGCGCGCATCCGCTGATCAGCAGCGCGACGCCGGCCAACGCCGGCAACAGAATCGAGGATAATCGCGATCGAATGTTCATGTCCCCTCCCACCATGCGATCTGTGGCGTCGCCGAGCGGCTCGCGCGCACGCGCAAGCTCGCCCAACGAACGGCGTCACGCTAGTTCAGGGACATGTCGGAATAATTAGTCAGGGATTAATAGAATATGACGCGACGAGGGACCGTATGGCGATTTGTTAACAAGACTGGCCGGCGGCTAGATCGTCAGGCTCTGCGCTTCCCATAGCGCGCGGAAGTGGCCGTCGCGAATCGCGCTTAGCGACGACCAGTCGCCTGATTCGACCACCTTGCCGCCTTCGATCACGTAAATCAGATCGGCCCATCGGATGGTCGACAGGCGATGCGCTATCAGCACCACGGTCAGTTCGCCGCGGCGGCTGTCGATCGCGTCGAGCACGCGTCCTTCGTTTTCGGAATCGAGGCTGTTGGTCGCCTCGTCTAGTATCAGCAACGAAGGACGGCGCAGGAACGCGCGCGCCAGTGCGAGGCGTTGGCGTTCGCCCTGCGACAGCATCATGCCGCGGTCGCCGACGACAGTATCGAGCCCGTCCTTCAGGCCGGCGACGAGATCGAAGGCCGACGCCTGCCGGATCGCCTCGAGCATCTCGTCTTCGCTCGCGTCGGGACGCGCCCATTTCAGGTTCGCGCGTATCGTGTCGTGAAACAGAAACGTGTCGGGCGCCACGTAGCCGATTTGATCGCGCCATCCGCGCGCGCCCTCCGGCCCGAGCGGACGGCCGTCGAGTCGAAGCGTGCCCGCGTCCGGCGTGATCAGGCCCATCAGGATGTCGGCTATCGTGCTCTTGCCGGCGCCGGACGGTCCCACCAGCGCGACGACCTTGCCCGCGGGAATCACCAGGCTCAAATCCCTGACGGCGGGCGCGCGGCCCTCGGTGTAGGTGAACGCCACGCCGTCGGCGGAGAGTTCGCGCGTGAGCGACAGCCGATCGTGCGAATGCGCCGCGGGCTCGGCCGCCGCGATGCATCGCGCTTCGATATCGACCAGGTTGGCGAACGACGGCAGCGAGTTGACGAAAGCCTGGTAGTGATGCTGCGCGTTCATGATTCGCGGCATCACGCGCACGAACAGCAGCAGCAGGATCAGAATCGACGCGGGCGGTACCGCCAGCACTCGAATCGAGACCAGCAGAACGACCGCGAGAATCAGGGCCGAGCTGAGCTCGAACCAGGTCGCGGCGATCGCTTGCTGGCGCGAGCCGTCCACGTTGGCGCGGGCGACGTCGGCGCTGAGCGCCGAGAAAATCGAAAAATTTCGCGCCTCGGCGCCGTAAGTCTTCGCCGCCTTGAGGCTTTGCAAATGCTCGATGGTGGCGGAGTAGAGCGATTTGTTGGTGCCCGAGACTTCCTCGCCCTGCTGCTGGATCGCATGCGTACGTCCGCGGAAAACGAACGTCAGCAGCGCGCCCGAAACCAGCACCAGCATCGTCATACCGGCTGACAGCGCAAACGCGATCGCCATGTAGAGCGTGCTGAGCACGACTTCGCCGGCAAAGACCAGGGCGAGGTTGGTGCCGTTGCCGACGCGGTAGGTCTCATGGGTCAGCGCGTGGGTAAAATCCGAGGCGCGGCTGCGGCATACGAACAGCCAGTTGGCGTCGGCAATCGCGCGATAGATTCGCCGGCGCAGGTGATGCTCGATTTGCTGCTGAACGGTGTAAGTCCACACGTTCTGGATCTGTCCGAGCACGGTTCGCGCGCCGAACAGCATCAGGAATACACCGAGCAGCAGAATCAGCGACGGACGCATTCCGATCCTGACAAATGCGTTCGTAACGATCGCCGCGTAGCGCCCCGCTTCGCCCTGTCCGGCGAGATTCAGGCCGGCGACCTGCAGGGTCGGCAGCAGCAGCGCGAAGCCGACGCCCTCACTCAGCGAAAAGAGAACGCTGACGACGACGACGCCGATGATATGCCAGCGCGAGACCTGCACCAGCATCGCGAGGTAGGCGCGCAGCGTGTGATCCTGCGGCGGTTTTGCGTGATTATCGGCCAAGGGATTCCGGCCCGCATCGCATTGGCGATGCGACGACAACTCCAGGCGCCAAAAGAGTTTACAGCGCTGGTGAAACCGACGCGAGTTTACTGAGGGCCCGCCCAACGGGCAAGCCGGGAGTTACCCTGGACCCTTACGCGCAGCGACCTCGGCGTTCGCCTTCTTGACCGCTTCATCGACTCCCTCGACAGAGCGTTTGAAAAATGGCGGACCGGCTTCGATGACCCATTCGTCGAGATTGTGCGGCGGTAGAAGTCCCCGCGCCTGGAGCCTTTTCTCTGTGTCGTACGCGAGAATCACGCCTGCGGCGACCGCTCCCGCCACGTCGCCGACGTCCAGCTTCTTGACGTTTTGATCCTGCAGGCCCGCCGCGAACGATACGCTTGAGGCGTTCATCAGCATCGCATTTCTAAGCGCGACAGTTCCGACATTCCTCATGGTGTCCACGGAGACCTCCTGCTCGTCGCCCACACCCACGAGCAAGACTCCTTTTGCCTTGATGCTGTTCCGCGGAGAATCGAAATACAGCGTTTCGAGCGGATAGCCTTCAAACTGATCGCTGTTTCGCAGTTGCCGGATGATCCCACCTAGTTCTCGATCGAAATCGGCGACGGCTTCCAGGGTCGTGTCACCCGCAGCCTTATGCTTCAGGAAGCAAACGACCTGAATCGAGCTGGGCTGACCACCGGGAGGCGTTTCCTTGACTTCGATTCGAAGATGGTTCGCACCTTCAAAGGCTTTCTCCGGCACAGGCGCTGTCTGAGCCGACCCTCTGCCCGGCGAAAATATTAGCGAACCGCATAGAATCGCCACTACTAGAATAGTTCTCATACAAGTCTCCTCCTGAATTGCCTCGCCCCACGAGGGGAGGTGTCATAGACACGCGGCCGACGCGCGTCCACGCGTGGCGGGTGAGGGACCGAATTTCCCGAAATTCCGGATGTGCGGCGCAACAGACAATCGCGCCGCACAAACGTCCCTCACCCGACGCTCCAGGAAGAACGTCGGCCTCTCCCTCGTGGGGCGAGGCAAAGAAGGAGCTTCGCTCAGTGCGCGCATGGACGATGTCGCCTACGCGAGTTTGGGGCGGACTTCGGCGTCGAACCTGTCTAGAAACTTTTCGAGCGGCTCGGTGAACAGCGGATCGTTGCCGAGCGGCGTAATCAAAACCTCGTCGACGCCGATCGCTGCGAAGCGATTCAGGTAGTCGGCGATCTCCGCCGGCGGCGCCAGGATGCCCTCGACGTAGCCGCCGGTGTCTTTCCATTGCGGCGCAAACCCAATGTACACGCGATGACTGATCGAGAATCCATCGAGGTTGCGGCCGCCGCGTGCCGCGATTTCGCGAATCCATCCGATGCGCTCGGCGACCTGTTCGGGTTTCATTCGCGTGCCATGCCATCCGTCGCCCAACTCGACGGCGCGGCGAACTGCGCGGCGGCTCGTTCCTCCGATCCAAATCGGGATATTGCCGGCGGCGGGACGCGGGCCGAAGCGCATGCCAGACAGATTGAAAAACTCGCCGTGAAATTCCGGCACCGCCGACGACCAGACCGCGCGCATCAGCTTGATCGTTTCATCGGTGTAGGCGCCACGCTTCTCGAACGGCGCGCCGAGTGCGCGAAACTCCGCTTCGAGCCATCCGCTGGCCAGTCCCGCGACGACCCGGCCCGACGACAGCCGGTCGAGTGTCGCGAGCTCCTTGGCGAGGTGAATCGCGTTGCGATAGGGAACCACGATCACGCTGGTGGCGAGCTTGATCCTGCTGGTGAGCGCGGCGGCGTAGGCAAGCGTCGCGATCGGCTCCATTATTTCGATCGCAGGCAGCCGGCCGCCGGTCTCGGGCACGAGCAAATGGTCGCTGACCCAGATTGAATGGTAGCCTTCCTGCTCGGCGCGTTTGGCGACGTGCGCGATATCATGCGCCGCGCCCCCGATCTGCGGCAGATGGAGTCCGATTTTCGTGACGGTTCTCCTGCGACCTCAGTAACTCGGGTCGCCCGCGAGTATCGCGACGACTCCGCGACAGGTCGGAAAATCCCAATGCTGGGTGCTCATGCAGAGTTTCCACGCGCTGACGGAATCGTGCTTGCCGACCAGCGCGAGCAACTGCGATTTGAGCGGATCCTTGACCTTCGTCACCGCCGCTTCGGCCTGCTGGCGACCGCGGGCGCGCCGCTCCTGGATCTGGGCAAAGCGCTTCATCCCGGCTTCGGTCGGACATGGCTGCGCTTCATACCAGTGACCGTTTTCCTGGCCGATCACCAGGTTCACGGTGGCAGTGTCGTCGCCGGAGGCAAACTCGATTCCCATGTAATACGTCGGCGGCATCGGCCAGGTCGCGTACTCGTTCGCGTTCATCGAACCTGGCGGCAGCTTGTAAACCGTGAGGTTGTAGATCGTGCTGATCGGAAGTGAGAATTGCTTGTGAAACCGGTCCTGCAGAAAGTTCTTGTTCTTGCCGATGCACTTAACCGTGGAGGGCGCGACCAGCAGCTCCATCGCTTCGTAGTCTTTCGACTTCATCGCGGCGGTCACCTTGCGCGCCAATTCCTGCTGGGCCGGCGTCGGCTTTAGCGCCACCTCTGGCGCCGCGGTCGCCGGCGTTTGAGCCGCATGCGGCGCAGCGCTCGGCGCGCGCATCGCCCACGGCGATTCCTGCGGTGCGGGGGTTTGCCCGGCAAGCGCGGGCGCGGCCAGCGCGACGGCCAGCATCGGCAAAACAGATTTCGCTCGCAAAGACTTCAGCATCTCACTCCTTCAGGGGCGGGCACGACGGTGCCTCTATCGACCGCAGATAAATTTCTACGAATCGCCGAGCGCCTGCAAGCCGTCCGCGAAAGCGATGGCGAGATTAGTCTTTGTCGGGGATGGACTTCAATTGCTCGAGCCATGCGGTCGCTTCGCTGTCCGCGGGCGCGCGCCAGTCGCCCCGCGGCGACAGCGATCCGCCCGACCCAACCTTGGGCGCGTTCGGAATACAACTGCGCTTGAACTGGCTCAACTGGAAAAACCGGTACAGGAACGTGTGCAGATGCCCCTTGATGGTCGCGATGTCGTACTGGTTGCGCCGATCGGGCGGGATGTCCGGCCAATTGCCCGCCTCCTTGTCGCGCCATGCGTTGTAAGCGAGGAACGCGACCTTCGGCGGCGGGTAGCCGAAGCGCAAGGTGTAGTAGAGAAAAAAATCGTGCAGCTCGTACGGCCCGATGGTCGCCTCGGTGTCGTGGCTGGGATGGCCGTCCGCCGAGGTGCCGGGAATCAGCTCGGGGCTGATGGGAGTCGCGAGAATCTCGAGCAGCGTCGCGCTGGTCTGGCGGCCGAGGCTTTCGGTCTGCGCGAGCCATCGAATGACGTGCTGGATCAGCGTCTTCGGCACGCTCGCGTTGACGCTGTAATGCGACATGTGATCGCCGACGCCGTAGGTGCACCATCCCAGCGCCAGCTCGCTCAGGTCGCCGGTGCCAACCACCAGCCCGCCGCGCAGGTTCGCCAGGCGAAAGAGATGGTTGGTGCGCTCGCCCGCCTGCACGTTCTCGAAGGTGACGTCGTAGACCTCTTTGCCCTCGGCATACGGATGCCCGATGTCCTTGAGCATCTGCATGCAACTCGGCCGGATGTCGATTTCGTCGGTCGTGCAGCCGAGCGACTTCATCAGGCGGCGTGCCTGGTCGAGCGTGCGCGCGCTGGTCGCGAAGCCGGGCATCGTGACGGCCAGGATGTTCTTGCGCGGCGCGCCGAGACGATCCATCACCCGCGCGCATACCAGCAGCGCGTGGGTCGAATCGATACCGCCCGAGACGCCAATCACGACCCGCTCGAGGCCGGTCGAGCGCAGGCGCGTCGCGAGACCTTCCACCTGGATGTCGAAGACTTCGGCGCATCGCTCGTCGCGCGTCGCGGGATCCGATGGCACGTACGGGAAGCGTTCGTAATGCCGATTCGGCAGCATCTTGCCGCGCCGCGGCAATTCCGCCGAAAATGAAATTCGCCGAAAGCGCCGCACTCGCTCGAGCTCGCGCTGCGCGGTGTCGCCGAACGTGTTCTGGCGCATCCGCTCCTGCGACAGCCGCTCGAGATCTATCTCCGCGCAAACGACTTGCGGCTGATCCTTGAAGCGCTCCGACTCGGCCACGATGTTGCCGTTCTCGGCGATGAGTGCATGGCCGTCCCACGCCAGATCGGTGGTCGATTCGCCGACGCCTGCCGCCGAGTATGCGTACGCCGCGAGGCATCGCGCGGATTGACTGGCGACAAGAGCGCGCCGGTAGTCGGCCTTGCCAACCGTGATGTTCGACGCCGACAGGTTGAGCAGCACGGTCGCTCCGGCCAGCGCCGCGTAGGAGGAGGGCGAAATCGGCACCCACAAGTCCTCGCAAATCTCGGCGTGAAAGGTCAGCAGCGGCTGCTCCTCATGCTGAAAGATGAGACTGTTGCCGAACGGCACCGCGCGATTCCCGGCGAGATCGATTTCGTCGCGCGTGGCGGCGTCGGCCGAGCTGAATTGCCGCGGCTCGTAAAATTCGCGGTAGTTGGGGAGATTGGTCTTGGGCACGACGCCGAGAATCTTCCCGCGATGAATGACGATCGCGCAGTTATATAGATGATGATCAATCTGCAGCGGCGCGCCGACCACCGCGACGATGGAAAGTTTGGTCGTCGCCTCGAGCACCGCGGCGATGGCGTCGAGGCATGCGTCGAGCAGCGCGCGCTGCTGGAACAGGTCGTCGCACGAGTAGGCGGTCAGCCCCAGTTCGGGAAACAGCGCGAGGACCGCCTTGCGATCGGCGGCGTCGCGGATGAGCGCGATAGTCTGTTCGGCATTGTAGGCGGGATCGGCGACCCGAACCGACGGCACTCCAACCGCGATTCGGACGAAATCGTGGTTGTAAAGGTTGAAAAAGTTTCCGTTCCTGGTCACGTCGCTACGCCGTTACCAAGACTCTGCCGCTTGTAAGCGTCCGGTACAAGATTGCCCGATTGGCCTGCTCCGCTCCTATGAAGGGGCCGTTTCAGTCCGTCGGCTTCTCGACGAACGCCCGTAGTCGGTCCAGCGCTTCATCCCAATCTCGCGAAATCTGGTCCAGGTACTGCCGCGCTTCGGCGAGCCGCTCCGTCTGCAGCTCCCAGATTCGTTTGCGGCCGACGCGAGAGCTGCGTGCGAGGCCCACTACTTCGAGTGCACGCAGGTGTTTCGTGACCGCCTGGCGCGAAACCGAGGCACCGTCCGCCAACTGCACGATCGATAGCGGCCCGTCGCCGCACAACCGGGCGACAATGTGCAATCGCGTGTCGTCACCCAGCGCTGCAAAGACAGGCGCGGCCTGGGCTAGTCTCGCGGCGGCAGAACTATGCGATAGCGCCATGTTCAGGCCGCGAGCGCGAGGTACTTTTCGATGAGCGGGCCTTGCGCTGCCCATCCTTGCTCGTGGCTGATGATTTCCTTGGCGCGCCGCTCTGGCGAAAGTTCGTCAAATCCCGACTCCGTGATTGTGAGCATCGTACCGCCGGAAAGTTCTTCCAGCCTGAACTCGACGAGCGTGGTTGGCTCCTGCGAGTAATCGACGCCAGCGTCTTCGTCGAATGGATACCAGTGCATCGAGAAAAGCCGCATCGGTTCGACGCGCTCCACCCAAATCGTGAACGGCTTCCCCAGGCGTTGGTTGTGTCTGCTGGCGATATCCGCATCGGCAACAACGATCGGAGCAACTCTGCCGACCATACCGGTCCCGGCGACGAACGGACCGTCGAACTTGACGCCGTGCCAGCTGCCGAACTGTTTCGAGTCACTGATCGCGTGCCACACGCGCTCCAGCGGCGCATGCAACAGTATCTTCTTTTCGATCCGGTCGGTGTTTGTCTGCATGCGCAACCTCTTGGTTGCGCTACAGTGTCATTTCTTTCGTTGAGATGCAACCGGCTGGTTGCATTGTAGGGTGCCGTTTGCCCCGCCTTGAGGTCGAATCTGCTTGTTTGTCGAGGACTTAGGGTTCCTGCGGTCTTCGTTCAATCCATTGAACAAATTGTTCAATCGAAAATCACGCCTATTTGTTGAAGGGGCATGGAACAGGAGGACGGCAATGATTTCGACTCTCTATCATGAACTGTTCAGCTCGACCGACGGCGGCAAGAAACCGGCCGACGGCTTCAAATCCAGGCTTGGCGACCAGCTCGATGAGATAGCGGTTTTCGCATTGGTTGCAGTCGCCATTTTTTATATCGCAGCCGCGAGCTGCTGGTTCCTTATGTAACAGGCGTCAATCCCCCGAGCGCGCCCTGGCGGGGAGTCTCCGTGATGAACGGCGCCCCCGCCAGGAAAATTAAAGCAGCTACGGGGAATAAAAGTTTCCGGATCCTTCCGCACCGCCGGCGCGTTCCAAAAGGGGGGCACGCGCTGGCGGTGTCCTTTTGCGTGCGCGAAAAATGCCTCGGCTGTCATTGTCGAACGCGTCGATCACTGCAATAAGAGGGGAGCGGTCTCGCAGGCCGCGTCGAATCAACGCGCCGTCGAAGGAGGAATCGCGATGCCAGAGTCAGCAGGGAATGGTAACGGGAACCGCCGCGTGGTGCCGGCTAAATTCGCGCACGCCGTGCTCGCCACCAAGCAATTCCAGCCGATGCTCGATTGGTACACGACGGTGCTGCAGGCCGAGGTCGTTCACAGCAACGGCATGCTGGCGTTCATCACCTACGACGACGAGCATCACCGGATTGCGATCGCGGCAGTGCCCGGGCTTCAGGACAAGCCGCGGCATTCGGTCGGACTGGACCATCTCGCCTACACCTACGCGAATCTCGGCGACCTGGTTTATACCTACGAACGGCTCAAGCAGGCTGGCATCACGCCGGTAGTGACGATCAATCACGGGCCCACCACCTCGATGTACTATCGCGACCCCGACGGCAACCGGGTCGAGCTGCAAGTGGATAATTTCGATTCGACCGAAGAGCTGAAGAATTTTTTCCACAGCGATGCGTTCGCGAAGAATCCGATCGGCGTGAACTTCAACGCCGACCAGCTGGCGCGCGACTTTCACGCGGGCGTGCGCGAATCGGACCTGAAGAAGTACGACGCCACGCGCGGACTCGATCCCGAGACGATGCGGCGGCTGATGGGCGAACAGAATTGAAGATAGTTTGATCGAAACAAGCGGAGCGGCTGGAGTCGAATGAAACTGGCGACATTCACCCATGGCGGCACAACGCGGATTGGCGTCGTAGTCGAGGACTCTATCGTTGACCTTGCGGCCGCGGTGTCCGAGCTGCCGCGCGAGATGACCGCGTTCCTGGTCGCTGGCGAGCGTGCAATCGAGCGCGCGGCGGGCGCGGTGAAAAATTCCACCCATCGGATTGCGCTGGCAGAGGTCAAGCTCGAGGCGCCTATCGCGCGGCCACCCGAGTTTCTCGCCATCGGGCTCAACTACGCGGACCATGTCGAAGAAACCAGGCAGAAACGTCCCGAGTTTCCGTTGTTCTTCAACAAACAAACGAGCTGCGTGACCGGGCCGGGCGATCCGATTCATCTGCCGCGCGCGTCGTCGGCGCTCGACTACGAGGGCGAGCTCGGCTTCATCATCGGCCGCCGATGCCGCCATGTGCCGCGCGATCGCGCGCACGAGGTAATCGCGGGCTACGTAATCGTGGACGACGTGAGCGTGCGCGACTGGCAGCGGCGATCGCCGACGATGACGCTGGGCAAGTCGTTCGACACGCACGGGCCGTTCGGGCCGTGGATCGTCACGCCGGACGAGATAGGCGACCCGCACAAGCTGGACCTGAAGACGTTCGTCAACGGCGAACAACGCCAGCATTCGAACACCAAAAATCTGATCTTCGATTGCTTCGCGCAGGTCGAGACGCTGTCGACAGTCTTCACCCTGCTGCCGGGAACGATCGTTTCGACCGGCACGCCCGGCGGGGTCGCCGCCGCGATGAATCCGCCGAAATGGCTCAAGGCTGGCGACGTGGTCAGGATCGAGATCGAGAAGATCGGCAAGCTCGAAAACAAGGTGATCGACGAGCCATCCAGTACAACGAAGATTTGATTACGCGTTAAGCCGGCCCGGTTGCCGCTGGTCCATCGCGGACTCCGAATAGGTCGCGCGGCGAATGATGGCCGTCATCAGGGCAATGATCACGATCGGCGCGATTGGGATTCTCACCATCTGACTGACGGCCAATCCGATGCGGGGCAGGATCCACGCCGCCAGCAGCATCGTCTTCTCGTACGGCAGAAATCCCTTTTCATAGCCCTCGATAGCCAGCCACGCGATCGGAAGCGCGAGCAGCATCAGGTCGTACTGCAGCACGTACGGGGAAACCATCAGGGAGCCGGCGGCCAGCGCGGCGGCTTTGAGCGCGAACGGGCGATCCGATTGCCAAATCCAAATCACCGCAGCGGCAGCGTACAGAGCGACCGCCGCCTGCAACGCATACGCGAGTCCGACGCTTCCGCCCCACATTCTAATCGCGCCAAAAATCGTCTGCAGCGTATAGAAGGTTATCGCGCCCTGCTCGAGAACAATTTTCTGCGTGAACGGAACGCTGACGAGAAACGCATGCCAGGTTGACGCGCCAAAGACGGCGAACGACGCGGCCGCAAACAGGATCGCACTGACGGCGGTGGCGGCAAACGCGCGCCATCGGCGGGCTGCGAGCAATGCGAGCGGAATCAGTACTGCGAATTGCGGCTTGTAGGACATCAAACCAAACAGCATCCCCGCGACGATTGGCGCACGGTCGAGAAGCAGCAGGCCGCCACCGATGAGCGCGGTGGTCAGGAAGCCATTCTGCCCGCAGGTGAAGTTGACGATCACGCCCGGAAATGTGATCGCGAGCCAGAGCCCGGGAGAAACCGGTACGATGCGCCGCACGACGGCAATGTAGCCGGCCAGCGTCGCAGTCTCGAATAGTAACCATGAAACGATGAACGGGAGCATCGAAAGCGGCAGCACCAACAGCAGATACATCGGCGGGTAGTGAAACCCGAGAACGCCGAAATCGGTGCCCATCACCGCTGCTTCCTGGATGTGCTGGAGATGAATGTTGTACACGGCGGCGGGGTCGCCTTTGAGAGCCGCGATCGAAGCGGCGTAGATATTCACGAAATCGCCGCCGATGCCGGAGCCGCTTTTCAGGATCATGTGATGCGAGTGGAGTATCTGAGCTATCGCGGCCACCAGATAGGCAAGCATCAAAACGCCCGAGTAAAACAGGATGCGGCCCCGTGTCAGCCAGGTCGGGTCACGGAGCAAACTATCGAGCCGATGCGCAAAACCCGGTCGGCTGTCGCTCGCCTGACGCGGTCTCGTTGGCGCGATGGAATGCGTGGCGGCGGCGATTTCGGGGCCGCTTTCTGGCGAGAGATTGTGGAGCGAGTCTGACATGCAACGAAACCAATATGACGGCGCGAGCGACGCGGGTACATAGGCCGCGTCGGAGTCAGAAGCAATCGGCGGGCCGGATTTTTGGCATCATGGCAATATCTGGTCGGATGTTTCGCCTCGCTGGCGCGGGCGCTGGAGGATTCGAGTTATATTTGTCCGGCGAGGCAGCGTCTCTAATCGGCCGCGTCGTGACCGATCGAAAATCTGCGCGCCTATGACGACTGAGAGACGAAAAAAGTAGCGTCTGCGACAACCAGTGTTGCAATACCACTACAACCTGTAGCCCCCAAGTATCAGCTGGGTGAAGGTGCGCTGTGTATTCTGGGGCGTTCTTGGGCGATCGCATCTGGCACATTGATTGCTGTGTTGTACGAGGGGGGCGGTTCGGACGGGCGGGATGAACGGTGTCAACGCACTGAGGAGGGCGCGAGGATGCTGCCAACGACGCTAAATGGAAGCCGGTACTCCGCACATGAGATTAGTCAGGCAGAATCCTCGCACCCTGGTAGACTGAGCCGCCTCCTTATTAAACTCCTTCCGCTTTGGTATGGAGGCTACAGTCTCCAGACCCCGCGCCGCTCGATTGACCGCGAGCTGCAAGAGCGCGAGCCAATGGAGCTGCTGTAGCTTTCGAGTCCGTTTTCCCGCGATATCACGTTAAGTCCCCGATGAGCGGCTGAGCCTTTCCGGGTTCAGCCGTTGGTCGTTGGGCGTGACGTTTGTGCTCGTTCCGGGTTAGATATCCACGGGACATCGCGAATCATCGAAAAACTGGACCCGGAGAATCGAATGAAAATCTACGACTTCAAACTTGCGCCTAATCCGCGCCGCGTGCGTGTCTTCCTGGCGGAAAAAGGAATCAGCGTTCCCTTCGAAGAGGTCGATATCTTCAAGGGCGTCAACCGCCAGCCCGAGTTTCTGAAAAAGAATTCGCTCGGCGGAATTCCCGTGCTCGAACTCGACGACGGCCGCTATCTCGCCGAGAGCGTCGCGATTTGCCGCTACTTCGAAGTGCTCCATCCCGAGCCTGCGCTGTTCGGCAAGGGCGCGTTCGAGATGGCCAACGTCGAGATGTGGAATCGGCGTATCGAACTCGCGGTGCTGGTGCCGGTCGGCCTCGTCTGGGCGCATTCGCATGAGTTGACTCGGGCGCGGATCAAGCAGATTCCCGAGATGGGCGAGCAGAGCCGCAAGATCGTCGAGCAGCGCTACCAATGGCTCGACGGCGAGCTCGCGGGCAGGGAGTTTTTCGCCGGCGACAAGTACTCGATCGCGGATATCACGGCGATGATCGTCATTGATTTTGCGAAGTTCAACAATATTTCGATTCAGCCTGAGCTGAAGAATCTCACGCGATGGTATCAGGGAGTCTCGTCGCGCCCGAGCGCGGCCGCATAGCGATGGCGCGGCCCGGCCCAATCGACAAGCTGCGCAAGATCTGCCTCGCGCTTCCCGACGCCGTCGAGAAGGAGGCGTGGGGCGAGCCGACTTTTCGCGTGCGCGGCAAGATGTTCGCGATGTTCACGAACAACCATCACAACGACGGGCGAGTCGCGGTCTGGTGCAAGGCGCCGATCGGATTCCAGAGCATGATGGTGGCCGAAGCGCCGACGCGCTACTTCGTGCCGCCGTACGTCGGCGTCAACGGATGGGTCGGCGTAAGGCTCGACCTCGACGTGGACTGGAAGGAAGTAGCCGGCGTCATCGAGCAGGCTTACCGGATGGCGTTGGAGAAGCCGGCGCGCTCGACGCGCACGAGGAAATCCAGGGTCGCGCGCCGCTGACTTCTAGTCAGCGCGTCCGTTGATTCCGCAGGTCGGCGCGATGCCCATCTTCTCGTAGTAGCGCTGGTGATATTCCTCGCCGCGGTAGAATTCGCCGGCGGGCGCAATCTGCGTGACGACCGGCCGGCCGAGCTTGCCGGACGCATCGAGGCGCCGCTTCGATTCCTCGGCGGCTTTGCGTTCATCCTCATCGGAATAAAAAATCACCGAGCGGTATTGAGTGCCGACGTCCGGCCCTTGACGGTTGAGCGTGGTCGGGTCGTGAATCTGCCAGAAAACTTCCAGCAACTGCTCGAACGACACGCGCGCAGGGTCGTACTGAACCTGCACGACTTCCGCGTGTCCGGTCTTGCCGCCGCATACCGTTCGATAACCGGGATTCGGCACGGTGCCGCCCGCGTATCCCACGGCCACGTCGACGACGCCCTCGACCGCGCGGAAAGCGGACTCGACGCCCCAGAAGCATCCCGCGCCAAATACTGCAGTTTTGATGTTCGCCATTGGCCTAATAAACGATCAGTCGCGGCGGGAAGCAAACGCTTTGCGCGCCCTACTCTGCCGCCGACCCTGCTGGGCAGCTATCCAAACCTGTGCCATTATTCGAGCGGTCCGACAAGCACTATGGCAGAGGGGTTGACCTGGCAATGAGAGATGGTCGTGCATTCCTGAAGCGGAAATCGGCTGTTAAACGCGTAAAACCTCTGGTGCAAGCGGCATTCGCGCTGCTCGCCTGTATCTATATATGGATACCCGCGCAGGCTGCCGCCGCCGAACTCAAGGTCGCTGCGGCGGCGGATTTGACGTTCGCATTCAAGGACGTCGCCGCGCAATTTGAAAAGCAAACCGGCAACAAGCTCAAGCTCACCTACGGTTCATCGGGAAATTTTTACTCGCAGATACAAAACGGCGCGCCGTTCGATCTGTTCTTTTCCGCCGACATCAGCTTTCCAAAGAAGCTCGAGGCCGCGGGCTTGATTGAGCCCGGCACTATCTACGAATATGCGAGAGGCGAAATCGTCATCTGGGTTCCGAACGATTCGAAGCTCGACCTGAGCAAAGGGCTGGCCGTGCTGCTGGATCCGGGCATTCGGAAGATCGCAATCGCGAATCCGGTACATGCACCATATGGCGCCGCCGCCGTCGCGGCTTTGCAGCATGATAAAATTTACGACCAGGTCAAAAGCAAGTTCGTGATGGGCGAGAATATCGCGCAGACTGCCCAGTTCGTTCAATCCGGCAACGCCGACATTGGTATTGTCGCACTGTCGCTCGCGCTCGCACCCGCAATGAAAACCAAGGGACGCTACGTCGTCGTTCCGCCGGACGATTATCCGCCGCTGATCCAGGCCGCGGTGATCATCAAATCATCGACCAACAAGGAACTCGCGAAGCAGTTTATAAAATTCATCAAGCAGCCTGATACCGTGGCGTTGATGGCGCAGTATGGTTTCACGCTGCCCGAGGCTCTCGCGGCGGATCACGGCAGTATGTCCGCGCCGCATTAGTCACCGATGGACTGGAGCGCGATTTTCCTGACCCTGCGGCTCGCGCTGGTGGTCTGCACGACCGAGCTGATAATCGGGACTCCGATCGCGTTATGGCTCAGCTTCACGCGCTGGCGATATAAATTTTTCGCCGAGTCCGTCGTCGCGCTGCCGCTGGTGCTGCCGCCCACCGTGCTCGGTTTCTTCGTGCTGGTCGCGCTGGGATCGAACAGCCCGATTGGCCGCTGGTACCAGTCGTTAACCGGTCATGGCCTGGCGTTTACGTTCGAGGGCCTGGTGATCGCGTCGCTCATCGCCAGCATGCCGTTTGCGGTGCAGCCGATGGCGGCGGCGTTCTCGCAGGTGGATCGCAATCTGATCAACGCCTCGTCGATGCTGGGCGCGTCGCGATTTCGCACCTTCGTTCGCGTCGTCTTCCCGCTTTCGATAAGCGGCGTGGTAACCGGCTTCGTGCTGAGCTTCGCGCACACGCTGGGCGAATTCGGCGTGGTGCTGATGGTGGGAGGCAATATCCCGGGCGTCACGCGCACCGTGGCGATCGCGATTTACGATCGCGTGCAGGCGTTCGACTATGCCGGCGCAAATCGAATGGCGCTGCTGCTGATGGCGTTTTCGTTCGTCACGCTGTCGATTACGTATTCGATCAATCACCGGGTGTGGGCGGTCTCGCCGATGCAGCGCTAGCGGATGGTCGCGACCATGGCATCAGACCAAGGCGCGGTCCGCGACGATCATCTGTCGGCCCGAATCACGCGGCGGCTCTCGCCTGCCTTCACGCTCGAGGCTGACTTCGAAGCGTCGGCCGGCTTCACGATGCTGCTCGGTCCGTCCGGATGCGGCAAGACGACGCTGCTCAATTGCCTCGCGGGGTTCATCCGGCCCGATGCGGGACGGATAGCGCTCGGCGCGCGCGTGCTGTTCGATTCGAGCGCCGGCATTGATACCCCGGTGCCGCAGCGGCGATTGGGCTACGTGTTTCAGAATCTCGCGCTGTTCCCGCACATGACGGTCGAGCAGAACGTTCAGTACGGCATCGTCAATCTGCCGGCCGATGAGCGCCGCGCACGGATGATGGCGATGCTCGAGTCGTTTCGAATACCGCATCTGATCGGCCGCAAACCCGCCGAGATTTCCGGCGGCGAGCGCCAACGCGTGGCGCTGGCGCGTTCGCTGGTGACGAATCCGGCGATGCTGCTGCTCGACGAACCGCTGTCCGCGCTCGACACCGCCAGCAAGTCGAAAATCCTCGACGACCTGCGGCAATGGAACACAGCTCACGGAATTCCGGTGCTATACGTCACGCATTCACCCGAAGAAGCCTTCGCAGTAGGCGAGCGAGTAGTGATGCTGCAAGCGGGCCGCATCCTCGCCCAGGGAACGCCGCAGGAAGTGCTGGCCACGCCGCGTCACGAAACAATCGCGCAGATAGTCGGCTTCGAAAACGTCTTCGACGCAACAGTTAAGTCGATAGCAGAAGCTCAAGGCACGATGATCTGCCAGTTAAACGGCAGCGCAACTCAACTGGAAGTCCCGCTAGGCAACGCAGCTACAGGAGCACGAGTGCGAATAGCAATTCGCGCCGGCGACATCATGCTGTCGCGCGATCACCCGCAAGGCCTAAGCGCCCGCAACAACTTCCCAGGCAAGGTCCTATCGATACGCCGCGAAGGAGTAACGGCAATAGCAATGATAGGAGCAGGCGCAACCTTCGAAGTCCACCTGACGCCAGCCGCAGTCGATGACCTACACCTGCAAGCCGGCAACCAAGTATGGCTGGTAATCAAGACCTACTCATGCAACCTGGTCGCACCTTCAGCGGGGTCAAGCGTCTGAGGAAAATACGAAACTCTTGCGTCAGAGCTTCGGCGGAACGATAACCGCGTTGATTTTGGCATTATCGGCCTGCTCGGCCTCATCGACCGCTCCGGAGCATCCGCAGCCTGTAGACGGCAGAGTCTTTGTGAAAACTCAGCTCGATCCCGGGATTCGCTCTGCGGCCTTGGCCGGCGGCCATCCGATCTCCCAAGATACCTCTCTCAGGGTACACGTATACCTAACGCCGCTTAACCCAGACGAATTCAATCGCACGCTATCTTCGACGGAAGATCCACGATCTCCGATGTTCGGTCATCAACTGACTCTTGGGGACCTCAAAAGATTCGAACGGCCGATTTCTGAGTACGACGAGATAGAGCGTTGGCTAGGTTCATACGGCATCAAGATTTTAAGTACTGATTCAGAAGCCTCCGTGCGGACTATTCGTACCGAAGGTACAGCCGGACAGTTCGAAAGGGCGCTAAATATCAGAATTGACGAGTCCGCTAATAACATGTGGTTCGCCAACAGCACTGACCCTCAGATTCCGGAGAATCTCAATGGGATCATCGGCGGTTTCGCGGGTCTCGACAATCTAGGCGGATACGGTGGAGGACCGAAGATCGATGTGCAGTAGCGTGCGCCGTCCGTCGTGTCTGTCGCACATATCCAACATGTGAGAGCTCCAAAACGCCGCCCGTTATGGCTCACTTAATTTCGAAAGGCACAAGGCCTGAGAATCCGCGGCGCCCAGTCCCTTGATCGCGGTGTTTGATCTGGATTGGTGCCCCCTGCGGGATTCGAACCCACGGCCCCAGGATTAGGAATCCTGTGCTCTATCCATCTGAGCTAAGGGGGCGACCTTGCTCAGAAACTTACCCCTCTGCGCGCTGCGGACCAATAGTGCGCCGTGCTGCAAGTCCCGGCGGGATTTCACGAGGCCGCGCGCTGTTGTACTAATCATTAGTCGGGTTGCGACGGTGGGAAATCCAATATGGCAGATGACAAAAATTCTCTGAGATCGAACAGCAGCGTCCTCGTCGATGGGCCTTCGCGGGCGCCGGCGCGGGCGATGCTCAAGGCCGTAGGTTTTACTGACGACGATTTGAGCAAGCCGCTGATTGCCGTGGCGCATACGTGGATCGAGATTATGCCCTGCACGGCTCATCTGCGGGACCTCGCCGAGCACGTCAAGCGCGGGATTCGCGCGGCGGGAGCCACGCCGGTCGAGTTCAACACGATTGCCGTATGCGACGGTATCTCGATGGGGACGCATGGGATGCGCGCGTCGCTTATCAGCCGCGAAGTTATCGCGGACTCGATCGAGCTCACCGTGCGCGGGCATCTGTTCGACGGCGTGGTCGCGATGTCGGGATGCGACAAGACGATTCCGGCGACGGTGATGGCGCTGCAGCGGCTCGACCTGCCGTCGCTGATGATTTACGGCGGCTCGATCCAGCCGGGCCGCTTCGGCGATCAACAGGTCTCGATTCAGGACGTGTTCGAGGCCGTCGGCGCGCATTCGGCGGGCAAGATGAAGCTCGAGGACCTCAAGCGGCTCGAGGACGTTGCGTGTCCGGGCGTGGGCGCGTGCGGTGGGCAATTCACCGCCAACACGATGGCGACGGCGACCGAGCTTTTGGGAATTTCGCCGATGGGCTCGAACAGTATCCCGGCTACCGATCCGAAAAAGCCCGAGAGCGCGTTCCAGGCCGGGCGGCTCGCTGTCGATTTGCTCAAGCGCAAGCTCAAGCCGAGCCAGATAATCACGAAGAAGGCGCTCGAAAATGCGATCGCGTCGGTCGCGATGACGGGTGGATCGACCAACGCGGTGCTGCATCTGCTGGCGATCGCGCACGAGGCGGGAATCGCGCTCGATATCGACGACTTCGATCGAATCAGCTCGCGCACGCCGCTGCTCGCGGACTTGAAGCCAGGCGGGCGTTTCCTCGCGACCGAGATGCACAAGGCGGGCGGAATTCCGCTCATCGCAAAACGCCTCAAGGAAGCCGGGCTGCTCCATGAAAACGAAATGACCGTGACTGGCAGAACGATCGGTGCCGAGGCTGACGCGGCGCGCGAAACGCCGGGCCAGGAAGTCGTGCGCGCGGTCGGCAAGCCGATCAAGGAGACCGGCGGGCTGGTGATTCTCAAGGGCAACCTCGCGCCGGAAGGATGCGTGGTGAAAGTCGCGGGGCATGAGCGGATGTTGCATCGCGGGCCGGCGCGCGTGTTCGATTGCGAAGACGATGCGTTCAAGGCGGTCTCGGCGCAGAAGATCAAGCCGGGCGACGTCGTCGTGATTCGCTACGAGGGGCCCCGCGGCGCCCCCGGAATGCCCGAGATGCTCGGGGTTACGGCGGCCCTGTCGGGACAGGGCCTCGGCGAGTCGGTCAGCCTGATGACGGACGGGCGTTTCTCGGGTGCGACGCACGGCCTGATGGCCGGACATGTCGCGCCTGAAGCGGCGGTCGGCGGGCCGATCGCGGCGCTCCGCGATGGCGACGTAATAACCTTCGACGTCGCGAAGCGGCGGCTCGACGTCGATCTCAGCGACGCGGAAATCAAGACGCGGCTGAAGGATTGGAAAGCGCCGGAGCCTCATTACAAGACCGGCGTGATGGCGAAGTATGCGCAGACGGTGTCGTCGTCGTCACGCGGCGCGGTCACGAATTGAGCTTAATGCAGGAAATGGGCGGCGCGCCGGGGCCGCCGAGGTCTGCGGCCTCGCGCTCAGCGCGAGGCCGCAGACCTCGGCGCGCGCTGCTGGCAGCGTGCACGATGCTGGCGGTCGTCATCGGCACGCGCGCGACTCGCGCGCGTGCCGATGACGACGACTGGCACGTCGTCGAGCGCCACGACACCACCCAGTCGCCGGCTAACGCCGGCGCCGCCCCAGGCGCGCCCGCCGCCAAGGCGGCGGGCGGCGGCACCCTCATCGTCTGCGGCGAACAGGCCCGCCCCGCCGGCGAGCCCTACCAGTCCATCGTCGCCCAGCTCAACGACATGTGGGGAACCAACTTCCCGGTTTACGAATCGCTCAGTCCCGGCTCGCCCCACGCCAGCAGCGGCGGCTGTATCTTCTACAATCAGCAGTTCCTCAACGGCCTGCTCCAGCAGTGGATGCGAATCGACGATCCGGATACCGTGAAGCCGATGTTGTACGCAATCTTCGCGCACGAAATCGGGCACCTCGCTCATGGCGACTTCGATCCCGGCCAGCAAAATGTTCCGATCAAGAACAAGGAGCTCGCCGCCGATCAGTTCGCCGGCTACTCGCTCGAGCGGCTGGGCATCCGCCGCCTCGATCCGGTGGAAGTTACGCGCTACTACCAACTCACGGGCGACGACTTCGTCGGCCAGTCTTCCGGGCATGGCAGCGGCGACGAGCGCACGACGGCGTTTCAGGACGGATGGCATCGCGCGGAAATCGGACTGCCTGAACAAGGCACGCAGCCGGCGGGCGGACTCGGCGAACCGTAAAAATACTGGCCGAAAAGTTTTGAAATGAGTGCGTCGACAATTTCCAATCCATCTCAGCCCGTGACCGATGCGATTCGCGCGCGCGCGGGCGCGATCGAAGCGCATGCGCTCGGCTTTCACTACGGCGAACGCGCGGCGCTCGCCGACGTGACGTTCGCAATCGCACGCGGCGAGATTTTCGGCTTTCTCGGACCCAACGGCGGCGGCAAAACGACGCTGTTCAAACTGCTCTCGACGCTCGCACCAATCCAAGCGGGCAGCGCGAAGCTGTTCGGTCACGATCTCGCGGGCGAAACGGCCGCGGTGCGGCGGCGGCTGGGCGTCGTGTTTCAGCATCCGAGTCTCGACGGCAAGCTGACCGTCGGCGAAAATCTCGCCGCTCACGGTCATCTATATGGAATCAGCGGCGCGCGTCTGCGCGAGCGCAGTGCCGCGATGCTCGAGCGGCTCGGACTCTCGCCGCGCGAGCGCGACCGGGTCGAGACCTTGTCCGGCGGATTGCAGCGCCGCGTAGAGCTGGCCAAGGCGCTCCTGCACGAGCCTGAGTTGCTGCTGCTCGACGAGCCGAGCACGGGGCTCGATCCGTCGGCGCGCCGCGAGTTCTGGAACTACCTCGAGCATCTGCGCGAGCACGATGGCGTCACGGTCGTGCTCACGACGCATTACATGGAAGAGGCCGAGCGCTGCGATCGAATCGGGATTATGCACCAGGGGAAGCTGGTCGCGATCGCGCCGCCGGGCGAGCTCAAGACCGAAGTCGGCGGCGACGTGATCGTGATTCGAACGGCCGCGCCCGAAGTATTGCAGCGCAAGATTCTCGCGCGCTTCAAGCTCAAGAGCCAACTGGTGGACGGCGCGATTCGGATTGAAAAATTGCGCGCGCATGAACTGGTCCGCGATCTGATCGACGCCTTCGGCGAAGAGATCGAGTCGGTTTCATTCGGCAAGCCCACGCTCGAGGACGTGTTCGTGCATCTCACCGGGCATCAGTTCTTCGCCCACACGCCGGAGACGGAGTAGGCGGCGATGAACGAGATTTTTCTTCAAGCCGAGACGCTGTGGCTGCGCGAGATCGTGCGTTTCATCCGTCAACCGATCCGCGTGATGAGCGCGATTGCGACGCCGCTGGTTTTCTGGCTGCTGCTCGGCGCTGGTCTGCAAGCATCGTTCAAACCGAGCGGGATGCCGGCGGGGGTCGACTACGTACAGTATTTTTATCCCGGCGTGATCGTGCTGATGCTGTTGTTCACGGCGATTTTCGCGACCGCGTCGACGGTCGACGATCGCCGCCAGGGTTTTCTGCAGGGCGTGCTGGTCGCGCCGATTTCGCGCGCGACGATCGTGCTGGGCCAGGCGCTCGGCTGCACGACGCTTTCACTGATGCAGGGCGCGGTTTTCCTCCTGATGGCGCCGCTGGCGGGAATCCATCTGAGCATCGGCGCGATCATCGTGTCGCTCGCGATGATGGGACTGATCGCGTTTGCGATGTGCAGCATCGGGCTCGCGATGGCGTGGCGGACGGAATCGACGCAGGGCTTTCACGCCTTCATGAACATGATCCTGCTGCCGCTGTGGATGCTGTCGGGATCGGTGTTTCCGGTCGCCGGCGCGCCGGGATGGTTTCAATGGACGACGCGGCTGAATCCGCTGACCTACGCGGTGAACGCGCTGCGCGAGGGACTGTATCTGGCCGAGCCGGCGTCGAGCGGCGCGACGATGCCAATGGGATCGTCGGTCGCGATAGCGATAGCCTTCGCCGCCTTCGCATTCATCCTGGCAACCCGCGTCGCACGAACAGCCTCGACGATCTGATTTGCCGCGTCAGGTCCCCCTTCCCGTGCGGGAAGAGGAGCTAGGGGTGTAGGTCGCGCCGCATCGGTTCGCGATGAGATCCGAAGGCTTGCGTGACGACAGAAAGGGAGCGCTGCGCGATTTCGAAACCGGAACCGGCTTCGCTGACGCGAAGCTGTCCGAGGTCCTTCCTCCCCTCGCGATGCTCGGGTCGTCAGGATGACAGCATTCGCTCGCGTTGCTCGCTTCGGAAGGATGACGGAGCAAGCTCGCCTCTCGCGTCCTTGGCGATGCCGGCGCGCTACCGCGGCGGCATTCGCAGCGCACCATCCAGGCGAATCGTCTCGCCGTTCAGCATTTCATTCTCGACTATCTGCCGTGCGAGCGCTGCATATTCCGACGGCTTGCCGAGGCGCTGCGGGAACGGAATCTGCGCCGCGAGCGCCTTGCGATTCGGCTCGGGCAATCCCGCCAGCATCGGAGTCTCGAAAGTTCCCGGCGCGATCGTGCAGATGCGGATGCCGAGCGACGCGAGGTCGCGCGCGATCGGCAGCGTCATCGCCACAACGCCGCCTTTCGACGCCGAATAGGCAACTTGCCCGATCTGTCCGTCGAACGCAGCGACCGACGCCGTGTTGATAATCACGCCGCGCTCGCCGTCGGCGCCCGGCTGATTTTTCGCCATCTGCGCGGCGGCGAGTCGCGTCACGTTGAAAGTTCCGATGAGATTGACGGCGATCACCTTGCTGAACAGGTCGAGCGGATGCGGCCCGTCCTTGGTGACCGTGCGCATCGCGCGGCCGATGCCGGCGCAGTTCACAGCGATATGAATCGACCCGAACTTCGCGACCGTTTTTGCAATCGCGTCAGTCACCTGATCGGCGGAGGCGACGTCGGCCTCGACGAACAGCGCATTTGCGCCGAGTGACTCGGCGACCTTGGCACCCGGCGACGCCGGCAAATCGAGAATCGCGACCTTCGCGCCCGCTCCGGCGAATTCGCGCACCGTTGCTTCGCCGAGCCCCGAGCCGCCACCGGTCACCAGCGCCACCGCATTTTTGAGATTCATATATCGACCTCGTGGAAAGTGAATGCTGCAAACGCGAAAACGTTATGATTGCAGGCGCGATGATGCAACTCGCCGAAATTACGGCGCGGCTGCCTGCTCGGCGTCGGGCGCGCGCGGCCTCTCGATCATTCGCCGGGCGGCGGCGACGGCGTCGCTCGAGCCGGCCAACTCCAGGATGTCGCCGGGGCGCAGGACCTCCTCGCCGGTCGGCACCACGACTTCAGAATCGCCGCGCCCGATCGCGACGACCACCGCGCCGCTGTTGGTGTGCAAGTCCAGCTCGGCTAGGCTCTTGCCGATGCCTTCGCTGTCGGCGTGCAGGCTGACCGGCGTGATCATCCCGATGCCGGGAACTTCGTACGACTCCGCGCCGTCGGCGCCGGCGTGCGCGCCGCGCAACGCGAAGCGCATCATGCGGGTGGCGTTGCGAATCTGCCCCTGCATCTGGCGCGCGCTTCGGCCCACGACGATGATCATCAGCCCGATCGTGATTACGATGATTCCGATTCCCTCGACCGGCTGCATGAACGGCTGAACGATTGCGAGCAACGGCACCGCGGCCACCAGCAGAATCGTGATCTGCAGCAACTCGATCAGCGCGCCGACCGCGGGCGCTCCGTGCGGCGGAAGATCAGCGAAGGCGCGAGACGCCAGCGCCGTCGCGAGGCGGCGCGACGCGAAATACATCCCGGCCGCAGGCGCGGCGCATAGCAGCAGCGCGAACGCGTCCACAAACAAACCGGCGGAAAAGTACGTCAGATGCTCCATGCTCGAGACGGTGGTCGTCACGTCGAGCGGATCGAGTTCGTTGAAGATTAGAATCCCGGCAATCACGATCGCGCTCGACACGATGGCGGCAATCGGCCATCCGATGGAATTGGCGTCGCGAGTGGATTGTCCCGCGTTGCGGATGCGCTCGAACCATGAGTCGTAGAGCGCTTCGAGCACCTTGAGCGGCCGCGGCATTCGCGCAGAAACGAATTCGGCGACCGGAATCGAGCCGCGAATCATGTACGGCGTCAGGAAGGTGGTGACGGCGGAGACCGCCACCGCCAGCGTGTAGAGGAAGTCGCGGGTCGCGCCGGTCTTGAGGCCGGCGCCGGCGATGATGAACGAGAACTCGCCGATTTGCGACAGGCTCATGCCGGCTTCGATCGAGGTCTTGGTGCCGACGCCGCTCAGAATCGAGGCGAACGTCACGCCAACGATTTTTCCGCCGAGCACGGCGGCCGTCAGCACGATCAGCGCCTGCCAATGCTCCGCGATGAGCTGAGGATCGATCATCATGCCGACCGAGACGAAGAACACCGCGCCGAAGATGTCGCGCAGCGGCTCGACCAGATGCTCTATTTGCTTGGCCTCGCCGGATTCCGCTACCAGCGACCCCGCCAGGAACGCTCCGAGCGCGACCGAATAACCCGCGTGCTCGGCCAGGATCGCGAAGGCGAAACAGAGGCCGACCGCAGCGACGAGAGTTGTCTCGGGCCGGCCCATCCGCACGATGAATCGGATTACAGGCGGCACCACGATGAGGCCGGTGCCGACGAAGGCAACCAGGAACAGGACCAGGCGCGCCATCGTCACCGTCAGCAGCGACGCCGAGACAGACGCACCCGATGCCAGCGTGGTGAGAATCGCGAGCTCGACGACGGCGGTGAGATCTTCGGCGAGCAGAACGCCGAAGACCAGCTCGCGCAGGCGATCGGAGACGGGAGTTTCCTGGTAGGCCTTGGCTACGATGGTCGTGCTCGAGATGGAAAGTATCGCGCCGGTGAAGATGCTCTCGAGCGGCGTCCATCCGAGCGCGCGGCCGCAGACGTAGCCGAGCCAGATCATGAAGCCGACCTGCACGGCCGTGATGAACCCCGAGGTCGGGCCGAGGCGAATCAGCTTGCGCACGCTGAATTCGAGCCCAAGCGCGAACATCAGCAGGATGACGCCCAGCTCGGAGAGCGTGTGAATGCGATCGAAGTCGGCGAGCAGCGGAATCGGCAGATGCGGGCCGACGATCATGCCGGCGATGAGATAGCCAACGACGACGGGCTGTCGAATCTTCTGAAAAATGATGGTGGTGACGGCCGCAACGCACAGCACCATCGCGAGATCTTCAAGGAAATTGTGTGATGTTATTGGCAGCACAACCGCGTCGTCGGCGCATTTTAGCCGTTAGCAGAGTGCGCACGCGAGAGCATGCCGAGAGGCCGGCCCCCCCTCTGATTGTTAAACTAATTTAGCTGCGGTTTGCAGCCTTCCCCGATCACTTTTGCATCAACGGGGTTTGCGGATCATCGGGAATATCGATGGTGAACTCCCGACCTGAATAGTGCCGACCAGCTCAAATCCGTGCCGCAGGTATAGACTCAGATTTCGCGGATTCGAGGATTCCAGATAGGCTAGCCTTTTGTCACGATCGCATGACGCCAAGGTGTGGCGCAGCAACGCCGATCCATAACCCTTTCCCTGAGAAGTCGGGTCGGTGCCTATCATCCACAAATACCAGTGCGGGACCTTTGGATGTGCCGCGCCCATCTGCTCGAGCATACTAAAGACCTCGTCTTGCAATCGCTTGGACAGGGTTTCATGTACCAATGCAACCAGTGGTTCTTCGTCCGGGCTTACGCCTGGGGGTAACCAAAGCGTTGCTCCCGCAAATTCCTGTACATAGTGAGCACTGCCATTCGCGACAGCCTTGACCCCGACCGCCATTGCGAGCGCCGGAAAGTGAGCAACGTAGTTTCGCGGATCCGGATAGAGCCAGCGCATCACTGGATCGCTGCTGAACGCCAGCGTCATAACACCGCTCAGAGCTGCTTCGTCTTTGTCCGTGGCTGATTTAATGCTTTCAACTGACATGGTTACCTTCCCCCTTCCTACAGGATTTCCGGAAGCGCTACGTGCTCGCGAGGGCGTGCTCGGCTGGCTACTGCTTGAACACCACCGGCGGGCCGCTTACTCGCTTTGCTTTCAGCGCGACTGTTACCTGCACGCGGTCGGCGATTCTGATGAACGGGATACCGCTGTTCATCCCGTATTGTCTGCGGTCGAAGGCCATCACGCCCCTAACCTCGCCCGAGCCTGTGCCCTTACCGGACAGAGCCAACGTCAGGTGCTCAGGCCGGGTGACGCCGCGGATCGTAAAGTTACCATCGACTTCAAACGTCGTGGGACCGCTCTGTACGATCTTGGTGGACTTGAAACTGATCAGCGGATTGTTCGCGACGTCGAAGAAGTCCGCGCCCTTCAGCTTGCTGTTCTTCAATCCGCTGCCGGTATCCACCGTAGCCGCCTGAATTTCGACGTCCAAAGATGCGCTGTCCACCTCCGGCGAGGTGAAGGTGAGGGTGGCGTTCCACTTGTCGAACTTGCCCTTAATCGCCACCGACGCATCGACCTCGAACAAAATCGAGCTCTCTAAAGGCGTGACCTCGAACACAGGAACGCCCTGAGCGTGACCGATCGATGGAAGTATGAGGAGCGCGGACGCGAGGAGGCAGATGACGGTTAATCGCATGCGCGCCAGTGTGGGGACTTCGCGCCCGATTGTCAAATTATAATTTTCGAGATCGTGCAAATCAGGCCGCGATGTCCGCGACGCGCGGCATCACCTTGGTCCAGAACAGCTCGATCGTTTTCATCAGGCGATCGTGCGGCATCAGGCCGTTGTACATCCACGCGAACACCCATCTGATCGGCAGGCGCTTGAGCAGATGCTCGACCTGGCGCGTGACGGTGTCGACGGTGCCGACGAACGCCAGGCCGTTGCTCCACAGGTCGGCGGGCTCGCCGGTTTTGGGATCGTCGAGGCCTTTGGAAAATCCGAACGGCTCGAACCATTCGTGGCCGCAGAAGTAACCGCTCTCGCGCCAGATCTGGCGCGCTTCATCGTCGCTGTCGGCGATCACGATATCGCGCAGCACGCCCATCCCTTCGCCGAGCGGCTTGTGCGAGACCTCCGCATACACTTCGCAAAGCTGATGCTCGAGCGAAGGATGCAGCGGCGGCAGAATCGCGGTGACGCCCTCCTGCGCGCACCATCGGATACTGCGCTCGGACGACGCGAACGGCTGAAAGATCGGCGGATGCGGTTTCTGCACGGGCTTGGGCACGACCGAGACCGCGCGCACGATTCCGTTTTCGATACCGCCGCCCCATTTCGCGGTCGCGTTGAGCTGCCATGGCGTCTCGCCGGGCGGGATACGCCAGTACTTGCCCTGGTAGGAAGAAAAATCCTGGGTCCATGCCTGCTTGATGATGCGAAAATTTTCCTCGAAGGCCGCCCGGTTCGCGTCGTCGATTTCGTCGTGCTGATGCGGCAGCGCGCCGTGAATCCCGTGCGTCTGCTGCGCCATGATATCGACCCATCGGCGCTGATAGCCGCGCGCGAAGCCGGCGTTGGCGCGGCCGCCGCTCATATGATCGAGCATCGCGATATCCTCGGCGACGCGCAGCGGATTTTGCGACGGCAACACGATGCCGAGCTGGCCGACGCGCAGCCGCTTGGTCTGCATCGCGATGTACAGGTCGAGCAGCACGGGATTGTTCGACAGCTCGAAGCCTTCGACGTGAAAATGATGCTCGGTGAAACTGATCGAGTCGTAGCCGAGCTCGTCGGCAAGCCGCGCCTGGCCCGTGATGTCGTGCAGCATCTGGTCGTACAGGTGGCCCTGCAAGCCGACGCGCCCTTTTTCGATGTCGGCTTTGCTGCCGACCGACGGTAGATAGAAGAGCGAAACTTTCATAATCACCTCGCGCGCCGCGGACGCGTCCCGACTGTAGAACTCCTCGATAGAAAACGGCAAACGCAGCGAACCTAACCCCTAACCCCTTCCCCTGGTGGAAGGGGAACCGGATAAGAAAATTTCGCTTGCACCGCAGAACCCTCACCTGCCGGCCGCGATGCGGCCGGCGCCTCTCCCGTAAACGAACGGGCGAGGTATTGGAGGCCGCAGCGGCCGTCCAGAAGGAAACAAAGACGGAGCCGGGATTCTTCGCTTCGCTCTAGAATGACACGGAAAGAAGTTCTAACAGGGACGAAGTCCCGCATCTTGATACTGGGTGCAGGGGTCACCCCTGCCGAAGGAAGTGTGAAACCCACCGTGGGTTTCACATTTAATTGTTCCTTTGCCGATCCGCGCGCGTCGGCGCTATAGTCGCCGCCATCGGAGGTTACATTCGATGTCGCAACAGCAACTCCAGCAGATAATCCAGATGCTCAAGGCGCAGCCGATCGCGGGCCGTCCCACGGTCCAGGAGACGCGCGCGAATTTCGAGCAGATGGCGGCGCTGTTTCCGGTCGCGGCCGACGTCAAGTGCGAGCCGGTGAATGCGGGCGGGGTCAAGGCGGAATGGGTGACGGCGCCCGGTGCTGACGCGGGACGCGCGGTGCTTTATCTGCACGGCGGCGGCTATGTGATCGGATCGATCAATACGCATCGCGGCCTGGCGGCGCGAATTTCGAGCGCGGCAAAGGCGCGCGTTCTGCTGATCGATTACCGGCTCGCGCCCGAGCATCCGTTTCCTGCCGCGGTCGAGGATTCCGTCGCCGCGTATCGCTATATGCTGGCGCAAGGGCTGAAGGCTTCGCGCATCGTGGTGTCGGGCGACTCGGCCGGTGGCGGTCTCACGGTCGCGACGTTGGTTGCGATTCGCGACGCCAAGCTGCCGACGCCCGCTGGTGGCGCATGTCTCTCGCCATGGACCGATCTCGAAGGGCTCGGCGATTCGATGAAGACCAAGTCGGCGGTCGATCCGATGGTGCAAAAGGAAGGGCTGCTCGAGATGGCTGCGCACTACCTGGCCAAGCAGGATCCGCGCAGTCCGCTGGCGGCTCCCTTGTATGCGGACCTTGCGGGCCTGCCGCCACTGCTCATCCAGGTCGGCACCGCGGAGACTCTGCTCGACGACTCGACGCGGCTGGCCGAGCGCGCGCGCAAGGCGGGCGTCAAGGTCACGCTCGAGCCGTGGGAAAATATGATTCACGTTTTCCAGGTTTTCGCGCCGATGCTCGAAGAGGGGCAGCAGGCAATCGACAAAATCGGGGAGTTCGTCCGCGCCAACGCCGCGTAAGACTGGAGCGTCGATCGGCGATCGAATCGCGGCGCTGGATTGGGCGCGCATCGAGCGCGATCTCGACGCGCAAGGCTACGCGACGACCGGCGGGGTACTGCGCGCGCATGAATGCGCCGAGATGATCGCGCTCTACCCGGAGCGCGATCGCTTTCGCAGCCGGATCGTGATGGAACGTCTTGGCTACGGCGCGGGTGAGTACAAGTATTTCGCGCGCCCGATGCCGCCGATGGTCGAGGAGATGCGCGCCACGATTTATCGCGAGCTCGTGGCGACGGCGAATCGATGGGCCGAGCGGATGCGCACGCGCGATTCGTATCCGCCGTCGCTGCCCGAGTTTCTGAAAGTATGCGCCGATCACGGGCAGACCAGGCCGACTCCGCTTATCCTTCGCTACGAACAGGGCGGCTACAACTGCCTGCATCAGGATTTGTACGGCGAGGTTGCGTTCCCGCTTCAATTCACCTGCGCACTCAGCCGGCGCGGGCGTGACTTCGAGGGCGGAGAACTATTGCTGGTCGAGCAGCGGCCGCGAGCACAATCGCGCGGCGAGGCGATCGCACTCGATGCGGGCGAGGGCATAATCTTCGCCAACCGCTACCGTCCCGCCGCCGGCGCAAAGGGATACCGTCGCGTGAACCTGCGTCACGGCGTCAGCTCGATCAGATCGGGCGTCCGCTACGCGATGGGCATAATTTTTCACGACGCCGCGTAGCCGGCGCGCGAATCTCAGCACGACCTAGGGGTTATGCTCATCGGCCGCGCACTTGCCGTCGGAGCAATCGCAAGTCGCGCCCTGGTTATCGCTACGCCACTGCCCGCAGAAGTCGGTGCATGCGGTCAGATTGTCGTCCGTGCCGTAGAAGCCCTTGCATCCAGGCGCGGCGGTCGGCGTCTTCGGGTTGCTGAAGTCGGCGTGACGATCGCGATCAGCCGCATACGCGAGCCCCACCACCGCGATCGCGAACAGCCCCGACATGATGATCTTTCGCATCGATTTTTTCCCCTATGCACGAAGCCCCCAAGCCGCGCGCAAGAATCGTTCGACGGTATCAATCCCCTGCCCTATCCACAAACCAAGCCTCGCCGCCGCCGCGCGAGCAAAGTCGAGGGCGCAGAGATATCAGCATTTGTTGTTACGCAGATAACACACTCTAGGTTGCCTTCAGATAAGAGGCTCGGTTCGAAAAGGGGGATTTCAGATGGGTCGGTGGTCGACGGTCCTGCGTCTATTCCTGTTGGCGGCGCTTGCGGGATGTGCGTCGCAGGCCGCATCAACGCCAACTGCCGGCGGCGGCTCTCCCGACATAGTTGTGCTCAACGGATGCCGCGTCGATCCGGCGCGAATCTGCAACAGCGTCCGCGGCCAGAACGTGACCTTGAGCGGCACCGGACTAAGCGCGGACCCGCGGATGCTCGAGCAGAATTCGGCGCGCACCGCGAACATTTTCGTTCCGGTAAGGAAACTCAACGGCGACGAAATCTTCGTAGTCGAATGCGGCATCAACACCTTGAACCAGTCGGTGAGCTGGGCGCATGTGCAAACCGGGCCGCCGGTCACCGACGACGACGTAAAGTTTCTGCGCGCGGCAAATTACTGTTCCTAGCCGTGAAACAATTCTTCATGCGATACTTGAAGTTCGAAGTTCTGCTCGGCCTCGGCGCGATTTTCATCGCGATCCAGGCTGCCGCGCAGCAGCCCACCAATTCACCATCGCCGGGAGTTCCGCCCGACTTCGCCGCCAGCGCCAAGGCGCGCGTCAACTACTATCGCGCGATGGCGAAGTTGCCGCCTATCGTCGATGACAGCGCGATCGACGCCGGCGCGCTCGATCATGCGCGCTACCTGATCAAGAACGGCATCTTCGGCGGTGACATCCTACTCGACAACGGACGGTTGCGTTTTCAGACTCCGCAGGACGCCTTCCGCTGGGAAGTCAAAGGCAAGCCGTTTTTCAGCGACGACGGCGCATCCGCCGCGAAGAACGCCGTAGTCGTGACCGCGCGCGCGATCAACTTGAGCGGCGCCGATTTCGTCGATCTCCTGATGACGATGCCGTTCAGCGGCTTGATTCCGATGGTGCCGCAATTCTCGGTGGCCGGACTCGGCGCGTACTGTGACCCGGGCCAATGCGCCATCGTGATCTCCTACCGCTTCGCGTTGGCCAAGCCTGCGCGCATCGCGCTCTACGACGGACCGGCGAGCGATCGATTATGGAATCCGAGCCTCGGTCTCATCCCATTCGAGTCCGGCCGCTTGCGCTCACCGGTCGAATTTCCACCGGACGGCGCGACCGTCAGCCTGCAGACGTTCGCCGGCAAAGACTTTCCCGATCCCTTATCCGCATGTCCCGGCTACAGCGCACCGACAGGCGCTCCGATTTCGATTCAACGCGGACAAGGCTACGGCACCGACGGAACTCTCGAAGTCTCGTCTGACTTCGTCACGCGCGATGGCGTCCCGATTGAGACCTGCCTGATCACGGCGGGGTCGTACACCGGACGCAATGACACGCAGACAAAAGCCGGCAAGTACGGCCTCGCGCAAGGTGGCGCGGCGGTGATAATTCCGCGCCAACCGCTTGCGCCCGGCCATTACAGAGTCGCGTTGAAGGAAGCCGACGTGCAGTACCAATGGAGCTTCACGGTCGTTGCGCCCGCCGCCGCAACCAAAACTCCCGCGTCGCCTGCCAATCTGTCGCCGCCGCCGATCTGACGCGGGCAAGGGAACCGGATCATCGCAGGGAGCCGCGTTCTGTGGCGGGGATGCCGTAGGGGCCGAAGACCTCGGCGCGGTACTTGTCTTCGCGCGAGGCTCTTAGCAGTGCTTCGGGGTCGCGCAGGATTCTTAGTTGCGCGCGGACGTAGTCGACTTGCCGCTCGACTTCGAAGCGGCGGCCCTCGACGTACGATGCGAAGGCTTCGGCCGAAAGATCGCCGCCGTGCAGAGCCTCGACTGCGGCGGCCGCTGCCAGCCTGCCCGTTCTCAGCGCGAATTCATTGCCCTGCCCTGTTATCGGCGAGAGATATCCCGCCGCGTCTCCCACCAGGAGCAGACGGTCTCGCGCGACTGCGCTGACCCGATATCCCAGCGGCGCCATCGACCATTGCCGCCCCACTCGTGGCTCGCGCATCACGCGTTCGTACAGCCATGGATCGTGCTGCCGCGCGACCGATTCGTAGAACTCGATCGCGCCAAGACGGTCGGTTTGTTTTTCGGCCAGATCCGCTTCGAGGATGTATCGATACAACCCGGGCCGAATGCGCGAGCCGCTGATCATCGCGCCGCGCGCGCCGTACAGATGGCGGTCCCAGGTATTCAGCGGAGTGCCGTCGAACGACTTGAAGAAAACCGCGACGCCGATTTGCGAGAACTCCGGATCTTCGGACTTGAGATCCAATGCGCGCAGAGACGGTGCGTAGCGGCCGCCGGCGTCGATGATCATGCGCGCCGAATGCGGCTGGCGGTCGGCGGTGATTGCTATTGCCGCATCGCCGCGAAATTCCAGGTCGACCACCCGCGCGTTCCACGACAAGCGCCCGCCCGCCTCGACCATCCGGCGGCGCAAGGCGGCGTTAAAGCCGCCGCGATCGACCTGCACGGGACAAGTGGAGCTCGGAATCGGATGGTACGTCCACGACAGATCGGGATAGACGTTGCGGAAGCCGGTGATCCGGTCGAGCACCCAATCACCTTCGAACTTGACGCCCAACTGATCGCATTCGTTTTGCGTCGGTACGACCAGCACCTCGCCCGACGTGATGTCCTCGCCGTCCTCGCGCTCCTTGCGTTCGAGTGCGAGCACGTCGAAGCCCGCATCGACGAGCCTGATAGCGGCCGCGCATCCGGCGGGCCCAGCGCCAATTACGATAACGTCTGCGTCCAGATTCATCTCGGATGGATACTACAGAGGATCGATCGGATGGCCCAGCTGCTCGGATATCGCTTCTGCCAGGCGGGGAAACAGTTCGTGGCCGTCCTTGTCGTCCAGCCACAGACTGCGCGCCGCGTCCCAACCGTAATGGTATCCGTGCGAGCCGGCGGCCAGCCACATCTGCTTCATCTGCGATTGGCGCGACAGAATAAATTTCGCGCCGGCCGCAAACTCGATCGTCACCACGCCGTCAGCCGTCGTGTAATCCACTTCGTCGGGATCGAAATCCTCGAGCCACTTCGCGACCTTGCTCAAGGCGGCGTCGGAACGCTCGCGAAATTCGTTGTCATCCATGTGCGAATTGTATCAACCGCCAACCCCGCGCGGCAGAGGTAGCGGCGGGCACGGCGGCCCGCCCCACTGGGGGGCAAATCGCTTCTGCTTTTGACAAGACACTCGCGATGAGGTCAAGCTGTGATCGTATGGCGATGCGGGAAGCTCAGATCGACGCGCTGGCGACTCATCTCGTGCAGGGACTGATCGATCGCGGCCTGATCAAACCCAAGGGCGAGGTGAAAGATCTGGTTGCGTGCGTGGTCGAGCTGATGTCGGCGAATTTCGAGACCGAGGCGCAGATCGACGAGGAGGCCGACAAGATGGCGGAGGTGGAAGCGCGGCGCGATACGCGCCTCGACGTCACGCGGCTGCGCAATTTGATTCGGCAGCGGCTGGCCGAGAAGAAGAACTTCACGCTCTGAAGTATCGATGAAACTCACCGAAGCACGAGTTCTGTACCTGGCGCGCGAATCACTGGCAAAATTGCGCGACGAGGGCCTGGCCGAGATAGCGAACTTCCCGCTCGCGCTGCGGCAAGCGCGCGAAATCGTCGCGCAGTTCAACGAGCAGGGTGACGAAATCGACGCGATCGTGCGGCGCAAGATCAATTCGATCAAACGCGGCATCGTCGAAGGCTCGAATGAGTGGACCCTGCTGTACAAACGCTACCGCGACGAGGAGCTGCGCAAGAAAGGCCCGCAGCGGTAGTAAGAGGGGAAGAAGAACTTGATTTAATTTGAAACCCGCCTGGGTTTCAAACTTCCTTGGGCAGGGGTGACCCCTGCACCCAGTATTCAGAAAAGATGCGGTCTTCGCCCTTCTGGTTCCCTCCTCCCAGATGGGAGGAGGGTTAGGGTGGAGGACAACTGTGTGGCGCGATTGTCTGTTGCGCCACACATTCCGGAATCTTCAGAAAATTCGGTCCTCCACCCGCCGCTCGAAGACGAGCGTCGGCCTCCCCCCACTTAGGGGGAGGCGATTCAGGGCGAGGCAATTCGCTCAGTGCTGCGGCTTCTTGGCGTTCTGCTTTTCCTGCTCTTGCTGGTAGACCTCGTCCATCTTCGGCTCGAGGGCTTCGTAGAATTCCTTGATGTGCCCGATGTTGGAGCCGAGGTCGCCGGGGAAGTAGCGCATCAGGGAAGTATTGTCGGGGCGCGCGAGGCCCGAGCGCGAGCACACTTCAATATCGCCCGACGGGTCGATCGTGATTCTCACGTCGTCTTCCAACTTGAAGTAGCGCGGCGTGTAGATGCAATCGACGGTGTAGGCGTTGGAATCAGCCTTGACGATTCTCCAGCCGCCGAGCGAGTTGACGGTATCCTGCGACAGCTTGAACAGTTCCTGGCGCGGGATGCCCGGATAGCCGCGTCGAATCAATTCGGGGAAGACGTCGTCGAGCGGCGCCGGCTTTGCACCATCGATAACGTTGCGGGTCATCTGGGGCTCAGCGGGCTCCTGCTCTTTTTTTGCCCGCTTCGGTGGTGCAGTGTCGGCCGGTTCCCCCTGCGGTTTGGTCGGATCGCACGTCACCGCGCTGGAGCCGGTTGAGCTGGCAGCCGCGGAGTTCATCGTGACGAAGCGAACGACGCGCTGTCCGATGCCGGGTCGCTCGAAAATCGTTTCGTCGTTCAGGATCATCGTCACGCCGGCGGCAATTATCGCCACGGCGACGACGAAGATCGCGAGACGGACCAAGCAGCGAGAAAATTCGGCGCAGCGGCGGAACGAAAAGCAGCACCGCGAGTACGACAATGGCAATGACAAGTCCTTCGGACTGCGTGTTCATATGAAATCCCCGTTGGAATGCCTAGCCGTTTCTACGCAGGTGGTGCAAGCGGGGCGCGCATCATTTCGGCGCAATGCTACCTTTAGGAGCAGATAGCATCCTAAAAGTAGACCGGCGCGAATCCGGTTGGGATCGCGCCGATCGCATGGCAGGCAGATGAATTATCGTGGCTTACGCCGGAGCCGCGGCAAAACCTTCGCCGCTGTCGCCGCGCAGAATCGCGTCGAAACGCTTGCCGAGGTATAGACGGCGCGCCTCGTCGTCGGTCACGGCGGCGCGGCGGACGTCGCGGCGTCGAATCGGCCAAATCCCGCCGACCATCGGATGCCGTCCCTGGCGATAGCTGAAGAAGTAGTACGTGAACTGGCGGAGCACCGCCCTGCGCGCCTCGGCGTCGAGTCCACGGCCGGCGCATACGGTCAGCATCGTGTGGAGGAAGCGCGGAATCGAGTAGAAGCCGGTGAACGCGTCTTTATACGCGCCGAGCCAGCTCTCCTTGTCGAGCTTGTCGTGCCTGAGCGTGACGTGCTGCGAGTCGAGCTGGTTGAAGTCCCAATCGATGATGGCGCCTTCCTTGGTGAAGCGCACCTGGTCCTCGGTGCCCGGCAGCGGGGTCATGATGAAGAACGAAACGATGTCGAAGCCGATCTTTTTCAGCGTCGCCGCCGCCACCCGTCCGCAATCAGGACCGTCGAACGGGAATCCCAGCATGTAGCCCGCGTGCACCGAGACGCCGACCTTGTGCCAGTTCTCGACCACACGCCGGTACTTGTCGATAACATGCGCGCGCACCGCTTCGAGCTTGCCCTTGTGCTGGCGGTCGTCGGTGTTCTGGTACTTGGTGGCGGAGTTCAGGTTGTCGGGATTGAGCGACTCGATTCCGACGAACGCCTGGTAGCATCCTGCCGCCGCGGCCAACTCGGTGAAGCGCTTGCTGCGCCGATGCTTGGCGGTTTCGGTCTCGCCCTCGGCGACATTGGCGTAGCATGACGCGTCGACGTCCACCTGCATCATGAAGGAGAGCTTCGGATACTCCTTCTTCACTTCAACCAGGCCGGTGAGAATTTCTTCCCATCGCGGCGATCGGAAAAAGTCGTCATCGACGAGGAACAGCGACTCGATGCCGTGATGCTGGCAGGCGTCGCGCACCCAGCTCACCACCGCATCGGGCTCGCGCGAGCGCATCGTGCGGCCCATCACGTTCTTCACGCTGCAGTACGAGCAGGTGAACGGGCATCCGCGCGAGGTGTCGAGCGTGGTCATCGTGTCGTTGAAAAATCGGGTGAGGTAACGATCGTCGAGCACCGGCAGCAGCGACTCGGTGATCAGCGGGACGATGATGTCCTCCTGGCCGGTCTTCGCACGAATTCCCTGGGTGACCGAGTAGCTCTTGCGCAGTTCGCCGCGCAGGAAGTCCTCGACGATATCGCCCCAGATGTTCTCAGCCTCGCCGACTACGGTGGTGACGCCGCATTCGTTGAGAAACTTGCACGAATCCGGGAAGCCGCTGACGTGGAAGCCGCCCATCATGGTGGGAATGCCTTCGGCGACGAACTGAAGCGCGAGGTCGCGCCCGCGCGGGTACTGATTCGATTGCACGCCGGCAAGGCCGATGAGCAGCTCGACGCCGTCTTCGCGCGCCTTCTCCTTGATGGCCTTAATTGTCTCGGGGCTGACTATGCCGTCGCAGATTTCGTCCCAGATGACCGTGTCGAGGTGAACGTTGCGCTCGATCGCGTAGCGCTTGTTGAACGCCTCGTTGAGCGCCGTCATGACGGTCAAAGTGTTGTTCGGCTGGACGCCGTAGCGGAAATATTGGACGAAGCCGTCCTCGTCGTAGCGCGACGGCTTGATGAAATAGACTCTAATAGTCCGACAAGGCTCAGGCTTGATTGCGGCAGGGTCTGTGACACCGTCGCGCGCGGTCAACTGGAGCGTCGCGGCCGGGCGGTCGCCGCCGTAACGATAGGTCCCGAGCAGCCAATAGAGGATGCCAGACGCGAAAATCAGAAATCCGACTAGAGATACAAGAAATACCATGAATAGATCCTCTACTTTTGATGCCTACCTGGCATGCCCACCATCCTCATCATAGCACACCCGAATCCGGGGTCAGACCGCATCTAACCGCTCGGTCAGAAAACAGAGTAAAAAATTCCAACCGGTACTGTCAACTCGTTAATTGAACCACGATTATAGCACGGAAGTCGAGTATTAGCGGGGATAATCGGGCCGCAGGGTAACTACCGGTACATTTCGACAAGATTGATCAAACCCAGGTCGCGATAGCGCTCGACCAGGTAACCCTTGATTTCCTGCACGCTGGCCATCTGCAGAGTCTCGCGCGCGATGAGGCGGGCGGTCTGGTAATCTACCTCGCGGATGACCTTGCGCACCACCGGGATGAACAGCGGGCTGAGACTCAGCTCGTCGAGGCCCATCCCGACCAGCAGGAGCGTCGCCAGCGGATCGCTGGCCATCTCGCCGCACAGGCAGACCTCCTTATCGGCCGCGCGCGCGACGTTGACGACCTCGGCGATAGCGGAAATCACCGCGGGATGCAGCGCCTCGTACAGGTGGGCGACTTTGGGATTGTTGCGGTCGGCGGCTAGCAGGTACTGGATGAGATCGTTGGTGCCGATCGAGAAGAAATCGACCTCGCGCGCCAGGCGCGGCGCCAGCCACACGGCCGACGGCACCTCGACCATGATTCCCACCTCGATATCGGGATTGTGCTCGAGGCCCTCCTTGAACAGCTCGGCCTGCGACTCGGCCAGCAACTCCTTGGCGCGGCGCAATTCCTCGAGGCTGGAGATCATCGGGAACATGATGCGGACGTTGTGCTTGGCGGCGGCGCGCAGAATCGCGCGGAGCTGAACCTTGAACAGCCCCGACATTTCGAGCGAGATGCGTATCGAACGCCAGCCGAGAAATGGATTGTCCTCGCGCGGCACCCGCATGTACGGCGGGTATTTGTCGGCGCCGATATCGAGCGTGCGAATCGTCACCGGACGCTTGCCGAAACTCTCGAGCATCTTGCTGTACAGCGCGAGCTGCTGAGTCTCGTCAGGAAAATCCTCGTAGGTGAGAAATGAAAACTCCGAGCGCAGCAGCCCGACGCCCTCGGCGCCGTAGCGCAGCGCGAGCTGGACATCGGCGAGCAGCGCGATATTCGCGAGCATCATGACGCGATGACCGTCGCGCGACGCGGTCGGCGCGATGCCCTCGTCGATAAGCTCCTTCTTGAACGCCTCGTATCGGCGCGAGAGGCTCACGTAGTCGCGCTCGATCTCGGTGCCGGGGTTGACGTAAACCACGCCCGCGTTGCCATCGAGCACGAGCTGATCGCCCTCGAGCACGGATTCCATCAGGTGCTCGACGCCGACCACCGTTGGAATCTCGAATGCGCGCGCAAGGATCGCCGCATGCGAGGTGACGCCGCCCGATTGCAGCGCGATTCCCGCCAGCTTGTCGTGGCTGACCATCGTCAACTGCGAGAGCGTAAGCTCCTCGGCGACGATAATCGTCGGCTTGCTGAACGGCGCGCGCTTTTCTTCCTGCCGCAGATGGCGCAGCACGCGATGGCCGACGTCGCGGAAGTCGGTCGCGCGCTCGCGCAGATAATTGTCGGCCACGGCGAGCATCGAGGCGCTGAGTTCCTCGATCACGCGAAAGAGCGCGCTCTCGGCGGTATAGCCGTTGGCGATCGTGTCGCGGATGCGGCTGACGAACTCGTCGTCCTCGAGAATCATGCGATGGCCGTCGAAAATTTTGAGGTCCGACTCGGGCATCAGCGGTTCCATCCGCAGCCGCAGCGTCGCCAGCTCGGCCAGCGAACGGGCGAGAGCTTCCTCGAAGCGCTTGCCCTCGACCTTGGGGTCGCGGGACTTCTGATGACGATCGACACTGCTCAGAAAGGTGCCGACCACGTGCGCGTTGCCCTGCGCAAATCCGGGCGACGCGGAAAGTCCCGCCAGGCGCGGCCGTCGAATCTTGGCGGGTGCGGCGTGGCGCGTCTTGCCGCCGACTTTTTCGTAGTCCTTGAGCTGGCGATTGGCCTCGATCATGCGGCGCTTGTATTCGAGGCGTTCTTTCTCCTTGGTGGCGAGCGATTCGCGCAGCCTGAAATGAGAAAGAATTTGCGCGACCTGGTTGGCGGCCGTACTGAGCAGACGGATTTCGTTCTTGTTGAACTTTCGGCGCTCGAGCGTCTGCGCAACCAGCACTCCGAGCGGCTTCTTGCGGCCATCGTGAACCGGCACGCCGAGGAAAGTATGGAAGCGCTCCTCGCCGGTCTCGGGAAAATACTTGTAGCGCTCGTGGCTGATCGCGTCGGGCACGTAAACCGGCTCGTCTTTCTCGAGCACCAGCCCGACCAGCCCCTCACTGAGGCGCATCGAAACCTTGCCCACCGATTCGCGATCGAGGCCGACGGTCGCGCGCAGCACGAGCCGTTCGCGCTGGGGGTCGAAGAGGTAGAGCGAGCAGACCTCGGCCTCCATCCCGGCGGCGATCGCGAAAGCAACGCGGTCGAGCGTCTCGCGCAGATCGTCGGAATGCTCGCCGCCAATCGACGAGAGATGCTCGATCAAAGCGAGGCGATCGTGGTTGGCACTCATTGTAGAAATCTCAGGGGCGCGAAAATTTTATCGGATCGATCGAGTCGCGAACAATGCCACAGCGAGATTCTATTCTGCGTCCGACTCATCATCGGGGTCTTCGAAGCCCGCCGGTAGCGCAATCTGCTCGCGCGCCGTCTTCGAACGGCGGTCCCGGAGCCGTTCGACCAATCCCGGAATCATCGCGGTCAGCTCTTCGGGCAGCGCCTTTATCGCCGGATCGTCAAAGCTCAATTTGAAGTAGTCGAGTGAGAGCTGTGCGATCGCTTCCGCCTGACGGAAATCGCGCTTTCGCTTGATCGGGTCACGTGTCGGCTGAAGCGAGACCCAAAGCTTGTGCAAAGAGAACAAGCGCGGTTCGGGCACCACGAATCTGACCGGGAAGCCGTTGTCGGCGATCACGATTTGAGACATTGGCGGCAATGAGGTGAGCCACTCGAGGCCGCGCAACTGATCGGCGATGAGATCGAGTCCGGTGCCGATGCTGGTAAGGCCGCCATGGGCGTCGATTGGCGCGCGAATCAGATCGACCATAAAGCCCTTTGCGTTGACAGCGCGAAACGACCGCTTGCGCGTCGGCTTGAAGGTTTTGTCGACGTTCTGAAGAATTCCGAGGAGGCCCGCGCTACGGATTGAGCCGGCCAGTTCGATTTCGCTCTTGTTCAGCAGCGTGTCGAGATCTTCGGTCTGAAGAAGACCGGCCTTGAGCTGCACCCCCGCCGCCAATTCGTAGGCATACATCGCATGGCTGCCGAGAATAATCAGATGATTGCCGAGCAGCCCGCTCGCGTCGAGCGACCTGACGATGTCAGCAGCAAGCCGCGGAACTCGATTCACTCCGGCGGCGACGCAGAATCGCGCCTGGCGGATCAACTCTTCATTGAGCGATCGAATCCGCGCGTCGAGGTCGCGTTTGCTCTCGTAAAATTCGCGGAACAGTTCCTCGGTTTTGGGGGAGCGGGGGCCTAGCGAGCGATTGCCGCCATGTCGGTCGATCGTACGAACGAGATACTCGTGGCCGGCTACTGTCTTCCAATGCAAACCGCCGCGAAGTGTCTTATATTCCTCTTGCAGCTCGTTCAAATGTTCGTAGAGCTGGATCGCATTGAACGCAATTCTGCGCTGCTCGCCTGTGAGTTCTCTCAGCTTCAAGGCATTTTCCTTTCAAACCATCGGTGTGATGATTTGAAAGGAAATATTAGCATTATGGAAGCTTTTCGCCGAATCTAGTAAGACAGATTTGGATAGTTTTCCTTTCAAACGTCTCGTATCTGGAAATGAAAGGAAAATGCTCAGATTTCAAGCTTTTTTTACGCCATTCAACTGGCCGCTGGCGGCAGTTCGAACGGCGCCAGGGTGCCTTTTGTTAGGCCTCGGCCGGCGCGGCATCGCTTCGCGCGGATTGCTTCTATCAGGCCGCGCTCGTCCTTGATTGCACCCTCGAGCAGCGTCGTCACGCATCCGACCGAGCCCGCCGAATGCGAGTCCGAGCCCGCGACCTCGGCCATTCCGAGGTGACGCGCGACCTGCAGCGCGAAAACGTTCTCGTCTTCGCCGCATGCGCCGTTGAGCACTTCGATCGCATCGACGAGCTCGAAGATTTTCAGTTTTGCCGCGCGGTCGGGAAACGTCGGATCGATCGGCTCGGAGTCCGGGTTGATGAACGAGAAGCGCGGGTCGAGCTTGTAGCGGAACGGATGATTCGCGATCAGGATTCCGCCTTCGAGATCCACCACGCGCCGCAACTCGGCCAACTTGTAGATTCCGCCGACATAGCGCTCGAGCCCGAAGGCGCCGACGTGACCCATGTCGGTCGTCACTTCCATCCCGCGCAGGAAAATCACGCCCGAGTCGCCCGCCATCGCGGCGACCTCGCGCGAGTCCCACATGTTGTCGTGCTCGGTGATGCAGACCGCGCCGATTCCGATCGCGCGCGCCCGCTCGACCAGGTCTTTCGGCGCCAGGTTCGAGTCTGAGCTGCCCCGATTGGTGTGGAGATGCAGGTCTACGCTGAAGTAGGGCCCCGCCGGCTGGGGGTGCCCGCTTCGTGAATCCGCCATTTGCGACGCGCCGCGGCTACTTGGGCGGCTCCTTCGCGAGCGTGATTTTCGTCATGTGGTCGCCCTTCTGAATCTGATCGACCACGTCCATGCCCTTAATCACGCCGCCAAACACAGTGTATTGGCCGTCGAGTCCGGGCTGCGGTTCGAGACAGATGTAGAACTGGCTGCCGCTGGAGGCGCGGGTCGGATTGACGTCATCGCCGGTGCGCGCAGTGGCGACGCTGCCGCGCAGGTGATTCTCCTTGATCTCGGCCGGGATCGTATAGCCAGGCCCGCCAGCGCCCGTGCCGTCAGGATCTCCGCCCTGCACGACGAAGTCGGGCACGACGCGATGCCAGGTCAGGCCGTTGTAAAAGCCCTTATTCACGAGCTTCTCGAAATTCGCGACTGTCTGAGGCGCGGATCCGGGGTACAGCTCGATCACGACGGTGCCGTGTTCGGTCTCGATGATTGCGTAATGACCTGTATTTCTCACTGGGAGTCCATCCGTTGCGCCCTTGCAGGCCGAGGCGAGCACGAGCACCGCGACGACGGCAAGACACGACATTCTAAAGGAGTTGCGTTTCATTTTATCCACTCGCATTCGCACGAACAATCAAGCGTCCATGCAGTCCCGGGTTTGACAGTCCTGTATGGAAGTATTCGACGCGCCGCCAATCCGCAAGTGATGAACGGCGCGTTGCGGCTAGCCCTTGATGAACTTGGCGACTGCGGCGGCGAGCGTCGCGGGCTCCTCCAACGGCATCATGTGCGCGCCATTGTCGACCAGGTGAATCTTCGCGCCGGGAATTCCCTTGCGGAACTCGTCGGCATAGACCGCCGGCAGCAGCTTGTCATCCTTGCCCCACACGATAAGCGTCGGCGCGGCAATCCGATGCAGCCGTTTGCGCAGCCCCTTGTCCGGTATCGGCCACATGAATTTGCCCGTGCATCCGAGAGCCCACGTGATTCGGATGAAGCCGTCCTGATCCTCGGGATTCAGCGTGATGCGCTTCAACGACGGATGGTGTTGATCCTTGAACAGCAGCGCAGGCAGCTCGGTCTGCGGCGTCACGATGTAATTGCGAATGGGCGAGTCGTCGCGCCATAGCCCCAGCGGACTGATCAGCACCAGCTTGCCGACGCGCGTCGGATCGGTCGCCGCGATTTCACCCGCGATCATCCCGCCGAACGAATGACCGACGACCGCCGGCGACTTGAGCCCGAGCTTGTCGAACAGGTCGTAGTAGTAGAGGACGAGATCCCACATATCGTCGAGCGCTTTGTAGGAGTCCTCGTCGCCAGCCGTGATCCCGGGATGCTCAGGCGCATAGACGGTGAAGCTTTGCGCGAGCGCATCGAGCAACTCGGTCTCGATAGGTCCATACCCGCCGTGCAAATAAACAACAGGCGGCCCGTCGCCAAGAATCCGAACCTTGGGATGAACCTTGTCGCCCCACACGCTAAGCGTTTTATCTTTTGCAGCCGCCATAACAGTCCTTCCGGGTTGCGGTAGAGCGACGCGGGCTAGCGAGCCGCCGCATGCACTCCGTTCGAGGTCATCTGCTTGCGCGGACCCTTGAGCGACTCGGGCCACCACTTGTTCTCCCATTCGCCGTCCCACACGCCGCGGAAATGCGGCAGCACGTCGCTGCAGAACAGGTCGATGTTCTTCATCGTCAACTCATGCGGCATCGACCCGATATGCAGCAGCACCATCAGGTTGCCGACGCGAAGTTTCTTGACCGCCTCCATCAACTGCTGGCGCACGGTCGCCGGCGATCCAGCGATCACGAACTGGTTGTCGATGAAGTCCTTGTACTTCCACGTCGGGATCTTGTTCATCAGGTCGAACAGCTGCGGATTCAGCTTGGTGACGCTGTTGACGAGGCTCTTGTAGTCCTGGTTGCCGGCGACGGGAAAATACTCGGGCAGGATGTGCAGGCATTTGTCGTAAAAATATCTGATGTGCTTGTAGTAGTCCTTCTCGGCCTGCGCGTCGGTCTCCGACACCGCGACCAGCTGCAGAAATCCCGCGCGGTACGGATTTGGATCGTGATTGCCCTTGGCGACGAAATCCCAGAACCCATCCATCACGCGCTTGCCGAAATTGTTACCCCAGTACGACAGGAAGCAGTAGCAATGGTTGTGCTTGGCGGAAAAATCCCAGGTCGAAAGACTGCCGCTGCCGGGAATCCACACAGGCGGATGGGGTTTCTGAATCGGCCGCGGCCAGATATTGACCATCGGCAGTTTGAAGTACTTGCCGTTCCACGCAAAAATTTCCGGCGATGTCCACGACTTGATAATCAGATCGTGCGCCTCGTAGTAACGCTCGCGCTGCTCAATCGGCGGGATTCCGTAGCACAGGTTCACGTCCTGCGACGTGCCCAGCGGCATCCCGGCGACCATGCGCCCGCCGCTGATGCAATCGATCATCGAGTATTCTTCGGCGATTCGTATCGGCGGATTCGAGGTCGGCAGCGTCGCACCCATCTGCACCACGGCCACGTCGGTGCCGTTGGTCGCGCGCGCGAGAATCGATCCCATCAGGTCGGGATTCGGCATGAAGCCGTAGGCGTTCTGATGATGCTCGTTGACGCAAATGCCGTCGATGCCTTTGTCGGCGGCGTGGATAAGCTCGTCGAGCGTCCAATTGTAGTACTGCCCGACCTTCACCGAATCGGCGAGCTCCGTGTACGGCGGATCGACCCACACCGAGTGATACTTCTGCGCGAAGTCGTCAGGCAGATCGCGATACGGCATCAGATGGAACATCGAAATCTTCATCGTTGGCCTCCGGACGCGTCAGCTTTCCGTTTTTCCATATCACGATGCGCCGCGATTCCCCAAATCGCTACGTTGCGGACGCCGCCGCCGTGCTGTTCTATGTGCAGAGTGAAATTGATCGCAGCATTCGGCGTCGCAGCGATGCTCCTCTGCGTCAGGCTGGCGCATGCAGATCCTCCCGCGCGATCATTCGTCGGCGATTTCATCGGCAACGACGCAACGCCCGACAATACTTTCTCGATCGGCGGCAGCCTCGATCGCCTGCAGAACTCCGAGTCCCTGTATCTCGAAAAGGCTATCTCGCCGGAGTCCAGCTTTTCCCTCTTCGGCGGCTACCAGCGCCTCGAGCAGGAAGGCGAGGACACCAGCGGATGGAGCAATCTGAGCCTCGCCTACAAGCACACCCTCTTCGCCAGCCCCGGCCACGAATTCCTGGCCTCGTTAAGTCCCGAGGTCGAGCTGCCCGTTGGCAACCGCAGTGTCGGCTCGGAGTCGCATACCCGAGCGGGCGGCGATCTGCTCTCGCAGAAAGGATTCGGCGACCTGCCCGATTCCTTGTGGATGCTGCGTCCCGCCGCCCTCGAGAGCGACCTTGGATGGGAAAGCAAAGTCACCGGCGCGCGCGACGATCTGCTCTCGGCAGACGTCGAGCTCGAGTATTCGCTGTTCTACCTCGACGAGAACGTCGGGCGTTTCGTGCCTCGCGCAATTCGCGACTTCACGCCGCATCTCGACTTCGACTATGCGCAATACCTGAGCGCACATCGAAACTCGTCAGCGCCCGACTTCGAGCTGACGCCCGCCATCGCCTGGATGAATTCCCTGATCGAGATAAACCTCGGCGTCGACGTCGGCCTCAATCACGCCGCGACGGCCGACGGCGCCGTATCTTTCGTGTGGAATATTTCGCTCGAATACGATCAACTGGTGCCCGCGCTCGGATGGACGCCGTTGCACTGAATTGATCCGGCGTTTCGCCGTATGGACAAGCGCCTCTGATGAAGGCGACAATGCGCGGCTATGGAATCGTGGTTCAACAAGGCAAGATTCGGGATGTTCATCCATTGGGGGCATTGCAGCCAGCGCGGACTCGAGCTGTCATGGCCGCTGGTCGGGGGCGTCGGCGCCCTGCCGCAATCGCAGAGTATCGCGGTTGACGAATACCACTCGACCGCCAAAACGTTTAATCCGACGAAATGGGACGCCCGCGCGCTTGCGCGAATGGCTAAACGCGCCGGTATGCAGTACGCCGTTCTGACTAGTAAACATCATGACGGCTTTTCGATGTTCCACACGAAGCATTCTGACTATTCAATTGAGTATTCGCCTTTCAAGCGCGATATAGTTCGTGAATATACAGATGCGTTCCGCGCCGAGGGCCTCAAGGTCGGACTGTACTACTCACTTATCGACTGGCATCATCCTGACTACCCGGCGTTTCTCGAGTCAGACAAACCATACAAGTGGGGCAACTGGCGCCGCTCGACGCCGGAACAATGGAACCGGTTCATCGAGTTCATGTTCGCCCAGATGCGCGAGCTGCTGACCAACTACGGCAAGATCGATCTGCTCTGGTTCGACGGCGGATGGGAACGCACGCCCGAGGAATGGAAGTCGCGCGAATTCGTCGAGATGATCCATTCGCTCCAGCCCGAAGTCGTGATCAACGACCGCATTCCCGGTTACGGCGACTACCAGACGCCCGAACAGGCCGTGCCGCCGAAGCCGCCGGACGGTCCATGGGAAACCTGCCTGACCATCAATAACAGCTGGGGCTACAACCCGTCCGACAAGGACCTCAAATCGACGCGCTCCCTGATCCATACGCTGTGCGAGGTGGCCGGCAAGGGTGGCAACCTGCTGCTCAACGTGAGCCCGATGGGCGACGGCGCGATCCCGCCCGAGCACGTCGAGCGGTTGGAAGCGATCGGCGACTGGATGGGCCGCAACAACGATGCGATCATCGGCACCGACCCCGGGCTCGAGCCGTGGCAGTTCTACGGACCCTCGACGCGCCGGGGCAATCGCGTGTACCTGCACGTGCTGATGAAGCCGTACGAGTCGATCTCAGTGCGCGGCGTCAAGGTGAAGCACGTTGGCGACGTGCGTCCGCTCGCAAGTACAATATCGCTCAAGGTACGCAAACGAATCTCAGCGGCCGATAGTCTGTTCAATCACGATCCTGTCGGCGAACTGGTAATTGCGACACCCGACAGCGCGCTCGATTCGATAGCGACGATTATAGCAATCGATTTTCAGCGATAGTCAGTCAGCACTGTTTTCCGTCATCCTGACGACCCGAGCATCGCGAGGGGAGGAAGGACCTCGGACAGCTTCGCGCGAGCGAAGCCGGTACCGGTTTTCGAAAATCGCGCAGCGCTCCTCGAAGAGACAATGCTCGCTACATCACGGAGCCGTGGCGAAACTCCAATTGTAAGTCTTTCCGTTCGCGGTCATCGACACCGCGTACTTTGCGCCCTTGTCCAGCGGCGCGCGCGGTATCACCACGACCGTGCCGTAGGACTTCAGCACATTACGTCCAAGCTCTTGTGTATATCCATCGGGATTCGAGTAGCTGGTCGAGTCGAACCCGCAGGCTTGAACTACTGTGCGGGTGCCATCGGGATTTACCCTCGCGACTGAGTAATCGGTCAAATGAGTATTCATCCAGGCGCCCAGCTGAATTGTAATAGACAGTCCGCTCGGCTTCTCGTAGCCGGGACAACTGGTGAGAGGGTCAGGCCATTCGTTTTCGAACGAAAGGATCGCGACGGTAGCACCGTCGGGAGGAAACGCGATCGGCGCGCTCAGCCGCACCCGGCGCGATTTTCCGCTGGGCGCCGTTCAACAGGTTGAGTCCCGCGGCGCACGCCTCCTTTTCGCAATAGATCCCAAAGCCTGCGCTGGTCAGTTGCGGGTTGAGTATCGGCATCCGATGAAACGGAAGCGCCATCCATCCGTCGATCGACCACGCCGGCGATCCCCACGGGTCAGGATCCGCGCCGCCAGTATTGGCTGATACGCCGCGCATCGACCACACATCCATGTCGCTGCTCTTGGCCGCCTCGAGGCCTTCCGGAGTGAAACCCCTGCCCCCTGGATCCTCCGTGTGCATCTCCGCGCCGAGTCCGCCGTTCTGGATCGCATCATGATAGTTGCTGACTATGTAAATCGTATGCGCGAGATCTCCCTTGCTGAGTTCCGGATCTTCAACTATCGGCGCAACCTTCACCATCGCACGGTAGTAGTTCACTCGCTTTAGCCATTCGGGTTCCGTCGAGTCAGGGACGGCCGGCATTGTTGTCGACGAACTGGCCGCCGCCACCGGACCGGCCGGCGCCGACTGAGTATTGGCCGCCGAAGGCTCGGGGGCGACTTGGCGTGATGAAAATCGCGCAATAATCGCTGATACCGCGGGTTTGATCTCGCTTTGGTAGCGAGCCACACCCAATCCCACGAGAAACATCGCGATCATGATCACGAGTCCACGGATCATCCGGCGCGGCACCGACGACGGATCGAGAGCCATACGGACAGAGCCGAATTTGATCTCGTCGCCGCTTTTCAAAGCGATCGGTTTGCGCACCTGGCGGCCGTTAACGAACGTGCCGTTGGTCGAGCCGAGGTCCGTCAGCTCGAAGCTGCCCGCCTTGCGCGTAATCGTCGCGTGACGGCGCGAAACCGTCGTGTCGTCGAGTACTACGTCGTTCGACGGATGACTGCCAATAGCTATTGTCGGCTTGTTCAGTGAGTATTCACGCCGAGGGGTAGTGCCTATTGAAACCAGGCGGCTACTGCCGCTGTCACCCGCGATTTTGTCCGCAGCGCCCTGCCCCGCCATCTAAACCATCACCCGAGGTTCCAGAAGCGGCCGACGTTTTGCGCCGCCCGCTCGATCATCGGCATCACCCGGTCGCCGCCTTCGTCGGAACGAATCGGCTCATCGGCGTCGCGTCCAAATTCGTCAATCACCGCGCGTCCCGACTCGGCGATTGCTTCGAGGTCGTAGCCGCCCTCGAGCGCAGCAACCATCTTGCCGTCGCAGCATTCCGCCGCGAGCCGCTTGACCCGGCGCGCCATCGCGCTGAATCCCGCGTCGGTCACGCGCATCTGCGCCAATGGGTCGCGAACATGGGCGTCGAAGCCGGACGACACCAGGATGAACTCGGGCTTGAAATGGCGTCCGATCGGCATGACCAGTCGATCGAACACGCGCAGGTACTCGGCGTCGCCGAATTCCGCCGGCATCGGCAGGTTGACGGTGAAACCCATCCCAGCGCCGTAGCCGATCTCGTGCAGCGATCCGGTGCCGGGGTAATGCGGAAACTGATGGGTCGAGACGTACAGCACTTCGGGCGATTCGTAAAAAATATCCTGCAGGCCGTTGCCATGATGGACGTCCCAATCGACGATCATCACCCGCTTCAGGCCGCGCGATTCGATTAGCCACTTCGCCGCGATCGCAACGTTGTTGAAGAAGCAGAAACCCATCGCGCGATTAGGCAGTGCGTGATGCCCCGGCGGCCGTACAATAGCAAATCCATTAGCTACTGCTCCGTCCATCACCGCCTCGACTGCTGTAAGCACGCCGCCGGCAGAGAGCAGCGCGGTCTCGTACGTGTCGCGCGAGCTGTGCGTATCCGGATCGAAGTCGAACCGATCCAGCGACGCCGTGTGCGCCACCGTCGCGATATACTCCGGCTGATGGCAGCTCGCGATTTCCTCGTAGGTCGCTTCGCGCGGCGCCATGAACTTCACATCCGGGCGCCTGAGCGACTCGGCCATCTCGGCCATGACCTCGGCCCGCTCGGGACGCTCCGGATGCGCCCGGCCGGCAAAGTGTTTCAGGTAGCGGCGATCCGTCACCACCGCGGTTTTAAGCATCGTTGACACCCCAGTCGGGTATGATGATTAACTGGCATGGGGTCGGGAAAGTTGCGCGGAATTTTTCCGCGCGCCGCAAAGTCCTGGAGTTGCACCGGCATTTGCGGGGGACGATCATCAAAGTTTGGACCTTTTTGAAATAGCTCTCATTCTCGCGATTGCGCTGATTGTCATCGGCCCCGAACGCCTGCCCGAAGTTATGCGCACAGTCGGAAAAATCCTGCGCGAGCTCCGCCTGGCGAGCAATACCATCCTTCACGAGCTAACCGACGTGCTCGAGGAGCCGCCTGCCAATATTCCGCCGCCGCCCAAACCCTCGCCCGAGGCTGTGAAGCCGCCTGCCGCAACGCAGCCGCCCGAGAATACATAGCCGGTCATCCCGTCCTGTGCCTAGCGAGGATATCATACCGCCAGCGCCCATCGAGGCGACGCCCGAGCAGGCGCGGATGTCGCTCATCGAGCATCTGCAGGAGCTGCGCACGCGCCTGATTCGCGCCTTCATCGCCATCGGCATCGGCTTCATCCTTGCCTACGCGATCAGAAAATCCATCTTCCGCATGCTGACGTACCCGATGCGCGAGGTCTCTGGCGGCAAGGTGCTGCTGATCGGGACAGGAGTCGCCGAGGCGTTCTACGCCGAGATCAAAGTTGCGCTGATCGCCGGATTATTCATCGCCAGTCCCGCGGTCTTTTACGAAATCTGGAAATTCATCGCGCCGGGTTTGTACGACACTGAACGCAAATTGGCGAGGCCCTTCGTCATTTTTGCGACAATGTTCTTCTTGCTCGGCGGATATTTCTGCTGGGCCGCTGTGTTCCCGGTCGGCTACCGATTTTTTCTGGATCAATACTCGGCCATCGGAATCACCCCGATGTTCACGATCAACGAGTACCTGGCATTCACCTCCAAGCTGATGCTCGCGTTCGCGCTCACGTTCGAGATGCCGATCTTCGCATTCTTCTTCACCAAGCTCGGCGTGGTCGACCACCAGATGCTGTTCAGCTATTGGCGCTATGCGATCCTCGCCATCTTCATCGTCTCGGCAGCACTGACTCCGCCCGATATGATCTCGATGTTCCTGCTCGCGATTCCGCTGACGCTGCTTTACGTCATCAGCGTCGGCGTCGCCTGGATGTTTCAAATCGATCCCGAGAAAAAGGCGGCTATGACGACCACGAAACCCGAACCAACCGAAACTGATCTGAGCTGAGGCGCATCCAACCGAGGTCCTATGGCACGAATTCTGACTTCTCCAGTCGCCACCGGCGCACCCGGCATCCCGCCGCGATGGACCCGCAGCGCCAAGGACGCGGTCTGCACCGCCTACTCGTCGGCCAGCCGCCTATGGTTCACGACCTCCGCCGGCATGCTCAACGAAGTTTATTTTCCCACGATCGATCAGCCCCAGGTCCGCGACATGCAGTTCCTCATCACCGACGGCGAGACTTTTTTCCACGAGGAGCGCCGCCATCTCCATTCCACCACCGAGTATCTCGCCGATATCGGTCTCGGCGTGAAAATAGTCAGCCACTCGCCCGACGGCCGCTATCATCTGTTCAAGGAAGTCATCACCGATCCGCATCAGCCGACCCTGCTGATCAAGGCGCGCCTCGTCGGCGACGCCGAGCTGCTCAAAAAACTCCATCTCTACGTCCTGCTCGCACCGCATCTGGGCGTCGGCGGATGGGGCAACAACGGCTACGTCACTCATATCGTCGGCCACGAGTTCCTGGTCGCGAACAAGGACAACGTCTGGCTGGCGATGGGAGCCACCGAGCCGTTTCTGAAATCGTCATGCGGCTACGTCGGCGCGACCGACGGATGGCAGGACATCCGCGCCAACTTCAAGATGGACTATCAGTTCGCCACCGCGCTCAACGGCAACATCGCGCTCACCGCCGAGATCGATTTGCGCCACGATTACTCATTCACGCTCGGCCTCGGCTTCGGCCGCGAGCTCAATCGTGCGGTGACCACGCTGTTTCAGTCGCTCGCCGATCCTTTCGAGGAGCATCGCACCCGCTTCCTCGAGCAATGGGAGCGCGCATGCCGCCATATCAGGCCGCTCGAAAAATTTTCCGGCGACAACGGCAACCTCTATCGCCGCGGATGCGAGCTGCTGCTCGCCCATGAAGACAAGACTTACCCTGGCGCGGTTATCGCCTCGCTCAGCATTCCCTGGGGCGAGGCCAAGAGCGACGAAGACCTCGGCGGCTACCACCTGGTCTGGACCCGCGACATGGTCAACAGCGTGACCAGCCTGATCGCCACTGGCGACGTCAGCACCGCGCTGCGAGCCCTCATCTATCTCGCATGTGCGCAGCGCCACGACGGCGGCTTTCCGCAGAATTTCTGGATCGACGGCAAGCCCTACTGGAACGGCATCCAACTCGACGAAGTTTCGTTCCCGATCATGCTCGCGTGGCGGTTGCACAAGCACGACGCCCTGAAGAACTTCGATCCGTATTCGATGGTGATGCGCGCCGCCTTCTTCATAATCGAAAACGGACCCGCCACGCCGCAGGAGCGATGGGAGGAGAACGCCGGCTACTCGCCCTCGACGCTGGCCGCCAATATCGCCGGACTGATCTGCGCCGCATGCTTCGCGCGCCACCACGGCGACGACGTAACGGCGCAGTTCCTCGAGGAGTTCGCCGATTTCCTCGAGGCGCAAGTTGAAACCTGGACCGTCACCAACCAAGGCTTCCTCGTCCCCAGCATCAAACGCCACTACGTGCGCATCAATCCCATCGATATTGCCAATCCCGACGCCGAGCAACGCCTCGAAGGCAAGCGCGTGATCATCAACAACCGACCGCCCGGCACGCAGGCCGAATTTCCCGTCGCCGAAATCGTCGACGCGGGCTTCCTCGAGCTGGTCCGCTACGGCATCCGCAAAGCCGGCGATCCGCTGATGGAGGATTCGCTGAAGGTCATCGATGCGGTCCTCAGGACCGAATTTCCCGCCGGGCCGTGCTGGCGCCGCTACACTCACGACGGCTACGGCCAGCACGACAACGGCGGCCCGTTCCTCGGATGGGGGCGCGGACGCCCCTGGCCATTGCTGACTGGCGAGCGCGGGCATTACGAGCTGGCGGCAGGCCGCGACCCGAAACCGTACCTGCTCGCGATGGAAGGGTTTGCGAATTCAACCCAGTTGCTGCCGGAACAAATCTGGGACGAACCCGACGTGCGGCGCGCGATGCTCAAATTTGGCGGGCAAACCGGCAGCGCGACTCCGCTGATGTGGGCGCATGCCGAATACATCAAGCTGCTGCGCTCGACCGCGGACGGCCGCGTGTTCGATATGATCGAAGAAGTGAGCGACCGCTACCTGGCGCCGGGCCGCGCGCCGAGCCGCCTTCGCGTCTGGAAGCCCAACCGTCATCTCGAGTCGGTTTCACCTGGCGAGCGCCTGCGGGTCCAGGCGTCGCAGCCGTTCACGCTTCACTGGTCCAACGACGAATGGCAGCACGTGACTGACTCGGCGTCGATCTCAGTCCCGATAGGATTCGACTACGTGGATATCGATATAGCCGCCGGCCAGAGCGCGCCGATTCGATTCACCTTCAACTGGCGCGAAACCAACCGCTGGGAAGGCCACGACTACGCGGTAACGATCGCATCTGGCTGAGAAGAAAATTAACGCTCAGTAATCTCTCGCGACCTGCACCATATCGGCGGCGATGCCGCCGCATTTGCGCGCTGCAACTTCACGCCGATTCCGCAATTCGCGCTGACAGCGTCGCAACTGCACATCACACGCATCTGGCACGAAGCTGGCTCATCTCACTTCGGACTGCTCGCCTTACTGTCCGTTAATAACTTTTTCGGCGAGCCGTCGTACTGGTACCAGGAGGGAGACTCATGACTAGCAAGGACCCGATTGTGCGCGACGCGGTTGAGATGAGGTTGATGTTCGCGCTGCTCCTGCTGGTAGCGGCCCTCATCATACAAGGATGCACCGCGTTCAATCCGCAGGGAGCCGCCATCCAGACCGCGCCGAGCTACTACAACGGCGAATCGTACAGCCAGCTCTCACCCGAGCAGAAGTTCGGGCTGGAAGATCACCTGGCAAATCAGAGCAACAACGCATGGCGCACCACTGCCGACGTGACCTCGGCGACCGGCCAGTTGGCGCAAGGCACCGGCTTTCTGCTGCGCGGGATACATTCGATCGATCATTGAGCCGGCTCGCAGTCCCGGAGGTTCGGCGTGAGTGAGTTGACACGTCCGCTGCTGGGGGCGATGACCCTGGCGATCGCGATTTCGGGCCTGGCGGGATGCACGAACATGATGCCGCAGTATGCTGCCCAGCAGTACGCGCCGTCGTACTACGAGAGCGGCTACAACACGCTGACGCCGCAGCAAAAATTCCAGCTGGAAGATCATCTAAGCAATCAGAGCAATCAGGCCTGGCAAACCACCGCGCAAGTAATGCGCGGCGCCGGCAGCCTGCTAGGCGGGACCGGCAGCCTGATGAGTGCAATCGGCTCGCTGCAAAACCATGGCGACAGATCCCACAAAATAAAAATCCCCCGCATGGCCCAGCGCTGACTTTGCTGACTCCTCTCCCTGCAAGGGAGAGGATGAAGGTGAGGGTCCTTATACGGCGCGCATCTTTGGCGCGCGATTCACGATTCTGCCTCTGCTCATGTTCTCTCCGCGTCGTTGCGGATCTGCCCGGTACCGCTGGCGAATCCACATGCTATAGCCCCATAATCTGCGACGATTCATCTCGAGGTGCCGACTATGCGTGCTGAAGGAACAGTGCAGCCCGGATTCGATGCGGTGCGCGACGCGTTCGCCGAGGCCCAGGCCAAGGACGAAGGCGGCGCCCAGCTATGCGTCTATCGGCACGGCAAAGTAGTCGTCGATCTGTGGGCAGGAACGGACAAGCTGAAGAACCGCCCGTACACCGCCGACACGCTCACCATCCTGATGTCATGCACCAAGGCGGTCACCGCCATCTGCGTGCACATGCTCGCGCAGCGTGGACTCATCGACTACGACGCGCCGGTAGCACGCTACTGGCCGGAGTTCGCCGCTAACGGCAAGGCTGCTATCACCGTTCGCGATATCCTGGCGCATCGAGCGGGCCTCATGGGCTTCGACGAGGAGGCCGGGATATCGGGCCGTGCGCTTTTCGACTGGGACCGCTGCACGACCGCGCTCGCGAACATGGAGCCGTGGTGGAAGCCGGGTACTGCGTACTCCTACCATGCGCTGACCTTCGGCTATCTTGACGGGCGAGCTGGTTCGCCGCGTCTCCGGGGTGACTACCGGCAGGTTTGTCGCCAGGGAAATCGCAGGTCCGCTCAAACTCGATCTGTGGATCGGCCTCCCGCCCGAGCAGGAGCATCGCGTCGCGCCGCATATCGCCGCGGCGCAATTGACCGAAGAGCAGGGTCGCGCGCTGTTCTCCAGCCTCGGGATGGACATGAATGCACGCGCGGTGCGCGGCGCGCTCGGATTAATCGCGATCATGGGAGACGGGTTGAATCTGCTCAATACGCCCGAAGCTCATGCTGTCGAGATGCCCTTCGGCAACGGCCTCGCGAACGCGCGCTCGATGGCGAAGATGTACGCCGCGTGTATCGGCGAGATCGACGGCATTCGCCTGCTGACGCGCGAGACCGTGGAGCGCGCACGCGAATCGCAGGATGAAGGCCTCGGCGCGCCCGCTCCGCTGAAGCCGCTGGCAGGCCCGAATCCGCAAAGATTCGGCCTGGGCTTCGAGCTGCCGCGCGCGATCGAGCCGATGCTTGGCGAAGGATCGTTCGGTCATGGTGGCGCGGGCGGCCGTATGGCGTTCGCGCATCCTGAGTCGGGCACGGCGGTAGCCTATGTTTGCAACAACATGCTGTGGGACGGCTTCAGCGGGCCTGACGAACGCTGGCTGCCCTGGACCAAAGCGTTGCGCAAGGCCATCGGCATCTGAATCGCGCACAATCCGCGTCTCAAAAGCTGTGCGGCTCATTGTACCAAGGGCCAATAGCCGCGGCGGTGCCGAGGTATAGGATCTGCGCGGGGGAAGAACCCGATCGCCCGCACGTCGCGGCGATCGAACAATTGCTTCGTACAGGAGGAATATGAATCGACTAGTCAGAAACCTGAGTGTGCTTGTGCTCGTCGCCGGCCTCGCTCCAGTGAGTTCATGGGCGCAGGACACCGGGCCCGCGGCTCAAGCGAAAGCGGAGATGCAGACCGACGCGTTGAGCGGTTTCGGGCGCGAGGAGCTCGAGAACCGGCGTCAGGAAATCGTCGTCGCCAACATGAAGTTCTCGAACGATGAGCAGAAGACCAAGTTCCTGGCGCTTTACATCCCGTACCAGGAAAAACTGATGAACAATCTCAAGCAGCGCAAGAAGTTGCTTGACGAGTACCAGAACGATCAGCAGAACGGCGTAATCTCGGACTCCGACGCGACCAAGCTTCTCAATGCGAACCTGCTGCTGGACAGGAACCGGGTGATCGCGGAGGCGACCTACCTGCACTCGCTGCACACCGTCATGCCGATGGAACAGGCGCTCAGGGCCTATGAAATCGAAGAACGCCTCAACGCGTTCTACCTGAACGACATACTCGGCACGATTCACCTGGTTAAATAGGCGAACGGCCGAATCCAGATCAGGGTCAACGTCTCCCGCACGGGGGACGTTGACCCACCCAAATAAACGATCGTTAAGCCTTCGTAACCCACAAATTCCTGCGCCGTATTCAGCTTCAGGAGGTGTGATTTATGAAGCGCTGTATAACTGCTGTAGTAGGGCTGTTCGCGCTCCTCATGATGGTGGCGCCGGGTGTGGCGTCGGCGGACGTCGTATGGCGGCCGGTGGGTGTGCGGCCGGTGGTGGTGCAGGAAGCTGTGGTTCCGACCGTAGTGCCGGCTCCCTTCCAGACGGTTGAGTACTATCGGCCGTGGGCATGCGCCAATCCGTACTATCGTCATCATCATTTCTGGAGATGCCATTAATTCGGCCGCGCGCCAGGCATGCGTCGGGCAAACCCACGGAACGGGCGGCGTGTCGATGACACCCGCCCGCATCTTTTTTTGCTGCTACCCAATCCGCTCGATCGCAAATTGCTGGGCGAGCGACTTCATCATCGCCTCGACTTCATCGCGCGAGTCCGCTGAGAAATAAATCCGCAAATGATGCTTGACGGGATCTTCAGTCCGTAGCGTCGCGATATTGTCGTAGGATTCGACGATCGACTTGAACAGCACGATCTGCTCGGGCGGCATCGCGATCAGCATCGAATCGATCGCCGGCTGTCTACGCTCGCTCATGGTTTACTGCTACCGCTCCGACCCCTAGCATTCTAGCCGATGAAGCTGCCGCGGGTCTTGTTCGTCACCGGCAAAGGCGGAACCGGCAAGAGCACGGTCGCGGCGGCGCTCGCGCTTGCGCTGTCGCGCCGGCGTCCGACCACGCTCGCCGATCTCGACCGACGATTGTCTGCGGCCGCGCTGCTCGGCGCAATTCCGCACAACTCCACCGCCACCAAAGTCACCGACTCGCTCGACGTGATCGCGCTGACGCCGCGCGCCGAGCTCGAAGCCTTTATCGAGCGCATCGTTCCGATTCGCGCCATCTCGCGCCGGATGCTGCGGAGCCGCACTTTCGGCTACGTGACAGCGGCGCTGCCCGGTCTCGAGGCTTTTCTGCTGCTGGAGCGTTTGCGGATTCTCGCGGGCGAGGCAGCCCTGGAAGATCGGTACCTGGTGATCGACGCGCCCGCATCAGGCAGCGCCGTCGAGCTGCTATCGGTGTCATCAGGCGTCAAGGGAATCGCGCCGGCGGGCACGCTTAACCGGCTCGCCGATTCGATCGACGGCTTCCTTTCCGACCCGACCCGCTTCGGCGCCGTGATCACGATGACGCCGGAAGATCTTGCGGTTCGCGAGGCGCTTGAAACGGCGGGCACGATTCGCGATCGGCTCGGCATCGCGACCGTCGCCGCGATAATGAACTGCGTGCCCGATTCGCTGTTCGATACTTCCGAGCTGGCCGCGATGAGTCCGCTCGGCGGCCACGCGCACTTGGCGATCCGGCGCAACGCCGCGCACGAGCAGGCCACCCTCGTCGCACCGCGGTTCGCTGCCGCCGGCCTGTCGACGTTCAACCTGCCGATGATGTTCACGCCGGCTATCGGTCCGCACGAGCTCGAAAAACTCGGCCGCGTGCTGAAAGCGGAGCTGCTCGACCGATGAGCCGCAAGCACTCCGCCAAGCCCAGGCCGTTCGACTTGCGCGCGCAGAAACTTGTCATCTGCCTGGGACCGGGCGGTGTCGGCAAGACGACAATCAGCGCGGCGCTCGCGGTGCACGGCGCCGCTATCGGATGCGCCGTCGACGTGATGACGGTCGATCCTGCGCCGCGCCTGCTCGATGCGCTCGGGCTCGCGCCGGATTCATCTGAGCCGGTCGGGGTCGAACTCGCGTTCGGTCTCGACGGCATCGAGGCGCTGCGCCGTACCGCCGCCAGTCGCGCACGGCTGCGCGCTTTGCGTCTCGATCCGAAGCGCACCTTCGATTCGATCATCGCGCGCTACGCGAAATCGGATACAGCGCGCGACACGATTCTCGAGAATCGAATCTATCGCAATCTCTCGGGCGCGCTCGCGGGCGTGGCGGACTATATGGCGATGGAAAAGCTGCTCGAGCTTGCGGCCAACCCCGACACCGACCTGATCGTGCTCGACACTCCGCCGGCGACCGAGGCCATCGACTTTCTCGACGCGCCGCGCCGCCTGCTCGAGTTGCTCAACTCGCGCGCCATCAACCTGCTCAGCGCGCCGAGCGGAATGTTCAAAAGCCAGCTCCGGATGGTGGACATGGCCGCGCGCGCCGTGCTGGCGGCGTTCGATCGCGTGACGGGGCTGAAACTGCTGCGCGATGTGCAGGCTTTCGTCCGCAGTTTCGACGGCATGTACGAAGGCTTCTCGACTCGCGCCGCGCGCGCCCGCGACAAGCTGCGCGCGTCCGACACCGCAATCGTGATTGTCACGACGGCCGAGTCGAGCCGGATTGCGCAGGCCCGCGAATTTATCGACGCGCTCGAAAGTGCCGGGCTGCGCGTGTCCGCGATGGTCGTGAACCGGGTGCTCGCCGACCTGCCCGACGCCGCAGAACTGGCATCGGCGCATATCGCACCGTCGCTCAGGAAAAAGTTGAAGCGCAATCTCGCCGACTACGCCGCGCTCAAGACCCGCGAGGAAGTTTCGCTGAGCGCGCTGCGCGATTCGCTTCCCGCCGGCGCGGTAATAATGGTAGCGCACGACCTCGGCCGCGAGCCGCGCACTATCGGCGACCTCGCCGAGATCGGCCGCAGCATCCGCACCGGTTGACCGCGCGATCAGTCGGGCTTCTTCGCGCGCCTGCTCGCCGGCTTCGACTTCCCGGGCTCGTCGTCGTCATGATCGAGAATGCGATCGAGCTTGATGCTGAGGTTCAGCAGTTGCGAGCTCAGGTGATCGAGCCGCGCCTTCAGGTCGCGCACATCGCGCTTGGAGGGAATATTGACGAAGTCGAGCATCTGCTCGACGTTGCGGTCGAACGACTGCTTGTTCGCCATGAAACGTTCGCCGGCCTTGCCGAAGCTCGAGCGCATCCTGTCGTTCGACATGATCTCGTTGAAGAAGCCCGTGATGCCTTCCTCGCTCATCTGCCGGAGCTTGTTCATCAGGTTGTCGTCGTCGCGGCGTGCCATGGCTTTCAACTATATATAGAGGGTCGAGCCGCGCAAACCGATGACCACCGTCGCCACCATTCTTAGCATCGCTTCGGGCTTCGTCCTGATGCGGTATTACGAGCCGCCCGCGAACCTGATCGCGACCTCGATCATCGTCAATCTCGCGCTCACCCCTCTGACCGCGATCGTCGCGTCGCGCCGCGGCCGCTCGGTCCCTCGATGGATCATCGCGGGCCTTCTGCTAGGCGCATGGGCGCTCGCCGCCGTGATGATCATTCCGCCGAGCCGCCCGGACGAGCCGCGTCCCGACGCGCCGGATTATCCGCCTACTTCTCATGCTGCTTGATCCACGCCGCCGTGGGCGCGAAAACTTCGCTCTCCGACTTGGTGCCCGCCAACACGTCGAGATGGCCCCAGTTGTCGAATTTCGTAAATGAAGGGATCGGGCGCGCCCGTCGATTTCGCCGCCGCTTCGACCTGATCCGGCCAACCTCCGCCGAAGTTGGTACTGGCAAACGCGATCACCGGAATCTTCGACGCCTTGAGCGCCGCCAGCAATTGCGGCGTGAACGGGCTCTCCTGGTCCTGCACCGAAGGCCAATAGCGGTCGTAGCCGATCAGCAGTTTCGCCAGCACGACCGCGTCGGAATAGCCGCCCTGGGGATTCGCGAGGCCGCCTTTGGCGCCGAAAAATCCGCCCGCGCCGTACACGACGTGCTCGAGGTTTTCGCGCGCGGTCTTGAACTTCGGAATCGGCGCCGGCTGATCGGGATTTTCGATCACCATCTGCATCAGCTTGTATCGCTTGTCGTAAGTCAGGTGCTCGCCGCCGATGTCGTCAGCATAGTGGCCGGGAGGCACTGGCTCGACGCGTATCGGATGGCTCGGAATGAAGCCGTCGAGCGCGATTATCCCTTCGACCTGTTTCGGATGCATGGCGGCGTAGAGATATGCGAACTCGACGCCGCGGCTGAAGCCGGCGACGAAAATTCTGCTGCGGCCGGTTTTCTCGCTGACAAATTTCAGCGGCCGCATCGATATCCGCCGCGAAAAGTTCGTTGGTCCATCCCGCCAGCTCGGCGAGATCGCTCTGCGGCGTCTCGGGCGGAATAAAATGCGTGCGATAGTCCATCGCCCACACGTCAACGCCCTGCTCGGCGAGGTAAACCTGGAACGAGTAGCGCGGATCCTCGAGCGCAACTTCGCCGTTCATGTTGGTCCCGGGCAGGTAGAGCACGACGGCCGCGGGATGCGCCGGCGGATTCGGACCTTTGGCGACGCGATGCAGCGCGATTTTGTCGAATGGCGATTTGCCGACCGTCGCCTGGAAGCTCCATTCGTAAATTCCCGGCGCACCTTTGAGTTCGCGCGCCGCGCCAACGGCACTGAACTCCGCGGCCGCGGCAACTCCAAGCGTGACGAGAAGAACCAGGCCTATCAGCAGTTCAAGCGCAATGAACCGTCGAATCTTCATGGCCCTAATCCTCTCCACAATTTCGCATCCCCGCACAAGAGCAGGATAGTCAGGGAAGCTCAGTAGCCTTCCTCAGAGGGCAGGCCTTACATAGTGGGGCGGGCCTCCGCCCGCCATCGACACGCCCGCACTCACCAAATGAATGACATCTTACTCCATCGACACGCCTGCCTCGCTGCTGCGCGCATGAGAGGATCGATTTCGAGAAACCGGTACCGGCTCCGCTGGCGCGGAGCTGTCCGAGGTCCTTCCTCCCCTCGCGACTCGGGTCGTCAGGATGACAGAGGAGGAGCGCTGCGCGGTTTCGAAGCCCCGACCAGTTTCCACAAGTGCCGCTCAGCGACATAGAAGGTAGTTGACCCTTTGCGGTCCGCCGTGCGAAACAGAGGCTTCACGTTCTCACGCCAATCACGCACGGGAGTATTTCAATGAGCAAGAAAGTGCAATTCGCCCTGTTCTCGCCGCAAGCCGGACAGTCGTGGCATCAGCTCGAAGAGCGGGCGCATCGATGCGAGAAGCTCGGCTACCATTCCATCTGGCTCGTCGATCATATGTGGACGCGCGGGATGCCCGACCTCGACCACCATGAATGCCTCGCGCTGATGGCGGGGCTGGCGGCGAAGACCGACACGATTCGCATCGGCACGCTGGTCATCTGCAACTCCTACCGCAATCCGGCGCTGCTGGCGAAGTCGCTCGCGACCATCGATCACATCAGCAACGGCCGCCTCGAAATCGGCTACGGCGCGGGCTGGATGGACGAGGAGTACAAGGCCTACGGCTACCAGTTTCCCTCGATGGGCACGCGGCTCAAGATGTTCGAGGAAGGCCTGCACATCATCAAGGCGATGTTCACCGAGAAGCGCGCGACGTTTAAGGGCAAGCACTATGCGGTCGACGGAAGCGATCTGCAATCCCAAGCCGGTGCAGCAACCGCATCCGCCGATCACCATCGGCGGCAGCGGCGAGAAAGTCATGTTGAAACTCGTCGCGCGCTTCGCCGACCGCTGGAATTGTCCGGCCGGCTACGAGAGCTTCGATCACAAGTTCAACGTGCTCAAGCAGCACTGCAAAGACGTCGCGCGCGACATCAACACCATCGACATCTCCGAGCAGTTGCTGGTCTGCATCGGCTCGAGCGACGCCGAAGTCGAGGCGAAGTGGAAGGCGGCGCAGATGCTCAAGCCGTTCGTCACGACCGGAATCAAGGGCACCCCGAAGCAGTTGATCGATCAGCTGAAACAGCGCGTGGCGATGGGAATCACGACCTTCACGATTTTCTTCAGCGACTTCGCACCGCCGCCGACCCTCGAATTGTTCGCGAAGGAAGTGATGCCGGCATTTGCGTAGAACGATCGGAATCTGCGCGCCGTTTATCGTTGCGATCCTGCTCGCGGGATGCGCCAGTCAGCCGTCGGACTACACCACGCAGCTCGACACGAGCGGCGGGCTGGGCCCCGGCGACCCGATAACGCACGCGTCGGCGACGATTGGGCACGTGACCGGGGTCTCGCCGATTGGCGGCGGCGACTCGGAAATTGCGTTCGAAGTCGATGGCTCGCACGCGGACGAGATTCACTACGATTCAATCATGACGCTCAACAGCCTCGGCGCGACGCCCTCACTCGACGTGATGAACGTCGACGCGATGAGCCATAGCGCGCCGTCGGGCACGCGGCTGGACGGCGCGTCGAGCATGAACGAGGTGCAGATGTTTATCACGGCGCGCGGCCCCGGCAGTTTCGCGCAGGCGCTGGGAAATGTCGCGGGCATGTCGCCCTCGACGCCGCCGTCCGCCTCGACGGTGCAGATGACGCAGTTGATGGCGCAGATTTCGCAACAGACGCTGGCGACCGCGGTTGCAATCGCGCCGCCGACTCCCGATCAAATCGAACAGGCCAAACGCGAGGCGCTTGGCGTCGAACGGCAACTGATGCGCAACGGCAAGGTCGAGCAGGCGGAGCGGCTGCGCGCCTCGATGGGCAGCATGATGGGCGGCATCACGGCGCCGGTGAATCCGATGGCGCTGCCGCCGACCTCGCCGAATCCGTAACGCGAAACGGGAATCTACCAAATTGGATCAGCTTCGACTGACTGAATATCTCAAACGCAAGATGCCGCATGCGAGCGGGCTTCGCGTGGTCGGCCTCAAGCGAATTTCGGGCGGTTCGTCGCGCGAGACCTACGCCTTCGAGCTGGAATGGATCGAAGACGGCAATCAGCGCACGCGGCCGATGATCGGCCGGCGCGATCCGACCGGAGGATTGCTCAAGTCCGATCGCGAGCGCGAATTCAGGGTGATCGACGCGATGCATCGCGCCGGGCTCAAGGTTCCCGAGCCGCTGTTTCTCGAACTCGATGCCAGCGTGATGGATCGCCCGTTTTTCATCATGCATCGCGCACCCGGCCAAACCGGCATGGGCGCGTTTCCAGCGGCGGAGCCGGAATCGACGCGCGCTGAAGGTCGCCAATGATTTCATCGGCGAGCTGGCGCGATTGCAGTCGCTCGATTACCGCGAATGCGGCCTCGAAATTCTGGGCGCGCCGAAAAATCTCGAGGATCCCGCCCGCATCCAGACCGCGCACTGGAACGATATCTATGAGCGCGATCGCATGGACGAGCCGTATCCGATTCTCACCGCCGCGTTCGCATGGCTGAAGGCCAATCCTGTCGTCAGCGACCGCATCGTGATCGTTCACGGCGACTATCGTTCGGGAAATTATCTCTACGACGAGAACGGAATCATCGCGATGCTCGATTGGGAGATGGCGCATCTCGGCGATCCGATGGAGGATCTCGGCTGGGCGTCGATGATGTTCTGGGGGCGCGACGAATTCGCCGGCGGCCTGATGGAGCGCGAGGAGTTCTACCGCCTGTACGAGGCGAAGACCGGCAATCCCATCGATCGCCAGCGGCTGTTTTTCTACCAGGTACTCGGCAACGCGAAGATGGCCGTGATTTGCCTGACTGGAATCCGCGATTTCGTGGAGCGGCGCACATCAGACGCAGTCATGCCGTTTCTGGAATTGCTGCTGCCGCAACTGTTAGGCGACCTGGCAAACCAACTTCAACTGGTCTGAGGCGCAAGATGCTAAGGCCGACCTTGAACGAACTGATCAGCGGAATGCAACGGACGATTATCGAGGCGCTGATGCCGGAGCTGACCTCGCCGTACGCACAAAACCAGGCGATGTCGGCGATCGGGATGCTCGCGCATGCCGCCGCGATACTCGAGTCGGCGCCGGCGTACGACGCGGCCGAGATAAAAGATCTGCGCACGACGTTTGCCGCGATCAAGCGGCTGGGCGACCAGCATCTCTCCAAGAAGAGCGGGCTGCGCGGAGCGCTGGCGCGTGCGACTCGCGCAAGCACGAAGACTCCGCCCGATCGGCGTGCGATGGAAGCGGCGATGGCCGAGTTCGCCACCGCAGTTGCGCTCGGCCAGGCCGACGACCGCGTCGCCCGCCACGTCCGCGGCTATCTCGGGCGTCATCTCGAGCGCTCTCGAGTGCTGCTCGGCGGCGCGTCGCCGAGCGCCTGAGGGCAGCATTAGCGGCGCTAAAATGGCGATGCGGGCGCAAGGGCGGGGCACGGGCATGCTTAATAAGGTGTTATTTCTAATCACCAGGAAGCGTTCCGATGGTCAATTTTCGCTATCAAGACCTCTTGCATATCAAAATCGACCAGTGTAAGTTGTCTAAAGCTAACTAAAGACGTGAAACGGCTTCTTAACTGATTGTATGAAAGTCACACTAACTGTATGTAGCCAGATTGCTACAATCAGTTAGATAATCTAATCTTGAACTCAGCGCGAAACCGGGCGCTTTCAGGATAGAGCAGAAGAGAACGGAGAGGTGAAACGATGAGCGTTGTCACTATACCCACACCCGGGATGCCAGGCGGCCCATGCCGCGGGTCGTGCAGTCATCCGAAGTGCCACACACTGCGTGGGATGGCGGAAGATCGTTGCCATCACTGCAACGGTCGCTTTGGTTTCGGAACCAAAGTAACCGGCGAGCCACCGATGCATCTGCGATGCGCACAGGCGGTGGCCGCGCAAAACAGTCCGCCAGCGACGCATCCGATCAACGATCCCGCGGTGAGTCATTCGCTGACGGGTCAAACCGGCGACAAGCGCTAGCGCCAGTTGGTCTGCATTTTTTGATCTAACTCCGCCCGCCTTCCCGGCGCGGCGGAGCAGTCTGCTTCACACCTTTATCGCGTGCGCGCTGCCGCTCGTCTGTCAGCGAGGTCGAGGTAGTTTTCGAAGCCTTTTCCTGAGGGCAGATCGGCTGGCAGGTTCTCTCACCGCCGCAACCTAGCCGTTCTTTCCGGATCGGAGTTCGCGACGATCGAACGCGGCTCGGCAGTTCTGAAAACGCTGAACGGTCTTTGCCGCCCAGCGCCAAAGTGGCGCGACGTTGTCGAGCATCTCGGAGCCGAGGGCCGTGATCGTGTATTCAACCCGGGGCGGAACCTCGGCAAAGATCTCGCGCGTTATGAGTCCGTCGCGTTCCAATCCGCGGAGCGTCTTCGTCAGGGACTTCTGGCTGATGCCTTCGACCTGATCCATGACGCGGGAGAAGCGCATAGGCTGACCGAGTTCGGCAAGCACGCTCATGGTCCAGAGCGACCACTTGTCTGAGATGCGGGAGACCATCTCGCGTGCGAGTGCATCCTGGGTTTCGGTCAGTGTCTCGCAGAAATCTTTGATGTGTTCCCAACCGAATCGCTGTTCCTTCGAGGATTTCTTCATTGGTTACCTCTGGGTACCTACAGGAAGAGGAGGTGTCTTATTGCCAAAGTATACTATTGGACCTGATAGTAGATCCATGAAGACGAGCTGGACTACGGCAAATATTCCCTCGCAGGTTGGGCGCAGAGCTGTGATTACGGGTTCGAACAGCGGCATCGGGTTTGAGACTGCGCTGGCGCTGGCCCGCAAGGGGGCCGAATTGATTCTGCCAGCGAGGACGCAGGCCAAGGCCGACGACGCAGCCGCGCGCATCCTGGCGCGGGTCCCCAACGCGCAGCTTCACCCGGATATACTCGACCTCGCCGCGCAAGCTTCCGTCCACGCTTTCGCGAACCGCGTGATTGAACGATTCCCCGGGCAGTCGCTGGACCTGCTGATCAACAACGCCGGCGTAACGTCGCTACCGACTCGTGAAGTAACCGGGGATGGGTTTGAGCGTCAGTTTGTGACGAACTATCTTGGCCCGTTTGCCTTGACCGGACTGCTGCTTCCATCGATCAAGCAGGTGGCGGGATCGCGCGTGGTGACGGTGTCGAGTTCAGCAAGCAAGTTCGGCAAGATTGAATTCGATAATCTGCAGGGTGAGCGCGTCTATAAGCCGATGGTCCAGGCGTACGCGCAATCCAAGCTGGCCGACCTTATCTTTTCACTGGAATTGCAACGGCGGCTGAAGGCAGTCGGGTCGCCCATTCTAAGCACAGCCGCACATCCTGGATACGCGCTAACAAACCTGCAGGCGGATCATATTGGGCCGTGCTTGAAAATACTGATGGCAACGATGAAGCCCTTCCTTTCACAAGACGCGACGCAGGGGGCTCTGCCAACGCTGTATGCGGCGGTTGCTGACAACGCAGTTGCTGGCGGCTATTACGGCCCGGATGGCATTGCGGAGCTAACGGGGTATCCAACTGCAGTGCCCGTTCCGAAAAGAGCGCTGGACGGATCGGTTGCGAAGCGGCTTTGGGTAGAATCTGAGCGCCTGACGCGGGTGAAATTCGGCGCGCTTTCCGATGTTGCGTAGAGAGCGATCCGCCCAACAGAATCCGGTCCGCATTTTTGATCTAATCTCCGCCCGCCTTCCCGGCGCGGCGGAGCAGTCTGCTTGACACCTTTATCGCGTGCGCGCTACCGCTCGTCTGTCAGCGAGGTCGAGGTAGTTCGAGCGTGAACAGCGAAAATATTGCCCGCGTGCGCGCGCTACGCGACCGGCTCGATCATCCAGTGATCGACGCCGACGGTCATCTGATCGAGCCCGCGCCGCTCTTCAACGAGTATCTTCAGAAAGTCGGCGGGAGCGGGATGCTCGAGCGCTACAATCGCGAGCTGCGCGATCATCCGACCGGTTCGCGCGGCAATCGAGACGCCGGCGACATGCGCGGCGCGTGGTGGGGCGTCTCCAACGACGCCTACGACCTCGCCACCGTGATGGCGCCCCGCCTTTTGTACAGCAGGCTCGGCGATCTGGGCGTCGATTTTTCCATTCTGTATCCCACGCTCGGACTCGCGCTGCCGACGATTCACGACGACGAGGTGCGGCGGATCGCATGCCGCGCGCTGAACACGATGAACGCCGAGATCTGCGGACAGTTCCGCGACCGGATTGCGCCCGCCGCCGCGATCCCGATGCACACGCCGGACGAGGCGATCGCCGAGCTCGATTACGCGGCGCGTCTTGGCCTGAAGGTCGCCATGATCCCGCCGGGCGTGGCGCGGCCGATTCCCGCGCTTGAGCGCGAGCATCCGGATGCGTTCCCCAACGCCGCTTATTTCGATTGCTACGGCCTCGACAGCTTTCACGACTACGATCCGGTCTGGCGCAGATTTGTCGAGCTGAAGATCGCAGTTACTTCGCACGGCGGCGTCGGCCTGCGCTACCTGCCGCTGGGGCGGCGCTCGCCGACCAACTACATGTTCAACCATATCGGCGCGCACGCCTATCAGCAGGGCGAGCTGTGCCGCTCGCTCGTGATGGGCGGAGTCGCGGCGCGGTTCCCCGGGCTCGCGTTCGGATTTCTCGAGTGCGGCGCAGGATGGGCCTGCGACCTGCTCCACTCGTTCGAAGAGCATTGGGAAAAGCGCAACACCGCGGGTCTCGCGAATTACGATCCCGCGCGACTCGATCGCCCGCGGCTGCATGAACTGCTCGCCGAGTGGGGCGGCCCGGGATTCAGCGCGAAAAGTTCGGCGCGCGCGGAGCGGGCCTACGACGAAGGCCTCGGGCGTCACGATCGCGCGGCGGACCGCGACGAATGGGCGCTGACCGGGGTGCGCGATGAACACGACTTCGCGCGAATTTTCGGCAACTTCTACTTCGGCTGCGAGGCCGATGACCTGAGCGTCCATCGCGCGCTCGACGCGCGCGCCAATCCGATGCGGACGCGGTTGCAGCCGATTTTTTCATCCGACATCGGCCACTGGGACGTGCCGGACATCTCGACCGTGCTGCTCGAGAGCCATCGGCTGGTCGACAAGGGCATTCTGAGCGACGCCGACTATCGCGACTTCGTTTTTACGTATCCGGCGCAACTTCATCTGAAGGCAAATCCCCAATTCTTCGCCGGCACCGCGATCGCTGATTCAGTCGCCGGGCTCAGCGCATAAATGCTTTCGGCCGAGCGCAAGCGCGACTGGGATGATCAAGGGTTTTTCATCATCCGCAACTTCGCGCCGATCGAAGACTGTCGCGCGATTCACGCGCGAGTGATCGAGATTTGCCGGCTGAACGCAGCAGGGAAAAGCACTCCGAATGTGTTCGTGTTGCCGGAAAAGAAACCCAACCCGCTCGCGCGAAACCCCGAGGACAGCGTCGGCAAGGTTTTTCGGCTGCATCGCGATCCGATTTTCAAAAAGCTGGTCGAAGATCCTGGAGTCGTAGGCCTCGTGAGCGATTTGATCGGGCCGGAACTCGACTGCTTCGTCAGCCAGTTCATTTTCAAAAATCACGGCGCGCTCGGACAGCCGTGGCATCAGGACTCATACTACTTCGCCTTCAACACGAGGCCGCAGGTTGGAATCTGGCTGGCTATCACTGAGGCCACGCTTGACAACGGATGCCTTCACGTGATGCCTGGCTCGCATCTCGAACCAGTGCATGAGCATGTGCCGGACCGGCGGCCGCACGCACAATACGGCTACACGGAAATCGTCGATTACGACACGTCGAAATCGATGCCGGTGCTGATGCAGCCTGGCGACCTGCTGGTGTTTCACAGCCACCTGATGCATCGTTCGACGGACAACCTGTCTGGCGGGATTCGCGCCGCGATGGTGTGGCATTACGCCAGGTCGGGAACGATCGATCAGACCAGGGAAAAATTCGGTCATCAAAACCCCGCGCACGATTTCATGAAGATCGAGCGTCACCGCGCAAGCGAGGATTGATTAATGAATGGAGCTGAAAGCCTGATTCGCACCGCGATCGCGGCCGGCGTCGAAGTATGTTTTGCAAATCCGGGGACGACCGAGATGCCGCTGGTGGCGGCGCTCGACGCGGCCGAAGGGCTGCGGCCGATTCTCGGACTGTTCGAGGGCGTTTGCACCGGCGCCGCCGACGGTTACGGGCGGATGGCGGAGAAGCCTGCGCTGACGCTGCTCCATCTGGGGCCGGGCTTTGCCAACGGCATCGCGAACCTGCATAACGCGCGGCGCGCGCGCTCGCCGATCGTGAATCTGATCGGCGACCATGCGACGTGGCACGTCGCCGCCGACGCACCGCTAACCTCGGACATCGTTTCGCTCGCGACTCCCGTTTCGGGATGGGTCCGCAGCGTGCGCGCGGCTGCGTCACTCGCCGACACGACGGCGCAGGCGATTGCGGCGGCCGGCCGCGCGCCCGGACAAATCGCGACGTTGATAATTCCGTCGGACTGCCAATGGGATCCCGCTGAGCGACACGCCGCGTCAATCGAGCCGACGGCGGCGCCGACAGTGTCTGCCGATGCGGTCAAGCAGGCGGCCGAATCGATTCGCAAAGGCAAAAAGGTCGCGCTGTTGATCGGCGGCACAGCGCTTCGTGCACGCGGCCTGAAAGCTGCTGCACGCATCGCGGCGAAATCGGGCTGTCAGCTGATCTGCGAAACTTTCCCGCCGCGGCTCGAACGTGGCGCCGGCACGCCGGCGCTCGATCGGTTGCCGTATTTTCCTGAGCAGGCAATCGAGATGCTGAAACCGTTCGACAGGATCGTCCTCGCTGGCGCGAAAAAGCCCGTCGCGTTTTTCGGCTATCCGGATTTCCCCAGCAGTCTGATTCCTGAAGGCACCGACGCCACGATTCTTGCCGATCCGACAGAAGACGTCCCGGCTGCTCTGGAAGCGCTCGCGAGCGAACTCGGCGCGCCGGTTGCAGTGGCGACACCTTCGAGGATAACGCGACCTGAACGCCCACTGGGAAAACTCAACCCGATGACTGCCGGCGCTGCGCTCGCGGCTGCGATGCCCGAGGGTGCGATCGTGATGGACGAGGCCGCCACCAGCGGTGCGCCATTCCAGGCCGCCTCGGTTGCGGGACCGCCGCATACATATCTCTCGCTGACGGGCGGCGCGATCGGACAAGGCATGCCGTGCGCAACCGGCGCGGCGGTCGCGTGTCCCGATCGGCGCGTGATCGCTTTCCAGGCCGACGGCAGTGGCATGTACACGTTGCAAGCGTTGTGGACGCAGGCGCGCGAGTCGCTCAACGTCACGACGGTGCTGTGCAACAACCACAGCTACCGGATTCTGCAGGTCGAGCTCGCACGCGCGGGCGTGACCGAGCCCGGCCGCAAGGCGCGCTCGCTCACCAGCCTCGCCAATCCGGATATCGAGTGGACAAGCCTGGCGCGCGGGCTGGGCGTGCCGGCCGCACGCGTCGAGACGGCCGAGGACCTGACGCGCGAGCTTGAACGCTCGTTTGCGACGCCGGGTCCGAGCCTGATCGAGATGATTCTCTAGGACGCCGCCCTACTTCCCGTTCTCGCGCAGCTGATCGAGCGCGGCTTGCAGGTCGGCAATCGTCGCGATCGTGCGATGATGCTCGATGCGCGGGCCGACGCCGATGAAATGCATGCCTGCGCTCTCGGCCGCCTCGCGATCGATTCGGCTGTCGCCAACGTACACCGCGCGCGCCGCGTCGACGCCGGCGCGATCGAGGCACAGGCGCAGGATGTCCGGCGCCGGCTTGGGGCGAACCTTGTCGAGCGCGCTCGCGACCGCGTCGAACACGCCGCCCAGCTCGAGATGCTCGACCAGCGCAGGCACGGTCGCCGATCGATTGGTCGCCAGGCCGAGCTTGTAGCGCCGCTTGAGCTCGAGCATGAACGGGCGCAGCGCGAACGGCTGCCGCAGCATCCTGAAGAACGGCGTCTGGTCCATGCTGCGGGTGACGTCGTGCATCCGGCCGAGCTTGATCGCGTCGCCGCGCGCGCGCGCCGCGAACACCTCGCTCGCGGCATACGAAACCGCGGAGATTTCTTCGTCGCGGTCGAGCGGCGGTTCGCCGACCTTCTCGAAAATCCAGTTGTAGTAGGCAACGTTCGATTCGGTGGAATCGAACAGCACGCCGTCCGCGTCGAACATCACAAATTCAATCATGTTGAACGAATATTCTGCGCGGCTGACGCGCGCGGCGCCAGATGGCCATTGCGCGAGATGAAACTCAGCGCGTGGCGCGCTTGCGATCGGTTCGTTCGGCGCGGCGCAGATGCGCTGGCGCCGGCCGCCGCGGAATCGCGACAACTTCGCGCGCCGTGAGATGCTCCGCGCAATGCGAACAGACCAGGTCGGGCGCCATCTTCGCGCCGCATGCGCGATGGATCAGCGTCAACGGCGGCCCCGATTCGTCGCTGAGCCAGGTGTCGCCCCATCGCATCATCGAGATCAGCACCGGGTAGAGCTCGAACCCCTTGCGCGTCAGCCGGTATTCGACGCGGCCGCTGTCGCCCTCGCTGCGGGCGCGATCGAGGATTCCATCGCGCACCAGGTCGCGCAGCCGCGAGCTCAGGATGTTGCGCGCGATTCCCGTCCCCTGCTGAAACTCGTCAAACCGGTGCCGCCCGAGAAACGCCTCGCGCAGTATCAGCATCGTCCAGCGCTCGCCGATTACCGACAGCGTTCGCGCCACCGAGCAGTTCGTATCCTTGACCGAATCCCATCGCATGGGCGTCTGTCTCTCCCGCTTCTCCCGATTGAGTCTCGCCTGCCGCCGGGTTGCCCAACTGAGCGGCTCACGGGAAATATCGTTGCACTTTGAAACTTGCGTTGCCAGCCGGGGCGGCGTCCTGAATCGCGGTCAGACACGCGTACTCATCGCTTGGATAGTTTACGAATGCGGTCTCGCCGCGCCGGTTTGCGTGCTGGCATCAAAAGAAAGGCACGCATTGGTTTCACCTCGAGGGCAATACACCAAGCGTGCCTTCCGGCTCGCAGGGGGATGTGAGCCGAACGCCACTACATTTAATAGTCTTGCGCGATTGTGGCTATCGGACTACCGGTTACAAGAGTAACCATTCCAAAAGTTTGTCGTGGCGGGCCTGTTCCTTCAGTAACGCTGCGTAAAGGTTGGTCGAAAAAAGACCGGTTCAGCGCAACAAGCCGAATTTCTTAAATGCTTGTCACGTAAGATAGCGCCTGCTAACACTGTCGGTTGCAAATCGAAACTGAATCGCGCAGCCGGCGTTTTCGTCGAATGAGTCGCGGAGACAGTCTATGCCGAAACAAATCGAGTTCTTTTACGACTACCTGAGTCCGTTCAGCTATCTCGCTGACACCCAGCTGCCCGCGCTGGCGGCGCGCACCGGCGCGGAGATCGTTTATCGGCCCGCGCTGCTTGGTGCGACGATGAAAGCCACCAACAACTCAGGCCCGCTGGTGATCCAGGGCAAAGGGAACTACAACGTCACGGACTTTCAACGATGGGCAAAGCGCTACGGCGTTCCGGCAAAGTTCAGTCCGTATTTCCCGTTCAACTCGATTCCATTGTTGCGCACGGCGGTTGCCGCCCAGATCCACGGACAATTCGCTCTCTTTCATGCGGCCGCATTCCGCGCCATTTGGGAGCAGGAACTCGACCCCGGCAACAAGGAAGCGGTGCGGCGCCTGCTCGATCTCGCGGAACTCGATCCCGCGCTGGTCGACAGCGACGAAATCAAGAATCGGCTTCGCGCCAACGTCGACGAGGCCGTGAGCCGCGGCGCGTTCGGAGCGCCGACGTTTTTCGTCGATGGCGAAATATTCTGGGGCAACGATCGGCTGGACTTCGTCGAAGAAGCGCTGATGCGATCGGCATGAATCTGGTTTCCTCGTTTCAGAATCCGTGAGATAAATCTGGGAATGTAGTCCCCTGCCCGCATGAGGTCAGTCAGATGAAAGCAATTGTTTTCGAAAGCCTTGGTGGTCCTGAGGTGATGAAGCTGGCCGAGGTCGCGAAGCCCGAAGTGAAACCGGGGACCGTGCTGATCAAGGTGCGGGCGGCCGGAATCAACTTCGCCGACACGCTGTTCCGGCAGGGCCAGTACCTGATGCAGCCGCAGTTCCCGGAAACGCCGGGATTCGAGGCCGCCGGCGAGGTCGAGGCAGTCGGTGCTGGCGTGCCGAATTTCAAACCGGGCCAACGCGTCGCCGCGCTCGGCTCCAAAATGTACGCCGAGTATGCGCTCGCACCGGCGGCGCAGGTGATTCCGGTTCCCGACTCTATCAGCTTCGAGCATGCGGCCGCCTTTCCGATTCAGGTGCTGACTGCGTGGCATATGCTGCACACGTCGCACAAAACCGGCCCCGGCCAGACCGTGCTGGTGCATTCTGCGGCAGGTGGCGTCGGAATCGTCGCGGTGCAGATCGCAAAAGCCGCAGGTGCGCGCGTGATAGGCACCGTGTCGAGCGCCAGCAAGGCGGCTCTCATCAAAGAGTATGGCGCCGACGACGTGATCAACTATGCGACCGATGATTTCGCGGTCGAGGCCAACCGGCTCACCGGCGGACGCGGCGTCGATCTGATCCTCGACGCGGTCGGCGCGACCACGCTCGAGAAAGGGCTCACCTGTCTTGCCCCGTTCGGACATCTGATTCTCTACGGACGCGCTGGTGGGCCACCAGAGCCGTTGAACCTGTTCAGGCTGTTCGAGAAATCGACCAAGGTGAGCGGATTCACGCTCTACACCGTGGCCGCAGTGCCCGACGTGATGCGTCGCGGAATCGAGGATTCGTTAAAGATGATCGCCGAGGGCAAGCTCAAGCTGCTCGTCGGAAAGTCGTTCCCGCTGGCGCAGGCCGCCGACGCGCACAAATTCATGGAGTCGCGGCAATCCGTCGGCAAGCTGGTGCTGACTCCCTGACGCAGCGCCGTAGCCGGTCGTCATCAATCGCCGGAGTGCATCGTGAGTCGTGCGCAGTACGACTCGTGCGTTTGTGCGATCCGTCGGGCCGGATCTTTTGTTCTTCTATTCGTGGCAATTTGCGACTTTGTGGCGATTTGCAACTGATACCTCGATCGATCACTCCTGTGCGCATCTGATTTGACTTCTGATAAAAATTCATAGGCTTTTCTCGGCTTCGGCGTGAATCGCCAATGATCGCGCGCCTGAATCCTCGACTCTCGACATCACGGTCTCCGCGTACTGCGAATTGCTGTTACACTTGACTGCGAGTTTTCTCTGTCGCGCTCGCGAATATTTCTCCACATTTTGATGGCACCGGAGTTGCTTGCTCTTCCCTATTTCTCGCCTAGGAGGAGCGCATGGAACATTTGAGTAAGGATGTTCGGAAGTACCGCGAGTGGCGCGCGCCCGCACGCATGGCGCTGGCTCTGGCAGCGGCCCTGACCTTCATCGCAATCGCCGCTGCAGCCAGGGCACAGGTCAAGCCGGGCGACTTCATAACTCCTGAGAATGCAACGAAGGTGAAGGATCTCGTCGCGCCGGGGGTGTACTACAAAGTCGTCAACGGCATGTCGATGAAGATCGTTCCGACCGGAGAAATCGACTGGCCGCCGCCGTACAAGGACGCCACCGAGAAGTACTCGGCGCAGGTCCGTCTCAGCCGTGACAACCGCAGCCTCGTCGGCTACGTCGCCGGTCAGCCGTTCCCATTGATCGACACCAACGATCCGCAGGTGGCTAACAAGATCATGTGGAACAACGTGTTCCGGCCGTTGCTCACCGACGATTACGACTTGCGCTTTTACGATTGCGAGAGCGTGTACGGCGGACGCAACAAGCCCAACAACGTGATCCAGTATTACCAGATCGGCCACTACGCCGGTTATGACCTGGTCGGCCGCGTCGAGGTCGAACCGACTCCGATCGATCCCGACTTCAAGAAGACCAACCGCTTGTGGCTCTTCGGCCTGTATCCCGTACTTTCGCCGGAGGCTGAACGCGGCAAGGGAATTATTCGTTTTCGCTATCAGCAGCCCGATCGCGGCGACGACGATTGGGACTGGAATCCCGGTGAGCGCCGGATCCGCCGCCTCAACGAAGCGATTGCAAAGCTCGGCCACCAGCGCACAAACCTGGAATCCCGATCATTACTCGGGCTTCAACGCCAAGACCGAGGAGTACAACTACCGCTTTCTCGGTGAGCGCGAGATGCTCGGCGTCGCACACGCGGAGCATTCACCCGAGCTGAAATGCTCGACCGACGGCGGCGCCAGCGCATGCCCCGAGGCGTGGGAGATGCGTCACATGTACGTCGTCGAGGCGTCACCGCGGCGCGAACTGATCCCGCAAGCGCTGCAAAGCAAGACCATCATCTATATGGACTCCGAAATGTGGTATCAGCCGTACATCGATGAGTACGATCAGAGCGGCCAGCTCTGGCTCAATCACATCTGGTGGACGACTTATCGCGATCGCCCGGTGCCCGACGCGCGCGTTGCGATCTATCCGTTCAAGCGCGAGTTCGAAGTCGGCGCTGTCGCCACGGACGTGACCTCCGGCTTCTCGACCATGTGCTACCTGCCTGGCCTCCAGACTCCGGAGCGCGAATGCTGGTACATCAACATGGGTGCGGTCGACAAGGACTTCTTCACGACCACCGCGATGGTCAGGGCCGCTCCGTAGTATTAGTTTGATTCAGTGAATCGGGGGCGAGCCTCGCGCCGCCCCCTTCCACCTCACTTCCGACAAAGCGGCGCCGACTCTGCAGGCGCAGGAGACTCACCATGGCGGATTCAGCTGGTCGTCCAGTTTGCGTGGTCATCGGCGTCGGACCCGGCCTCGGCGCCGCACTCGCGCGCAGGTTTGCCACGGAATACGCAGTCGCGCTGGTCGCGCGCGGGGAAGACAAGCTGAGCGCGCTCGCGAAAGAAATCGAAAAAGGCGGCGGCAAGGCGCTCGCCGTATCAGCGGACGTCGCCAAGGCCGCGGACATCGCCGCGGCCTTCGACAAGATTCGGCGCGAACTCGGCGAGGTCGACGCGCTGCTGTATAACGCTGCGATGCGCCCGTTCGGCAAACTGATGGACACCAAGGCGAGCACTTTCGAGAACACCTGGCGCGTGACCACGTTCGGCGCGTTCATCGCCGCGCAGGAGGTCGTGCCGGCGATGCTGAAACGCGGCAGCGGCGTCATCATCTTCACCGGTGCGACCGCCGGCGTGAAACCGTTCGCGACTTCAGCAGCCTTCGGACCGGCGAAATTCGCGATGCGCGGGCTGGCGCAGGTGATGGCGCGCGACCTGCAACCGCAGGGCATTCACGTTGCGTACGTAAACGTCGACGGCGCTATCGACATGCCGGCCAATCCGCGAAAGATTCCCGCAGCTGACTCGCGGACGACATGCTGGCGCCCTCGGCCATCGCAGACACCTACTGGCATCTCGCCCATCAGCATCGCAGCGCCTGGTCGCACGACGTGGACGTCCGCCCCTTCAAGGAGAAGTGGTAAACGACCGCCGGGCGCGTTCACGCAGAAATTTTGCGGCTGATTTTCCCGCATCCCCTTGACTCGTTTTGTGCGCGGGCTTAATTAACTGATCAGTTAATACTACTAACTGTCCGGTTAACGAAGTTTACTACCGATGGCAGCCCGCCGCCCAATTATTCGTGACCTCAATCGTACCCGCGAGAAGATCCTCGCCGCGGCGCTGGCCGAGTTCTCGGCTCGCGGCTTCGCCGGTGCCCGGGTCGACGCAATTGCCCGGCGCGCCCGCGTCAACAAGCGCATGCTCTACTACTGCTTCGGCGCCAAGCAGGACCTCTATCGCGAAGTTCTGCGCCGCAAGATCGACGAGCGCGCCGAATGGATCGAATCGACGCCCGATGACTTCGCCGGCGCGCTCGCGCACATGTACGTGTCCGGCGGCACCGACATCGAATTCGTGCGCCTGATGGAATGGGAGGCGATCGACAGCGGCGGCAGGAAGTGCATCGTCGAAGCCGAACGCCGAGCGCTGTTCGAGAAGGCCGTCGCCCGGCTCGGCGTACTGCAGCGGCGCGGTTCGATTCCGCGCGGCGCCAATCTCACGCAACTTTTCATTTCGATGCTGTCGCTGGCGCTGTTTCCGCTCGTTATGCCGCAAGTGATTCGTCTGATTCACGGGATGGAGCCGACCGATCCTCGCTTCATGCGTCAGCGCGCGAATTTTCTGCGGTGGCTCGGCGAGCGGCTGGCGAAACCTGCCGGCACTGTGCGGACTCCCTCTCGAACACGCCGACCAATCCGAAGGCCCAGTCAACTCGCATGAGTAAACGAATCATCCTGCTCATCGTGATTGCGATTGTCGGCGTCGGCGCCTGGACCGGCTACTCGATGTACTTCAAGGACCAGGTCGAGCCCGACAATCTGCTCGTTTCCGGCAATATCGAGGCTCACGAAAGCGTGGTCAGCTTCAAGGCCGTGCAGTCGCGCGTCGTCGAGTTGCCGTTCGACGAGGGCCAGTGGGTGAAAGCCGGGACGCTGCTGGCGCGGCTCGACGACAGCGACTACCGCCAGCAGGTCGCAATCGATGAAGCCGCGCTCAACGTGCAGCAACAGCAACTTCAATCGGCGATGGAAAAGCTCGCAGCCGCGCGCGCCACGGTCACCAACGACAACGCCGACCTGTCCCAGAAAAATATCGACTACGTGCGCAGTCAGAAGCTCTGGAGCGACAAGATCATCTCCGGCGACCAGCGCGACCATACCGACACCGCGCTCAAGGAGTCGAACGCAGGGATGCAGCGCGACATCGCGATGGAGCGCAGCGCGCAGCAGGATATCGAGGTCGCCAAGGCGAACATCCGCAACGCCAGCGCGAATCTCGAGCTCGCCAAGATCATGCTCGGCTACACCACCCTGGTCGCGCCGTTCTCGGGCGTCATTCTCACGCGTCAGACCGAGCTCGGCGAAGTGATGCAGCCCGGCACGCCGGTCGTCACGCTGGCCGATCTCGATCACGTCTGGCTGCGCGCCTACGTGGCCGAAACCGATCTCGGCCGCATCCGATGGGGCCAGCCGGCGACGGTTTACACCGACACTTATCCCGACAAGGCGTACCCCGGGCAGATTTCGTTCATATCTTCCGAGGCCGAGTTCACGCCCAAGAGCGTCGAGACGCACAAGGAACGCGTGACCCTGGTCTATCGAATCAAGATCGATGTGGAAAATCCCCGTCACGAACTGAAGCCCGGGATGCCCGCGGACGCCACTATTCACCTCGGCCCTCCCGTGCAAAGCGGCAACAGCCGTGGATGACAAGACGGTCGTCGTTCGCGACCTGGTGAAGGACTTCCCCGGCGTCCGCGCGATCGATCACCTGAGCTTCGAAGTCTCGCCGGGTGAAATCTTCGGCATCGTCGGACCCGACGGCGCCGGCAAGACCACGACCATGCGCATCCTCGCCGGAGTGCTGCCGCCCGACGCCGGCACCGCGACCGTCGCGCGCTGCGACGTGGTCGCCGACCCCGAAGGCGTCAAGCACCTCATCAGCTATATGCCGCAGCGCTTCGGCCTCTACGAAGACCTGACAGTCGACGAGAACATCCGATTCTACGCGGACCTGTTCGGCGTGCGACGGCAGGATCGCGACGCGCGCGCCGGCGAACTGCTGAAAGCGTGCGGCATGAGCGAGTTCCGCGGCCGCCTGGCCGGCAAGCTTTCCGGCGGGATGAAGCAAAAGCTCGGCCTGGTCTGCGCGCTGATACACACGCCGCGCGTCTTGCTGCTCGACGAGCCGACCAACGGCGTCGATCCGGTTTCGCGCCGCGAATTCTGGGCGATGCTCTACTCGCTCGTCGGCCAGGGCGTCACCGTCGTCAATTCCACCGCGTACCTCGATGAGGCCGAGCGATGCCATCGCGTCGCGCTGCTGCATAAGGGGCGCCTGCTTTTCTGCGATTCGCCTGCGCGCCTCAAGTCGCGCCTCCAGGGCGCCGTCATCTCGATCGTGTCGTCCGAAGCGCGCCGGGTCAAAGATGAACTCACGGGCGCCGAAGGTGTCACGAGCCTGGTGCTGGTCGGTGACGCGGTTCATCTGTTTGTCGACGACGCGGACCGGCGCATGAGCGATCTTCGCGCACGCTTAGTCGGGCGCCAGATTCCTTTCGACGAGATCGTTCACGTCACACCTAGCATCGAAGATCTTTTCGTCGAGGCGGTGCGCAAGGACGCGACGCAGCAGGCGGCATGACACGTCCCAACGGTAATTCGGTCGAAGTCGAAAACCTGGTGAAGCGATTCGGCGCTTTCACCGCGGTGGATCACATTTCATTTCAGACCCGTACCGGTGAGGTCTTCGGATTTCTCGGACCCAACGGCTCGGGGAAATCGACTACCATTCGAATCCTTTGCGGATTACTGCATCCGACCTCGGGCCGCGCGACCGTCGCCGGCTACGACGTGGTCGAGTCGCCGGAATTGATCCGCCGCAACATCGGCTACATGTCGCAGAAATTCTCGCTCTACGCCGATCTCACCGTATTCGAGAATTTGCGCTTCTACGCCGGCATGTACGGCGTACCCGCGAGCGAGCTGCGCGGGCGAATCGATTGGGCACTCGAGATGGCCGGCTTGCGCGGCCGCGAATCGAGCCTGACCGGTACGCTCTCCGGCGGATGGAAGCAGCGGCTCGCACTGGGCTGCGCCGTGCTGCATCGCCCGCCAATCGTCTTCCTCGACGAACCGACTTCGGGCGTCGATCCGCTCTCGCGCCGCCTGTTCTGGGAATTGATTCAGCGGATGAGCAACGACGGCGTCACCATCTTCGTCACCACGCACTACATGGACGAAGCGGAATACTGCAACCGCCTCGCGCTGATGAACGGCGGCAAATTGATCGCGCTGGGCACGCCGACCGGAACTCAAGCTCGGTTCGATCCAGGGCGCGTTGCTGCTGCTCGAATGTGACCGGCTGGGCGACGCGATCGAACGCGTGCGCCGTTTCGACGATGTTCGCGACGTCGCGGTCTTCGGCAATGCGCTGCACCTGGTCGTAGCCCACGCCGCTATCGCGCCGGCGATTCGCGCCGCGCTCGAGGCCGACGCGATCTCGGTTACAAATTTGCAATCGATTCGCCCAAGCCTCGAGGACGCGTTCGTGGCATTGACTACGCGGCGCGAAGCCGGTTCGCCTCCGGAGCTGGCGCCATGAGTCTTCGGCGACTGCTCGCGATCTCGCGCAAGGAAGTTCTGCAGGTTTGGCGCGACTCGCGCAGCCTGCTGATCGTCCTGCTGATGCCGCTGATGCTGATGACGACGCTCGGCTACGGCGTCAATCTCGACACCAAGCACATTCGGGTTTTCGCGCTGGATGAGGAAGGCAGCCAGGCGAGCCAGGATCTGCTGAAGCGTTTTCAGTCGTCCGACTATTTTGACCTGGCCGCCACCGTCACCGACTACCGCGCACTGGCGGCCGCGCTCGACGACGGCCGCTGCCAGCTCGCGATCGTGATCCCGTTCGACTTCTCCGCGCGCCTCCACGACGGCCGGCCGGTGTATATCCAGGCCCTGGTCGACGGTTCCGACAACAACACGGCCGAGCTCGCGATCGGATACGCGCAGGGCGTGCTCGCCTCCTACGGCGCCCTCGTTCAGACCGAGTACCTGGTTAAATCCAACGCGCCGAGCGTGAATCCCGCGCTTTCGATCGAGGCGCGCACCTGGTTCAACGAGGATCTCGAAAGCAAAAATTTCATCGTGCCCGGGGTCGCCGCGATCGTGATGGCCGTGGTCGGAGTGTTGCTCACCTCGCTGACGGTCGCGCGCGAGTGGGAGCGCGGCACGATGGAGCAACTGATTTCAACGCCGGTGACCTCGCTCGAAATCATCATCGGCAAGCTGCTGCCCTACTTCGCACTCGGCATGTTCGACACCATCATGTGCGCCGCGATCGCCGTCTTCTGGTTCCAGGTCCCTTTTCGCGGTTCGCTGATCGCGCTGTCGGCCGGCTCGGGAATTTACCTGGTTGCGATTCTCGGGCTCGGATTCTGGATTTCCGTCGCAACCAAGAATCAGCTCGCCGCGAGTCAGATCGGATTGGTGACCGCCTTTCTGCCCTCGTTTCTGCTCTCGGGCTTCACCTTTCCAATCGATCAGATGCCGCCAGGCGTGCAGCCTTTCACCTATCTGATCGCGGCGCGCTACTACATCGTCATACTCAAGAGCGTATTCCTGCGCGGCACCGGCCTCAGCTATCTCGTCGGACCAATGATTGCGCTCGTCATCTATGCGTCGTTGATGGTGTTCCTGGCCAAACGATCGTTCCACAAATCGCTGGCATGAGAAGCTGAGATGATAGAGCGCCTGCGCCAGATTCTGATCAAGGAATTCATCCATCTGTTTCGCGACAGGCACGCGCGCTTCTCGCTGATCGTTCCGCCGCTGCTGCAGATGATGATCTTCGGCTACGCCGCGAGCTACGAAGTGAATCGCGTATCGACCGCCGTGCTCGACAATGACCACAGCCAGGAAAGCCGCGAATTTATCGATCGCTTCGTTTCCAGCCGCCGCTTCCAGGTGCGCGAAGTTTTGCGGAACGAAGCGCAGATTCCGTCTCTGCTCGATCATCGGCGCGTCGTCATGGTGCTGCAGATTCAGCCGGGCTTCGCCGAGCTGTTGCGCAAAGGTCAGACCGCGCCGGTGCAGGTCGTGCTCGACGGCACCGACTCGAACAGCGCGCTGATCGCGGTCGGATACATCAATCAGATCGCGAACCGCTACGCGCAGGACTATCAGCTGCAGATGGCCGACCGCCTGAAACCGTCACTGGAGACTCTCGCACCCAACATCCAGCTCCAGGAGCGGCCGTGGTACAACCCCAACCTCGAGAGTCGATGGTTTTTCGTGCCCGGCGTGATCGGCACCCTCGTCCTCGTGTCGGTGATGACGCTGACAGCGTTCGCGGTCGTGCGCGAGCGCGAGATTGGCACGCTCGAGCAATTGATGGTGACGCCGATCAGCCCGGCCGAATTGATCGTCGGCAAAACTCTGCCGTTCCTGATCGTCGGACTTGCCAACGTGATCTTCGTCGCGATCCTCGGCAGCTTGTGGTTCCAGGTTCCGTTTCGCGGAAATATTTTCGTACTGCTGCTCGGCACTACGCTCTTTCTGTCGAGCGCACTTGGCGTCGGACTGCTGATTTCCACGCTCTGCCAGACGCAGCAGCAGGCGTTTGCGATCTCTTTCTTCTACATCTCGCCGGCCATCATGCTGTCCGGCTTCGGCTATCCGATCACCAGCATGCCGAAGGGCCTGCAATACTTCACCAATCTCGATCCGCTGCGCTTCTTTCTCATCGTGCTGCGCGGAACTTTCATCAAGGGCGTCGGATTGGACGTGCTATGGCCGCAGATGGTCGCGATGGCCATACTCGGAGCGGCCACTTTGACGCTCGCCACGCTCAGATTTCACAAGACCCTGGACTAATCTTACAGCCGCGTCACATCGGCGGTCGCGCGAGCGCGGGTTTGTCGATGGCGACCGTCGTCTTGTCGCCGCCGTTCACGCCGAACGTGCGGATGACTTCCGCGAGCTTGGCCGGCTGTCCGACCGGCGTGGCGCATGCCGTTCCTGCGCATACGAACGCGAGTGGAACTCCTTTCGCGGTGCTGGATGCGAACATCGCCCGCGCCGCAGCCGGCATCGGTGCAGCGCTCTGATCTGATCCGATACGCACCACGACTTTCCCGGGACGATAGCTCGCCAGCGCCGTCTTCCACAGAGCTGCGGTGCGCGCGTCATCGCGCGGCCCGGCGATCGCGACTGTCGCTTCGCCATTCGCGCGATATTCCAGCGCCAGCCCGACCGTCGCGACAGTGCTGCTCAGCATCGACCCCGCCATCGCCGGCGCACTCGCCATCAGGTCGTTCGCGGCCTTCGCATAACTGTCATCGCCGGTGATCAGCGCGAGCTTCGCCATCGCAATCGCCATCGTCGCCTGCACCGACGGCGTCGGCATGTCGAAGAAGACCACGGCGCTCGCTCGAGATGCTGCAATCACAGTGCTCGCGTCCTCGCTATCGTGATTCACCAACAGGTTCGAACCGCTGGCGCGAAAGTCCTTCAAGATGATCGCCGCGAGCTTGCGGGCTTCAATCAGGTAGGCACCGTCAGCCGAGAATTGATAGGCATCGATGAGCGCATTGAGCAGGTAGACCTGGTCGGCGACGAGACCAGCCACCTGCGCGCGTCCATCCGACCACACGTGAAAGAAACTCCCGTCGGGCGCGCGCATATGGACGAGGATGAAGTTCAGATCGTCCAGCGCTGTGCGCTGAAGACTCGGATCGTTGAGCGCCGCTGACGCCGTCAGATACGCATCCGCCATCAACGCGTTCCGATCTGCCAGCACGGCGTGATCGACTTGCGGCGTTTTGCGACGAGCGCGCACCGCAAGCAATGTCTCCGATGCTTTCGCGATCGTCTTGCGCACTTTCTCCACGGGCACCTTCAGCTTGGCCGCGATTTGCTCCGGAGTCATCGCGCGCCTCAGCACTATTCGTCCGTCGGGCGCGAGCGCCGGCGAATCTTCCATGCCGTAAAATAAAATCGCGACTCGCGCCTCGTCCGGCGGCAGCGCGCGCTTCACCTCGTCGACCGTCCAGGTGTAGTAGCTGCCGTCGTCGCCCTTGAACGAATCGGCGTCCTGATGCGAGTAGAATGCGTGCGTCGTCGGGTCGAGCAGCTCGCGATTCACATAGTCAACGATCGAGTTAGCGACACGCGCGAAGTCCTGATCGCCGCTCACTTCGTAAGCGTCGCTGTAAGCGCGCAACGCCATCGCGTTGTCGTACCCGAGCTTCTCGAAATGCGGCACGCGCCATTGCGGGTCCGTCGAGTAGCGATGAAACCCGCCGCCAAGCTGATCGAACACGCCGCCGTCCGCGATTTTCTTCAGCGTGTCGAGCGCCATCGCAGTGTATTCCGGATGCCCGTAGAATCCATGCGCGAGCGCCAGTTCGAGCGCCGGGAAATCGTAAAAGCGCGGCCCCGGGCCCGCCGCGAATCCACCTGAATCGCGATTGTACGAGGTCGCCAGCCCCGCGAGTATTTGCGCGCGCAAGCCGTCGAGTCCTCCCTGCGCCGGCGCGCCCCCGCTCAGCGCTGATTTGAGCTTCTCCGCAGTCGCCTCCGCTTCGCGTTCCAGGCTCGCGCGATCCGTCGCGTACACCTGCGAGATTCGCGCGAGCAGCGGCAGCATCGACGAGCTTTCTCCGCCGCTGCCGCCAGGCCCGCTGCCCGGGCGCGGTGGCAGATATCCCGCCGCGAAGATCAGCGCGCCGTCGGGCGTCGTGAAACACGTCAGCGGCCAGCCGCCCGCGCCGGTCAGTTGCGCCGCAGCATTCTGATAGTAGTCGTCGAGGTCGGGACGCTCGTCGGTATCGACCTTCACCGGCACGAATTCGCTGTTCAGCGCCGCGGCGACTTGCGGATCCGAGTACGTCGTCTCGTCCATCACGTGGCACCAGTGGCACCAGACCGCGCCGATGTCGATCATGATCGGGCGGTTCAACTTCCGCGCCAGCGCGAGCGTTTGCGGACTCCACGGCTGCCATCGAATCGCGCTCGACGACGCCTCGCGAAGATACATGCTGGGCGACGACTTGAGCGCGCCCGCCGGTAACGCATCCGCCGAATCCGGCGCGGCGCCCGCCCGCGGAGCGAGGAAGCAAAGGATCACGATTGACGCAAGAATTGTTCGCGTTGACATCCAGCCGATGGCGCGGTAACTCGAAATTGTCGTGCGACGCCGCCGGCCGGCCGTCGCGCCGCGATCGGAAAAGGGAGCGATGCCTGCGAACGCCAGCGGTTCAGGTTTCGAGTTCAAGTATGGATGCCACGGGTAACAATTCGCACCGCCGTCGTCGAGTTCCTGCGTGAGCAAAGTATGAGCGCAAAACCAGCAACGCGCCGCCGCCCGCCGCGGGCTCACAACGGCCCGGCGAAAGTCATCAGGATGCCGACTCCCACAGTGGTCCGCCGGCGCCGTGCGATCAAGGCGGGAATCGGCCTGCTGGTGCTGTCGCTGCTCGCCGCGATAATCGCGCGATTCTACCTGATGTACACGGCGCCGCCTTCGCCCGAAAAGGTTTCCGGCCTGACCGAGCAGGAAACCGAAATCCTCGGCCTGGTGAATCGCCTACGCGCGCGCGGCGGATTGATGCCGCTGAAATTCTCGCCGCGGCTTGCCGTGATCGCGCGCGGCCACAGCTACGACATGGCGATGCGCCATTATCTCGCGCACAACAGTCCCGACGGCGTCGCGCCCGCCGACCGGCTGAGCGGCGTCGGCATCGGCTTTCGCGCCGTCGGCGAGAATATCTACATGGACGACGACGCCGATTCCGCCGGCGTCCCGCGCCGAGTGATGGAGGGATGGCTGAAGAGTCCCGAGCATCTCGCCAACATCATCTCCGCCAAGTTCACCGAGACGGGCGTCGGGATCGCTCAATCGTCCGACGGCAGCACTTACGTTACGCAAGACTTCATGCGCTGAAAGGCAGGCGCGCGATGGACTTCGCTGAACTCGCCGCGCTGGCCTCCGGTCACGCCGAGGCGCGCGCAATTCAGACCGCGCTCAAGCTGGGAATTTTCGACGTGCTCGAGCGCGCGCCGCTCGACGATGCCGCGCTCGCCGACACCATCTCCGCCAATCGCCGCGCGACGGCTCTGATAGCCAACGCGATGGTCGCGCTCAAACTGCTCGACAAGCGCGCCGACCGTTACTCGCTAACCGACGTGTCTCGGCGCTATCTGCTGCGGTCTTCCGCCGAATATCTCGGCGGTCTGATCCTGTTCGACGAGGCGATCTTCGAAACCTGGGCGCATCTCGAACAAACCATTCGCACCGGCGCTCCTGCGCGTCCGCTCGACATGTTTCAGAGCCGTCCCGAGGAGACCGAGCGCTTCATCCGCGCGATGGACAGCCTGACTCGCGCGCGCGGCGATGCGGCTTACGTGGCCAACCGGCTCGACCTCAGCCGCGTCTCGATGGTCGCCGACATCGGTGGCGGCCCGGGCACCTACGTGGTCGCGATGCTCCGCCGATGGCCCCGTCTGCGTGCTGCGATTTACGACCTGCCTGCTACGCTGGAAGTTGCGCGCCGAATTCTCACCGAGCGCGAGCCCGCCGCCCTCGAGCGCATCGACCTGGTTCGGGTCGATTACCTTTACGATGAGCTCCCGGGCCCATGCGGAGCCCTGTTCATGTCGAATATAATTCACAGTGAAGATGAAACGGCCAACGCTCAACTCTTCCGCAAATGCTTTCGTGCGCTCGAACCGGGCGGCCTGATGATCATCAAGGATCACATCATGAACGCCGACCTCACCGCGCCGCGGCCGGGCGCGATCTTCGCACTCTACCTGTTGCTGACTACGCGCGGGCGCGATTATTCATTCGACGAAGTCGCCCGATGGCTGAGCGACGCCGGCTTCGTCGATATCCGCCAGGAGGAACTGCCAAGCCCTCCGTTCACGTCGTCGATGGTCACGGCGCGCAAGCCTTGAACTCGTGAAAAAGTGAGATCAGCCGGAATTTCCATCGTGCGCAGACTCGCGTCCTGCGCGATCGCAATCGTGCTCGCGGCGGCGTGCTCGGGATGCTTCGCAGGCGGCGCCGTCGCCGCGGTCACGACTGTTGCCCCGATGGTCGCCGCCGGCAGTGCCCAGGTCATCGGCTCGCAGGTCGCGATGAAACAGGCGAGCGGAACCGGAGCTACCGAAAAAGAGAACGCCGACGAATGCGATCAGCTGCTGCGCGTTCCATGCGGCGTCGAGGAAGTGCGCAAGACCAAGGACGGAGTGATCCAGTCGCGTGAGTGGAAGATTGGCGGCGACGCGGGCGCGCCCGCCTGGATTCTGGTCAACGGCAGCGGCGCGGCCGAGGACGCCTGGCAGCCGAAGCCCGGCATCACCAAGCTGCTTTTCAATCCGCCGCTGTATCAAATGCTCAAGCCCAATGAGCCGGAATATCTAGCGTACGCGCCGGCCGACGTGGTCACCGTTTCGGACAGCGAACAGTTCGATTCGATGACCGGAGCGTTCGGCACCGGCGTCGGAACGTTCACGTGGCGCGATCGCCCCTACAGCTACGTACTGGTCAAGGAGCTCCCCTGCTTCAAGGCGCCGAAGGAAAAGTGAATTCCAACCAGTCGCATCTGTCTCCTGCGATGCGATCCCTCCCAAGTCTGATCGCCGTCGTCGCAATTTTTTCGCTGGCACTGCTTGCCGCGAGGTCGTACTCTCAAAGCATGGACGCGACGCCACCGCATTCTCATCCACCGCTCGAGCCCGCATCGTGGCCCGACAACTCGCTCACGATAGCCAATCTCGGCCACGCGACCGTGCTCATGAATTTTTTCGGCACGCGCGTGCTCACCGACCCGAGCCTGTTCTCGCGCGTCGGCATGTCGATCGACTCGATTCTGACCATCGGCCCCAAGCGAGTCGTCGATCCACCGCTGAGCCCGGCACAATTGCAGCAACTCGACCTGATACTGATCACGCATGCGCACATGGATCATCTCGACATTCCGTCGCTCAAGGCGCTGCCCAAATCCGCGGTCGTAGTCGCCTGCGATAAATGTTCGAAGATCATCGCGCCGCTGGGATTCAAAGACGTCCGCGAACTCAAGTGGGGCGAAAGCACAGTCGTCAAGGGACTGACGATCCGCGCGATGGGCGCACGGCATTGGGGCCGGCGATGGCCGCCGTTCGGCGAAGACTACGGCTTCAACAGCTACGTGCTCGAAAAAGACGGGCGCCGGATGCTGCTGGCCTGCGACAGTGCCGAGACCGATCTGTTCGCGAGCGTCGCCGCGACGCCGCCGGACGTTGCGGTCTTCTCCATCGGCGCGTACGACCCGTGGATTCTCAATCATGCAAATCCCGAGCAGGTCTGGTCGATGTTCCAGCAGACCCGCGCGCACTACCTGGTGCCGATCCATTGGGGCACGTTCAAGCTGTCGAAAGAGCCGATGGACGAACCGCTGAAGCGACTGATAGCCGCCGCGGGCAATCAGCAGGACAGGATCGTACTGCGCCAAATAGGCGGCACCTGGACGATGCCCGAGTCGGTCGCGACCAGCCAGGCCGCCGGCCGCTAGGTCTCTCTACAGATTGCGGGTCGCTAACACTTCACGGGCAGGAGTTCTATCGCCGGTGCAATTAATCAGTCTGGGAGCTTCCAGCGTGGCGATCCTGAATCCCAGCTTCTGATATAGGTCTCGTATTCGCTTCGTAGCTTGATTCGATAGCACTACAGGACCGGGATGCCGCGCCAACCATTCGGCTAACCTCACCTGCTGGTCCCAGCCAAACACTTCCTTCGAGTATTGCGTGAACTCGACGTCATAAGGCGGATCCGCATAGATAAAATCGCCAGACTCCAGCGGCAGCTCTTCGAAATCCACACACATGAACTCCCACTGCGCGAAGGCTTCAGACGTATTCCGTGAAGTCCGTCTTGTAGATGATCTTATTATAAAGCCCGAAAGGGACGTTGAACTCACCTTTGCGATTGAACCTGCATAGGCCGTTGTAGCAGGTACGATTCAGATAATAGAAAAGACTCGCCGCTTCCTCGCTGTTCGCCTTACCCTCACTTATAAGCTGATTGAACCTGGCGCGCTGCCTATAAAAGTAGGCCTTCTCGTTCTGCATCCTTAGTGAGATAGCCGAGACCGGTCTTGAGCCAGCGATAGAAGTTAATCGCATGCGGGTTGATATCGGCTATAAGAGCTCGATCGGGTACCAGGCCCAGCGAAACTGCCAGGCCACCGCACAGCGGTTCAACCAGTCGGCGATCTCGATGAGGATCCCAGAGACGGCTGAGATGGGGCACGAGCCATCGCTTGCCGCCCGCCCACTTCAAAGGGGGCTTGGGCGAAGAGCGAGAACCCAATACCTCCGCAACCGCTCCCACTTACCCCTGGTTCAGACTCGCTTGCGCTTCTTGGATAGGTAGTCGACCAGCATGTATTCGCCGAGATGGTCGGGGCGGGTGAACAGCGCGCGGCCCCGATTGATCTGCGTCATCTTGTCCACGAACGCGCGCAGACTTGGCGAATCGTCGAGCATGAAAGTGTTGATCGTGATTCCCTTGCGCGTGATCCGCTCGACTTCCTTCAGCGTCTCCTGCGCCGCGCGCATGCTGATGCCGCCGAACGACAGCGGCCATTCGCAGTACAGCCGCTTGTTCAGAAAGTACGCCGTCGGCTGCCCGTCGGTGATCACGATGATGTGCTGATTGCGCGACGGATGCCGCCCGAGCAAGTCCGACGCGAGCCGCAAGCCGTCCTGCAGATTGGTGAACGGATCGCCCATGTTCCACGACGCCTCGGGCAGATCCTTGAGCTTCAGTTCGACCGCGCGCGTGTAGAATCCGACGATCGAAAAGAAATCGCGCGGGAACTTCGATCGAATCAGCGTCTCCATCGCCATCGCGACTTTCTTCGCCGCGGCAAACCGCCCTTCCCAGCTCATCGACCACGACATGTCGAGGCACAGCACCGTCGACGACGAGCTCGCGTAATCGTTTTCGTAAATCTCGAAGTCTTCCGGCCGCAGCTCGAGCGGCACGCCGGCCTTGCGCGCGAGCGCATGCTTGAGCGTCGCCACCAGGTTCAGATTCAGCGGATCGCCGTAGGCGTACGGCTTGGTCTGCTCCGGCCGCATCTCCGTGATGCCGCGATGGTCGGTCAGGTGCCCGCCCGAACGATCCTTCAGCAGGTTCTGGTAAATGTCGCGCAGGGCCAGTTGCCCGATTCGCCGCACGCCCTTGGGCGAGAGCTGGAAATGGTCGCCCTTCGGCACCATGTAGCCCGACTGCGTCAGCAGCACCATCACCTGCTTGAGATTCTGAAAATCCTTGCTCGCCTGCTGCCCGAGGATCTGCTGCAGGTCCTCCATCGAGATCGTGTCGAAGTTGCCCGACATCAGGTCCTGCTCGAGCTGGCGCATCCGGTCCATCTCGCGCATCAGCTCGAGCGCTTCGTCGTAGCCGAGGCTCTTGGGACCGTGGAACATGTGCTGATTGCGATCGCGAAAATTCTCGAGGTCGCGAATATTTTCGTATTCTTCGAGCAGCTCGTCGAAGTCCGCCTTGGCCTGCGCAGTCCTCGAATTCGTGGCTCTCGAGCTTGCGCATCGCCTCCGACAACCGCCGCGGCATCCGCGACAGCTCGCGCAGCTTTTCCTCGGCGCCCGGCTTCTGACCCTTCATCGATTCGAGCGTGTCGCGCTCGCGATTCAGGATGTCCTCGAGCTTCTGCTCCATCTCCGACAGCGCGTTCTTCAGGTTGAAGTCGCGATAGCGCTGGCGCATCTCCTGCCGCAGCTGCTCGACGAACTCCTCCAGCCCCATCACCTTGACGCCGTCGAAGTCCATCCCCTGCCGCATCATCCAGTCCATCGCCTGGCGCACGTCGTCGGTGTAGGACAGGTACTCGGCCAGCTTCTCGAACACCTTGTCGGCGTCGAGCTTGAGCCGCTGCGTCCCGTCCCACTGCGTGTAACGCGTGACGACCGCACTCATTCCCCTGCCTCTCATGCGTGGTAGGCGAAGCGCCCGCCCTGGCGATCCTTGTTGAGCTTCTGATGCAGATGCAGGCCCTCGAAAATAAATTCACTCGCGGCGGCCATCAGCCCCGGCGTCTCGAACGGACCCAGCAGCGTGATCACTTCGCGCAGTCCCGTCACCTCGCGCAGCGGCTCCATGTATTCCGACGACGGCGCGCTGTCCGAGACCTCGACGCCCCAGCCCTGCTCGAAGTAGCTCGACACTTTTTTCAGATCGTCGAGCTTCAGATACTTGTCGAACACCTTCAGCACGGCGCGATTGATCAGGCGCTCGATCAAATCGTCTTCCTTCTTGTCCTCGCCGACGTACTCGAGCTCGATTTTTCCCGCCGTCGACGCATACAGCGAATGCAAATCCGAGATCCGCGGCACGATCTCGTTCTCCGAGTTTCGCACCGCGCGCTTTTCCGCGTTGGAGATAGCCGATTCGAAATTGTTGATCGTCACGCGCACCGACACGCCCGACGACTGATTGATCTCGTTCGACGCCCGCGCCTCGAACGTGACCTGCGCCAGGATGTCCTTCATGAACTGCGGAATCCGCACGTCCACGCCCGATCGCGTCGGATGCGCCGCTTCCTGCTCCATAATCGCAATCTCGTGCTCGATCGTCTTCGGATAGTGCGTGCGAATCTGGATGTCGAAGCGATCCTTCAGCGGCGTGATGATCCGTCCGCGCGAGGTGTAGTCCTCCGGATTCGCGCTCGCCACGAACACCACGTCGACCGGCAGCCGAATCTTGTAGCCCTTGATCTGGACGTCCTTCTCTTCCATCAGGTTGAACAGCCCGACTTGCACTTTCTCGGTCAGGTCGGGCAGCTCGTTGATTGCGAAGATACCGCGATTGGTGCGCGGGATCAGTCCGTAGTGGATCGTCTCCTCGTCGGCCAGGTAGCGCCCTTCGGCCACCTTGATCGGATCGATCTCGCCGATCAGATCCGCGACCGAAACGTCCGGCGTCGCGAGCTTCTCGGCGTAGCGGCTGTCGCGCCCGATCCATTTGATCGGAGTCGCGTCGCCATGCTCCTCTTTCAGCTTCACGCATCGCCGGCATATCGGCGCATACGGATCGTCGCTGATTTCGCAGCCCTCGACCACCGGCACGTATTCGTCGAGCAGTCCGGCCAGCGCCCGGATGATTCGCGACTTCGCCTGCCCGCGCTCGCCGAGGAAGATCATATGATGTCCCGGCGAGCACGCCGTTCTCGATTTCGGGAATGACCGTCTCCTCGTAACCGACGATTCCCGGCAGGATTTGCTCCTTGGTGCGCAGGCGGTCGAGCAGATTCTTGCGCATCTCCATCCGCACCGGCATCGTCTCGTAGCCCGCGCTCTTGAGTTCGCCCAGTGTCCGGATCTTCAGCAGTTGTTCATTCATTGCGAAACCCGCAGGGTTGATTGCTTGATTTTAGGATATTTCAGCGCCGATGTCTTTGAAAATCGGCCGCAGCTGCGAAAAACTGTCATCCAAACTCTGTGATAGCACACGCGTCGAGGCAAGTACCGGCATAAAATTATTATCGCCCGCCCAGCGCGGCACCACGTGCCAATGCATGTGATCGCCGAATCCCGCCCCCGCCGCACCGCCCAGGTTGGCGCCGACGTTGAGCGCTTGCGGATGCAACGTTTCGCGCAGCCGCTTGATCGACGCCGCGACCGTCTCCGCCAGCGCCGCTCGCTCCGCCCGCGTCAACAACTCCGGCGACGCCACATGAGTTCGCGGCGACACCAGGATATGACCGTTATTGTAGGGATACTTGTTGAGCATCACGAGCACCTCGCGATTCTCGAACAGGACCAGCCGTTCCCGCCGCTCGGCCTCGGTGAGCTTGCCCAGGCAGAAGATGCACCCCTTGGGTTCGGTGCTCATGCTGCGCAGATACTCGTATCGCCACGGCGCCCACAGCCGCATTCCTTCGGCCGGCACCGCCGCCGGATCGCGCCGCCTAACCGCCCGCTTCTTCGGCGCCATTAACTTCGATTCGGAGTTCCTTGCCCGCCCGGAAGAACGGGATTTTCTTGGCATCGACGCTGACCAGCTGGCCGGTCTTGGGATTGCGCCCCTGCCGCGCGCGCCGCTGCTTCACCGCGAAACTGCCGAAGCCGCGAATCTCGATCCGTTCGCCGCGCGTCAGCGAGTTCGCCATCGCGTCGAACATCGCATTGACTATCGTCTCCGACTCGCGATGGGTGAACCGCTGGCGGCGCGCCAGCAGTTCTTCGATGATTTCCCGCTTGGTCATCGATCTCGCCGCCGTCACCCGCTCCGCTCTGGTCGAAGCGGCTCCCCGTTTCAGCTGTTTTTGCGGCCAATCGCCGCGCGCCGCTCGCCGTCGTCGCGATCGAGCTTGAGCTCTTCCTTCAGGATATCTTCCATCGAGAATCGCGCCGCCTCATGCTCGCGTTTGAGGTAGGCCTGCATTTCCTCGCGCTCTTCGTGCTGTTTGACCGCCTTGATCGACAGCCCGATTCGCCGCTCCTTCGGATCCAGCTGCACCACCAGCGCTTCGAGTTCGTCATCGACCTTATAGAGCGACGACGGCTTGTCCACGCGCTCGTTGCTGAGCTGCGAAATGTGGATCAGCCCCTCGATTCCCTCTTCGATCTCGACGAACACGCCGAAGTCCGCGACCGAGCTGACCTTGCCGTGAATCCGCGTGTTCAACGGATAGCGCTCCGCCACCGTATTCCACGGGTCGGCCGTGAGCTGCTTGACGCCCAGGCTGACGCGCTCGTTCTCGACGTCGATGCCGAGCACCGTCGCCTCGAGCTCGTCGCCCTTCTTGACCACTTCGCTCGGATGCCGAATTTTCTTGGTCCACGACAAATCCGAAATATGCACCAGCCCGTCGATTCCCGGCTCGATCTCGACGAACACGCCGAAGTCGGTGATCGACTTGACCTTGCCCTTCACCTGGCTGCCAATCGGATGCTTCTGCCCGAGCTCTTCCCACGGATTCGCCTCGGTCTGCTTGAGCCCGAGCGAGATTCTGCGGTTCGCCTCGTCGACGCCGAGCACCTGCACTTCCACCAGGTCGCCGGGGTTGACGACTTTCGACGGATGCACGGCGCGCTTGCTCCAGCTCATCTCGGAGACGTGGATCAAACCCTCGACGCCCTTTTCGATTTCGACGAAGGCGCCGTAGTCGGTCACGCTGACAACCTTGCCCTTGATTCGCGTGCCCGGCGGATATTCCTCCGCCACCTTGGTCCACGGGTCGGGCATGATCTGTTTCATTCCGAGCGACACGCGCTCGCGCTCGGCGTCGTACTTCAGCACGACGACTTTGACTTTGTCGCCGACCTTCAGAACTTCCGACGGATGCTGCAACCGGCCCCACGCCATATCCGTGATATGCAGCAGGCCGTCGATTCCGCCGAGATCAATGAACGCGCCGTAGTCGGTAATATTTTTCACGGTGCCTTCGAGGATCACGCCCTCTTCGAGCACCTTGAGCGTCTGCTCTTTCAGCGACGCGCGCTCGCGCTCGAGCACGCTGCGCCGCGAGACCACGACGTTGCCGCGCGCGCGATTGAATTTCAGAATCTGGAATCGTCCACGCTGCCCGACGTAGCGGTCGAGGTTGCGCGCCGGACGAATATCGACATGCGATCCCGGCAGGAACGCCGGCACCCCGATATCGACCTTGAGCCCGCCTTTGACCTTGCCCAGCACCACGCCCTCGACCGGAGTCTCCGCCTGGAACGCCTTGTCGAGTTCGCGCCAGACTTTGAACTTCTCGGCCTTGGCGTGCGAAAGCATCACCGTCCCGTTCTCGGTCTCGGTGCCTTCGAAGTACACGTCAACCTCGTCGCCCTCCCTGACCGTCGGATGTCCTTCGTGGTCGAGGAATTCGGCGAGGGGGACTTGCCCTTCGCACTTGTAGTTGATGTCGATGATGACGCTGTCGCGCGTGATCAGAAGCACTCTTCCAATCAGCACGTCGCCGGGACGGGGAGCCTTCAAACTCTCTTCCATCAACGACTCAAAGTCATTTTCTCCTCCGCTCATCTGTTCAGGCAACGCTTTCTCCATTTAGTGGGACCTTCCGGGACTTCGGGGCTGCTGCAATCCTTACAACCGGGCTAGGCTCGTTTCAAGTCCTTGGCGGCTTCGATTCGAGCGTTAATCTTCTCTTTCATCGTCGCGACCACCGCTTCAACCGACAGGTTGGTCGAATCGATCTCGATCGCATCCTCTGCTCGCCTGAGCGGCGCCAGCTCGCGCCCGCTGTCGCGGCGGTCGCGCTCGATCAATTGCTCGAGCACATCATGCTCGCTGGCCGTCGCGCCTTTCTTCTTCAGCTCTTCGAACCTGCGATGCGCGCGGACCTTCATATCGGCAACGAGGAAGAACTTGAACTCGGCATCGGGAAAAATCGCGGTGCCGATATCGCGTCCTTCCATCACCACACCACCGTCCGCGCCCGCCGCGCGCTGAAGATCGCGCATCCGCGCGCGCACCGAAGGGATCGCCGAGAAACGCGACGCGAGGTCGCCGATCTCCGGCTCGCTGATTATCGCGGTCACGTCGCGGCCATTGAGCGATATCTTCTCGCCATCAAATTTGATCTTAATCTTCTCCAAAACCGGCGCCAGCCGCGCCTCCACGTTCGGGTCGTCGGGATTCACGCCCGCCTCGCGCGCCGCGATCGCGACCGCTCGATACATCGCACCCGTATTCAGGTACGAGAACCCAAGCGCTCGCGCAAGCTCGCGCGCCGCCACGGATTTTCCCGCACCGACGGGACCGTCAATCGCAATTATCGGTTCCCGGCGGCTCATCTGATCTTTTCCCGCATCGCGCGCCCGCGATTGAAAATCTTCTCGACGTTTTCGATATCACCGGCTTCGACCGACCGCTGAAATTCCGCGAACGTATTGCCATAGAGCTTCAGCGCCGCCGCGATCGCCTCGCGATTCGTGACAAAAATGTCGCGCCACATCTCCCATGACGATGCCGCCAGCCGTGTCGTATCGCGCAGACCGCCCGCGCCGTACTCAGCCGCAATCTTGTCGCCAACTTTCTCGCCCGCCAGCGCCGCCGCGAGCACGCTCGACACCGCCTGCGGCAGATGACTCGACCGCGCGAGCACCGCGTCGTGCGTGGCTGCGTCCATCATCTCGACGCACGCGCCCGTCTCGTCCCACAGCTGCTCGATCTTGTTGATCGCCTCGGGCGTGCTCTTCGCCGACGGCGTGAGAATCACGCGGCGGTCGCGAAACAGCGCAGGGTCGGCTGCAACCGCGCCGGTCGTCTCCTTGCCCGCTACCGGATGCGCCGCAACCAACGATCTCTTTCCGGTGATCAGCGGCTCGAGCTCGCGGACAACATATTCCTTCACGCTGCCGACATCGGTAACGACCGCGTCGGGCGCCGAGTGATCGATCATTTTCTCCAGCGTCGCGCGCATCGTCTGTATCGGCACCGCCAGCACGATCAAATCCGCGCCGCGCGCCGCCTCGACCGGGTCGCGTGTCGCGACATCGATCATGCCGCGTTCGACCGCGACGTCCAGATTCGCCTGCGACCGTCCAAGGCCGACGACCTTGCCGACGACGCCCGCGCGCCGTGCGATAAGCGCGAGCGAGCCGCCAATCAGGCCCGACTCCGCACACGGTCATCTGTCGAAACAATTGCGCCATCAGGAATAGAACTCCGCCGCCTGGCGGCGTCGTGCCCGCCGATTTGTTTCGGCTCGATTGCACGACCAGGTTGATGACTGCGATCGTCACGATCGCGAGCAGCGGGAAAATTACATGGTTAGCGTTGACGTTCGCGCCGCGCGCGTCCGCGACGATCAGGCCGAACGCTCCCGCCATCACGAGCACATAGGCGAACCTGAACCACGACAGCGCATTAATCGCCGCGCCCTGAAATTTCTCGGGCCGAAGAACCGCCGTCAGACCGATCAGCGCATACCCTGCCGTCGCGATTATCGGCATCAGCACCAGCCCGGTGAACTTCGACCCGTAGCCGTTTACCTGCCCAGCGATGTCCCAATGAATCGGAATCTGCGCCGGCGTCGACGGCCACGCCCATGCCGCGACGGCAAACATCGCGACGAGCAGCGCCCGCGCCAGCCATTCTGCGTTTCGATTCTTCACGACTTCGCGCCCATCACTTCGCCGAGCGCCGCGACCAGCCGCCGATTCTCCTCGGGCAGCCCGACGCTGATTCGCACGTGCCGCGGATAGCCGTAACCGTTCATCGGCCGCACGATCACGCCCTTGCGCATCAGCTGGTCGTAAACCGCGCGCCCGTCGCCGACCTCGACCAGGAAAAAATTCCCGTGACTCGGCACGAACGGCAGCTTGAGCCGCGCGAACTCGCCTTCGAGGTAAGCCATCCCCTCGGCGTTCACTTGCAGCGTCCTCGCTATATGCGCCCGGTCGTCCATCCCCGCAATCGCCGCCACCTGCGCGATCGACGTAACGTTAAACGGCTGGCGCACGTTATGCAGCATCTGGATCATGTCCGGGCGCGCGACCGCGTAGCCGACGCGCAGGCCCGCCAGGCCGAAAATTTTCGAAAACGTCCGCAGCGTGATTAGCAGCCGCCGGTCGTCATGGTCTTCCATCGAATCCGGGTAGTCGGGGTCGCGCACGAATTCGAAGTACGCCTCGTCGGCGACGATCACGACGTGCTCCGGCACGCGCTCGAGGAACCGCTTCCATTCGGCGCGCCGGTAAATCGTCCCGGTCGGATTATTCGGGTTGCCGAGAAAAACAATCCGCGTGTTCGCGTCGATCGCAGCCGCCATCGCGTCGAGATCGTGCGCGAAGCCGTCGAGCGTCTTGACCACGCGATGCTCCCCGCCGGCCGATGCGGTCGCCAGCGGATAAATCGCGAATGAATGCTCCGAGTAGACCGAGTTGAGGCCCGGCCGCAGGTACAGAAACGCGAGCAGGTTGAGCACCTCGACCGATCCCGACGCCGCGAACACCCGCTCGACGCCAACCTTGTGATGCGCCGCGATCTTCGCCCGCAGCTCGTAGCTGGCGCCGTCGGGATAGCGATTGAGCTCGGGCAGCGCAGCCTTGATCGCCTCGAGCGCGCGCGGCGACGGGCCGAGCGGATTCTCGTTCGACGCCAGCTTGACCGGATCGACGATGCCCAGCTCGCGATGCAGCTCGTCAGCAGGCTTGCCCGGCTCATATGGAGCAAGCGCGGCGACGGAAGGGAGTACGAGATCTTGTGCTTTGATCAAAAGAGGCGAACGGCCACTGAAAGGATTCTCCTGCCCGGCTCAGGCAGCGGCCGACCTTCCTTCAGGATACGATCCTAAGACCTTCAAGAATAGAGCCTTGGTCGACAATGACTTCAGCGCGCGCGCCAGCTTGGGGTCGTCACGATGCCCCATAACGTCAACAAAAAACAGGTATTCCCACGGCCGCGCGCGCAGCGGACGCGACTCGATTTTTGAAATATTTATCGCGTTACGCGCAAACAGGTTCAGCGCCTGGTTGAGCGTGCCGACCCGATCCGCCACCGCGAACAGCAGCGTGGTCTTGTCCCTGCCCGACCGCTCCACCGGCCGCGTGCCCATCACGAGAAAGCGCGTCGTGTTGGCCGCGACATCCTGGATATTCGCCGCGATCGTCTTCAGACCGTACGCCTCGCCCGCCGCCTTCGACGCGACCGCCGCAATCGACGAGTCCGCCGCCGCGCGCTGGGCCGCCAGCGCATTGGACGCTACCGCTTCTGTCTCGCAGTTCGGGAAATTCGCGCTCAGGTAGCCGCGGCACTGCGCGAGGCTCTGCTGATGAGACACGATTCGCTTCACGTCGCCCGCTGCACCGCTGAGCGACATAATCGAATGCCGAATCGGCAGCAGCACTTCGCCGATTATCACCAGCGACGTGTCTATAAGGAGGTCGAGCGTCAGCGTCACCGAGCCCTCGGTCGAGTTCTCGACCGGCACTACGCCGAAATCCGCACGGCCATTCTCGATAGCCTGGAAGACCGCCGCGAACGACTGAAGCGGCATCAGCTCGACGCTCGAGCCAAAGCGCAGGAGCGTCGCCTCATGCGAATAGGTGTGCTCGGGGCCGAGGAATGCGACGCGCGGCTCATGCTCAAGCGCGCGGCATGCGGAAATTATCTCGGCGTAAATCCGCTTGACCTGATCGCCGGTGAGCGGCCCCTGGTTTTCGGCGATCATCCTTTCGATAATCGCGCGTTCGCGGACCGGCTGATAAACCTCGCCGCCCTCATGATGCTTCAGGCGGCCGATCTCGGTCGCCACGCTGGCGCGCGCCGAAATCAACCGCAGAATTTTGAGATTGATCTCGTCCATCCGCGCCCGCAGGGTCTCGATAGACGGCGGCTCGGGCGCAGCCTTCCTGGCAGTCCGTGACGACATCGAACAAGAATGGCTACCGGATCAACCGCCGCTTTTCAACGCACCGCAGGGAATAGCTGCCGGTTCCTTTTGTCTCGGAGGTTAACAACGCCACGGCCCCCGATGCGTCATCAGCTGCAAATAAGGCAATCGCGCGGACTATCCTAACCTCTCCTTGTCCGAGGAGAGGTCGGCGAAAGCCGCTGAGCGGTGTCGCCGGGAGAGGTGCAGCGCTCAGACAGCGCACCGACCCCGACTCGTCTAACCGCAAGCGATCGACACTGAGGCCGCCGCAACCCAGCAGCACCACTATTTGATTCGGTGCAGAAGAAAAGTGCGCGTCGTTGCGTCGGCCCGCGTCCCACCTCTCCCGTCGCGCTCCTTCGGCGCGCGCCGACCTCTCCTCGGACAAGGAGAGGTTAGGATCCGGCTCGGCCTTGGACGCAGCGGCCACTATTGCTGAAACGCGCGGCGGGTTTCTATATAATGAAGGGAATTGTTCTTGACTCTCAGTTAATACTTGCAAACTGGCTGCTAACACTGCACGCTGGATCATTGTGAAACGCCGCTGCCGAGTTCTCTTCCTCGCGCTCGCGATACTCCTTGCGGGCTGCGGCGGCGGCGGTGGCTCCTCCATCGTCCTCAACAACGTCAAAGCCGGGATCGTTCACTTCGTGCCCAACTCGCATGCGTTCTGGAGCAACCCCACGAACTGGACGACCGCCTTCGGCCCCGCCTATGCCGACATCACGACCGCGTCGACCAACTTCCTGCCATGCCGCGGCGGACCGTTCGCGCTCTGCTATTACTCCGGCCCCAGCTCCGGCGCCGAGAACCTTTCATGCGTACCGACCAAGGACGGCAACTACGCGAACTGCCAATGCTTCGACATTCCGTACGGCGTCTACTTCGTCGACATCAACGCCATTCTCAATCACGCGGTGTATGAAAAAACCGTCGCGCAATGCGGCGCCGACGGCAGCATGTGCACGACGCTCAACTCGGCCCCGGTATGCGCCAACGTCAACGCCGGAAATCTGATTCCCGGCTCGAGCGTTTTCTCCACCTTCAGCTTCGATTGTGTGCCTGAGAACGGACTCGGCCTGACCAACTGCCCGGCCGAGCCGTACGCCGGATGCATGACCGCGCCATGCTTCAAAACCAGCCAGGCCGGCATCGTGAACTGCTCATGCCCGACCTTCAACGGCCCTTACCAGGTCGGCCAGAACGACCAGGCATGCACCCTCGGCGACGACCTTGTATGGTCGGCCGCTTACGCGCCGCCCGCGACGCCAACCCCAACGCCGGACGCCTCGCCAACCGCAGATTCGCGCGCCGCAGCCGCTACTCCCGCCCCGGCAATTCCCAGTCCTCCGGCCTGTCTGCCCGACGCACCGGGCGGCTACGGATGTCCGCTCTATATCCCGGGCACCACGATGCTCCCGCCGGACAGCGGCGTCGATTGCGCGAAAGTCTGCAACGAGTATCACACCTGCCTGCAGCCGAAGGGCGCGATGTCGGGCTTCACCTGCGACGCCACTTTGTGCACCGACGAATGCAACGATCGCGACCTGGTGAGCACCGCATGCTCGGGGCTGTCGGGATGCGACATCTCCGAAATAGTCAAAGCTGAAACGGCAGCCTCATGCAGTTGCTGCGCGAGCCAGCTGTGCGGATGCGACCCGAGCCCAAAAACCAACAAGGCCATCTCCGCGCTGAATCAACAGCAGCGCGATCGCGGCATAACCCCGCAATGCGACATAAACGGCACGCTCTGCGGCTCGCCGTAATCGCCTCTCCCTGTCAGGGAGAGGCCGCGACCTCCGGGCGCGGGTGAGGGTCCAAATGTAAGGATGTCCTTCTTCGTCATTTCAGAAACTGTAAAAACAGCAAAAAAAGCCAGAGGAAGAATTCAGAAAATTCGGACCCTCACCCGCCACTCGAAGACGAGCGTCGGCCTCTCCCTCACAGGGAGAGGCTAGGACTAAGACCCTCCCCCGGAAACCCCGAGCGAAAGCGCGGCCGCGCGATTTTGCGATTTTCTTAATACTGGGTGCAGGGGTCACCCCTGCCCAAGGAGGTGCGGAACCCACGGCGGGTTCCGCATTTAATTCAGTGGATCGTCTTCGATTTTGCCGCGCGTGAGGTACGCACTCCCCATCGCCGCGAACTTGCGTTCGCGCGCATCGGCGCAATTCCTGCGGCTTCAGCTTGACCAGGCGCTCGAGATGCCGCGCGATGGACGCGCCCATCAGATGGGCCGCTTCGGCCGGCGCCGTATGCGCTCCGCCGGCGGGCTCGGGCACTATCTCGTCGATCAACCCGAGCTCGAGCAAGTCGGGCGCGGACAACTTGAGCGCTGACGCCGCCGCCGCGACGTTCTCCTCGCCGCCCGCGCGCCACAGGATCGCGGCGCATCCTTCCGGCGTGATCACCGAGTAGCACGCGTTCTCCTGCATCAACACGACGTTCGCGACGCCCAGCGCCAGCGCGCCGCCCGAGCCGCCCTCGCCTATCACGCACGCGACGATAGGCACGGTAGAACGCGCCATCAGCTCGAGGTTGCGCGCGATCGCCTCGATCTGCCCGCGCTCCTCGGCGCCGACGCCCGACTCTGCGCCCTGCGTGTCGATCAGCGTGATGATCGGCAGCCCGAAGCGCTCCGCCAGTTCGTAAACCCGCCCGGCCTTGCGATAGCCCTCGGGCAGCGGCTTGCCGAAGTTGCGCTTGATTCTTTCGGTGGTCGAGCGGCCCCGCTGATGCCCCACCACGGCAACCGCGCGGCGTCCAAAGTAGGCCAGGCCGGCGACGATCGCGCCGTCGTCGGCGAAGTTGCGGTCGCCGTGTATCTCGACAAAGTCGCGCATCAGCAGGTCGATGTAGTCGAGCGTCTGCGGCCGATTGGCATGGCGCGCGAGGCGCACGCGCTCGATCGCGCTGCGCGGCTCCGAGGCCGGTCCTTCGACCGTCGCAATTTCGATTGCGCGATTTTTTCCGCCGCGCGCTTTATGTCCGTTCGAATTAGGTTTCAATTTGACTCACGCCTGAAAAATTTCCCGAACAACGCAACAGCATCCTGAGCACCGCGCTCCGCGTCAAGCCATACGATCTGCGGCTCGCGGCGAAACCAGGTCAGCTGGCGCTTGGCCAGCCGCCGCGACTCCTGTTTGGCCGCCGCTGTCGCCTCGTCGAGCGTACACTCGCCCCGCAGATACGCCGCGATCTGCTTGTATCCAATCGTACTCAGCGGCGGCTTGCCGGGCGAGTAGCCCGCGTCGACCAGCGCGCGGATTTCCCCGACCAGCCCGGCCGCGACCATCGCGTCGAAACGATTGTCGATAGCCTCGTAGAGTTTCTTGCGCTCAACTTCGACGCCAACGGTCAAAGTGTCGTAGCCAATATCGGCGAACTGATGGCGCTGCTGATGCGCCGAGATTGTTTCGCCGGTCAGCTCGAAGACTTCGAGCGCGCGAACGATCCGATACAAATCGTTGACGCCGATTCTATTGGCGGCGTCGGGATCGATCTCGCGCAACTGACTGTGCAGATGCGTAACGCCCCGCTCGGCCGCCAGCTCCGCCAGCCGCTCGCGGATTTCAGCCGACGCCGCTGGGCCGCTGAAGATTCCACCGCGGATGACGCGCAGATAAAGCCCGCTGCCGCCGACCACCAGCGGATTTCGCCCGCGCGCCGCAATATCTTCGATTGCCGCGCGTGCAAGCCGCGCGAACTCCGCCACGTCGAGCGTCTCGTCGGGATCGCGCACGTCTATAAGATGATGCGGCACGCGCGCGCGGTCCTGGGCCGAGGGTTTCGCCGTGCCGAGATCCATGCCGCGATAGAACTGGCGCGAGTCGGCGTTGATTATTTCGCAATTCGTGCGCTCCGCCACGGCCATCGCGAGCGCCGATTTGCCCGCCCCGGTCGGCCCGACGATAAAGCCGACTGCGATGCGCCCCGGACGCGCCTGCGCCGCGGTCTCCGCTGCCGATGTAGCAGGGACGACGCTCACCGGCGGAACATCCGTTCGATTTGCCCGCGTCCGAACTGAATATGCACCGGGCGTCCGTGCGGGCAGTTGGTCTTGAACTCGGTGCGATCGAGCTCGGCGAGCAATGAATGGATCTCTGCCGGCTCGAGCACGCGCCCGACGCGCACTGAACCATGACACGCGAGCTGCTTCAGCCAGTTCTCGAACGCGGCCTCGCCACTGCCGCGAAAGCCGGCGTCGCCCATACTCTCGATCATGTCGCCGAGCAGCTTCGCACCGCCTTCAGGCCCGAACACCGCGGGCGCAGCTTTGAGCAGCAGCGTAGTCGGCCCGAACGGCTCGACCTCGAAACCCATCGCGCGCAGTTCGCTGAGCGCGCCATGCACCTGCGACGCGCGCGCGGGATTCAGCTCGACCGGGACCGGCGCGAGCATCGCCTGCGTGCGAATGCCGCCGTCGCGGAGTTCGCGCCGCAGCTTCTCGAAGGTGACGCGCTCATGCGCCGCGTGCTGATCAATCAGCAGCAGGCCTTCTTCTGTCTCGAGCGCGATATAGCCGGCGAAGATTTGCCCGATCACGCGGAGTTGCGAATACATCGGGATGGGCGCCGCGGGAATTGCCGCCGTCGCAGCGCCGGGGCGCGCGTCGCGATCGTAGGCGAGGCTCAGCGGACGCTGAAACGCCGCATGACTCGGCGCGTCGGGCACGAGCCGCAGCGGCGCGTCGATTCGCGGATGCGGAGCCACGGTTTCGCTAACCGACGACATCGTGATGAGTCCCATCGCGGCGTCATCGGCGGGCGTCGCCGGCGCGTCCACCAGATTTGCACCAGCCGCATCTTTCGCCTGGTCCGCCAGGCGGTCGCGAATCGCATGATAGACGACATCGAACACCGCGCCGCCGTTTCGAAAGCGCACCTCGGTTTTCATCGGATGCACGTTCACGTCAACGTCCTCGGGCCGCATATCAACGAACAGCAGCGTCGCCGGATGACGCCCGCGCGGAATCAGCGTCTGGTAGGCCTGCTCGACTGCGCGAATCAGCATCCGATCGCGCACCGAGCGGCCGTTGACGAACGTGAAGATCATCCGCCCGGTGGCAAATGACTCCTGGCTGGTTGCGGCCAGCCCTTGCGCGCGAAGGCCCGGACGATCGAGCTCGAAGGCGAGCATCTTGTTTGCGAGTTTCGGCGCCGAACACCTGGCGGAATCGTTCGAGCACCGAGTTGGCGCGCGGCAAATCGAAGACCGCGCGACCGTCGGCGGTGAGGCGAAACGCGATATGATGATTGGCGAGCGCGACGCGCTGGAACGATTCGGCAATCGCGCCCTGCTCGGTCGCCAGCGTCTTCAGAAACTTGAGCCGCGCGGGCGTGTTGAAGAACAGCTCGCGCACTTCGATTCGCGTCCCCGCCGCCATCGCGCAGGTGCGGGTGTCCTCGATATTGCCGGCTTCGGCCGCGACTTCGACGCCATGCTCGTCGGCAGCGCGGCGGGTTTGCATCCGCAGATGCGACACGCTGGCAATCGAGGCGAGCGCTTCGCCGCGAAATCCGAGCGTACGAATCGCGGCCAGGTCGGAGGCGCTGCGAATCTTCGAGGTAGCATGGCGGCGCAGCGACAGGATAGCGTCGGCGCGCGTCATGCCGCAGCCGTCGTCGGCGACCGCTATCAGCGCCGTGCCGCCGCCGAGGATTTCGACGCTGACGGAATGGGCGCCGGCGTCGAGCGAGTTCTCGACCAGCTCCTTGACGGCGGAGGCCGGCCGCTCGACGACCTCGCCCGCCGCAATCTGGCTGGCGACCTGCTCGGGCAGTATGTGGACGATGTGCTCGGGCATCCTGGGCGCAACCTTGCCTAGACATTGTAGCTTTCGGACCGGATACTCAAGCAACTCGGCGCGGCGGCGTTATAGACGGGGAGGTTGCGCTTGCACGGGTTGAAGTCCGCGGCGGGTTTTGAAAAGCTCTCGGCGCGGCAGAATTCACTTCTCTCACTTTTTCACGGCATCACTCAAACAACGATGAGAAAAATTACGGTAATGCTGCTCGGCGCGGCGATCATTGTGGCCGCGGCCGCGGCAGGTGCGTATGCGGCGCCGATCAAAATCGGTGTCGGCGTGATTGGACCGATCTCGCCGCAGACCGAAGCCGATATCGACGCTATCGTCGGCAAGCTGCCCAACGTCAAAGCGATGCCGATTCAGCCGCCGGGCGGGGTTGACGCGTGCGTCAAGCGCTTCGTCGCCGGCGACCCCGACGACCGGCTCGACGCGGTGATGATCGTGAGCCTGCCGACCGAGTCGTTTCAGTCGTCGCGCGACTCGAACGAGGCGCGCTTCACCGGCGCCTACGAAATCTGGACGTTGAATCTTTCGACGCTGGCCGAGGACCGCCATCGCTTCACCTTCACCGACAACGAGCCGGTGATCGGCGGCGCGAGCGCTTTCCTGGCGCTGCCAGCGCAGGTGTTCGCCGAGCGCGCGACCGGCAAGAAACTCATTTCGAGCGATCAGTACCAGGCGTTCGAGGCGGTGCAGACGCGAGTCGAGGCGAAGCTGGTCGCTGCCACCAAGCTTTACCTCGCGACTGCGTCGATTCGCGACACGGCTCCGCTCAATCCGCTGAATACGGCGCAGGCTCTGCTCGATCGCGGCGACGGCGAGGATGCGATGGCCGTCTTCAAGTCGACGGGAATCAACAATCCGGAATTGCAGGCGCAGGTTCAGCAGATGATCGCGAATGCGCAGGGGCAGTTGCGCCGCAGCGAGGCCAATGCGCTGCTGGGACGCACGCTCGGTGCGATGGCGGGCGGCAACGCGGGCGCGGCGCGGCTAATCCTGGCCGACTACGAGAAGGCGCCGTCGGCCGAGAGCTCGCGCGCGGATTCGATTCGCCGCGTGCTCGAATACGTGCCCGACCGCAGCACCGAATCGACCTACGACGGCGTGATCAGGAGCGACGTGCCCGCGCTCGACCATCAGGCATTCGTCGCCATGATCAAGCAGCTCTTCAACGACCAGACCGGCAGCGCGCCCAACGAAGTGATCGTCGCCGCCAAAGATCTGACGGTCGAGGACAAGGACGCGCCCGACGGGCTGAAAGTGAAGCTCGACAGCTATGCGGGTGCGCTCGGGCGCAGCGCATGGCTGATGAGCCTCAAGTGCGGATGCGACGCGGGTGCGGTGCTGACCGGCGAAGCGGCGGGCGAGGCGCTGCTGAAAGCCAGGTTTTCGCCCTCTTTCACGCGGCCTCAGGTCGGGCTACCCTAGCTGGATTATCCCGGATCGAACGGAAGACTCATGAGACATTGCGCATATTGTAAGAAGCATCCGTCTGTCGGCAACAACGTCAGCCACGCCAACAACAAGACCAAGCGGCGCTGGAATCCCAACCTGCAGGAAGTGCGCGCGGAGATAAACGGCAACGTGCAGCGAGTCCTCGTCTGCACCCGATGCATCCGCGCGGGCAAGGTCAAGAAGAGCGCCTAGGCCCCTTACTCCCCGGTTCAGAGCAGAGGTTCCAGCTTTTCCGGCGGACGCGCGATGATCGCGCGCTTGCCGCGAATCACGACGGGGCGCTGCATCAGTTCGGGATGCTCCAGCAAAAGCGCGACCACCGCTTTCTTGTCGTTGTATTTCGCGGCGTCCAGGCCGAGTTCCTTGAAGCGTTTGTCCTTGCGCACCAGGTCGGCGATGGGCCCGTCGAGCATATTGGCGATTTTCTCGAGCGCCTCGCGAGTTGGATGCGCTTTCAGATATTCGATTACGTCAACCTCAACCTTGCGCGCGCGCAGAATCTCGAGCGCACCGCGCGAGTTGCCGCATGCGGGATTGTGATAGACGGTGATACGTTCCATGGTTGCCTCTATTCTGTGCGGGTGTTTCAAAATTATCGTGGGATGCCGGGCGTAGAGCTTCAGCCCGGAACCCTCACCTAACCTGTGATTTGAAAATAGAAAATGCGAGCAAGGAAGCGGTAGAAATTTTCTTCGCCCGACCTCTGGTTCCCTCCTCCAACGTGGGAGGAGGGTTTGGGTGGAGGACCGGCGCGCTTGTCTGACTCGCCGCAGATCCGGAATCTTCAGCAAATTTGGTCCCTCACCCGCCACGCGGGGACGCCTGTCGGCCGCGTGTCTGTGACACCTCCCCTCTTGGGGCGAGGCAATTAAGAGGCGGACACGCCGATCTGCTCTGTAAATAGAAAAATCACAGGTAATTTCGGTGTTTTTTGCACACTGAAAGTTATACGCCGGTTTGCGGCCAAAAGTCAGCGGCGGGCACGGCGGCCCGCCCCACTAAGAGAGAGGCAGTTTCGTCATCATCTCGTATTTTCATCCCTGCGCGGGTGGGTCGTAGACCCGTGCGGAACTCCTGTGAAATAACGGGCGAGGGACCGGAAATCAAACCCGGCGCGGGCTTTGATTGGGGACCTCGGCAGCGGATAGAATCTCAGCCGGCGCGAAATCTATTGCCCATGGAGTCGTCGTGAAGAACATTTCCAATCGCAGGTCGGGCCGCGGAGAGCGTTTCGCGGGGTTGGCTCTGGCGGCCGCCGTCGCAGTGGGTCTCGCTGCCGGAGCGAGGATTGCGGGCGCTGCTAACGTGAGCGGCGTGATGTCGTACCGCGACGGCAAAGCGGCGGATCGCCGCCAGCTTCATTATGAGAACCGCGTCACCAGCGACATCTTCGTCGCGCCGACCAAGCCGGACGGCTCGTTTACGGCGGATCTGCCGCCGGGGCTCTACGACCTCCGCGCCGAACGCGGCGTGATTCTCGCGAGCAAGATTCGGGTCGATACGGCGGACGTCAATATCGGGCACGTGGTCGAACCGGCGCCGCTCGATGTGCGCCGCCCTTTCGAGCATGAAGGCGTGGCGGAGGCGCTGGTCGAGAGCCCGGCACCCGCGACGGCGAACATCACGTCGGGACGAGCAATCGAGGGAATGAAATACGGACACGAGGCGCTGGCGCCGTTCGGCGCGCCGGTAGGAACGCCAGCACCGCAAGAGACGCCGCTCGGCGAAGCAACCCCGGTAGCAGCGACATCGCCATCGGCAATGGAATCCCCACCAATCGGCGGCTACTGATCAGCCAGCGGTTCGCTCGACGAATTCGAGGCGGTTGCCCCATGGATCGCGCACGAAGAAGCGCTCCTGGCCGGGAAATCGATTGGCCGCGATTATTTCGATGCCGGCGGTTTCGAGCCGCTGACGCATCGCTTCAAGACTGGCAACGCGAAACGCCGGATGGCGGCGCGACACCTCGTTGACTGCCGACGCGTCCTTCTCGGTGGTCAAATGGAGTTGCTGCGGACCGCATTGATACCATGCGCCTGGCCGGCCGCTGTCGGTGTTGGCGGTACGTTCGAGCGGCACCAGCCCGAGCAAGCCCTCGTAGAATCCGCGCGCTTTCGAGAGGGCGTCGTCGCCGGCGTCGATGAGGAGGTTTACGTGATCGAGTCCGACAATCAGGCTCATCGACAGTCTCCTTCGCGTTAGTTCGCTCGCTTCGAGTTTTTTCCCGCGGATGCCGCGAGTCAATCGCCTTAAGCGCAGATCGCGCGCGTGATATACGGTTGTGCCTGCGACAATCGTGAATCGACGTTTGCTTCAAAAGCTCGCGACTGCGGCCTGCGCATTAGCTGCGATTTACCTGCTCTCGGTCCTGCTGACGGGCGGCTACGCGGTGAATCTTGCGAGCCTCAAGTTCAACGCGGACAAGCTGTGGCCCGCGATCGTCGCGATGCTCGGCTTTGCGATCCTTCGACTGATTTTCCTGGCAGGTTCAGTCCACGGCGCGCTCAAATCGAATCCGGGATTCATGGTTTTTTCGATCGCGCTGATCGTATTTCTCGCCAACGGGCGTACGATTCCCGGCGGTGATTCGGTGCCCGCGAAGAATCTGCCGATCAGCATCCTCAGCCACGGCAACTTCTACCTCGATCGATTGGTGACTCCGGGCGCGAAAAAAATCCCCTACTACCTGCGCGAGAGCGGCGGCCATTACCTGTCCGACTATCCGGTCGGCGCCGCGCTGGTCGCGCTGCCGTTCTACATCCCGTCGATCGTTTGCGGCGTAAGCCCCACCAGCCGCGTTTACGGCGAGCTCGAAAAGGTCTCGGCCGCAACGATAGTGGCGCTATCCGCGATGCTTCTCTACATGGCCGCCGCACGCGTGACCGCCGGCTGGATGGCGATGCTGTTGACTCTCGTCTACGCGCTGGGCACTACCAGCCTTAGCGTGAGCAGCCAGGCGCTATGGCAGCATGGGCCGGCACAGCTCGCGCTGGCCTCGGCGATCTATTGCCTGGTGCGCGCCCGCGACGATCCTCGCTGGGCGGGACATGCGGGGTTCCCGCTGGCATTCGAAGTGATCACCCGCCCCGCGGATGTGCTGGTCGCGGCCCCGCTCGGCCTGTATGTCCTCGTCAGTTATCGGCGCGAGATTTGGAGATTCATCGCAGCCGCCGTTCCATCGATTGTGTTTCAACTCTGGTACAACGCCGCCTACTTCGGCACGCCCTTTCGAATCCAGTTTTTCACGGAACAGGCTGCGGCGGGCGGCCAGCGCGTGCCCTCCGCCGGATTCTGGACGACTCCACTCGCCGATGGACTGGCGACAGTTGTACTCAGCCCCGGCCGCGGACTGCTTTTCTATTCGCCGATTTTCGCGCTCGCATTTGTGGGATTGGCGATGGCGTGGCGCAAAAATGGCGACATGCTGCTGCGCTATCTCGGTATCGGCGCAGTGCTGAGCCTTGTGCTGGCCGCGAAATGGCACAAGACATCAGGCGGCGAGTCGTTCGGCCCGCGACTGCTCGCCGATATCACGCCGATATTCGCATTCGCGCTGTTTCCACTGGCCGATCGTCTTCGCGAGCGCCGCGCGATGGCGGTAACGTTCGCAATACTCGCCGCGTGGTCGATAGCGGCCAACGCGTCGGGCGCGTTCATCAGCTACCGCGCGTGGAACGTGTGGGCGCTCGGCGATCCTGGTACGCGACTGTGGTTGTGGACCGACAATCCGGTCGTCGATCCGATCCGCTGGTCTTATGATTCCATGAGAATCGCGTTGCGGCATCTCGCGACGAGCCGCAATTCTCCAGATCTGCTCGGCGGCGGGCTTGGCGTCCGCACTCCGCAGCCGATCGCCGTTTCGGCGGGAGCGCCGGTCCACGTCCCGCTACACGCTATCAACAACGGCCAGGCGGTATGGCTGGCGGCACGTTCAACCGACGGACGCGGCGCAGTCAGCCTCGGATGGGAATGGAAACACGACGGGCAAGTGTTGGCGGACAGCGATGGCCACCGCGACCTCCATCGTGACGTGTTTCCCGGCAACTCGAGGGACATGGAAGCAGCGACGGTCGCCCCCGACGCTCCCGGCCAGTACGAGTTGGAAATCTCATTGTCAGCGGCAACCGGCGGCGAAACCCCGCGCCCTGTCGGCCAGCCGTTGAACCTGCCGATAACAGTCGCGGCCCCTGAAGCGGCATCCGGGAACGCACCCTGACTCCGACTCCATCGTAAACATCGCGCCTTTGCCTGTCTCTTTCCTCGCTCACGCTTGCTGATCAGTTCGTAGTCTCAGTGCCGACATTTTGTGTGTCGTACAGCGACACAGTGTGAAGCTCGATCTCGTCGAGGAATTGACTGCGAGACAGCAGCGCACGATAGGCGAGCGCAGCACTAAATTCTTCGTTCACATCAGCAGCTCACGTATCGGCATGTCGGTTGCACTAGCCGGCAATGACAAGTCGCGGAAGAATCGCCAAACAGCTGGCACTCTCTTTACTACTGATATTCACTCCGGCGCTTACAACTCATGCGCGCGAACGCTGGTCGTTCACGGTGATACCGCCGGCGCCGGCCAACTGCCCGCAGTGTCAGGTGACTCCAATTACCGTCGGACCGTACCCATGCAACACTGGAGCGGGGTGCTGCCTGGATTGGTGGGGCAGCGCGGAATATCGCTACAAGCAAGAATGCGGCAGTCCGCCGCTACCTAAGTGTGTTATCACCGGAACAGGCTATGCCTACCCCGGAACGCTCGTTACAAGCGGCGCAGATTCCTACTGCTGGGAGGCAACCAAGGGTTCTATCCCCACTCTGAGGTGGGGTTTTCTGTGGTATCCAACCGACGCCAGTGGAAGGGTTGTCTACACGAAGGGAGATTACAGCACGTGCGAGAAGGTTCGGCGGAGAAAACAATCTGCTGGCGATGGTACAGCGGCCAACAATTGCTTCGCGACTGGAAACACCGAGTGACGCTTTCGTGTCGCTGAGCCTTCTGCTCACGAAGCGAACCTGCCAATAACAATCGCGCCGCCCGAAGGATCTCCGGGCGGCGCGATTTAGTTCCAGTTTGGATCAAATCTTATTGCATCGGCGAGGACGGTGTCGGGGCTGGTGCTCCTCCCGACGAACCGCCAAATGCTCCTGCTCCCGCCGCTGCACCGACACCAATACCGCCGGCGGCGCCCACTCCAAGCGCTGCTGCACCGAATGCTCCCCATCCGCCTACGCCCGGGCCGCCGGCCCAGAATGCACCGCACCGGACCTCGGTGTGATGACCGGAGCTGACCTGCTGGCATTGGGGCGGCGAAGCAGTATTGCAGACCAGTACCTGGCCGTCCTGAACGTCGACCTTGGTGTTCTGGAAGCATCCCTTGGATTTTTCCTGTTGGTCGTAATCAGTATCCCACTCGGTTCCTCGAACGGCTCCGATCGCGTTAGGTGTGTTCACCTGGAATGCGGTCGAACTGCCACGCATCGCGCCAACGATTATCGAGTGCAGATGGCCGCCGAGCAGTCCGACCTTGCTCGGGGCGCCGACACCGTTCACGAGCACGCTCTCGTCGATTGTCAGGGTCGAAGATGGCCCCAGCTGCAGGGAGCTATTGTCCACCAAGCCGATGGTGAGCGATCCGGTCGGGTCCGTCGTGATCCTGTCGTGCAGCAAGACCGGCAGGTTCGGCACTACCGCCAAGGTTGCGCCATTGCGCTGAATATTCGCCGTTCCCTGAACCTGGGTGATAGTGCCAACGGTATTTTGTGCGCTTGCGGCCGGAACCACAGCGAAAATGCACAGCATAGCCAGCCCCAACAGCGTCGCAATTCGCAAGGAAGTCATATTGCTCTGCCTCTGCTTCTAACCATCATCGGTAATCCTTAGCGGGCGGACGTTGGTGTCGAACTATGACACACGGCCAAAATTGACGAAAACCTCTGTATCCGCGCAGCTCGGCTCTGAGCTGACTCCGCTATCTGGTCCAGGTTGCCTGAGACGGCGCATATGCGCGCCTAAGGTTTCTGTGGACGACGATAGCAATAAAAACAACTAACTGAAAGCGTTCTCTCCCCTACACCATCCACGACTGGCTCGAGCCGCCAAATCGTCCTGCTTAAGCGCTCGAGGCCGCCGCTTTGCGGAGCATATTGGCGCTCGGGACGCCGGTTTTGGCGAACGATTTTTCGCAATCAGCCGTGGACGGACCCCGCATATTGCCTTCCATAT
>CAVVGR010000010.1:0-49269 GCA_963747845.1 uncultured delta proteobacterium
ACTCCCTTGTTATGAGCATCCGCTGGTGGTGCCGCAGTTCATGCATTTGTAGCAGGCGCCGTTGCGCACCATGATGCAGCCGCAGTCCGGGCATGGCGGCGCGTCCGCCTGGTTGATAAACGCCTGCCGCATCCCGCCGTCCTTGCCGTCGCGCAGACTGGCAGGAGCCGCCGCAACAGGCGCCGCGTCGGATTTCGCCGACAGTACTTTCTCCGACTCGACAATCCCGACTTCGCGCTTGGCCTCCTCGTCGAGGAACTTCGACGCCATCCAGCGGAACAGGTAATCGACGATCGACTTGGCGTACGGAATCTGCGGATTCTTGGTGAAGCCCGACGGCTCGAAGCGCATGTGCGCGAACTTGTCGACCAGGAACTGCAGCGGCACGCCGTACTGCAGCGCGAACGAAATCGCCGTCGCGAACGAGTCCATCAGGCCCGAGATGGTCGAGCCCTGCTTCGACATCGTGACGAAGATCTCGCCCGGCGTGCGGTCTTCGTACATGCCGACCGTGATGTAGCCCTCATGGCCGGCGATATCGAACTTGTGCGTGATCGAATTGCGCTCGTCGGGCAGCTTGCGCCGCTGCATCCGGCCGTCGGCTGCCGCTATCGCCGCCGCGGCGACAGTCTCGACCGCCTTCTCGGTCTTGCCGGTGTTGAGCGGCTGCGTGCGCTTGGAGCCGTCGCGGTAAATCGCGACCGCCTTGATGCCGAGCTTCCACGCGGTGACGTAGGCCTCGGCCACTTCGTCGACAGTCGCTTCCGCCGGCATGTTGATGGTCTTCGAGATCGCGCCCGAGATGAACGGCTGCACCGCGCCCATCATCTTGATGTGCCCGTTGTAATGAATCGTGCGCGAGCCGGAGCGCGGCTTGAAAGCGCAATCGAAAACCGGCAGATGCGCGTCGGCGAGCTGCGGCGCGCCTTCGATAGTCTCGTTCTCGTCGAGGTATTCGACGATTTCCTGCACTTCCTTCGAGTCGTAGCCGAGCCGCTTGAGCGCGCGCGGCACCGTGCCGTTGACAATCTTCAGCATCCCGCCGCCGACCAGCTTCTTGTACTTGATCAGCGCGATGTCGGGCTCGATGCCGGTGGTGTCGCAATCCATCATGAACGCGATCGTGCCGGTCGGCGCGATAACGGTGGCCTGCGAGTTGCGGATAGCCGGCCGCGGTGCCGAGCTTGAGCGCGTCGTCCCATGACTCGCGCGCGGCGCGCAGCAGGTCCAGCGGAACGTACGAAGGATCCAGCTTGTAAGCCGCGGCCTTGTGGCGCTCGATCACTTTCAGCATCGGCTCGCGATTGGGCGCGTAGCCCGCGAACGGGCCCATCTGCTCGGCCACGCGCGCCGACTGCAGATAGGCCTCGCCCGTCATCAGCGCGGTGATCGCGGCGGCGTAGCTGCGGCCCTGGTCGGAGTCATAGGGCATCCCGAGCGCCATCAGCAGCGCGCCGAGGTTCGCGTAGCCCAGGCCGAGCTCGCGAAACGCGCCGGCGTTCTTGGCGATCTCGTCGGTCGGGTACGACGAATTATCGACGACGATATCCTGCGCCGTGATCATCACGTCGACCGCGTGACGAAAGGCGCGCACGTCGAACTCGCCGCGATCGTCGATGAACTTCATCAGGTTGAGCGACGCGAGATTGCAGGCCGAGTTGTCGAGATGCATGTACTCGCTGCATGGATTCGACGCGTTGATGCGTCCGCTGGCCGGGCAGGTGTGCCACAGGTTGATGGTGGTGTCGAACTGCATGCCGGGGTCGCCGCATGCGTGCGCGGCCTCGGCAATCATCCGCAGGATGTCGCGCGCGCGGCGGGTCTCGGCAACTTCGCTCGACTTGACGAAGTGCGTCTGCCATTCGGCGTCATCGAGAATCGCCTGCATGAAACCGTCGGTCGCGCGCACGGAGTTGTTCGCGTTCTGGAAGAACACCGAGCCGTAAGCCGGGCCGTCGAGCGAGGAGTCGTAGCCGGCCTCGATCAGCGCCCACGCCTTGCGCTCCTCTTCCACCTTGCACTTGATGAAATCGACGATGTCGGGATGGTCGGCGTTGAGCACGACCATCTTGGCCGCGCGCCGCGTCTTGCCGCCCGACTTGATCACGCCGGCGCTGGCGTCGGCCGCCTTCATGAACGACAGCGGTCCCGACGCAGTCCCGCCCGACGAAAGTTTCTCGCGGCATGAGCGCAGCGCGGACAGATTGACGCCGGCGCCGGAGCCGCCTTTGAAAATCATGCCCTCGTTGCGGTACCAGCTGAGGATCGAGTCCATGCTGTCGTCGACCTTGAGGATGAAGCATGCCGAGCACTGCGGCTTGGCCTCGATGCCGACGTTGAAATACACCGGGCTGTTGAACGACGCGTTCTGATTGAGCAGCAGGAACGTGAGCTCATCGTGAAAGATCTCGCGCGCGCCCGCTTCGGCAAAATAACCCTGCTTCTCGCCCCAGCCGCTGATGGTATCGACGACGCGTGAGATGAGCTGGCGGACGCTGGTCTCGCGCCGGGGCGTGCCGAGCGGTCCGCGGAAATATTTGGAGACGACGACGTTGGTCGCGGTCTGCGACCATCCTCGCGGCACCTCGACGTCCTTCTGCTCGAAGACCACGCGCCCGTCTTCACCCGAGATGACGGCGCTGCGCAGGTCCCAATCGACCTGCGAATACGGATCGACGCCCGCCGCGGTGAAGAAACGCTCGAGCACGATGCCGCGCGCGGGCGCGCCCGAATTGACCGGAGCCGCAGTGGTGGCTGGCGTGCGGTCGGTTGATTTTGACTTCGAGTCCATCTCCAGATCTATCGCTCCCCCGCCCATCACCGCGTCCTCCCCACCTAAGTTACATGCTCATTAAGCCCGCATTCAGTCTTCTAGCGACGTTATCGCCGCTCCAACGGCTTGTGGATAATCTAGAGGGTGCCAACCATGCCGTGGGCGACCAATATGCGCGCTGGCCGTGAGGTCTGTCAAGCCCCGACCCCCTACAGGTAGTGTAGGACAATCTGTTAACAACCCATATATTAGGTTGTTGATAAGTTTTGGTAAATGTTCGCTCCCATTAAATCGTCACGACTGACCGCTAATTTAAAATTAGACTTGCTAATGTAAAGGATGCCGGATTTCGGCGGGGCTAAACCCGCTGACCGTGCAGTCGGTATGCGTTCGGCGGGCGGCGGCGCTATCGTGAACCCCGTCATGCCCACCCGACGCTATAAGGCTCCGGAACCGATAGGCGCCGCGATGCAGCCTCTTCTCGATCGAATCGACCGCGAAGGTCACTTCGCAATCGTGCGGCTGGCGAAAGCGTGGCCGGAGATCGTCGGCGAGACGATCGCGCGGCGCACGGAAATCGTGTCGCTGAAATTCCACACGGCGGTCGTAAAAGTATCCGGCGCTATGTGGATACAAGAACTGAACTTGATGAAGTCGCAGATACTCGCTCGCGTGACGGCGCGAATTGGCGACGACGTCGTGCGCGAGCTGCGCTTCGTGCAGGGGCGGCTGAGCCGTCGCGAGAAGCCGAAATTGCGCACCGTGGCGCGGGCCGCGCGGAAATCTATCGAGCTGCCGGAGTTGAAAGATCCCGAACTGCGCAAGGCGTTTGAGCGGCTGATCGAGGCCTGGGGCCGGTCGGAGAGGTAGGACATCACTAATTTTAATGAAACCCGCCTGGGTTTCATGCTTCCTTGGGCAGGGGTGACCCCTGCACCCGGTATTCGGAAATGACGCGTAAACGGGGATGGCTCCGCTAACGTCATATAATAGGCTGAATCCTACTAGCTGGCGTGTTCGTACTACATAAGCGAGAGATAAATCGTGTCATCGGGGGAAGAAACCAAACAAGACCGCATTCTCCACGTGCTTAACCGCCTCGCGTTCGGGCCGCGGCCCGGCGATTTCGAGATGGTCAGCGCGATTGGCCCCGAGCATTACGTGCAGCAACAGCTGCATCCGCAATCGATTGCGATTCCCGGCGATCTGACCGAGCGCGTCAACGAACTTCAGACGCTGCATATGTCCCCGATCGCGCTGTTCACCCAATACGAGCGGCCGATCGAGCAGGCGCGCAAGCAAGCCAAGGCCGACAGCGGCGGCGACAAGATGGCGATAAAGGACGCGACCAAGGATCTGCGAATCCAGGAGCGCGCCGTGATGCGCGAGGCGGTCGAGGCGCGCATGATGCGCGCGATCGAAGGGCCGCGCCAGTTGCAGGAAGTGATGACAGCGTTCTGGTTCAATCACTTCAACATCTTCGCCGGCAAAGGGCTCGACAATATCTGGACCGGCGCGTTCGAGGAGACTGCGATTCGGCCGCATACGATGGGCAAGTTCCGCACGCTGCTCGGCGCCACGGCGCATCATCCGGCGATGATGTTCTACCTCGACAACTGGCAGAACACGGCGCCCGGCAGTCCCGGATCGAAGGGCAAGTTCGAGGGCATCAACGAAAACTACGCGCGCGAGCTGATGGAGCTGCATACACTGGGAGTTAACGGCGGGTATTCGCAGGCCGACGTGATCGCGCTCGCGCATATTCTGACCGGATGGGGGCTGCCGAAGCCCGGCGGCGGTGGCGGCGGCAATCGCATGCGCGGCGGCGACGGCATGGCGGGTCCCGAGATGGGCGGCGGGATGTTTCCCTTCATGCGCCGCCGGCAGTTCGGGCGATTCGGTGCGCCGGCGATCGATCCGAGTGGATTTTATTTCGACGCGTCGCGCCATGATTTTTCCGACAAGACTTTCCTCGGACATCAGATTCAGGGCGGCGGTCAGGATGAAGGCGAGCATGCGCTGGATATCCTGGCGAGCAGGCCGGCCACGGCGAACCATCTCAGCTTCAAGCTGGCGCAATACTTCGTCGCCGACGATCCGCCCAAAGGGCTGGTGAGCACGGATGGCGCAGCGCTACCTCGAGACCGACGGCCAGATTAGCTCGGTGCTCGAGACGATGTTCACGAGCGAGGAATTCTGGGACCCGCGCTACTTTGGCGCAAAGTTCAAAACGCCCTACGAGTACGTGATTTCATGCGTGCGCGCGACCGGCGTGCCGGTGCGCAACTACCGGCCGCTGTACGGCACGATGCAGATTCTCGGCATGCCGCTGTACGCCTGCCAGACGCCCAACGGCTACGCCAACACTGCGGACACGTGGCTGAATCCGGACGCGATGATGACGCGGCTCAGCTTTGCCACCGCGCTCGGCTCGGGAAATCTGCCGCTGGAGAATCCGCCGTTCGAAGAAGACGCGGACGGCGGCGGCGAGATGCATCGCGAGCCGCCGGTGGTCCCGCGCAACGCCGGCCGCAAAGTGAATATTAATTTCGAGACCGCGCCGCACGGACCGAAGATGACGCCGCCCGATCCGGTGCAGCTCGCGGCTACGCTCGGCGATTATTTTTCACCGGCGACGGCCGAAGCCGTGGAAGCGTCGCCCACGCAACTTCGCGCGCCGCTGATACTCGGCAGTCCCGAATTTATGAAGCGCTGAGAATCCTACTATGAAGAACCAACCTGAACTGATCGGCGAATGTACTGCGTGCAGTCCCTCGCTTGCGACTCCGCTTAGCCGACGGGCATTTCTGCGTCGCGCCGCGGTGCTCTCGGCGTCGGGAATCGTGCTGCTCAGCCCGCATGCGTGGGCGGCGCGCTCGCTCGACTCGAGCAGCAAGAGCAGGCTTATCGTGGTGTTCCTGCGCGGCGCGGTCGACGGCCTCAACGTGGTGGTGCCGCATGGCGAATCGGCGTACTACGACGCACGCCCGACGATTGCGATCGGACGGATGGGCGGCGAACGACGGCGTGATCGATCTCGACGGCTACTTCGGGCTGCATCCCGCGCTGGCGCCGATTGAAAGCCAATGGCGCGACGGCACGCTCGCGTTTGTGCATGCGTGCGGATCGCCGGACCCGACGCGATCGCATTTCGACGCGCAGGATTTCATGGAGAGCGGCACGCCGGGCGTCAGAACGACGCAGGACGGATGGCTGAATCGCACGCTGGCAGTGATTCCGGGCACGCATGGCCCGACCGAGGCGCTGAGTCTCGGCCCGACGGTGCCGCGGATTCTGAGCGGCAAGGTGCCGGTCGCGAACATCGCGCTCGGACGCGCGGCCGAGAAGCCGATGCCGATGGACAAGCCGATCATCGAGGCGGCGTTCGACCGCATGTACACCGGCAACGATTCAATCAGCCGCGCGTATCGCGACGGACGCCAGGCGCGGATGCGCCTGATGAGCGAGCTGACGCAGGACATGGTCGAGGCGAATGGCGGCGCGCCGTCGCCGCAGGGATTCTCCGACGACACCGACAGGCTCGCGCGGCTGATCGGGCGCGATCCGTCGATTCGGGTCGCGTTCATGGCGCTCGGCGGCTGGGATACGCACGTCAGCGAAGGCGCTGCGAACGGGCAGCTCGCGGGACATCTGAAGCCGCTGGCCGACGGGCTGTCGAGCCTCGCGACGAATCTCGGGCCGAACTACCAGGACACCGTGATTCTCGTGATTTCGGAATTCGGGCGCACGATGCATGAAAACGGCAACGGCGGCACCGATCATGGGCATGGCAACGTCATGTGGGTGATGGGCGGCCCGGTAAAGGGCGGCAAGGTTTACGGCCGATGGCCCGGACTGTCGACCGGCAACCTCTACCAGGAGCGCGACCTGGCGGTGACCACCGACTTCCGCGAGCCAATCGCAACAGTCCTGCAACAGCACATGCAGTTTTCAGATTCGCAAATCAACCGAGTATTCCCAGGCCGCCCAAGCCCCACCGGCAACGTCAACGGCCTGATCAAGGTCTGAGTCCAGCGCGGCGTGCTCCGAATCCTACCTCGCCCGTTATTTCACGGGAGAGGCGGCTGGCCGCATCGCGGCCAGCGGTGAGGGTTCTGCGATTCAAGCTGCAAGCTGGCAGTTTCAAGAATGAGAGGACGGCAAATCGTCATTTGTTTTTTTGTCATTCTGCAGCTGAATCGCAGAACCCTCATCTTTCTCGACGCCAGCCGCCGCACCCTCAACACGGATCAAACGATCCCGCGCGAGGTAAGAATCGGATTCGGAGCGCGCGGCTTCGCGAGCCTTCAGCGAAGTCGAATTATTTTGCGGCGAGAAAGATCCGGGATTCTTCGGCTACGCTCGGGATGACACAAAAATCAGAAGCAAAAATCGGACATAAAATCGGACACAATAAAAAGACAACACAAGAAATGGACAGAAGTTAAACGACGAGAGCAGCGGTTTGCGCTTCGCTCCTCCACTCGCGAATAATTCCCTGCATGGAATATGACCTCCTCATTCGCAATGGCGTTGTCGTCGATGGCAGCGGCGCGCCGCGCTATCAGGCCGACGTCGCAATCAAGGATCGCAAGATAGCCGCACTCATCGAGCCCGCTGACGCCGCGAGCGCTTCCGGGGCGCGCGAGATCGATGCTACCGGGCTCGCTATTGCGCCGGGCTTCATCGATTTGCATTCGCATTCCGACTGGGTTTTGCCGGTTGCCGATCATGGGCAAATCCTGAAACCGTTTCTGCTGCAAGGCGTGACTACCTTCGTCGGCGGCAATTGCGGCTTTTCGGTGGCGCCTGTCATGCGCGAGCGGCAGCGGATGCTCGACGAGTCGGGACGTCTGTGCGCCGAGCGGAAATTCGACTGGGAATGGGACAGCGTCGCGGGTTTCGCCGCGCATCTGAAGCGCCAGGGGCTCGCGCTCAACGTCGCGCATCTGGCGGGGCATGGCAGTATTCGGCTGAGCGTCATGGGCTCGGACGCGGGCGAGCCGTCGGCCGATCAGTTGCGCACGATGCAGGCGATGGTCGAGCAGGCGATGGCCGACGGCGCGGTCGGGCTTTCATGCGGGCTCGGCTATTTTCCCGGCATGATCGCCAAGCCGGCCGAGCTGGCGGCGCTGGCGCGCGTGGCAGCGGCGGCGGGCGGAGTGCTGACGTCGCATCTGCGCGCATACTCGGTGCGTTCGTTGTTCTTCGACAGCACGACGCCGCACAACATCCTGGCTATTCGCGAGATGGCGAATGTCGCGCGTGAGGCGGGCGTGCCGCTGCAGGTGTCGCATCTGATTTTTGTCGGACGGCGCACCTGGCAGACGATCGACGACACGATCTCCGAAGTCGAGCGGCACAAGAGCGACGGGGTCGATATCGCCTTCGACACTTTTCCCTACACCTGCGGCAACACGACGATTCGTGTGATTTTTCCCGCATGGTCGCAGACGGGTCTCGAGGCTCTGCTCGATTCGACCGACGGATGGGCGAAGCTGCGCGACGGATTCCAGCCGCTCAAGGGATTTATTGCTGACGCGGTTCAGCTCATGTGGGCGGTCAAGCCCGAACTCAGTCATCTCGAAGGAATGTTCTTCGGACAGATTGCCGACGAGCTGAAAATCGATCCGGTCGACGCGTACCTGACAATCGCGCGAGAGAGTGGCACGCGCGCGCGCGTGCTGAACCATCTTTACAGCGGCGACGACTTCGGCGACGAGCATGCGCTGCGCGAGGCGATGAAGCATCCGCTGAATCTGTTCGAGATGGACACGATTCTCACCTCGCACGGTCATCACAATCCCGCGAGCTTCGGCACCTACCCGCGAATTTTGGGGCATTACGTGCGCGAGCTGAAACTGCTGACGCTCGAAGACGCGGTGCACAAAGCGACCGGAATGGCGGCGAAGCGGATGCGGCTCGGCGCGCGCGGCCTCGTGCGTCCGGGCTACGCGGCGGACCTGGTGATATTCAATCCGGAAACGATCGGATGCGACGCCGACTCGCGAACGCCAACGCTCGCGCCGGTGGGAATCGAGCACGTGATGGTCAACGGAACCGCCGTAGTCGCGGATGGCAAATGGTGCGGCGACGGAGTGATGGCAGGCGAGTGGATTGGGAGGGGAACCTAACTCCTAACCCTGGACTCCCGCCGAGTTCGCGGCGCTTAATTGAATGGCGGCAACTTGGGGAGCAATTCGTCCTTAGGTTTTGCAGCCACTCCAAAAAAAAACGGAGGCATCACATGGCCAATACACCCGAGCAAATTTCCACGGCGCAGGTGGGCGAATTAGTCCGCGACGGTGATACTGACCGCCTGATCGCGAATCCCCGCGCGGTCGACGAATTCAATCAGTCCATCATCAAGGAATTTCGCGCGAATCAGGGCAAGGTCGGCGGTCCGATGGAAGGGATGCCTGTCTTATTGCTGACGATGACTGGGGCCAAGACGGGCCGAACCCTTGTGCGCCCGCTGTGCTACTCGCGCGACGGCGATCGTCTCGTGATAATCGCCTCCTACGGCGGCGCGCCGCGAAATCCGCCCTGGTATCACAATCTCGTTGCGAATCCCGTCGTGACTGTTGAAGTCGGCACTGAAAAGTTTAAGGCGAGAGCTACGCAAGTCCATGGCGCCGAGCGCGATCGCCTCTTCGCCGAGATGTCCAAGCTGATGCCGCTCTTCACGGAATATCAGAACAAGACCAAGCGCCAGATCCCGCTATTGATCCTGACGCGGACGACATAGTCCGGCCGCCGTGGAAGATGACTCAGAACTGGGGCGCGGTTAGCGCTCCATGTCGTTCATCTTTTGATCCATCTCGCGCAGCTTGGCTAGCTTCTGATCGGTCGGCTCATCCGCTTTGTTGGTCGTAGCCGCAGCTAGCGTCTTGGAGCGCTCGGTCGGCAGCTCGCCGCTGACCTTTTGCAGCGCTTCCTTGGCCAGGCGCCGGACCATCGGGCTTTGATCCTGCGCCACGACCGCATTCAGCAGCGGCGTGGCCTGATCGCTGCCAATTTCGCCCAACGCAAAGACCGCGGTACCCCGCGATCGCTCATCCTGATCTTCACCAAGATACTGCATGATCGGCAGCGTGCCTTTCGCATCGCCGATTCTGCCCAGCGCCGCCACGAGGTGGAGCTTGACGATCGGCTCGGTCGAACGCAGGAACAGCATCGAGGACATCGGCGGCACCGCATCATTGGCCTCGCGCGCACCAAGGATGTCGATAGCCTTCAGCTTAACGCGAATGTCGGGGTCGGACAGCGTCGTTATCAGGATGAGATTGACTTCCGGATCCTGCAGATTACGCAGTTTCAACAGCTCGGTGACGCGCACGTTGGGGTCGGCGTCCTTGAGGCCGAGCTTGACGTCCTTGATAACCTTGAACGGCGTCTCCTGCATCGCGTTGCCGGTAATATCGTCAACGCCCGGTTTCACATCCCCTTGATGCGACATCGGATTCGAGCTGAGCGCGCTGCCCAGGCCCTGGCCGCCATACTGCGCAAAGGCGAGGTGAGGAATCGCGAGCGCAAGCGCGACGCCAAGGGCGAAGGTTGCAAATAAATTTCGGGTGCTTGTCATTTCCCGTACCTCCGCGATCGGCCAGAATTATTGGCGATCATGGAAGACATTGCAAGGAACCGCCTAAGCAACGCGGCTCGTGGCATAGGCGTGCGTAGCGGTGCATTCGCGGGCATTGCCCTCGCCTTCCTGATGCTGATGGCGAGCGCTTTTGCGCCGCCGATGCGGGCGGCGGACGCCCCCGACTCAAGTCCATCCGCGGCGGCTCCGCCAGGGCACAAGCACCGGCATCGCCATTTGCCGACGCCTGCACCGACCCCGATGGCGCTGCCGCCCGAGGTCAAGGCGCGGGTGCCGGAATACAAGCCGGGGCCTAATCCGTTTCACGACGGCGAGCAGCTCGTCTACCAGGCCTCGTGGGTCGGGATTCCGGCGGCGCAGGCGCGTATCGAGTTCCATAAATCGCCGAAAGATCCGTCGCGATGGATCGGGGAAACCTGGATCGAGACCAACGCGTTCGCCGACCTGTTCTACAAGATGCGCGACTACATGCGGGAGAGCATGGCCGACGACACGCTGCATACCGACGGGCTTTACCTCGTCCAGCACGAGAAATCGCGCCTCAATTACTACGACGTAACCATCGATCGGCCGGCGCAGCTCGTCACGATGACCAAGAAGAATCACAAGGGGACGCAGAGCAAGGAGTACATCGCGTCGGATCCGTGGGGCCCGATATCGGGCGCGATGATGGCGCTGACGCAGGACTTCGCGCCCGGCAAGACTTACGCGTTCGACGTGTTCAGCGGCAGCCAGCGCTACGTGTTCGCGTTCGCGGTCGACAAGCGCGAGAAGATTCACCTCACGCTCGGCGACTTCGACGCCTGGCGCATCGTGCCCGACGTCTGGTACGTCAGCGACGGCGAGCTGCGCAGCGAAGCGCACGACACCGTGCTGTGGATTTCGGCCGACGAGCGCCATCTGCCGCTGCGAATCCAGGCTGCTGCGTATATCGGCTACGTGCGCGCGGACCTGATCAGTATCGACGGCAAGGACGGCATCGCGAGCAACGGCGCGCAGCAATGATGTCCGCCGCGGCCGACTGAGCTACTATTACAGCAGGAGAATCCGACCATGGCTAAAAAGCTTGAATTTTTTTACGACTGCTCGAGTCCGTGGACCTACCTGGCGTTCACGAAGATCGAGGACGTCGCGCGGCGACATGATGCGGAGTTGATCTGGCGCCCGATCCTGGTCGGCGGACTTTTCAACACGGTCAATCCTTCGGTTTACGAGGGCCGCGCCAAGCCGGTGCCGGTCAAGGCGAAATACTACGTGAAGGACTTGCGCGACTGGGCCAACTTTTACGGCATCAAGATCGGCAACCCTACCGTGTTCCCGGTGAATTCGGTCAAGGCGATGCGCGGTGCGTTCGTCGCTCACGAGCATCGGCTGATTTCGCGCTACTCGCGGCGCGTGTTCGAGAGCTACTGGGGCGACAACAACGATATCAGCAAGGACGATGTCCTGCGCGAAATCGTGCGGGAAGTCGGACTCGACGAGAAGGAATTTTTCACGAAGATCGCATCCGACGAGTACAAGGCCAAGCTGCGCGTGAACGTCGAGGAGCTGATCGCGCGCGGCGGCTTCGGCTCGCCGACGATGTTCGTCGAGGGCTCGATGTTCTTCGGCAACGACCGACTGCCGCTCGTCGAGCATGAACTGGACAAGGGATCGGGCGGCACAAAATAGTTCAGATCGGAATCGAATGACGCACTGGACGGAAGGTCAGGCACGAACGAATCCGCGCGACGACCTCGGGCAGCATGAAGCGAAGGGCGCGCGCGCGTTCGTTGCAGTGCGGATGAACGAACAGGTCGAGGAGTCGGTCGCCGCGGTGATCGACGGGCTGAAGCAGGCCGGCGACGGCGTGCGATGGGTCCCGCGGGCGAATCTGCATATCACCCTCAAGTTCCTGGGAGCGGCGGTGGATTCGCATCGATTGCAACGGCTCACCGCCGGGCTGCGCCAGCTCGCGGCCAGAACCGCACCGTTCGAGGTCGCGGCGGCCGGTATCGGCGCGTTTCCCGACCTCGAAAATCCGCGCACGATTTGGGTCGGATTGCGTAGCGTGGAATCCGGTGCGCTTGCGGCACTGGCGGCGCGGCTGGAGACGGTCGCGGCGGAATGCGGCTTCGAGCGCGAGAAACGGCGATGGAGCGGGCATCTGACTATTGGGCGCGTGGGAGATCGAGCGATCTCAGGCGAAACGCGCGACGCATTGCAGGCATTGCGCGAGCACGAGTTCGGCGTCTCGAAAATCGAGTCGATCACCCTCTACCGCAGTCACCTACGGCCCGAAGGCGCCAGCTACGAAGCGCTCGCAACTTTTCTTTTTCAATCGCACTAGCCAGTAGCAAGTGAGCCGAGGAAATCACCGGGTGAAATTTGCTATGGGATGATATTGTTGTAATTGGAGTGCGAACCAATCCAAAACCACACAATCGTGCTTGAATTTGGCATATAGCCCAACGCTCGATAACCACCGCCAATTCTCACGCTACGTCGGTCGTTCCATCCGCGAACTGGTTTGAAACGCAATGAAGGGTGGTTAGGATTTTGCGCGAATAGACGATAGGCCTGACGCGCCAACTGCTTGATCTGTGGCGGCAGTCCGCGATACGCCACCCAGAAATCGGGTGTTGTGTGCGAAGTCAGAGCTTTTTCAAGTCTAGGATTTCGGTACGGCCCGCTTCGAAGTGCTCAAGAGCCCTCTCTACGAGAGCATCGAATTTCCCTGATGCCTGCGGTGAATCAGGATCGAGCAACACATCCCATTTGGCATCTTCTACTTCCAACAGATGAATCAAGCGTTCCGCGAGAAGATCCTGTTCATACTCAGGCAATTCTTCGCTGAATCTTTTTGAAAGCCTTCTTAAGGAGAGCACTCATGCCTTCAGTGTGCCGATCTGCACTGAGATCTAGCAAGGGAAGCGGTCAACGTGTATCAACGCGCGCAAGATGTTTCTCGTGCAAGTCGTTAGCCGCGGCACGCGGGGCGTTAACTGTGGGTCGGCATACCGTCCGCTTTTTGTTCTTTTGGTAACACTAATTCCTTTTCTCCACAGCCCTGTGGACACGGGCCTCCGGCCTTGATGAGCTATCGATGCGTATTTGTGGCAAGATTCTCAGCGCGGTAAACAATTCCCGCATGGATAAAAACGATGGCGATAGAGATCAAGAGTAAGGCACTCGACCTGGCTCTGAGCCAAATCGAAAAACAGTTCGGCAAAGGCTCAATCATGAAGCTCGGCGAGCAGGCGATTTCCGCCGATATCGCGGTGGTTCCCACCGGCTCGCTCGGCCTCGACATCGCGCTCGGCGTCGGCGGATTGCCGCGCGGGCGCGTGGTCGAAATCTACGGTCCGGAGTCGTCGGGCAAGACCACGCTAGCGCTCGAATGTATCGCCGAGGCGCAAAAGATGGGCGGCACGTGCGCGTTTATCGACGCCGAGCACGCGCTCGACGCGGCCTACGCGCGCAAGCTCGGGGTCAAGGTCGAGGACCTGCTGATCTCACAGCCCGACAACGGCGAGCAGGCGCTCGAGATCACCGAGACGCTGGTTCAGTCGGGCGCGATCGACATACTCGTGATCGACTCGGTCGCGGCGCTCGTGCCGCGCGCCGAAATCGAGGGCGAGATGGGCGAGCCGCAGATGGGCCTGCAGGCGCGCCTGATGTCGCAGGCGCTGCGCAAGCTCACCTCGATCATCTCGCGCTCGCGCACCATCGTGATTTTCATCAACCAGATCCGGATGAAGATCGGCGTGATGTTCGGTAATCCCGAAACGACCACCGGCGGCAACGCGCTCAAGTTCTATTCGTCGGTCCGAATCGACATCCGCCGCATCGGCACGATCAAGAACGCGACCGAAGTGATCGGCTCGCGCACCAAGGTCAAAGTCGTGAAGAACAAGGTCGCGCCGCCGTTTCGCGAGGCCGAGTTCGACATCCTTTACGGCACCGGCATCTCGAAGGAAGGCGAGCTGGTGGACATGGCCAGCGAGCACAACATCATCGAGAAGCTCGGCGCATGGTATTCCTACAACGGCGAGCGCATCGGCCAGGGCCGCGAGAACGCCCGCGACCTGCTGAAGGCGAACCCGAAGCTGGCCGAAGAGATCGAACCAAGGTGCGCGAAAAGCTCGCAGCCAAGCCGGTCGCCCTACCACCAGAAGCAGCAGTCGAGGAACCCGAACAGCCCCCAATATCGGTGCCGCCAAAGAAAAAAGCCTAGGCTCTGATTCCCTGCTCCCAGATGGGAGGCGGGTTAGGGTGGAGGGCAACTGGCGGCGCGATTGTCTGCGGCGCCGCACATCCTGAATCCTCAGCAAAATTGGTCCTCACCCCCCGCGCGAGGAAGCGCGTCGGCCGCGTGTCTATGACCTCCCCTCATGGGCGAGGCAAAGAATATTCCCTTCACATCGCGATATGAAAATGCGCCAGTATCGCCGGGCCGTTATGCGACAGTATTCGCGATAGCGCGAACAGCAGCCCGAAAAACGCTCCGAACAGCCCGCCGTTGACCCGAATCCAGTCCAGATGGGTCCGCGTCTTCGATTCAATCTGAATCCTGATCTGATCGTCCGACAGCCGCGCCAGGTTCTCACGAACCATCAGCGTAATCTGACCGCGGCTCGACTCGACCGTGCGGCGCACCAGGTTGTCGATCAACTTTTGCGCAAACTGATTCGCGTAGCTCTCGGGATCATGCAGCTGCGCCCGAACTCATGGATCGCGCTCTCGATCGTGTCGCGCAGCTCGGGATCGTTCTGCAGCTCCGGCAGCCGCTTGCGCAGGTTCGCCGCGATTCGCGAGCCGATCGACTCCGCGCCGAACCGGCTCATGACGGCGTAGATTCGCGTGACCGTCTTCGGCAGCATTCGCTTGAGAACTTTCTCGAGCCGGTCGCGTTTCTCCGGCGATTCCAGGTAGTCGATAATGTTACCGATTATCCGCTCGAGCCCGGCCTGCCCCAGCACGTCGTTGAGCTTGAGCTCCTGCAGGTAAGTGCCGAGGCGGCCGACGAGGTCCATGTCGCTGAGCTTGCGCCCGATCATCTGCGGCGTGAGCCATTCGTTCTCGATAGTGGCGGCGATTCCGTCGATAAGCTTCGCGCGATTGCGCGGCAGCACGCCCGAGTTGGGCAGGTACCATCGCCGCTCGAAGATCATTTTGAGCGCGATATAGTCGCAGAGCCCGCCGATAAGCGCCGCCTCCGCCATCGAGACCGCAATCTCCGACGAAGTCCTCCAATGGGTAAACATTAGGGCGGCGAGGCTCACGAGGTACACGAACGCCGAAAAAGCCAGCGTCAGATCGCCCTTATGCGAAAGAAAAAAATTGGTAAAGGAGAAATTCTCGCGGCTGCGGCCAGGCGCGTCGATACTGATGTCCATACATCCAGTGTGTCCGACGCTTCGGTCTGGGCCAACCGGATGGCGCAGTAAGAACGCTGCTTTGAATAACCAATCCCGGACAAGCCGCTACGAGCGAACGCACAGGGCGAAGCTAAGAAGAACGCAGATGGCGACGTTGCGCACTTGTAGCTCGAATCGCAGAACCCTCACCTAACCTCTCCCGTGGAGTAACGGGCGAGGGATTCGGACCAGCACTCCTATCCTCAACCCCACCTGAGCGAAATCCCGTCCGCGCGATTTCGCTCTTAATACCGGGTGCAGGGGTCACCCCTGCCGAAGGAAGCGTGAAACCGACCGCGGGTTTCACATTAGATTAAGTGATTTACCCTTCCCCTCCGCGCGACTTCTAATTATTCTTTCGCGACCGCGTCTGAACTAGAATCATCCGTATGCGCTGGACTACGGCAAAAATCCGTCAATCTTTTTTAGATTTCTTCGCCGAGCGCGGTCACACGATCGTGCCGTCGGCGTCGCTGATTCCCAAGGGCGACCCCACCCTGCTCTTCACCAACGCCGGCATGGTGCCGTTCAAGGACTATTTCCTCGGCCTGCGCACGCCGCCACATGTGCGCGTCGCGGATTGTCAGAAATGCCTGCGCATCTCGGGCAAGCATAACGATCTCGAAGCGGTTGGCCGCGACACTTACCATCACACGTTTTTCGAGATGCTCGGGAATTGGTCGTTTGGCGACTACTACAAGGAAGAGGCAATTCGCTGGCATTGGGACCTGATCACCAAGGTCTGGGGAGTCGATCCGGGCCTGCTCTACGCGACCGTTCACAAGGATGACAAGGAGTCCGAGGACATCTGGATCAAGCTGGACGTGCTGCCGCGCGATCGGATTCTGCAATTCGGCGACAAGGATAATTTCTGGGAGATGGGCGAGACCGGGCCATGCGGTCCCAACTCGGAAATCAGCATCGACCGCGGCGAGGCCGCGTGCAGTCCCGAAAAGAATCACGCGGGCCAGAAATGCTTCGTCAATGTCGACGGATGCGAGCGCTTCATCGAGCTCGGCAACCTGGTTTTCATTCAATACAACCGCGACGGCAGCGGAGTACTGACTCCGCTGCCGAAGAAGCACGTCGACACCGGCACCGGGCTCGAGCGAACCGCGGCAGCGCTGCAGAGTCTTGAGACGGGCAAGATCCTCGGCAACTACGACATCGATCTGTTCCAGACGATCGTGCACAAAATCGAAGAGGCCGCGCAGCAGTTCGGCGACAAGGCGCGTTACGGCCAGAAGGAAGAGAGCGACATCTCGTTTCGCGCGATCGCTGACCATGCGCGCACGATGACGTTTCTGATTGCCGACGGCATCGTGCCCGGCAACACCGATCGCGAGTACGTGCTGCGCCGGATCATTCGGCGCGCCGCGCGTCACGGCCGCTATCTCGGAATCCATCGCCCGTTCCTCGCGATGGCGCATGCGGGCGTGGTCGAGGCGATGGGCGCCGCGTATCCGGAGATCAAAGCTGCGGCAGCGAAGACTGCCGACGTGATCACGCAGGAGGAATCGCGCTTTGGCGAGACACTCGATCGCGGCCTGGAGCTGATTGACTCGGAACTCGCGCGCATCAAGCAGAGCGGTGGTCATACATTGCCGGGCGAAGTGGCGTTCAAGCTCTACGACACCTACGGCTTTCCGCTCGACCTGACCGAGGACGTGCTGCGCAATCATTCGATCGACGTGGACCTCGCGGGCTTCAACCGCTTGATGGACGAGCAGAAAGAGCGCGGACGCGCGGCGCGCAAGGATGACGCCGTCGCACCTGAGATCAGTCTCGGCGCGGGCACCGCGTCGCGCTTCGTCGGCTATCACAGCTACGAGAGCGAGTCCGAAGTGCTCGCGGCGGGAGGCAGAGATGGCGATCACGTCGCAGTCGTCGTCGCGGAGACGCCCTTCTATCCCGAAGGCGGCGGCCAGGTAGGAGACCGCGGCGTTATCGAGACGGCGTCGGGCGCGATTCTCGAAGTATCCGACACGCGCAAGGCCGAAGGCTCGATCGTTCATGTCGGACGAATTCTGCGCGGCGAGGCCGGCGACTTCGCCCGCGGCGCGCGCGTTACGCTTGAAGGTCGATCGCCTTCGCCGCGACGCCGCGAGGCTCAATCATTCCGCGACGCATATCCTGCACTACGCGCTGCGCGACGTGCTCGGCAGTTCGGTGCATCAGGCGGGCTCGCTCGTCGATCCCGACAAGCTGCGCTTCGACTTCGCGCATCAGGGACCGGTCAAGGACGACGCGCTCGCGACTATCGAGGAAGAAATCAACGCGCGCATCCGCGAGAACGCCGCGGTGACGGTCGAGGAGATGGCGTACGACGACGCGATCAAGGCGGGCGCGCTCGCGTTTTTCGGCGACAAGTATGGCGACCGCGTGCGCGTGGTCAGGATGGGCGATTTTTCGGTCGAGCTATGCGGCGGCACGCACATCTCGCGCACCGGCGATGTCGGCGTGTTCAAGCTCGAAGCGGAATCCGGAGTCGCGGCGGGCGTGCGGCGAATCGAAGCGGCGACCGGACAGGGCGCGCTCGAAACGATTCGCAAGCGGGAAAAGATTCTCGAAGAGATTGGCTCGCAGCTCGGCGCGCGCGACGGCGCGGCGGTCGAGCGGCTCGAAAAACTGCTGGCGCGTGAAAAAGAGCTCGAAAAGAAGCTCCGCGCGATGGAGCAGAAGTTGGCTTCAGGAGCCGGCGGCGCCGCATCTGAAGAAGATGTGCGCGACATCCACGGCGTCAAGGTAGTGACGCGCAAGCTGGACGGCGTCGATCCGCGCACGATGCGCGAGATGGCCGATCGGATGCGTCAAAAGCACGGCTCTGCGGTCGTCGCGCTCGGCTCCGACCTCGGCGAAGGCAAGGTGGCGCTGCTGGTAGCGGTGACGCCCGATTTGATCGCGAAGATCAAAGCCGGCGACATCATCAAGAACATCGCGCCGATCGTTGGCGGCACCGGCGGCGGGCGTCCTGATCTTGCACAGGCGGGCGGCCGCGACGCATCCAAGCTGGACGAAGCGCTCGCGAGAGTCGCCGCGCTGGTGTCGTAAGTATTTTATGCAGAGATGATGTTGTGGTTGATCCTTGCGACCTAACCCCTAACCCCTTCCCCTGGTGGAAGGGGAACCGGACGTAGGAAAAAGTTGCTAACAGGGACGAAGTCCCGCATCTTCTCTTAACACTGGGTGCAGGGGTCACCCCTGCCCAGGGAGGTGTGAACCCACGGCGGGTTCCACATTAAATTTAGGCTCTTCAACCACTGGCATCTCCCAAGCACTTTCATACGCTCTGCGAAATGACTACCATTACCTTCGCCGGTGCTTGAACGACTCCTTACCGGCGGGCGATAGCGACGAAAGCAGTACCTCAAGAGGCCCCGGCGATTTCCCAGTTAGCCACCGAAGACTCGCTCGAACTCCATTTCGACGATCCGCGTCTGTTTACCGATTTGCTCGGTCAGCATGACGCGCACGTGCGCACGATAGAATCAGCGCTGGGCGTGCGTATCGGAGTCACCGGCACTTCGCTGCGAATCTCGGGCCCGCACGCCGAGCAGGCGCTCGCCGGCAAGGTGATCGGCGAGGTTTACGATCTGCTGAAGCACGGTTACCCGATTTATCCGAGCGACGTCGAGTACGCGATTCGAATTATTCGCGGCGACCGCAACGCCGAACTCAAAGATATTTTCCTCGACACGATTTACGTCTCGGCCAACAAGCGCGTCATCTCGCCCAAGAGCATCAACCAGAAACTTTATATCGACTCGATTCGCAATCACGATATCGTTTTCGGCATCGGCCCCGCCGGCACCGGCAAGACCTACCTTGCGATGGCGATGGCGCTGGCGGCGCTCATGAAAAACCAGGTCACGCGGATGGTGCTGTGCCGGCCGGCGGTCGAAGCGGGCGAGAAGCTCGGCTTCCTGCCCGGCGACCTCGCCGAGAAGGTGAATCCGTATTTGCGGCCGCTCTACGACGCGCTGCACGACATGGTGGATTTCGATCGCGCGCGCCGGATGCTCGAGCGCGGGACGATCGAGGTCGCGCCGCTCGCCTTCATGCGCGGGCGCACGCTCAACGACTCGTTCATCATCCTCGACGAGGCGCAGAACACGACCTCCGAGCAGATGAAGATGTTCCTGACGCGGCTCGGCTACAACTCGAAGGCCGTCATCACCGGCGACGTCACGCAGATCGATCTGCCCAGCGGCAAGCTGTCGGGGCTGAAGGAAGCGAGCATCGTGCTCGGCAACACGCCCGGCATTTCGTTCGTGCGGTTCAACGACCGCGACGTCGTGCGGCATCGGCTGGTCCAGTCGATCATCAAGGCCTACGAATCGTTCAACGCCGACGGCCCGGCCTCGCAAACTGACGGCAACCATCGGGATTGAAGCGCGTGGCGGTCGAGTTCCGATGCGCGACGGCGCGCGGACGTGGCTACGCGCGCGGGCTATCGCGCTGACGCCGACCGGCTGATGCGCGCTGCCGGTCTTGCCGAATGCGAGCTGTCGCTCACGCTCACGACGGATCGCGCGATTAGGCGGCTGAATCGCGACTATCGCGGAATCGATACGCCCACCGACGTTCTCTCGTTCTCGCAAATCGAACAGGCTGGCGCCGCGCCGCCGGATCCACGCAGTGTGAAGAACAGTCCGGGACTTCCGGTCGGCGACGTGGTGATCTCGATCGACACCGCGCTCCGACAGGCGCGCGAGTATCGCGTCAGTCCCGCGTCGCGAATTCGCCGGCTGCTGATTCACGGCTTTCTGCATCTGATCGGCTACGACCATGAGCGCTCGCCGGCCGACGCGCGCCGGATGTTCGCGCGCGAGCGCGCGCTGGCGGCGAAGATCGATCAACGACGCGTCGTCGCGCCGCGGCGCAGAGTGTCATCGCGATGAAGCGCGAAAATCCCACGATTCCCGCGGTCGCGATGCTGACGCATTTCACGCGCGCCTCGACCTCCGCGACCGCACTGGATAACCTCGTCGCGATTCTCAGGGACGGCGTCATCCGCGGCGGCAGCCGGATGGTTCGCGGCGCGCATCCTGCGGTCTGCATGTTCGACGTGCCGATAGCCGAGCTGCGCACGATTCTCGACCGGCGCAATCGCCGCCGCTACGAACCATTCGGCGTCGCGGTCGACAAGCGGTATGCTTTCACGATGGGTGCGCGGCCGGTGATTTATCTGCCATGGCGCGAGGCTGAAAAAATCCTCGCACCGGAAGAGAGTTGGCGCGTGGTGTCGCTCGAACTCGACAAGACTCCGCCGGTCGATTGGAGCTTCGAGCGCGAATGGCGCGTCGCCGGCGATCTCGGGTTCGAGCCGCCGCTTGCGGCCGCGCTGGTCGAAACCTGGAAGGACGTGGACGAGATTTTCGAGCGCTTCGACGGCCGGCCGCCATGCGCCGGCGTGATTCCGATAGCCGAGATGTTTGGCTCGCCCGCCTGACGATGTCGTCGAACAACGCAACGCGCGCGGCGCTCGCCGTAGCCAGCGGCCTCGCGATGGGGCTGGCGTTTCCGAAGTTCGATTACAGCCTGCTCGCGTGGGTCGCGCTGGTGCCGCTGTTCTACGTGATCGAAGGCGAGAGTATGCGGCGCGTTTTCTGGTGGGCGTACCTGCAGGGATTCGCCGCCAACGTCGTCTCGCTCTACTGGATTCCGATTCCGCTGCACGACTTCGCCGACGTGCACATGGCGTTTGCGATTTTCCCGATGCTGGCGCTGGCGGCGATCGTCGGGATCAACTCGGCGGTTGCGATTTGGGCGGGCGAATTCGTCGCGCGGCGGATGCGACTTCCCGCCGTGCTCACGATGCCGATAGCGTGGACGGCGCTCGAATGGTTTCGCACCTACGTGCCCGCGTCGTTCCCGTGGAACCTGCTCGGCTACGCGGCCTACCGCAACCTGGAACTGATCCAGTTCGCCGAGTTCACCGGAGTCTACGGCGTGTCGGCGCTGATCGTGTTCTTCAACGCCGTGGTGTACGTCGTGATTTTCCGCCGCGGCATCTATCGCCTGCAGACCGTCAGCCTGAGCGCGCTGACCGGCTTGATGATCGCGCTGGTCGCGTTTGGCGCGTGGCGAATCAACGATCTGAAGAACGCGCCGAGCACCGGCAGCTTCAAGGTCGCGATGGTGCAGGGGAATATCCCGCAATCGCTCAAATGGGATCCGAAGTTCCTGCCAACCAGTTACGGCGTTTACCAGGACGAGACCGCGGCGGCGGCGAAGGCGCGGCGCCGATCTGATTGTCTGGCCCGAGGCGGCGGCTGCGTTCCTGTTCCAGCCCGACGATCAGTATCCCGCCGAGCTTGCGAGCGACGCGGAGTATCGCACCGCGCTGCTGACGCTGGCGAAAAATATCGGCGAGCCGCTGCTGTTCGGAGCGCCGGCGCTGGCGGTGCAGGACGGGCGCATCGGCTTTTACAATCGCGCCTACCTGGTGTCGGCCAACGGCCAGGGCGAAGTCGATGCGCATTACGACAAAATCGAGCTGGTGCCGTTCGGCGAGTACGTTCCGGCTCGCGCGATCCTCGGCTACTTCGTCAACAAGATCGTGGAAGGCTTCGGCGATATGATCCCTGGCAAGGAGCAGACGCTGTTCAGAGTCAAAGGCGCGACGCTGGGGATTCTGATCTGCTACGAGAGTATTTTTCCCGATCTCACGCGGCGCGAGGTGAACGAAGGCGCCGACGTGCTGGTGAATATCACCAACGACGCGTGGTACGGCGAGAGTTCGGCGCCCTACCAGGTGCTCGCGATGGCGGCGCTGCGATCGGTCGAGACCAAGGTCCCGATGGTGCGCGTCGCGAACACGGGAATCAGCGCGCTGATCGAGCCGTCCGGCGAGATCACGAATCGCACGCCGCTGTTCACGCGCGGCACCGAGATTGTGAACGTGTCATGGCGGCCCGGTGCGCACGCTCTACACGATGGTAGGCGACGTGTTCGCGGAGACCTGCTTCATGCTGACGGCGATCGGATTGATCATGGCGTGGCGATGGCCGCGCCCGGCAATACTCGAAGTCGAGCCGGTTCGATCGCGACGGGTTCTGGCAAACGGCCGGCCCCATTAATCCGACTGACACTTCATGGCATAATACTGAGGTCGCCGGCTGATGCCGGCTTGAGGTGTGACTTCCGATGCTCAGCGATATGAGACAGCAGCTTTCCGAGTTCGACGACCGCGCCGAAAAGCTCGGGAGGCGTCTTTGACGTCCCCGCACTGACCGTCCGCCAGAACCAACTCGTCGAACAATCCGCCCAGCCCGGCTTCTGGGACCGGCAGGAGACCGCGCAAGCCGCGCTCAAGGAACAGGAGCAGATTCGCGCTCAGCTCGCGGGCTACAAGATGCTGCGCGACAAGCTCGACGAGGCGCGCGTCTTTCTGCAGATGGCCGAAGAGGAAGGCGGCGACGATTCCGAAGCGGCGCACGAGACTGGCGCAGCGCTCGAGACGTCGCGGGCCGAGCTCGAACGCCAGGAACTGCGGCTGATGCTAAGCGGCGAGTACGATCGCCTCGGCGCGATCGTTTCGATCCATCCCGGCGCCGGCGGCATGGAGGCGCAGGACTGGGCCGAGATGCTGCTGCGGCTCTACCTGCGATGGGCCGAGCGGCGCGGCTTCAAGACCGAGATTGCCGACCTGCAGCCGGGCGACGGCGCGGGAATCAAGAGCGCAACCCTGACGGTCGAGGGCGACTTCGCGTACGGATACCTGCGGGCCGAAGCCGGGATACATCGGCTGGTGCGAATCTCGCCGTACGACTCGAACGCGCGGCGCCATACGTCGTTCGCGTCGGTCTTTGTTTTCCCCGCGGTGGACGACACGATCGAGATAGTCATCAATCCCGCCGACTTGAGAATCGATACGTTCCGCGCGTCGGGCGCCGGCGGCCAGCACGTCAACAAGACCGACTCGGCGGTGCGCTTCACGCATATCCCGACCAACATTGTCGTGACCTGCCAGAATGAACGCTCGCAGCATAAGAACCGCGCGATGGCGATGAAGATATTGCGCGCGCGGCTGTTCGAGCTCGAGCAGCGCAAGAAAAAAGAAGAGCTCGAGAAGTTCAGCAAGGATAAAAAAGATATCGCGTGGGGCAGCCAGATCCGTTCGTACGTGCTGCAGCCGTACCAGATGGTCAAGGACCATCGCACGGGCGTCGAGGTCGGCAACACCAGCGCGGTACTCGACGGCGCGATCGACGAATTCATCCAGGCCTACCTGATGGGCGTGCGCAAGGGCGACGCCGACTCAGTGCCGAACTAGGTCTCCGCGTTCGCCGCGCGCAGATGCGCGGTGATGGGACTTGTGGCCGCTTATTTCGCCGGCGGCAGCGCATCGAGCAGGGCTTTGGCTCGCGCCTCGATCAGTCCCGCTACGATTCGATCGGTATGGATATAGAGGCGATTGGCCTTCACGGCGGCGAGAACCATTTCGCCAACCTCGTTAGGATCGACGCCCGCGGCCAGGAAGGCTTTGGCTCGCGTGAGTGCGGCTTCCCACATTTTCGTTTCCTCGGCGGTCGCCGACGATGGGGGCCGCGTTTCGTTGGTGTTCGATATGATTTGCGTATTGACCGGACCCGGGCACAACACGCTGACACCAATCTTGAACGGTTCGAGCTCGAGCCGCAGGGATTCCGAAAGACCTACCACCGCGAATTTCGAGGTGGTGTATAAGACACCGGAGGACGTGGCGACGAGTCCCGCACCCGAAGCTGTGTTGACTATATGTCCGCCACCGCCTCGTTTGAGCATCCGCGGCAGGAAAGTCTGGACTCCATTGATCACTCCGGTCAGGTTAATTCCGATTACCCAGTCCCAATATTCGTAAGTCAGGCGCGTAACGTGCTGGCTTCCGGCCACTCCGGCGTTATTGCAGAGAATTGACACTGAACCGAGTCGAGATTCCGTTTCGTCGGCGACTCGCACGTAAGCCGAGCGGTCGCGGACGTCGAGCACGAACGTCTCAACTTCGGTTAAGTCCGAGAGCTCGGATTTTGCTGCGGCCAGCGAGGCTTGATCGATATCCGCGAGCGCCAGCTTCGCGCCAGCTCGAGCGAAGGCGCGAGCGATACCAAGTCCGATCCCGCGCGCTCCTCCAGTTATGAATGCGGTCTTCCCATCGATACGATCCATGCTCCCAACCTCCCTCTCGTGACTACAAGGACGTCGGCATTATCCGCGGTTCGGATTCGCTTGCGGCCCTGTTTGAGGACTCTAGCACGGTTTTCAGGTTGCGTCGCGCGTCGGGTCCGTTTCGTCCCCGTACTAGGTTGTGGGAAGCTTGGGGGCGGTGTCCAGCAGTCGCATCAGCGCGTAGATGGTTTCTACTGCGGGGACGCTGATGCCGTGGCGGCGGGCTGCTCGCACTACTGCGCCGCTCAAGGCTTCGTATTCGAGCGTTTTGCCGCGTTCGAGATCCTGCTGAGTCGAGGTCTTCAGCGCGCGCAGGTTCTTTTGCGAGTGGGCCATGTACGCCTCGATGCGGTCGTCGGAAATCTTTGCGCCCTCGGCACGCGCCACCTGACGATTTCTTCCATCAGGGTGCGCAGGAGTTTCACGCCTTCGGGATCGTCGAGAATTTCGCCGACGCGCCGCCGCGTTAGCGTCGTCACCGTGTTGATGCGCGCCATTCCAGATCAGCTTGTCCCATCGCGCAGTCATGATGTCGCCTGAGAGTTGGCCGAGTATGCCGGCGCGTTGAAACATTTCGGCGATCGCCTTTGCGCGATCGGTCTCGCGGCCGTCCAGTTCGCCGAAGTCGATGTGGCCGGTGCTGAGGTGAACGATTTTGCCCGGCGCGACCATCTCGACTCCCACTCGCGCGTTGCCGCCCATCACCGCGTCGCGGCCGAAGATCGCGGCCAGCTTGGCTTCGTTCTCGACGCCGTTCTGCAGGGTCAGAATCACGCCGTCCGGCTTCAGGCATCCTTGAATCGCCCGCGCGGCGGCGTCGGTGTCGTAGGCTTTCACGCAGAACAGGATCAGATCGTAGGGCGCAAAGTCGCGCGGCGTGTCGGTGGCGGGGACCTCGATGCGCAGATCGCCGCGAATGCTGGTGATGTCGAGACCGTGCTCGCGAATCGCGCGCAGATTTTCACCGCGCGCGCACAATACGACGTCCTCGCCCGCCGCTCGCATCCGCGCGCCAAAGTAAGCTCCAACCGCGCCCGCGCCCATCACCAGAATTTTCATTTTTTCTCTGCGCCTATCGTAGCGCCGCCGCAATCTGTTGTAATCAACCTCGATCCCGATGGAATCGGCGAGCGAAACGACTTTTCCCAGCGTGCGCGACCTGCTGTTCGAGGCAGTGCTGGCAACGGCGACGCTGACGCTGTGGCCGATCCTCGACGAAAGATCGCAGGGCAGCGCGGCGCAGCGCTCGCGCGCGATGATTTATTTTCCGATTATCGGATTCGTCCTCGGCGTCGTTCTCGCAACCGTCGATCGAGCCGCAGGCTTGGTCGCCGGACGGTTGGACGCTCGTTCATCGTGCTGATAGCGGGAGCGGCGCTGTCGTTGGGGCTGGTGAATCGCGGAGTGGCGGACACGGCCGAGGTGCTGCGCCGCGGCATGCGGCCGGCATCGACCGGGCTCGCGCGAATCGGACCAGTGGGAGCGGCCGCGGCCATCGTCGCGTTCGTATTCGAGGCCTGGTGCCTGTCGCGAATCGCCGACGACGCGGGACGCGCAGCCGCAATCGTGATGGCGATGATGCTGTCGCGATGGGCGATCATTCCGATCGGCTACGGGCTGAAGCCGCTGGAGCATTGGGGGCTCGGCATCCCCTACGAAGGCGGCATTTCGTTTCGCGAGTTCGCCGTGTCGAGCGTGGTCGCGCTGGGACTCACGATGGGGCTGTATCAGAACGTCGGGCTGGCGGTGATCATCGCGCTCGCGCTGACGATCCTTGCGATGCGGCTGGTGCTGAGCCGGCGGATGCGCGGCGCGTCGGGCTACATGCTGGCGGGAGGATGCGCGCTGGCCGAGGTCGTGACGTTTGCGGTGCTGGCGGCGCTTAGGATCTAGCCGTTGCGCTTCAGGGCTTCAGCCCAGATTTCTTTCAGCAGCTCGCCAAGCTCTTCGAGCGTGCCGTTGTTTTCGATTATCAAGCTTGCGTGCTTGCAGCGCTCCTCGTCGGACAACTGCGCGCGAATTCGCGCCTCAGTCTCCGACGGCTTGAGCCCGCGCTGACTTTCGATGCGGGCGCAGACCTGCTCGCGCGGCGCGCGCACGAGCCAGATTTCGTCGAACAGCGACTGCCAGTTCGCCTCGATCAATATCGCCGCCTCGACGACTATCGGCAGCGTCGCGCCCTTCGCGCGCAATTCGGCAATTTTCCGATGCATGCTCTCGCGCGTCGCCGGCCATACGATCGACGTCAGCTTGTTCAGCTGCTCGGGATTTCCAAACACGATGGCGCCAAGCTGCTTGCGATCGATGGTCCGATCAGGCGCGAGCACCTGCGCGCCGAAGGCCGCGATGACGGCGTCGTAAGCGGGGCCGCCGGGCGCGTAGGTGGTGTGCGCGACTTTGTCGGCGTCGAGAATCTCCGCGCCGAACTCGCCGAGGATCTGCGTGACCGTGCTCTTGCCCGAACCGATTCCGCCAGTGAGCCCAATTGTAAGCATTTGAAAATCTCTAGCCCGCAGCTTCGCGGGTCCACGCCTGGATGTTGTAGAGGTAGCTGAAGAAGCCGCCTAGAGCCAGTAACTCGTCGAAGGTGCCGTGCTCGACGATCGCACCGTCGCGCAGCACCAGGATGCGATCCGCCTTCTGCACCGTCGAGAGGCGATGCGCAATCACCAGCGTGGTCCGCCCGCGCATCGCTTCGCGCACGGCAGCGAGCACCATCGATTCGGTCTCAGCGTCGAGCGCGCTGGTGGGTTCATCCATGATCAGAATCGGCGCGTCCTTGAGCAGCGCGCGCGCGATCGTCACGCGCTGCGCCTCGCCTTCGGACAGACTGTGACCGCCCTGCCCCAGCACTTCGTCGAGACCCTTCGGCAACTTGGCGAGCACCGGGCCGAGACGCGCCATCTCGATCGCGCGCATCACACTGGCGTCGTCGACCGCCGGCTTCCCGAACGCGACGTTGACGCGCATCGTGTCGCCGAGCACGAGCGGCGGCTGCAGCACAATCGCAATGTTGCCGCGAAGCGAATCGAGCGTCAGGTATCGCGTGTCGTTGCCGTCAAGCTTGATCGCGCCTTCCTGCGGTTCGTAGAAGCGCGCGAGCAGACTGGCCATCGTGGTTTTCCCGGAGCCGCTCGGGCCGACAATCGCGATCGTCTCGCCGGGAGAGGCTTTGAAGCTGATCCCCTTGAGGACAGTGCGGCCGGGTTCGTAAGCGAATACGACATTGTCGAACTCGATCTGGCCGCGCGCGCGGCCGAGCGTCTGCGCGCCGGGACGATCCTTGATTTCGGGATCGATCGCGAGCAACTCGAGGCATCGTCTAAGACCAGCCTTCGCGCCTTCGATCTGTCCGTAGGTTTGCGAGATCTGGTTCACCGGCAAATAGAGCGAGGCGAGGTAAGTGGTGAAAACTATCAGGTCGCCGATGCTGAGGCGGCCGTCGAGGACGTGCTGCGCGCCGAGGTAAATCACGGTTGCGGTGCCGCATGCGATCAAGCACGCCGACCGCGCCGGCGTACAGCGTTTGCAGGGTGTACAAGCGCAGCGTGGCGTCGAGGCTCGCGCTGCTCGACTCGACGAACTCGCGGTACGACTCGCCTTCGCGAGTGAAGGCCTGCACGACATGAATCGCGGCGAGCGCGCTCTGGGCGACGGTGTAGAGGCGGCTCTCCTTGATTCGCGCGCCGCCGGCAATCGCGTCGATACGCCCGCTGATCGACATGATCAACAAAATCAGCATCGGGATGATCGCGAGCGCGACCAGCGTCAGCGTCTCGTCCATCCTGATCATGACGACGAACATCCCGCCGAGCAGAATCAGCGACGACAGTACCGGGAAGAAGCCGTTCATCGCGATCGTTTGAATCGAGTAGGTGTCGTACGTGATGCGCACCATCAGGTCGCCGACTTCGCGCCGCCGATGGAATGAAAGCGAGAGGCGCTGCAGGTGCTCGAACAGCATCGCGCGCAACTCGTTGACCATGCGCTGGCCGATCGAGATGGTGACGTAGTTGGTCATCACGTTGAGCAGGCCAAGCATCGCGTACAGAATGACGAGGCTGATGCAGGCGGCGATGAGCAGCTCGGCCCGCGGCATCGGCGGAATCCATTTGCTGACGAGCGGCGCGCCGCGGAGCACGTTGTCGATCACGATTTTGAGCGGCCACGGCTTGAGGACTTCGGTCGCGGACGCCATCAGCACGCCGGCGATCGCGAGCGCGAGGCGGCCAAGATGCGGGCGCAACCTGCGAATCGCGTGACCGTAGAGTTCCAGCGTGCCCATCAGGCTTTATCTTCCGAAGGCGTCGCGATTGAGATTCCGAGCGAGCCGGCAACTTCATGCGGCGCAAGCTTTGATGATCGCAGGAATTCGTCGCGCGCGGTTAAGCGCCAGCAGTCCTGCCGCGATTGCGGCTAATGCAACGACGACGATTGCTGCCCCGAGCGAAAAGCCCGCCGCAAGCAAAACGAACGTGACTGCCGCGGCGATCAACGCACGTCGCGGGGCGGGGCGAACGCGCCAGAGCAAAGCGATGCTGCCGTCGTTCTGCCGCAACGAGTTTATCGGCACACGAATCATTGGTGGAACGACGATTTCGAGATCATAGGACTGGTAGCCGTCGGTCTCGGCGACCGCGACGCCGCTGCGAACCAGCGCGTTGCGCAACGCGGCGAGAATCGTCGCGGAATCGATCTTCGCGGCAGCGTCGGTGGCAACGAATTCAAATCTGCCACTCAGTTTAACCGGCCCGTTGGGATCTGCCACCATCAGCGGCAGGTTCGAATCGCCATTTGACGCGCTCGCGGGCGAGACTGCGAACGGGCGGACCCAGCAGACTGACGATCCAGAGATAGATTCGCGCTGACGGGCCGGAATGCGCGCGCGGCAATGGCGCCGATGCGGCGCCTGCTGCCGCGGCCAATATTGAAAACGCGATTCCGCCGGCGCCGAGCACGCCCAGCAAGCGATTGACGCTGCCGAGGATCAGAAGGATCAGCGACAGCCCGATCCATTGAATGGTCAGTGGCAGATCAACGTAGGAATTTCCGGCGGAATAAACTGTTTGAAAGAGGCCGCGGCCGAATTCGCCGTAGTACACTCGCGCGCCGCCGAAGAGCGAGCCGATCCATGAGGGGCCCGCGTAGATGCCGTCCTGGTCCGCAGTTCGGAGCGGATATTTGCGGAACAGCAGGCCTTCGCCGACGCCATAGCCGCGCTGCTGGCGCAGATAGGCTGCGAGCGTCGCGCGCCGTTCGTGAATCACGACGGCTCCAGGAGCATACGCAAGCGTTTCATCCAACGCCGCGAGACGCCACGAGAGATCGACGTCATCGCCCGCCGCAGTGAACATCGGATCGAAACCGCCAGCCTTCAGCAGCGCGGTCTTGGTGATTGCCATGTTGCATCCGCACAGTTGCGCGAGGCGATCGTCGCCGGCGCGCACTTCGCGCGGCAGTCCAGGCGCGGCAGCCATCGCGGCCGCGCGCGCGGATTGCGGATCGGGAGCGAAATTCGGCCCGGCCGCCGCGGCTGCGTCGCGACGCCCGATCGTCTCGATCAGATGATACAGCCAGTCGCGATCGGCGCGCGCGTCGGCGTCGATGAACGCGACGACTTCACCGGATGCGGCGGCGACGCCTGCGTTGCGCGCCGCGGCGAGGCCGTTATGCTCGACCCGAATCGTGCGGACTCCGGCCTGGCCGGCGATTTCAGAAGTGGTATCGGTCGAGCCGTCGTCGACGAGGATCGTTTCGTAATCCGGATAGTTGAGCTCGCGAATCGAAGCGAGGCATTGGCCGAGCGTCGCTGCTGCGTTGTACGCGGCGACAATCACGCTCGCTTTGGGAGCGGCCGCCAGCGGAGGCGGCAGACTCTCGTTGAACACTTTGCCGACCGCGTCGAAGGCCAGCTTGGGCGATCGATCGCGCCGCGTCAGTCCAAATGCCCAGTCGGTTATTTCGGCGCCGCCGGTGTGCCATTCGTCGGTGAACGCGAACACGATGAAGCCGGACAGTCCGAGTTCGAATGCCGCGCGGCACTGCCATGAAAGAAGCTCGGCTTGATGTTGCTCGCCCTCGCGAATCGTATCCATGCCGGTTTCGCTGAGCACCAGCGGCAGCTCGCCCGCTTGTCCCATCAGATGCGTCAGGTAACGGCGGAAGTCTTCCTCGCGATGCAGATAGACGTTGAACGAAATGAAATCGAGAAAACTCAGATCGAGATATTCAGCCGACGGATAATTCGAATAGGTAAACAGCGCGCCGGGATCGATTTGTTTGCCGAGATCGCGCAGCTCGGCGAGAAAGTTGCTGACGGCGCGCGGCCCGTGCCAGCGCACGATGTCGGAGCGAACCTCGTTGCCGATGCTGTAGGCGGCGATAGTCTCGCCAAACTGGCGCGTCTCGGCGACCGTCTTGCGGATGGCCTCGCGGATTTCGCGCATCATTTCGGCCGAGTCGAGGAACGCCATGTGAAACGGCCACGGGATGCCGAGCATCATGCGCAGTCCGGCCTTCTGCGCCGCCTCGACCATCCACGGCGGCGGCGGAACGTAGAGACGAATCACGTTGGCGCCCAGCTGGCGCATCAACGCGAAGTCGGCGGCGGCGCGCTCCGGCTCGGGATATCTCTCGCCGCGCGAATTCGGCGGGAACGGGCCGTACGAAACGCCGCGAATGTAGAACTTTTGCGCGCCGTCGAGCAGGTACTTTCCCTGAGATACAAGCCGAGCCATGAACGATGAGCTAATCGCAAAGCGGAAGTGCGCGCAACGCGCCGCAACGCGCGCTTGACATCGCGCAACTTGCGCCCCGACAATCGACTCCTCTGGATATGGAAAAAATCGAACCCCGCGGCGACCACTCGAAATTCACCGAGCCGGAGTCGAGCTTCGTCACCGTCAACGGCGTCCGGCTGCATACGCTGGACTGGGGCGGCAACGGCGCGCCGATCGTCCTGCTGCATGCGACCGGATTTCTCGGGCGCATCTACCGGCCGCTCGCAGAGCGCCTGCGCGCGATCGGTCACGTGTATAGCTACGATCAGCGCGGTCACGGCGACAGTTCCGCGGCGCCTGGCGGCGAGTATAGCTGGGAATGGACGATGCGCGATCTCGAAGGCTTTATAACCGCGATGGGCTGGTCGGGCGTCAAGGCGATCGGTCACTCTGCGGGCGCAACCGCTATTGGTTCGCTTGCTTGCGAGCGACCGGACCTGATCTCACGCGCGGTTTTGCTCGAGCCCGTCATCTTCGAATCGGCGACCGCGCCGGAACTCGGCTGGCGCAATCCGTTCATCGAGCGAACGCTGAAACGCAAGCGCGTCTTCGACAGCGTCGAAGCGATGTTCTCGAACTTCGACCACAAGCCTCCGTACGACACCTGGCGCAAGGACATTCTGCGCGACTATTGCGAGTTCGGTACGCGCCCGACGAGCGACGGCAAGCGCGAGCTCAAGTGCGCGCCCGAGGTCGAGGCAAAATTCTACGACACCTCGCTTGAGTTCGACGGGCTCGGGCGGATTCTCCGGTGCACGGCGCCGCTGCTTATAATGTTCGGCGCAAAGCAGCGATTCGCTCGGCGCGTCACTGTCCCCAATGGTCGCGCAGCAGCTCAAGAATGGGCGCGTGCTCGACGTCGCCGACGCCGGGCATTTTCTGCCGATGGAAAAGCCCGACTTCGCCGCGGATCAGGCGATCGAATTTCTGAAGCTCGAGTAATAGTCAGTCAGGGCGAACTGAGTAATGCGCGAGCTTCTGCGGTATATATTCCCGGCCGCTCATATAGTATCAACGGCGGCTCAATAGCTACTTCGATTCCGCCGCTGGCGCGAGCCTCGATTAACATCACAGACGCGGGCATGGCAATTTGCGGATGAACGAAGCGGATGCGCTTTGGCTCGAGTTTATTCGTACGCATCGTGGAAATCAGCTCGGCGCTTCTCCGCGCGGTGAAAACAAATGCAACGCGTCCGCCGCGCCGCGTGTACCGGCGCGCCGCAGCGACGAAGTCCGCGAGCGTGGCAGTGCTCTCGCCGCGCGCGACGCGGCGGCCGTGGTCGGGATTCTCGCGGCCGGCGGCCATCGCACGATAAGGAGGATTGGCGACAACCAGGTCGAAGCTCGCCGGTTCGACGCCTGCAATTTTTCTCTGCCGCAGGTCGGCGCAAACCGCATGCACCGATTCGAGGCGGTTGGCCGCAGCGTTACGCGCGACCATCTCCGCCAGCGCCGGTTGAATTTCGAGCGCGACGACTTCGCGCGGTCTGTACAGCGCGCCCATCATGATCGCGACGACGCCGCATCCGGCGCCCAACTCGAGCACTCGATCGCGCGCACTCGCGCGCGCAAAGCGCCCAAGCAAAATCGCTTCGACCGAGAAGCGGTAACCATGCTTCGGCTGGATCAACGTGATAGATCCGTCGAGGATCGTATCGCGAGTTTCGTCGCTCGATTTCGCCGTCATGAATGCCGCCGAGAAAGGAGAGCTCTACGCCCGCATCTTTCGCAAGGTTGGTGTGTTTCTCGGCAAGGGAGAGATTCCGCGCGCGCTCAAAGAGCTGAATGAGGGTATGAAAATCGCCGAACTCAACGGCGATAGCAAGATGGCCGCGCGTTTCGCTCAAGAGATCGCGAACGTCTCAAAGACCGCGGAACCCTCAAAATAGCGGCTTTTTTGGCTGAAATTTTGACTTTTTGCGAACAGCATCGCTTGACGGTTCCGAGTTCGTACTTACCTTGAAATTGTGGGACGCAAGGCGATTCGAGCGAAAGACAGATAGAGCTTTCCTCGCGCCGGGCTCCCCGAAATAAAAAATTTCGCCGGAAGAATCACCGGCAGGAGGTTCCCCTTAAGATGGAAGTGCGGATGAACGGCTTCACCCCAAATGACTCTTTGCTTCGCCACTGGAACGTGTTGTGGAACGAGCTCGAGCCCTACGCGCAAGGCGGCGCCGGCGGCAGATGTCGTCGAAGATGCGGACGGCTACCATTTCTATTTCGAGATGGCCGGCATCAAGAGCGAGTCGGTCGATGTGCGCGTCGAGGATGGAAATCTGATCGTCGAGTCCGAGCGCAAACGGCCTGAATGGTCGAAGGATGCGCAGGTCCATGTGTCCGAGCGTGCGTACGGCACGATGCGCCGCGCGTTCACGATGCCTGAAGACGCCAGCCACGAAGGAATCAAGGCGGCCTACAAGGACGGCGTGCTCGAAGTGACGCTGCCGAAGCGGCCTGAGAGCAAACCCTTCAAGATCAAAGTCGAGTTCGAGAACTAACCGGCGGACTGGACTCAATATTGGCTCATGCGCCGGCGGTCGATACTATCGATACCGCCGGCGTCGTGGGCGCGGACTGCCAAGCCACTTTGATACCGGCCTCGCAGGGGGAATATAGCGAATGGTATTTTTGATTATCGTAGTGGCTATCGTCGTGTGGGCAGTCTTTGCCTACAATCGATTAGTCAGTCTGCGCAACCAGGTAGATAATTCGTGGCGGCAGATCGATGTACAATTGAAACGCCGCCATGACCTGATTCCCAATCTCGTCGAAGCCGTCAAAGGCTACATGCAGTTCGAGCGCGACACCCTGACCCAGGTGGTCGAGGCTCGCGCCAAGGCAATCAGCGCGCCGGATCAAGCTTCACGCATGGCCGCGGAATCGCAGATCACGACCGGGCTCGGCAGGCTGCTTGCCGTAATCGAAAACTATCCGCAGTTGAAGGCCGACGAGAACGTGCTCAAGCTGCAGGAAGAACTGACCACCACGGAAAATCAAATTGCCTTCGCCCGACAGGCGTATAACGACGTCGTGCTCGAGCTGAACACGCGCATCCAGAGCTTCCCCACCAATCTCATCGCCGGCAACTTCGGGTTCAAGGCCGCTGAATATTTCAAAGGCGCCCCGGAAGACCAGGCCGTCCCGAAGGTCGATCTCTCGATGACCGCTCCGCGCGCCTGAGCTGACGCGCCGCAGCGGGCATGCTCGATGGCAGCAAGCAATTTCAGGGCTCTCGAAGCGACCAATCGCCGCGAGACCGTGGTGCTGGTCATCGCGTTTATGCTGCTGCTGGGTGCGCTCGGGCTCGGGCTTGACGTTGCCGCGCGCGATATCGCGATAGTCAACGGACAATTCGTCGGCTTCCCGGTACTGACTATTGCCGCGCTCGTTTTCGCCGGAGCGCAGTCGATGGTGTCCTACTACAGCGGCGCGTCGCTGGTATTGCTCTCGGTTCACGCCCGCGAGCTCACGGCCGACACGCCCAAGCATCAAGTAGTACTCGACGTGATCAATGAAATGGCGACCGCGGCGCGGATGCCAGTACCAAAACCGTACATCATCGACGATCCGTCGCCCAATGCGTTCGCGACCGGGCGCGACCCCACGCATTCGATCATCTGCGTGACGCAGGGACTGGTCGATCAGATGGATCGCGAAGAATTGCAGGGAGTGATCGGACACGAGATGTCGCACGTCGCCGACTACGACATCCGCACTATGATGATGATCGCGGTGATGGTAGGCGGAATCGCGATGCTGTCGGATTTCGTTTACCGCTGGATGTTCTTCGGCGGCTTCGGCGGGCGCGGCAGGGGCGGCAACAATCGCGACAACCAGGCGGCGGCGTTGATCACAGTTGCGGTGATCATCCTGGCCGCGCTAGCGCCAATCTTTTCACAATTGCTCGCGATGGCGGTGTCGCGGCAGCGCGAATATCTCGCCGACGCGTCGTCAGTCGAGTTCACCCGCAACCCCCGTGCGTTGTTGCGCGCGCTGGAGCACATCGCAAAAATCGAGTCGCCGCTGAAACAGGGCACCGCCGGCACCGGCCATCTGTTCATCGTGAATCCGCGCGAGGGCGTGCGCGAGGACGACGAAGGGTTTTTCGCAAACCTGTTTTCGACGCATCCCCCACTCAGCCGGCGAATCGCAAGACTGCAAGCGCTCCTCGGCGCAGCGAGCGCGCCAACGCTCGACGCATCCGCGCAAGCCAACACCTGAGCTCCCGACGCATTTTTTCTTGTTCCCTTCCCGCGCAGAAGGGTTCTTAATCTGGTTCCCCTTCCACCAGGGGAAGGGGTTAGGGGTTAGGTTTCTCAGGCACTAACGACATTGCCCGATCCCGCAGACCAACCTAAGCTGCGCGAGTGGCTACTCAGATCGAAATCGACCAGATACTCGCTCAAGTCGTCGCGCGCCTCGCGAAGATAGATGGCATAGCAGCGATCGTCCTTGGCGGATCACGTGCGCGCGGCACCGCGGACGATCGATCGGATATCGATCTCGGAATCTATTACGACACGAGCGCATCCGTTCTCCACGTCGGCTCTGGGAGCAGCTGCGCGGGAACTGGACGATCGTCATGCAGATGGATTGGTCACGTCGTTCGGCGAATGGGGACCCGGAGTAAACGGCGGCGGCTGGCTCGAGATTCGCGGCAATCACGTGGACTTTCTCTATCGTGAGATCGGCGCTGTCCGCGAGGCGATCGAGGACTGCATCAAAGGTCACGTGCGCAGCGTCTACCAGCTCGGACATCCGCTAGGATTTCAGATGCAGATTTATGCGGGCGAGATTCACGTCTGCCGTCCACTCTTCGCAGCGAGTGACGCGATCTCCGAACTCAAATCGATGGTGCGCGAGTATCCCGCGAAGCTTCGCAACGCTGCCATCAGCAAGCATCTGTTCGACGCCGAATTCGAAATCTCGATTGCCGCGAAGCCGGCCCAACGCGCCGACGTGATGTATGTCGCGGGCTGCCTGTTTCGCGCGGCGGGTTTCATGACGCTCGTGCTGTACGCACTGAACCGAAGATTTTTCCTCAACGAGAAAGGTGCGTTGGCCGAGTCGCGGCAATTCGCGATCAAGCCAGCGCGATTTCACGACAGCGTTGCGAGCGTGCTGGCGAACGTCGGCGCCACGCCCGCGCAACTGTCGGCGAGCGTCGTCAGCTTCCAGAGCCTTGCAGCGGATTTGCGCCAGCTCGCGACGAGCGAAGGTGTTGCTCTAGCGGTTGCGTCCTTTCAGCGCGCGCTCGATTTCCCGATCAGACGTCCTGCGCGCGATCACGTCGCGTTTGTCGTACGAGTGCTTGCCCTTGGCGAGTCCGAGCTCGACCTTGGCGCGGCCATCTTTGAAATAGATTTTCAGCGGGACGATCGAATAACCCTTCTCGCGCACACGGCCCCACAAGCGATCGATCTCGCGCCGATGCATCAGCAGTTTTCGCGCGCGGGTTTCCTTGTGGCTGAACTGGCCCGCGGGCGCGTAGGCGCCGATATGGACGCTCTCGAGGAAGGCCTCGCCATTTTTAATGCGCGCGTAACTGTCGCGCAGGTTTGCCCGATGCGCCCGCAGCGACTTGACCTCGGTGCCGGTGAGCGCGAGGCCGGCCTCGAGCGTCTCCTCGATGAAGAAGTCATGCCGCGCCTTGCGGTTGTCGACCACCAAATCGAAGCCGTTGCCAGCCTGTTTGCCGTTGCGGGTTTCGCGTGCCATCGCAGCCAGAGTCTATCCACGGGCTGTCGGGATGTCACCATGCCGTTTCTTCTGCTCGCCAGCTCGACCGGCTCACACTGATTTTTTTCAACAGATGTGGTAAATCGCGGAAGACTACGAACGCTCGCGCCGGATGGCTGATGCGCACGCGCGAGCGCCGGAGATCCGAACATGCCCAAGGCACCCGCCGAGTACCAGTTGCGATATCCAATCGACTTTGGCGACATCGACGCATCGATTCGCCAACGGCCCGTGCAGCTTTACGCTGCCGACTTCGGCAAATCGCGCGGCATCCTTTATACGCCGGCGAGTGGCAATCCCCGCACCGTCGTGATCATGGCGCATCCGCGCGCCGACTTCAGCACGCACTATTCAATTCCGTACTGGGTCGAAGCCGGCTTCGCCGCGTTCGGTTTCAACACGCGCTACCTGAACAACGACGCGATGATGATCCACGAAAATCTGCTGCTCGATCTCGCCGCGGGAATCCGCTACCTGCGCGAAGAAGAAGACTTCGAGAATATCGTGATGCTCGGAAATTCCGGCGGCGGCTCGCTGTTCGCCTACTACGACTCGCAAGCGCGGACGCCCGCGGGCAATCGGGTAAGTGAGCCGCCGGGTGGTGGTCCGCCGGATCTGAACAAGTTCGATCTGCCGACTGCCGACGGCTACATCGCGCTCGCCGCGCATCCGGGACAGGGGATGGTGCTGATGTCGTGTCTTGATGCGGCCGTCGTCGACGAGTCCGATCCGCTTGCGAGCGATCCGGCACTCGATATGTACGACGAGCGCAACGGTTTCAGTACACCGCCGGCCACCAGTCGATACGCGAAGGACTTCATCGAGCGATACCGCGCGGCGCAAATTGCGCGATGCGCGCGAATCGACGCGATAGCGCAGCGCCATATCGCGGAGACCAGCCGCGGACGCGCCGCCACGCGTACGCCAGGCTTCGCCGCATCGAGCGCCGACAATCGCAACTACGCTGCGCGGCGAGCGATGGCGCCGCACTACATGATCGTTTATCGCACGCAGGCCAATCCCAGCTATCTCGATCTGTCGATCGATCCGTCGGAACGCGCCGTTGGATCGATCATCTCGCCGCGTCCTGATCTCGCCAATTACTCGGCCTTCGGCCTCGGCCGGATCGTTACGCCCGACGCGTGGCTGTCAACGTGGTCCGGCCTGTCATCCTATGCGAAGATGGCGTCGAACCTGCCGCAGGTGACCGTGCCGACGCTGGTGGTAGGCGCGAATGGCGATCAGGACATTTTCAATTCCGACGTGCGCCGCGAGTTCGAGGCGTCGGGCGCGAGCGACAAGACCCTCGCGTTCATCGAAGGCGCCGATCACTTCATGCGCGCCGGCGGCGACAAGGCGCATCTCGGCGATCCGCGTCCGCGCCTGATGAAGGTGCTGACGGATTGGACGCGCGATCATTTTGCGAGCTAGCTCGCAAAGTTCAGGAGGACCAACAATGCCCAGGCATCCAATACGATTCGGACTTCAAACGGGCCAGCAGCTCGTCGAGTGGAAAGATCTGAAAGAACTCTGGCGCAACGCCGACAACTGGGGTTACGACTCGTTGTGGACCTACGATCACTTCTATCCAATCTTCGTTCCCGACCCGACCGGACCGTGCCTCGAAGGATGGACCACGCTCACCGCACTCAGTCAGCAGACCAAACGCGCGCGCATCGGCGCGCTTGTGAACGGCAACACCTATCGCAACCCATGCATCACGGCGAAGATGGCGGCGACACTCGATCACGTCAGCGACGGCCGCCTCAACCTCGGAATCGGCGCGGGATGGTTCGAGCTCGAGCATCGCAGTTTCGGAATCGACTTCAAGACAATTCCGCAGCGCCTGCAGGCGCTCGATGAATCGCTGCAGATTATCAAGGGCATGTTCGGGCAGGAAAAAACCACGCTGCACGGACGCCACTACAACGTGACCGACGCGGTCTGCAATCCCAAGCCCCTGCAGAAGCCGCATCCACCGATAATGATCGGCGGCCAGGGCGAGAGAGTCCTGCTCAAGATCGTCGCAAAGCACGCCGATATGTGGAACGTTCCGAACGCGAGCGCGGAGCGATACGCGGAACTGTCGAAGGTGATCGAACGGCACGGCGACACCGTCGGCCGCGACACCGATCAAATCGAGAAAACGATCATGATCGGGCTGAGTTACGGAGCGCCGGCAGAGCGCGAAAAAAGTGCGCTTGGAAGAGTCATGGCGGTCACTGGCGCCACGGCCGAGCAGGCGCGCCGCCAGATGATGATCGGCTCGCGCGAAGAATGCCTCGCGACGATCGACCGCTACCTGAAGGCGGGAGTGACGCACTTCATCTTCACGCTGCCCCGTCCATTCTATCCCGACGAAGTCCAGCGCTTCGCCGAAGACGTGATTCCCGCAGTGCGATCGAACTAACGCACAGCGATCGGCCGAAACTCGGCGGCGGATGTTGCGGTACCAAGCAAATGCGAAATGAGCGGCGAGCCAAGAGTCTTTCTCGCCAGCGCCGGCTTCGCTAATCTGCAAGTCCCAAGGCGAAAAGGCACCGCAATGGAGAGCCACCCTAGCTCAGTTGGTAGAGCAGCTGATTCGTAATCAGCAGGTCGTCGGTTCGAATCCGACGGGTGGCTCCAAAACTATCCTGTCTCCTCGTGTGAGTGACGCGCTCATACTTTCTCGAGATGGTCGACGGTCTTCTCACCAACTACGTTGCCGGTATTCAGGGTCGTCTTCAGTGCGAACCTTCGAGCGCGCACTTGCGGACATACCGACTAGTTGGTATGGTCATACCGACTAATCGGTATGGAAGTGCAGCAGCCTAAACACGAATCCAAGACCAGACTTCTGGACGCGGCTCTAAAGGTGGTTCGTACCAAGGGGTACGCAGCGACCCGGATCGAAGACGTTTGCGCCGAGGCGGGCGTCACCAAGGGTAGCTTTTTCCACCACTTCACCAGCAAGGAAGACCTCGGACTGGCGGCGGCGGCCAGCTGGGATTCGTTTACGATCGACTTCTTCGCCAACGCGCCCTATCACCAGCCTGACGATCCGCTCGATCGTCTCCTCGCCTACGTTGATTTTCGCAAGGCGACATTGATTGGCGATCTGCCCGACTTCAGCTGCTTCGCGGGAACCGTCGTTCAGGAAGCATACCGCACTCATCCGGAGGTGAGCGGCGCCTGCGGACGAAACATTCTCGCCCACGCAAAGACGCTGGAAGCCGATATTGACGCCGCCATGCGTAAGTATCGGGTACGCGGCAACTGGACGGCGGAAAGTCTCGCGCTCCACATCCAGGCTGTAGTCCAGGGCGGCTTCGTTCTAGCGAAGGCGACCGGAAGCGCGGCCACTGCGGCGCGGACCCTTGAACATTTGCGTCGCTATCTCGAACAGACTTTTTCACGGCCTACGCGTGGGCGTCGACGTCAAGAGACCGGGGCTCCACGCCGATAACTAAAGGATCGCTGGTATGAAGATCTACTGGATCAAGGCGCAAGCTCCGCGGCGGGTTCTGGCGCTGGTCAAGCATCTCCGTCTCACAGCGGAACTGATCGAGATGGACCTGATGGCCGGTGCAATGAATACGCCCGACTACATCGCGGTCAATCCGAATATGAAGGCGCCGACCCTGGTGGATGGCGATCTCATCCTGTGGGAGTCGTCGGCGATCATGGCGTATTTGTGCAACAAGGCGGGATCAGACATGTGGCCAGTGCACAATCCCGCCGAGCAGGTCGAGGTGCTGCGATGGCTTTCCTGGAATGATTGCCACTGGTCTCCAGCGGTGGCGCCATTTTACTTCGAGCACGTGGTAAAGCCGACCTTCAAGATCGGCAAGCCCGACCGCGCTGCCCTGAAAGGAAAAACAGACGACTTATTCAGGTGGGCGAAGGTGCTCGATGGTCATCTCGCTGGAAGGAGCTATGTCGCGTGCGATCGGCTGACCATCGCTGATTTTCAACTGGCTTCGATGGCGAGCTATTGGCGCGAGGCGGAGATGCCCCTTGAAGCGTTTCCGAATGTAGTGTCGTGGGTCGACCGCTTGATGCGCACTCCAGCCTGGGCCGATCCTTGGCCGGCCGAAGCTGTACCGCAGCTTAGGGAGAAGGCCTCATGATTGATCATACAGGCATCGGTGTGGCCGACGTCGCCCGCTCCGCGACGTTTTACGATGCCGCTTTGGGAGCGCTCGATATGGGACGAGTGATCCAGCTTCCGCCGAGCGACGGTACTGACGGCGTCGCGTATGGCATCGACTATCCCGTTTTCTGGATCGATCGTTTCCACCCGCACAGTGTAAAGCAGCATACGGCGTTTGTCGCGATGAGCCGCGCGGCGGTCGATGCCTTCTACGCGGCGGCGCTTAAAGCCGGCGGGACCGATAATGGTCCTCCCGGGCTTCGCGATACTGCCAGCGGTTATCCGCCGGGCTATTACACCGCATTTGTTCTGGACCCGGATGGCAACAACATCGAAGCGGTGTACCGCGAAGCAAACCAATGATTTTAGACAAGCATCTCTGATTCACGATCTACCGGTACCACGATGCGCAACGAGCTTGCCTCGATGGCGGGTGTGACCTTGGCGTCGCTCGTCATGATCTATGCCCCGGTTGCAATCGCCGGTGAAACCTACGGCAACGCGTTGGTTCTCGGCGGAGGGGGACCTGTGGGAGAAGCTTGGGAGTCGGGGGTAATAGCGGGCCTGGCGGACAGGGGCGTCGATCTATCGCGGACGGACCGGATTATCGGAACCTCCGCGGGCGCGATCGTGGGCGCGCGGCTCGCGATGGGCATGACGCCCGAACAGTTGACTCAACAAGCGCTCATCCGATTCGAAGGCTCGCCGCCGGCGCCAACGCAGAAATCTTCGCCATCTCCCGATCTTTCTTTTCTGGTCAACCAGCTCGAGGAACTGAACGCGGGAAAAACGACGGAGCAGTCGGTCGGCGTCGAAGTTGGTAGATGGGCGCTGAGCGCGCATCCGGTTGCGACCGAGTCTGAGTTCGTGGCCAGCTTTTGGCGGCGGTTTCCGAAAAAACAATGGCCAAGCGGTGCTTATGAATGCGTGAGCGTGAATGCCGCGGACGGATCTCTCAAGGTGTGGAATGAATCCTCTGGCGTTCCGCTCGCACTAGCGGACGCGTCGAGTTGCGCGCTCCCCGGTTTGTTTGCGCCCGTGGAGATCGATGGTCAGCCATACATGGACGGAGGCGCTCGATCGGCAACTAATGCTGACGTCGCGCGCGGCAGCAAGACAGCGATCGTCATGGTCCCGACCGCCGGGATCAATCACCCGCTCGCGGCTCTATCGGTCCCCCGCCTTGATATCGAAGTAGGGATTCTACGCAAGAGCGGGTGCAAAGTCGCACTCATTCTTCCGGACTCGGCCAGTGTGAGGGCCTTCGCACAAAGCGGCGCAGAAGAGACCCGAAATGCCGCAGCGCTGGACGCCGGACGAGTTGAGGGACGAGCCAAGGCAAAGGAGATCGCTACGTTCCTCAGTACCTCTGAAGGCTCGGGCGGAAATTCATCGCCACAGTAGATCGGAGGGACGCGGCGACGGACTAACCAACGCGCTCATACTTTCTCGAGATGCTCGACGGTCTTCGCATCAACGACATTGCCGGTGTTCAGAGTGGTCTTCGGTTCGATCAAAATGACGTGGACTTCTTCTTCCGCCACCGGCATGTGTTCGACTCCACGGGGAATGACGACGAATTCTCCGGCGCCGATTCGAATTTCACCTTCGCGCAGCTTTATCAGTAGCTGACCCTTCGTCACGAGGAACAGTTCGTCCTCGTTTTCGTGATGATGCCAAACGAACTCGCCTTTGAGTTTTGCCAGCTTGACGTAGGAGTCATTCAACTCAGCGGCGATCTGCACTGGCCGGCTTCCGTACGCGGTCGTGCCGCTGGCATTGCGCTGGTCCGCGACATCCTCAACTTGTGATATTAACATCCAGCTTGAATAGACAGCTTGTTACGTTGATTAGACCGCTTTCCCAGCGGTGCCGGGCGCCTCGCTGGCTCAGGACATCTGCGTTACTCGTGGACGACGGGCCGCAATCGAAAGAAAAGTGATGGTGTGAAAGCTCCAGAATATAAATCCAGAACTGGGAACTTATGACTCATTGTCAGAGATCAACGATTCTCTCGATCGTCGCGACGATCGCGTTCGCACTTGTCGGACCAGAATGCTCTGCGGGCGCGGGCACGAATAAACCCGCCGCCGGATTATGGGTCGGCGGATGGGTAGCCCTTTCAGAGTACCAAGGCCGCATATTGCAGAGCGGCAAGGGAAAGAACCCGAACTTGTCAATCACAGGTCCCGAGTTCAGCGAGGCACAGTCGATCACATTCGATCAGGCCCAGAACCTTTGGTTCTCATATCAGTCGGATTTGTCTGCGTTCCCGCAGATCGTCGAACTCACGCGCAGGCAGATAGCAAAAATCGTGAATGGTGGAGAGGTACGGCCCAAGGTGGTTCTAGCCAACCTCGGGACGACGGGCCAGGCCATGTTGGGCCCGGATTTCATCACATTCGACTCGGCGGGCAACTTGTGGCTGGCGGGTAGCGGAGCAAACGGGATCATGGAATTCCTGCCCGCACAGATCGCAGTTAGCGGCTCGCCGATACCGATCATCTCTATCACTTCAACAGAATTCAATCCGGGCGCGGTTCGATTCGACGGCGCCAATAACCTCTGGGTGGAGCAGTTTGTCTTGACGGCGCCGTCGCCTCCAACCAGTGCACAGATCTGGAGGTTCGCTCCCTCTGACCGAGCGGCGAACGGAACCGCGAACCCGAGTTTGATGCTCGACTTACCCGCCTCGTTCTTTCCCTCGGATATCGCGTTCGACTCCGGCGGCAACCTTTGGGCGACGGGTTGGACGACAGATACGAAACAGAGTCTCCTAATGAAGTACTCCGCCGCAGATTTGACCGGATCAGGAGAAATCACCCCCACGCCATCGGTAACTATCAGTTCTGCGGCATTCGGCGAACCCAGCTTAACTCCTTGCCTTGCCGGATTGGACTTTGATGCTCAAGGGGACCTCTGGGCTTCTATTCAGGCCAATCAAGTTGATTGCATCGGTAGTTCACAGATTATCGAACTGACTCCAGATCAACTGCAGTCGAGTGGAAACGTCACTCCATCTGTCACGATCGGCGTGATTCGAGTGCGGAAACATCAGATCCTCCCTGGTCCCGTCCGTTTCGGCCCTACTGCGCCCTAAACCGACGCCACTCTTCAATCGGAGGCGGAAGAGCGGCCGCAGCGAACTGAATCGAGCCAAGTCCGACGAGCTTACCGCGCTGCGCGACTGACCTCTCGGCTGCGTCTCCTCGTCTTCTTAGAAGAAGATAAACGACCGGACCACGACGTTTCTGCGGCATGGAGCGTCGTCGGGCGCGGTTGGGTCGATGCAGGCGCTGTGGAATGACCAGCGCGAGACGGAGCCGTCGGTCACAGAGTCGTAGCACTTCAGCATCGAGACCTCGGTCGGCTTCTGCTGTGGAAACCAGTACCACTCGTGGTTGGGGCGGTAGGTGAAGCGAGTGGTCTCGCCGACACGGTCGTCGTAGATGCGGTAGTTGGTGATGTACGGCTGGTCGGCGAAAGAGGGCCATGCGCATAGCACGAAGGGGTTCTGGCGCACGGTCTCCATCGGCTTGGCGAGGTTGATTGACATGAACCGGCGCGACATCTTCGCGTCGGCCTGTTCCGCCGTGTAGTGCTGCTCGCGCCCGAAGTTGCGCAGATTTTTCGTAAGCAGCTCGCGGCAGCGCACGCGGCCGCTGTTGTCGTTCAGGTCGTTGTGCACGATGTAGGCGTAGTTGGAGTTCACGCCCGGGTTCTTGTTGTCCTGATCCTCTGTGCGGTCGCCCTTGTAGTCCTTGTCAAACACGTCGTGGTTGTACACGAGCGCGTCCGTTGCGCCGGGGAAAAACTTCAGCAGGAGCTGCTCTATCTCCGGGTAGAACACGCGCTCCACTTCCGCCGCGTCGTAAAAGTTCTTGCACCTGGACTCGCAGTGCGCCAGCGAAACGCCGAGCTTGTCCATGCACTCGGGGCTGTTGGGCGAGAGACCTGGGTAGTACTCCTGCATACGTCGCGCGTCACGCAACACCTGGGGAAAATAGAGACATCGGCGGGCGACGTCCTGCTCTTCCTTGCGCAACGCTTTTGCCAGGTCCGCGCGCGCCGGGTCGCGCCAGAGCGCGTTGGACGGGACGATCGAGTAGGACGGTTGCTCGAACACGGAGTAGCGCAGCGGAACCGCTATGCCGCCTTCAGGGGCTTCGATGTTGTTCGCCCGAATATATTCCAGGCACTCGGCGTAGCTACGAAACCCGACGCCCCACTTGGTCTCGATCGGGCCGGGCGGCGCCTTGTCGAGCAAGTCTGTTGCCACCTGCCCTTTCCCCTCGGCCAGCAGGCGGAGCGCCGCCGCCGTCGCGGCAGTAGTTCCCGCGTCGCCGTCGCGATCGAACGACATGTATGACAAACCGCCGTTCGCAGCGATCGGTGGCGGCTGCCCTTTCGTGAGTTGGAGGGGAGGCACATAAGCCGATGAAACTCTTCCCGTACCCCCAGCACCGTGACTCTCGATGGAACTTGGCCGGTCCATAGCATGTCTCCTAATTAAATATGCCCAATCGTGGCAGACAGGGCTTGTACTTTTTTAGCGTTTATCACACCCCGAACGACGGGGCGAGTATTTCGTAATGCCGACCTCTCACATCGCGACGCGAACGCATGCGAGCATTGCGGACCCAGGAAAGCAGTAAGCGCAGCGAACAAGAGGCTCTACTACATCAAGTCGTTGACCGGGGCGCCGTAATTTTCTATACGCGATCGGACCCGCACTCTGTCCTTTAACTATAAAGACCCGCCCTACATGCGGGGGCGGACGAAAATGCCCGCCAGCTGATTTGGGAGACGACGATGGGCACTCTTGATGGAAAAGTCGCGATCGTCACCGGCGCCGCGCGAGGCCAGGGAGAGGCCGAGGCTCGGCTCTTTGTTGCAGAAGGCGCCAAGGTCATGTTGACCGACGTCTTGCCGGAAGGTGCAGCCGTCGCCGAAGCGCTGGGTGATCTGGCGGCGTTCTCAACCCACGATGTCAGCAGCGCGGCGGACTGGGATCGGGTGGTCAAGGCCACCACGCAGCGGTTCGGCCGCCTAGATATCCTGGTGAACAACGCCGCCATCTACAAAATGCGATCGCTGCTCGACACTACCGACGACGAGTTCGACGAGATCACGCGGATCAATCAGCGCGGCCCCTTCTTAGGTATGCGAACGGCGGCGCCCGCGATGCGTGCAGCGGGCGGCGGCTCGATCATCAATATTTCGTCGGGCGCGGGACTGAGGGGCGTGCGCAATATGCTCGCCTACGCCACGACCAAGTGGGCGCTGCGCGGGATGACCAAGTGTGCGGCGCTGGAACTTGCGGCCGATCGCATCCGGGTCAACTCGATCCATCCGGGTGTGATCGAGACGCCGATGCTGAATCAAAATCCGGCGGCGTTTAACCAGGCGATGGTGCGCGCAACTCCGATCGGGCGCATCGGCCAGCCCGAGGATATCGCGCGGATGGTGCTCTATCTTGCCTCCGATGCCGCCAGCTTCATTACCGGCGCGGAATTCTCAGTCGACGGCGGCGGAGCAGTCTAGCGATCGAAAACATCGAAGCGGCTGATTGATATTGATGTTGGTTTGCCATACACGGCGACGTCGCGTAAATTAGTCGAGCAATCCAATTGACCTTATTGTATGATAGCTAAGGATCGATCGCCGCGACAGAATAAGCCCGCGGGCGTTGCAATTATCGGTGGTGGCGCGAGCGCAGCGATCGCTGCGATTCAGCTTTTTCGCAATGCAGACCGAGCGCTGAAGATCATTTTCGTGGAGCCGCGGGCGAGCCTGGCTCGCGGCATCGCTTATTCGACCGAATTCGATTCGCACCTGTTGAACGTTCCGGCCTGGAACATGAGCGCGCTTCACGACGATCGCGATCATTTTCTGCGCTGGTTGCGACGGAAGGTTGCGAAAAATATCGGGCGCAATTCGTTTGCGCGTCGCTCGCTGTATGGAACCTACCTGCACGAGACACTGTTCGAATCGATGTCCCGCGCGGGGCGGCGCGTTTCGCTCGAGCACTACCGGAGTCCTGCAACGCGCGTCGAGCTTGATCACGGCGGGGCGCACATCGCGATGGAAAATGATCTGCGCATCAGCGCCGATCGAGTGATTCTCGCGCTCGGGCATCCTCCGCAGAAAAATCCGCTGCCCGCTGGCACTCGGGTTGAAGCGGTGTCTGCATGGTCAAGCTCGGCATTTGATTCTTTGGAGCCCGACGCTTCGGTCCTGCTGGTTGGATCAGGGTTGACCGCGGTCGACGCGGCGACGGCGCTGGAAGAACGCGGGCATCGCGGCACGTCACGTCGTCTCCCGTCACGGCAAGTGGCCGCTGGTGCATGCCGCATCAGCAGGAGAAAGTATTCGCGCTCGCCGCGCGCCGCGGCTACGGCGCGAGCGATGCTGCGAGCGATTCGCGCGCAGAGCCGCTCGAGCTGCGGATGGCAGGCGGCCGTTGACGGCTTGCGGTCTCACACCAACGCGATTTGGGCGCGTGCCTCGCAAGCAGAACGCCGGCGTTTTCTGCGGCATCTGAACTCCTATTGGCAGATTCATCGCCATCGGATGGCGCCGGAAGTCGCCGCGAAGATCGACGCGATGAAATGGAGCGGACGACTCCTGCTGCATTCGGGGCGAATCGTCGAGGCGACGGCGGCAACGGATTCGCGTATCAGCGTCGAGATAGCGATGCGTGGGGGCCGCGATATTCTTTCTCTCTCCGTCGCTCGCATCATAATTGCACAGGACCGGCGCTCGATCTGCGCGATACGCCGCATGCGTTGATCAGAAGCCTGCTTGAGTCGGGTATTGCGCGGACCGACTCGCTTGAGCTTGGCCTTCTTACCGATGACGACGGGGCTCTGATTGGACATGACGGCGCTCCGTCCAATGTAATCTTCGCGCTTGGACCGATGCGTCGGGGAACGTTGCTGGAAACGACTGCCATCCCGGAAATTCGCGAACAAGCGGCCGATCTGGCTAGGCGACTCCTGGCGATCGCGCTCACCATCGATTCAACAAGCAGTGTCGCATGCGGGCAGAACGGCGCATCTGTACACGTGACGCGCGGCCGATGAGGCTGCGATTACGGAGTTGCGCGTCGGCGGCGTGTTGAACGATTCGCGTGTGTTCACCAGATTCCAGCGCAGATGCCGCTGATGCCGGCGATCTTTCCTCGAGCAGCAGCATCGCCGATGCGCTCAGGCCGATCAGATTCCGCCGAGCAACGAAACGATCGGTGAGAAGTGGCTAGCCTACCAAGCATTCATATTCGGAGTGATCTCCGACCCGAAACCACAAATTCCGCCCTCGACATCGATGCCGAGGGTGCGATGGTGAAGGCTGACTTGGCACGACCAAAACCGGCCGGTGCGTTTGAGCTGAAGAGAGGGGTGACGAGGATCATCTTTGAGAAGGCGGTACTTCTCATCCGCCAGGCGCTGGACTGCCGGCCGCAGGCCCCGGTAACAGGCCCAAAACTTCGGAGAGGCGAAGTGCCTCAAAACTCGGTCGATTTTCCCGCCGCGTGATCGCGAAGGGCTTCATCGGCAAGCGCGTCAGTTTCCCGGCTTTTACGTCTCGCTCGATCTCGTGATCCCATGCAGCTGCATCAAACTCAGCGAACCACCGACGAAACTCTGAGAGTTCCTCAGCCGAGAGACCAGAGACTCTCTTCTCGA
>CAVVGR010000011.1:0-180730 GCA_963747845.1 uncultured delta proteobacterium
AGGCGAGGCCCGGGCAGCGGCTGCATCCGGCGACATGCGCACAGCTCGAGCAGACCGGCAGGTCGCGCGACCGAATCGAGCGCACCTCCTCGAGCTGCGGGGAATATTTCCAGATGTCGATGAACTTCTGCTGGCGCACGTTGCCGCTGGGCAGCGGGAATTGCACGCATGGATAAACGTCGCCGTAGGGCGATACGTAGCACGCGCTATGGCCGGCGCTGCACGGGATATTGTCCATCGCGTCTTCGTCGGCGCCAGGAGCCACGGCGATGAACTGGTCTTCGCCGCCGGTGATGGTCTTGTCGTTCATTATGTCGCGCAGGTCTTCGCGCGATACGTTGAGCTTGAGCAACGAACGGTCGCCATTGATATGCGGCGTGATAGTCGGATCGACCGTGAAATGCGCGCCGAGCTCCGCCGCCAGCGCCTGCACTCCGGGATAGTCGAGGCGCGTCTGCTTCATCACGACGTTGGCCATCGTCACTTTCAGCCCCCGCGACACCATGAAGCGAATCGCGTCGAGCGAGCGTTCGAGCGATCCTTTGACCTTGGTGATCGCGTCGTGCACTTCGGGCCGATGCGAGTAGATGCTGACCTGGACCGACTCGACGCCGAGCTCGCGAATGAGCGCGGCTTCCTTTTCCCGAATCAGGATCGCGTTGGTCTTGAGCTTGAGGTTGAAGGTCAGCTCGCGCGCGCGCCTGATGATATCGAACAGGTCCTTGCGCAGCAGCGGCTCGCCGCCGCTGATGGTCAGGAAGAAGACGCCCGCAGCCGCCATCTGGGTCATCAGGTCGTCGATTTCGGCGTAGGTCATCTCGCCGAGATCGTCATGATCGAGGTAGCAATGGATACAGCGCTCGTTGCAGCGCCAGGTCACGTCGAGGTGGACGCCGAGCGGGATCCCCAGGTCGATCGCCTTCGAGTTCATGTTCTCGAGGATCGTGCTCATGCGCCCTCCGGTCCGATCGGGCGATCGGCGAGCAGCAGGATGCCCTCTTGCGCGAGTTCCTCGACCAGTTCGAGCGCGTCCTGGTAGGCGGTATCCGCGTCCACCTCGAACTCGGGTACCACTGCCTGCGCGACGATTTCGCGCAGCGGGGTAGCGCCGTCGGCGGCGCTCCAGATGACCGTGGCGGTCGGATTCAGGCTGAAGACCTTGGAATCCTTGACCGACATAATGACCATCTCGTCCACCATCCTGCGCGCCGCGATATCGCGGCTGGGCTTGATGTACACGTCGCCGGCGTTCACGCTTGTGCTCATCCAATCAGATCCCACACTGCTTCATCGGGCCGAAAAGTTAATTCGAAAACCGGAACCCGCGACACGAACTCGCACGCCGACCGAAACAGCTGCTCGACCCGGCCCGCGTCGTCCGAAAAAAACAAAATGTTGCGCAACAGCCGCCTCGTCGCGTCCGCCGCTCCAATCGGGCTCGCATGATTGTGGCGTCCCTGGACCAGCAAGTACAACCCCGACAGCGGCGCCGAAATATTTTCGCCAGCTCTGCCGAGGTCGCCAGCGAACGGCGTGCCGCAGGCCTCGTAGCGCTCGCCGACGCGCCGCACGTATGAGATTTCGTCTGTCAGCAGGGTCGCATCAGGCGGCGCCAGCCGCGAAATCGTGGTCTTGCCCGCACCCGATACTCCCGAGAACAGAAACGCCTTGCCGTTGCGCACCGCGCTGGCCGAATGCAGCAGGAAGCCGCCGCGCTCCGCCAACACGAGGCTGTGCACGATGCGCATCACGGAATCGATCGCATATGGATAGGCGGACTGGCGCACGTATCCGCGCAGACTCACCGGATCCCATTGCGCGCGGAAGTCGCCGCGGTTCATCGTCCAGCGGCCATCCGTGAGGCTCACTTCGAGGTCTTCATCGTCGTCGTCGGCGCCGTTATCGATCGGGTCGACAATCTCGACATCGAGCCGGATTCCACGGCCATTGGCAGGCTCGCCGACAAATCCTGCGTATCGCGCCGCCAGCATTTCGATGAAGCTGCGGTTTTCCGATTGAATCTCAATCGGCAAGCCGCCGATGACGACCGCTAGCTGGCCGCCGCGACTCTCGACTGCGGTTTGGCTCAATCTGTCCATAGCCGTCGGCGGATGGAATGGATTTTCAGGACCGCGCGGCGGAGAAAATCAGAGTGACGGATTCCAAACGAGATCAACTTCTGAGCGGGCGACGTCGAGATCTGCACTTCGCGCCCGCCGCGGCTGATCGACGCGACCGTGCCGAGGATTTCGGACACGGCAACCGGCGGATCGCTCGCGATCGCAGTGTCGCCGCGCATGATCAATTGCGCGGCGCCGGCGCCGTCCAGCTTGCCTATCAGCCGATGGGTGCACAACCGGCCGTCGCGCACGAATAGCACCAATTCTCCGCGCGACGGCTCTGCAGGCCCATGCGCGCGCACCAGCAATTCGTCGCCGGGCCATAGCGTCGGCAGCATGCTGCTGCCAGACACCCGCACGCGCACGTCATGACCGGCACGGACCGACTCGGCGACGAGTTCGCATCCGATGCGGTCGAGATTATGTAGCTCTGCTTCCAAATTTACAGACCCGACTGCGCCGCCTGAACCGCGCTAGCGGTGCCCAGCACTGCAAAGTAGATCTGCGAAGCACCACCCACCGCCGATTGGTTGTCCACCACTATCCCGCTGGTCCCGCCCGTCTCGGGCAAGGACGCCGACGGAGTCGCTCCGGCCGCCAAGGCCGTCGTGATGGTGTATGAGATCACACATCCTGCCAGATTGGCGGCGCACGCCGCTGGCCGCCCGTCCGCCTCTACGCTGAGAAAGGCCCGGTCGACAGCACCGTTCAGGAACTCCGTCACCGGCGAGCACGTGGTGGTGGCAGTAGCCAGGGTCGTCGTAATCGCGACCGGGGTCTGAATCACGTTGGACGCAATCGGTACTCTGTAGAGCGTGGGCTGCCCGCCGGCATTGCCGCAAACGTAGAGATTCCCGCTCGGAGACGCGCCGTTGACTGAGGTGAAATAGATGTTATCGAACGATCCCGAGTAGACCGGCACATTCGCGGTGGTGCCGGTTCCTACCGTCTCCTCGACGCCACATGAGTGCTGCGTAAAGCCCGGCGCAAATTGATAGACAGCGCTGTGCGCGGTCGCATCACCGTCGTTGCCGATAAACACGTAAATCTTCTCGGCCGCCGGGTCGAGTATCGGCGCGTCGAGAGTCAAGGCGGCACTGCCGGCAGTAGTACCCGCGCAATTCGCTCCAGCCGCGGTGGTGGGCCCCAATTGATCGGAGTCGAGGATCGAACCGGAACCGCTGGTGGCGTTCAATTATGGAGCCTGCCGCCATTTGAAGTCCCATCGTACGAGGAGACAACGTCCACTGTGTTCGAGCCCGGATCGTAAATGGGTCCGCTCAGGATTGCGGTAGCAGTCAACGCCGGCCATCCGGTGGTCGTAACCTCGGCAGGGGTCGCCCCGAGGAAAACGCCCGAGTACTTGTGGAGATAACCTCCGTCGCTGGCGACATAGAGTGCATCGTTACCGTAATCAACGAATGGCGACGAGTTGCTGTCAGTCAGCGTAGTCGTTGGTGTAGTGGCGCCAAAGGCGAAGCTGAACATACAGGGCGCCGTGCAAGTACGATAAGCGCTGGCGCTCGCCGCGGTTGGCGGTACTCCGGGCGCGGCTGCCGTCTCCGCGTGGATGGTCGCGGTAACAGTTGCGCTTCCAGTCGCGGCCTGTGAAATCGTAGCCGCAGTCCCGGTCTGCGCCGTGATATAGGTGTTGGCCGGGATGCCGGTGCCAGTGATATTTGCGCCCACGTCGGCCGCGGTAAAAGTACCAGCCGTGAGGCTCGTATTGCTGTGAGTAGTGACCGAGGTCATATGCGTGGCGGGGCCGGCATTCCATTTCAGCAGTACAAGATGCGCCGTCGTTCCCACGTTCTGCATCAACGCCACCTGGGTGCCGTCCAGTGACAGCGCAACCGATGGCAGCGCAGTGCCTCCAGTGTTGTAGGCCCACAAGACGCTAGGCGATGTGCCGGTGCAGCTGCTGTAGAGATTCGAGAAGGCCATCACCGACGCCTGCGTGGCGCTTCCAGCCAGGCTGGTGTTGAACGCAACGTAATCGTTGGCGCAGCTCGCCGAAGTCGACGACGTATTGAACGAATACTTGGCCGGGAAGAAGCCCGGACCGATCTTGGCGCCGGTACCGCCGAGCGTCTGGCTCCAGTCTTTCGTTATCTTGGATTTCTTGGCTTTTTTCTTTTTTTCTTATCCGGCTTCGCGTCTGGAAGATCGCCGAGGTTCCAATCCGCCGCGACCGCGTCGTCGGAGTCGCCCTGGGCGCGCCGAATCTGCTGCAGCCAGTAGCGCGGATCCTGCTGGGCTTTGTCTTCCGCGTCGGATCCGGGTTCCGGCGCCGAGTAAGTGACATGCCGGGTGCTCCAGTCCGTCGGCACGCCCACGAACGCGCTGTGCGTCGCGTCTTCGTAGCCATTGATTTGCGCAGTCAGGTCGGTAGTAGCCGATTCCTGGCCGCACGCCGGCATCACCATCAAGCTGGACACGATAATGCCGGCAAGAATACTGACAAGCTGCGTCACCACGATAGTTGCTGACCCCTGATCCGATCGAGCGTGTGAGAAATTGCATCCACGCCCGCTCCTGCGATGGCTGGATGCGCGCGCATTGCGTTAAAAATCAGGAAGCCTTGCGGCTCCCGTGGCATCCGCTCTGCGTGCTTTGGACTTTTCCGCACGTGAGAGCCATGGTCTCGAAGACCTTCTCTCGCTGGAAGCTGGGTTTTAGATACGGCTTCTTGCGCGCCGCTTCCTGAGGCTGGTGATCCGCTTTTCCGTGTTTGTTCATGCTAGTTCAATCCTGCCTGTGACGCCTGAATAGCGCAACCGCCGATCCCTCCAGTGGTGCAAAATTGATTACCGAGCGGTGTGAAATAGACCTGCGACGCGCCTGCCGCGGAGAAGATGTTGTCGATCGAGATTCCACTCGTGCCGAAACTCGCCGCAAGCCCCGCTGTGGAATTGCTCGGAAACGTCTGACTGCTTATTGCGAACGAGTACAGACAGCCCTTTGAGGTTGAGCCTGTGCAATGACTGAGGTCTCCGAACTTTTCTACACTCACGAAAAAGTCATCCGTGCTGGAGGTTTGAATCTCTGTTACTGGCGAGCATTCATTGGGCGACGCGCTCGTGCTCACCAGGTCGAGAGGACCCGAGTTCACTGTCGTATTCATCGCGGCAGTCGTGGGCGCATTGGTGAACCCGATGCGATAGAGCGATGGATGATTTGGGTGTCCGGCGTCACTCACAGCGCAGACATACAGAAAGCCTGACGTGGGCGTGTTGTAGTAAGTGTTGTCGAATGCGCCCGCATGCATGTTGCCACGATCCGTGCCGCTACTGGCCGTCAGAGTCACAAGTGGGGCGTTAGCCAGTGCTTCGTCCGTCTGCTCGATCTTGTCGCTCAGCGTACCGCTGGTAGTGGCATCGAACCAGAAAACCTTTCCCACGCTCACGTCCAGCAGCGGCCCATCGACTATTGTGCCGCCCAGCGACGCGACAATCGTGCCGAGACATGGCACTGTCCCCGAGTTGCATGTTCCAGTTGTACTGCCTGTATCCCGCACATAGCTGGTCAGTCCGGAGGCATCGCCCACGAATATATTGCCAGTATTGGAGTCGGCAATAGGACTGCTTAGAATCGTGCTGGCATGTACCGTAATCGGCCAGTTGGTTGTCACCTCGGCCGGAGTTCCGTTGAACACGCCCGTGAACTTGTGGAGCTCGCCGCTGTTATCCCCGACGTATAGCGTATCGCCGGAAGCGTAAAAAGGCGACGAGTTGGTGTCTTCAGCGCCGCCGCTGAACGGAACGCTAATCATGCACGGAGCAGTGCACGCCGGATAGCTGGCATTGCTGGTCAACGTCAGCGGCGCGCTCAGTGTCTCAGTACCCGCCTTCCATGTAAGGATGATCAGGCTCGCCGCGCCGCCTGTACCGGATTGAACGAACGCTATCTTCTGCCCGTCGGGGGAAATCGCCGGTGAGGTGACGGCTTGGCCGCCGGTGTCGTACGCCCACTCGACAGTAGGCACCGTTCCAGTGGTGCAGGTTCCGGAATAAATATTGTTGAATCCAGCGATGACTGTCTTTCCTAAGGTTCCGGGCAAACTGGTGTTGTAGACTGCGAAATCATTGATGCAGCTTGGGGAGGCGCCCGCTGTGAATGTCGCAGGAAACATTTCGCTGCCGACAGTAGCGTCACTGCCGAGGTTAACGCTCCAGAGGCCCGTCAAAGTGCTCTTCTTTTTCTTTTTCTTTTTGTTTTTCTTGGCGCTCAGGTCCGCCGTTAAGTCGGTCGCGTCCTGGTCACCGGCGGCCTGCATCGAGCGGCGAATTTGCTGCAACCAGTAACGCGATCCTTCTGGACCGCATCTTCGGTGTCCGACCCCGCTTCGGGCTTCGAGTACACGACGTGGCTGTTGCTCCAGTCGCTCGCAACGCCCTGGAAGAATTGGTGGGTGGCAGACTCGTAGTTGGTAATCGCGTCGTCGGTAGTCGTCTGCTGCGCCCATGCGGGCATCGCCAGCAACATGACTAATAAAGTCGCAAATAATACTCTCAGGCGAATTACCATAAAACGCTCAACTCCCTGTCTCAACGACCGCCCCGTGGAATTGGATGGTTTGGGACGGAATCGTAAGCCAAAGCTCCCATTAGAGCAAGTCTAATCGGTTCCGAAAGCGGGATTTCGCGAGAATACGGCCTAAATTAGCTCTGCGATGCGTCAATACGATTGCCTCTGCGAAGGAGCCGTTCACGATGCTTGATCGCGACCAGCAGCGGCCTGGTCACATAGTACAGCGGATATAAGATTTGGGGCAAAGGCATTAGCGCACGATCGCTCATTTTAGGTGCAGCGATGCGTTCGAAGAGATACCTGACGCGGTCGCGCGCCGACTCGATAGTGCCCAGCGCTATCAGCCATTCGTCAAGTTCGGCCGAACGTCGAGTATCGAAAATCCCCCGCTGCACCCGGCGGCTCAGCGCCGCAACGCGCGAATCGCCGCGCGCGGCGTCGAGCAATTCGTGAGGAATCTCGCACAGCGACAGCGCGTCCGCCAGGTCGGCGCCCAGCAGCAGCATCCGCAGGCTTCGCGTCCGCCGGGCCTCGTCGAGGAGAGTGGTCCAACTGAGTGATCCGGCCGATGCGACCAGACGGGCGAAGTCGCAAATCTGCCCAAGCGTCATCCAGCCGTGCTTGGAACCATGACAGGCCTGAAACAGAATCGAGTCGGCGGCGCCGAGGATACGGAGGCGGCGGCCAAGCAGTTCGATTTCGGCGGTTCGATTCCAAACCTGCTCACCCGCCGGGCCAAACGGGAAGTACACGGGCGACAGGCGCCAATGGAGATCGACGACGCTGTCCTTGCGCGAGAAATCGAGCGAGACGTCGGGAAAGAATCCACTCTCGACGATGTCGGCACGGTACGACGGCGACGAGTAACCTGCCCGCCCCAGCGCGGCGGCCGCACGCGGCAAATCCTCAACCCGCACCATGAAGTCGAGGTCGGCAAACACTCGCATCGCAAGGTCGCCGTAAGCCGAAATCGCGAGCGCCGGACCCTTGAGCACCATCGCCGGCACTCCGGCGGACGCGAAGCAATCGGCGATTTCCGCGGCGCATGCCGCCAGATGATGAGTTCGGAGCGCGTTGACCTCGTAGCCGAGCCGGAGCGCGCGCGCAACGTGACCTGGCAGCCGGGTGATGCCTTCGGCGGTCAGCCGCGCAGCGACCATAGGAGTCACACTGTTGCGATTCAGGAGGGTAAGAAATCGCTCCCAATCGACCCCGCGCTCGATCAGTGAGGATAGCGCGCGAGTGTCAGCAAGTGGACCTGACACAGAGCAGCATCGGAGCAGCAGCTCCCTCTCCGCGTCGGGGAAATGTGTTTTAGCGGAATTCATCTTGACCATGGAGGAACAATGCGCTGACAAAACATCAGATACCGACCGGGTGTTCACCGCCAGTTTACCGCATCAGATAGCCGCGGGATTGTCGAAGATCTCCGAGGTTAATGTAAGCATTCGAGACTTGCATGAAATATGGTCAGCCTTCGAGGGTTCTTCGATTGCTTCAAGAGCTCGTCAAGCAGCGCGGGTGCTGAGTATCTACCCGTTCGCGGCCGTCCACGCTACGAGGCTGGTACTTGATCACGACGGGCTCCCCATCGTCGATCAAGGAATTGGCGTTCGTGCATTGATCCTTCGACACTGTTCCGTCAGCAGCACCGTAATATCGGCCTCCGGATTCGCCTGCCGCTTTCGGCGCGTTAGGTAAATCTGGCCTTACCCCCCTCCCCCATTACTGAAGTAATGAATGAACCTAGCAATCACAAATGGTAGTGGAATACGCCTCAATGTTTTGACAAAATAGTTGCGTGAGCTAGGTCAAATTCTTCTGAGGGGATGGAGGGGCGGAAGATGCGGATCACGCACCAATCTAAATCGTTTTGCGAGATGACAAAGGCAGATGGAGGCAGATGTCAGGGACGTAAGATTGCAGGCTCCAGTTTTTGCTTCTTTCATGATCCCCTGAAGAGCACAGAGCGCGAAGCGGCGCAGAGGGCCGGAGGCCTTAAGAGTCAGGTAGCTGTGCTCCCGGGCACAGCGCCAGACGCTCGTTTGCTCGACGCTCATGATATCGCAAAGCTTATAGCTGCAACGATTAACCAAGTCCGCCGCGGCGAACTCGATCCAAAGGTGGCCAATGCCGTTGGTTATCTTGGCGGACTTCTCATGAAGGCGTTTCATGAGAGTGAAGTCGAGAAGCGATTGGGCGCGCTTGAGGCGGCGGTTAAGAGCCCTCCGGGCACACCTGAATTTATTCTGGATGAAGATCGATTCAAGCGAGGAGATAGCAGTGGCAGCAAGTAAGCGCAGGTTCGACAAAATCGCCGAATCGCTTACTCCGATGCAGGCGGTAATTGCCTCGATAGAAGAGGCCAATCAATTGGAATCGTTCACCGAGTATGCGCTCTGGTTGGGCGAACGATTAAATATTCGAAAACGTCAGAACATTGATCAAACGAGTCGAAATCGGGATACGTCATCGTATGCAAGGCGAGGCTCCAGAGAAGGTGCAAAAGGCTGTTATGGACGCAATGCGTGAGACGAGCTTCTTAGATTCTTTGCAATTGAGGGTGAACGCGTTCTTTGTGGAAGAGAGGTTGCGAATGGATTTATGCGGCAAGCTCCTCCTCGAGGGTGCATGCACTTCGTTCGGTGAAGCAATCAAAGGCCCTCTAGATCTTGATCTTGATATTCACAGTGAGGAGACCCTGGGTTCGCATGCGATTGAGGTATTCACCTTCCAAGCGGCAATTCAACGAATTGGGAAGCAGTACTATGAGAACCATAAGATTCTTCTTAAATACTATGATCAGCAACTCCAGCAGTTTATCCAAAGAATCGACGACATCAGAGATAGGTGGCAGTGGGTGTCTTACTTCGAGTACCGACACTACCATCCCGGGAAAAGAAGACGTTTCAGTGATTGCCGTCTCCCGCTTAATTTAAAAAAGTTGAAACGATCGATCGATCCAACTGAATTAATAAAACGGCCCGTGGACTGGGCGCACGCCGATACACTTCAGTTGATGGGAGACCGTCGGGCGGCTCTCAAACTCATTGTATCAATGGTAGATCCCCTCACGCGCAAGGTACGAGCTTCAACTGCGTCCTAAGTGGCCGCGGGATCAATGCCTCTTTACTCAAACGAGGTCGATCGCGGCGGGCGACCAGAAAGCGGCAGCTTTAGCGGGCGACCTGCGCCTTCTTAGAAATCACCTTGCCGATCGCGACCGAATCGCGCACCGACCAGAACGATGCTCGTCTTGAAGGTAAGCTCGCGATTTAATACCAGGCTCATGCACACAAAAGATTGTTTTACAAATCTTGGCCGACCTCACTTGAATATCGAGATGGAATTACCTGCAATCGATCACCCACTTAGATGCTAAGGAGCGCGGTCTGTTCAGGTCGAACAACAGGGGCACGCCAAAAAACCCCGTCTATCAACACAGGTCCGTTTCACCAACGACTAGTCGTCGCGAGAGAAAACGACTGCCTCTGACTTCATCCTCGCGTTCTTGTCGCCGACGAAATGCCCTAAACCGAAAGACTTCATTTTCCGCTCTCTTTCTGATTCTTCCTAGGCCTATTCCAGTACGGAGACTTGCAGCGAGGACAGACTCGGGGGTCCCGGCCGGCTTCCCGGGGCAGCCATTCGTGTCCGCACCGTTCGCAACGATATCCGGATAATTTAACCTTAGCCACTCTCCCCACCGCCCGCGCCACAAATATATTTCTTTTAACTGTTGCTTCGTAGTATACCTTATAGTAATATACTAAAGCGTAGGACGAATGGTCTATGTCAATGGTGAAGGCGTTTAGCAAGGACGCAAAATGAGAGCAAGCCTAGACTATCGCAACGAATTTCTTTGCGTGCTCATCGAGAACGGAGTTGAAGAAAGGAATTGGTTTCCGATTTCTAGGGCGAGCTATGCGGAGGTTAGGACAATGCTTCGCCGACCGATCAGAACCGTCAATCAGCAGGAGGGAATCTACGTGGACGAAGAGGGAAACGTATTTCAGTTGTTGAACAAGGGCGCGACTGAGCCGATTGAGGTCGAGCAACTTGGTGCAAACGAGAATAGCGAACTCGAAGTCCATTTGGAGGCTTCGTTGAAAGAAAGGAAACCGCGCAAACTAAACGGAGATTTGAGGCGTATGCAGCAAAAAAATCGAACCCATCGTGAAAAACAGCAAGCCCTGCAAGTTGTCGGCTCCGCGTCCGAATCGCCAAGCGTTGAAACGACGCCAGGCGATCAGTCGAGCTCTAGCGCTGAAAACGGTGCGGCTTCCGAAGTTCCCGTTCAGTTGAATCTCCGTCAAAAGCTGGCCGAGGTCCGCCGCCGCATCGGCTACATCCAGAAGCGTGGCCACAACGAGCGCTTCAACTACTCGTACGTGACCGCCGCCGACATCGCCGGCTCGGTCGGCGATCTGCTGGCCGAATTAGGAGTGGTCGTGATCCCCAGGCTGGAAGAAATCTCCTACGAATCAGCGGCGGGAACCGTGGAGACGCGATTCGGATGGCTCGCGTGGTAATGGCCTATACCTTCGCCGACGTCGACAGCGGCGAAGAGATCGTCGCGAAGGTCGCCGGCCAGGGGCTCGATCCCGGCGACAAGGCGCCGTACAAGGCGATGACCGGAGCTTTGAAGTACGCCCTGCTTCAGTCGTTCCTGCTGGCCACCGGCGATGACCCGGAAGATGAACGGGGAGACGCGCGCTTCAACGCACCCGGTTCCGATCGACCGATCAACGCCGACGAGGTGCGCGACCTCGAGAAACGGATCGAAGAGACCGGGACCGAGCTGGAACGGGTACTCGCCTACTACAAGGTCGCTTCGCTCGGCGAAATGACCGAAAGCGCCTACCGGCGCGCGCTCGAAGTGCTCAATCGCAAACTGGCCAAGCAGGGCAACCAGGAGACTGTTCATGCCCAGGATTGAGCGGCTGCATCAGAATACTCCCGAATGGCACCGCTGGCGCACGCAAGGGATCGGGGCCAGCGACGCGCCGGTTATCATGGGCGAGGCAGCCTTCAAGACGCCGAGAAGCCTCTGGTCGATAAAAACCGGGCGTATGCAGGAAGGGTCGGCAGGTCCGGCAGCACGGCGCGGTCGCGAGCTGGAGCGTTTCGCCCGTCGCGCATACGAGCGGAAAACAGGAATCCAGATGGAGCCGATTGTGTCTGGTCCACGAGGAGTTCGACTGGATGCGGGCTTCGCTGGACGGCTTGAGCTTCGACGGCTCCACGCTGCTGGAGATCAAATGCCCGCTCAGCCTCCGGGATCGCACCTCAGCACAGGAAGGTCGTATCCCTTCCCAGTACCATGCCCAGCTACAGCATCAACTGGAGGTCTCCGGCGCAGAACAGGCGCACTACTGGTCGTTCCACGGGACGGTCGGAATCCTGATCCAGATACGCCCCGACAGGGAATACGCGAAGCGGCTGGTAGAGGCAGAGGCTGCGTTCTGGCAGCTGGTGAAGGAAAACCGCTGGCCCGAACTGGCTGGCGAGGAACTGGATCTGAGCGCGGATCCAAAATGGCGTCACGGTCGCGCTTGCGCTACCGTGAAGTCAGGCTTCGGCTGGAAAACGCGGCAGTGCGATGAGCGCAAGCTGCGCGCAACTCTCGCCGGCATGGCGACGGCGAGGCGGACGTACGGCTGCGGCGTCGAAGTCCTGAAGAGCTCGCGCAAGGGCGCGGTCGATTACTCCGCGGTTCCGGAGCTCCGCGGAGTCAACCTCGAACCCTACCGTAAGCCGCCGGTCGCGGTCGTGAGGATCAACTTCATCGAGTCCAACCAGCGATAGACCGTCATGCAGGAATTTTTCGGCTTTCGTAATTTCCGCCAGTTCGAGCGCACCCGCAGGGAGATCAAGCTGCCCTACGATCTGCTGAACGACATGCGCTTCCGTCAGCTTCCCGACGCCCGCAAGGCCCACCTGATCTGCCTGCTGCTGCTCTCGGCGCGAATGGGCAATCTCCTGCCCAACAGTCCCGTCAAGCTGGAGCGGCTGATCGGGGCAACCGAGCCCTTGGACCTGAGCGCGTTCGCGGACTTCGTCGACTTCGACCGTGGTGGAAAAGCCGAGCTGGCAGGACCGCGTCGCGAACCGGCGGGTGCCCGACAGCATGCGCGCGGCGGTGCTGGTGCGCGACGGCGGACGATGTCGAAAATGCCGGAGGGCGATCAAGCTCGAAATGGACCACATCGTTCCGGTCAGCAAGGGAGGCAAGACCGAAGAATCCAACCTGCAGACCCTCTGCCGGCGCTGCAACCGGGCCAAGTCCAGGAAGCTGGTTCCCAGGTTCTGAAGATGGGTGCGGCAGGTGAATCATCGCGCAGCATCGCGGTCGAGCTGGCGCTGCTGTTCCTGCGCGAACTTGAGCCCGTGGTCGCCGGAAGATCCGGAGCGGCTGGTCTCAACCGAGGCGGTGCTTTCCTTTGCAGCGGTCAGGCGCGGGGATCCCGTCACGTGGCAGCACTGGCGCAGGATTCTCGAGAAGTACGAAAAGTCGGATCTGATCGACCATATGCTCGGCGAGCCAGTGCCCCTGGAATCCGAGCGACGGCGGTCCGCTGCGGACAGACTGATCGGGCTTGTGCTCGACTCCGGAATCGAGTTTTTTCATGATCCCGACCAGCATGGTTGGGCTTCGATTCGCGTCGATGGCCACTTGGAGAACCACCGATCCGCTCCCGCCCGTTCCAGCTCTTCCTGCTGCGGATCTATTACCGGGAGACCGGCAAGAGCCCAGGCGCGCAAGCAATCCGCGCTACGTTGGATCTGTTCGAGGCGAAAGGCGCTGTTTGACGGCGAGGAATCTCCCATCAATCTGCGGGTCGCAAATCACCGAGGGAAACTCTATCTCGACCTGTGCGATCGCGCCTGGCGGGCGGTCGAGATCGACGCCGAAGGGTGGCGGATAGTAAATCGACCGCCGCCGAGATTTCATCGCACACGCGGCTCCCGACCCGTGCCCGCACCCGAGCGCGGCGGCAGTCTCGACGAGTTACGCTGCTTCCTGAACGTCGACCACCAAGGCTGGACTCTAATCAAGGCCTTTCTGGTCGCGGCGCTGCGTCCCGGCGTGCCTTGCCCCATCCTTGTCGCCAAGGGTGAGCAGGGAGCGGGAAAGACGACTGCGTGCAGAATAATAAGCGCGCTGATCGACCCGCGCGCCGGGGCGCTGCGGGGCGTGCCCCGTGAAGTTCGTGATCTGACCGCGGCGGCAAGGAATTCCTGGATCGTATGCTTCGATAACCTGAGCCACCTGCCAGAGGAACTCGCCGACGCAGCTTGCCGACTGGCTACCGGCGGCGGCTTCGGTGGCCGGGAACTCTATAGCGATCATGACGAAGCGATCTTCGACGCCACCCGTCCCATGGTGTTCAATGCGATTCCCGACCTGGGTGCCGCGCGGCCCGACTTTCTTGATCGCGCACTGATCGTTGAGTTCCTCGACATGAAGCCCGAGATGCGCCGCGACGAGGCGCAGTTCTGGCGCGAATTCGAGGAGGTACGACCCGGAATCCTGGGGCACTGCTCGATGCCGTCGCAGCGGGACTCAGGAACCTGCCCAACGTCAGGCTCGATCAGCCGCCGCGGATGGCCGACTTCGCGATCTGGGTAAATGCGTGCGAGGAAAGCCTCGGAATGGAACCTGGCGAGGCCCTGACTGCCTACCAGATCCAATCGCACCGAGACGCACAACCTGGCGCTTGAGTCCTCGCCGCTGTACGAACCTGTTGCCGAGCTGGCTCAGGAGGGCTTCAGCGGGACGGTCACGGAACTGCTGCGCGGCTCAACTCCATGATCAGCGAGAGCATGCGCCGTTCGGTACGCTGGCCCAAGGCGCCCAATGCGCTTAGCAACGCGCTGCGCCGCATGGCGGTCAACCTTCGGGCCGCCGGAATCGACATCCAGTTCAGCCGTGCCGATATCCGGGGTAGGCAGCGTAGTATCTTTGCGTCTCCGCTCCGGAGCGGAAAAGATCTTCAGTGATCTTCAGTGACCGTAAGCAGCTCAGCTCGAAACATGCTCGGAAAGCATATCCGACTGAAGATGACTGAAGATCTTTTCCGAGTTTGAAATACCGCCAAACTCGCCCATTAAGAACTGAAGAGTTGAGCGATTCGTATCTCTTGCCGGCGGGGCTCGCCGTTGGCAGCTACTGCGCGAACGCGATGCGCGCGCCGCCCCCGTCGAAACAAAACTCTAGCCTCTGGCACTCGCCAAGCTTCTCCTCGACTCGCGCCTGCTTTGCTTTCGGGCAATACAGCAGAAATCCTCCTCCGCCCCCGAGCCTGCGATCTTCATCTGCTGGTCCCGTACATCTTTTCGCCTCTTAGAAAACCTGGCGAAACATCGTAGCCCAATTAGCAGTCAGCCGTCGGTTGACGCCCGGCTTTTAGTGTCAGTCTTTTGGGTGCGCAGGCAGAAGAATTAGCAGATCGCGATTCCAAACCCATGAGCGGACCATTATTTCGCGAGACGCGCGATTCTCCATCATTCTAACCGGTGGAGACTGCCCCGGCGTGAGCAGCATCGCGATGTATGCCTCGGGCGGGGGAGCATCCGTTTCATCCAGCACGGTCACATGGCTATAGACGGCCGGCAGCGGTGCAAATTCCTTGGCAAGCTGCGGGTCAATGGCGACCGACGCTTCCGGCGAAATATTTTGCTGGATCGCCTGCTGAATAGTGGCGAATGCCGCAGGTATGCCTGGTGGAAAATACTCAGCATCGAAAAGCCAACAACAAACGTTAAGAGTGCGGCGACCTTGACGGTCGTGAGCCGCGAGCTATCCCACGCAGATAACCGAGAGTTCAGGAATCGCGCGGCGGGAAAGCATGCGATCATCGAAAAGGGCAGTAGGAATCTCTGCCCCGGCACCAGGCCGGCGATCGCCGCCATTCCGCCCGGGACTCTTGCCGATCCGAAATTCAGGCCGTCGCGATAGTAGTAGAGCGAAGCCATCGCAACGACCACCGCGCCCACCGCCGGCACCGCGTAAGTCCCGGACCATCGCCGGGAAAACGCGCTCCATCCGGCCAGCGGAAAAATCGCGATCGATGCGACGTAAAACGTCAGGAACCCGAGAAGGTGCTCGCCGCTGAAAAGATGCTGATGGCCCAGGATGGTGTAGACGTTTCGAATCGGGCTGCCGGTCGTCGCGAAATTGTACGCGGCGAGCAGCAGGATCGACGGAATTGCGCCGAGTCATCAGCTCGAGCATTCCGCTGAAGCGCTGTTCGAAGAATCCAGACTCCGCAGAAGATGATCACAATCGGCCCCATCCAGGGATGCAGCAGCACACTCGCGCCAAACGCGAGACCCGCGAGCAACGGCCGCGGCGGATTGCGAAGGCAGAGCGAGACGCCGAGCAGCGCCATCACAGCGGCCGGAACGCCGGCCATTGCGGTCTGCGAATAGTAGAGCGCGCCCGGCAGCAGGAAATATAACGCGGTCCATCCGCTGCCGAGCCCGTCGCGCAGCAGCATCGCGCGCAGGATGAAAGCGCCGGCGATGAAAAAGCCCGCGGAAACCAAAAAGACCAACTTCCAGTTCAGCGCGATCGCGGGCACCAGCAGGGCGGCGTGAAACGGTGAGAACTTCGAGACATTGTGGATCCCGATCGGAAGGCCCCACAACTGACCGGCAGCTTCAGTGTAGATAGTGCCGTGCTCGATGCTGTAGGCGAGCGCGATGTTGGAACTCTCGTCTTCAATCGAAATGGTCGCCGGATACCACAGCGCGTAGATCAGGCAGAAAGCGGCGAGCAATCCCGCGAACAACCACTCGCGGCGAAGATCAAATCGCTTGGTCATAGCCTAAGGATGGGGAAGGGTAAATCACTTGATTTAATGTGAAACCCTCCGTGGGTTTCACACTTCCCTGGGCGGGGAGACCCCTGCACCCGGTATTAAAAAAAGAAGGATGCGGGACTTCGTCCCTGTTCGAAGGGTTTGGGTAAAAGTGACGGGCTAGTGGATCGCTACTTGAGGCGAGGGTTGCGCTTGCGAGGAAGATATCGTTGGTCCGCGAAATATGGTGCGGGCACCTCGACGCCTGTTCGCGATACACCTCCAGCGTGCGACGAACCATCAGGTCAAGACTGAATTCATTCTGCACGCGACGTAGCGCGGCATGGCCGTAGGCGGTGCGCATCGCGGAGTCTTCGAGGAGAGAATTCACTGCGGTTGCGAGAGCCTCGGGACTGCCCGGCGGAATAGTGATACCGGTCTCGCCGTCGATCGAGACGTAGGGCACGCCCGACGCAAGGTCGGTGTTTACCACCGGCTTGCCGCAGGCCATCGCCTCGAGCTGAACGATGCCGAACGCCTCGCTGCGCGCGATAGACGGAAGGATGAACACATCGCTCGCCTGGTAGTACGGCGAAATCGAGCCCTGCACCTTACCGAGGAAGAAGATTCGGTCCGCCACTCCGAGCTCGCGCGCCTGCCGCTGCAGGTTTTGCATCAACGGACCGTCGCCGATGATCAGCAGGTTGGCGTCGATTTTCGTCATCGCGCGCACCGCGTGCTCGCCGCCCTTGTAGTACACGAGCCGTCCAACCATCAGGACGATCTTCGGCCCGTATTTCTCGCGGATCGAGCGGACCGCGGCAGGATCGGAATTCTGGTACTTGAGAGAATCGATTCCGTACGGAATCACGCGGCATCGGTCTTTGAAGCGCGAGAGTACCGCCGAGCTCTCGATGTAGTTCGGCGAGCTGGCCACGATTGCGCGGGATTTCTTGAGCAGTATGCGCTCGATGGGATTGTAAAGCTTCGCGAGCGAATGCTGCCGAATGACGTCGCTGTGCCAACTGACAATCACGCGCCCGCGATAGCCGCTCGCCAGCACCGCGAGGGCGCCGCCGGGATTGGGAAGATGCAGATGGACGAGGTCGGGGCGGCCGCTGCGAATCCTCCAGGCCATCGAGGGGCACACCGGTGCCCCGAAAACACTCATGGATTGGGCAACCCGTGAGACATTCACACCGTCGATCACACATTCTTCGCTGCGGCGCGAGTCGCTGGCGACCAGCACCCGCACGTCCATCGACTTGACCAGTTCCTCGCACAACGCTTCGACGTGCGTCTCGATGCCGCCGAAGTGGGGACGATAGAACTTGCCGACGTGCATGACGCTTGGTCGCTGCGCGTGGTACGATCCGTTTGTTGTAACCTTCATCACCTGCGGCTAGCGCTCATTCACCTGCCGATGCAGGATTCGCGCCGATTTGCGGGCGCCAGATTCTATCAGACTCTAGCAGCAAAATTGTGTTACGGACGGCACCGCTCACGTTGCAAATATTCCCGCGCGGGCTCGCGGCGGTCTGAAACCACGCTATCCAGCTCGTTGCAGGTTGCCAAATCGCTACGCCCCATAGATGCAGATTGCCGCATTTGGATACCGGTCACACCCGTAACGAATCTTCGCGAACCTCGAACGGTGCCGCCGCTAGCGACGCGCTCATCGCACGATAGATCTCGGCATATTTCGCGGCATAATTGCTCCATGAAAATTGCGCAGCCCTGGCAATCGCGGCGTCGCGATGGCTACCTACAGCATGCCCACCAGTGGTAGCTTGCCGCAACACACGCACCACAGTGTCAGTCCACACTGGAATATTTCCCACCGGACAGTATATCGCCGCGTCTCCGCCAACCTCGCGCAGCACCGGCAGATCGCTGGCCACGACCGTTCTTCCACCGGCCATCGCCTCGATGATCGGGAGACCGAATCCCTCCGCCTCCGACGGCACCAACACGACGGCCGCCCGCCGGTAGATAGCGGCCAGCACGTCGCGCTCGACAAAGGGCAGCTCGACTATCCGGCCCTCGAGATGAAGCTCGCGGGCCAACTGCTGTTGCTCGGATGTAAATCCGCCGCCGACACGAACTAGGCGCGCGGTGGGAAATTCGTCTGTGAGTCCTGCAAAGGTATTCAATAGTACGTCGATTCTTTTCCTCGGGATCGTGCTGCCGACGTGCAGAACTTCCAACGTCCCCGCGTCCGGCTTGCCCAGCAACTCGTCGCTCTTCGCAGATGCGCTGGAAGTGATCGGAGCGCTGAATGCAGGATGTACCCCGTTCGGAACCACGCCTAGGCGGTCGGCAGCAACCAGCCGATTCAGGATCAACGCCTGCTGCGTCTGGACACTCGGGCAAATCACTCGCGCTGCGCGCTGCAGACCGCGCAGAATGTACCGGGCCATCGCACGAAAAGGCCGCGAGCGCGCTTCGGTCGGCGGTTCGAGAATGCAACGGAAGGTGTCCAGGTCGTGGCACGTAACGATCGTTCTGTCGGCAGGAAGCTGATGAACCAGTTGGCTGTAACTGTGGTCCGTCACGTGAAACAGGTCGAAGTTTTTGCGATGCGTGCGCGCCCACAGCGGATAGCGGACAAATCGATTGAAGATTCTATCCGCATTCTGCGCCCTCTCCGCCGCAATCCGGTTCGGCAAGCGTCCGGCGATCGCGACGAAAGACGGGCGCACCAGCGTCGCCTCAATCGAGGATGAGTAGTCGAGTGCTCAGATGCTTTTGCAGCATCTCGGCCATCAGGTCCATGCTGGGCCATCGCTCCTCGGCGAAGTCGGCGAGTATTGCGACCCTGGTAACCGCCATCCTCTTCAGCGCCTCGCTTGCGAACCCCAATCCGCGTACAACTCGCCGATGAATGAGGTGACGCGCGCGACCTGCTCCTGCTGGTCGAACAGATAACCCAGGCGCCCGACACAGTTGCGCTTCCCAGCAATCTCCTCCCGGCTGACGGATTCCATCAGTTCGGTTAACGCGCCGGTGTACTGCGCGCTCCAGGGGGAATCTCCCGCCAGCCGCCACAGCCAGTCGTCGGAGAACTCGTACGCAAGCGGCGTTTGTCCAGTCACGATGGGAAGACCGACTGAGACGTACTCGCTGAGCTTCGTTGTGTAGCGAAAGCTACCGACCCCGTCGACGCTCTGCGGCAGCGACCCGATATCCATCGCGGCCAGGTAATCCGGCACTGCGGCTTGCGGCACGATCCCGGGCATAAACACAGATTTGCCGATTCTGTCGCCAGCAAGTTCCCTGAGGCGCTGCGCCCCGGTTCCATCACCGACTATCAACGCTACTACGTCGTCGCGATGGACGTTCCTGATCGCCTGCACCAGTTCGAGTCCGTAGGAATATCGCACCCGCTCGTTCCAGAAGAGTGACCCGGCGATGCCGAAGACGATTGCGTCAGTGGGAATCTGCAACTTCGCTCGGATCTCGCGCCGAGCGATCTCCAGATGCTCGTGCGTGCGCGGAAACGGCGCCCATCCCGGCACAGTTATAGCCCGGCGAGCGCCCAACGTCAGCGCGCGACCGACCAGGTACGGCGTCCATCCTATAACTCCCGCGGACAGACCGCAGAGTGCTCTCTCATAAACTCCGGCGAATGGGATGCTCCACACTGAAAGCCGTCGCAGAAAAGGTGCGACCGCATCGCCGGTGCTGACGATGTAGGGCACGCCCGCGGTGACGCGCCCGACGATGACTGCGACGCCGCCGGCGATACCGGTGCCTTCAAGCACGACGAGGTCGTACTCCCGGCTCCTGATTTTTCGCGCGATCGCGCGCAGCATCCCCAGCTTGGATGCGCGGTCGAACGGCATTATCTCGGCGTCGAACTCTGCGATCATCGTGCGCAGCCGCGCTTCGTCCGTGGATCCTGCCCCCTGCGTCGCGATACCCAGCACCCGGATCTTGAGCTTGGACACTGTTCGTTCGTCGGCGCGCGCAGGCTTAAGGCTCTCCTGATCTTCGAGCTGAGGGTTTGCGATAGAGGCCATAGGACGGTAGCGGCGAATCAGTTGCGAGACAGGTTCGGCGTCGACAGTCTTTTTTTCGATCCTGCGCGCCAGCCGGCAATGTGGCTCTGCCAGGTCTTCAGCAGAATGCTCAGCTCCCGGCCCAGATGGCCGTAGCGCGAAGTCGCCGGCAACACGGCGATCACTCCCGGAGCGTTGACAGATCCGACGCCTAGCAGGTAGCCGAGCCGAACGGCCCGCAGATGCCACGGACTGTGCTTGCCGAGCACGAAGGCGTAGTTGTACGCGCCGTTGTAAATCTTCACCTGCAAATCGCCGTCCCTTCCCGGCGAATAGGCGAGGCCGGTCGGGTAGTGCTGAACCTTGTTCTGAAAATCAAATAGCACCTTGTAGCCGCGCGCTTTGACCTGCAGGCAAACTTCCATCTCGAACGTCTGCCAGTATGGTCTCAGTCCGTCCTCCATGCGGTCAAAGGCTGCCCGCCGCAAGCTCATGTTGTTGCCTACGAGATGCGCTATCTCCCGCGGCGCGCGATTTTGCCATTGCGGCGAATGATCGTGCATGTTGCCGCTGGACTTGCCGTACCACTTCAGCTCGCCGACCGGTTCCACGGCGCGCTTGGGATAGGCAGTCCCGTCCAGCAGGAAGTTGTCGTACGGACCGCCGACTGCGCCAACCCGCGGATCGTCGTAATAGGACAGGTGCCTCTCGATCCAATCCACCGGAGCGATCGCGTCATCATCGATCAGCAGAATAATTTCTCCGGTCGAGGCGTCGAGCGCTGCATTCTCTGCCGGAACTATCCCAGGCGCCGGACAATGAACGGCGCGCAGGTCAAAGCCAACGCAGTCGTGCATTCGGGAAACGGTGTCGCGCGTCGGCGAGTCATCACCCTGCCACGCGACGATCACCTCGCCGGGTTTTGTGCTCTGGGCAGCCAGGCTCTGCAAACATTTCGTTAGCATTTGCGGTCGGCGAAGGCTGGCTATCAGGACACTGGTTCTAGGTTTTGCCATCCTGCTCGATGTCGGCGCGACCGGGATTCGAAAGTCCCATCACGCGGCGACCGCTCTCACTGCCGTTCTGAATCGGTTCAACAGGTCCGCGCGCTCGTCGCGGCGGAAAATAATCAGCCAGCTTAGCGCCAGGTAAAGACCGGCGGCAGCCGACATCTGCCATGCGATGCCGATCCAGCCGGTCGCGCCGTAGGTCGTCGAGAACCACCATGTGAGCGCGCCGAAAGGAATCGCCAGCAGAGCGGGGATTCCTACCGCCGCCAGCAACTGGGCGGGGCTGGTGCCGAAGCGCTCGGCCATCGCCCGCGGCATGAACCACGCGCTGACCGCGAGGAACGAGACCGTGGTGCCGAGCACCGGCCCGATCAGTCCGAAGGCAAGCGTGAATCCGATGCTGCAGGTGACGTTGACGATTGCCTGGCCGACCAGCGGCCGGGTCAGCATCGGCGCGCCGCCGGTTCCGCTGATGCACCATCCCCACAGCGAAAAAATCCCGAGCATCAACGCGTTGGTCGCCGCAAGAATCGTCAACCAATCTCCGGCGTAGCGTTGCGATCCGACCCATAACGAAATGAACGCGCGGTTATAAGCGACGATCGGAACCAATACCGCGAAGCCGAGCACGGCCACGCTGCGGGTCAGCTCGATCAGCCGGCGATTGAACAGTTCGGTGCGCCCCTGCACGCTCAATTCCGCCAGCGCCGCCCAGCTCGCGCTGCCGATTCCCTGCAACTCGGCCAAAGCCAGGACCGCAAGGCGCTGGGTGAGAAAAAAAGCCGCGACGATCGAAGGCGAGAGAAATCGCGCGACGATTATGTTGTCGGTCATCAACGAGAGCCGCCCACCTATCTGCAGCGTAAAGGTAGGCAGATTCAGTCTGCGCAGATCCCGGCGCGCTTCATCGTCCCGCGGAGCGGTTACCACCGCTGCGGCGATAGCGGGAACTTCGCTGCGAACGACGTACAATAACCCCAGGTTGAAGACCGCCGCTCCCGCGACCACTGCGATCGCCTGACCCGTGATACCCCATCCCGCCCATGCCATCACGAGCGATCCGCCGGTGATAACTACCGACTGCACTCCAAGAAAAATGCTGACCCAGTAACCCTGTTGCCGCGCTTCGGCCAGCGCGCGAAACGGCGACAGCGGAGTTATAAGCGATCCGATCAGGCTGACAAGGATAGCTATGCGCAGATCGCGCGCATACTGCGGTTGCACCGGTATCAGCCAGGTGATTATCGTCGCCAGCAGGATAGTGCCGGCGACGATCATCAGCGTCACCTTTACGTAGTTCCGAATTCCAGTGACCATCAACCCGCGGGCGGCGCGCTCGTCGCCGCGCCCCTCGGCCATCGCGAGCAATGGCGCCAGCGCACCGCCAAGTCCGAACTCCAGCAGGCCGAGATAGCCGAGCCAGTCAGTCGCAACCTGAAATGCACCAAAACGTTCGTCGCCGAGCCAGTGCAACAACAATGGTGTGGCCCACAGAGCGATAAGCAGCGTCAGGACGGTGTAGGCCTCCCGACTTAGGAAGGTAAGCAGAAAGCGGGTGGTTCTCACTCGGGCTAGTCAGAGCGCGGACACAGCTTGAAGACGGAAGTGAAACTTCAGAGACCTATAACTCTATCGTACAAATCCAGATGTAGCTCGGCCAGATGCCTGCTGCTGAACTCCTCAGCGGTCCTGAGACCTTCGCTTGAAAGGCGATCCGATAGCGACGGACTGTCGAGCACGCGAGCTATCGCATCCGCCCAGCTTCGTGACGAGTCCGACTGCGCGGTTATGCAATTCACGCCGTTCAGAATTGCATTCTCGCCCTTGGGCGGTGGAGTTGTTATCACCGGGATTCCGAAAGCCCAGGCCGCCTGCAACGTCGTGCGTCGGGTCGAAGGACCGTCGGCAAAAGGAAGCAGCATCGCGGCGGTCTTCTGAAAGATAGCTTCCAGTTCCAGCGTCAGTCCCGGCCATCAGTTGACCAGTGAACGTTACCCATGACGAATCAAACTTTTCCCGCAGCCGGCGATGGTACGGGTTGGAATTGGGATTAAACGGCCCAACGATGCACCAGCGAAGCCCGCGCTGCGCAGGTCCGAGCAGGCTGATCGCGTCGTAGACCAACTCCATCAGTTTCAGGTCACCCATGATGCCGAAAGTAGTCAGGAACCCCGGAACTGGATTTCGCTGATAGGTTGGTGAGGGCGTGATAGTGCTAGGCGACCAGCCGATCAGATCAGGCGCCTTGCCAGTGCTATCGCGGCAGCGATCGGCGGTGCGTGCATCATTGGCGATTACCGCGGTCGAGTTCCGGACGAGATCGATGGTGTGATCGACACTCGCCAGTTCGGTGTGAAACTCATGCAGCGTGGTTACAACAGGACATTTAGCCGCCTCTGCCATGGTCGCGGCCGCGCCGGTCTCGTGAAATGAGTGGATAGCTTCCTGGATATGCAGGACGTCGGGTTTCTCCGCCCGCGAGGTCATAGTCGCCAGGTAAGTCCCCAGGCGATCCCAGGTATGATTCGGCCGGATGGTTCTCGTGCCGCCAACGACGCTGAACGGGGAATTAAAAAACTTCAAACGACGGCATTGCCACCAGAACTCCCACTCCGGCCGCTGTCTTCTCAGTTCCTCGACGAGCTTGGCGGTAGTGTGAGCCACCCCGCAGGTCATCTCAGGAGGATTACCGGTCACTATAACTATGCGCGCTTTCTTCATGGCGACGGAGCGCGGAGCGCGACCATCACAAACGTATAGGACTGTCCTTCCCACGTGATCGGACGGGCTTCGTGCTTGTCGGCAACGCTGTTCGGTTCCAACAAGGACAGGCCTGCGCGCTCGAACTTGCCGATGATCTCCCATAGGCCGAGTCGGGAGAAGATCTTCCAATCAAGGTTGAATGGGCGCAACTCCGGCGCCACCACGTGTGACTCTCCGGTGGCGTCATAGTCCGTCGTGAATACAAAAATCCCGCCAGGCTTGAGCAGCCGAGTAACTTCAGTGACAAGGGCATCCAGCGGCACGCCATGCTCGATCACGGAAAGGCAGGTTATAAGCGCATAGCTATGATCGGCGTAAGAGGTATGAGTTAGATCGGCGGCCTGGTAGTAAATGTGGTTCCAGTACGGCATCCATTTGCACATAGGATTCAAATCGCAGCCGTACAAGGGACTGAATCCGCAACGATACAATACCCATAGAATCGCCGAGTTGTAGCAACCCAGGTCGAGCACCGGAGCACTGCGTTGCGGAAGCTGTCGCTCGGCTATCTCGAGCACGTTGGCAACGTCCCACGACTTGAACATCTCCCACGGCGGCGCGGGCGTGCGGAAGCGAAGCGAATACAGCAGGTCCCACAACCGCTTCGACCCCGCCTGACTGAAATCAAGTCCGCGCTTGCGAAGACGGTCGCGCGCTGACAGCAGTTCTTCGTTGGATTGCAGCGTCCGTATCATCGTCGCCTCATGCAGTCTGGGCTCGTCGCTCATTAGCTTCGCGCTGTGCCAGGGCCGCTTCGTACACGCCGATAGTGCGGCTCGCGGTCGATGCCCACGAGAAATCGGCCGAACGTAATCGAGCTCTGCGGCTGAGATCGCCTCTGAAGCTATCGTCGGCGTTCAAGCGTCTTAGCAAGGCGACAAGCTCATCGGTTGAATCGAGCGCGAAGGTCTCGCCGCCGGCGCCCAGCACTTCGGGGAGACTGGTCGCGCGCGACGCTAGCGTCGGACATCCTGCGGCCATCGCCTCGCACAGTTGCAAGCCGAAACCTTCGTATTCGCTGGGATAGACAAAGCCCAGGGCGCCCGCGTAGAGAGCCGGTAGGTCTCGCTCGCTGACCCATCCTATCAGCCTCATGCGGTCACTTATGGAAAGTGCACGCGAAAGCTCGCCCAGCTCATGCATCTGCGTGTCGTTGCCTCCACCGAGAACAAGCGACACATCAGGCAGATCTGCCGCTGCAAAGGACTTCAGCAGGAACGGTATGTTCTTACGAGCTTCCCAGCCACCCACATAGAATATGTAACGGGACGGAATCTCGTATTGCAATCGAACCTGATTGATCCTCTGCTCGCTGACAGGTTCGGAAAAGAGGGCCTCAGCGGCCTCATAGATTACATCTATCTTCCCGGCCGCGAGACCCAGACGACTTACCAAATCCATCCTGGCGTGATTGCTGACAGTTATAATCCTGTCGGCGTTCGCGGCGGCCATTCTATGATAGAGATAGCTGCGGATATCAGCTGGCGCGAGCTTCTTCCACCATCGCGTTCGCGCGCGGTAGTAAACCATGTCGATCGCGTCGTGCAGCGTCAGCACGCGCGGACACGGGCTGCGCCACGGAAGTCCGAAGTTGATGGGCGTGTGCAGGACGTCAACATGATCCCTGGCGCATTGCGCGGGCACCCATGCCTGCTCCCATCTGACATAGCGCATGGGCGGCGCCTGCACGACGCGATAACTCTCCGGCGTCAGCCGCGCCAGGTGGTCTGCGTGAAGTTCCTTGTCGGTATAGAGGTAAAGCTCGATACCTTGTCGTGACAGTTCGGCGAGCAGGTTTACGGTGTAGCGGTTCCATCCCCGCAGGTTCTCGTCCGAGAGTCCGCGCGCGTTGAATGCTACTCTCAAGCGGCGCCTATCGCGCTCGACCGTGACATCCATGCGCCTTCAGTTCCGACTGAATCCATTGCGCTCGCTTCCCATTCGTTCGTAGATCGATTCGACGGCGGACACCGTCTTATCAGCACTGCAATGCGACTCGACCAGCGCGCGCGCCGCCCGGCGTTGGCGGTTCTGCCGGCCGGCATCGCGTAGTGACGCCACCGTGCGTTCGATCAGACCCTGGTCGTCGTCAGCAATTCCAGCGTGGACGCCATCCTCTGCCGGAAGACCCTCCACACCTTCAGTAGTCGTTACGACTGGAACTCCGAACGACATCGCTTCGAGAACTTTTATCTTCATTCCGCTGCCGCGAATCGGTGCGTAAAGCAGTACGCCGAGCGATTTGAAAAACGGCCGCACGTCGGCGAGGTTCTCGACAATCTCCACCCCTGGCAGGTTGACGAAATCGCGCAGCGCGCTGCGCGCGGACCATCCTGCGATCTGCACGGTGACTTCGGGCACCTCGCGCTTGATTTCCGGATACAGGCGCGTCAGCAATCTTACCGCAGCCGAATATCCCGGAGACCATCGCATCGATCCTATCAGGCCAATCACCGGTGCGGTGGACCGCTGATCATCCGGGATGAAATCATAGCCTGACATTTCGATTCCAAATGGAACAGTTGCCACCGACGCCTCGGGATTGATGGCGCGGACAGCTTTCTGAATCCGCTCAGAGCAGGTCAGCAAAAAGTGGAATTCCGTGACGAGCCGGCGCTCGGTTCTGAACGCCATCCGGTTGGTGATTGATTGATGCCAGTTAGTTGCGCTCGATTCGTCGAGATCGATCGAAGCAAGAGAATGGACGTTAACCAGCGAGCTATCTGCATGGCCAAACCCCAGCCATCCGCACCATAAATGTTCGAGATGAAGCACGTCGAATCCTTGATCCAGCTCGCGCTCGAGCGAATCGCGCATCTCCGCACTGAACATGTACGAGTAAGGCCGGCGCAGGGTTTCGACTTTCGCCTTGATTCCCGAACGCGCCGGAAAGGTGAAGCATCGCAAGTCGTAGCGATCGGGAGGAAAGAGTGCGGCCGTTCTCTCGATCTCTTCGGGCTTCGAGCAGGTTGCAAATGCGGTCACGCGATGACCGCGTTCGACGAGTCCCTTCAGCAGCACATAGTGCCACCGGGCAGCCGCGCTGCCGAACGGCAACGGCGGCTCGATCATCGCCATCACGATACGGCGCGGCGTCAAGCTTGAGCCTCCGCTATTTCCAGAATCTGCTGTGCCATCCGTTCCCACGTGTGAGTGCTGATTTCGCGCGAGAGCTTTTGAACCTCGGCAGCGAGGTACGTGCGATTCGCCTGCCATCTACGAAGACGATCGGCCAATTCACGCTCGTCCCGCGGATCCGCAAGCAACAGATCGCCGAGATTTTTGGGATAGCGTTCGGCAACTCCCGCGTCGGCTGCCGTCAGAGCCGGCAGTCCCGAGCAGAGCGCCTCCTGCACCGCGAGCCCATAAGCCTCGTACCGCGCCGGAGCCACCATGACGTCGCATGCTCTGAGAATTGCCGGGACGTCGGCCCGAAAACCGAGAAAATGGATCCTTCCTCCGACGCCTGATTGTGCGGCGCGCTCGACCCATAGCGGCAACTCCGCTCCCCGTCCCACCACGACCAGGTCCGCCTCCCAGGCCGGGTCGGCGCAGAGAATCTTCCACGCGTCGAACAGCGTATCGAAGCCCTTGCGCTGATCGCCGAGAGCGCCAACGAAGACCGCGACGCAGCGGGCGGGCGGCAGTCCCAACTCGGCCCTTAACCCTGTGCGTTCGCCCTCAGCCGGCTGGCGGAATTCGTCAGGATCGGTGCCGTAGTAAACAGTGTGGACGTTGTCGCTGCGGATTCCGACCTTCTCGATTACGTCGCGGCGCGTGCGATTCGAGTTGGTGAAGATGACGCGGGCCCGGCTCAGCGCCGCCTTCTCCTGCGCCACGAACATCGCGTGGCTCGCTTTCAGTCTGATACGCCGCGCGAGAGAGCCCGAGGCCACGGACTCGAACGCGGCGTGCACATAGTGGACCCAGTTGATATCGCCCCAGCGACAATTTCCGCCGTTAACGACTACCCGGCCCGCGCGGCCGGTCACCTTCGAGGCCCATCGGCGTCCCGCGCGATCGATCAGCGGTCCGGCGGCAAGGTAAGATCCCAGCAGCTTCGGCACATGATGGAAGATCACATTCGGTCGCGAACTCAAGGCCGGATCGACACGATGCGACACGAGATGAGTCTCGGCGCCGCAGCCGGCCACATACGCAGCCAGCGCATAGTTGGCGCGATCCATTCCGCCGGTCTTCACGAAGTCACCGGATACTAACAGGAAGGGATGCAGAGGTTGAACCTCACGGTTGCTTCTCAATCAGCGCGCTGCCGGCAAATCGTCAGGTGCTGGCCGGGCATCGTCATCCTTTGCGAGCACGTTGAAATATTTTCCTTTCGATATTGGCTGGAAGCTTTTCAACGGAGCTGCGAACTCCGGCCAGGCAGGCAACTGGCAAAAGCTCGCCTCATCAAACTGCGGAAGGACTATGATCGAAGACGATGAGATTTGTTCGGCCTTTCGCTCGATCTCGCCGGAAGTCGCAAGTCCCCGGACGAGGAAAAGGCTCACCGGTTTGCGAAATTCGGCGAATTCAACTTCGGCGCTTCCGTCACAACTCAGGATAGTTGCAGATTTCCCTGTCGCGAGCTTGCGAACAATGCTCCACTCGTTAGCCTCGTCCGGCGCGGTCCACAACCCCAGCGCGTCCGGCGCGGGGCGGGTCGTGCGCCACGCTCGAATCGAGTCCTGCCATGTTGCCTTCTGACTCAGAAGAGCCATGAAGGCTAATCCTGCCACGACGTAACCGGCCTGCTGCGACAGCTTGCTCGAGGCGGCAATTCCCATCACCAGGATGTACGAGTAGTAGGCCCACGACTGCGCCGTTCCAAAAAGAATCGTGATGAAAATTACTTGCAGCAGCCCGCAGGTCACAACCATTTCGGTCGCCATCTCGACTGGCAAATGATCCCGCAAACCCGCGATGAAACGAAATGCGCCGACTGCGGCACCGCCGATCAGCCAGATCGTACCCACGATCCAGATTCCGGCGAAGGTGCCCACGTAATACCCGGGCCTGACCCCAGGAGAATATAAAAAGTGTTGGCCCTCGCCCAGCAGACCGAGATGCTGCGCGCGGTACGCATAGGCGCCGCTGAGCGGAAGTATCGTGCGCCATAACGGCAACCCGCCATAGACTCCGATCATCAAAGCGGCCAGCGCCACCGTCACCACTATCGACGGCGCAGCGAGCTTCACCAACGCCGTCCGCGTCAATCCGCCCGAGGCGCGCAACTTCAACAGAGCGACGACGAGCAGCCACGCGCCGTAGAAAAACGCCATGCTCGGCTTCGCGAAGACTGCCGCGGTCGTCAATGCCAGCGCGGTCGGAGTCTTGCCGCCGGCTTGCGCCGCGATCGCGTGACATAAGAGCGCAGCTTCAACTGCATGGGCGAAGTTCCAATAGTAGGACCGAACGGCAATCAGGAGAGCGGCGGCAATGAACGCGATACCCGTCCATGAGAGACGCAGGTTCTCGGCGAATCTCGCCAGCCCGAATGCCATTACGATGCCGGTGAGAACCATCGCGCCCTGGTAGGCGATCGGACTGGTGCCGGTTACGCTGAACCAAACGTGCCCGAGGAGCAGTGGCAGCAGTCCGTAGTGATATCCAAAATCCACCGCGGGCCGGTATCCGTTCGCGACCAGGTACTGCGCGGTTATATTCGCGCCGGTATCTCCGAACAAAAAGCCGAAGTTCAGGCTGCCCGGGAGCTGAAACAGGTTGAGCACAACTGCCTCGACACTCAACCCAATCGAGAGCCTGGTAATCCATTTTGGATCGGGAGTCGCCGGCAACGGAGGGTCGGCCTCGATTACGCTGCGACTTCTCGCGGCTGACGAGCCTTTTGTCATGTCGATTTGTGGGAGAGTGGTCAGGTCTGGCGCGCTTGCGCGTCAGCCGTGGGCGGACACCAGGCGCAGCCGAGTTATGCTCGGACCGGTTGAGGACGCCCGCCGGGGATTCTGGCGCGGTTCCGCTGGCCGCTGTTCGCGGTCTCGGCCAGCATCCGCTTGCGAAAGCCTGAGACTGCGGCGAACAGTGCGGCATTCAGCAACCAGAATTCGAGGCCGTCCTGGCTCGTAAAATAGGGGTAGCCAAAAGTTGCCGCGAAGGCGCCGACATCGTAGCCGCAAATGACTATCGCGAAAATGGCGAGCTCCGGCTCGACCGGACTGAGCCCAATCTTGAATGCCGTACGGAAGGCCAGGAAGATTGTAAACACATACGCGGCTATCAGCGGAATTCCGCCATCGAGAAGCCATCCGGTCCATTGCTCCTCAACCCATATCCCGGCGGTATCGGGATTGCGGTCGTCGCCGAAGTAGTAGTTGATCATGCCCCAGCGGCCGATACCCGCACCTAACGGATACTTCGGCAAGAGGCCCTCGATGTTGTCTTCGATGATGTGCCCGCGATTCTGCCGATAAACTTCGGAGGGTTTATCCGCCAGCAGGGATGCAAAGCGCTCCCCGATGCTCCCGCCGCCTATTGCCATCGCCCAGGAAAAGCTTACGACAGCCGCGATGCCGATCGCCATCAGCAGCCGCGGAAGATTTCCGGCTTCCCGTTTGCGCCATTGGGGTCTGAGCACCAACAGCGTGCGGCGCATCCCGGTCATCCCGGCGATGCCGAGTTCGCAAATCGTAAGTACGATGAGACAGGAGCGGTTCTTTGACAGGTAGATTGCGACCAGTCCGACAATGATCGCTCCAAGCGCGAGCATCCGAGCCGGGGTTGGCCTGAACGTGAGCATGAACGCGGTGCCGAGCAGCGCGGCATAGAAGCCGGCATTGGCCGCTGCGCCGGGCGTGTCAGTCAGTCCCATCGCGCGCCACGTGACCTCGCCGTAAGCATTGCGAAATTGCAAGCTCTTCAAGTATCCGGCGCCCATCTTTTGCGTGACGATAGCGAGCGATGGCTCGAAGTGGCCCGGATAATACACTTGCAGGATCCCGACCGCGGCGCTGATCGTTTGAAAGATCCAGATGATCATCATAAGCCGCAGCAGGACGGGAGTATCGACTTTCAGGCGCGGGACCCAGAAGAGCGGCGCCAGGATTGCCAGGTACAGGCCGATCTGTGCCGATCCCGCCAGGATCGAGTTGGTGTTCGGATGAAACATCGAGAGCCCGACGATCCCCAGCACGAGCTTGGCTGTCGCCGCCGACGGAGAAGCGCTCCCCTCGTCCCGACAACATCAGCAGCATCAGGATGCTGGTCCCGAACACCAACATTCGCACTAGCTGCCGAAGCTGCCCGATATCGCTCGACAGCAGCGCTAACTGGCACGCGTATTCCAGCAGGATAAAGCATTCCAGCGCGTGGATTCGCAGGAACGAGAACGCCTGCGTGCGACGCACGCGGCGTTGAACTGGTTGCCTGCTTGTTACAGTGAAAGCCATCTCAAGTTTGTCGATAGGCGCAGAGTTGACCGAAGCCAAGCAGGCCATCGCGAATGTCCTGGCCCCAATACTCGGCGCCTTGCTCGACCTGCCATTGCAGCGTGCAAAGCCGGTCGTGAATCTCGCGATTCGCCGCGGGATGCTCTTCGGTCGCGTGCCATTCGAGTAACAGAATCGTCGCCCTTAGCGAGGAGAATCGTTCGTCCATGATTATTGGATATTCGGCGCCCTCGCAGTCGATCTTCAGCACGTCGATCGGCTTACCATCGAGCTGCTTGAAGATATCCACGACCGCTACCTTGACGCCACGGGCATCGGTGTCCGCGGATCGTAAATGACGCGGCGCCCCGGTCGACCAGGTTAATCGTGCCATCGCTGGTACCGGCGGCGACATTCCGGATACTCACTTTGTCCTGAGGCAAGCCGTTTAGCTCGACGATTTCGCTCAGCGCTTTGACATTCGTCAAGTTAGGCTCGATCGGCAATGATCCTGGCTTGCGGGAAAGGAAGGGCAGGTTAGCGCCCGCAGTCAGCATCGGAAGTAGACGACTGAGTAGCCGACCGCGGTTCGATCGACGTTCACCCTCGACGACCAGGCGCACATTCATCGCGCAACTGTGCTGGTCGCGGGCGATAAACTTCCTGAACGAATACTTCGTGAGCCACACTGAGATCGTTGGTCGGCGGACGGCGAATCATCAGATGGTCGCCCGTTTTTAGCGTGACGACGAGGCTGTCCGGAACCGACAGCACGCGCCACGCCAGGTAACGCGCAACGCTTCGAGGGCGCCATCAGATCGCGCAAGCGGCCAGCGCTGCGACCACCGGTTGTTGCTATGCGATCGGCGTTCATTTGCCTCCAGGCAAAGCGCGTTTACTCAATCGGGGAGACATACTATTCGCGCAACGTCCAATTCGGCCGCGTGCCGTGCGTCGATCGTGCCGCCACGCCATTCATAAAATCGATACTCGCATTCCTGTACCAGCTCAAATTTTGATTTCCGGCAGCGCGCGGTACCAGTCTTCGAGGCATCGAACCGCGACCGCGGGACTGAAGCGCGAACGCGCCGTCTCGATCGCGGCCCGGCCGAGCCGCGCGCGCATGCATGGATCGTCGAGCATCAGCCCTATCGTGTTTGCGAGCAACTCCGGGCGGCGCGGCTCGATCAGCAGCCCTTCCTTGTCGTGGTGGATAAGCTCGAGCGGTCCGCCTTCCGCGCTCGCGACAATCGCTTTACCCTTCGCCATCGCCTCCAGGATGCTCATCCCGAAAGGCTCCGGCTCGGTGCTGGCGTGGACGAAAATGTCGAGGCCATCGAGCACGCCGTCATTCACGTCGAGGTGGCCGGTGAAATGGACAAAATCTTCGAGATGGTTTTCCGCGGTGTAGCGCCGAAGTTCACGCTCGAACGCAACGCATCGCGATTCGGCTAATCCGTCGCGCGGCCCGCCAATCACGAACATTCGGATCTTGCCGCGGCGCGCTTCGAGCAGCTTCGCCGCTTTGAGAAAAATATCCTGCCCCTTCCAGGTGTCGATGAAGCCGACGATCCCGATTGCGATCGTCGATTCGTCCAGAGTCCACTCGCGCCGGAATCGCTCGCGCCGCGACGAATCCGGCGCGAACGCGGCGGCGTCGATACCGTAATGGACGACGCCCATCCTCTTCGCCCAGTAAAAAGTCTTTCTCATTCGATTCATCAGGAACAGGCTGTTTGCCAGCACCAGATCCGCCGGCACCAGCGGCAGCATACCCTGCCACCTGCTGTCGCTCATCGGCCCGTGATGGAACCAGATCGAATGGCATCCGGACCAACGCGCCGCCGGCGCCACCATCGAATGGCACCACGCGTAGCTGGAGTGAACGATGTCGATCCGCTCGCGCTCGATGATTGAGCGGACCGCGCGAAAATTTTTCACCGGCTCCCGGATGCGCGCGTGGTCGATGCAATAGACCGGCAGATCGCGGCGGCGAAGTTCGTCGAGCCACGCACCCTCGCGAAACGAAAGGATGACCGGCTTCACGTTTTCGGAATGATTCAGAAAAACGGACTCCAGGAATCTGTGCACACCACCCATCTCGCCGTGGGTCACGACGTAGAGAACCTTGCTCATGCCCGGACGGCGCGCGCGCCCTCGGGCCTGGCGAGCGCCTGGAAGACCTCGCGGAGTCTAGTCATCTGAAGTTCGGGCCCGCACAGTTGATGAGCGCGGCGCGGTCCGCATGATCCGAGTTGCTTGCGCGTCGCAGCGTCCGCGATCAGACGGCCGAGCGCCGCGGCGAGCGCGGCCGGGTCGGCAGGCGGCACCAGCACGCCGCATGAGTCATCGACTATTTCGACAGCGCCGCCGATTGCGGTCGTGACGACTGGCAGGCTCGCGTACAGCGCTTCGATAAATGCAATCCCGAATGGCTCGGGCGTCGCATTGGGCTGGCAGTGGATATCCGCGGCGGCCAGCATTCGATCGACATCGCGACGTTCACCGGTAAAGCGCACGCGCTCGGCGATACCGTTGGCCGCCGCCATCTCGCGCAGACCGTCGAAATAACGTGATTCGAATTCGCGCTGTGGTCCGCCGACGATCCAGACGATCCAGCTGCCGCTTGCACGCATTTCACGCGCGGCCTCGAGCAGCAGCCGATGACCCTTCCACTCCTGCATTCGGCTCGCGAGCACGATCACGACGGCGTCGGCCGGAGTATCGAATTCGGTGCGCGCCGCCAAACGCTCGGCTTCCGAGTAAGCTCGCGGCGGCGCGACCGGACAATAGACAACTTCAACCGATCCGCCGCGCAGCGAATCCGGCAGGCGGTCAGCGGTGAAGCGGCTGTTACAAATCACCAGCTCCGCCGGCGACCGTCGCGACCATCGCTCGAGCCAGTGGCTGCCGTCGCTCGCCAGATGCTGCCATTCCACCAGCGGCACGCCCGCTGCCCGCACGACCGGGCCGAAGATCGCGTGCGCCCACGCCATGTGGCAGACGACGACGTCGTAGCGCTCGCGCCGAATCAGGGCGGCGAGCTTGCGCCGCGCGCTGACCACCGAGAACGGATTCCTGACGCGCGTTTCGCCGAGCGCGGCGACCGGCACGCCGATTTGTTTGAGTTCCGCGCTCAGCGGTCCTTCGAAGCACAGCGCGAATTCCGGCTGGACGTCCGGCGTCAATGCGCGAAACCGTGCGAGCGTTATCAGCAGCGTCTCGACGCCGCCGAACAGGTTGCCCGCGTTGATATGCAGCACACGCATCAGCCGGCGGCGCTTTCGAGTTCCTCGTAGGCGGAAATCATTTCGCGCGCCATGCGCACGCGATCGAAGCGGTCCACTGCCGCCGCTCGGCCGGCATGCCCCAGGCGGCTGCGAAGCGCCGCGTCCTCGGCCAGGCGCCGGATGCAAACTGCCAGCGCGGCGGCATCTCCGGGTTCGAAGGTCAGCGCATCTTCGCCCGCTCTCACTATTTCGGCGGCGCCGCCGGCTGCGCTCACGACCACCGGCCGCGCACACGCCATCGACTCCGCGATCACGCATCCGAACGGCTCGGGATGCGTGCTGCTGTGCACGACGATATCAAGTGCGCGAATCGCGCTCGCCGGATTGTCGACGAACCCGGTAAAGCCCACGCGCCCGTTCAGTCCGATACGCGCGGCGATATCGCGCAGTTCGCTCGTCTCGGTTTCGCTCGCGTGCGTCGAGTAGATTTTGCCGCCGATCACATAGCCACGCACCGGCAGCTCGGGCGGCAGCATCGAAAGCGCGCGGAGAAAAATCTCGTGCCCCTTCCATCGCGCCATCGTCGCCAAAAGCCCGACGCGAACCACCGGACCTTCCGGCCGCGGCACCGACGCGAGCGCATCGAGATCGAGGCGCGGGCCGTCCGCGTCGAAGCCATGCAGATCGATCCCGTTGTAGATGGTGATCACCCGCAGCTTTCCGCCGAGCGCCGCGCGCGCATCTTCGGCGACGCTGCGCGAGTTAGCGACGGCGAGCGCCGCTCGTGCGCTGTTCATCGCGAGCAGCCGCGACGCCAGCGGACGCATCCCAAGGTAATCGTGCAGGTGCCAGACAACGCGCGCGCCGGGCGATACGGCCCGCGATCCGAGCAGGTGCATCTTGAAACCGTTGGTATGAACAAGTTGCGGAGATTTTTTCGCGACGGCGCCGCGCAGCGTTCGCAGGTAACCGGGCGAAACGGTTGCCGCCGCGATCATCCTGCCCACGAATTCCAGGCGGCCGATCGTGTTGCCAGCCGGACCGCCCGCGCCGGAATCGCCGAAGCGCGCGAGTTGATCGGGAAACGGGATCACTTCCGCACCGGCGCCGACCGCGCGCACCCGCTCCAGGAGCGGCCCGTCTTCACCACTGATCAGATGCAACTCCCACGACGGCCGCGCTTGCCGCACTTCGGTGATTAGGTCGAGCAGGACACGTTCCGCTCCGCCAAGTTGAGCGCCAGGATTCAGGTAGAGGATTCGCAAGTGCCGCCGCGATCATTGAGCCGGGTCGATCGCATGTTGCGCCGCCGCTGCCGCCTCCGCCTTATCCATTCGTTTCTTGAAACTTTGGTAGCTCGCCAAGTACGACGCTTCGTGGGGCGCCAGCTGGATCGCACGCCGGTAATCGTTGTCGGCGTCGGCGTATTCGTAGGCCGCCTCTTCGGCGCGCGCCAAACTGTAGTATGCCACGGCCGAGTTCGGCCTCATGTCGACCGCCTTCTCCATCTCGCGCACCGCGCTATCGCTGTCGCCACCCGCGAGGAAAAGATTTCCAAGCCTGATCACATCTTCGACCGAACCGGGCCGCAACAGCAGCGCCTGCCGCACCGCATCCTCCGCGACCTTGGTCTTTCCCATCCGCGCGGTAGTGGACGCCATCGCCGACCACATGTCGTAGCCGTCGACCCCGTTGCCGATTGCTTCCTTGACGGTCCGCTTCATTGCGTCGAAGTTGTCGCTGCGCGCGAATACTTCGCCGATCAGCGTCTCGTAGGCAACTGGATTGTCCGGCTCCAGCGCGACCGCCGCATGCAGCTGCTTTTGCGCATCGTCCAGATTCCCCGCCAGCGCGTACGCATGCCCCGCAGCGACGAGCAGCCGATACTGCGCATCCGGATCGTCAGTCTGGCCGGCCGCGTGCTCATACATCGCCGCTTCGTCAAAGTATTGGCCGGTCTGTTCGTAAAACACGCCCAGGTGCTCGAGTGCGCCCTGGAAGTTGGCGGCGACCGCGCGCTGGTAGCCGATTTTGATCGCGACTTGCATCGCCGGCGACAGCCACGGGACGACCCGCGACGCCAGGTATGGATGAGTGGTGTCGCTCGGTGAATTGAAAACCGAAGTCTTGATCTCCGCCAGTTCCTCGGTGACTTTGTCGTCCCCTTCCAGCAGCTCCGCCAACGCATCGCGCGGCGTCGGGTTGGCCGGGTCCAGCCATACGGCCGTTTCCAGCTCGCGTTGCTTCGCCGACGGCTCCATCCGCTCGCCGATCAACGAAACGAGCTGCGAATGGCTGTGAGGATTTGCCGGATAAAGGATCAATCTGCGCCGCGCGTCCGCCAGCGTCACCGGGTTGACCAGGTCGTACGGATACGACTGAAGCGGTTGCCAGAGGCACGCCACCAACAGGACGAGCGCCGCCGATGCCGTCCATCCCGCAAGCATAAAATGGCGCGCGGGTTGCGGTTCCGGGCCAGTGCCGGATTCTTCATCGCCGGCGGCGAGTCGAATCGCGAGCCCAAGTAATATCGCGAAGGTGAACGCGATTGCGGGTATCTGCAGATCGAAATCGAAAAACTCGACCACCGCGATCACCGACAAACCCGCAATCAGCGCAGCCTCGATCGATCGCGTGCTCGACGACAACCGCGTCAGGCTGCGGCTCACTCGCGTTACGATCGCATAGACGAGCCATCCTGCCAGTAGCAGACCGATGACGCCCGTCTCCGCGAAGAATTGCAGATAGTCGTTTTCAGTCGCGTAGTAGAAATTAGGCGACCACGGAGCCAGCGCGTAGCGCGCAAAGATTTCCGGCCACGCCGCAAGCCCGACTCCCGTCAGCCAGAAGTCCCGCACCATCGCGAGCGCGGCCTTCCACGTGTCGATTCTCCCCCCGACATTGCCGACCTCCGCGAAGGTGGTGTCCACGCGGACGCTGGTGTCCTCAACCCCGCTGGCGCCGAGGAAGATTGCGCCGAGAACGAGCAGGACCGTGAGCACGCCGAGCGCGATACGCACTGGCCGTAGATATCCCCAGCCGCCGCCTGGCGATCCTTTTTTCGCAGGCGCCGGCGCTTGAATCGAAAGCGCCGCGACCAGCGTCGTCGCCACGGCGATACTGATCCATCCCGCGCGCGACTGGCTCGTCAGCACCGCGAGGAAAATCATGAAGCCGAGCGACGCGCTTGCGATTCTGAACCCCGTCGACCATTTTCCCGGGAACAGCGCCTTGGGATAGAGCGCTCCGGCCAGCGCCAGCGGGAAGATCGCCGCCAGATATCCGGCGAAATGATCCGGGTTGACGAACGGGCCGCTCGCGCGCGGAGTATCGACCAGCCTCGGCGATCCCCAATCGAGCGGAACGTAGGTCCATAGAATCCTGCCGTTGAAGGTCGCTTGCTCGATCAGACCGAGAATCGCAATCGCCGCGCCAATCGCGAGCAGTCCAACCGCCAGGGTTCGCCGGAACGAGGCTTCCGCTTCCGGATCGCCGCCGCCGATCGGAAAAAAACCGACCATCAGGAAGAGGCCGGCGCTGGTAGCGAACATCAGCAGCGCGCCCCAGGTTAGCGGCGGACAAAGCGTCAGCGGACGCCATCGCGATTCGTAGATTTTCAGAAACTGCGCTTGCAGCCCCCCGGACGCGCCGCTGCTGAGGTTCGCGGCACCGGTCGTGAACGCACCGCTATCACCCGGCGCTGGTGCAAACGGAATCGCCGCGCCGGCCTTCACTTCGGCCGTCGTCGGCAGGATTACGAAGCTGTCGCTCGCGGCTGCCGTCTTCGGCGTCGCCTCCACCATCGCGTTCAGGTCCGCGTATGGACGCTCGCGCGGCCAGTCCGGGAACGCTCGCGCGTAGACCTCGTAGGCAGTGGGAGAGACGACCCGCAGCACTTGCGGCGGCAGCGGTGCGAGTTGAAAAAGTACGTAGCCTGCCAGTGCAGCCACCGGCAGCACCAACTTTGCCGCGCCGCTGCGTGCTGGAAACAGCGGCGCCCGGCGCATCTCGGCCGCCCACTCCAGCAACAACAGGCAGACGATCACCTCGCCCGCTATGCGCGCCACCGGCAACGCTCCGCCGATAGCCATCGGCATGAACCCGGCGAGAATCAGAACTCCGGCGGTGATTATCCAGTCTTGACGGCGCACGGAATTATCAGATGACAAAAAACCGCGCGGCGGCACAGCCCGCCTGCGGCGCTCGAACGGCGGGTCTCAGCCTTTGCGGGGATCAGGGAATTCAGGTTCGGAATCGGTCGCGGATTCTTGCGCTTCGGGAATGATCGAGTCGTCGTCGCTCGGCTCTGAATATCGCCGGTAGTAATGAGAATAGTACTTGTAGTCGGGATGGCGCACGTCGACCTGGTTCAGCACGACGCCGAAAATCTTTGCCCGCGCGAATTCAAGCTTGGTGCATGCGGCCCGGACCTGCTGTTTCGAGGTTTTGCGGCTGTTGATCACGACCACGACGCCATCGACCATCGTCGATAACAACTGCGAGTCGCTGACCGGCAGCACCGGCGGCGAATCGATGATCACCACGTCGTACATCGTGCTCAGCAGGGTCAGCACTTCGCGCATCTTGTCGGATCCCACCAGCTCGGTCGGATTGGGCGGCTCGACCCCGGCGCCAAGCAGATCGAGGCCATCGATATGAGTCTGATGGATCGCTTCCTGCAGATTGCGCGCGCCGGCCAGCACCTCGGTCAGCCCGACGATATTGTCCATCGCGAGCACCCGATGACACCGTGGCCGGCGCAGGTCCGCGTCCACCAGGCACACGCGCGCACCAGTATGCGCGAACATCACGGCCGAGTTCGTCGCGGTTACGGTTTTCCCCTCGGCGACGTGAGCGCTGGTGAACAGGATCAGCTTCGGCGGCGCGCCCGCACGCGAAAGCATCAAGGCCGTGCGGAAAGTCCGATACGCCTCGCCAATCAGCGAGTACGGACTCATCGCGCCAACCAGCTCCCTGCCGTAGGTCGGATTTCGCTTCGAGATCGCGTCGGGTATTCGCGCGAATCCGTTGGCAACCTTGCCGCTGCCGTTGGCGAGTCTCTGCGATCCGTAGGTGGCGCCGTTGGCGTTCCCGAACGACGGGATTACCCCGATATTCGGCAGCCGCAAATAACGCTCGACGGCGTCGGGCGTGGTCAGCGAGTTGTCCAGGAAGTCGAGGATCAGCGCCAGCGCGATTGCGAAGCCGACTGCGAGTGACGCGGCCCGCACCACCGCCGACAACTTTTGCGGGCTCGAGGGCGACGAGGGAACTTCCGCCGGATCGAGGACGACTATATTCGACGCCTGCGCCTCGGCCGCCAGCGCGACGCCCTTCATGCGCTCGAGCACGCTCTCGAAAAGTTCACGGTTGGTATCGACCTCGCGCTGCAGAACCGTGTACGCGACCGAATGGTCACTCTGCTTGAGGGCCGCGGCGCGCTCCTTGTCCATTTGCTGCTCGAGCTTGGTTTCCTTGTCGACCGCCGCCTCGTAGGTCGATTGTATCGAGGCTGCCGCGCGCAGCTGTTCAGCCTGGTACGAGATTGGCGAGCTGCGCGCGCTTGGCGCGCAGCTGTTGCATCGGCGGGTAGTCGTCCTTGAACTGTTTGGACATGCTCGCGTACTCGGCGTCGAGCTCGTCCATCTGACCCTTCAGCGCCGTCGCCCCGGTGTCGGCGACCACTTGCGGCAGCGCGTCGTATTGACCCTCGCGGATCAGTTGCATCTCCGACTCGAGCGAAATCTTCTGCACTTCAGCTTCGGTAAGGCTCTTGCTGAGTTCGGTCATCCGATCCATCACGACGGTTTCCTTGCCGTCGAGTGAAATCAGGCCCGGGATAATTCCGTTGTCCTGCCGGTAGGCGTTGAGCGCGACTTCGGATTGTTCGAGCTGCTTCTTGAGTTCGGTGAGTCGCGACTCCAGGAACTTTCTTGCGGCTTCGTTGGCCTGGCTATGCAGAGCGATGCCCTGGTCGATGTAAGCCTTCGCGTGTGCGTTGGCCAGCTCCGCCGCCAGATTCGGATCGGGAGAGATGTACCCGATTTTGACCAGGTCGGTGTCGGGAACCGGCGTTATCCTGAGATTGCCGAGATACGCGCTGACTATTGCCGGCGACGCTCCCAGGGCGGAATCGTCGCGCTGCACCGGCGCTGCAGGCACCGCTTTGGCCTTCATCCCCAACATCGATTTGATCTTGGCCTTCAGCCTGGACAGCAGCCCGGGGGCCGGCTTGCGCCCGACAAAATCCGGATTGTGCTCGAGATTCTTCATCCTGGACGACCGTCGCGGCGAGGCTTCTGCTCTTGAGAATTTCGTATTGCGTCTTCTTGAAATTCTCGATCTCATCGTCGTCGTCGCTCGCGTTGATATCCATCTGCGAGGAGTCTTTCTCCTGCAGCATCTGCGGAGTGCCGGGCTTCAGAATCACCGTCGTCTCGGCCGTGTACAACGGCGTCTGCATGAACTCATGCACCGTCGTCAGCAGGATGGCGGCGAAGACTATGCCGAGGATCAGGCTGAGGCGCTTGCGGATCGCATGCCAGTACTGCTCGAGGTTGATGGTGCCTTCTTCGTCCTCGAGAAACGATATATTGCGCGGCTCCAGCTCCGGACCGTCGTCCCGCGGCGGTCCGTTGCGCTGGATGAAATATGGCGAAGGCTGTGTCACTTGCTTCTAAGAGTACCCTCAGAACGCCGGAATCGGAACCGCCATGCGCGACAGAATGTTGTAGACGACGTAGGGCCCGATCCTCACGTCCGAGTAAGGGACGTCGACCACGTCGTTGGCGCGAACCGGAATGTCGGGCTCCTCGCCCGTCGCAATTTTGTCCAGATTTATCGGCAACGATACCTTGTTGCCGGTTTCGTCGCTTCTTATCAGCGTCGCTTCGGAACCCTGGCCCGCGTACATGACGCCACCCGCCGATCCGACTGCGCCCAACACCGTCAGACCCGAACCAACCGAGAAAAATCCGGGCTTGTAGACCCAGCCGGTCACCATCACGTTGCCGCCGCCCGGAACTACGATGATGTCGCCCGGCTCAACCGGCATGTTGGTGTAGTTGATGCTGCCGCGGAAGGCGGTGCTCTTCAGCGGAATGACAACCGCTGGACCGTTGCTGATATTTTGCTCCAGTGACGCCAGTGTGATTCCGGTCGGCGCCGCGCCGCCGGTCATATCCGGAGTGCCCTGCTGCGATGGTTCCTTCGGCATGTCCCTGGCCGCCGTCGCCGATGCCGGGTCGTCGCTGGGCTTCGGATCCTGCTCGTAGGAAGACGCCAGCTCCATCAGCTTCGTGCGCCCACCTTTCATCTCGGGCAGGATCACGATTTCGTCCGCCGCGTCCGCTGTCATTCCTCCCGCCTGCGTGACTGCGTCGAGGATGCTCTCGCCGCCGGTCAGCATGATCAGGCCCGGATTACGCACTGCGCCGACCACGGCGACCTGCCGGCTGTGATACTCGCTGACAAATACGTCGACCTGCGGCTGGTACATGTACTTGGTCAGCGCCTGGCTGATCTTGTCGCGCACGCCGGCTTCCGTCAGCCCGTTCACCGGGATTATTCCAACCAGCGGCAGTTCTATCTGCCCTTCCCCGCTCACGCGCACGGTGCGTGCTTTCAGGTCGTCGACGCCCGTAACCGAAATCTGCATCACGTCACCCGGTCCAACCGGGTAATCCTGCGTTGTAGCCTGCGCGGACCGCTTCTCCCACAAAGCCTGCAGTCGCTGCTGGTTCACGGGCGAATTCGCGACGCTCGGTACTCGGGGATCAGCTGGCACCCGGTGGCGGCGTCGGACCGGTGGCGCGCGGCGGCGAGACTGCAGAGGTTGCGCACGCGGCGAACGCCAGCGCGCCAATCGCAACCAGACTCGAGCGCCACAACAGCTTGGGTTGCCGCCTCATCTTGCAGCGGATGCGGGCGCGTCCTCTGCCGCGCCCGGAATCGCGACCCCCTGCTTCGCCAGGGCCACTGGAGGAAAATTCTGCGCGATACCCCAATTTACTGTGAGACCAGCCGGCGGAACGTAGGCGACCACTGATTGCCCATTCAAATTCAGGCTGTACGTTCCCGGCGCAATGTCGTGGAATGAGTAACTGCCTGTCGCATCGGGAGTCGTCACTGCTATCTGCGCGCCCGCCTGATTGACCACCGATAACTGCAAACCCGCAGCGGACGCTCTGCGCTGATCGACCACCCGGCCGACGATATCGGCGCCACGCGCGGGCATAACAACGGATCCGATCACTACCACCGCACTAACGGCTGAGGCAAACAGTATCCTGCTCATGCTTCGTTTGTCCTCGCTTGCCCGTACGACGCACTCCGTCAGGCATGCGTCCGCCATCCCATCAGGCCAATTTTGACCTCAAGAGGAACTCGCCCCTCGACCGACAGTGCAAGTCCTACTGCAGGTCAGAGGTATATTTCACGGCCGCCAACCCGTCTTTTTTTCTGATCGAGCCAATTCTATTTGTTTTCCTCGGCGCGCATCTGATTTTTTCAGCCGCGATTTCGAGGTAGCTACCGCGCGACCCCTGCGCTGAATCGCTCAGCCATCTACATTGGGAAGGCCCGTCGATGCGTCTCGCTGCACGCTTTGGCGTCCTTGAGCGGCTTAAATGTTATTGATGGCTCCAATTAATGTCAACGCAGCAGGCTCTGGAGCGGTCGCAGTTTGCTTCCGTTGGATGACAGGGACGCGACTGGCACTTATCAACGTCGTTTGACGATCATGTACTGAGTCGCGCAGAGCGGTCTCCAACTGCTGAGCGGACCGACGCCGCTCACTATCGACAGGGCGAGTCGTTTCGATAGCGGCTCGGTCGAACTCGGCGCATTTGCCAGAAAGCCTCTCTCGACGATCTCGGCGCCGTCCAGTTTCCCGACTATGTCGCTCAATATTTCATGTGTGTATTCGCGGAAGTGGATGTCCCACATCGCCACTGGCAGGCCGTCGGGTCCGAGCTTGGGCGTTTCCGCGAACGCCATCGAGCCCCACGAGATTTCCTTGCCCAGCGCAAGCCGCACCGCGTTCACCAGCGTGGTGGGATTCGGCGTGCTCAATAGCAACAGACCCCCGTGCCTGAGCACCCGCCAGCATTCTCTGAGATAGCCGAGCGGATGATGACAGATGTGCTCGACCACTTCCGTCGACACGACCACGTCCTGCGACTCGTCCGCGAGCAGCCGCAGAAAGTTGTCCTCGTTGAAGTTGGACCTGACGAATTCCACCCCCGCCAGCTCAGAGAGAAATGAGCGCTCGTCCTCCAGCACAAAATAATCGACCGCGACGAAGCGCTTGAATCCCAGCTCCGACGCCAGCCGCAGGAAGAACCCGTTCTGACAGCCGATATCGGCGATAGAATCTCGCGCACCTTCGAGGTAGGTCTCGATCGCCTCGTACATCTTGATATGCCGAAGTCGAAACGTCTCCAGATTCGGTCGCGCCCACAGATCATGATCGAGACGCGGCGACTGGATCAATTGATTGTAGCGAAGCTCTGTTGCTTTTCCGTTCATACGCCCGACCGATTTAGAGGGTAGCCATCATCTCTGCCAAAATAAATGATAGCGGCGGCTTGAAACTACTCCGGAATGCTGCAAGGAAGCTACGATCGGTCTGTGCAGGTATACGGTCAGCGCGGGTCCGGACTTTCTTCTCCGACCAAAGCGGCCGAAGGGCGGGAAAAGACAAACAGGCAGAGTACGCCGGCGATCCAGATTGCGGCTTCGCTCAGCTGGGGGATGCGCGTGGCCATCAGGCTGGCAGGCGTCCACAGCGAGGCTCCCACAATCAAAAAAGCTGGAACCGCGAAACGCTTCGACCCCAGCGCAAAGCTGCCCAGCGCCAACAGCAGAAAGCCGACCAGCATGTTCGAGTAGTTCGAGTTGTAGGTCCACAATCTGGCCATCACGCCGGCGAAGGCGAACAGCAGCAGCGTCTCGCCGTTGCGTCGAAGCCAGATAGGCACCGAAAACAAGCAGGCGAAAAAGACCGCGGTCACGGGGACGGCGTACTCATAGGGCAATCCCAGCCGCAGCGCTGCATTGAGCGGCCCCTGGTCCACGGAGGTGAATTTCTTGGCCGCATGGAACATTTGAACGAGCATCTGCAGCGGATCGGTTCGCGTCAAAACCCATACGATGAGACTCGCGAAGACCAGATAGGCCGCGGCGACCAGCAGAGTTCGAAATTTTCCTTGAACCAACGGAACCAGTAAGAACGGCGCCGCCATGTTCGGCTTCAGCATCGCCAGCCCCAGCAACAGGCCCGTCGTGATCGCGTAACCGGCGTCGTTGGCTACCCAGGCGCCGAACAGCAGCGCGATCACGATCACGCCGAAATTTCCGTTGCCCAAAGTGGTGCCAAGCGCCGAAATTGCTGTGATCGAGAACAGAAGAAGGAGACGTCCTTCCAATGAGCTTCGATCCAGTCCCCGGCCGAGCAGACACCAGCCGATGAAAAGCAGCGCCGCGACGTTGCATGCGGCATACCAGATTCGTACCGCGGGCCAACTCGGCCACAGCAGTGGCAGTGCGGAAATATAGGTCCACGGCGGATAGTCCACTGCAGAAGGAGGACCCACCGCCGGGTCGACTTTGCCTGCGCCAATCAAGTACGGGTTTTCGCCCCGAAAGATATATCGGGCCTCAATCCATCGGGAATGGAGATCGATCGCACCCGGAAATCTGCCGCTTGAAGCGAATATCCCGACGTACAGACCCTTACCCAGGTAGGCCGCGCTCAGAATCGCAAGAACGCAGATCAGAAATAGCCTGCCTCGACTCATCGCAATCTGACCACTGTCCCCACCGCCGCTCGGAGCGCAGGTTTTACTCCTTCCCGTTCATTTTAAAGAAACCGCACCGAAGTGTACCCGCCGCCATCGGCTAAATGAAACTCGCCGCCGGAGGACGCTAATCCCCTGCTACCGTTGCTGCGTAAACTAGGAGTTTATCTTGAGATGTTCCTGAAAGAACAAATAATGGCGACGGAATGTTGCTAACAGCCTCGACAGCGCGCAAATTCGCTCAATGGGTTGTAAACAACTTGTGGAATTCACGGTTGACGGTCACCAGCACGAAGCACTTCTTCCCGTCATCAAAGAGCTCGAGGGCCTCGACTCGACCACCCCTATTCTCGATCTCGGATGCGGCACCGGCGCGTGTCTGGCGCGGCTGTCTGACGCGGGCTTTGTGAATCTCACCGGGGTCGATCGCAACGTCGAAACCTTCGACGCCCACGAACTCGCTCGTTTCACTCCCGCCGATCTGATGAACGGCGATCTCGCGCAGCTTCAATCGGAGTCGTTCGGGCTGGTTACCGCGATCGAGGTGATCGAGCACGTCGCCAATCCCGAGCGTATCGTCGAGGTCGCCGCACGATGCCTGGCGCCGCGCGGGTGGCTGATGATCACCACGCCGAATATTTATTCGATTCGCGCGCGCACGCGCTTCCTGCTGACCGGGAGTCTGGATTTTTTTGAACGGCAGGCCGCACCAGACCACATTCATCCGCTCGTGCTCGGTGCGTTCGTACGCCACATCCTGCCGCGCTATCCGTTCAGGCTCGAGCGCGTCTGGCCGTATCCCGCCTACGGCAGCTCCGGCTCGCGATGGTTCGCGAGAGCTGTGGCCAGGGCCATGTCCGTTGTTCTGCCCAACGATCTGCCCGGCGATACTCTTTGCCTGTTGCTGCGCAAAACCTGACGCGCTACTTGCCGATGCATTGAACGTTGATCGTGTCGCCGTGCATGTCGCTGATGCCGGACGGCGCGGTGAACGTCACGCCCGCCGTGCTCAGCGCGGACTGCTTGAGCGCGAACCCTTGCGAAATGTCCTGCCCCGTACAGACTGGCGTGTTGGCGAAGTTGGCGGAGCTGCCGAAGCTCACTGTGCAGCTCGTGGTCGGATTGGTGGACCCCACTGTCACGACGAACGCGTTGCTGGTACCGCCGGTCGCCACGCTCGCGCCGGTGCCGCACGACGAAACCGTTGGCGTAACGTTCGACAATCCGCCCGTAACTGAACTGATGAGTCCGGTCGTGCTCGCGCCGACGTTTATCACAACGTCGCGCGGCGAATCCGTCCACGGCGCTGCCGTGCTGAGGTGCGGACCAATCACGGTTGCAAGACCGGGCAGGTTCGAATTGGCAACGTGGAAGATCTCGGGTGAAGTACTGGTCGGCGAGAAATTGACGGCGCTGAACACTGCCGATCCCTGCTGGCTGCCGCCATCAATCTCGACCACCGGCGAGCTTCCGATCGCAGACGCTGCCCCGCCGGTCCACGACGCGACCTCCATATTGTCGAGCTGCAGCGTCCCGAGCCAGTTGCTGTCGGCCAGTTCAGCATCGAGTCCGCAGCCATTGCAGGCGAAGTAGTCGGTGCCGGTGTCGCCCTGAATGCTATAACCCCAGACCATACCCGCCTGCTGCTGGACCACCATCCCTTGCGCCACAATGCCGCTGTCCTGCACCCGCAGTCCTACCAGCCCGCCTACCAGGTTGATCCCGCCGGTTAGAAATTGCAGCCCTGACTGCCCACCGATGAAGAAGTCGATATAGCTTCCGATGATATATAGGTCGTCAAAGGTGTTCTCGAAGTCATTTCCGAATTCGTAAATGCCGCTGGTCATATTGGTAAAGGACGAATGGCGGATGTGACAGCCGTTGAAGGCCTGGCCGATGATCGCCATGGCGCCCTTCTTTCCGGCCGCGCTGATACCATCCATCTCCACGCCAAATACTCCGGCGTTGGAACCGCGGCGCACATAACTCCAACCTGATTGCCCGCCTACGTCCTGCCACTGAAGCTGGGTAAGCATGTTGAGATTCTGATCGAAGCTCGCGATGACTAGGTTGTTGCTGTCGTTGGTCGGCTCGCAGTTGCACGGGGTAAAGGCGGCGGTATGCCTCGCAACTTTGGAAATCTGCACGCCGTCGATAAGACCGTTGATAGGAGTGGTCTGAATAGCTCCATCCGGGAAGTCGGCGATTTGCGCCCCGACCGCGACTACTTCCCAGTAAGGCTCGGTTATAGTTCCGCTGTGGGCGCTGCTGGCGACCAGTGCGCCATTGGTGAACAGCCGAATCGTCGTACCGTCATAGGTCATTTGGACATCGTAGAGCGTTCCAGCTGCAAGAGTCGTAGTAGTATCGGTGAGACTGTAGGCTACCCCGTTGATCGTCATCTGACCGAGAAACTGGCCGCCCGAAACGCGAAGGGAATATGCGGTCGTCGGACCTAAATATTCCGCTTTGCGCCCGGACGACCAGACTATCGCCCCGTCTGCGGTCGAGGTCAGCTTGACGTACGCATCGATGGTGGCGGCGCTGGCGCCGTTCAATCCCATCACCACCGAGGTCGCATCGTTGAGATTCACATAGTACGGATTGGTCGCGCCGGTGAAGGTCGCGGAGTTGGTTGAACCTGAGATAAGCGGCGTCCCCAGCGTTACCCCGGGCATACTGTACTGCTGGAACACAAAGACCGGACCCGCAGGTGCAGATCCGTCTTCGACTATCGACGGATTGTAGTTACTGCCCATATTCGGTCCCAGCAGCCTGATGTTGCTGCAATGGACGAACAGGGGAGCGTCATTCACGTAGTACTTGGCGGGTGTGGGCCAATAGACAGTTGCAGGAGTTCCGTTAGGATTCGCACACGCCGCATCAATCGCCGCCTGCTCGCCCACTTCATCGTGCGACAATGCCGCGCCATTCCCTACCGCGCCATAGTTCTGCACGTTGAGAACGCCGTTGAGGTTTATCTGTGACACCGATGACGCCGATCCGCTGCCGACGATCGATCCGCTCACCGTCCCGCTCGCGATCGAAGTGATGCCCGTGAGCGTCGGCGAAGCGAGAGTGGCCGCGGTCTGCCCGTTGAGAACCGCAGACGCCGGTCCGAACGGCGCTGGTGCAATCGAAATCTGTTGCGACGTCCATCGCCCGGAGAAACCGCCGTTCACAACCGTCGCGGCCGCCGGTGCCGACGCATACGACCATCCGGCGGTTCGTTCGTTGTTGCCGTAGGAAGTGTAGGCCGCCGTCACACCTGGCGACGAAACGCTGAACGGGTTCGAGCTGTTGCCGACTAGAATCAAAGTCATGTCCGGTGTCTGAGTCGCCGAAGGCGCCGGAATCGTGATGCTGGTCGAGTTGCTGCTCGAATAGAAAAAACTGCTCGCGTCGATCGGCGACGATTGTTTCTCCTGCCGCACCGCGACCATTCCCGAAGTACCGTATGCTCCGGTCGAAAGCGTGAAGGTGTACGAAGAAGGCTCGCTGCTGCCGGCGACCTTGTAGTAGCTCGCGTCAGCGATTCCGCCGCTGGTGTCGGCGCCGCTTTTGATCAGATGCCAAGTTCCGTCCGGCGGCGTCACGCTCAGCGCGGAAGCATTGACGGCGATGTAATAAATCAGCATGTCGCCCTGCTGCGCGCCTGCCGGCTTGCTGATCGAGTCAGAGGTCGCTCCCGGAGCTCCATCGGTGGCGGAGACGACGAACGGCTGCGCGTAGGTCTGAAACTGCGGATTAGTCTCCCCGGCATAGATCGGCACTTTGCCGCTGAGAACCGTCTGCACGGTCGGATTGGGCAATGCGCCGCTGAGATCGCCGCCCGCGCCCTGGCCGTAACCGAGCGCGTCGCCAGCAGTGGTCGCCGTCGCGAGGCTGGTGATCTTGTTGCCATTGGCGTTGAGATTGGCTTCGAGCGAGGAGCTCGAACACGACCACTGGCCCCGAGCCCCAAGCGCCCATGCGCCGTTGCCCGAAGCGGTACACGGAGTCGTCAGCTTGCAATCGCGGCAGAAGATCATCATCCCGTCCAGCTCGCTTGGCAAACTTGCGAACGCGACATTGGTGATCGTCGGTGAGATGGGCTGCGTTCCGGCGAACCGCTGGTTTATCGCCTGGCGGAACAGCGCGCCGGCGCCGACCCCGGTGAAGTTCGGAATCGCCTGGTACACCCCTGCCGGTGGCAGGTTGGGCGTCGATTGCGCGGGAACATCGGCGTCCGGCGCCACGATCGCTATCGCGAGGGCGAGCGCGGCCAGTGCGCATCGGACAATCCGCTTGAAACTCATCAATTACCTATGCCCAAACGGGCGACTCGAAATATCCCTCACGCCGAGGCCGGAATTTCCACGCTAGCGGCCGTCACCAATACCCATCGAGGAAGGTTCATTGCGAACCATTTTACCGCCGTCGCTTAAAGGCAGTAAGGCTGAATTAGTTCAGCCCTACTTGCCTGTGACTCAAGGCTCGTTATTGCGTATCTTCTTTGTATGAAGGTTCGTGTTCTGAAACGTACGCAGATGGTCCTGGGGCCGCTCGAGGAGGTGTTCCAATTCTTTTCGAATCCCCGCGCGGTCGAGATTTTGACGCCGTCATCGATGCAGTTCAGACTGCTGACCGAGGATCTCGATTCGATCGAGGACGGAGTCGTGCTCGACTACCGCTTTCGTCTTTATCGCGTTCCGATTCGATGGCAGATAAGAATCGAGTCGGTCGACCCGCCCAATTCCTTCGTCGACGTTCAGGAAAATGGTCCGTTTGCGCATTGGAAGCACACCCAGAGCTTCTTCACCGCCGGTCCAAACGCAACCGAAGTGCGCGACCGCTTCGAGTTCGCGCTGCCCTACGGCCGCGTCGGTGAGTTCGCCTATCGGACGTACGTAAAGGCGCTGATCAGGCAATTGTTCGAGTATCGCGCAAACAAGATGGACGTCCTCATGCATCCCAACCCGCCCCGCAAACCAGCCAGAGTCCAAGTCAAACCATCACCCACCAAATCTCAGCAGTAATGCTTCGCGCACCCTTCGGTCCCTAGACCGCAATTTCAGGGAAAGGTCCGGTCCCTCGCCCGTTATTTCACGGGAGAGGTTAGGTGAGGGTTCCGGGCCCAATCTCAACGCCCTCTACCCTGGTTCGCTTCCCCCGCGGGAAGTGCGCCTTCCGCTCCGGTTCGCCTTCGATCAGAGAAAGGGCGTCCTCTATTCTGGTTCCCCTTCCACCAGGGGAAGGGTTTAGGGGTTAGGTTCCTCTCCGCGATGCCAACGCGGCGCCGGAATTTCCTCAGCACTGCCCTCGATCACGATTGCCGCGACGCGCCCGGAATCCGGCCGAAATGAAGCAATCGACCATTTCTCGCGGTCCACAGCTCGAACAATAGCAGCAGGCTCGCCCGGCCTTAGCGAGACGTCGAAACTCGCAAGCTCGATCGACAGGCCCTCGCCGCGCGCCTTGACGTAGGCCTCCTTGCGCGTCCAGCAGTTGAAAAATCCCTCCGGCTGCTGATCGAGTGGCAGCGCTCTGAGCGCGCTCACCTCGGTCGGCGAAAAAAAATTCTCCGCCACCTGCTCGCTGGCGATATCCGGCCGGATCGTCTCGATATCCACGCCGACTTCGCGCTTGCTGGTGATTGCATAAAAGGCGAAACCCTCCGAATGCGACAGGTTGAATCGTATGTCGCCGGGCGCGAAGCCCGCCGCCAGCGCCGGCTTGCCCCATTGGTTGTACTCGAAGCGGACTGCGGCCGCGTCGCATCCAATCCGGCCGGCCAGCAATTTGCGCAGCGTCGCGCGGGCAACAATGAAATGGTTACGATCGCGGTCGCGAAAAAATCGTGCGGCGCGTGCGGCCTCGTCCTCGCTCAGCGTCACGCGCATCGGGGCAATTTCGGCGTCGGTGCAGATCCAGCCGGACAAACCACAACTCGGTCTCGCCGCGTGCAAGCGACGCGTCGACTCCGGCCGTATCGCGCGACTTCATCGTCCACTATTAACCCGCTGCCGCCGACGAATCGACGCTCTCGTCCGACTGAGTCACCGGCGCGATCTCGGCTGCTGACAAGGCCGCACGATCGATGGCGCCGTCGCTGGTCAACGGCAGCGCATCGACCAGGACAAAGTCAGCGGGCACCATCGACTCGGGCAGCGTGGCTTTGGCGTGGTCTCGCAACTGCCGAACCAGCTTTTGACGGATAGAGATTCGACTCGGGTCGTATACATGCATCGTCAGATCTTCAGCGACGGTTTCTGGCCGTGGCCACGCAATGGTGGCGCCGCTCGTTACCTCGTCCGCACCAGCTCTGCGGAAGAACACGTCAAAACTGCCGTCTGGCCGGCACGATGCCCAGCTAATCTCGGCTTGGTAACCGAAATCCTTTGCGAGCGATCGGATCTCATCCGGACTCACGCCGCGCGTCGGCAGGCCGTCAAGCGTCGTGTCTGAGTTCGCCCGCGGTCCACGAATCATCCGAGTCTGCCAACCTCGCCAGCGCCTCCAGATCTTTCTCGACGCGTGCGTTCGCAACGCCCTTGATCGCAAGCGTCTCGCTCCCCGTCTGCAGCAGCCCGCGTATCGCATCCAGTGTCAGTCCCTCGGCAGTCCAATCCGACCATCGAGGCGCAACGCGGCTCTGCTCTTTTGGATCCAGAAAAAGAGTCACGTTGTACCTGAAGCGATTCATCTCATTGCCGGCGTTGCCCCACCTCGGCCGTATCTCGACGCGGGAGATCTGAGGATAACGTCGCTGTAGCGCCAGCCAGAATGCGGGCGAGATCACCAGCTCCCTTTCTTGATTCAGGCGTCGCGCTATCGCCGCACGCAGCGCTGACAGGCTCATTGTTGAAGGCGCCTGGAACAGCTCGACCGACGCGCTAAACGCCTGTAGTAGCGGGAGGCTTCGCACGTCGCCAATGAAAATCGCTCCGCCAGGTTTAGCGGACGCCAGTGCTCCCTCCAAAACCCTGATCAGGTGGTCCAGGCTGGGAAAATACTGGACAACGGAGTTTATGATGACGGTATCGAAAGCGTTTCGATCGATACCTTCGAAGTCGTCGGCTTGACGTTCCAGTAGCGTCACCGCACCGCTCGCTCCATTCGCCGCCTCAATTTGCTTTCTGAGTGATTTCAACGAGGCTGCCGAGAAATCCACGCCCACGTAACGTTCGCTCCGCGGCGCTATGCGCAGCAGGAGCAACCCTGTACCGCATCCGATCTCCAAAATCTCGGCAGGATGCAGCGACAAGACTTCCTCCACCGTATTGTCGACCCACTCGCGCATCTCACCGGCTGGAATCGGCTGCCTGGTATAGCTGCTCATCCAACCCCGCGTGTTGAAACCCTCGCTCGAAGAGCCATCATCCTTTTGAAACCAGTCAAAGACCGTTCGCCATTCGTTGATGCGCCGATCTTCGTTCTGTTCGTCCGCCAGTACGCTATCCAGATAGGCTTTGTCCGGGACCATGTACGCGACCAGTTTTCGACCGCCTGAACCAGCTACCGATTCCGTCACTGCCGCCTGACGTACCCCAGGATGCTTTTCCAGATGAGCCTCGAGCTGCGGCAAACCGATCTCGCCGCCGGGTTGGCCGATTTCTGATTTATCGAGGCCCGCCGCGCTCTCGCGTATCCGGCGCATCGTCGCTTCGAGCTTCTTCGCCATCGTTCCGACGTTGGGCTCTGTCAACAGCGTCCAGTGATAGCCTTCGATCTCGACCACCTCGAGGCCATCCCCCAAGACCTCGCCCCAACCGTAGTCTTTCAGCCGGAACTTACCTGTCAGTTCGCGCGTGCGCTTGAACAGCAACACGGGACCCTTACTGGGCTCAGGCACATAGCGCCGCGCAGCCGCCACAATGGAAGAGAAAAAATCATCGTGGCGGGTCGGGGCGGGCCGCTCGAATTCGACCCCAACCTTGCCGCCAATTCTCCATCTGACGATTCTCGCCCTGATTGCCATCCTGCGGGCTCTTCGGCACAGAGAAGTCCACGTGCTGTTGATTCCCTCGAACTGAAGCTTGTTCCGGAAAACGGTGATGCTCTGGTCGGCGCGCGTCGTCCACGGCTCCAGGGGCTGCGTGGGACAATGCGTGTCGACCATCACTACCAATCCGACTGCGCGGCCCTTTGTTCGCAGTTGCCGCGCCACTTCGTAAGCAAGGGTGCCTTCGGCGCTGAAGCCAGCAATGAAATACGGTCCGGCGTCCTGATAGTGCAGGATCGAGCTGACCTGGTACGCCGCGATTTCTTCGAGTTTGTATGGCAGCCGCATCTTGATCTCGTCCGGAACGGTCAGACCGATCATCGGCTGATCATCGCCCAGATGCCGCGCAAGGTCGGCGAAGACGTGAAAGTTGCCAACCACGAAAAGCGGAGGCAGCAAGCCGTGCGGCTGGATCGGCACCGTAGCTTCCGTGACGCTGTAGGGTCTGTCACCGCGAATCCTTTCGGCCAGGCTCTCGATAGTCGGCGCCGGGAACATCGCGGCCAGCGGAAAGTGCACGCCAAATTCGCTCTCGATTCTCGACAGCAGTCTGACCGCGCTGAGCGAATGACCACCCAGCTCGAAGAACTCGTGCCTCACTCCGATCGGCCGGACATCCAGGATTTCCTCCCAGATAGCCTGCAGACGGCGTTCGACGTCGTCGTGCGGCTCGACATACTTCCGCGCCGGTTGAGCGAGTGATTGGTCGAGTGACGGGAGTTTCGAACGATCGATCTTGCCGTTGGGCGTCAGCGCTATCTTGTCCAGCAGGACGAAGCGCGAGGGAACCATATAGACTGGCATCGACTCGCTCAGAAACGCCCGCAGCGCCGCCGCAGTTGGCCGCCGTCCCGGTCTCGCCTCGACGAAAGCCACCAACGACACGGTTTCAGAGGAGTCGGCTTGGCCAATCACGGCGGCGACGTGGACCTGGGGATGACGCGAGAGCGCGGCTTCGATTTCGCCCGGTTCGATTCGAAATCCACGAACCTTCAGCTGATTGTCGGCACGGCCGATGAATTCCAGCTCACCGCTGCGCAGCCGCCGCACCAAATCTCCGGTTCGGTAGAGGCGTCCGCCGGCGCCGCTCGCAAACGGGTCTTGGACAAATCGCTCCGTGGTCAACTCGGGGCGGCCGAGATAACCTCGCGCGACCCCGTCGCCACCGATATAGAGTTCTCCAACCACGCCCGCCGGCAGCGCTTGGCGGTCGGCGTCCAGCACGTAGACTTGCGTGTTCGCCAGCGGATGCCCGATCGGCACCGGGCCGATTCCGCGCTCAACGCGATGAAGCGTCGACCAGACAGTCGTCTCGGTGGGGCCGTATGCGTTGAATACGGCTTCGGCGCGATCGAGCAGCTGGTCGGCCAAGGTCCGCGTCAGCGCTTCGCCGCCGGAGATCAGTCGCAATTTTTTGCCGCCGTTCCATCCCGCCGCGATCAGTATCCGCCATAGTGCCGGCGTTGCCTGAATCACCGTGGGCCCGGTTGCGGCAATCGTCTGGCTCAGGCGCGCGCCATCTGCAACAAAATCGCCGGCGACGACAACACGCGCTCCGCAAATCAGCGGAAGAAACAGCTCCAGCCCCGCGATGTCGAACGAAATCGTCGTGACCCCGAGCACAACATCGTCGCTGGTGAACGAAATCTCGCGCCGCATCGCGCTCAGCAGGTTTGAAAATCCCCGATGCGTGACCTGCACGCCTTTCGGGATGCCGGTCGAGCCTGACGTGTAGATGACGTAGGCCAGGTTTTCGCTCTTCGCCCCGCTCGACGGATTATCAGGGCTGTGCCGCGCAATCTCGGCCCAGTCGCTGTCGAGGCATATCGTGCGCGCCTTTGTCGTTGGCAACTTGCCCAACAGGCTCTGCTGAGTCAGCAGAATCGGCGTCTGCGTGTCGTCGAGCATGAACGCCAGCCGCTCTTTCGGATACGCCGGGTCGATTGGCACGTACGCGCCGCCGGCCTTCAGTATCGCGAGCAGACCGACGATCATTTCCAGCGATCGCTCCACGCAAATCCCGACGAGTACTTCCGGCCCGACCCCCAATCCGATCAGATGATGCGCCAGGCGGTTGGCTCGCTCGTTGAGCTCTCCGTAAGTCAAACGCGCACCTTCGAAAACTACCGCCGCGCGATCGCTGTTTCGCTTCGCCTGCTCTTCGAACAGCTCGTGAATGCATTGGTCGACGGGAAACTCGGTCGCCGTGTCGTTCCATTCGATCAGCAACTGCCGGCGTTCGTCCTCCGTGATCAGTGGCAGCCGCGAAATCGCAGTCTCAGGATCATTCGCGATCCCTTCGAGCAACGTCTCGAAATGCCCGGCCATGCGCGCGATCGTCTCGCGGCCGAACAAATCAACGTTGTAGATGAGCTTGCAGAACAGCCGGCCCGCCTTCTCGGTCACCTCGAAGCTGAGGTCGAACGGCGCGACGCCCGTATCGAAATCGACCTCCTCGACTTCGAGCCCCGCGAGCTGCGTGTCTTCGAGCGGATAATTCCGGACCTGGAACGTCACCTGGAAAATCGGCGGGTAGCTCAGGTTGCGATGCGGATGAATCGACTCGACCACCATGTCGAACGGCAGATCCTGATGCGCATAGGCGTCGAACGCGAAATCGCGCGTCCTTCTCAGCAGCTCGCGGAACGCCGGATCGCCCGCCAGGTCGCCGCGCATCGCCAGCGTGTTCACGAACAGGCCGATCAGCCCCTCGGTCTCGACCCGCGTGCGGCCCGCGACCGGCGTTCCCACCACGATGTCGTCGACGCCGGTGTACCGATGCAGCATCGTCTGAAACGCCGCGAGCAGCGTCATGAACAGCGTCGCCCGCTCGCTCCGCGCAATCTCCTTCAGTCGATCGGCCAGCTCTTTCGCGATGACGAAGGTTTCGGCCGCTCCCGCGAACGTCTGCCGCGGCGGACGCGGGCGATCCGATGGCAGCGCGAGCAGCGGCGGCGCGCCGGCCAGCTGCCGCTGCCACCATGCCAGCGACTCGCGCATCCGCGTCCCGCGTACCGCCTGCGATTGCCATGCGGCGAAGTCGGAGTACTGGATCGCGAGCGGTTTCAGCCCCGATCCGTCATCGGCCGAGACGCGCGCCGCGTACAGCGCCGACAATTCGCGCATCAGCACGCCAATCGACCAGCCATCGGACGCGATGTGATGCATCGTAAGCGCGAGCAGGTGATCGTCCGTATCCAGCTTCACCAGCAACGGATGCAGCATCGCGTCGCGGACGAGGTTGAATTTGCGATTCGCCGCCTCAACCACCGCCGCCAGCGCCAGCTCGATGCGGCGCGCCGCCGGCTCATGGCTCAAATCCAGGTACGCGACCGCGACCGGCGCCGGCGGCGAGACGACTTGCACCGGCTCGCCGTCGCGGCTGCGAAAGTTCGTACGCAGGACGGCATGGCGCGCGACGATTTCCTCGAACGCCCGCTCGAGCGCTCGTCGTTCGAGCTTGCCGCGAAGCCGAAAAAGATTCGATCGATTGTAGGCGGTCGAGTTTTCGTCGAACTCGGCAAGAAACCACATCCTGCTCTGTGCCGACGAGAGCGGCAGATCGCCGCTGGTGGAGAGCGCGACGATCGGATCGCTCGCATGAACTCGATTCTCGCCGCCGCCGTCGATCCATTCTCCAAGCGCCGCTACGGTCGGATGCTCGAAGAACTCGAGCACTGAAAGGTAGGCATTGCCCGTCGCGCGAATCCGCGCGATCGCCAGCGCCGCCAGCATCGAGTCGCCGCCGAGCGCCAGAAAATCGTCGTCGATGCCAATTCGCTCGACTCCCAGCACCTGCGCCCAAATGTCGGCGAGTATCCGCTCCGTTGCCGTCCGCGGCGCCACGTACGCGGTCGGCCGGCTCTGCGATGACGCTTCGCTGCTCGTGCTTATCGAGCCCAAGTTGCGCGGCCAGCCCGATTCGCTGCAGCTTGCCGGTCGGTCCCTTCGGCAGCTCGTCGAGAAACACGACGCGATGCGGCACCTTGTAGTCGGCGATCAGCTGCGCCGCGTGATTCCTGATCTCGATCTCCGACGCCACGTGCCCCGGCCGAAGCACTACGGCGGCGGCAATCTCCTCGCCAAGGCGATGGTCGGGGACTGCAAACGCGACCGCCTGCGCCACCGCGGGATGGGTGCACAGGACCTCGTCAATCTCGCGCGGCGAAATCTTCTGGCCGCCGCGATTGATCATCTCCTTGAGACGCCCGGTGATGAACAGGTAGCCGTCCGCATCGACGGTGCCCTGGTCGCCGGTGCGAAACCATCCGTTGACGAACGCCGTCCGATTCGCTTCCGGATTTTGCGCGTAACCCGCCGTCACGCCCGGTCCGCGCAAAACGATTTCGCCGATTTCACCGGGCGCGAGCAGATTGCCGGCCTCGTCCATCAGCGCGACTTCGGCTCCCGCCGCGATTCCAACCGAACCGGGCTTGCGCGCGCCGGGCGGTGTGGGATTGGTGGCAATCTGATGAGACGCCTCGGTCATCCCATAGGCTTCGACCACGGGAACCTTGAAGGTCGTCTCCATCTCGGCCATCAACTGCGGAGCCAATGCCGCTGAACACGACCGGATGAATCTCAGCTTGAGATTTCCACGTTGCGCACCTTCGTGGCGTGCTCGCGCGAGCACCGCCTGATGCATCGTCGGGACCGCGGTGTACCAGCTCGTCGCGAATTTCTCGCACCATTCAAGAAACAGCGGCGCCTGGAATCCCGGCGTGCACACGATGCTGCCGCCCGACGCGATCGTCGCCAGCAGCGCGCCCACCAGCCCGTGAATGTGGAACAGCGGCATCACGTTCAGGCATCGGTCACGAGTGCTGAGTCCGAGCGACGCCGCGATACTCGCCGCGGACGCCGTCAGGTTCGCCTGCGTCAACGGCACCATCTTGGGCCGCGCCGTCGTGCCCGAAGTATGCAGCACGAGGGCTTCATCGCCGTCATGCGCGAACACTGGAGCGGTCGTGGCTACCGACTCGCCGAAATCCAGCGAGAATATTCCCGCCTCCAGCTCGATCGAAGGCTTTAGCCGAATGATGCGGATGCCGCGGGACTGCGCCACCTCTATCGCCGGCGACTCGACCCCGTCCTGCACTATCAGCGCGCGCGGCGCGAGGTCGGACAGATAAAACTCGAATTCGCTGCGTCTGTAGGTTGGATTCAGCGGTGCGCACGACGCGCCCATCGCCACCGCCAGAAAGCAGGTCGCCATTTCGGGCCCGTTCGGAAGCACCACCGCGACGCGGTCGCCGCGTGAAATCCCGGCCCCATTGAGCCGCGCGACCGTCGCTGCGCAATGCTCAAATAGACGCTCGTAGTCGAGCGGCGGCCGGCCCAGCCCCAATACTGCGGTCGAGCGCGCGCCGGGCTGACAGCGCTCCCTGAGCAACTGAGATAAATCCATTCCCGCCAAACAAAACACCCTATGACCCAAAGGGTCAAGTCTGTTTAGCCCTTGCAAGTCATGTCGAGACGCGAGTTCTTGAGATCAGCTAAAATTCGCCGCCGATCCCGGTGCAGGGTTTCTTCCTCACCGCGCGGAGGCGGTGGTGAACTGCTCTGAGAGCGCTGGCGCGGTCATGTCGGTGACGCCCAGCCAGAAGCGCCGCAGCGTTATCGAATGCGCCGCCGTGAATGATTCGAGCGCCGCCAACTCTCTTTCGGACACTGTTTCCAGCGCAATCACGATTTCGTCGAATGGCGTCCGCGACATGATCGCGCCCAGATGCTCGACCGATCCCAGCACCGGGTAGCCGTGGAATATCTTGCCATGTTTGAAATTGTCCTCGTCCACTAGTCCCAACAACTCCGCACTCGCTCCAACGGTCGAGTGCAAATGCTGAATCGCCGCCGCACCGCGAGCATCCACGCCGACGATCACGAAACGTCGCGCCGGGCGCGCAAGGAAGCGGCCAATCCGATGGAAAACATGGAACGACCAGCGCGTGGCGACCAGGAAATTGAACAGCAGCAGCATGAACACCACCACCGTCGCGCGCGAAATGCTGATCGGCAGAAACGCTGCCGCCAGCTTCACTGCCAGCCCCGCTATCATCGCCGCCAGCACGAAGCGTACACCCTCCGCCAGTCCGGTGTAGCGCCATATCCCGCGATAAACGCCGGCCACCAGGAACGATCCGCAGCCGATCGCGATTACCCACGGCAAGCCCGCCAGCATCTTGTCCACCTGCCCGATGCTGAGATCGAAGTCGAATCGCAGCATCATCGCGCCGAAGTACGCCGCCGCTACCAGAGCGACATCCAGCATCAATTCGACAAACCGACGCTTGTAGCCAAAGCTCAAGATGATGCGCGCGACCGGCGGCAAGTCTTCGATTTGACCGGGAGCCTCGCTATCGAATGATCGATCCATCAGGAACAGCGCCACCAGCGCAAAGAACAGCGCCATGAACGGAATCAGCAGCACTGCGTCGTAACCCGGCACTGTAGTCAGCGCGATCGCGCAACAGCCGGCTATTGCCTGCAAACCTATCAGCGTCGCCGCCGCCATCGAGCTCGACATCCCAAGCCGGGTCAGCCGATGATGCGAATGGTCCAGGCCGCGGCGCGAGATTGGGTTTCCTCTCGCCAGCCGCGTCACCGTTACCGTTACCGTATCGAGCAGCGGAACCATCAGCGCCAGCAATGGCATCGCAAGGCGCGCCGGCAGCGAACCCTCGCCGAAATGACTGCCCTGGATCGACAAAACTCCCAGCATCAGCCCGACCGCGAGCGCGCCTTCGTCGCCCATGAAAATCGAGGCCGGCGGAAAATTGAACAGCATGAATCCGCCCAGTGCGCCCGCCAGGGCCAACGCCGCGATCATCGTTCCGTCGTGCTGATGCAGCCCGGAGACCGTCGCGATACTCAACGCCGAGACAATTCCAACGCCCGCCGCGAGACCGTCGATCCCATCGATTAAGTTGAATGCGTTAGTCGCTGTGATCAGCCAGAAAATCGTCAGCGCGATATTCAACGGCTGGTACGGCAGAATGTCCAGATGCGGACCCCATCCGCCGAGAATGCAGATCGCGCCCAGTTCCAACAAAAATTTATGCCGCGGGCGCAGATCGACGATGTCGTCGACGAATCCCACGAGGAACATCAGAACCGCAAACGATGCGAGCCACGGCAGACTGTGGTACGGCAATCCAGATTCGATTCCGACGAATGCAATCGCGGAGATGAAACCTGCCATCACAGCGAGGCCTCCCAGCAATGCCGTAGGCGTCGCGTGCGGACGGTCTTTTGATGGCTGGGCGACGATTCCGAGGCGGACTCCGGTCGCTTTTGCCACCGGCATCAAGGCCGCTGTCACTAGAAACGCAGATAAAGGTGTGGCGGCTATTTCATAACCGGTACTCAATCTTCAAGCTCCCACCCCCGCTTCCGTGCGCTTGCATCCACTTCGGGCCTAGGCGACCGTGGGCCCACTATTGCGCGCGACAGCAGATTACCGCTCTTCATCGGTTAAGGCCAAGCCTCCATGATTCCATCAGCGAGCCCTGGGCGGGTAACCGCTGACGGTCACGGACAAGCCTGAGCATCAAAGAGCCTCGCTCGGCGTAACATGACAAAGGCCCACGGTTACGTCCAGCGGCGCTATGTTAATTTATCGTGAGCAGAGATAGTCCAGCTTGAACTGTCGGTAACCCGCGGCACATTTGCGCAGGTTTGTCCTGGAGCGCTTCCTGCCCTGCGCAGGTCGAGCGCTCCATGACTCGCGCGGAGGAACGAAACTGTGCAGCTTCTCTAGCGATAGCGTCGCCCCGGTCGAACTTTGAAGCGGCGAGTCCGCCTGCGGTAATTGACGTACATCGCGACTGCGATACCTGCCACGAATAGAACTTCCGACCAGAGCAGAACATTGAAATGGTCGAGACTGCTGTAGACCGCATCAGAGGTAGAAGCCTGGGCAATCGGCTCTCCCACGGCGGCGGTGAAGTTGTCACGCCATCGCATCATCAGGGTCGCGACATTCCACACGAGACCCACCACCAAAACCAGCATCCAGAAAAGTATGCCGAACTGCTCCGGCACGCGGCGACGGATGATGCCCTGGAGCGAGGCCGGCATCGTGCATAACCGCGGGCGTGGCACGAACCGCTACGCGAATGAGGTCCGGGGTAGGCTCTTCAGGCGCCTCTTCTTCAATCGGAGGCGGCTGGGCGATGACGGTCGCGCCATCAATCGCGGTGCCGGTCGCCTCGCGAATCTGGCGCAGGATGAAAAGCATGTCGTGCTTGCTGGTCAAAGTTCCCAGCAGCGCGCATTTCGACAGCGTCTCGAGCTCCTGGGGAGTGATCTTCAGGCGCGCGACGAGTTCGTGGTCATTTCGAATCTGGTTGAGAATTTCGCGCTCTTCAGCGGGCGCGAGGTCGAGTTGATCTTGCATATTCGTCCTCCATAAGGGCGAATCATGCCCAATCTTTCGACTTAAAACAAGAGTAAAGATGACATGAGCTGCATAGACTATTAAAACATCCATAAGAGACACGAAAAAATGCAATAGACAAAGCATACAGTAAGCATTGCCTACCTACTGTAAGCTTTTGACGAAAAACTGTTCAAAAACCATACAAAGTGTTTAATCGGACCCCGCAGGTGCTCAAAAAGAGTGCATAAACCTGGAATCAAGGCTCTCCGCCCTACAGATTGAAAATTCGCTCGACCGTCGCCGTCACGCGCGAGGTTGCTCGGGCGACTGCGATTAGTTCGCCGCTGGCCGAGATCACCTTGAACAGCGGCCCGCCTTGGGGGATTTGGGAGTCCAGCGCGCGCGAGTCGCCGTTGCGCAGGCGCTTCTCGGCGGCGATATCCACGACAATCTCGGGAATGCCGACGAGCGCGTCGCGAAGCCCGATCATGCCGGAAATCGGCGCGCCTGAATCGAGCGCCTCGAGGACGTCAGCGAGTTGCATCGCGTCGCCGATCGCGAATGCGCCGTTGCGGGTGCGGCGGAGTTGTTCGAGATGCGCGACGGTATCGAGCGCGACGCCGATATCGCGGGCCAGTGCGCGCGCATAAGTGCCGGGCGAGCAGGTCGCGACGAATCGAATCGCATCGGGCGCTTCGCAGATCAGATCGAGGCGCTTGATCTCGACGCTGCGCTTCGCGGGCGGCGCAACGTCCTCGCCACGGCGCGCGAGTCGATAGAGCGGCACCCCGGCTCGCTTGATCGCGGAATACACCGGAGGAACCTGCTCGATTGCGCCGGTGAACTGCGCGGCGACCCGCGCCAGTTTCTCCGCCGGGATCGCGGGCACCTCGGCGCGGCGAACCTCGGCGCCGTCGCGATCGAGCGTGTCGGTCTCGACGCCCAGCCGAATTACACCCGCGTACTCCTTGTCGCCGCCGTCGATGAACGGCGCGAGCTTGGTCGCCTCGCCGATCATTATCGGCAGCAGCCCGGTCGCGAACGGATCGAGCGTGCCGAGATGGCCGACGCGATCCGGCTTCACGCGCGATTTGACGCGACGCACCACTTCCGCCGACGAGATTCCCGCCGGCTTATCGACGAGCAAGATTGCGTTCATGACAAGACCCATCACCTTATCCGATAGCGACGCGGCGCTTAAGAGCATTCGCGCCGTTTGGACAGCAGGAATACGATCTCAAGTGTGAACACCGTCGCATCTTCCGCACCGCACGTAGTGATCATCGGCGGCGGATTCGGCGGAATCGCTGCCGCGAGAGCACTCAGACGCGAATCGGTGCGGCTGACGATGATCGACCGCCGCAACCATCATCTGTTTCAGCCGCTGCTCTACCAGGTTGCGACCGCGGCGTTAAATCCGGCCGACATCGCGTCGCCGATACGGCGAATCCTGAGGCGGCAGCGCAATGCCAGCGTGATCCTCGGCGAGGCCGCCTCGATCGACACGCGGCTGAAGATCGTGCAGCTGCTCGACGGCGAAGTGGCCTACGACTATCTGATCGTCGCGACCGGCGCGACGCATTCGTACTTCGGACATGACGAATGGCTCGGGCCGGCGCCCGGGCTGAAGACGCTCGAGGACGCGGTCGAGATTCGCCGACGTGTGCTGGTCGCTTACGAGGCTGCCGAGCGCGAGATCGACCCGGCGGAGGTCGCGAACTGGATGACGTTCGTGATAATCGGCGGCGGCCCGACCGGGGTCGAAATGGCAGGAGCGTTAGCCGAGATTTCGCGGCGCGTGCTCGAGCGCGATTTTCGACGAATCGATCCGAGCCGCGCGCGAATCGTGCTGATCGAGGCTGGCCCCAAGGTGCTGCCTGCGATGTCGCCGGAGTCGTCGGTGAGCGCGCGGCGGCAATTGGAGCGGCTGGGCGTCGAGGTCATCACGGATTCTCCGGTGACTGCAATCGACGATCGCGGCGTCACGCATGGCGGCACGCGGCTCGATTCGCGCACCGTGATCTGGGCTGCGGGCGTGGCGGCGTCGCCGATAGGCAAGACTCTGGGAGCCGCTACGAGCGTCGCGCTCGATCGCGCTGGCCGCGTCGTTGTGAATCAGGATCTATCGGTGCCGGGCGCCGATGGCGTGTTCGTGATTGGCGATCTTGCGTCGATCAAGTCGGACGGCAAGCCGGTGCCCGGACTGTCGCCGGCTGCAATGCAGGAAGGGCGACATGCGGCAAAGAATATATCTGCGATCAATGCGCGGCGAGCCGACGATTGCCGTTCCGTTACTGCGACAAGGGCACGCTGGCGACGATCGGCAAGGCGGCTGCGGTCGCGGACATCGCGGGGCTGCATCTCAGCGGGCTCATCGCATGGCTGATGTGGCTGTTCGTGCACATTTTCTTTCTGATTGGATTCCGCAACCGCTTCATCGTAATTGTCGAATGGGCGTGGATGTATATCCGCAACGATCGCGGCGCGCGATTGATCACCGGTGACGTGGAACCGCTGCTGGAGCGCGGCGAGAAGTCGGAGAATCGCGAGCGAATGCTGTCGGAGTGACGCGGGCGCGAATTCCCGGTTAGCGATCTTGGCGCAGCTCGTTTAAATCGACGGAGAACTTCACTTTGCCGCGCATCTTCAGGAGTTGGTCGTAGGCATCGTTTGCCACCAGCACCTCAAGACCTTTGCGAACGGTTTCGCTGATCCCACAGCGCGTGGCCTTCTCAGCTTTCGCCAGCATTTCGCGGTTTACGAGCACGCTGATTTTTCGATCGGGTTTCATTTCAATCACGGGCGCCTTGCGGCGACTTTGGATTGAATATGACACAGCGCGGCTGCTCAGTCGTTCGAAAGGCATCCCTGCAGAGGACCCTCACCCGCGCCGGAGGCGCGGCCTCTCCCTGACAGGGAGAGGCTAGGACAGTAGCCGGGATTCTTCGCTTCGCTCTAGAATGACAGGGATGGAATTTCGAACAGGGAAGAAGTCCCGCATCTTTTCTTTTCACTGGGTGCAGGGGTCACCCCTGCCGAAGGAAGTTTGAAACCCATCGCGGGTTTCAAATTTAAATTAAGTGGATGCGTCTCAATCCTTCGGGGCCGCTTGTTTCAGTAGTGCGTCGATGCGAGCTGCTCGCTCGAGGCCTGGGTCGAATTCGAAGTCCAGCTCCGGCGTGTATCTCAGGCCCAGCGACTTGCCGAGTTCGCGGCGGATGAAGCCGCTGGCGCTCTTGAAGCCGGCGATTGCGGCGGGCGCGCGCACCGAGCCTTCGAGATGCGAGAAGTAGACGCGGCCGTGGCGCAAGTCGTCGTCCATCCTGACGCCGGTCAGCGTGATGCCGCGCAGGCGCGGGTCGCGCAGGTCGCGCACCAGCAGCCCGGACAGTTCTCTCAGGACGGCTTCGGCGACGCGCTCGGGTCTTCGACCTTCAGGCACTGATTTTCCCCGGTGTCAGTAGTTGATGATCTCGAGCTGCTCATCGCCGAGCGGGACCAGGCCCAGCGAATCGATGAAGTTCACGACCTCGCGCAGCGCCTTGTCCACGAACGCGCGATCGCTGCCGACCTGCGCGATGCCCAATTCGGCGCGCTGCCACATGTCGTGGCTGTCGGACTCGGCGATCGAGACGTTGAACTTGTTCTGGACGCGACTCTTGATAGCGCGCAGCACCTGCCGCTTGCCCTTGAGCGAATGATTTTCCGGCAGAAACAGGGTCAGCCGCATGATGCCGACGACCATTGTAATACGCTCCCTCCGGCAACGCGCCCGCCCGCGCGCCCGGAACGACAACCTACACTCACTCTAAGGCTGAAGCTGCTTTTCGACCGCTGCCGGGCCGCGCACCGTCTCGGGCTTGGGCGCGGTGAGCTTGCGCAGAATCGCTTCCATCTCGAACGCTTCGATGATGTCGTCAGGCTTCACGTCGTTGAAATTTTCGAGCGCGATACCGCATTCGTAGCCCTGCGCGACTTCGCGCGCGTCGTCCTTGAAGCGCTTGAGCGTGGCGAGCTTGCCCTCCCACACCGGACGGCCGTCGCGCACCAGCCGCGCGCGCGCGCTGCGCACGATCTTGCCTTCGACCACCATGCATCCCGCGACGGTCGCGCCGGGCACGTTGAAAATCTTGCGGACCTCGGCGCGGCCGAGCGCCTTCTCGCGATAGGTCGGCGCGAGCAGACCTTCCATCGCCTCGCGCATATCGTTGATCGCTTCGTAGATGACCGTGTAGAGGCGAATCTCGACGCCTTCTTTCTCGGCCAGGTTCGCAGCCTTCGGCTCGGGACGGATATTGAAGCCGAGAATGATGGCTTTGGAAGCGGACGCGAGCGTGACGTCGGTTTCCGAAATTGCGCCCGCCGAGGCGTGAATCACTTCGAGTTTGACTTCCTCGGTAGAAAGCCGCGCGAGCGCGTCGGCCAGCGCCTCGACCGAGCCCTGCACGTCGCCCTTGAGAATGACTTTGAGTTCCTTGACCTCGCCCGCCGCCATCCGCTGGCTCAAATCCTCGAGCGAGATGCGGCTGGTCTTGGCGAGTTCGCCTTCGCGCTGCTTCGAGCGGCGATACTCGGCGACCTGGCGCGCCTTCGATTCCTCGACCACGCCGGTGAATACGGTGCCCGGCTCGGGAACGGTCGAGAGGCCGAAGATTTCGACCGGCGTCGACGGACCTGCCTCGGTGAGACGCTGGCCGAGATGGTTCTGCATCGCGCGCACGCGTCCATACGAGGTTCCGCTGACGAACGGATCGCCCTGATGCAGCGTGCCTTCCTGGATCAGCACCGTCGCGACCGGGCCGCGCCCGCGATCGAGCTGCGATTCGATAATCGTGCCGCGCGCGGCGCGATTCGGATTGGCCTTCAGCTCCATCACGTCGGCCTGCAGCAGGATCATTTCGAGCAGCTTGTCGATGCCCTCGCCGGTGCGGGCCGAGACCGGCACCGTGATCGTGTCGCCGCCGTAATCCTCGGGCACCAGTCCGACCTGGGTCAGCCGCTGCTTGACGTTGTCGAGATTGGCGTCGGGCAAATCGATCTTGTTGATCGCGACGATTATAGGAACCTTGGCGGCGCGCGCGTGGTTGATCGCTTCCTGCGTCTGCGGCATCACGCCTTCGTTCGCAGCGACCACCAGCACGACGATGTCGGTGACCTTGGCGCCGCGCGCGCGCATCGCAGTGAACGCCTCATGGCCGGGAGTATCGACGAACGCGATCGTGCGCCCGTTGGCCTCGACGGTGTACGCGCCGATGTGCTGTGTGATTCCGCCGAACTCGCGCGCGGTCACGTTGGTGTGGCGAATCGCGTCGAGCAGCGAGGTCTTGCCGTGATCGACGTGGCCCATCACGGTGACGACCGGCGGCCGCGTGACCATCTCGCCGACGACGGTCTCTTCGGGCGCCTCTTCTATAACCTGCTCGGCGTCGAAGGAAACGTTCTCGACGCTGTAGCCGAACTCGCCCGCGAGCAAGCGTGGCGGTGTCGACGTCGAGCACCTGGTTGAGCGTCGCCATCTGGCCGAGTTCCATCAGCTTCTTGATGAGGTCGCCGGCCTTGACGCCCATCGAGCGGCCGAGGTCGCCGACGGTGACGCCCTCGGTGATTCGCACGACGCGCTTGGAGGCCTTGGGCGTGGTGATCTCGGTCTTGCGCTGTTCCTTGCCGGGCAGAGCGCGGCGCTTCTTCGGCACCCGCAGCCCGCGCATCTCGCGCTCGGCGGCGAGATCGGTGCTCCCCTTCTTGACGACTTTCTTCTTCTTGATTCCGCGGCCGCCGCCGGGCTTGGCGAGCTGATCGGGCGGCAGCTGCGGCGCACCGTCGGCCGGCTGCGCCGGCTGCGGCTGCGGAGCGAAGCGTCCCGTCAGTCCCGGCCGCGCACTCGGCGCGCCTGCTGGTGCGCGCGAACCCGGCGATGCGGGCCGCGGCGGCGGCGCCTTGGGCCGCAAATCGATCTTGCCGAGGACCTTCGGTCCCTTCTGCCCGTCGTCGAGCGTCGGGCCGGTTTGCGATCCGCGCGTCAGGTTGATCGAGCCGCGCTCGCCCGCGAGTTCCGCCGGTCGCACACGATCCGTGCGGTAACCGAAACGCGACGAGGGCGCCGCGGGCGGTGCTTCAGGAACGGGTGCAGCTTCTACGACGACGGGAGCAATTTCCGGCTCAGGCGCGAGCTTCAACCTCAGGCTCGGGCTCAGGTTCGATGTCCTCGAGATGAGCGGTATCGTCGGGAAGATGAGCTTCGTAGTCGGCCGCGCCGATCTCCTCAATCGGAAGCTCGGGCTTGACGATCGGCGGCGGCTCGGGCGCGCGATGCGGCTCGACCGCGGGAGTCTCGGCATTCGGCGCCGCGTCGAACATGACCGGAGTCTCGGACTCCGCCGCGGGCGAGTCGCCGAGAAACGGCGACACGAAAGAATCGTCGCGCGACTCTTCGACCTCGAAATGGAAAGGCGTGTCGGCGCCGCCGGTGGCCTGGCCGGGCTCGGCATGACGCCGGCGCATCACGGTGGCGTTAAGACGCTTCTCTAGAATTTTTCCGCTGCTCGTTTCGAGCACGGTCTCGCGGCGCAGAATCGTCGCGCGATGCGCCTGTTCGTCGAGGTCGGCCTTGAGCCGGTCGGCTTCTTCGGGTGAGAGAAGACTCGACTCGGACTGCGTATGTCCGAGTTTCAGGCGGACGCATCCGGCGAGCAAATCCTCGACCGGGAATCCCCATTCAGTAGCAAGAGTTTTGATCCGCTTTCGCGCCATCCCAGTTATACTATTCGACCTTCGGGTTTCTATCCAGTTGTTTAATTGCCAACGCTAGCCGGAGCCGCTCGGGACGGTCTATTTTCCGCCGGAGCGCGCGAAATTCCTTGACCTTCAGTCCGACGAACCGCTCGACGCATTCTGCCGCCGGATGCAACCAGCCGCCGCGCCCTGCCGTCCGCCCTTCCAAATCCACTTCGACCCGCCCATCGACGACCGCGATTCGCACCATCGACGACTTCGCATCACGCTTCATGCATCCGATGCAGGTTCGCTCGGGCGCTTTAGCCAGTTATTTTTCTCCCGCATCTTCAGTTACGACCGGCGCCAACACCTCGACGATCGTCTCGCTCGCCGCCTCTGCGCCTTCCGCTTCGGTAGCTGCCAGCGCCGCATCCGCTGCAGCGGCTGCAGCCGCGGCCGCAGCTTCTTCGGCAGCCGCTGCCTTTTCCGCCGCGGCGATCTTCTTGTTCGCGACGTGATCGCGCGCCGCGTTGATTATCTGCAGCGCGCGCTCGGCGCTGATTCCCTCGACGTCGAACGCCGTCTCGTCGGCCTCCGACAGTTGCTCGGCCGAGCGGAAGCCCCACTGGTAGAGCAGCTCGGCGTTGATATCGCCGATGCCGGGAATCGCGTTGAGCGACGCGCGCGCCGACGCGGGCCTCTTCTTCGGCCTCGGCCTCGCTGCGCACGTCGAGCTTCCATCCGGTCAGCCGATGCGCCAGGCGCACGTTCTGCCCGCGCTTGCCAATCGCCAGCGACAGTTGATCGTCGGGGACGATCACTTCCATCGCATGCTCGTCCTCGTCGATTATCACCTTCGAGACTTTTGCCGGCGCCAGCGCGCGGCAGACCAGTTCGGCCTGGTCGTCGGTCCACGGCACGATGTCGATTTTCTCGCCGCGCAGCTCCTGCACGACGGATTGCACGCGCGTGCCTTTCATCCCGACGCATGCGCCGACCGGATCGACGTCCGAATCCTTGGAGTACACCGCGACCTTGGCGCGTCCGCCGGGCTCGCGCGCGCTCTGGCGAATCTCGACGATACCCTCGTAAATCTCGGGCACCTCCTGCTCGAACAGCTTCATCAGGAAGTCGTTCGAGGTGCGCGAGAGCACGATCGACAGCCCCTTCTCGGAAAGATCGACGTCGAGAATCAGCGCGCGGATGCGATCGCCCTGGCGATAGCGCTCGTGCGGAATCTGCTCCTTCTCGGGCAGGATCGCCTCGGTGCGTCCGAGGTTGACGATCATGTTCTTGCGCTCGAAGCGCTGCACGATTCCCGAGACGACTTCCTGCTTGCGATCCTTGAACTCGTTGAAAATCTGTTTGCGCTCGGCGTCGCGGATATGCTGGATGAGATTCTGCTTGGCCGCCTGCGCCGCGATCCGGCCCATCGTCGCCGTGTCGAGCTTGATCAGAATCTCGTCGCCGACTTCCGCTTCGGGATCGTATTTCGCGCGCGCCTCGGCGACGTCGGCTTCGGCCGCGGCGTTGGCGACCTTGTCGACGACCGTCTTGATCTCGAACAGCTCGATTTCGCCGAGCTCGGGATTGAAGCGCGACTCGATATTGCGGTCGGGGCCGAAGGTGCGGCGCGCCGCCGAATGCATCATCTCCTCGACCGCGTTGATCACGATCGTTTTGTCGATGCCTTTTTCCTTGCTTACCTGCTCGATTACCCGGTTCAGATCGACCTGCATACCGCCTCCCCGGGGCGCACACTGAGCTGCGCGCCAATAAATTTTGTTGCTCCACCTGATCGGGAGCCGATGCGTCCAGTTTTCAATTTAATCATTTGTCGAAATCGTATTCGTAATTCGCTCCCGTCATCTCGTCGAAACCAATCGCCTGCCGCTTGCGGCTCGTCTCGTCGTCCAGCTCGATTCCGCTATCACCGACGCTCACCAGCTTGCCGACGAACGACTTCTGCCCGTCGCGTGCGCGATGCGTGCGCACCTTCACCCGCTCCCCCTTCACCGCCTCGAAATGCTCGAGTTTGCGCAATGGCCGGTTGACTCCGGGCGACGCGACCTCGAGCGTGTAGCGGCCCTCGACCGGGTCGTACACGTCGAGCAAATCGCCCAGCGTCGGGCTCAACTTCTCCAGGTCGCTCAGCGCGATCCCGCCGCCCGGCTTATCGACCAGCAGCCGCAGCAGCGAATTTCGCGTACCCTTGCGAAAATCCACCGAGACCAGCACGTAACCCTGGCGCTCGATATGCGGTTCGAGCAGCTCGACGACTTTTTCCGCAGTTGGATGAAGCGTCAGGGCGATCATCTGCTCTCACCTATACGGTGCCTTGCCGTGCGCCCAGCGTATGTCACGATCGCGAAAGCCCTTTCTTGCGACACCAACAAAAAAGTGGGCCGAGCCCACTTCACGCCAGCAAGATACCACCGCGGCAGAGGGATCGGCAAGGCGGGGGCTGTCGTCGTCCCACTGCGCCAGCCACGACTTCTAACAGGCCGAAGCTACCACCATTAAAAGATAATCATTGAAGTGCGAAGCCACCGCTGTAAGGAGCATAAAACCCACGAAGACTTCGCGTTCTGCCGCTCCCCTGACCCGCAAGCATTTCTGCCTTTATTCCGCTAGCATTTCTCCCTCGATGCCCGATCTTTCCGGCCCCAACTCTCCCGCCCTGGGATTCCTGCTCGCGCTGGCGATAGGATTCCTGGTCGGCCGCACTCGCGAGCCCCGCCCCGACGGTCCGCCGCGCCCCGGACTACGCGATTTCCTGATAATCGCGCTGCTCGGCGCGGTCGCCGGCCACTCCGCCAACGCTGCCATCGCTATCGCATTGTTCGCCGGCACGATCGGCGCGGTGCTCGTGATGCGCGCGCATCATCCGAAGCGCAACGGCATCACGACCGAGCTTGCAGCGGTCGCGACCTTCGCGCTGGCCGGACTGTGCCTCACGCCGGACCGTCAATTCGGCGCCGGCCTGGGAATCGTGCTCGCGGCGATTCTTGCCGAGCGCGACGAGCTCCGCCGTTTCGTGCGCGACGCGATCTCCGACCGCGAATACATCGACACGCTGAGTTTTCTCGGGCTCATTTTTATTATCTACCCGCTGCTACCAACCGGCAGCTACGGACCGTTCAACTTTTTCAAGCCGCGCGAGATCTGGCTATTCGTAATCCTCGTCTCGGGGGTCTCGTACGTCGGCTATTTCCTGACGAAGTTTGCCGGCAATGAGCGCGGCGCATTACTCACTGCGATACTCGGTGCGATAGCTTCGACGACTGCCTACACGACCGCGATCTCGGAGGCAGTCAAGGAAGCTCCGGCGTCAGCTGTTTCAGCGGCTCGCTATTCGATAATAGCCAATTCAATACTATTTCCGCGCACGCTGTTAATAGTAGCTATAGTCAGTCCGATTCTCGCACTGGCGGCGCTGCCGGCTTTCGCTGCGATGATGATAGCGGGACTGGCGGCAGCCCTGATCCTGGCGCCCGTTACGCTCAAAAAATCAGCAGTCGCGGCTTCGACCTTCCGCAACCCATTTTCGATTCGCCCCGCGCTCGAGTTCGGCGTCGTTTTCACGTTCGTGCTGTTGATCACGCGCCTGGCCAAGCATTATGCGGGCTACGGCGGCCAGATGCTGGTTTCGGCGGTCAGCGGGCTGGTGGACGTCACCGCGATCTCGGTGACGCTCGCGTCGTTCGTCCGGTCCGGCACCAGCGCCGCGCGCGACGCGGTGATTGGCCTGACGCTGGCGCACGCCGTCAACGCGATCTTCAAGTCGGCAGTCGCGCGGAGCAGCCGTCAGCCGGCATTCTATCTGCGCCTGATGGCAGGGTTCGCGATCATGTTCGCGGCCGGCGCAGTGGCAATAGTCATTATCGATCCCGACCGCGTAACCGAACTGGTAAGTCATCTGCAGATGAACTGACTATTGAACATATCAACGGGAGAATGCGCAATGCATGAAATCAAATCCTTCCACGTATGGCAGACGTCGAAAGTACTGGCAGTGTTGTACACGATCTCGGGATGGATCGAAGGGATATTTCTCGCACTCGCGGCGCTCAGGCACGGCCATCCGTTCCGCGCGATATTTTGCATCGTCATCCTGCCGATAATATTCGGCGTGCTGGGATTTCTCTTTACCGCCTTCTCGTGCTGGCTCTACAACCAGGTAGCCGAGCAGCTCGGCGGCATCGCATTCGAATTGGTCCCGCCGCGCAATTGAGGCTGATTGAATAGCCTCTCCCTGTCCAGGGAGGAGGCCGCGCCTCCGGCGCGGGTGAGGGTCCGCATACAAAGATGCCCTCGTCGTCTTTGCTGAGGTAATAGAAATCGTACAACGACAAACCAGCGCGCAGAACAGAATCAGGAATTCGGACCCTCACCCGACACTCAAGGTCTCGCGTCGGCCTCTCCCTGATAGGGAGAGGCGAAGAGAATCAATCGTCGTCGTCGCGTAGCTTCGACAGCACCGATAGATCCTCGAGCGTGGTGGTGTCGCCGAGCGTTTCGTCGCCTGCTGCTATCTGCCGGAGCAGGCGCCGCATTATTTTGCCGCTGCGCGTTTTCGGCAGCGCGTCGGTGAATCTGATGTCGTCGGGACGCGCCAGCGCGCCGATCTCTTTGACGACGTGCGCCCTCAGCTCGTTGCGCAGCTTGTCGTCCCCCTTCCGCCCGGCTTCGAGCGTGACGAATGCGACCACGGCCTGCCCTTTCATGTCGTCGGGACGCCCGACGCATGCGGCCTCGGCGACGGTCGCATGGGAAACGAGCGCGCTCTCGATCTCCATCGTGCCGAGCCGATGGCCCGACACGTTAATCACGTCGTCCACGCGCCCCATGATCCAGAGGTAGCCGTCCTGATCGCGCCGCGCGCCGTCGCCGGTGAAATAGACGCCGTCGATCTGGGCGAAGTAACTGCTCTTGTAGCGCTCGGGGTCGCGGTAGATCGTCCGCAGCATCCCGGGCCACGGCTTGCGCACGATCAGCAGACCGCCCTGGTTGGCGCCGACGCTGGTACCGTCGGGCGTCACGACGTCGGCCGCGATTCCGGGCAACGGAAGCGTCGCCGACCCAGGCTTGGCCGCAATCACGCCAGGCACCGGACTGATCATGATTCCGCCGGTCTCGGTCTGCCACCACGTATCGACTATCGGGCATCGCTCGCCGCCGATAACCTTGCGATACCACATCCACGCTTCGGGATTGATCGGCTCGCCGACCGAACCGAGCAGTCTCAGGCTCGACAGGTCATGCTTCGTGACCCACTGGTCGCCCCACTTGATGAACGTGCGAATCGCGGTCGGCGCGGTGTAGAAGATGCTGACCTTGTACTTCTCGATCACATCCCAGAAGCGATCATTCTCGGGAAAATTCGGCGCGCCTTCGTACATCACGACCGTCGCGCCCGCCGCCAGCGGTCCGTACACGGTGTAACTGTGGCCGGTGATCCATCCGATGTCCGCGGTGCACCAGTAGATGTCGTCGTCCTTCATATCGAACACCCACCGCATCGTCATCAGCACATGCGTCAGGTAGCCGCCGGTCGCATGCACGACGCCCTTGGGCTTGCCGGTCGTGCCGCTGGTGTAGAGGGTGAACAGCGGATGCTCGGCGTCGAGCTGCGCGGCCTCGCATTTCGAGCTCTGCGCGGGAACCAGCTCGTCCCACCAGACGTCGCGCCCCTTGCGCATCTCGACCTTGTTGCCGACGCGCTTGAGCACGATCACTTTCTCGATCGTCGGGCACTTCTTCAGCGCTTCATCGACATTGTGCTTGAGCTCGACGACCTGCCCGCGGCGCCATCCGCCGTCCGCGGTGATACAGACCTTCGCCTCGGCGTCGTTGATCCGATCGGCCAGCGCCTCCGACGAGAAGCCGCCGAAGACCACCGAATGAATCGCGCCGATTCGCGCGCACGCCAGCATCGCGATCGCCGCCTCCGGCACCAGCGGCATGTAGATCGCGACGCGGTCGCCGTCCTTCACGCCAAGGCTCTTCAACGCGTTGGCGCATCGGCCAACTTCGTCGGCGAGCATCTGGTAGGTCAGCACGCGCGAGTCGCCGGGCTCACCCTCGAAAATCAGCGCGGCCTTGTTGCGGCGCGGTCCGTCGAGATGGCGGTCGAGACAATTGTACGACGCGTTGATGGTGCCGCCGACGAACCATTTGGCGTTCGGAAAATTCCATTCGAGAGTTTTGCCGAACGGCTTGAACCAATGCAGGTTGCGCGCGCATTCGGCCCAGAATGCGTCCGGGTCGTCGTCGGCGCGTTTGCGCAGCGCGTTGTACTCGTCGAGATTTTTGACCCACGCGCGCGCACTGAACTCGGCGGGCGGCGGGAACTTGCGGGATTCGGTCAGGGTCGAATCAATATGAGTCGCATCGGTCGAAGCCATCGGCCTGCACCTGTCGCTAGAATGTCGCGAGCTTGCTTGCTACACGCGGCCACGAGCTTCGCGCGTTTTCAGACTTAGGTACAGGGTCGCGGCGTCGCCATTTTCGCGCCGATTCGAATTGATCCCGCGCAGCCGCTCGAGCAGTTCGTTTTCGACGCTCGCCGAATGCTCGCTCGCGAGCTCGACCGCGCGCGCCGCCCATCTGAGCGCAACGCGCCCCTCGAGCCCGCCGAAATCGTCGAAGAACCACGCGCAGCTGGTCAGCGCCGCCTGCCCCGCGCGTACCATCTCGAACATCCGCAGGAGAGCTCTCGCGATTATTCTCGTCGGTCACGCCGAAGCGTCTGAAGATCTCGTCATGGACGGCGGGATTGGGATCGATCAGCAAGCGGATTGCGCTGCGCAAAATCCCGCCAGGGTCCTTCACCAGCGCCGGCGCGAAACGGTCATAGGTCGCCTCGGCATGATACTTCACGAAATCCATCGCGGCGCGAAACGGCGCGCGCCATTCCTGCGAGGTGTTGCCGTCGTTGCGGCATCCGCAGTTCGAGCGCCATCGCTCGACCCCATGCGGACAGCTCCACGACGTAGCCGAGGCAATCTCGAAGGACCCGGCGGCAGGATGCGCGGCCAGGTAGTCCTCGCAGTTCGTCACGACCATGTCGTCGCGCCGCTCCAGCGCGATCAGGGTGCGCGCCAGCTCGGCGGCTCCATGTTTATTGTGATGCCCAAAAGTCTCGCCGTCGGTCGCAATCATCAGCGCCGCGCCCGGTTCGAGGTTGAGCGCGGTCTCCGCAATCCAATCGGCCAGCCGCGCGCCATCAGCGAGCCCGTCGCGGAAAGAGACGGTGCCGGAGAGTTCGCGGTCGAAGCGGAAAACCGCCAGGCTCAAATCGCCACTGCGCCATTGGAACGGCCCAGCGCCGCGCGACTCGGCGCCCGGCCCGCGAAAATTTCCCTGATCGGCCGCGAGAATCACGAACTGGATTCCCGCCGCCGCGACCGACCCAAGGGTGTCGTCATCAGCCGCGCACTCGGGCAGCCACATCCCGGCCGGCTTGCGCCCATACCGGAAAACAAAATCCTCGATACCCCACGCAATCTGCAGCTCGCGGTCGCGCGGCGGCAACAGCGGCAGAATCGAATGACTGTACGATTGCGCGATCGCGTTGCCATGCCCGCCGTGACGGCCCGCCGACAGCGCGTCGCCACGGGTCATCGCGCGGTACGCGGTCTTGCCATGCGTTTGCAGCCATCCGGCCAGCGTCGGCCCGACGTCAAAGCTGAGCGACTCGTAATTGTTGCGAACGTGAACGACCGGGCCTTCCATCGTGTGCGCATGAGCGTTGGCGGTGTAGCATTCGCTGAGAATCCGCTCGTTCCAGTTTTGAAACGGCGCCGCGCCATGCTCAGGGCTGATCAGACCGGTCCAGGGGCTCTCACGCGGAGGCTGATAAAAGTGCCCGTGAATTATGATGTGCCTGGGTTCACCCATCACGACTATTGTTGCGCCTCCGGGCTGGGTTCCGAAAGACCACCCACCCATCCAGCAGTCGAGCTAATTCGTGTTCTTTGCCGGATTCTACTTAACTTATCAAGCAGAAAAGAGAAATCGCGACGCTAACTGTCCACAATCCTTCAACAATTGCATGCACAGAAGGGTTCCAAGGAGGATGAATCGGCGGAACCTCTCCTTGTCCGAGGAGAGGTCGGCGTAAGCCGCTTGAAAAGCGGTGTCGCCGGGAGAGGTGCGACGCCCGACGACGCATCGAAGCCGACTCGTCTAACCACGTTTCCGGCACTGAGGCCGCCGCCAGACAGCGGAGCGAATCTCTCGATTCTGCGCACAGCGAGCGCGATTGCGTTGCTGGCGTTGCGCCTCTACCGGCGCCGCCTACGGCCGGCGCCGACCTCCCCCGGACAAGGGGCAGGTTAGGAAGTCGGAACCCTCGGCCTGTACGAACCCCCTCCGCGCTACGCGCAGGCCGCGCGGAAGCTGCCTTTGATTGCCGGCTCGCCTTTCTGATTGAGCACTACCAGGTCGCCTTCGATCTGCTTCTCGCCGTCTTTCTCGACCTTGTTGGTGACTTTGCCCGTGCACGTGACGACGTCGCCCGGCCATACGCGGGTGGCGAAGCGCACCTGGAAGCGGCGCACGTTGCCGATTCCGACGTAGTCGGTGACGGCTTTCGAGAGCAGCCCGGCGGTGAACATCCCCTGTGCGAACACGGTCGGGATTCCGGCGGCTTCGACGAAGGTCTGATCGTAATGCAGCGGGACGAAGTCGCCCGACGCGCCGGCGTAGCGAACGAAATCCGGACGGGTGACGCCTTTGATTTCGATTTTCGGAATTTCGTCGCCGACTTTTACTGAATCGAATTTTATTTTTGCCATTTCAATTTCTCCGGCTGAGTTATGCTTTGACGGCCTGCCCGGTCTCGATCAGCGTCGAGCGTGAGACCGCGACTTTCTCGCCCTTCTGGTTTTTATACTCGGTTTCAGTGATCACCAGCGTCATCTTGCCGCCGCGGCCGCCTTCCTTTTCGAGCACGTCGGCCACCTTGGTCACGCCGGTCAGCGTGTCGCCGACGAAGATCGGCTTGAAGAACTCGAACTCCTGCTCGCCATGCAGGATGCGGCGCATGTCGAAGCCGCCGAAGCCAGGACTCGAACTCTCGTCGGTCCAGAACGCGCTGGTCTGCAGAAACGTGACTGGCACGGGCACTCCGCCGACTTCTTTTTTCGCCAGCTCCTGATCGAAGTAGAGCGGATTAGGATCTTTGATCGCGCGGGCGAACTCGCGCACCTTGCTCCAATCTACGTGCATCGTGAATGGTTTGCCGGTTTTTCCGACGGCGCTCTTATCAGCCATTTGAATGAACCTCTCTCGACGTGGTCGAAGATTTATTTACTGTTGCTCGAACGGTTTGTCCACTTACTCGGCGAACAGGCGACCGCCTTCGCCCCCGTCGATTATCAGCAACGAGCCGGTGATATAGCTGGCCGCTTCCGACGCGAGGAAGAGGCATGGATAGGCGATTTCCTCGACGCGGCCGAAACGCTGCAGTGCGCGCGATCGCGCCACCATCTCCTTGACCTTCGGATTGGGCCATACGCGCGGCGCCGCGCCTTCGGTGTCGATCGGGCCGGGCGCGATACAGTTGACGCGGATGCCCTTCGGGCCCCATTCTCCCGCCTGCGAAACCGTCAGGTTGATTACGCCCGCCTTCGACGCGCCGTACGGCAGCATCGTGGTCGATCCATGCACGCCCGCGGTCGACGAAATATTAATGATCGAGCCGGGGCTCTTCTGCTCCATGAACTGGCGCGCCGCCGACTTCGAGCAGAAGAACACGCCGTCGAGGTTGATGCCGACCACTGCGCGCCATCCGTTGGCCGAGAGGTTGAGCGAGGGAGTCGTGATACTCGCGCCGTGATTGTTAATCAGCACGTCGATCCGGCCGAAATGCCTGACCGCCTCGGCGACCATCTTGTCGCATTGCTCGGCGTCTCGGACGTCAACCAGTGCCAGCTCGCATTTGCCGCCGGCCTTGCGGATTTCATCGCGGACTCGCTCGAGGTTCTCGACCTTGCGGCTCGCGACCAGCACCGGCGCCCCGCGCTCAGCGAATTCCTTGGCGATCGACTCGCCAATCCCGGTGCCGCCGCCGGTCACGATCGTAACTTTGCCTTCTACACTAAATGGATTCTTCAAAATGGAAAACTTCCTCCAAAGGGACTCGATGAGATTTATCGCACTGTTGCGATGAGTTGGCGAGAGGCGGAGGAGAAGGAAGGGGAAGTTAATCCAATGTGAAACCCGCCGTGGGTTTCACGCTTCCTTGGGCAGGGGTGACCCCTGCACTCAGTGAAGGAGAAGAGAAGATGCGGGACTTCGTCCCTGTTAGAAATAATTTGGAGGGGAAAGGTCCTCCCGTTTACCTTCCTAACAGGGACGAAGTCCGCGCATCCCTTCCGGATACTAAGGTGCAGGGGTTACCCCTGCCCAAGGAGGTGCGGAACCCACGGTGGGTTCCGCGTACGATTAAGTTCCCTAAGTTGCTCAGAACGCCGGCGCGGCTGCCTGCTTGCTGCGGCGGCGCCCCTGGCTTAGATGCTTGGTGCGGGGCGTTATCTTCAGCCGCAGATGAGGCGTGGTGGTGCGGGTCTCGACGTTGCGCCGAAGTTCATGCTTCCACGTCACCATCCGGCGGCGCAGCATGCTCGAGTTGATTCCCAGCGCGTCGCATACGGTATCGAAGCTGAAAGCATGGCGGCATTTCGCGCTGGCCGTGATCCATCGCTCGGCGTCGATGAACAACAGGCGCTTGCGCGTATTTCGCGACAGCACACCCTGCTGGTAAACGTTGAGCGCGTCGGCCAGCAGCGCGAGCATCAGGCGCTGTTCACCGGTCAGGCGATGCCCGCCCGAGACGTCGTAATATTGACAGGGAAGAATTTGATTGAGGCCGACGAAACGCTCGACCGCGGTATCCGAACTCAACTGGAATCCGTCAGACATTTGCCAAATCCGTCTTCTTAACCATCGAGTTGCGCCGTTGGTTCCCGACCGGCCCGCAGATACGCGCCGGCCATCCAGAGATACGTACCTGTGCGGCGCGCGGATTATTCCAGGCGAGAGTCGAGCGGATTAGGAAAAGCGATTTAGCGTTTCAGCGTCGCTTCAGGGGGCGCTTCAGGTAGATAGCTGATGAACCAGCTCTATCAGCGCCGGGTCCAATGGGCGGCGTTTGTTCGCCACTTCGGTCAGCGGAACGCGGACGATTACGCCCCGCTCCTCGCCTATTAGCGAAGGCCCCGCGCCGTCGAGGATTGCCTTGACCGCGCCCGCGCCCATCCTGCTCGCCAACAGCCGATCGCGAGCGGTCGGTGCGCCGCCGCGTTGCACATGGCCGAGTACAACTACCCGCGCCTGCATCCCGAGCCGTGCGGTTAGGGCCTCGGCGACCGGGAGGACGCCTCCCGTGCGCGGTCCTTCGGAAACGACCACGATCGTCGAGCGTTTGCCGCGGCGATGGCTGTCCTCGATACGATCGCAGATGTCGTCGAGGCTGAACGGCAGCTCGGGCACGATGACTGCCTCGGCGCCGCCGCCAAGTGCGACCGCGATTGCGATAAAGCCCGAGTCGCGCCCCATCACCTCGACGCAAAAGACGCGCTCGTAGGCGAACGCCGTGTCGCGGATGCGGTCGATAGCCTCGAGCGCGGTGTTGACGGCGGTATCGAAGCCGATCGAGTTGTCGGTGCCCGGGATGTCGTTGTCGATAGACGCGGGGATGACGAAAATCGGGATGCCGGTCTCGGCGGCAAAAATCGTCGCTCCGGTCATCGAGCCTTCGCCGCCTACTACTATAAGCGCCTCGATCAGATGGCGCCGCAGGTTGCGAGCCGCGAGGCCGCGCGCGGCAGGCGTGCGGAATTCGGGCGATCGCGAGGTTTCCAGGAAGGTACCGCCGCGCTGGATCATGTTAGCGACGGAGCGGCCGTCGAGCGGCTCGGCGAGGTCGCGGATAAGGCCCTCGTAGCCGCGCCTGAAACCTATCACCTCGACTCCGGCGACGGCCGCGCTGCGGACGACCGCGCGAATCGCCGCGTTCATCCCGGGAGCGTCGCCGCCGGCGGTGAGAATCGCGATTCGATGGACCCGCTTGTGAGGCGCGCCGTTGGTTTCGTTGTCACCGTTCATGAAGATGAGGAGCGAACGCGCGCCGCCCCTTCAACGAGAGTAACGAGCGGACCGAGCAGAACCAAACGATGCGAGTTACCGCTCGCCTCCTGAGAGTCAGCGAACGAATCGTTACCCTAGAAACGATCGCAGCTTCTGCTATTTTAATTGCCGTCGGGGTGTGGCGCAGACTGGTAGCGCACACGCTTGGGGTGCGTGTGGTCGCCGGTTCAAATCCGGCCACCCCGACCATTCAGAATCCCTCGCTCTATCAAGGGCTTGGCGCGATTCTCAATTCAGGACCGGATTCTAGTCATCGGCCGGCGCCTGCGTTGGAAGTTGATGCGCACGCGTGATAGCAGACATCTGGAGACCGGCGAGTTCATTACGGTTCAGATGGAAATGAAAATGAGAAACAAGAAATCGGAAATAAGCGCAGTTAGTCGCCGCGATACGAAGAGGTTCGGTTTTTGCGCTCGCGCGCTGCTGCTCTCGGCTGGCGCATTCGCCATTATCCTGGCGCAGACCGCAAACGTAAGTGCCGGCAAGAAGGCTGACGGCCGCCCTTTATGGGTCCCGAACGCAGGAGGCGACACGATTGTCGAATTCACCACGGCTCAGCGCGCCGCCAGCGGCTCGCCAGTTCCGGAGGCCACCATCGACAGCGCAGCGCTCGATTTCCCGACCGCCGTGGTATTCGATCCGTCGGGCAACATGTGGGTTGCAAACGCGGGAGCGCAAGACATCATAGAATTTACAGCTACGCAGCTCGTGGATCTTGGAGCAACGCCCAATCCGGCGCCTGCTGTCACCGTCACAACGTCGGGTCTTGAAGACCCGCTGGCCGATTTCGACAAGTCAGGAAACCTGTGGGTCACTGACCACGACACTGACGAAATTTTTGAGTTTTCGAAAAAGCAATTGAAAACCGGAGGCGACATCACCCCCAAGGTCACAATCTCATCGTCCGATCTGAACGGCGCTCGAAACATTGCGTTCGACCACAAAGGCAACCTCTGGATTTCCAATGATACAAGCAACCAGATCGTGGAGTTCGCCAAAAAAGGCCTCGCCAAGGGCGGCACTCTGACGCCCGCCGTGATCATCTCGGATGACGGATCGGAGAGTCTCGATGATTGCAAGGGTATTGCGTTCGACAGCGATCACAATCTTTGGGTCGCGAATGCAGCCAACAGCACCGTAGTCGAGCTTGCGGCCTCCTCACTTAAAACCACTGGCAGCCCTACCCCGGCGGTAACCATCGGCGCAAGTGATGGGAGCGTCATGGTACCGGTTGGGATCGGTTTCGATAACAAGGGGAATTTGTGGGTCTCGAACTTCAGCGGCGCTACCGTCGTCGAGTTTTCGCCCTCGCAGATAACATCGAGCGGCACTCCGACCCCGACCGTCACCATCTCAAACACTTCGGACAGTCTCGATGGTCCCGAGCAATTTTCCTTCGGCTTTTAAAAAGCGCGGGACAAATCAGAATTTATCATAGCGACCGTCAGAAATAGCGACTTGAACCTCGATTCCGGCGCATCCTGACGGCGACATCTCGTCTCGAAGCCCTAAATGCGTACCGGGGGGTTCTTGGTGCGTTTCAAGGCGTTTTCGCGTCCAATCGCAAGCCGAAGCTTCATGCTCGGAGCTATGACGGCCTTGTTCGCGCTCTTGATCTTGTTCGCTGACGGCATGACCGCGGCGTATGCGCAGACCGTCGGCGACAGCGGATTCCCGGATAAGAGCAAATCGAAAATCAAAGCCCTTACAGCATCGCCAAAGAAGCTCAGCTTTGGCGACCTGCCGCCGCTTGAGGCCAGTTCGCCCAAGACCGTAACGATTCACAATCCGAATTCCACCGCGATCGAGATCAACTCGATCACGTCGTCGAACTCCGAGTTCGTTCCCTCGGTCAGTTGCGTCGGCAGCCTGGCGGCGGACAGCGATTGTGACGTCCCGGTGGTCTTCACGGCGTCATCGGACGGCAAGAAATCAGCCAAGCTCGTGATCTCGAACGCCGCGAGCCAAAAAGCGCTGACCGTCAGCATGACTGGCAAGGGCAAGGGCACTCCGGTGCCGAGCCCGACCGCGACCGCAACGCCAAGCGCGACTGCAACGCCGACCATTTCGGCTACTCCCACGGCGACGGCTACCGGCGGCACGCCCACTGCGACAGCGACAGCCACCAGGACGGCTACTGCGACTGCGACCACGACCACATCGAGTACGTCGACCGCGACACCCACGGCCACGGCTACGCGCGCGACTCCAACTGCGACGAGGACTGCAACGAGCACGGCAACCACAACGCCGACCGCGACGGCGACGGCCAAGGGCGCTACTGCGACCGCGACCAGGACTGCAACGAGTACGGCAACAGCGACGGCCACGAGCGGTACTGCCACTGCGACCATGACCGCAACAGCAACGGCGACCTCGACGCTTACTGCGACCTCGACGCCGACCGCGACTAGCACCGCAACCACGACAGCGACGTCAACGGCAACTGCGACAGCGACAACGACGGCCACTGTTACCGCGACTGCAACGGCCACGAGCACTCCGACCGTGACCAGAACTGCGACGCCGACCGCTACCGCGACGCCAGGCAGCAGCCCCATCTCGCTGTCGGGATCAGTACAAGGCGGGACTTTTGGGGTGATTGGCGCGACGGTGACGATCTACGCGGCAGGCACTACTGGCTACGGCGCCGGCGCGACTTCGCTGGCTTCATCGAGCACCGTCTCCGGCGGTTCCTTTTCGCTCACGCCCACCTGCCCCGGAAGGTAATCCGCAGACTTACGTGGTCGCGACCGGTGGCAACGGCGGCGGCGGAGTGAATAGCTCGCTCGCGATGATGGCGCTGACGGGTCCATGCGACAGCTTGAGCTCGTCGAGCTTCGTGACGGTCAACGAGTTGACGACGGCCGCGGCAGAATGGGCAATGGCGCAATTCATCGATTCGACCGGATCGATAATCGGGACGTCCTCGACCAACTTGACCGGACTAAACAACGCGGCCAACGCGGCGATCGTCAACCTGGTCATCAGCGTGGGGACCAGCACCTGCTAATTCCGGTATCCCGGCAAGCAACCTCAGCGGCCTTGGATGCCCCAATCCGCCGGACATTGGCAGCCAGCCGCTCAACTGCGACGCGCTGGACCGGCTGGCGACTCTTGCGGACGTGCTGGCCGCATGCGTCGAAAGCAGCGGTCCCGCCGTCTCCCCGTGCAACACCCTGTTCAGCAGCACCTTGAGCAGTTCGACCACGCTGCAGGCGGCGCACGTGATCGTGACGAACCCGATGGCAAACGTGAGAACGATCTACGGCCTGGAGGGCACGCCCGCCAGCGCGCCGTTCCAGCCCACTTTCACTTCCGCTCCCGCGGACTGGACGCTGGCGTTGAATTTCATTCCGAGCGGCGCGCAATTGGACAATCCCGCGGACGTTGCGCTGGATGCCGCGGGCAACGTCTGGGTGGCCAACACTGGCGGTCAGGGTGTGAGCGAGCTCATCGGTCCCAATTTTGGCTCCGGTGCAAAGTTCTTCGACCCGGAGAATGCGGATTTCAGCGATCCCAACCCGATCGCGCTGGACATCGCGGGCGACGCGTGGACGGTGAACGACTCGGAACTAACTGCCAACGGCGATGTGAGCGAACTGGTAGCTCCGAGCTGGGGCACTGACGGAGTGAGCTTCTCGAACGGAAATGCGGATGTCTGCACGCCACAATGGCTTGCAATCGATGGCGCGAGCGACATCTGGGTTTTGATGCCGGGCGGCGGCTGCGGGGGAGGCGCGAGCGTTGGCGAACTCGAAAGCTCGAACTACAAAAGCAACGAGGCCAACTTCGCGCCGGCGGCCGCCGCCCTTGATGATCCGGTTCAGATAGCCCTGGACGGATCGAACAACGTCTGGGTGTTGAACTCAGCCGGCAGCGTGAGCGAGTTGTTGAGTCCCAACTACGGCACCAACGCGTCGAATTTCGCACCGGCCAACGCGCTTTTGAGCGACCCCAAAGCGATGGCTCTCGACAGCGCTAACAACGTGTGGGTCGTGAATCCGGGCGGAAGCGGCAGCATCAGCGAGCTCGCAAGCCCCAACTACGGCACGGCGGGATCGAACTACAGCCCCGACGGGCGCGAAACTTTTCTATCCCACGTCGCTTGCGCTGGACAGCGCCGGCAACGTGTTCGTCGCGATTTGTGGAAGTAGTTGTGCCGGATCCGGAGCAGCCGGCAGCTTGAGCGAACTGGTGAACCCTAACTACGGGACCAACGGGTTGAACTTCACTCCAGCGGGCGCCGACTTCGCTCACCGTCCCAAAGCGGTCGTGGTGGACAGCGCCGGCAATGTGTGGGTGCCAATCGCCAACACGCCGCATACCGCCGATGACTTTGCCGGCAGCGTGACCGAGATGGTCGGGCTGGCGAGCCCGGTGCTCACTCCCACTGCGGCCTGCATCAAGCAGGGCCATACCCTCTGCAAGCCGTGAGCACGCCGGGCCGCGGTCGTCGTGCGCCTTAGGCGCGCAATCCCGCGAGACAGCCGGAACTCTCGAGGATCGGATCGAGCGCGCGCTTGTCTCCCGCCGCTTGATATTTTTCCCGCAACACGACGAGCGACTTGGCGTGATACTTTTGCGGCTTCTGGGTCCAGGTCTTGCCCGCCAGCTCCACGCTGAATTCTTCGCTGCCTTTCGCGATCGCAGCGGCGTTGGCCACCGTCCAAGGCATGAAGAGTCGTCCGACCTGGCGGTCGAGCAGCGGCTTCAAGGTTGGCGCGAGACTCGACCACGCCTCGAAGGCGCCGTCTGCCCGAGGCCACAGCATGCGATGGATCCATGCGAGCGTGTTAGGCGTGGTGGCGTTGATGATCGCGCCGGGCGTCGGGTCGGTCCAGGCGTTGTAGAGCTGTCCCCACATCGCGAAGTCGGCGAACGCCGGGCGATTGCCGAACAGGTACTCGCGACTGGCAAGATGAGGCTCGAGGATGGTGAGCGTATCGCGGAAGGACTCCTCGATTTGCGGCGCAGTCTGCGGATTCGATCCGACGAACGATACGCGCGGGACCATCCGCTCGCGAACCATCGCGATACCGTTGGCGAGCTGCGCTTCATCCACCGCCGGCATCATCGAGCGCGCGATGCGCCCGGCGGCCGAGAGCACATCGGCCTCGCGCGCCCATCGATAGTGGAACATCCACTTGTTGCCCCATTCGTCGCCGAACTCTTCGAGCAGCACCGAAATAAAATTCGCGACCGGGTCAGCGGGGTGAATCGAAGGCTCCGGATTGAGCGCCTCGACGTACTCGATGATCGGCGTTGAATCCTGGATGCCCTTGTTGTCCGGCGTTACGACCAGCGGCACCAGCGGCAACTTGGCAAATTTCTGATACTCGCCTTCGGTGTCGAGACTGCGCGGAATCCATCGATGCGGAATTCCCTTGTAGCGGAAGTACGAACGGACCTTTACCGAATATGGTGAAAGCTCGATGCCGTGGACGTGATATTCGCTAGCCATCGCATGGTCTCCTTTTCAACGTCAGGAAGTTTTCGTTCGGGCGGTTAGTCCTCGCTGCTTGAGGCGCCAGACGAGGAGATCGATTCGGTCCTGTCCAAAGAACGGCTCGCCGTCGAAGACGAAGGTCGGAACGCCCCAGTGGCCGGCGGCCCGATGAGCCGCCTGGTTTTGTTCAATCACACGTTCGTAGTATTCGGGGCGGTCGGCGATCTCGCGATCCATCGTTGCGAGGTCGAGACCCGCGCGGTCGGCAGCTCGCGCGAGATGGTCACCCTGGTCCCATCCGTCGACGGTTCCGCCCCAGATCAGTTTTGAAACTTCGCTGATGAACGGAAGCCCGCGTCCTTTTTCGCTCGCATTGACGCCCAACCGCGTGAGCCGGTGTATGTACGGCTGATGCGCGGCGGCTTTCTGATTCGCCATATCCACCACGACCGGATCGGGGCGCGGCCAGCCGTAGGGAAGTTTCAGATACTCGGCAATCCTGGCGGTGTCGCGGAACAGGTACGGGCCGAATAACGGATCGACGCGCTGGAAAAAAGTGGCGTCGCGAACCGCCAGCGGATAAACCGGCCGCACATTGAATTTGAGGTCATACTCCGCCTCGAGCGCAACCGCGCGCGGAGTCGCGAGATATGAGTAGGGGCTGCGGAATGACCAGAACAAATCAACCTGCACGCTCATTGTCGCTCCTTGAGCACCGGCAGAACCTGCGGTCCTGAAGAATCCAAGGGTTTCAATCTGATCGGACGGACCGACGTCGCCGCCGGGACCAACGATGATCAAATGGTCGAGGCTGAGCTTGAAGATCGCCTCGAAGCGCTTCACGCAATGCGCGGCGGGGCCGGCGATGGCGAAGCGATCGATGAAGGCGTCGTCGAGATATTGTGCATGGCCAGCGTCCGCGCGCGTATGCCGCGACATGTCGTATGTTTCGCCGACTTTCTGCACCACCGCGCGATCGTCGGGGCGCATGCCCGCGGCCGAATCGCGCGACATACCGGAGAAATGCGCGATGGTACCGACGGTTCCGCGCGCCAGCGCACGCGCGCGGGCAAAATCGGGATTCACCACCGTGTTGAGAAACGCGCCGAGCTTCAAGGTTGAGGGATCGAGCCCGGCCTGCTTACGCGCCTGGCGCGCAACATCGATCGCCCACGCGAGACGTTCAGGGTCGGCGCCGACGGCAAAGGTTACCGAGTCGGCCAGCGTCGCGCCGACCTCGATCACGCGCGGGCCGGTGGCAGCGACGTCAACCGGCACCTTTGGCATGGTGCTGCGCGCGATCCATTCGTTGCGGCTGCGATAACCGTTGTCGAGAGTGACCTCTTCGCCGCGAAGGAAGCCCTGTACTTGTGAAATATAGCGGCCGAAACCTTTGGCCGACGGTGCGCGCTCGCCAATCTTGGAAACCGCGGAATCACCGCGGCCAATTCCGAGGATCGCACGGCCACCGGACTCCGCCTGAACGGTCGCGATCGCCGACGCCGTCACCGCAGGATGACGAGTCACCGGGTTGGTCACGGCGGTGCGCAGCTTCAAATGTTTCGTCGCATGAGCAGCGAGGCACAATTCCGAGTAGGGATCCGCCGCCATGTTCTGAGTATCGACAATCCCGATGCCGTCGAAGCCGCTCTCTTCAACCATCCGCGCCATTTGCGCGAAGACGCCGGGAATCGGAAAGGTCATCATCCATATTTCAGTCTTGCTCATGGCATCAGCCCCTTCGTCTCGTCAGCGCAGTCGGCGCTTCTAGTGTTTCGTAAAATGGGCGGGAACCTGCACCGCCTGAAACGTCCGTCCGGGCAATCCACGATGTTTGAGTGCAGGACCGGGTCGCAAACTCATTTCGCGCGGCACCATCTTCTCTTTGCAAACGGGGCAGTTGAGCGCCGGTTTTATCGCACGACCGCAGTTGCGATGAACCAGTTCGATCGGCGCGCCCGCGCTACTCGCCATCCAGCGGTCGCCCCAGGTGTTCAGCACGACGATCAAGGGAAAGAGATCGATGCCCTTCTCGGTCAGGCGATACTCGAACCGGCGCGGACGCTTCTCGTACTCGACGCGCGCGAGGATTCCGTCGCGAACGAGTTTGCCGAGTCGATGGGACAGGCGATGGGGCGTAAGGCCGAGGTCCTGCTGCATCGCGTCGAAGCGGCGGATGCCAAGAAACACATCGCGCACGATCATCATCGTCCAGCGGTCGCCGACGACCGAGAGCGCCCGCGCAATCGAGCATTCGACAGTGTTGATATCGTCCCAGCGCATGATGATTTTTGGCTCCCCCGATCGAGGCCGACACTAGCTTCCAAAATAGAAGTTAGTCAAGCCAGAAAGATCGTATGCAGCCGAATCGATAATTTTTACTGGAGAGAAACGAATAGTTTGCGGGCGTTGGACCTTCCTCCAACGCCCGCAAGGTATTTGATTTGCTTAAAAAATGCTGTGCGGGCGGTCTCACCGGTCCCCGTAAGACCGTTTTTCGTGAGGCTGGCCCGCACAGCGGAGGCACGGTTTAACTACGCAGGCTTGGTGACGAGAATGGTGTCCTTGCCCTTCTTCTTGGAATTGCGGACGAAATAGAAGGCTCCGTAGAGACCCCAAATGACCGATAGCACCACGGCCATCAGAGGCTCTTTCCCGCTGCCGAGTCCTTCAATCGGTCCGATGACATAGAAGGCCATGCAGGCAAAGTTCGCGACTGCGCCGAAGACTGGCATCACCATGTGTTTGACACCGATGGAATTCGTGATGCTCGCGGTAGGCGACTATGCAGCAGACGTTGGTCATACCCGTAGAGCGATAAACGTGCCGAAGTTCGAGATGAGAGTCACCAGCGACCAGTCCGTTGGGCAGCGCCGACAGCGATGCGTTGTTGAATTCATTCCGATCGAGTACCAGAAGTTATGCGGTAGCGTGGCGATGGTCTTATCGTCGGGCGCGGACCGAACCGGCGAAGAAATAAAGTGCGGCGTAAGCGCCGAGTACCGCTGAAATCGTCGCCAGCGTCCAGATTGTGCGATGCGGGGTCAGGTTATCGCCATGCAGCAAACCGAAATGCTCCGGCACTTCCTCGTCGCGGCCCATCGCGTAGGTCACGCGGGCGCCGGTGTTGATGCAGCTCAGAGTCGTTCCGATCAGTGCAAGGAAGACGGTCAGCGCTTCGAGCATCATGAACGCCTGGCCGTGGCCGCCCAGCAAGCGCGTTGCCGATGATGGTCATCATATCGCCGATCGGCGCCGCCGAGCCTTTGGCATCGGCAGGCTGTAAGCGCTCGACATGAAGTAGTTGGCGGCGAAGTATTCAATCATGTAGCAGAACAGGCCCTGGATCGTAAGCGAGAGCAGCACGCCGCGTGGAATGTCGCGCGTTGGGTTCTTGGCTTCTTCGCCTAGCGAGGTCACCGACTCGAAGCCGACCAGCAGGAAGATCGCGATCGTCGCTTGCAGCATGACGTAGTTGAAGTTGTGCGGCAGCGATGACCGACCAGCGCAGTAGGATGTGCCGGCGTGTCGCCGGTGAAAGAGTAGTGCAACACCTTCTTGGTGCCGTCGAGCGCCAGACCCATCGACCCCTCGGGATGTCCGAGGCGGTAGGCGATCGCCAAGCGCAGAGAAGAACAGCAGCGCGAGCGATCTGGATGGCGTTGATCGCGATGATTGACCATCGTCGAGCCAATCACGCCCTTGAATGCGATGTACGAGATTGCGAAAGAAGAAATAATCGCGACGAGCGCCATGAAGACAGGGCCCGGAGTGCCGGCGTTCATGCTGTCGGGCGCGAAGTTGCCAACGATATATCCGATCATGATCCCGATCGTGGCGACCATCGCGCCCGGATAGACCCAGTAATAGAGATGCGAGGCCCATCCGATTGTGAATTTCGCGATGCGCGCGAAGCTGAAAGGCTTTCGTGCTTGCTGAGAAATGCCTGTTCCGCGAAGAGATAGGAACTGCCGGCACCTGGATAGAGCTTGGCGAGTTCCGAGTATGAGATCGCGGTGGCGTACGCCAGCATCAGGGCGGCGAAGATTCCAGCCCACATCGCCATGCCCGACGGGTAAGCGTAGCCGGCTTGAACGACAAACGTGATCCATAGGAACGCTCCTGGCGCGATCAGCGCCATCGCGTTCACCGTTACGCCGGTCAACCCTAAGGTTGGTACCATCTTTGGTTCTGTTGATTCGGCCATCCTTACACCTTTGCGTTGGGCGCAGAATTGCGCGTTGCACGAAAGCCCCTAAGCGAGTCCCCTCTGCGAGTTGTTCTTCCGCGGGTGGCAGCATGAAATATGCCATTCATGAAACATTCGAGAGCCGTTTTCCGTTGTAAAAGCTGACAGAACTCGCAATGCAATCTGCATTTAAAAATGAAATGTGCAAATTACAGTGCGGTCGCCGGTTTTCAGCTGACAATGCAAAACACAATACGATGCATTTCAATCTTGCGCTGTCATTGAAGCTGCCCGTTCTGGTGTGAAATCCACCTAGACTGTCTTCGACCTTCGACTGTTAGTCACACTTGCTGCAAGTTTTTTGTGCAATGCCAAATCAATAGGCGCTCGCTCTTAAATTGGTGATCGATCTAGAGCTGACGGCGCATCGGCCAAAGGCGGACACTTAGCCGCTCTAAAGCCGTCGATCGCAAGAGCCAAGGTTCGTCGGAGGAACGTCGGCAGGATCCCCTCCTAACGCGACCGAACGTTTCATACTGAAATCCACGCCCTATCAGCTTGAAAGGTCGAACCGTGCGTTTGTCCCTGTGATGCCAGCAAAGTCGGGCACAATTTTGCGGGCATATCTCGTGCTTTGTAGGTGTTGCGCGGAATAGAGGAGTCAGCCGTGAAAAAGATCGAAGCAATAATCACCCCGTACATTCTTGACGCCGTCAGAGGAGTGCTTAACCAGCGCGGATGCGAAGAAATCCTGCTCTCGGAAGTAAGACTCTCGCATCACGACAACACCTCGGCGTCCGGTCACTACCGCGGGAACACCTACGACATAGACCTTCCGAAAATCAAAGTGGAAGCGATCGTTGCGGACGATGATGCAATGTCGGCGGCACAAGCGATTTTGCACGCCTCCGAGCGCGAATCGAGCACCCAGGCCAAAGTGTCGGTCTGTGCGCTCGAGCAGGTCGTTTCGATTGGAGTGTTGACGCTGGAACCTGGCGAGTCGAAGCAGGTTCAGCGAGGTCGAACAGATGACGCCGCGAAGGACTTCACAGGGCGAAAGGCTTCACGCGTAAGTAACGACAACTCTTTGAAAACGAGGATGAAGAAATGGATCTGACAATCTGGCTACCGGCGATGTTTGTATTGGGCTTAGTGGGTATGGGGCTCTGCTACGCATTCATGATCGCCTGCGAAAAGATCTAGGAGTCACCAGAATGCTTTACGTAACTGCAGCGGTTTCAACCTTCCTGTTTGTCTATTTGTGGGTCGCGCTTATTCGCCCCGAGTGGTTCTAGCCCTCAGCCAAGGATTGCAGCAACGAGGTAATGACTATGTGGTTCCTACCGATTTCAATGCTGGTTTGCACAACGCTGCTGGCGATACCGCTGAGCAAGTACCTGGCGTGGATCATGGACGGGAAGTATCACGCTCCCGGCTTTCTGCGCTGGTTCGAGCGCCAGCTCGATTCGGGTGAGCAGAACTGGAAGCAGTACACCGCCTCGATGCTGATTTTCAACACGGTCCTGTTCGTGTTCGGCTTCGCGGTATTGGCCTTGCAGCCCTGGATGCCGCTGAACGGACTCGGCCGCGGGATGCTGGCGCCAACGACCATCTTTCACTCGGTGGTGTCATTCATGACCAACACCGACTTGCAGCACTATTCGGGCGACCAGCACTTCTCCAACTTCAGTCAGATCTTCTTTTGCATAACCAACTTCTTTCTCTCCGCGTCGATCGGATTCTGCGGTCTGACCGCGATAATCCGCGCCTTCCGGAGCGAGAAGACGATCGGCAACTTCTTCGTCGATATGTGGCGCGTGGTGGTCTACATGTTCCTGCCGATCGGCTTCGTGCTGAGCCTGCTGATGCTTCAGCAGGGCATGCCGATGACCTATCAGACCAACTACCAGGTCAACACCCTGGAGCCGACCGCGATGGGCACCGACAACAACGGTGCCGCCAAGTTGCAGACTATTGTCGTAGGTCCGCTGGCCGCCTTCGAGCCGATGAAACAGCTAGGCACCAACGGCGGCGGATTTTACGGGATGAACTCCGCCCATCCATTCGAGAACCCGACCGCAGCCACGAATTTCCTGGCGAGCGTCGCGATGATGTTGTTTCCGTTTTCATTGGTCCTGATGTACGGGCGAATGATCGGCCGAATGAGCCACGCGGTGGTGATTTTCTCGGTGATGATGGTGATGATGGTGGCGACCATCGTGTGGGCTATCTGGTTCGATACGTTGAGGCCCAACCCCGGTCTGATCGCACACAAGGAATCTCAAAGTTTCTCGATAGGCAGTGCAAGTGCACCGGGCGGCAAGCACGTATTCACTTTGCCCGCGGTCGCCGGCCTGCCTTTGGATCAGCATCTCGGAAATCTCGAGGGCAAGGAACTGCGTTTCGGAACTTCGGCGGGCGCTACCTTCGCCGCGATGACAGTGGATGTGACGTGCGGCGCGGTCAACTGCGAGCATGACAGCTTGAATCCTATCGCAGCTTTGTCGCCGATGTGGGGCATGTGGGTGAACTGCATCTACGGCGGCAAGGGTGTCGGCATGATCAACATGCTGCTGTTCCTGATCCTCGGAATCTTCATCGCGGGTCAGATGGTCGGACGCACGCCCGAATACCTGGGCAAGAAGATTGGCAAACGCGAGATGGCGTTGCTCATGATTGCGCTGCTCGTGCATCCGATCATGATTCTTGGTCCTACCGGCCTCTTCGCGGCAACCAGCTGGGGAATGAAGGCCGAGAACAATCCTGGTCCGCACGGATTTTCGGAAATCATGTACCAGTTCTCGTCGGCGTCGGCGAACAATGGCTCCGCCTTCGACGGTCTGGGTGTCACGTACGGCCTCAATAACAATCCCAATCCGGCGCCTACGGCGGTGCAATGGGATATTGCAGCAGCCATCGTCATAATCATCAGCCGCTTCCTGCCCATCATCGCGCCTATAGCTATGGCGGCTAGCCTGGGGGCTAAGACATCGACTCCGTTCACGTTAGGAACACTGCGCGACGATACACCTACGTTCGGGTTTCTCTTACTCGGAACGATAGTGATCGTCGGCGCTCTCCTCTTCCTGCCAGTGGCGGCGTTGGGTCCATTGGCCGAGCACTTGGGTCCGATACCGTTCGGAGGCTGACCTGACAGCGACGATGAAATTTTCGCAACGACGCGGGAATTAGTTGAGGAAACCATGGAAGCTAAAGCAATAAGACCGGAATTCGAAGTAACTACGCCGCAGCCGAGTCGGCCTCCTGAGGGACCGCAAGCACCCAGGCGCGCTCGCAAACTGGACTTGTTTGCACCCGAGTTGGTGGGACCGGCTTTCAAGCAGGCGTTCGCAATGTTGCGGCCGGACGTCCAATGGTCCAATCCAGTTATGTTCGTGGTCGAGATTGGCGCCTTCCTGACGCTTGGGTTCATCATCCAGGCGGCTATGGGACTGTCGCAAAGCCAGGTGCCAATCACCTACTTCATTGCATTGGATATCTGGCTGTTCCTGACAGTGCTGTTTGCAAATTTCGCTACCGCACTGGCCGAGGCTCGCGGCAGAGCTCAAGCCGATTCGTTGAGAAAGGCCCGCCGCGACACGCCGGCCTATCGACTGCGCGGGACCGGTAATATCGAAGAGGTCCCGTCGAGCGAATTGAAGCCCGACGATCGGGTAGTGGTTCAAGCAGGGCAGATGATTCCCGGCGATGGAGAAATCATCGAAGGCATCGCGTCGGTCGATGAGGCCGCTATCACCGGAGAGTCCGCCCCTGTTATTCGCGAAGCCGGCGGCGACCGCTCTGGCGTCACTGGTGGTACTCGCGTTCTCTCGGATCGCATCGTGGTGCGCATCACCGCCGCCACCGGCGAATCTTTCCTTGATCGAATGATCGCTCTGGTTGAAGGCGCAGTCCGTCAGCGCACCCCAAACGAGATCGCGCTGACTCTCGTGCTAAGCGCCTTCACCTTGATCTTCCTGATCGTTGTCATTCCGCTCTGGCCGATGGCCCTGAATGCCGAGATCTACATGCAGAGTTACCTGGGAATGACTGATCCCTTGAAGAGCCTGGGCACCGATGTGCCGACCCTGGTCGCGCTGTTGGTATGTTTGATTCCTACTACTATCGGCGCGCTGCTGGCAGCTATCGGAATCGCCGGAATGGATCGTGCGCTGCAAGCGAACATCATCGCGAAAAGCGGCCGTGCAGTGGAAACTGCCGGAGACATCGATACCGTGCTGCTCGACAAGACCGGCACGATTACGATGGGCAATCGTCACGCGACCAAGTTCATCCCGGTCGGAAACTATACCGCTAACGACGTCGGTCGCCTGGCTGCCTTGTCATCGGTGGCGGACGATACGCCGGAAGGGAAGACGATCGTCTCTCTCTACAAGGAGCAGAGCGGCTCGCCGGATTTGATTAATGCTCGCGACGCCCGCTTCGTTCCGTTTACTGCGCAAACCCGCATGAGCGGCATCGACCTGCCCGATGGCAAACAGATTCGCAAAGGCGCGCCTGACGCCGTGCTTCGGTACATCCAGAAAGCGGGTGGAACTGTCCCGAAGGACCTGCAGTCAATCGTGGATGGCGTCGCTTCCGAGGGCGCGACTCCGCTGGTAGTCACCGAGGCAGGGCGGGCAGTCGGTGTGGTGGTACTCGAGGACGTTCTGAAGCCGGCGATAAGCGAGCGTCTCGAGCGGCTTCACAGGATGGGAGTTCGCACGGTCATGATCACCGGCGACAATCCGCTCACCGCCGCCACTATCGCCAAGCGCGCGGGCGTGAATGATTTCGTGGCTGAATGCACGCCCGAGTCGAAGCTGGCTTATATCCGCAAGGAGCAGGCTGAGGGCAAGCTGGTCGCGATGATCGGCGACGGTACCAATGACGCGCCGGCGCTGGCGCAGGCGGACGTAGGCCTGGCGATGAATTCAGGGACGCAGGCCGCCAAAGAGGCGGGCAACATGGTCGACCTGGATAGCAATCCGACCAAGCTGCTCGAGGTTGTCGAGATCGGGAAACAGCTATTGATGACTCGCGGTGCGCTGACGACATTTTCGATAGCTAATGACGTCGCCAAGTACTTTGCGATCGTCCCAGCCCTATTCGCGGGTACGCTGCCGTGGCTGGTCTATATGGACGTCATGCATTTGCATTCCCCGACCTCGGCGATCCTGTCGGCGGTAATCTTCAACGCACTAATCATCCCGGCTCTCATCCCGGTCGCGCTCAGAGGTGTGAAGTACATACCGCTCGGCGCTGACGCTCTGCTCCGAAGAAACCTGTTCATCTGGGGAGTAGGCGGCGTAATTATGCCGTTCATAGGAATCAAGTTGATTGACCTGGCCCTGGTCGCTCTCCACATGACTGCCTAAGCGTGGTGAATTGAAGGAGTAAGACAATGTCTCGCTACCTATCGAAAAGTGTACTGTTACTGGTCTTCTCAGTAGTCATCTGCTGTCTCATCTATCCGCTGGCGCTATGGGCTATAGGACAGGCGTTCTTCCCGTTCCAGGCCAATGGCGAAATGATGATGGGACCTGATGGCAAGCCAGTGGGTTCGCGTCTGATCGCGCAGCCTTTCACCAAGGATGAATACTTTCAGCCGCGACCTTCGGCGGCATCCTATGATGGATCGGCGTCTGCGTCATCCACGCTGGCTGCTTCCAACTATATGTTGCGCAATCGTATTGCCCAGCAGTTGGGTCCTATAGTTAAGTACAACAGCGGGCCTAAGGCAGGTCAGCTGGTCGGGCCTGACATAGAAGCCTGGTTTCAGAAAGACAGTTTCGGCGGCCAGCCGCATATCGTCGCGCAATGGGCGGATGCTCATAACGCCGTTGCAACCGCGTGGGTGAACGCCGATCCTACGCACGACCAGTACATTCAGACCTGGGGTAAGACTCACACCAAGGAAGTGCAGCAGTTCATCAAGGACAACCCGGGCACTCCTGAGCCTAAGTCTACCGATCTGGCTATCGTGTTCTTCGAAAGTTTCTCGAAGGAGAACCCCGGTAAGTTTCCATCGGCAGTGCAAGAGACCAAGGACGGCAAGTCCGTGACGGTGATCGAGCCAGTCGCGACCGGCTCAGACATCCAGTCGAACTTCTTCGACATGTGGCGGCAGGAACACGCTGACGCGGACTTGCAGAATATACCTGCGGACATGGTTACGACCTCGGGCTCAGGCCTCGATCCCGACATCACGCTTGAGAACGCGGAGTATCAGCTCGATCGCGTATCGGCCGCGTGGGCCAAGGACACCAAGCAGGATCCGGCCAAGGTGCGCAGCGAGATCGAGGGCATCTTGCAGGCCGATGTGACCTCGCCTTTCTATGGACTTGCCGGCGAGAAGCTGGTCAACACGCTGGACGTCAACCTCGAGCTGCGCAAGCACTTCGGTGCGCCTCCCGCATAAGTACTCGATGCAAAATGAAGCCTGCAACCGCGATGCAACCTGAAAGGTGAGCACGCGGTTGCAGGCTGAATTGCAAGAATCTCCGCATAGTTGCTACGGCACGCCGCTTGCTCCCTCTGTACCTGAGGTGCAGACGTGGCGAAGTTGCTCGTAGTCGATGACGAAAAGAACATCCGGTCAGGCCTGGCCAAGTTCCTTGAATCGAGTGGGCATCAGGTAACGACGGCGGAATGTGGACCGCGCGCGCTCGCGATCCTTGCGGGTGAGAGCAATTTCGACCTGGTGCTCACCGACTACCAGATGGCCGAGATGAATGGTCTCGAGCTGCTGAAACAAATCAAGCAGCACCATCCGGACACGCTCGTAATCCTGATGACAGCATTCGGAACGATCGAAAACGCGGTCGCCGCGATGAAGGCCGGCGCCTATGACTATGTGACCAAGCCATTCTCGCTGATGCAGATCCAGCATTTGCTGGATCGCGCGCTCGAGGTAAAGACTCTTCGCTCGGAGGTCCGCGAACTTCGAAGTGCTATCGACGGTGGCGGCTCGGTCCTTGACACTCATAGCCATCTCATGGCCGCGCTATTCGAGATGGCGCGGCAGGCGGCCGGCAGCGATGCAACCATTTTGCTGGCAGGTGAGAGCGGTACTGGCAAGAACGTGCTCGCCCGGCAGATTCACGAATGGAGTTTGCGGCGCGGGAAGCCGTTCGTGGTCGTTAACTGCACGACCCTTTCCGAGCACCTGCTCGAGAGCGAGCTCTTCGGACACATGCGCGGCTCCTTTACCGGCGCGGTCAAGGACAAGCCGGGCAGGCTGGAGGCGGCCGATGGCGGTACGGTTTTTCTCGACGAGATCGCCGACCTCGCGCCTTCATTGCAAACCAAGTTTCTGCGCTTTCTCCAGGAGCAACGTTTCGAGCGGCTCGGTGGTCAGCAGACGATCTCCGTGGATACCCGCATCATCGCCGCGTCCAATCGTGACCTGCAAAGTGAAGTATCTGCAGGACGCTTTCGCGCCGATCTCTTTTATCGCCTCAACGTAATCCCGCTGCGTGTGCCCGCGCTTCGCGAAAGGCCCGAAGACATACTGGCGTTCGCCAAGTGGTTCCTGACTAACGCGATCGCTCGCAACCACAGACCGGGTCTCGAGCTGTCTCCGGAGGCGTCCGCCGCGCTGACTGCATATTCGTGGCCTGGCAACGTGCGCGAACTGCGCAATGTCATAGAGCGTGCGTCGGTGTTGAGCCGCGGCACCGTCATCGAGCGCGACGATCTTCCCGACATGATCTTTCAGTCCTTGTCGGGCCGGTCGGCAAATTCTTCGACGGACGCAACTCTGGACGATGTAGAGGCCGAACACATCCGCCGCGTGCTAGTCGCATGCGGCTACCCTCGATGAGGCCGCCGACACGCTGGGCATCGGCATCGCGACGCTCTGGCGCAAGCGCAAGCGCTATCACATCGAATAGGTACCTGGTCGCCGGACCAGCTAGCCGATAGCACCTATCTCGTAAGTGATAGCCGTCCCGATGCGGCGCACCAATTCAAACAGCTTGAGCATCGGACCGAACAGAGTATTGTGCTCAACCTCGTACGACAGCGCCGGCTCGGGCCGGTATTGCGATTGTTCGCCGAAGTCATCGCGTACGTCCCCCACGCCGTCCTCATGCGGGAAAATCTGCTGCAGGCGTTCGACCGCACTGGGGACGTCCAATGAGAGAATTCGCGCAAGGATATCGTCGCGCGTCACACCGAGTTGCGGACTGAAATTCGGTATCTCCATCGCCAGCAGACAGATCCGTTGGATGACGGCGACGCGAATCCCATGCAGCAGGATCAGCCGCCGCCGCTGCGGAGTCTCGACCGGCTCCATCGCCTCGAGCAGCCACAGTTGATCAGCCTGCAGGCGCCGCACCAGCCGCGCCAGCCGGTCATGGCGATCGAGCAGTCCCGTCAGCCGCGCCAATTCGCGCAACGCCTTCGCCCGCGCCGGACTCCGCGCGCGCGCCGCTCCGTTCAGCCACATCGCGGGATTGACCGTGTTCACGTAGGCGCGCAATACGTCGAGCTCCGTGCGATCGAGCGCCGCCGACACCATCTGCAGCGACCGCCCGAAGCGTGCCGACCGCTGGCGCATCGCCTGGAACAGTTCCGGGTCCTTCGAGACCGCGCGCCCAATCCCGTACAGCGTGACCGCCATGAAGCCGAGCTGCTGCAGGATCGCGTTGTTGGGTATCGCGCGCAGCTGCGACGGATGCGCGATTGCCGACGGCCTGCTCCACTCCTCGGTCTGGCGCGCAACCGGCCGCGACCCGGTGCGATAGAGCATGTTGGTGCCGAACAGACTGAGCAGTGCCGCGTAATCAGGATCGTCCACCAGGCTGCTGAACTCCTGCTGCACCGTCGCAAAGAATTCCGCCGCGTAATCCGGAACCGCATAGATCGGATCGTTGGCAGCCTCGTTGCTCGAGTCGAGCGCGAAGCCAAGAATCTGCCGCACACACGCGGTCGCCGCAGCTGGCGTCAGGAACAGCATGTAGCCGTCGCCGCCTTGAACGCTCATCTCCTCCTTGACGTGCACTCCCCGCCGCTCGAACTCGGCACGACTCGTGGGCGGTGACGCGTAACGCAGGCGATCGGCGAAGGTCAGCGGATGGCCTCCGCGGCCGATCGATTCGCCATGCGTGTTGAACAGGATTGCTTCGAGCTTGCTGAGCCCATGGCGCTCCAGCAGTTGCGCGATCCGCAGCCGCAGCCGCTCGATTCGAAACGTCGCCGCCATCTGTCCGATGAAGCGCCCTGAATCGGAAAATCCGAATTGCACCGCGATTCGCCCCTGCCGTTCCAGGTACGCGCGATAATGCGGGCTCTTCAGCGCCTCCTCGATCACCCGCTCGCCGCGTTCGAACGCCTCCTCGGTCTCGAACAGCGGCGAAATCTCGATCTGATTTTCCACTCCAAACAACCGCGCATAGTAGAGCGCGGCCAACAGCGTGAAACCGGTCTCCGTTTCGGCGATCAAAAACCGAATTGGCGTCTCCGCGTCGATAAACTTTACGATCTGCGCCACCGTCATCATCAGCCGCTTGGCCGATGCGCGCTCCTCCATCAGCGACTCGAAACTGATGGCCAGCGGTTTCGCCCGCCCGAGCAGATCGTTGATGATGTTGAAATACGAACGGCGATTCGCCGGGTCGCTCGGCTCGGTTTCGAGGCCGACCTGGCGGCGCGCCGCGTTATGCAACTGCGACGCGTTGAGGCGCACGTGAATGTGCGCGAGGCCGAGGCCGTGAGTCCTCAAGCTCGCGCGCATCACCAGCAGTTCCTCGCGCCGCTCATCGTCCGGCGCCGTTTTCAGCGCGCTTTCGATTAACGAGACCAGCGGTCCCGTCTCGACCAGCGCTTTTTCCCGCCCCGCTACCATCGCGCGGCCGAATGCCGCAGTTTTCGCCGGATCGCGCTCCGCCTCCGCCAGCAATTCCAGCTGATGCGTGACGGTCGCGATCGCCGTCGCCAGCATCGCATCGAGCGGTTCAAGTGCAGCCGCGAAATCGCCGCTGGCAGCGAGCTTGAGCGCCTCGACTTTGTGCCGATGCCGTTCGATCATCGCGAGCTTGTCGGTCAAACGCGCCGCGATCGTCCGCGTCCAGGTCACATCGGTGCGACCGTCCTGATCGTATCCGACCCACGACGCCAAGGTGACCAGCCGCGGTTCGAGCCTGGTCCACTGCTCGGGCCAATGTTCGCGCGCCACCCGCAACGCCGTCCGATGCACGCGTTCGAGCGCGTCATGCGCATGATTGAGAGCCTCGGTCACCCACGCGTGCTCGACCTCGAGCGATATTTCCGCCGGCGGGCGATGCTCGAGGAGCGCCGCTTCGTCCATCCGTCCGTCCCGCCCGGCCTGATCGAGCGGCGCGCCGTCGACCGTCTGTCCAGATGCCAGTTCGGCCAGGCTGCGCGCCAATTCCAGCCTCATCGAGAACGTCGGATGCGCCGTGAAGACGATGCCGAAGACATTGCGGGCGAGCGCGACGGAAAATTCCTCGAAGCTGCTGCCGCGCGCCTTCTGCTCAATCAGCGACGCGACCGCGCGCTCATTCGCCGCAATTCCAATTTCACCCAGGTAATTCGTCAAGCGCTGCGCGCGGTCGGCAAACGCTTCGAGCGTCAGCCGCTGCACGATGCTTTCGAGACCGTCGAGACTGATTTCGCCGCGATCCATTCGCAGCGTCAGATCCAGCGCGAACAGCAGAATCGGATTGCCCGACGGATCGGCCGCCGCCTGCGCTCGCACCCGATTCAGAATCGAGCCGAGCGTGGCGGTATCGGTCGCGCCGGCCGCGCCAACGCTGCCGCTCGATCCGGCTTGCGTTCCGACGCTAGCCAACGCCGCGCTCCGATTTCAGCTCGACGAGCCTTTTACGAGAACCGCTTGGCCATTGCACACCTGCGATGCGGCCGCCGGTTCAATTCGGCGACCCGCATCAAATTAACAAGTTTGCAACAGCTATGTCCCGCGCTCCGTTCCTTCTTTCAGGCCGCCCGCAACTTCAGAACTGGCCGCGAGCCCGTGGCTTTTGCGAAGCGGAGAATCGTCTTGACGCTGGGCAGCTGAGCGCCGCTCTCGAGCCGGGCGATCGCCGATTGAGTCGTACCCATCCGTTGCGCCAGTTCGGCCTGTGTCAATCCGGCGCGAACGCGGGCGGCGATAAGTTCGCGGGCAAGTGCGAATTCCTCGTCCAGCGCGTCGTACGCTTTCCGGACTTCATGATCCGCCAGCATCTTCTTTTTCAGAGTGTTCATGCTCGCGAAGTAGCATAGCATTTCTGCTATGTCACGGGAACGTTAGCAAGACGCGCTGAGGAACTCGTGCACCACTTCCTTGAATCGCCGGTCGGCTGGCGCCGTCAGGTGGTCGCGGCCTTCGAGCATTACCAGCCGCGCTCCCGGGATCATCGTCGCCAGCGGCTGCGGATCTCCGATCGCGTTGTCGTTGCTGCCGACGACTATCAGCACCGGCAGCCGCACTGCCGCGAGCCTGGCGGGATCGAACGGCGTTCGCTCGGCGTCGATCAATGCGGCCAGCGCCTTCAGGTCGTTGGGCATCGACTCGGCGAATCTGCCGGTACGCTTTGGCGACCGGGCTCGTTATCGCCGCAGGATCGACGGCGCGGTAGGCTTGAGAAATCGCGTCACGATCCGCCTTGTCTTCGAGCCCGTCATCATCGGCGATTCCGCCCAGGACGATCGCGCGAAAACGCTCGGGACGCGACAGCATCAGCTCGATCGCGATGCTCGCGCCCATCGAGTAGCCCATCAGGATCGCGCGCTCGATCCCGAGATGGTCCATCAAGCGCGTCACGTCCGCGCCCATGCTAGCGTAGCCGTACGCTTCGGCGACTCGCGGCTTGTCACTCTGGCCATGCCCGCGCACATCGAGCGCAATCACGCGATACTTCATCGCCAGCGCATCAATCCATCCGGTGCCACCCCAATTGTGCTCCGCCGTCGAAGCGAAGCCATGCACCAAGACGACAGCCGTGCCCGCGCCCGCGTCATGGTAATGAATCCTGACTCCCGCTGAGTCGAAAAACGGCATTACGCAATCTCCACGCAGTTCAAGAGTCTCAAACGACCCGCGCCTGATACCTTAATCGCTGGGCGGCGTATCTGTATAATGATGCCGGCGATGGCAATTGACCTCGATAGTGCGCGCGCGCGGATGGTGCTCGAACAGCTCGAACGCCGCGGGATAAAAGATCCGCGCGTGCTCGCCGCGATGCGCACCGTCGCCCGCCATCGTTTCCTTCCTGCCGAACTTCACGATCACGCTTACGACGACGGCCCGCTGCCAATCGGCGACTCGCAGACAATCTCGCAACCATACATGGTCGCGCTGATGAGCGAGGTCGCTGAGCTTACCGGCGCCGAAAAAGTGCTCGAGGTCGGCACCGGTTCCGGCTATCAGACCGCCGTGCTGGCCCGTCTCGCGCGCACGGTTTATTCGGTCGAGGTCAACGTGCACCTGCACGATCGCGCCCGCGTGATTCTCAACTCGATGGGACTGCGCAACGTCAATCTTCGCGTTGGCGACGGCTCGGACGGATGGCCCGAAGAAGCGCCCTTCGACGTTGTGATGGTCACTGCCGCGATGCCCGGAATCGCGCTGCCCCTGTTGCATCAATTGACGCCGTCGGGACGCCTGGTCGCGCCGATCGGCGAAGACGAACTCCAGACCCTCGTGCGCATCAGCCGCAAAACCGGACACTGGAGCGAAGAATATTTCGGCGAGTGCCGATTCGTGAAGATGACGGGAAAGCTGGGTTTCCAGAACTAGCGCGCACAAATCTCGCGGCTCGCAGGTGTGTTGCGGGAGCGGCGGTGGCTGATGGTGGATGATGTGCTCGGGCGGTGGATGAAAACGACGCGGTGGATTTCGCGCGCGAGCGTGGTACTCGCGCTCGCCGCGTCGATCACGCTCGCCGGATGCGGCGACAGCTCGTCGCCCTCGACTTACATCCCGACCGGCTCGCAGCGTCCCGCCACTCACATCGTCAAAGCTGGCGAGACGCTCTACCATATCGCGAACGAATACGGCGTGAGCGTCGGACGCCTGATGACGGCGAACGAAATCAGCGATCCGCGGGAGCTGCGCGTCGGCGAGATCCTCACGATCCCCGGCGCATACCAGGCCGCATACATCGGGAGCGCGCCGGGCGGTGCACATCCGTACACAGGCGAGCGTGCCGCGCGGCAGTTCCAGTGGCCGGTATCGCAGGGCGTGGTCTCGTCGGGATTCGGAATTCGCAACGGCGCGATGCATGAGGGCGTCGACATCGCCGCTCCGGCCGGCACGCCGGTGTATGCCGCCGACGCCGGCGTCGTGATCTTTTCCGGCATTCTTCACGGCTACGGCAACACGGTGATCATCCGTCACGACGACGATTACGCCACGGTCTACGCACACAACGAGCGCAACCTCGTTAGCGAGGGTACCCGGGTCGCGTGCGGCCAGCAGATCGGCGAGATCGGCCGCTCCGGCCGCACGACCGGCGCGAACCTTCACTTCGAAGTGCGCCACGACAACGTCGCGCAGGATCCGCTCGCCTATCTGCCCGAGCCCACCTCATCGGCCGGCATCAGCTTTGCCGCAGCCGGCGGCAGCTAGTATCGTTGACCACCGCAAGCGAGACTGCTTAATCCCGCGCGCGATGGACTCAACGATGAATTCTGAAGAAATAAAAAAACTTATTCGCGACGTTCCCGACTTCCCCAAGCCTGGAATAATGTTCCGGGACTTTACGCCGCTGATCGCCGATGCGCGCGGTCTGGCCGCGGTGATTGATCAGTTGGCCGCGCCCTATCTCGGCAAAGTCGACACCGTGGTTGGAATCGAGTCGCGCGGCTTTATCGTCGGCGCGCCCGTCGCATATCGGCTCGGCGTCGGTCTCGCGATCGCGCGCAAGCCGGGCAAGCTGCCGTTTCGTACCTACGACCAGGCGTACGATCTCGAGTACGGCAGCGCGTCATTGCAGATGCATCAGGACTCGATCGCCGACAAGGGCCGCGTGCTCATCGTCGACGATCTGCTCGCCACCGGCGGCACTGCGGCCGCTGCCGTGCAACTGGTGCAAAAAATAGGCGGCAACGTGATCGGATGCGCGTTCGTGGTCGAGCTCGACGCGCTCAAGGGCCGCGAGCGCCTCGCACCAGTGAACTGCTACTCGCTAATCCACTATGATTAATCCATGCCGACGCGCCACAATCACGGACCCGCCGCGCAGGGACTTGCGCGGTCGGATCAGCGCCGCCTGCTGATCGTCCTCGGCGTCACCTCGGTTTATTTCGTCACCGAACTCGCCGGCGGCTACCTGACGGGCAGCCTCGCGCTGCTGTCCGACGCGGTCCACCTGCTCACCGACATCGCCGCGCTATGCCTCGCGCTGCTGACGCTATGGATCTCGACGCGGCCCGCGTCGACAGCGAAAACCTACGGCTATCTTCGCGCCGAAATTCTCGGCGCGCTGCTCAACGGCCTGTTCCTCTGGCTGCTGGTCGTCTTCATCTGGATCGAGGCATTCCAGCGGCTGCGAAACCCGCACCCGGTTTCGGGCCTGGGCGTGATGGCGGTCGCGATCGTCGGAATCGGCGTCAACAGTTTCTCCGCGTGGATGACCTCGGCTGACGACGCCGGCGGCCCGCGACGCGGACTGGCGATGCGTTCTGTGTTCGTCCACGTGCTGTCCGATCTCGTCGGCTCGGCAGGCGTGCTCACCGCCGGCGCGCTCGCGTATTTCACCGGATGGATGCAGGCCGACCCCGCAGTGAGCATATTGATTGGAGGGCTGGTGCTTTATGGTTCATGGGGGCTGGTGCGCGAGGGCGTCGACATCCTGATGGAATCGGTGCCGCGGCATATCGACCTCGACGAGATGCGCACCGACCTGCTGGCCGTCAGCGGCACCGAGGAGGTTCACGACTTGCACGTCTGGTGCCTCAGCACCCGGCAAATCGCGCTGTCGGCGCATGCGGTGGTCGCGGCCGGCGCCGATCGCGATCGCGTGCTCGCCGAGATGTGCCATCTGCTGCAAACCAAGTTCGACATTCACCACCTGACCTTGCAGCTCGAGCGCGACAATCGCAGTCAGCACGAGCCAAAGCATTTCTGAGTCATTAGATGAAATCCGATCAGACAATTTTTTACGACATCGACACGCAACGCGACTTCATCCTGCCCGACGGCAAGTTTTACATCCCCGGCGCGGACAAGATCGTGCCGGTGTGGAAAACGGTCACCGATCTGGCGCGCGATCAGAAAGTTCAGATCGTCTGCTCGGTGGATTGTCACGTTCCCGGCGACCCGCTCCTGAAGAGTTGGGGCGGCCCGTATCCCGATCACTGCATGGCCGGCACTCCCGGCCAGAAAAAAATCGACGAGACCGAGCCGCTCAATCCGATAATGCTCGAAAACAGGGAATACACCCCTGAAGAGATTCAGAAGGTCCTCAGATCATCACGGCGAAATAGTTTTCCGGCGCCAGCAATTCGAGAAGCTCGCCGACAACGCGCACCTGAGCGCGATCCTGCGGCTCGTGCTGCGCCCGTACAAGGACATCGTGATGTACGGCGTGTACACGGAGACCTGCGTCGATCGCCAGATCAGCGCGATCGTCGGCGTCGGCCCGAAACTTCACCTGCTCAGAGACGCCGTCGCGATAATCGGCGGGGAATCTCCCGCCTTCAACGAGAAGCTGCAGCAGGAAGGCGTCGAGCTGCTTTCCGTCGACGAGTTGAAGCTGCAGATGCTCAACTGATGGCCTCTTCGGAACCCGTCGATCCGGGCGCCGGCGACGAGATCGCGCCGGAGTTCTACGAAGAGCCCTGGATCACCCCGCCGTTCCAGCCAGTCCGCGCGATCGGCTCGCTCATCCTGATCGCGGCCGGCTTCGGACTCTACGAATTCGTGCTGGTATCGTTCTGGTCGGTGCCGTGGATGGGCATCCACGAACGAATCCCATGGCCCGCATTCGCGATCCTGCTGGCCGCAATTCTCATCTCGATTGCCGGCTTGCGGCTCGCGCTTGGTCTCTACTCGCCGCACGCGAAGCTCGGCTTCGGCCTGCTCGCATTCCTTGCATGCATCGTCGTCGGCGCAGGCGGCGGCAGATTCGTCAGCTACGCGATGCGCGTCACGGTCAATCCGCCGTTCACGTTGAATCTTGCCGTCGGACAGCGATTCCCGAGCTTTGCGCTCGCCGATCAGAACGGATCGATCCACCACGGGCCAGTGCCGTCAAATTCTGAACGCCACGCTGATTTACGTTTATCGCGGAGATTATTGCCCGTTCGCACGCTTCGAGCTCGCCGAGCTGACCGATCGCGCCAACAGTTTTCGCAGCGCCGGCGTCGATACGCTCGCCATCAGCACCGATACCATCGACCGATCGAAAATGCTCGCGGGATTTCTCCACACTGGAATCCCCCTGCTCAGCGACAACAGCGAGTCGATCCTCGCGCCGCTAGGTCTCGTGCAACACCATCGCAACGGCGAACCCGACAACGCGATACCCGCTTTTTTTGTGGTCGATCGCGACGGCGTCGTGCGCTGGATTTTTACCTCGCGCTATTATCGCGAACTGCCAACGCCCGATACTCTGCTCGACGCGGCGAAATCAGTCATTGCGAGCCAGGCCGGGACGCGTCCAGCGCCGTCAGCAAAGCCGCAATAGCCAGGGCTGGCGAGTCAGCCGCAAATATCGCACCGATCGACGCGACTCCCGCCGGGCGCGACGCCTTGTCGGATGACGCGAACAGTTCGCGCGTGCGCTCGGCCGTGATGCCGCCGAGTGCGAACACCGGAATCGCGCCGGCGCCGCATGCCGCCTTGAGTCCGCTCGGTCCCCATGGCGGCTTGCGGGCGGGCTTGGACAGCGGATCGAAAACCGGGCCGAACACGACGAAGTCGGCGCCCTCGCGCGCGGCGCCGGCCACGTCCGGCGGCGAATGACTCGACACTCCGATAAGCCGGTCGAATCCGATCAGCTTGCGCGCCATGCTCACGCCAATGGAATCGAACGGCAGATGAACACCGTCGGCGCCCGCCGCGATCGCCACGTCGACGCGATCGTTCACGATCAGCGGCGCGCCGGCGCGCGTGCAGATCTCGCGCAGGCGTATCGCCATCTCGTACAGGTCGCGCGCGGGCAGATCTTTTTCGCGAAGTTGCAAGGCGACCGCGCCCGGCGGCGCAGCTGTCAACGCCGCTTCGCACGCGCCGATGAGGTCGCCGCTCTTTACGACGTGGCGATCCGTGATGAGATAGAGCCTGAAACTGACGCGCGGCCGCGACGACAAGGCGGCCTACCCTATCAATCCGGTCAGCGGGCTGGACGCGGTCGCATAAAGCTTGCGCTCGATCCGCCCGGCGCGGTACGCGAGGCGCCCCGCTTCCACCGCCAGCTTCATCGCACGCGCCATCGCAAGAGGATCCTTCGCGCCCGCGATAGCAGTGTTCATCAGCACGCCGTCGCACCCGAGTTCCATCGCCTCGGCGGCGTCGGACGCAGTGCCCACGCCCGCGTCGACGATCACCGGCACCTTCGCCTGTTCGATAATAATCGCGAGGTTGAACGGATTGCGGATGCCAAGGCCCGATCCAATCGGCGCCGCCAGCGGCATCACCGCGACGCATCCCATCTCGGCCAGGCGAAGGCACGTCACCGGATCGTCGGTGACATACGGCATCACCTTGAATCCTTCCTTGACCAGCACGCGCGCAGCTTCGAGCGTGGCGGCGACGTCGGGAAACAGCGTCTGATTGTCGCCGATCACCTCGAGCTTGACGAGATCGCCCACGCCAACCTCGCGCGCGAGGCGGCAGGTGCGAATCGCCTCCTCGGCGGTGAAGCATCCGGCGGTGTTCGGCAGAATCTGGTAGCGCTTGGGATCGATATAGTCGAGCAGATTTTCCTTGCCGCGATCCGTGATATTCACGCGCCGTACCGCGACCGTCACGATTTCGGCGCCGCTTTCCTCGACCGCAGCCCTGGTCTCGGCGAAGTCGCGATACTTGCCGGTGCCGACGATCAGACGCGACTTGAATTTTCGGCCGCCCAACTCAAATGGAGTGTCCTGCATATCCTTTACTGCCTTGCGCGCCGCGGCTATCCGCCGCCGACGAAGTTGATTATCTCGACCTGATCGCCCGCCCGCACAATCGTCGCGTCGTAGTTGGCCTTCGGCACGATCTCGCGGTTGATTTCGACCGCCACGCGCCCGCGGCGCATGTTCAGCCGCTCGAGCAGCGCAGTCAGCGGCGTGTCGGAGCCGAGCGGGTAAGGGTCGCCGTTAAGGATGATTGAAGTTGCTGATGGAGCTCCGGCATTATTGAGCCGCTTCCCGGTGTGGGGAAACGGCCCAGGCGCAGCCGCGAACGTTGCGCCGATGGCTTCCCTACGCCGGCATGACCCGGATCAGGTTCAAGGGGTTCTCCCGCAGGAGCTCTCAGTGCGTAAAAGCACACCCCCAGCCTGATCTGACTATACGACGACGCCCGTGAGGTGTCAAAAATCCAGCATCGCGAATGCTGTCGACGGCGGGAGGGTGATCCGACTAGGCTGCGCCTCAACGCCAACATTTCCGATGGGGAGAGCTATGGCACGGGTTCATGCGAACGGAATCGATATCGAGTATGAGAGCTTTGGGCGGGAGAGCGATCCTGCGCTGCTGCTGATCATGGGATTTGGGGCACAGCTAACGCTCTGGCCGCGTGCGTTTTGCGAGGGTCTTGCTGGCAGAGGATTTCGAGTCATTCGCTTCGACAATCGCGACGCGGGAAAGTCGACTCGTCTCACGGACAAGGGCGTGCCCGATGTGCCTCGGCTGTTAGCTCAGATGGCTGCGGGCGAGCCTGTCGCGGCGCCGTACCTCTTGTCGGACATGGCGGCTGATGCGGTAGGGCTACTCGATGCGCTTCGCGTCGATCGCGCGCACATCGTGGGAGCCTCGATGGGCGGCATGATCGCCCAGCTCGTCGCGGCGGAGCATCCTCGGCGCACGAAGAGCCTCGTTTCGATCATGTCGACGACCGGCCGGCGCGATTTGCCGCAGCCCAAGCCCGAAGCGATGGTCGCACTCACGCAGCCTCCCGCGAGTACGTGCGCGCGAAGATCGAATCGCCGCCGAGACCAGGCTGTGGACCATCCTCGCGAGCCCCGGCTATCCGTGGGCCGATGGAGAACTTCGCGCGCTCACCGAGGAGCAGGTCGATCGCATCGCCTACGATCCCGCGGGCAGCGCGCGGCAGATGGCGGCGATCTTCGCGTCACCGCCGCGCAATGACGTGCTGAAGAACGTGCGCTGCCCGGCGCTCGTCATTCATGGCGCCGACGATCCGCTCGTGCTGGTGGAAGGCGGGAAGGACACCGCCGCGTCGATTCCGGGATGCGAGCTGACTGATCATTCCCGGCATGGCGCACAGCATGCCGAATGCGCTCGTTCCGCTGTTGCTCAAGCGGGTTGGCGATTTCGTCGCCGGGGCGGAGGCCAAAGCCAGGAACGCCTGAGCCGGCTACTTCGTGTAGTCGAAGATTTCGTGCTCCTCGGTCATGAAGATCGACGAGCGCTCGAAGTCTATGAACTTCGATTCGTCTTCGAGCAGCGCGCGGGCTGCCTCGGCGCGCGCTTTGGCGTCGCCGCCTGAGCTGAAGTCCTCGACCGTGTCCCACCATACTTCGGTGATTCCGTCGTAGGTCTCCTTCATCTTCGGGCGCGTGTCGCGAATCGCCTTGCCCGCATCTTCGTGGACGGTGTGACTCTGCACGTATTTCTTCGCGCGCATCGCCTTCGCGAAACTGCGCACCAGCGGTCCGTGCTGCTTCAGCCAGTACTCGTGAAAATCTTTTTCCGAAACGTCAGCGCGCTTTCGGATCACGTAAACCAGTTTGATCATGGCATCCTCACATGGCGCGTAGCCGGTCGAGTATCGTTTCGTCAAACAGTTCCGCTGGCAGGACATCGGGTCCGATGAAGGCTGCCGGCCCGAGATCCGGAAAACTATTGTGCAGGCGTTCTTCACGAACGCGCCGCCGGCGTTCGCGCGCGTGATCGCCAAATTCCACGCTCAGGATCGAGAACGTCGACGCCGTCAAGCGCAGCCGGCGCATCCGCTCGCGCCGCTCTTCCGCGTAAGGCCTGAAAATATCGGCCGCCCAGTCGCGATTCTCGAGCATCAGGTCGCGCACGATGCGCACGTCGCGATAGGAGATCGACAATCCCTGCCCGATGATCGGATCGTTGTGCCCCGCCGCGTCGCCGATGAGCACCACGCCCGGAACGTACGGCACGTCGGTCCACGTATCCTCGTTGCCGTAGGAATTGCAGGGACCCGACGGCGTGCCGTTGGCGAGATGCTCGCTGCCGGGCACCGTCGTCAGGCGGAACGCGTCGAGAAAGCGCGCCTGGTTGTCGGCGCCGGCAAAGCGCCGCCGCTCGTCGAGGCCATAACAAATATAGAGCCGCACGCGCTCGGCCGATTGCGGGAACGCGAGAAAGTTGATGCGCTCCTCGGTGCCAAAAACCTGCAAATCCGCCGGCCACCCCGTCGTGTCGTCGACCAGCATCCCGGCCATCAGGTGATGCGTCGGATCGCGATGCTGCTCGATGCCCACCTGCGCGCGCACGACCGAGTTGCGGCCGTCGGCGCCGATCACGATGCGCGGATTGAACGTGCGCTCGACTGCCGTCATGCCTGAAACGCACTTCAGGCGCACTGCCCGCGGTTACCTGCACGTCCGCGACACCACGAATCAGCTCAACACCCGCCTTGATCGCTTCGCCATTGAGCAGGTTGCACATATCAGGATGGCGCATGCATAGCGGCGGCTTGAAGCCGGCGTTCTCGAAGGCCTTGAGATCGAGCAGTTGAGCCTCGGCAGAAGCGGCGTCGACATCGTCTCCGTACGGGATATGGCGGCCGAGATGATGCCCGCCAGCCGCAATTAACGTCTCGTACAAGCCGAGGCGCTGCGTCTCTGCGACTCCCCACGGCGCCAGCCACTCGCCGCGCACGTGATCGACATGCACCAGCGACTTCTCGACGACAGTCACCGCAATCCCCGCCCGCGCCAGCACAATCGCAAGCGCACTACCGCCAATCCCGGCACCAACGATTACAACTTCAGGGTGAGTATGCATTTGCTAATAATGATTCATTCACTTGCCGTTGAGAACCGCGGTCGCCTGATCCAGACGGTCGCTGTAGGCGTTGAGGGCGTCCGCCGTCAGCCTGGCGTAGCGGTTCGCGTCGGACCAGCGCTGGTCTTCGATCGCTTCGCGCACGCCGGGCAGGGTCTTGGCTTCGTAACCGGTGTAGCGGCCCGGCGCGTAGACGAGATTTTTGTACCAGCTCCTGCCGGGCAGGCCTTCGTCGGGCGCTAGCGTTTGATCGATGTTCATCATCAGCGCCTGCAGGCGCGCGAGCTGCGCGGCCGAGAGGTGCGACGCGTCTTTCGCGAGCGCGTCGTCATAGGCCTTCGCACTGCGTTTCAGCCGATCGACTGCATCCTTGAGCGGCGCGAAGTTGATCTGCGGTACCGGCTCCAGCGCGGTGGGCAGGCCGCTGGGCTTGGTCGGATCTGCCGCGAGCTGGAACGCGCGGTCGTGCAGCAGCTTGGCCTGCGTCGCGGCTTCCTCGCGCTTTTCATCCGCGAGCTTCTTCACCTGATCGAAATAGTCGGAGACCGCGTTCGCGAAGCCGGTTGCATTTTGAACGGGAACATCGGCGTCGGCGACGCGCAACACGATGCGGCCGATCGTCTTCGCCAGCATCGCGTCATACACGAAGCCAGGATCGACGAAGCGGCTGTGATGCTCGAAGGTGTCGTAGCGCGAATGATAAACGCCGCTCCCGTGACCCTCTTCGGCAAAACCAATATCCAGCGTGGGCAGACCCAGGTGATCGAGGAAGGCTGAGAAGTCCGATCCCGATCCGAGCGCCTCGATCGGAAAATCCTTGCCGGGGTCCGCCGCGATTTTCGCCTCTGCCTTGGCGTGCTCGTTGGCGGTGGGCGCGAGCGCCGCTATCCGCATCTTCGCGCGCAGGCGCTCGCCGATCGAAACGCCCGTCTCAGGATCGATCACATCGGCCGCCACCTGGTTCACCAGATGCTGAAAGTCGTGGCTGCCGCCCGCCTCCAGAAAGCCGCGCTCGTTCGAATCCGAATTGATGTAGAGCACGACCTTCTTCTTCAGTTCGTCGGCATGCTCCTCCGCCCACTCGGTCGAGCCCAGCAGCATCGGCTCCTCCGCGTCCCAACTCGTGTAGACGATCGTGCGCTTGGGCCGCCATCCCTGCTGCGCGAGACCGCCGAATGCCTTGGCCTCCGCCAGCAGCGCGACCTGCCCCGACAACGGGTCGGTGGCGCCGAATACCCAGCCGTCATGATGATTGCCGCGCACGATCCACTGGTCCGGCCAGGTCGAACCCTTCATCGTCGCGATCACGTCGTAAATCGGCTGCAGCTGCCAGTCGGACTTCACCGCGAGATGGACGACCGCAGCGCCCGGCCCGACGTGATACGTGATCGGCAGCGCGCCGCGCCATGCTTGCGGCGCCACCGGCCCCGTCAGCGCCGCGAGAAAAACCTGCGCGTCGGCGTACGAGATAGGTATCACGGGAATCTTCATGATAGTCGGCGCGTCGGCGCGCTTCAGCCGCTTGGCGTCCTTCGTCGCACCGACGCCGGGCGTCAGCGGGTCGCCGGGATACAACCCCATGTCGAGCACCGATCCGCGCTGCACGCCGAGCGGCGGGCGCATCGGCCCCTTGGGATAAGTCTCGTCGACCGAATAGCCGTCCTGCGCCGGGTCCGAGTAGATGATGCATCCGATCGCGCCGTGATCGTACGCGAGCTTGGGCTTCAACCCGCGCCAGCCGCCGCCGTAGCGCGCGATGACGATCTTGCCCTTGACGCTGACGCCGAGCCGCTCGAGCATTTTGTAATCGTCGAGCATCCCGTAATTGACGTAGACCAGATCGGCGGTGACGTCGCCGTCGCTTTGATATGCGACGTAGTCAGGCAGCGCGGGGTCGGTCGCGGTCGCGCTCGAATCGCCGGGGATCGGCGGCTCCTGCAGCGTCGCGCTGAATTTCGTGGGACCCACCAGCTCGAGCGTCTCGCTGATCGGCTTGGGATACAGCACCCAGAAGGTTTCGATGTGCGCGTCCCAGCCCCATTGCTTGAACCACGCGAGTATCTGCTCGGCGTTGGCCTTGTCGTGCGGCGAGCTGACGTGGTTCGGCTGCGATGCGAGCTGCTTCATCCAGTCGCGCATCTCGGACGGATGTATCAGCGCATCGAAGTTGCGCTCGAGCGTGGCCTCGTCAGGCGCGACCGGAGATGGCGCGCCGAACGCCACGCTGATGAAAAGAAAGCCCGCCATCGCGATCGATATGGCGAGCTTCCTGCCGGCTCTGATTTCACTGGCGCCGCGACCAATCACTACCGTGCTCCTTCCGCACAGTCGCACCGCCAGCAAAATTGGCCGCGCGGCGGCGAAATCGAGGCCGCCGCTTTCAGGCTATGAACGCTCACGCCCCGGGGCGCGGCGCGATCAAATCACTGCGGACGCAGACGTTCGATGGCCGCGATCCGCGAGGGACGGTGTTTCCGCTCAGTATCCCTTCTCTGGGACTATCGTACTTTGATTGCCGTTGGTCTCCGGGCCATGGCAGGCTGCCACTTCGCTCACTTGCGCACTCAGGTTAGTCGCGATCTGAGCGTCGGTCTGTCCGGCTGCCGCCTGTGTTTTCACGATGTTGCAATCGACCGGCTGATTCGTCGGGGAAAACATCGAGCACCCCGAAAGTCCCGCGGCCACAACCAACAGTCCCGACGCGGCTGAGATAAAAAGAGTAGTGCGCACTTTTCGCTGCATGATTCTCCTCCCGGCTGAATCAGAATCCACTTCGGTCCACCCCTGCTGTCCCGTTCACAAAAAACCAACGGCGAATTTTATCACTTGTTAATCAACTTCGCGATAGCTGGAATTATCCGTCTCGACGCAGCGTAGCGAGGCTTTTTGGAGGATTCAGGCGGGCGGCAGGAAGCCGCGCGAATGTGAGGTTGTGAAAGCCCGCCGCTCACTTCAGGTGTGCAGGTTGTATAGCGGGCGGCGGGCGCAAAATTGCTAGCGCTTGTTGTCGTGATTGACGGCCGCGACCGCCTTGTCGATGGTCTTGCCGATGACATCCTTAACCTTGCCACTGGCTTGATCCACTTTTCCGCGATTCTTCAGCTTTTGATCATTAGTCAGTACGCCAGCCGCTTCTTCGACGCGTCCCTTGATTTTGTCTGTTGTTCCATTCATTACTTGCTACTCCTTATACTCAACTGAGATTTCGACATGGTATGCATTACTTACTCAGTGCGGACACCGGCCGCGCTATCGTCACCGGTATAAGCAGCGGACCTTCTGACAAACTGCGATCGATCGTACCGAGGCGCTTCCAATCCTCACGCTGCCAATGTTCCAGAATCAGGCGCATCGAGGTCCAGACCAGCACGAAAACAATCAACGACGCGATCAGGGTCGGAATCGCCCCGTCAAGGCTGAGGACTTCCACGTAGCGCCCGGAAACCACACGGCGAAGGGAGTCCGCTTCGATCAGGCGTCCACTGACGGGAGTCAGCGCGTTGGCAACAAAGCTCGCGAAGGTCGAATACGCAAGACCCGCGGTCAGCCCTGCGATCAGACATAACTTATTTGCGCCGGCTGACAGATCGGCGCCGGCAGCGTCGTGACGAGGTGGTGCCATGAGGACCTCCTCAAGCCTTGCGAATGTACTGATAGGGTTGGTCGAGCGGAACGTGGTCAAAGGCGAGCGAAACCACTGTCGGGCTGGATCAAGTCGGGACTCGACTCTTATATCGATTCCGGCTTCCCTCTAGTGTGGACTAGTAATTTACTAGTGTCAATCTGGGAAAATATAATCAACTGAGAATACTAGTAGATATGTATTCCCCGGCACCGATTATGCCGCCGACGGAGCCGATTTGAGACTGAGACTCGTCTCGCCCGGCATCAGCTTGACCATCGAGGCGCTCGATTCCCACAAGTCTGTCGCCATCGCGGGATCGTACGAGTCCATCGACGACGGCACGTCGCGCGTACCCTGGAAATACTTCCCGGAGATGCGCTCGAATTTTGGCTCGGTCACCATGCTGGCGAGCGCCCTGCCTGATCGCGCGACGCTATTCACGTTCGGCACGAACGGGCGCAGCGCGGGCAGCACGAAGCGCCAGGCGAATCTCGCCAGCGGGCCGTAGTCGCGGGCCAGCCCCGTCCCCGGCATCAGGCCGGGATCGAACGCGTTGACGGTGAACGGCCGCCCGCTGGTGCCTGCCGCGCGTCGCTCGGTGCGCAGCCGGCGCTCGAGTTCGTAGGTAAACAGCAGGTTGCACAGCTTCGAGGTGGCGTATGCGCGCCGGCCCGCCGTTCCTGGCGGGTCATTCAGCGGCTTCGAATCTTCATCCGGCCGCGCCAGGATTCGCGCGGATTTGTAAATCGGCGCCGGCATCCCGGTCGCCTGCTTCGGATCGTGCACGCCGCTGCCGACTACGATGATCCGCGCCGGCGGCTCCATCTGCGCGAGCATCAGGTTCACCAGCAGGAAATGCCCGAGATGGTTGACCGCGAAGGTCGTCTCGAAGCCGTCCACCGTGTAAGTTCTGCCAGTCACTATCTGCGTGGCCGCATTGCAGACGAGAGCGCGCAGCGGGGGTCTGCGCTCGGCCGCGTAGTCGCGCGCAAAATTCCGCACCGACTCGAGCGAGGCGAGGTCCAATGTCATCGCTTCGATTTCCGGATGCCTGGTGTGCGCGATGAGCCGCTTCACAGCGTCGCGGCCTTTTTCGATGCTCCGACAAGCGACGATTACGCGCCAGTCGTGGGTCTCGGCGAGCGCTCGTGCGCACTCAAAACCCAAGCCGGTATTGGCGCCCGTAACGATGGCGGTGTTCATGTTCGCGGATAATTGCATGCTGGCAGAGTTGTGGGGAGTGCCACGGCGCACCTCATCCACAGGCCCAAAAACCAACAGCTTGCGTCTGCGCCCGCGAAGTTGGAAATTCAGCGTTCGATGAGAATCGAAACGCAACGCCCCACCGTCGCCGAGATAGACCTCGGCGCGCTGCGCTCGAACTTCCGCGCGCTGCGCGGCGTCGCCGCGCACGGCGAGCTGATGGTGGTGGTCAAGGCCGACGCCTACGGGCATGGCGCAGTCGCGGTCGCGCGCGCGTTGATCGACGAAGGCTGCCGTCATTTCGGCGTCGCCACGCTCGACGAGGCGCGCGAACTGCGCGAGGCCGGCGTTCGCACGCGGGTCTATCTGCAGGCCGGCTTCTTCGCCGAACAGGCAGCCGAGATCGTCGCGCTCGATTTGACCCCGTTCGTCTTCGAGGCCGCGATGATTGGAGTACTTGACCGCGCCGCCGCGTCGGCCGGCCGCAACGACTTTCCAATTCACATCAAGATCGACAGCGGCGCGACGCGGCTCGGCGTGATGCCCGCGGATATTCCGGCCGTCATCGACGCGGTCCGCAGCGCCACTGCCGTGCGCCTCGAGGGCGTGTGCACGCTGCTCGCCAACGCCGGCGATCCGAAGAGTCCTATCACCGACGCGCAGCTCGCGGTATTTCACCAGGCGATCGCCACGCTCAACGGCGCCGGGATGCGGCCATCTGTGATTCACGTCGCGAATTCCGCGGCGCTCGTGCTGCGTTACGATTCGCACTTCAATCTCGCGCGGCCGGGGCTGGCCATCTACGGCCTGCCGCCCGTTGCCGCCGTGCGCGAGCGCGTCGAGCTGCGCCCGGTGATGACGTTCAAGACTCGCCTGATGCAAATCAAGCGCGCGCCTGCCGGCAGCGGCGTCGGCTACGGGCATACCTTCGTCACGCCGCGCGAAAGTTTGATCGGCGTGCTGCCCGTCGGTTACGCCGACGGCTATCGCCGCGGCCTGCAGCACGGCGGCGAAGTGATCGTTCGCGGCGCGCGCGCGCCGGTCGTCGGCGCGGTCTCGATGGACCTGACGACGATCGACGTCACCGACATCGCGGGCGCGGCGGTCGGCGATGAGGTAATCTTGTGGGGCGAATCCGGCGGTGAAGCGGTCAGCGTCAACGACGTCGCGCGCCTCGCGCAAACAATTTCGTACGAGATGCTGTGCACCGTCGGCAAACGGGTGCCGCGCGTGATTCGGAGCTAGATATAATGAGCAATGACAAAGTCGCGATCAGGCGCGCGCTGTTGGGCGTGTCGGACAAGGCGGGTCTCGCCGATTTTGCGCGGGCGCTGGCGCGGCACGGCGTCGAGATCGTCTCGACCGGCGGCACCATGGCGGCTCTGGAAGCGGCCGGCGTCAAAGTGCGGTCGGTCGAGAGCTTCACCGGCTCGCCCGAAATGCTCGACGGCCGCGTGAAGACGCTGCATCCGAAAATCCACGGCGGAATCCTCGCGCGCCGCGCCGACGACAGTCATCGGCGCCAGATGCAGCAATATCAAATCGAGCCTATCGACCTGGTGGTCGTGAACTTTTATCCATTCGAAAAAACTGTCGCCAAGCCCGGCGTCAGCCTCGAAGACGCGATCGAAAATATCGACATCGGCGGCCCGACGCTCGTGCGCGCGGCGGCGAAAAATCATGCCGACGTCGCAGTCGTCGTCGACGCTGCCGACTACGACCGCGATTGCCGCCGAACTCGACGCGAACCAGGGCGCGATCACCGCGGCCACGCGATGGCGCCTCGCGCGCAAGGCGTTCGCGCGCGTCTCAGCCTACGACGCTGCCATCGCGAACTATCTCGGCACGCATGCCGGCGACGGCGAAGCGTCAGACCTCGGCGAGACCTTCAATCTCGCGCTCGAGCGCGAGCAGGCGCTGCGCTACGGCGAAAATCCGCATCAGAATGGCGCGCTGTACGGCCGCTTTCTCGAGATAGCGCATCAGCTTCACGGCAAGGAGCTGTCGTTCAACAACGTCGTCGATATCAGCTCGGCGATGAACCTGATGCTCGAGTTCGAGCACGAGCGGCGCGCGGTCGTCGCGATTCTCAAGCACAACACGCCGTGCGGCGTCGGCCTCGCGGACACGCTGAAAGGTGCGTGGGACAAGGCGTTCGCAACCGATCCGGACTCGCCGTTCGGCGGCATCATCATCACCAATCGCCCGTGGGACATGGAGTTCGCACGCGCCGTCAACGAACTCTTCACCGAGGTGCTGATCGGTCCCGCGTATCCCGACGACGTGATCGCGTTCCTGCGCAAAAACAAAAATCGGCGCGTGATGACGTTCAATTCGAAGGCCGTTGATCGCAACGAGCTCGACGTCAAGAAGGTGCTCGGCGGATTGCTCGTGCAGACGCCCGACCTCGCAATAGAAGATCCGCGCAAAGGCAAAATCGTCACGCGGCGCGCGCCGACCGACGCCGAGATGAATGCGCTCACCTTCGGCATCAAGGTCTGCAAGCATATCAAGTCCAACGCGATCGCTTTCGTCGCGGAGGATCGCACGCTGGCGGTCGGCGGCGGCGCGACCTCGCGCATCGATCCGGTTTACGCGGCGCGTGAGAAGGCCGCGCGCCTCAAAGTCTCGCTCGAAGGTTCGGTGCTCGTGTCGGAGGCGCTGTTTCCATTTCCCGACGGCCCGACGCTGGCGGCCGAAGCCGGCGCGACGGCGATTGCGCAACCGGGCGGCTCGTTGCGCGACGATAAAGTGATCGAAGCGGCCGACAAGTTCGGCCTCGCGATGGTCTTCACCGGGGTGCGCCATTTCAGGCATTAGGTTTTTCGCGCGATGAAGGTACTGGTCATAGGCAAAGGCGGACGCGAGCATGCGCTGGTCTGGCGGCTCCATCAGAGCGAGACCGTGTGGAAGATATTTTGCGCACCGGGTAATCCCGGAATCGATCAAATCGCAGAACCCGTTCCGATCGCGCCGACCGATGGCGCGGCGCTGGCCGAATTCGCGAAATCCAAGTCCGTCGATCTGACAATCGTCGGTCCCGAAGATCCTCTCGCCGCCGGAGTTGTCGACGAGTTCACACGCGCGGGCCTGAAGATTTTCGGGCCGACCGCGGCGGCGGCGCAGCTCGAAACCAGCAAATCGTTTTCGAAAACGATCATGCGCGAAGCCGCCGTGCCCACCGCCGACTTCGCCTCGTTCGACGACGCGGAATCCGCTCGGCGCTACGTGAAATCGCGCAAGGGTTCGATGGTCGTGAAGGCCGACGGACTCGCACTCGGCAAAGGCGTGATGATCTGCCACGACGAGACCTCGGCTCTGGAAGCGATTGCAGACGCGATGGAGCGCCGGCGTTTCGGCGCGGCAGGTAGTCGCGTAGTCGTCGAGGAATTTCTCACCGGCCAGGAAGTTTCATTCTTCGCGCTGTGCGATGGCGAGAACGCGATCCCGCTCGGCACCTTCCAGGATCACAAGGCGATCTTCGACGGCGATCGAGGCCCCAACACCGGCGGGATGGGCGCGTATTCGCCGGTGCCGCAATTCGGCCCCGAGCTCGACGCGCGCGTGATGCGCGAAGTGGTCACGCCGACGCTCGCCGCGATGAACGCGCGCGGGATTCCGTTTCGCGGTCTGCTGTTCGTCGGCCTGATGATCGACGGCGACCGAATGAACGTGCTCGAGTTCAACGTGCGCTTCGGCGATCCTGAATGCGAACCGCTGATGATGCGGCTGGACAGCGACCTCGCGGAGAATCTGCTCGCCGCCGCCGACGGCAACGTCGCCAACGCCGCTGTCAGGCTCTCGCCGCGCAGCGCGGTCGCGGTCGTGCTCGCGTCGGGCGGATATCCCGGCGACTACAAGAAGGGAATCGCGATTCGCGGGCTCGACCGGCTCGAGGGCAACATCCCGTCGGACATCAAGATAAAATGGGCGATGAAAAAGATCCGCGTGAAAGTTTTCCACTCCGGCACCGCGATGCGCGAAGGACAACTGGTGACCGACGGCGGGCGCGTGTTGACGGTGACTGCGATGGCGCCCGAGTTGAAGACGGCGGTCGAGGCGGCGTACGAAGCGGCGGAAATGATCGAGTTCGAGGGACGTCAGTTTCGCCGCGACATCGCGCGCCGCGCGCTCGCACTCGGATAGTTGCGATGTCCACGATCGAGGATGGAATAGCAGCGCTGAGAGCCGGCGAGCTCGTGGTTTATCCGACGGAAACATTCTATGGAATCGGCGCTGACGCCTTTTCAGCCAGCGCGCTGGCGCGATTGTTTCGAGTGAAAGAGCGCGAGCCTGGACGGCCGGTTGGATTGATCGCCGCGGACGCTGCGATGGCATTTTCGGTGGCGCGCGAAGTACCGATCGATGCTCGGCGTCTCGCGGACGCGTTCTGGCCGGGACCCTTGACGATCGTCGTGCCGGCGCGCGAGGACATTGCGCCGGAGCTGGCGGGACCCGACGGCATCGGGGTGCGCGTGTCGCCAAATCCGGTCGCGCGCGCTCTCAGCGCAGGACTCGGCCGTCCAATCACGGCGACCAGCGCAAACCTCAGCGGAGAAGCGCCTGCCAGCACTCTCGATGAAGCGCGCGCAGGGCTCGGCGAAAAAGTTAAAGTTTACCTTGAAGGTGGCAAATTGACCGCATCGGCGCCGAGCACGGTCATTGCCGTCGGCGGGAGCGGGTGGAGAATGATTAGAGTGGGAGCGATTTCGGAAGATCAAATCGCGGCAGCGCTGAAATGAGCGGGCTCGGCAAACGGATCGAGCCGTTTCGCGCGCTGATGTACAATCGCAAAGTCGCCGGCGACCCGGCGCGCGTCGTTGCGCCGCCGTACGATTTGATCGGCGCGGCGCGTCAGAATCAACTCTACGAACGCAGTCCGTACAACGTCGTGCGGCTCGAATTGGCGCGCGAGGCGGACCGCTATGGAGCGGCGGAAAAGACGCTCGCGGATTGGCTCGCGGCGGGCGTGCTCGAGCGGCCGGCGCGTCCGGCGATTTTTCAGTACAGGCAGACCTTCGATCTCGAGGGCCGGCTGCTGCATCGCACAGGATTCATCGCGCGCGTGCGGCTCGAGGAATTCGATCGCGGGCGCATCCTGCCGCACGAGCGGACTTTTCCAGCCGCGAAGGAGGATCGCCTGCGCCTGTTGACCGCGCTGCAGGTCAACACCAGCTCGATCTTCGGACTGTATTCGGGCGCGCATCCCGAGCTCGACCGTTTGCGGGACAAGGTCGCCGCGCGCGAGCCGCTGATCGATCTCGTCGATGATCTCGGAATCCGCAACGAGTTGCGCGCGATCGAAGCGGCCGACGAAATCGCGATCGTTCAGCGCGAGCTCGAATCGCCGCGCATTCTGATCGCCGACGGACACCATCGCTACGAAACCGCGCTCAATTATCGCCGCGCGCGGCGCCACGAGAACGCGCCGAGCGAGCCGCAGCCGTACGACTACACGCTGATGACGCTGGTGGCATGCGACGATCCGGGGCTGGTGATCCTGCCGACGCATCGAGTGGTGAAGTCGCTGCCCGGCGACGCGATCGCGTCGTTCACGCAACGCGCGCGCGAGGTTTTCGAGGTCATGGAAATCACGCATCGCGACGAATTTCGGGCGCGACTGAACGATTCTGGGAGCGGCGCAATCGGCGTGGTGCTTAAGGGGAGTTCCAGCTATCTGATTTTGCACCTGCGCAGCGACAGCGCGATGAAGGCCGCGATGCCGGACGCGCCGGACGAAGTTCGGCGCCTCGACGTGTCGATTCTGCACGCGCTGGTGTTCGATCGAATCTTCGGGCTGCGCGCGGACGAGATTCGCAAGGGCGGGAATATCGAATACACGATTGAAATCGGCGGCGCGCTCGGCGCAGTCGCGCAAGGACATGCCGACGGCGCGTTCCTGATGAATCCGCCGACGATTCAGGATGTCGAGCGGGTGAGTGACGCGGGCGCGACGATGCCCGAGAAGTCGACCTACTTTCATCCCAAGCTGCTGACCGGCCTCGTGATGAATCCGCTGTTCGACGACGCATGAGCGAGCGGCACAGTCGCGGCTCGCGCTTGATCCTCGTGCGCCACGGTGAGACCGAGGGCGAGTCGAGCATCAGGTATCACGGCCGTACCGACGTGGCGTTGTCGGAACTCGGGCGTGCGCAGATGCGCCTTGCTGGACGCGCGATCGAGACGCGGCGCGGCGACAGAGATTTCGCGCGCGTCTTCTCGAGTCCGCTCGTGCGTGCGTCCGAAGGCGCGCAAATCGTCGCGAGCGCCGCGGTGCCGCTCATTACGATCGATGAATTCGCCGAGGTGCACTTCGGATTATTCGAAGGACTCACCGCGGACGAGATTCGCGATCGCTATCCCGACGACTTCGTGCGATGGAACGCCGATCGGCTCGCGCCGGGCTACACCTATCCCGAGGGCGAGAGCCGTGCCGCTTTTACCGCTCGCGTCGAGCGCGGCTTGGAACGCATGCTGACTCTGATGGACGCCGCGCGACGGCGACGCGCTGCTGGTCGCGCATCGCGGAGTGATTCGCACAATCATGCGCAAGCTCACGCAACAGCGAGCCGGTAGTCGAGCTCGGCTCGATTCAGATTATTCGCTTCGATCGACGGCTGCCATGCCGAGATGCTCGACCTCACCGATCACCTCGACCGACTCCTGAACTCACACGCGGCGCAGTACTCCCATCCAGCGGTAGCGGCATCGGTCGAGCGGCTTGGTGAATGACAGGTCGCAGTACGCCGCGACCATCTTGAACATCCCCGAGGCGAGCGCGGCCAGCTCGAGCGTCGGCGGGCGTCGTGTAGCGCACCGGGATCAAATCGCGAGTGGTCACGGCGCCAGCGGGAAAGTTGATCGTGCATTCGAGTTCGTAGATCGAATGCAGCGGCGAGTACCACGCGACGGGGCGATTGAACTCGCGGATGCCGAGCACGATGCCGCCGGCGTATGCGGTGCGTTCGCGCCACATCGTGCGCCGCGGCACGCGCGGAGCGGGATCCTGACGATCGATGTCGATGCAGTACAAGCCGCCGCGCTTGAGCGCGCGGCCGACGGATTTGAGATGCGAGAGCAGGTGCGAGTTCTCGACGATCACCGGAAACGTTTCGGACATGAAGATTGCGGCATCGAAGCGGCGCTCCGGCAGCGTGAAGTTTTCGATCGGCCGGCGGTAGAAGCGAAGCTTCGCGAGTGCGTCAGCCTTGCGGCGGCCCGCCGCGATCATGGCCGGTGCGCGATCGATTCCGACGACCTCAAATCCGTCATTCACGAGCAGCCGTCCGTGAGGTGAGTCGCCGCAAGCGATATCGAGGATGCGGCGCGTCCGGCCTTTGCGATGGTGCTGCCAGACCTGTTGCAGGAAGATCGCTTCGGCCGGAATCTCGCCGGGACTTTCCAGATGTGCGCGGCGGAAGATGTCGGGATATCCGTAAATGCTCGGTTCCATCGGCGATGAGCGTACAAGCGGCGCGCTTCGAGGCCAATGGCGTCGCGCGCGGAAATTCAACGCTTGAGATTTTGCGGCGAACGGCGGGATAATGCCCGCGCATCCCAGTCCTGAACGACCGTTTAGGGGAAAGCCACGATGAGCAAGCCGCTCGAGGGAATCAAGGTCGTCGAGATCGCGCAGGAAATCCAGGGGCCATTCTCGTCGCTGATCCTGGCCGACATGGGCGCCGACGTCGTCAAGGTCGAGAACAAGGAGACCGGAGACCTGAGCCGCTGGATGCTGGCCGCGCTGATTGGCGGGCCGGACGTCCACAACGCGACGGTGTCGCACTATTTCATCGCGATGAATCGCGGCAAGCGCAGTATCACCGCCGATTTGAAGAAGCCCGACGCCATCGAGATGGTGCGCCGGATGGTGAAATCGTACGACGTGCTCGTCACCAACTATCGGCCCGGCGTGCTCGACCGGCTCGGACTCGGCTACGACGACGTGCGCAAGATAAATCCGCGCATCGTGTACGCGCAGGGCAGTTCGTGGGGACCGCGCGGGCCGTGGGTGACGCGGCCGAGTCGCGATACGCTCGCGCAGGCGGCCAGCGGCGTGATGGCGAAGACGGGGATGCCGGACGATCCGCCGCTCGCGGCCGGAATGCTCATCGCGGATCACTCTGGCGCGCTCAGCCTTGCGAGCGGAGTGCTGGCGGCGCTGTTCGCGCGCGAGCGCACGGGTAAGGGGCAGAAGGTCGACGCGTCGATCTACGGCACGATGATCGCTATGCAGGGGATGGAGATCAATTACACGTCGATCACCGGCGTCGAACCCGAGCGCGCCGGCCGCGGGCATCAATTTCTCCGCGGCGTGTGGGGCGCATTCCCGACCAGCGACGGCCACATCTGTATTGCGGGCGTGGACGAGAAGCGGTGGCCGTCGTTCTGCAGGATCGTCGGCATTCAGCATCTGCAAACAGATCCTGAGTATTCGGACAACGTCGTCCGCAATTTTCACGGCGAGAAGATTCAGAAAGTGCTCGACGAGATCTTTCCGAAGAAGACGAGCAAGGAATGGCTCGCGGAACTCAACGACGCCGATATCCTGGCGACCGAGGTCGTCGATTACCGCACGATGCTGAAGAGCGAGCAGGCGCGCGTCAACGGCTACCTGCTCGAACTCGACCATCCGGTGGCGGGCAAGGTGCTCGTGTCGGGCACGCCGATAACGATCAACGGCGAAGTTACGACGGTCGCGCAAGCGGCGCCCGAACACGGGCAGCATACCGAGGAGGTTCTGCTCGAACTCGGCTACACGTGGGAAGAGATCGGCGCCTTGCGCGATAGTGGCGCTATCTAGCGTGGTTACGGCCGGGTGACTCGATAGATTTCGAACACGCCGTTGACGTTTTCGTGGTAGTAGAGCGATTTCTCGTCTGGCGACAAGGCGGGCGCTTCGGCGAATCCGGTGATCGCATTGATCTTCCGCGGCTTGCCGAACGGCTTCGACGTTTTTGAGCGCGTTGCCGTGTAGATCGCAGGCAGTGTCCCCTCGAAGCGGGTGAAGAAGAATTCGAGCCCCGACGCCGAGATGTCGGGCGCATAGTTGAGTCCGTGCATGTTGATCTTGCGCATGATGGTCGCGCTCTTCTTGAGACGCGTGAACTGATCGCCGGTGCGCGTGGCGATCGCGATGCTCGCGTGGAGCAGGTCCCAGTCGGAGGAGTAGACGCCGTCGTCAAAGTAGAGCGTGTTGCCGTCGGGACTGATGCATTCGTCGAAATTTACGTCGCCCGCTTTCTGTTTTGAAATTCCCTGCACCAGCGCGACGCCGGTGACGTTGCCGTCGGAAAACGTACCCGAATAGATCGTCGAAAAGGTCTCGGAATAACTGCGGGTCGAGACGAAGTAGAAGTTGCCGTTAACGTCCATCGAGGGGACCGCGTCCAGCGCCGACGAGTTGACGCCGCCGATCTCGCCCTGGAATTGCCAGGTCAAATCGTCGATGCGCGTCGCGTAATACAGATTGGTATCCGGCGCGCTGTTCGAGTTGTTGAAGAACAGGTAGTTGCCGTCGGGACTGATGAACGGCTCCATCGCGTCCTGGCTATAGCCTTCGATCGTCACCGGTTGAGGATTGGTGAAGACGCCGAATTTGGGCTTGGCGATCGCGTAGCCGTTGAATGGCGCGCTGAGCAGCAGCAGGCAGATCACCGCAAGCGTGGCGAATGCGGATTAGTCGAAAGCATTTTCAGTCGGGCTTCCATGTTGCATATTAATTCAAACTCGCGCGGCCCGATGACTGCAAATGAATCGCGGAGGGAATGTCTATGGCGCTGCCGGCCCGGATTTCTATTGCTACGCTCGGCGTGAGCGATCTCGTGCGATCGACAAAGTTCTATCAGGCACTCGGCTGGCAGTCTGACCTCGGACTCCTCGAATCAGATCAGCTTCTTTCGTACCGTCGGCGGCGTGCTCGCGCTCTATCCATATGATCTGCTCGCGCAGGACGCGCGGCTGCCGGCGTTGCGATCGCAAGGATTCGGCGGCGTCACGCTCGCGATAAACGTCGAGCGTCCTGAAGACGTGCAGCCCGGACTCGACACAGCGCAGCACGCGGGCGCGACGATTCTCAAACCCGCGACCAAAGCCGAGTGGGGAGGAGTGTCGGGATATTTCGCCGACCCCGACGGCTATCCGTGGGAAGTCGTGTGGGCGCCCAACACGAAGTTCAAGGCCGACGGCTCGCTGGATGTGAGCTAATCGCGCATGGCGGAGCGGCACATCGTTGCGATGGGCGGCGGCGGATTCTCGATGGAGCCGCGCAATCCGCTGCTCGACGATTTTGTGTTGAGCCTCGCGCGGCGCAAGCGGCGGCCGCGCGTATGCTTCATCGGGACCGCCAGCGGCGACAGCGATTTCTACATCAGGCGCTTCCATGAAGCCTTTCCGCCGGCGCGCGCCGCCGCGACTCATCTGACTTTCTTCGAGCGCAACGTCAGCGACCTGAAATCGTTCGTGATGGAGCAGGACGTCATCTATGTCGGCGGCGGCAGCAGCGCGAACATGCTCGCCGTTTGGCGCTTGCATGGACTCGACAAGGCTCTGCGCGCGGCGTGGAACGCGGGCGTCGTGATGGCGGGAATCAGCGCGGGTGCGATTTGCTGGTTCGAAGACGGCGTGACGGATTCGTTTGGCATGCCGTTTCGCGCGCTGAATGACGGGCTCGGATTCGTGCGCGGCGCATGCTGTCCGCATTACGATGGCGAGCAGCAACGGCGGCCGGTGCTATTGAAACTGATCAAGCGCGGATTCCCCTCGACGCTCGCGCTCGATGACGGCGCGGCGGCGCATTTTGCCGGCACGCGGCTCAGCGAAGTCGTTTCGTCGCGGCCGAAAGCGCGCGCGATCCGCGTCGAGCTCAGTAAGGGCGCAGTCGTCGAAAAGGCGCTGTCGGTGCGGTACCTCGGCCAGCGATGACCGTACAGTTGCGCGTGACATGGGGCGGGACGCTGCTCTAGAATGCGGAACCTCTAGTGCGCTCAGGGTGACTCGATGGCGGCATCAACGGAAATCGTTGAGATCAAGGCGCGCGAGATTCTCGACTCGCGCGGAAACCCTACCGTCGAAGTTGACGTGCGGCTTCGCGGCGGTGCGTTCGGCCGCGCCGCGGTGCCGTCGGGCGCATCGACCGGCGTGCATGAAGCGCTCGAGCTGCGCGACGGCGACGCGAAACGCTACGGCGGCAAGGGCGTGCTGAAGGCGGTCGCCAACGTCAACGGGACGATCGCGTCGAAGCTCAAAGGCGCGGACGCAGCGAAGCAAAGCGCCATCGACGGCGTGCTGATCGAGATGGACGGCACCGCGAACAAATCCAAGCTGGGCGCGAACGCGATGCTGGGCGTGTCGCTCGCGAACGCGCACGCATCGGCGGCGGCGGCAGGCGTGCCGCTCTACCTGCATCTCAATCCCGACGCGCACGTGATGCCGGTGCCGATGATGAACGTGGTCAACGGCGGGAAGCATGCCGACTCGAACGTCGATATGCAGGAGTTCATGATCGTGCCGGCCGGAGCGGCGAATATCGGCGACGCGATCCGGATGGGCTCGGAGGTCTTTCATGCGCTGGCGTCGGTGCTGAAGAAGCTCGGGCATTCGACCAACGTCGGCGACGAGGGCGGATTCGCGCCGAGTCTCAAGAGCAACGAGGAGCCGATCGAGCTGATCCTCGAGGCGATCGCGAAGGCCGGCTATCGACCCGGCGTCGATATGTTCATCGCGCTCGACCCGGCGTCGAGCGAATTTTACGAGGACGGCAAGTACGTGTTCGCGCGCGGGGACAAGAGCTCGCGCAGCGCCGCGCAGATGGTCGAGTACTATGGGGCGTGGCTGAAGAAATATCCGATCGTCTCGATCGAAGACGGGCTGGCTGAAGACGATTGGGCCGGCTGGGCGAATTCTGACGCGCGAACTCGGCGCGAGGACGCAACTGGTCGGCGACGACATCTTCGTCACCAATCCGAAGTTTTTGAAGCGCGGAATCGACGAGCATATCGGGAATTCGATCCTGATCAAGGTCAATCAGATCGGCACGCTGACCGAGACGCTCGCGACGATCGAAATGGCGCGCGCGGCGGGCTACACCAGCGTCGTCTCGCATCGATCGGGCGAGACCGAGGACACGACGATCGCGGACCTGGTGGTGGCGACCGGCGCGGGTCAAATCAAAACCGGATCGATGAGCCGCACCGATCGCAACATCGAAATACAATCGGCTGCTGAGAATTGCCGAAGAGCTTGGCGCGAAGGCCACGTATCCGGGCACGGCGGCTTTCAAGCGCGGGAAATCCTGATGGCCAGCCGGCCGCCTGTCGCAGCGCTGATAATTTTCGACGGATGGGGAGTCAGCAAGAGCGGCGCGTCCAACGCGATCGCGGCGGCGAAGACGCCCGTGATGGACCGGCTGTACGCGACCCAGGCGCATACCGAGCTCGACGCGTCGGGTGAGGCGGTGGGTCTGCCGCCGGGCGTGATGGGCAATTCCGAAGTCGGGCATCTGACGATCGGATCGGGCCGCGTCATCTACCAGGACCTGATGCGAATCACCAAGGCGATCGAACGCGGAGATTTTGCGCGCAATCCGGCGATTGTCGATGCGATCAAGAAGACCGTCGGGCTCGGCACGACGCTGCATATCTGGGGGCTGCTGTCCGACGGCAGCGTGCATAGTCATATCGATCATCTGATGGCGCTGCTCGATGCCGCCGTGGCGAATGGCGCGAGCAGGATCGCGGTGCATGCGGTGCTCGACGGGCGCGACAAGCCGCCGCGATCGGCGCTGGCGTTTGTCGATCAGCTCGAAGCGAAGCTGAAGCAGCTCGGGGGCGAAGGCGGGCACGGCGGCCCGCCCCACTCCGGCGGCCCGGCTCACTATCGAATCGCAACGGTCACGGGGCGCTACTACGCGATGGATCGCGACAAGCGATGGGATCGAGTCGAGCGGGCGTGGCGCGCGATCGTCGAGGGCGAAGGCGCCGCGGCGTCGAGCGCGCGCGAGGCGGTCGAGAATTCGTACGCCGCCGACAAGAGCGATGAGTTCGTCGAGCCGCATGTGATCGGCGAACGAACGCCGATGGCGGACGGCGACCAGGTCATCTGCTTCAACTTCCGCGCCGACCGGGCGCGCGAGCTTACGGCCGCAATCGCGCTCGACGGATTTTCCGAGTTCCGGCGTCCGCGAATTCCGAAGGTCGGCTACGTTTGTATGACGGAGTACGACCGATCGTTCGGGCTGCCGCTGGCGTTCGGCCCCGAAGACGTGCGCAACACGCTCGCGGAAGTGCTGGCGCATGCGGGGCTGAAAAATCTGCGCGTGGCCGAGACCGAGAAGTATGCGCACGTCACGTACTTCCTGAACGGCGGGGTCGAGAAGGCGTTTCCGCTCGAAGAGCGCGCGCTGATTCCGTCGTCGAAGGTCGCGACTTACGACCTGGAGCCGGCGATGAAGGCGGCGGCGATCGCGACGCGCGTCGCCGAGGAAATCGCGGGCGGCAAATTCGACGTCGTCGTGATGAACTTCGCCAATCCCGACATGGTCGGGCATACCGGCAAGTTCGAGGCGACGGTGGCGGCGATCGAGGTGTCGGACGCGGCGCTCGGCGTCGTGCTCGATGCGATCGAGAAGCGCGGCGGCGTCGCGCTCATCACGGCGGATCACGGCAACGCGGAATTCATGGCGGACCCGGCGACCGGGCAGGCGCATACCGCGCATACGACGAATCCGGTGCCGCTGATTCTGTACGATCCGAAGTTCAAGGGGCGGTTGAAGGACGGCGGCACGCTGGCGGACGTGGCGCCGACGCTGCTGGGGATGCTGGAGGTGAAGGCGCCGAGTGAGATGACGGGGCACGATCTGCGGATCGATACCGCGCGCTAGTCTCTATCGAAATGGGGAAGGGCAGATCACTTTATCTGACGTGAAACCCGCGGTGGGTTTCACGCTTCCTTCGGCGGGGTGACCCCTGCACCCGGTGTCAGGAAACAGCTCCTACCAGCGGATTACTTGCTCGTAGATTTTCGGGAGCTGGCGCGGTAGCGAGGCTATGTCTTCGATTACCAGGTAGCGCGAGGATTGGCACATCTGGCGCAGGTAGTCGTGGCCGGTTTTGTCTACCGTGATGCAGAATGGCAGGACGCCGGCGAGCTCGAGTTCCTTGAGCGCGACCATCGTGTCCTGGATGCCGTAGGCGTTGGAGCGGCGGTCGTGGCCGTAGTCGAAGTCCTGCGGGAAGCCGTCGCTCAGCAGGATCATGTGCTTGGCGCGCGAGGACACGTCCTTGAATTTCTCGCGCACGTGGCGAATCGCGGCGCCCATCCGGGTTGAGCGCTTGGGCTCGACGGCGCCGACGCGCGCCTTCACCTCGTCGGTGAGCTCCTGATCGAATTCCTTGATGACATAAAACTCGACGTTGTCGCGGCCGTGGCCCGAGAAGCCCATGATCGCGTACGCATCGCCGATCTCTTCGAGCGCCTGCGCCATGATCACGAGCGCTTCCTTGTTGACGTCGATGATGCGGCGCGGACGATTGGCGGTTTGCGGGCGGCGCTGCCATGCCTTCATCCAGTCGTCGGTGTCGTCATCGTCGGTATGCTTGCGCGGCTCGCGATGGACGGGCTCGTCGGTCGAGGCCGACATGTCGAGCAGGAACAGCGTGGCGACGTCGCGCGCTTCTTTCTTGCGCGCCTTGTAGACGCGGTTGTCGGGCGTCTCGCCCATCAGGCGCGCGACGCGCGCTTCGATAGTGCGATCGATGTCGATTTCCTCGCCGTCCTCGAGTCCGCGCACCATCCGGTACGACGCGGGGCGGATGCGCTGGAAGTTGCGGCGCACGCCGGGCAGCATCTCGGCGTAGCGCAGGAGCGTGTTCTCGAAAAAATCACCCTCGTCGCCCGTCAGCGGAATTTCGCGCAGCCGGCACCAGTTGCGGCGATAGTCGTTCATCACGTAATCCCATTCGTCGTAGGCGTAGTACGAATCCTGGCGCCCGCGCCCGATCATCAGGCGTCCCTGCCCTGCGACAGTGCCGACCTCGCCGAGCTGCTCGCGCATCTGCTCGAGCTCGCTGAGCTGCTTGCCGGTGAGCTGCGTCAGGTACATGCCGTCGCCGTCAGCGCTGCCGTCGCCCTGCGAGGGTTTGATCTCGGCGCCCTGCTCGATGAGCTTGCGCAATTCTTCGGGCGACAGCGCCCTGCCCTGTCCGCCCTTGGACTGCTTGCCCGAGACGTCCATCTGGATGTTCTGATCGGGCTCGCCGCCGCCGTCGCCCTGCTCGCCGTCTTCGCCATCGCCGGCGGTCTGCGACTCCGAGCCTTTCATTCCTTTGATCAGGTCGTTGCGCATCCGCTCGGCTTCTTCTTCGGTGAGCGGATCGCCTTCGCCGCGCTCGCGCGCCTGGCGAATCAGCTCCTGGAGCCAATTGTAGAGCGCGCCGACCTGGCGGACGCTGGTCATGACGTCGGCGCCCTGCTCGCGCACGGGTGCGAAATGAATCGAGGCCATTTGCACGAGCGGGGATTCGAGCGCTTCGCCAGCCGGGTCGAGATCGAGCGCTGCGCGCACCAGCATCGTGCTGAGCGACTCGGGATGGAGCCTTTCGAGCAGCGAGCGGTTGAGCCCCGCGATGCGCGGTGCGAGTCCGCGATAACGGCGCGCAAGCTCGGCGTCGATTCGCGCCGACTCCGCCAGCCGCATCAGCGCGCCCGCGAGGCCGGGGTCGTCGAACGACGCGACGAAGCTGTCGATGGCCTCGACGCCGGTCTCGCCGCGCTCTTCGAAGCCGGCGATATCGGAGAGCTTCAGCTTGAAGGTGCCGAAGTCATGGCGCGCCGCGAGATGCGCGGTGGTGACGAAATAATAGATGTAGGCGTCGCCGCGAGTGCCGAATGGTTCGAGCCGCTCGGGCAGATAGATCATCTCGCCGGGCAGGAGCGGATAGTGAAACGGCAGCATCGGGCCGCTGTTGGCGAGCGAGTCGATGCGAAATTCAAGCGGGAACAGCATCCGCATGAATTTCGTCAGCACGCCCTTGATTTCGAAGAGGTCCTGAGCTTTCTCGGTGATTTCGGGCATCGTCGTGTAATGATTGTGGCAAAGACCGATGCATGGATGCAATTTCATCCTCGAGCGCATCGCGCCACGCCTTCGACAATGATTCCTTGACTTGCTGGCGAGCGGCGGACTTAGATGATCGTACGCTATGCTCATCATGATCTTTGGCAATCATCGCCGCCTTGTTCCAATGGTGGCGCTCGGTACCCTTCTATGCCTGGCTGCTGTGGCGCCCGCACGCGCGGGAATCGCGGATGCGGTCAAGGCCCAGACGCTGCCCAACGGGCTCAGAGTGCTGGTGCTGGAAAATCACAAGGCGCCGCTGGCGACCTTCAACGTCTTCTACAAGGTCGGCTCGCGCAACGAGCAGTTCGGCAAGACGGGGCTGTCGCATCTGTGCGAGCACCTGATGTTCAAAGGCACCAAGAAGCTCGGCCCCGAAGAGTTCTCGCAGATAATCCAGCAGCACGGCGGCGAGGATAACGCGTTCACGGAAGAGGACTTCACCGACTACTTCGAGACGATCAACAAGGATCACCTCGACGTGCCGATCACGCTCGAAGCCGACCGGATGGGCAACTTCGAGCCCAAGGATTTCGACAAGGAGAAGCACGTCGTGCTCGAAGAGCGGCGGCTGCGCACCGACGACAATCCGGAGGACGCGCTCGACGAGATGGTCCGCGCGCAGGCCTACGTGGCGCATCCGTATCACTGGCCGGTGATCGGATGGTTCCACGACGTTGACGGGCTGACGCTGGCGGACGCGATGGCGTATCACAAAATCTATTACTCGCCGCAAAACGCGCTGATCGTCGCGGTCGGCGATTTCGACGGCGACCAGGTGCTCAAGCAAATCAGCGAGGCGTTCGCGGGAATCAAGAACGGTCCCAAGCCGCCGCCGGTGACGGAGCTCGAGCCGCCGCAGGAGGGAACCCGGCACGTCGAGATGCAGCATGCGGCGAATCTGCCGGCCTTCGAAGAGGCTTATCACGTGCCGAATCTCACCAGTCCCGACAGTTTCGCGCTCGAAATTGCGTCGGAAATTCTGAGCGACGGGCAGAGCTCGCGGCTCTACAAGAAGCTGGTGATCGAGAAGCAGATGGTGGTCGATATCGGCGCGGGCTACGACATGACGTCGTTCGACCCGGGCTTGTTCATCGTGTCGGCGCAGATGCGGCCCGGCGTGACCGTGGCTAACACCGAGGCCGAAGTCGAAAAGGAAATCTCCGCGATGCGCGATACCCCGGTCGGCGAAGAGGAATTGCAGAAGGCCAAGAATCTCGAGCAGGCGCAGTTCGTGTTCGGGCAGGACTCGGTGATGCGCGAGGCCGAAATGCTCGGCGTGTACGAAATGCTCGGCGATTACCACCTGGTCGACAAGTACCTCGACGGAATCGACAAGGTGACGGCGGCCGACGTGCAGCGCGTCATGAAAACTTACCTGGTCGCGTCCAACATGACCGAAGGCGTGCTGGTGCCGACCGGAGTGCTGCCGCATGGTGGCGAGGGAATCAGCAGCGGAGAGTTGCGATGAGCCCGAAGGTGAATCGAATTAAGACGGTGAATCGAATGAAAATGCTTGCGGGCGTCGCAGCGATTGCGGCGTTCGTGTTCGCGGCCACGCCGTCGCATGCGCTCGACATCAAGAAGATGACGCTGAGCAACGGCGCTACCCTGCTCGTCTCGGAAGAGCATCATCTGCCGATGGTGACGGTGATGATCGAGTTTGACGCGGGCACGCGGCGCGATCCGAAAGGCAAGGAAGGGATGGCCGAGTTGACGGCGCGATGCCTCGCGCAGGGCACCAAGGAGCTCACCGCGCCGGAGTTCGATCAGAAAGTCGATTTCATGGGCAGCGAAGTCGGGATCTCGGCGGAGCGCGATTATTCGACCGCCGGGATGACGACGCTGACGAAGTATCTGGACAATACGCTGAAGCTGCTGGCGGGAATCCTGACGGAGCCCGGGCTGCGCGACGCCGATATCGAGCGCAAACGCGCCGAGCAGGTTGCGGAAATCAAGGCGGCGGAGGAGCAGCCGGGCTACACCGCGGACGTCGAATTCGTCAAGGACCTGTTCGGCGACGCGCCCTATGGGCATCCGGGCGCGGGTTTTTCCGACTCGGTCGCGAAGATCTCTGATGACGACGTGCGCACTTTCTATCACGATCACTACAAACTCGGCGGCGCAATCATCGCGGTGGCCGGCGACGTGAAGGCCGACGAAATTAAAGCATCACTTGAAAAAGAGCTGGCGGGACTTTCCGGTACCGTCGAGCCGCAAACCGAGCCGGCGCCGATCGCCGTTCCGCCCGGCCTGCATGTGAAACTGATCGATCGAGACGTCGCGCAAGCGAACATCATAATGGGCTCCGGCGGCGTGGCGCGCTCGAACCCCGATTTTTACCGGCTCAAGGTGATGAATTACATCCTGGGCGGCGGCGGATTTTCGTCGCGCCTGGTGAAGATCGTGCGCAGCGAGCACGGACTCGCGTACACGGTCGACAGCGGCTTCGAGCCGGGCAAGTTCCAGGGCGCGTTTACCATCGGCCTGCAAACCAAGAACGCGAGTTCGAACCAGGCGATCGATTTGATCCTGCAGCAGATTCGCGAGATCCAGGAAAAACCGGTCAGCGACGGCGAATTGGACGGCGCGAAAAAGTATCTCATTGGCAGCTTTCCGCTCAACATCGAGCGGCAGAGCGCGATCGCGTCGTTCATGATCCAGATCGAGTTCTACGGCCTGGGGCTCGATTACGCGGATCAGTATCCGAAGCTGATCGGATCGGTCACCAAGGATGACGTGCTGGCGGTTGCGAAAAAATATCTGCATCCCGATGCGATGATCGTGGTCGCGGTCGCGAACCAGAGCGACGCGAAGATCAAAACCGCTGCAGATGGAGAAAGCAGCCGACGCCGGCATCGCCCAATAACGCCGCGCCGATTTTCACGATCGGACATTCGACGCATCCGATCGAGCGATTTCTCGAATTGCTCGGCGAGCATCGAATCGCTCTCGTCGCCGACGTGCGATCGTTCCCCAGCTCGAAGCGCTGGCCGCAATTCAACCAGGCGGAACTCTCGGCGTCGCTCGAGCGCGCGGGAATCGAGTACCGATGGATCAAACGGCTCGGTGGCCGGCGCAGTTCGAAGCGCGCCGACTCGCCGCATACAGCATGGCAACTGCCGGCGTTCAGATCGTATGCGGACTACACGGAGAGTGCGGATTTCGAAGACGGCATGCGCGAGCTGACGCAGGCGGCGACGGCCTCGCGCACGGCGTACATGTGTTCCGAGGGGCTCTGGTGGCGATGCCATCGGCGAATCATCTCGGACAATCTGGTGGTGCGCGGCTGGACCGTCGAGCACATCATGCCGACGGGAAAACTGTCGCCGCACGTGCTCGCACCGTTCGCGCGCGTCGTCGACGGACGGATTATTTACGACGGTGCGGCTGCGACGGAATCGTAAGTGCGCAGACTTACGCGGCGGCGCGATGGTTTAGCGCCTCGCGCAGAAAGCCCGCCGTGTACGACGCCTTCACGCCCGCGACTTCCTCAGGCGTGCCTTTCGCGACGACCGAGCCGCCGCGATCGCCGCCCTCGGGTCCGAGATCGATCAGGTAGTCGGCGGTCTTGATGACGTCGAGGTTGTGCTCGATCACGACAATCGTGTTGCCCGCGTCGGCGAGACGGCCGAGCACTCCCAGCAGGCGCTTGATGTCGTCGAAGTGCAGGCCGGTGGTCGGCTCGTCGAGGATATAAAACGTGCGGCCGGTCGCGCGCCGCGCGAGTTCCTTGGCGAGCTTGATGCGCTGCGCCTCGCCGCCGGACAGCGTCGTCGCCGACTGGCCGAGATGAATGTAATCGAGGCCGACGTCGCGCAGCGTTTCGAGCTTCTGCCGAATCGGCGGGACCGAGCCGAGAAATTCGACCGCGTCGAGCACGGTCATGTTGAGCACCTCGGCGATGTTCTTGCCCTTGTATTGAATCTCGAGCGTGTCGCGATTGTAGCGCTTGCCGCCGCAGACCTCGCAGGTGACGTAAACGTCGGGCAGAAAATGCATCTCGATGCGAATGATGCCGTCGCCTTCGCACGCCTCGCAGCGCCCGCCCTTGACGTTGAATGAAAAGCGCCCCGGCCCGTAACCGCGCATCCGCGCCTCGGGCAATTGCGCAAACAGCTCGCGGATATGGGTGAACAGCCCGGTATAGGTCGCGGGATTCGAGCGCGGCGTGCGCCCGATGGGGCTTTGATCGACGTGAATGACCTTGTCGAGATGCTCGACGCCTTCGAGCGTCTTGTACGCGCCCGCGCGTTCGCGGCTGTGATTCAGCTTTTGCGAGAGCGCGCGATAGACGGTGTCGAGCACCAGCGTCGATTTGCCGGAACCGGAAACGCCGGTGATGCAGGTGAAGACGCCGAGCGGAATCGCGACGGTGAGATCGCGCAGATTATTCTCGCGCGCGCCCTTCACAGTCAGCCATCGACCAGAGAGCTGGCGGCGGCGCGACGGCACGGGAATCTCGACCTCGCCCGAAAGATATTTGCCGGTGAGCGAGTTCTCGTCGCGCATCACCTCGTCGGGCGTGCCCTGCGAGACGACGTAGCCGCCGTGAATTCCGGCGCCGGGGCCCATGTCGATCAGATGATCGGCCTCGAGCATCGTCTCGCGATCGTGCTCGACCACCAGCACGGTGTTGCCGAGTTCCTTGAGGCGCTTGAGCGTCGCGAGCAGGCGCTGATTGTCGCGCTGATGAAGTCCAATCGACGGCTCGTCGAGGATGTAGAGCACACCGACCAGGCTCGAGCCGATTTGCGTGGCGAGACGAATGCGCTGGCCCTCGCCGCCAGACAGGCTGCCCGAGGGGCGATCGAGCGTCAGGTACTCGAGTCCGACGTCGGCGAGAAAATTCAGCCGCTCGCGAATTTCCTTGAGGATGAGGCGTCCGATTTCGGTTTCCTGCGCGCTCAGCTTCGGCGCGGCGAAGAACGCGAGCGCCTGCTTGACCGACATCGCCGTCACTTCGGAAATCGACTTGCCGTTGAAGCGCACGAACAGGCTTTCCTTCTTGAGCCGCGCGCCGTCGCAGGTCGGACACGGCCGCATGTTCATGTACGCCTCGAGAAACTCGCGCACGCCTTCCGACTCGGTCTCCTTGTAGCGACGATCGAGCCATTGCAGCACGCCCTCGAAGGTCTTCGCGTATTCGGCGCGATGATGCCCGCGCTGGTAGGCGAACTCGATCTCCTCGCTGCCCGAGCCGTACATGATCGCCTTGCGCACCTTGGCCGGAATTTCCTTCCACGGCGTGTCGAGGCTGAACTTGTAGTGCTTCGCGAGCGCGTCGAGCACCGGCTGCAGATAGTTCATCGTCGCCCACGGCGCGATCGCGCCATCGGCGATGCTGAGATCCTCGTTCTGCACGACCAGCTCGGGATCGAAGTACATGATCGAGCCGATGCCCGAGCATTCGACGCAGGCGCCGTGCGGGCTGTTGAAGGAGAACATGCGCGGCGCGATTTCCGGATACGAAATTCCGCAATCGACGCAGGCGAAGCGCTGGCTGAAATAAATCTCGCTCTCGTTTTTCGGCCCGTCCAGGCGCTCGACCTTGAGCAGGTCCTGCCCGTATTTGAACGCGACTTCGAGCGAGTCCGACAGCCGCTTCTCGATGCCCTTGCGAATCGCGAGCCGATCGACCATCACCTCGATCGTGTGGCGCTGATTCTTGTTGAGCGCCGGCTCCTCGCCCAGTTCGTAGAGCTTGCCGTCGATCTTCACGCGCACGAAACCCGCGCGCTTCATCTCGGACAGCTCCTTGCGATACTCGCCCTTGCGATCGCGCACGATGGGCGCGAGCACGTGAATCCGCGAGCCTTCGGGCCATGCGATGATTCGATCGACAATCTGCTGCACGCTCTGCTGCGTGATTTCGCGGCCGCAGTTGTAGCAGAACGCATGCCCGACGCGCGCGAACAGCAGGCGCAGGTAGTCGTAGATTTCGGTGATCGTGCCGACCGTCGAGCGCGGATTGCGCGAGGTGGTCTTCTGCTCGATCGAAATTGCCGGCGACAAGCCCTCGATCGAATCGACGTCGGGCTTTTCCATCTGCTCGAGGAACTGGCGCGCATACGCCGACAGCGATTCGACGTAGCGGCGCTGGCCTTCGGCGTAAATCGTGTCGAAGGCGAGCGACGACTTGCCCGAGCCTGAGAGCCCGGTGATCACGACCAGGCGGTCGCGCGGAATCTCGAGATCGATGTTCTTGAGATTGTGCTCGCGCGCGCCCTTGATGACGATTCGATCGGCCATCGCTCCTATGCCGCCGCCTGCCGCGCGATCTTTTCGCGGCTCACCGCGGCCCGCCACGCGTATTCGATCGCGGCTATCATGCTCGAAGGATTCGCCTCTCCCTTGCCGGCGATGTCGAACGCGGTGCCATGATCGGGCGAGGTGCGCACGAACGGCAATCCAATCGTGATATTCACCGCGCGATCGAATTCCAGCGTCTTGAGCGCAATCAAACCCTGATCGTGATACATCGCAACCGCCGCGTCGAAACCGAACGCACCCGCCTTGCGAATGAACGCGGTGTCGGGCGCCAGCGGACCGTAGGCGTCGATGCCCTCGCGCTGAGCGCGGCGAATGGCCGGCGCAATCACGCGAATTTCCTCGTCGCCGAACATCCCGCTTTCACCCGCATGAGGATTCAATCCGAGCACCGCGATTCGCGGCCGTGCAACGCCAAGCGCGCCGCGCATATGCGCCGACAGCAGGCGAATCGTGTCGAACACATTGCGCCGCGTCAGCGCACTCGCCACTTTTGCAAATCCCATATGCGCAGTCACCAGCGCCACCGTCAGCTCGCCGCCCGCGAACATCATGCGCCACAGCCGCGTCCGCGCCATCTGCGCAAGCAGTTCCGAATGTCCGGGAAAATGATGCCCCGCGCGGTTCATCCAGTCCTTGCTGATGGGCGCGGTCACGAGCGCGGCCACCTCGCCGCTCATCGCCATCCGCGCGCCAGTTACAATGTAATCATAAGCGGCGCCGCCGCCCTCGACCGTAGGATGACCGGGGCGAGTCGCGCGCGCCGACAACTTCGAGATCGAAAGTACGCCGAGTCCCTTCGCGAGGCGAATCGGCGGCTCGCCGTGACGCCATTCCGACGGCGCCGGCACGTCGCGCAGCCGGGCGGCGGCCGCGCGCATCGCGGACAAATCGCCAACCACGACAATCGACGGCGCGCCGCGACGGCGCGCAAGCGCCGCTGCCGCCTTGAGGATCACCTCGGGCCCGACGCCCGCCGGATCGCCCATGCTAACGGCCAGCAGCGGCGGCGTCTTTCGTCTGAGCGCCGGCATCATCTAGTACATGGTCTCGACGTAGTGCTGCTTGACGAGATCGGATTCAACCCACTTCTCGAGCTGCGCGCTGGATTGCTCACTGACCAGCTGATCGCGAATCTGCGCCTTGACCTCGTTCAGCGGCACCATGCCGGGCACCTGGTGATCTTCGAGCCTGACAATGTGGATGCCGTGGCTGGTGCGCACCGGCTGCGAAATGTCGCCGGGCTTGAGCGGCTTCACCGCGGCCAGGATCTGGTCGTTGATGTCGCCCGGCGCGAACCATCCGAGCTCGCCGCCGTTGGACTTTGAATCGTCATCCGAGTAGACGCGCGCGAGATCGCCGAAGTCGTCGCCCTTGAGTGCGCGCGCGCGAATCATCGCGGCCTTCTTCTGCGCGGCGGACACCTGCGCGGGCGTCGGGTTGGCCGGCAGCGCGACCAGAATCTGCGCGAGCTTGAGGCGCTCCTTGGTGACCGTGAAGTCGTCCTTGTGGGCGTCGTAGAAGGCCTTGATGTCGGCGTCGGGAATTACGATTTTCGCGCGGACCTCCTGCTCGATCATCATCGCTTTTTCGAGGTCGAGGCGCACCCGCTTGCGCAGTTCATCGTAGCTCATCCCGCTGGCCTGAAGCTGCTCGCGGAATTCCGTGTCGCTCATGTGCTTGCTCTCGCGCAACTGATCGATGTACTTGTCGACCTGATCGTCGTCGACCTTGTCATCGTACTTCTTCACTTCCTGCTCGAGCAATTTCTCTCCGATCAGCGCTTTCACCGCGGTCTTGGCGTTGTCGGAGGCAGCGAAATCGTCGGTGTCGATCGGCTGGCCGTGCTGCGACGCGAAATCCTTCACCTGGCGCTCGGTGATGGGATCGCCGTCAACGCTGGCCACGACGCGATCGAGCGACGGCGCGTTGTCTTCCGCTTCTTCATCGACGCTCTCGGTATTGTCCGGCTCGGGCGGGCGCCCCGCCGGCGAGTTCGGGTCAACCGGTGGCGGGGTAACCTGCTCCGCGACCAGGATCTTCGGCGTGCGGGTGGGATTGACCGCTCCCTCCTGCTGAGTGGGCACCGTCGGAGCTGACGGCTGTTCGGTGGCAGTCGAGGCTATATTTTTCCAGAATTCCATGGACTCGGGTTTCATGAAATCTATCGAGCAGCCCGAAAGAGCGCCTGCCAGCACAAATCCCAGCGACGCCAGCAGCGCTGTCGCCACGCCGGCCTTGCCGCGGCCGCATCGCGCGCCGCCACGCCGGGACAATCTTCGGTTCTGCATGAGTCTAATTGACAGCCGACCCGACTTTCGCGGCCGGCCAGTTTTCCAACTTTTCACAGCCCGCCAGAGCCTGCAAGACACCGTCGAGTTGCGCAAATAATTGCTCGTAGTCTCCGGGCTCGATTCGCACGATCACCTGGTACGACGGCGTCAGCCGCATCGTGCGCCGATTCTCGTCCGCCAGCTTGACCAGCCGCGCGGTATCCACCGGCGCGTCGGGATGAAACCGGATTTCAAGCTGCGTACCCTTGAGTATAGCGCTCAGAATCATGAGCTGCTTCATCTGCCGCCGGACATTCATCGCCGCGATCAGATTCTCGATCAGCGTCGGCACCGGGCCGAAGCGGTCGCGCATCTCGTCGCGAATCTCGCCGAGTTCCTCCTCGCGCTGAGCGCGCGCGAGCCGCCGATACAGCACCAGCCGCTCGTTCTCGTCGGCCACGTAAGCCTCGGGGATGTACGCGGGCACCGCGATCCGAAGCTCGGGCTCGAAATCGGGCCGATTGGGCTGGCCGCGCAGCTCGGCAATCGCCTCTTCCATCATCTCGGTATAAAGCTCGAATCCAACCGCGGCGATCTCGCCATGCTGCTCCTGGCCGAGCAGGTTGCCGGCGCCGCGATGCTCGAGGTCGGCCATCGCGAGCTTGAATCCGCCGCCGCTCTCGGACTCGACCAGCTCGCGCAGCGCGTCGATTCGCCGCTTGGCGTCGCGCGTGATGATGTGCTCGCCGGGAATCAGCAGATAGGCATACGCCTTCTGCCGCGAACGGCCGACGCGCCCGCGCAACTGGTAGAGCTGCGCGAGGCCAAAATGGTCGGCGCGGTTGATGATCATCGTATTCGCGTTGGGAATGTCGAGACCGGATTCGATGATCGCGCTGCACACCAGCACGTTGACGCGCTTCTCGATAAAGTCGCGCATCACGTCCTCGAGCTGCCGCTCCTTCATCTGGCCGTGCGCGATCGCGATTTTCGCCTCGGGCACCAGCGAGCGCAGATGACTGGCCATGTAGTCGATATTCTCGACGCGGTTGTGCACGAAGAATACCTGGCCGCCGCGATTCAGCTCGCGCAGGATCGAGTCGCGGATAGTGGCGTCGTCGAAATGCGCGACGAAGGTGCGAATCGCCTGCCGGTCCGGCGGCGGCGTCTGAATCACCGAGAGGTCGCGGATACCGAGCATCGCCATGTGCAGCGTGCGCGGAATCGGCGTCGCCGTCATCGTCAGCACCGGCACCAGCTTCTTGAGCTTCTTGATTCGCTCCTTGTCGACCACGCCGAATCGATGCTCCTCGTCGATCACGAGCAGGCCGAGCCGCGGGAACTGCACGTCGCTCGACAACAGGCGATGAGTCCCGACGACGATATCAACTTTGCCGCGGGCGGCGTCGTCGATGACGGCTTTGTTTTCCTTGTGGCTGCGAAAACGCGAGACCATCTCGACCCGGACCGGATAGTCCTTGAAGCGCTCGCGGAAGGTGTTCCAATGCTGCTCGGCGAGAATCGTCGTCGGCACCAGCACGGCGACTTGCCGCCCGTCCATCACCGCCATGAAGGCGGCACGGAGCGCGACTTCAGTCTTGCCGAAGCCGGCATCGCCGCAGATCAAGCGATCCATCGGCTTGACGCGGGTCAGGTCGCGGATGACGTCGTCGATAGCCGACTGCTGGTCGGGCGTCTCCTCGAACTCGAAACGCGCGGCGAACTCCTCGTAATCGGCGCCCGGCGGCGGGTAGGCGTGACCCTCCATCACCTCGCGCGCCGCGTAGATATCGAGCAGCTCGGCCGCCATCGCGAGCACCGCCTGCCGCGTGCGCCGCTTGACCTTCTCCCACGAGCCGCTGCCGAGCTTGTCGAGTTTAGGTTCCGCGTTGTCGCCGCCGATGTATCGTTGAACGAGATTTATCCGCTCGACCGGCACGTACATCGTGTCGTTGCCCGCGTACTCGAGATTCAGAAAGTCGCCCTCAACGTCGGCCACCTTCATATGCCGCAGGCCGCGGTACTTCGCGATACCGTGATCGAGATGCACGACGAAGTCGTCGGGCTTGAGCTCCTCGAGATTGAGCAGCGCGCCCTTCGCGGTCGGACGCCGGCGGCGGCGCGCGCGCGGCTCACCGAAAATTTCCTCTTCGCTGTAGATGTAGAGGCCGTCGTCCTGCAGCACCACGCCGGCTGAAATCTCGCCTTCCATAATTGCGGGCCGGTAGTCCGGCCATTCCAGCAGCGCCGACAGGCTTTTGCATTCTACGTTGACCTCGAGATCCCACGCCTCGAGATGACGGCGCAGACGCGCCACCTGATGCGCACCCTCGACGATCATCAGCGATCGTCCCTGCCCGCGCTGGACTTCGCGCAGTTCCGTCGCCAGCGGCTCGAAGCTTGGCGGCGTCTTCACTCCGCTCAGTTGATTCGATCCCAGCCGCAACGCGTTCTGCGATTTTACTTCGACCGGCACCGCCCATCCCTCGCGCGGCGCGGCCATCGTCACCAGCGATCCGACTTCGACCGCCGTGAATTTTCCGAGCGCGCGCTCGAACGCGTCCGCCCCGAGGAACAGCGACTCGGGCGCGGGATGAAACGCGGGCTTCTGCGCCGCAGCCGCGGTCTCGTTGTTGACGGTGTCGGCGAAACGATTCGCCTCGGCGAGAACGCGCCCGGGATCGATCAGCCACAGCAGCGTCCCCGCCGCCATGTAGTCGAACACGCTGTCGAGCGCGCGCCCGTAAACGTAAGGCATCAGCAGTTCGGCGCCCGGAAACAGCAGGCCGTTCTCGAGCGCCTCGGACAGTTCCGCGGCCTCCTTGCGCACCATCCCGATTTCCGCCGCCCGCAACGCGACCTGCTCGCGCAGCTTGGGATCCTTCAGCGCCGACGGCGGCACGTAGCGCGTGCGCGTGATCGTCGCCTCGACCAGCTCGGCGCCCGAGCGCTGGCTGTCCGCATCGAAATGCCGAATCGACGTGACCACGTCGTCCTCCAGCTCGATGCGAACCGGGTTGCGGTAGAGCGGCGAGAAGGCGTCGACGATTCCGCCGCGCACGCTGAAGTCGCCCGCCTCTTCGGTCTGCGGCACGCGCTGATAGCCGCATGACGCGAGCGCTTCGACCAGGGCCTCGAGATCCAGGCTGTCGCCGATGGCAACCTTGACGATCGATTCGTTGAACGCCGTGCGCGGAATCGTGCGCGTCATCAGCGCTTCGGCCGACGTAACGATCAGCGGCGACTCATGCCGCAGCATCGCGAACAGCGCCGCGAGCTGCGACGCCTGCGCGTCGGTCGGCGGCGACAGTTGCGCCATCGGTTTCACTTCCCACGAGCGCAACAGATGCACCCGGCGGGTGGCGGCGTCGGCGTCCGCCGGCTCGTCGAGAAAAAACGCGACCTCGCCCGCCAGCGCCTCGGCTTCTGGCGCCGTCGACGTGACCGCGACGATCGGACGATTCAGGCGCAGGCGCATCTCGCGAATCATCAGCGCGCCAGCCGCGCCGCGCAGTCCCATCACCGGGAATCGGCGTTCGGTATTTGCTGCGAGCCGTGCTTCGAGTTCGCCGGCCGCTTCTTTGAGGCTTCGTTGCAACTTTTTCCAGTTCGAATACGCAAATTCGCCCTGCGGCGATGCGCGCGAGGACCGCGCATGCCGCTGGCGTGCTTACGATGATAGCAGAAAATCGCGCGCGAACGCGCGTCGCGTTTTTTCAGCTCAATTCACGGCGGTCTCGGTCGATACCGACGGCGCCGCACCCGGCGACGCGCCGGGCGCCGGGATCGTGTTCCCCGCCGCGTCGGTTTCGTGATCGATATGCAGCTTGAGCCGCATCGATTGATGTCCGCCGCCGGGAAGCGGCCGGATCACAGTGATATAGGTCGTGTCGCCCGCCTTGATATGGCCGAGCGCGGTCAGAATCTCGCTTTCGTTGCGCACCCGCATGTCGTCCACCGCGACGATCACGTCGCCCGGCGTGCCCAGCGCTCCCGACTTCCGCAGCAGTGGAAAAGTGACCAGCGCGACGGGACCGAGCAGCACGCTGCCCAGCGCGCTCAGGTCGCCCGCCGGCGTGCTCCCGGTTCTAGCGACCATGCCAGCGCGCGCGGCCGGGCTGTTCGGGTAGACGTTGATGACTTCCAGGCCATGCTCCTCGACGCCGCTGTAGCATTGCGTCGTGTATTCGAGATCGATCCCGAGGTAAGGCCGATGGTGCTCATCGTCAGGATTGTGCGGATGGAAATTGCGATTGAGCTTCGCGATCTCCGCCTCGCGCGATTGGCGAAACGCGCGCTCCTCCGCCGTCTCGCGATTATCCGGCGCAGGAACCTTGGCCGACGGCTGCGGTGCTATCTCGAGCGCCGTGCCCGATTCCCCCGGCTGGCGCGCTGGAACTTGCGTGCTCGCACCGTTGCTCGGCTGCGCCGCCGGCAGCCGCAGATGCGCGGCATCATTCGGTTGCGCGACTATCGACGGTGAAGCTTTGTCCTGGGGAGTGTCTGCCGCGAGCGCAGCACAGGGGTATAGCAGGACGACTAGCAGCGGCCAGCCGATGAGGACGCTCGGACTTCGCATGGCCGATCACCTCAACCCAGGGTTTGCGTTCGGCCCCGATAGTAGAGTGCTGCGCAAGTCAGGCTCAAGGCGGAAAATCACCCGCCGCCGCGTTACGCGCAGTGTCGAAGTCACAATCGTGAAATGAAGTTCGTGCGCTAGTGCGTGATGCCGTCGCCGACGCCCGGCGCCGCATTCGCGATCGGCTCGCCGACCTCACCGACCTGCACCTTGATTTTCATCGTCTGGTGCGGCACGTGATCGCCCGATCCTTGCGGCCTGATAACAGTAAGGTACATCGTGTCGCCCGGCTTGAGCCGATTCATCGCATTTTCCAGGTCGCTCTGATCGCGCACGCGCTGATCGTCAACCGCAACGATCAGATCACCATTCTGCCCCACGGCCCCCGTGCTCCCCAGCGCCTTGGTGGCGAGAATCGAGCCGCCCGGCAGTATACTGCCTGAGCGTCGTGACCGCCGCGCCCACCGCCGTCATCCCGGACCGCGGCTGCAAGCCCGCCTGCGCCGCAGGGCTGTTGGGATCGACCGTCAGCACTTCGAGCCCGTGCTCCTCTTTTCCCTGGTAGCACGTCGTCGTGTATTCGACCGTGACCCCGAGATAGGGACGCCCATGCGGCCGGTTACTGTCGCCGTTGCCGTTTCCATTGCTGTCGGTATCGCCGGTGCCGTTCTCAGTGCCCTGGCGGAAGCTCGGCTCGATCGAGGAGCTGTCCTGGCCCTGGTTGAAGTTCCCGTCGCTGGGAATTTCCTTGACTGCTGGCTTCGGCGCCTCAAGTTGAGGCTGCGGCGCGATTTCGAGCGTCGCGTCGTCGCTGCCGCCCTGCCCTGCGATCGGAGGCGCTGTCGAAACCTGCCCGCCACCCTGGGAGCCGGTCTGCGAATCCTGCGCTATCGCAAAATGGGAGATCGCAAACATCGCGGCTGCCGCCACTCCCAGCGCAAACATTTTTTGCAGCTTCATTTACACTGCAAATATAGGCTCGCCGCGAGTTCCCCTCAAGCTGGACGATTTTCCTTGAAGCTCGCGAGAACCCGTGCGAAAGTTTTCATACCGTCATGAAAATTCTATCCACCGTCGCGCTGCAACCCGCGCATCGCACCGCAATCACGCAGGCGGTCGCGGGAGTCGAGCTCGAAGATCGCCAATGCCGAACCAACGAGGAAGTCGCGAAGTTCGTCGCCACCGGATGCGACGTGATGCTTACCTTTCGAGTCCCTGAAGGCCTCGAGAAACTCGCGCCCGGCCTGAAATGGATTCAACTGCTCAGCGCTGGCGCTGACCACGCACTGCCTGCCGCTCAAGGGCACCACGTTTGCGGTCACGACTGCCAGCGGAATTCACGCGACGCCGATCGCGGAATACACGCTGGGCTCGATGCTCGCGTACGCGCACCGGATTCATCTCGCGATTCGCGCGCAGACGCGCCGCGAATGGATTCGCTCGGGCACTTTCATGGCGGTCGTGGACGATATCCGCGGGCAGACGCTCGGCATCATCGGCTACGGATCGATCGGCAGGGAGACGGCGCGGCTCGCGGCCGCATTCGGGATGAACGTGATCGCGCTAAAGCGCAACCCGGCGGAACGCGCTGATTCCGGATGGTGTCCGGCGGGGCTGGGCGATCCTGAAGGCAAAATTCCTACCCGCTTCTTCGGCCCCGACGATCGCGAGGCCATCCTGCGCGAGTCTGATTACATCTCAGTCACGCTGCCGCTCACCGAGCACACCCGCAAGTTCATCGGCGAGCGCGAATTCGCCGCGATGAAGCCCAACGCCTACATCGTAAACATCGGGCGCGGCGAAGTGATCGACGAGCGCGCGATGGCGGCGGCGCTGTCCGCGGCAAAAATCGCCGGCGCCGGCCTCGACGTGTTCGAGCACGAACCGCTGGAAGCGACGAGTCCGCTATGGGATATGGAAAACGTAATCCTGACTCCGCATATGTCAGGCGCCAGTCGCGTTTACATGGACAGAGCCTGCGAACTATTCGCCGACAACCTGAAGAGGTTCGCAGCAAATCGCCCGCTGCTGAATGTGGTGGATCCAAATCTGGGCTACTAGTCCGAATAGCCTCTCCCTGTCAGAGGGAGAGGCCGACGCTCGTCCTCGAGCGGCGGGTGCGGGTCCAAATTCCGAGTTCCTGATTGCGCGGCCCTTCAAAGACCACTCACAACACCTGAAGCAAAGAAAATACATCCAGGAATGCGGACCCTCACCCGCGCCGTTGGCGCGGCCTCTCCCTGATAGGGAGAGGCTAGGATCTGCCGCGAGTTTTTAATCCTTCCAGAAATCTTTCTTTCAATCGATCGAACGGGCCGTTCGACATGAATAGCGCGACGTCGCCTCGCTGCGCATCGGCGAGCATTCTCTCGAGGATCTCGTCATTTGAAGCGCATGCAAGTGCGTGAGGGCCGCGCGCGCTGATTGTGCTGGCAAGCGCGCCTGTCTCCAGCCGCTCGCCCGGCGCTATCGGATCGTTTTCCTTGAAATACACGGGACCCAGGTAGACGCGCGAAGCGCGATCGAATGCGGCTGCGAACGCATCCTGAAAAACATTGCGACGCGCTGTATTCGAGCGCGGCTCGAACGCCGCGAGTATTCGCCGGCCGGGAAATCGTTCAGCGATCGCTTCGAGCGTGACGCCGATCGCGGTCGGGTGATGCGCAAAATCATCGACCACGGTCACGCCCGCTGCCTCTCCGATCACCTGCTGCCGGCGCACCACGCCCTTGAAGCTGCGCAGTCCCGCGGCAATCTCGTCGCCGGACACGCCGAACGCGCTCAGCAGCACATAAACCCCGAGCGCGTTGGCGACGTTCATTCGACCGCCAATCGGAAGATGGATCGAATCATGGACTCGGCTACCGCCTCGCGTCACCGAAAATCTCGCGCCGTCGGCGCCCACCGTAATTTCCGCGGCGCGATATTCACCGTCGCGTAGCCCGAAGGTCAGCCGCTGCGCGCGCGCGCCTGCACTCACTTCGAGCGCATGCGGGAAATCAGCGCATACGGCGAGCACTCGCGACGAGTCCATCTGATCGACCAATGCACGAAAACTCGATTTCACATGATCGAGATCGCGATAGATATCGGCATGATCGAACTCGACCGCGGTGATAATCGCGCCGGTGGCCCGGTAGTGCAGAAACTTCGGGCCCTTGTCGAAAAACGCGGTGTCGTACTCGTCGCCCTCGATCACGAAATCGGCGCCGCCGCCGAGACGGTAGTTCGATCCGAAATCGCTCGCGACTCCTCCCACCAGCATCGAGGGGTCGCGCCCTGCTGCCTCGAGCACGTGCGCCATCATCGCAGTCGAGGTGGTCTTGCCATGCGTCCCGGCAACCATCAGCACGCGGCGGCCGTTCAGAAAAAAATGCCACAACGCCTCGGGCATCGAGAGATACGGAATCGGCGACGCAAGCAGCGCGACTGCTTCAGGATTGCCCGGCACGATCGCATTGCCGACGACCACAAGGTCGGGCGCGGGCGAAAGGTTCGCGGGCGAAAATCCGGTCATCAATCCGACCCGCGAATTTCTTAGCAGCGACGCCGTTGGCTCGTAGAGCTGATTGTCGGAGCCGGTGACCGACAACCCGCGCTCGACCAGCATCCCGGCCAACGCCGCCATCGCAGTGCCGCCGACTCCGATCAGGTGCACGCGCCTGGCGTCGGCCGGAATCCGCGCAAGACGCGCAACACTGCCTGAATCAGCCACCGTCGAGCGCATCCATGATCAAGTCGTGAATCTTCGGGCGAAACTCGCGAATCTTCTGATTCTCGCGCCGCGGATGGACCCGGTTGGTCAGGATCGAGATCGCGATTTCTTTCTCCGGCTCGATCCAGATGGAAGTGCCGGTGAAGCCGAGATGCCCCACAGCTGCCGGCGAGAACCGATGCCCCGAGCTGGAATTCGCGGGCGACGGCGTATCCCAGCCGAGCGCCCAGGTCGAGCCGGGCACGGTCGTGTCGCGGGTCCAGAACTCGCGAATTATTTTCTGCGGAATGAAATCAGACCGCCCCGCATAGCATGGCGATCAGCTCACGCGCGATGCGATCGACCTCGCGCACGGGAGCGAACAGGCCGGCGTGACCCGCCACCCCGCCCATCGCGAACGCGTTCTCGTCGTCGGCCTCGCCAATCAGCAGGCGCTTGCGCAAGGGACAATTTTCGGTCGGCGCGAACATGTCGGCGACGGGCTCGAGCCGCCGCGAGCGGACCAGCGAGATATCAATGTAGTCGGTGGCGCGCAGACCCAGCGGACGGAAGATTTTGTCGCGGCAAAAGCGATTGAGCGGGACGCTTGCGACCTTTTCAATCGTCTCGCCGAGCACGATGAAGCCGAGATCCGAGTAGACCGTTTTGGTCGCGGGCGTGGCGTCGGGCTTCTCGCGATGGATCTCCTCATAGACGAACTCCTTGGCGCCGTAGCTCGCCATGAAGTTGACGCGGCCGGCTTTTTCGATATCCGCAATCCGATGGTAGAACGGCCGCCACGCCGGCAGCCCCGAGCAATGCGCCAGCAGATGGCGAAACGTGGTTGTGGTCTTGCCGTGCACGCCGAAGTTGGGAAAAAAGCGCGTCACCCGATCGTCGAGGCGAAACTTGCCGTCGCGCGCCAGCAGCATCACTGCGACCGTGGTCGAAAGCGCCTTGGTCAGTGACGAGAGATCGTAGACGGTTTCGATTTTGGCCGGCGATCGAGTCGGTTCGATCGATCTGAATCCGAATGCGCCCTCGAACGCGACGTCCGCGCCGCGCCGCACGATCAGCGTCGCGCCCGGGATTACCCGCGCCTCGACCGCCTCGTTAAAAGCCTGCTCAACCTCACTCCATCCCAACGCCAGTCCTCCACAAAACTGCCGCTACCGCGTCACGGCCGGCTCGATAAAAGTAATCCGACGCGCCGCGGAATCGACTCGCGCCACCACTCCGAACGGAATCGTAAAATTCTCGGTGCCATGGCCCGCCTCGACGCCGTACAACACCGGGCAGCCGAGGCCAGCGGTCTGCTCGGCGGCGAAGCGCGCGATCATCCGGCTCTCCTGCTCGTCGCCATCGATCGCGCGAATCGCGCCGAAGACGATTCCCGCGACGCGGCCAAGCGCGCCAGCCTGGCGCAACTGCACGAGCATCCGATCGATTCGATACGCCTTCTCGCCGGTGTCTTCGAGGAACAGGATGCGCCCGTCGAAGCGCGGCTCATACGGCGTGCCGATCGTCGCGACCAGCACCGACAGGCAGCCGCCGATCACTTCGCCTTGCGCGCGCCCAGGATGCAGCGCCTCGCGCGCTTCGAGCTCGAAGCCGTCGAGCTTACCGCTCAGCAGACCTTGCAGATGCTCGAGCGCGCGCGGACTCAAGCCTCGCGCAAAATCCATCGCGACCATCGGCCCGTGAAATGAAATCATTCCGGCGAAATCTACCAGCGCATTCAGCAGAAACGTCGCATCCGAAAAGCCGACGAAGATTTTGGGCGTGGCGGCAATCGCCTTGAAGTCGAGGAGCGGCAGCAGCCGCCCGCATCCATAGCCGCCGCGCGCGGAAAAAATCGCCTTGACCTCGGGGTCGGCGAAATATTTCTGCAGCTCGCCCGCCCGCTCGCGATCGTCGCCGGCCAAAATTCCCGAACGCGCGAGCGCACGCTCCGAGACTTTGACCCGATAGCCCATCGCCGTGAGCGCGTTCACGCCGCGCTCGAGATGCGCCCGTTCGATCGCCGCGGCGGGCGCAACGACCGCAACTGTGTCGCCCGGTTTGAGCGCGCTGGGTTTGATCGGTTTGCGGTTCACGTGTTCCGCCGAGAATCCTACCAGATGGCCCGCGTCAACGCCCATCAGCCGTGCGAATTGCGGCCCCTTGCCCTTCGCCGGGTCACTCGTCGGCGTGCTAACGGATGGCGCGGCATGCTCCGCCATTCCAGTCAGTGAACCGACTTCGGAAAATCCGAGCAGCGCGGCCGTGACCCACAATCCTGCCGCGCCAATCGCAATCGTCGGACGCAGCCCGATCACTCCGCCCGCGAATCCCGCCACGAGCTGACCGGCGAGCACGCTGGCGAGGCGAACGAAGCGCAGACTGGCATTGACGCGACCGAGCATCGGCGCGGGCGTGATCGTCTGGATGAGGCTGACGGCGTTGATGAAATACACCGTCGCGGCGCTGTCACCGACTAGCTGCTGCGCGACCAGCAGCCCGACCGACACGGGGCCAGCGCCACGTGCGATCGGCAGCAGCATGTACGCGACGCCCTCGATCGCGAGACCCGCGACCATTGCCATGCCTGTGCCAAGAGTGTCGGCAGCCCGGCGCGCAGCTAATGCACCGAAGAGCGAGCTCGCGCCGCCGACCGCGAAGATCATCCCGAGTACGCCGGGCCGAAAGCCGAGCGCATTCACCACGTACAGCACGTAGAGAGTGGCGACCAGGCTGTTGGCGAAGCCGCCCACTATCACGTTGACGCCGAATGCGCGCAGACGGCCGTCGCTGAATATGAGGCGGGCGCCATCGGCGATCTCGCGGGCGACGGTGGCATCGCGGGTGCGCGGCGCGGGCGCGGGTTCGGGCTTGCGGATGAGCGCGATCGCCAGCGCCGAGGCAAGGAACGAGACCGCGTCGATCAAAATCGCGAACGGCGCGGTCAGCCATTCCACCAGCCAGCCCGACAGCGCGAATCCGCCCGCTTCGGCGACGCCGGCGCTGGCGGTGAGCTTGCTGTTGGCGTCGAGCAGGTCTTCGCGTTCGACCAGCGACGGCAGATAGGACCGATAGGCGACGTCGAAGAACAGATCGAAGGCCGAGTAGACCAGCATCACGGCGCACAGCTGGACCATCGTTAGCGCGGCGAACATCGCGGCAACCGGTATCGTGCCCAACACGATGAAGCGACCGATGTCAGTGCCGATCAGAATCGGGCGGCGGCGCATCCGATCGACCCACACGCCCGCGAACAGGCCGAGCACGAGGGTCGGCACAATTCCGGCCGCGGCGAGGATGCCTATCTGGAATGGCGTCGCCTTTAGCGCGATCACTGCGGCAAAACTGATCGCGACGTCGCCCATCCGCGTGCCGAACAGCGAGACAGTTTCGCCGGTCCACAGTTTCATGAAGTCGGCGTGGCGAAATAACACGCTCTTGTTTGCGTTCGAGTGCATTGCAAGTCTCACGCGCGGCGTCCCGCGCTGAAAAGGAAAGAGCCCCGGGCTTCGACGCCCGAGGCTCTTTCAAGCCAGCTTTCGAAGTATCCCTCATCTTGTAAGTGGATGGTTGAAATAGATGATGACGGTGACTTTCACGGGATTCTCCGAGTTCTGACTAAGGCGGGACAATATGCTTGGGGCACGCATAGGTCAAGAAACCTGCTCAGTCAAACTTGAGCACGATTTTCCCGAAGTGCTCGCTCGCTTGCATCATGCGATGCGCGTTCGGCGCGTCGGCAGCAGGGACGACCTTGTAGATTGGCGGACGGAGTTTGCCGGCTTCGAGCGCGGCGCCGAATTGCGCGAGGAACGCGGCGACGATCTGCGCTTTCTCCGCGGCTGGGCGCATGCGCAAGGTCGATCCGAAAATTTTCAGATGACGGCGCAGTACCGCTGCCAGATCGATCTCGGCGCGCGCCCCGCTCATCAAGCCGATCAGCACCAGGCGCCCGCCTTGCGCGAGCGACTCGATATTTCCCGCCAGGTAGGAAGCGCCGATGCTGTCGAGAATCGCGTCAACACCGCGCCCATCGGTCGCGGCCTTAACCGCCGGCGCGAACGGCCCGCTCTTATAGTTAATCGCAACGTCGGCGCCCAGCTTGCGGCATTGCTCGCATTTCTCGTCCGAGCCCGCGGTTACGATCACGCGCACGCCTGCTAGTTTGAGCAATAGGATCGACGAGGTGCCGATACCGCTGCCGCCGCCGTGGATCAACGCGGTCTCGCCGCGCTTGATGCCGGCGAGCATGAAAAAATTCAGGAACACCGTCAGGAAGACTTCCGGGATCGCGGCCGCCTCCTCGAAACTCAGCGCCGCGGGAATCTTCATCGCCGATCCGAAATGCGCCGCCGCCTTCTCCGCGTAGCCGCCGCCCGGTATCAACGCCATCGCGCGATCGCCGATCTTCCATCCGGTGACCGCAGCGCCGACCGCGGCGACTTCGCCGGCGCATTCCATGCCGATTATTTCCGACGCGCCCGGCGGCGGCGGATAGAAGCCCTGGCGCTGGAGAATATCCGCGCGATTCACCCCTGCGGCATGGACGCGAATCAGGATTTCATCGGGCTTGATCGCGGGCTCGGGCACTTCGCCGAGCTTGAGCGAATTTTCGTCGCCCGGTTTTTCAACGATTACCGCTTTCATCATCTGTAGATCATCTTAATCGAGATTTGCTTCCAGCCGCTGCCGTCGTAGTGAAACTTGCACTCGTCGAAGGTCGGCGCGCTGAACTGCGGCACGACGTTGTTCGAGAATCCGTAGCCCTCGAGCGGGTAGCCGATCATGTTCGATTTGAATTTGCCGCTGTTGTCCTCATCGTGAAAGAGCGTGACGGCATAGTCGCCGGCCGCAAGTGGCCCCGCGAAGACGCATTCGCCGTTGGAATTCTTAATCGGCGCCGAGACGTGCTTCATTATGTGCGAGTCGTCGCGCGGAAATCCTGTCGGCCCCGACCACAACGAACATCGCACTTGCCCGTTGTTGTTGCGAAAGCCTGTGACTTCGACCTTGATGCCCGCTGCCGGAGCGTTTTGCGCTCGCGACAAGCCGGGCAACGCGGCGGCCGCGAGCATCAATGCAAACGCGATCAGCCGGATTCTCACTCTCATCAAATTTGCGACTCCATAAACGAAGAGGGTCCACGAGGACCCTCTCACGTGTTTAATTTTCCCGAACCGCGAACGCAGCGCCTAGTTGTACTTGTTGATTACCGTCACGCCGACATTCTGGAACGTGTTCATCTCGTTGAAAATCTTGTTGATGCCGTCGAGGCCGCAGGTCCCGGTCACCATCGCCTTCGGCGTGACCTTCTTCGCTTCGACCATTTGCAGCATCGAAGGATAGTGCGACGCCTGCATCCCGAGCGATCCGATGAGCTGCAGCTCCATCGTGACGATCCGATCGATCGGCACCGGGATCTCGCCCTGCTCCGCCGCGGTCGTGAGCCCAATCTGCAGATGACGTCCCTGCTTGCGCAGACTCATGATCGAATTGCGGCAGGTGGCCGCGACCCCGAGCGCATCGACCGACACGTGCGCGCCGCCGCCGGTGAGATCGAGAATCGCGGCCAGAGGATCGGTCTTCTTCGCGTTGATCACGTGCGACGCGCCCATGCCCTTGGCGAGCTCGAGCTTGGCCGAATCGAGATCGACGCCGATAACGTTGGCTCCCATGGCCGCCGCGATATTGATCGCCGACAGTCCGATTCCGCCGCATCCATGCACGACGACCCATTCACCCGGCTTCACCTGCGCGCGATCGACGACGCCGTGGAACGACGTCATGAAGCGGCAGCCCATCGAGGCCGCCTCGACGAAATCGATGCTCGCGGGAAGAGTGACCAGGTTCATGTCGGCGAACGGCACCGCGACCAGGTGGCCGAAGCCGCCGTGATACGAGAACCCCGGCAGCAGCGGAGTGAGGCATACGTTGGATTGGCCGTTGCGACAATACTCGCAAGTGCCGTCGCCCTGGCTGAACGGCACCACCACGCGCGCGCCCTTTTTGAAGTTGCGCACGTCCTTGCCGACTTCCTCGACGACGCCGGTGAACTCATGACCGAGGATCGCGCCGGGCTGCGCCGAGAGTCCCATCCAGGTCCAGTCGCCCGACCACGCATGCCAGTCGGAACGGCAGATGCCGTTGGCCTCGACGCGGACGATCGCGCTGGTCGGTGCGCATTCGGGATCGGGAACAGTTTTTACCACTAGAGGCTTTTTGGTGGCCTCGAATACTGCTGCTTTCATTTAACTCAGTCCTCCTTGACGTGGTCGTCTTCGGTTTCGATATAGCGCCTTTTCCCGCGCGTCGGCAAATTCCGTCCGCACGATCATCAGAGCAGGCGCGCGACAGTCTTTTCGAACTCGGCCGGCGTGCTCGCGTGGATATCCACCGGATGCAGATCGACGCCCGCCTCATCCTGCTGCTTGAGCCGCTCGACCGCGCCTTCGACGCCGCCGATATAACCCAACTCGTCGAGCATCTTGGGCGACAGCGCCGCCGTGCCCGCCTTCGAGCCGCCCGCGTCCCACGCCTGCTTGACCTTCTGCACGTCGTCGCCGAAGCCGAAGCGCGTGAGCTGCTCGGAATAGAAAGTTCCCATGCGCGCGGCATAGAACGCGACGTTGGCGGCGTGTCCCGCCTTCGCGCGATCGACATTCGCGGTGACAGTCACGTGTCCCGGCGCCTTCACTGCGACATCGCGCGGATTGCGTCCAGCGCTCGCCGCGATCTCGCGAAAATCCGCAATCGCTTTCTTGAGCGAGTTGAGCGGAATCATCACGGGCAGCCATCCGTCGGTCTTCTTCGCGGTGAACTCGACGCTCTTTTTGTTGAGCGACGCGATCCAGATCGGAATGTGCTTGCGCGGAGTCTCGAAGCGCATCGTGAAACCCGCGCTGCAGCTTGAACAGCTTGCCTTCGTAGTTGAGCGGCGTCTGCGCCATTATCAGGTTGATAATGTCGACGTACTCCTTCAGCCGCGTCAGCGGCGGATTGAACTGGACGCCGTGAAAATGCTCGATCACCTGCGGACCGCTGGTGCCAAGGCCGATGATCATGCGGCCGTTGCTCAGCTCGTCGAGCGTGCCGAAATGCTGCGCGAGTGCGGCCGGCGTGCGCGAGTAGATATTCACGATCGAAGTCGCGAGCTGAATCTTGTTGGTGTGCTCGGCGAGCAGCGTCAGCGGCGTGAAGGCGTCGCGGCCCCACGCTTCAGCGACCCAGATCGAATGGATACCGGCCGCGTCCGCGATCTTCGCCTGTTCGATCATCGCTTTGAAATCGGGCTTGCCCTGCCAATTCACTCCCACTGCTAATTTGCGTGCCATCTAGTTTTTCCTCCTGCGACTAAGCGAGGTCGCGAATCCTTTCGTGCCATCGACTGACGTTGCCGAAATCTTTCACTATCGAAAAATTCGACGGGTTGAGCGTTAGAAAAAACAGCGGATGGTAAAGCGACGCATCCGCCATCGTGAAGCTCTTGCCTAGAAAAAAATCCTTGCCCGCAAGCTGATCGTCAATCATCCGCAGGTAGCTGACGAGCTGTTCCTTCATCGGCGCCTGCCGCTCGCGCATCTGCGCCGAAGTCATGCCGATCAGCTTCTCGCGATTTGCCGTCAGCTTCGCGTCGCCGGCCGCCTGCAGCAGATCGGGAATCACCAGGAACAGGATCGGCATGAAGAAGGTGTTGTCGGCCCAATTGTCGACTATTTCGATGAGGCCGCGCGCGTCGGCCGGAATCACCGGATTCGCCGTCACCTTGCGATCGAGCCACTTGATGATATCCGCCGAGTTGTAGACGACCTCGCCGTCCCACTCGAGCACCGGCACCCGCGTCCACGCGCCCTTGGTCACCGCGAGCAGGTTGGTCTTGTCCTCGTAATGGCAGTCGATCGGATTCCACTTGAGATGCTTGTAGGTGAGCACGCGCCGCACCTTCTCGGTGAACGGCGAGATTGGATACTGGTAGAGGTTTATCTCGCCCATACTTTCAAATCCTCGTCACCGTGAGCGCGAACGCGACCTCGTCGCGAATCAGATTTTTAACATGGCAGCCGCGCTCGGCGACTTCGACCAGCCGATGCAACTGCTCGTCAGTGGCGTCGGTCTCGACTTGAAGTTCTACTTTAATTTCTTTCACGTGCCCTTTTTCGTTCGCCTGCGCATGAACCGATGCCCGCCCGAGCTCAACCTTGCGCACCCGCGCCGCGATTCGCAGCGACAGCAGCAGGCATCCACCGAGCGCGCCGAGAAACGACGACACGGGATCGGGTGCGGTAGAATCTTCACCCGACAGCCGCCATCGAAGCGCACCGTACTCGACCTCGGCCGTCAGCGAATCGCCGACGGCATCGACGGTTACGTCGCGAAGGCGCGTCGGTTCCTGCGATGAATCCGTTTGAGGCACCGGTGGCGCGTCGTTCTCCAACGCCCCAACCTAGCCGAGACCGGGACTTTTCTACAAACCGTTCGTTCAGCGTCTCGCAGCCGATTTTCGGCGATCCCGAATCAACGGTCGGCCGTTGTAATCCGATATGCGCAGCGCCGCGCGCCCGCGATAATGTGATCTGTGCGTTCGACCCGCGCCTTGTCGCCAAGCACCGCGCGGAACAGCGACAACTCTTCGCGGCACAAACCCTGACAGGTCGAAGCCGCTGCGCAGATCGGGCAATGATTCTCCGCCAGCAGTATCGAGCCGTCGCTCATCCGCGTGCACTCGGCCATGTAGCCCTGCTCGCGGCGAATCCCGGCCAACGCCTGCGCACGTTTTGCGATCGAAGTCCTCGCAGGACGAAGCCGCGCGCGATACTCTTCGAGTTGCCTGCGCGTTCGTTCGCGCAGCAGCTTGTCCATCCCCGCCTCGCCGAACGCTGCACGTATCGCGCCGATTATCTCGACCGTCAGGACGCCGTGCGTGTCGGGAAAACGCTCGGCCGCGTCGCTGGTCAATCTCCACACGCGCGCCGGCCTGCCCACCTTGCGCCGTTCATCAGTAAATTCGACGAGACCTTCGATCTTCAGGCGATATAGATGCTGGCGAACGGCCATCGCGGTCACGCGCAAGCGGCGCGCAACCTGCACCGCGGTCTGCGGGCCGTGAGTCTTAAGCTGGAAGAGGACGCCCTCCTCCGCGCGCGCATCATGCTTCATCAATTGAGATGGTACCGGTCGCCGCACGTTAGTCAAGTTCAAGCTTGACTAAGTATGTAAAGCGAGTACTTTACAAATTAACAAGGTGAGAAATGAATTCCGCCGACTACTCTGCGCTCGATGAAACGCTCGAAGTCATCGCGCCGATGGGCCCCGATCTGAATAACGGGCTCTCCAATCACGCGCCAATGGCGGTCGAGGCGATGTGCGCGATGGGACGCGCCGACGCAGCGCCGCATTGGTTCGAAGGTTACCGGCATTTGCTCGCACCACGGCTTGCGCGAGTCGCGCGTCTCACCAACGACAACTGGCGCACCGCGCTCGGCGACGCCCGCCGCACCGAGGATTGGTTCGAGTTCTTTCGCAACGAAATCGGCGAGCGCCCGTGGCAATCGGTGCTCGACGATTGGGCCGCGCGGCTCGCGCCGGGTCTGATGGCGGCCGCGACGCACGGCGTTATTCGCACCGGTCACGCTGTTCGAGCGCTCGCGCTCCAGGATACTCCGGCTCGGCGTCGCGAACTCGCCGACGGTCTCGCATACTGGGCCGCCGACTACCTACCCCTTCCCGCCGAGCGCCATAGGTCTGCGCGCGCGATGCCGTCCGACGCCATCGCTCGCGTGCAGATGATTCCATCCGATATTCGCCGCGCCAACGGCGGCGCATTCACCGACGCGCTCGCGCAACTCGAGACCTTCGAGCCGTTCAAGCGATACCCTCGACGCTGTCGATCCGGCTGGCGACGCGCGCGCATTTCTTTCCGATCTGACTGCCACCTTTGCGCGCGTCTTTCTCGCCAACGCCCGCGACACTTACACGACTATCGCGTTCGTCCATGCCGTGACCGGGCCGTCCGCCCTGCGCCCTATCCTTCCTTATCTGCGCAATACGACTGCGCAGACGGCGCTCGCTTACGCATGGCAGGCAGCGGCCGCGATGTACGCGACCTTCGGCACGCGCTCGGCGCTTTCACGCGAACATATAGATGAGCGCAAGGTTTGGAACGAGGAAGAACTCGTCGAACGTGCAATCGCATCCGGCGACGAGCATGCGATCAAATTTACCGAGGTCTGCCTACGCGAGCATGCGTTGAATCCGGACGCGGCATTCTATCGCCGCCGCCGATCATGCGATTCGTATGCTGAGCGCGACTACTTGAGGCCGCAGTAAACGGCGAAGATCAGGTTCTTGTACGCGCAATCGATGTCGCGAAACCCCGCCTGACGCATCCATTCGAGCTGATCTTCGAGCGTCGCCGCGCGATCGAACTTCATCCGGTCCAGCGCCGCCGCCAGATCCGGTTCCTCCGCGCCCAATTCACGCACCCGCGTGACCCATCGCTCGTGATGGAACCGATGCCGCTCCGGTGTCGAGCAGCGAAACTGCTCGGCGTTGACGAATACTCCGCCGTCGTTGAGCGCGCCGTAGATACGTTCAAACAGCGAGCGCTTCTGCTCGTCACTCAAGTGATGTATCGACAGCGCCGAAACCACCGCGTCGTATTTTTCCTGGATCGGGTCGACGCCGTAGTCCGAGACCTCGAAGCGGAAGCGCTCGCCGCCCAACTCGAAGCGCGCGCGCGCCCGCTCGAGCATCTCGTTCGAGATATCGACCATCGTGATTCGCGCATGCGGGAAGTTATACGCGATGAAGGCCGCCATCAGGCCGGTCCCGGCGCCCAGATCGAGAACCTTGAGCTTGCTCTCGCGCGGAAACTGGATCAGATCGATCGCCGCCCGATAGAAGTCATCGAACCCCGGTACCAGGCGGCGTCGCGTGCGGTCGTAATCCTCCGCCGCAAGATCGAACGCATGCTGTACTGTATTCGCCATCTGAAGATTGTGCGGACGCGACGGTCGTGAATCAACCGCACACTTAAGATGCGTATCGAGCCGGCCGTGCTGCTACTTGGCGAGTTTCGTCATTCCTTTCTTTCTGCGCTCGGCCCACCGCTTCTTCATCAGCTCTGACAGCCGCTTCCTGCCCTCTTTGCTGATACCGCCGCGCCGCTTCTTCTTTGTGGCCGCCGGCTTGGGACCGGGCTTGCGGCCTCTCTTCGCGGCCTTAGGCGCCGGATCCCGCTCCCACCAGCGCAGTGATCGCGCTGATAAGCCGGTCCCTTTCCTTCTTCAAGTCTGCAACGATTTTATCAATCTCCAATTAAGTGCTCCTTTAGGTCCCCTGCTAGGTCCGCGCCTTGTTAGCAATCAGTTGTAAGGTTTCCAACAATTATAATTGCTGGACTTACAAGGAAATGCAAATTTGCGTGAGATAGGTTATGCGATGTCCCGGATAGGCCTCTAAGACCTATCCGGGTTCTGGCGCTATAGGACTCGTGCTATGCGCTAGCGCGGCCGTGGCGTAGTAGCTTGCCCGGCAATGAGCCTTCAGCAGTCACTTGATCCTGGTTCTCGCGCCGGATGACAGTGCCATTGACGATCACAGCGTCGATACCTTCGGCGTCGGCTACAAGCCGATCCTGGCTTGCAGGGAGGTCATAGACGCGCCGTAGTTTGCTCGCACCTACTTTGTCAGGATCGAAAATCGTGACGTCACCCGCGAGGCCCGGCATAAGTCTCCCGCGATCGGTGATGCCGAACACTTCGGCGGGCCGCGCACTCAGCATCCAGATTGCGCGCTCCATCGGGATAGCGCCCTTCTCACGCACCCAGCGGCCAAGCATGTAGGTCGAGAAGCATGCGTCGCACAGCTGGCTTGCATGCGCGCCAGCGTCGGACAGTCCGAGCACCGTGTGACGCCCCGCCAGCAGCTCCGCGACTTCATCTTCGACGTTGTTAAGGATCGACATACGAAAGCGCGCTTCAAGGTTCGACGCCAGCGCGAGATCCAGCGCCAGGTCTATAGGATCGACGCCGCGCTCGTGCGCCACTTCATTCAGATTGCGCTCGTCGAGCGATGGCTCACTCGGCGAGAACGAAATGACGGTACGATCCCATCGATTGGCGAACGCGCCATGCGAGCCTTCACCCGCCTTGGCCTTGAACGCTCGGCGAAATTCCGGATCCGCGTAGATTTTCTTCTTGCCTTCGAAGTCCGCTGCCGAGACAGGCGCAAAGACGCTCATGCTCTCGAAAATAAAAGGCGCCTTGAACTGGAACTCGAAGTTAAGCGGTCGACACGTCACCTGCGGAATTATGCTGAGACCCTCGTCGCACAATTTCTGCGACGCCTCGAGCGGCCCGCGATGGCCGCCGGGACCGTTCATACCCGCCAGCAGCGCGGTGTAAGTGATCGGCCGGTGAATCTCGCGCGCGATATCCGCGAACTCGCGCAAGAACAGCTCGCGTCCTATCGTCGCCTGCATGATTCCATGTCCCGCCTCGCCCATCGCCGACGCAAGCGTCCTTATCTCGTCGAAGTCCGACATGCGGCTGGGTACCGGCTTGCCGCTGTAACCGACGTGCGTCGGCGACTTCGATGTAGCGAAGCCAATCGCTCCCGCATCCATCGCGCGGCGCACCAGCACCTTCATCGCCGCGACTTCGTCCGCCGTTGCGGAGCGCTCCGTCGCTTCCTCGCCCATCACGTAGAGTCTTACCGGTGTATGTCCGACGAGCGCGCCAAGGTTGATCGCCGTACCGCGCCGCTCGATCGTATCCATATACTGTTCGAAGCTCTCGAACGGCCATTCATAGCCGAGGCCCGTCTCGAGCGCCTTGAGACTCATCCCTTCGACGTTCTCGAGCGTGCGCATGATAAGCCCGCGATGCTCGGGGCGCGTCGGCGCCACGCCGAAACCGCAGTTGCCCATGACTACAGTCGTCACGCCGTGCCACGGCGAGATCGTCATCATGCGATCCCACATCACCTGCGCGTCGTAGTGCGTGTGAATATCGACGAAGCCCGGCGCGACGATGCGGCCCTTCGCCTCGACGGTTTCGGCCGCCTTGCCCTTCGCCTCGCCGACCGCCGCGATCTTGCCGTCCTTGATCGCCACGTCGCCGACCCGTCCGGGCGCGCCAGTACCGTCGTAAATCGTGCCGCCTGTAATCTTGAGATCGTAGTCCATCGTCGTGTGCCTCTGTTCGTATCTATATCGCTCGCGCTTCCCCGCCGTCCAGACCGATCGGTATGTTAATCGCGGCGTTGTAAACGAGGTCATCCTCTAGTAAATAGAAACCTCAACAGCGCAACCAATCCCGGTCAGGATTTCGCACCGACGCGAAGCCAATCGAGGGCATACGATGCAGAAGCCAATCATCTCAGCCGACTCTCATATCACCGAGCCGCCCAACACCTACACCGATCGAATCGATCACAAGTATAAGGATACTGCTCCGCACATGATTCATGACGAGAAGCTCGGCGACGTCTTCATCGTCAAGGACTTCCCGCGTCCGGTTAACGTCGCGCTCGCCGCCGCCGCCGGCAAGGACGCGAAAGATCTCAGGACCACAGGCGCGAAGTTCGAGGAGCTGCATAAGGGCGGATGGGATCCCGACGCGCGCATGGCCGACCAGGATCGCGACGGCGTCGCCGCCGAGGTCATCTACCCCACCGTCGGCATGATTCTCTGCAACCATCGCGACTTCGACTACAAGAAGGCCTGCTTCGACGCTTACAACCTGTGGATAGGCGAGTACTGCGCCGCGCATCCCGACAGGTTGATAGGCGCCGGCCAGACCGCGATGCGCTCGGTCGAGGAAGGCATCGAAGATCTCCGCAAGATGAAGGACCTGGGACTCAAGGGCGTCATGATGCCCGGTAATCCGGCGCTCGAGGACTACGACAGTCCTATCTATGCGCCCTTCTATGAGGCCGCGATCGATCTCCAGATGCCGCTGAGCTTCCACATCCTGACCAGCACCAGCGACAACTTCCAGACTCGCGGTCCCAAGCTCAACAGCTTCCTGTCGATCATCCGCGGATGCCAGGACATCATCGGCACTTTCGTGCTAGGCGGTGTCTTCGAGCGCCATCCGAAGTTGAAAGTAGTATGCGTCGAGGCCGACGCCGGATGGGTGCCGCACTATATGTATCGAATGGATCATGCATACGACCGGCACCGCTACTGGCTACCGGCCGGCACGCTCACCAAGATGCCAAGTGAGTATTTCCGCGAGAACGTTTACACTACCTTCCAGGACGACTACGTGGCATTCCAGGTGCGCAATCTTTGCAACATCAAACGCCTGATGTGGGCGAGCGACTTCCCGCATAGCGACTCGACCTGGCCATGGTCGCAGGACGTTATCAGCAAGCACACGGTCGGCATGACCGCTGACGAAAAGAACCTGGTCCTGCACGACAACGTCGCGGAACTCTATAATCTGAGCATCTAGCGTATTCGATCCCGCGCGACGGATTTTGCCCCGCCGAAGCGACTAACCATTGAGGTTAGGCTTCGAACGGGCAAGGTCTGTCATCTGTGGGCGCGCAACTATCAACGAATAAAGGGCAGATGGGGTCCGGGCGGAGAATCTCGCTCGTGACTGCCGAACAACCGCCTCGATCTTCTGAACCCGATCTCGTCGCCCGCCTCAAGGCCGGCGATGCAGACGCGGCGCATGAGTTCTTCGATCGATATGCTGCGCGCATCCGGCGCTTCATTGCGAATTCGCTCGGCGCCCAGGCGGCCGAGGCCGACGACGTGATGCAGGAGACCTTCATCGCGCTCGCCGACGCGCTGCCGTTCTTTCGCGGTGACAGCTCGTTGTTCACTTTCGCCTGCGCGATCGCGCATCGCAAAGTTCTCTCACTCATCCGAACGAACGCGCGCCGCGCCCGCCTGATGCGTGCGGCACCGATCACCGAAGACTTATCCGCAACGCCGCGCGACGCCGGCGCTAGTCGGGAATTCAGCCGCGCTCTGGCAGAGCTGCGACCCGAGTACCGCGAAGTGTTGATCCTGAAGTACGTCGAGGAGATCAGCGTCTCTGAAATCGCGCGAATTCTGCGGCTCGGCGAGCACGCGGTGGAATCGCGGCTGGCGCGCGCGCGAAAGGCTCTGCGAAAGAGTCTGAAGGAAGATTAATGAATACTGAAAACAACGATTTGGATCTCGCAGCAGGAATAAAGTCTGTCGTCGAATCCGCTGGCAGCGTTGAAGATCGCGCTCTCAAGGAAACGTTTACCTCCCGGCTGAAACAGGTCGCCGCCCGACCCGACATCGTGCCCATCGAGTTCAACGGCGAGAAAATCGAAGTGCGCCGCGGCGGTACTCTTCTCGGCGGCGCGCTGAAGAACGGAATTCGACTGATGCATGTATGCGGCGCGCGCACACTCTGCGGAACCTGTCGCGTGGTAGTCGAATCCGGCGAGGACAACCTGACTCCCATGCGCGGAACCGAGAAGTTCTCGCTCCGCTGGCATTTGTCGGTGAGCCCGCGGACGCGTCTGGCATGCCAGGCGCGCGTCGATGGCCCGGTTGAAGTCGAATCGGTCTTTCCAATGTGCGGCGATCTGCCTGGCGGCCCGGAGTAAGTCACTTATGTCGTGGCCAATGAAACTTCGCGCGATGAGTTTTGCCGTCACCATGGGCGTGACACTCACAGAATCCGTCATGGCCGCGATACCAATCGGCATCGCACTCTGGTACTTCGACGCCGCGAGCACCGCCAACATTGTCAAACTCATGCTCGCGCTTGTCATCACCGTCTCGCTTTCCATATCGGTTTACTCACACGTACGCCCAACTCCTTTGCGGCGTCGCACGCCCACCCGAGGTGCAGCATGAACTCCACTTTGCCCCGCTGGATCGTCCCACTTTTGTGGATCCTGGCCGTGATGGACATCGTCAACGGAATCGAGATGTTCTTCTTCCCTTCCGCGTGGTTCTTCAAGCTGGTGCCGGGCGTGCCCGAGACGGGTCCGTTCAACATGCACCTCGTGATGGATGGCGGAACGTTTTTTCTGGCAGTTGGCATAGGACTCGCGGCGGCCGCGATGAATCCAGGCCGCAATGCGATCGCGATCGTCGTAGCCGCGATCGCCGGCGTGATGCATTCCGCGCTTCACCTGTACTCTCACGCCGCCGGCCTGCTCTCGACTGAGCATCTTGTGACCGAGGTACTGGCTATCTACGTTCCCACGCTCTTACTAATCGCGATCAGCGCGATCCTCTATAGCCAGTCGGTCGAAGCGAAAGACTCTTTCATGCGCCCGGTTCGGGCGAAGTAGGTAATCGTGATGAGAATCCAGGGACTCGAAAATAACCAGGTGAGTTGGATGCTGCGGCCGCTGTTCGGGATGATGAAGCGGCGATTCGGCAAGGTGCTGAGTCCGTTTCGGGTGTGGGCATATCGGCCCGCAATCACGCTGGGGCTCACCGGGCTCGTGCAGGCAGTCGAACACTCCAAGGCAGTCGCGCCGCGAACAAAGAACCTGGCAAGCGTCCGCGCCGCGCAACTGATCGGCTGTAGTTTCTGTATCGATATCGGATCGGCAATTGCGATGAGGCTAGGCGTCACCGAGGAAACTCTCGCCGCACTCGACACCTACGACGAGAATCCGCTCTTCACGCCCGCCGAACGTGTCGCGATTCGATATGCCGAAGAGATGACGCGAACGCCGGTCGAAGTCTCCGACGAACTCTTCGACGAACTGCGCCGCTATTTCGATGAACGAGCGCTGGTGGACCTGACCGCCGCAATCGCGCTCGAGAATCTGCACGCACGCTTCAACTGGGCTTTTCAAATAGAAAGCGACGGCCTTTGCCGGCTGCCGGCCAGTCGTCCGACCTTAGCGGCTAGCTCTCACCACTGACCGGAGCATCGATTCGGTTCACCTTTCAGATTTTCTCGACTTGTGCGGGCCTGATAGTATCCCGCAGGCCTCGCGATCGTGCCGAAGGCCGTAACTTTGGCCCGATTCGGCGGTTATTTAGTTCGCGAGTTGAAAGGCAGTCTCACTTTGAAGCATTGGTGCGCGACCGCTCTCGTCCCGACGCTCGCACTGATCGCGATCGCAGGATGCTCGCACGGTCCGGCTGATACTTTCGGCGAGCGCGACGCGGTCCCGGTCCTCGCGGCCAAGGTAGTGCAGAAAAATGTCGCCGACACGATCCGCGCGATAGGCCGCGTCGAGGCCTTCTCGACCGTAGACGTGAAGGCGCAAATCAACGGTCAGGTCATGCAGGTGCACTTCCTTCAGGGTCAGGACGTCAAGCAGGGCGACCTGCTGTTCACGATCGACCCGCGTCCATTCGAGGCCGCGCTGCAACAGGCACAGGCGAATCTCGCCAAGGATCGCGCGCAATATCGCGAGGCCGCAGCCGACGAGCAGCGCTACCTGACTCTGCTCAAGGAGAATGTCGGCTCGCGCCAGCAATACGATCAGGTCGAGGCGACCGCCGCCTCGCTGTCGGCCTCGATGCAAGCCGACGAAGCCGCCGTGCAGACCGCTCGATTGAATCTCGAGTACACCGAGATTCGCGCGCCTATCGACGGCCGCACGGGCGACCTGCTCGTTCACGCCGGCAACCTGGTCAAGCCCGACGCCGACACTGCCATGGTCGTCATCAACCAGGTGCATCCGGTGTACGTCGACTTCTCGATTCCCGAGCAGCAACTGCCCGCCGTGCGCGAGTTCATGGCCGAGCAGAAGCTCGCCGTGCAGGTATCTCTCCCCGAGCAGCAGGGCCCGCTCGAATCCGGCGAGCTTAGCTTCGTCGACAACAGCGTCGACTCGAAGACCGGCACGATAAATCTCAAGGGCCAGTTCGCCAACGCCGACAATCGCCTGTGGCCCGGCGAGTTCGTCAACACGACGCTCGTTCTGCGCGAACACCCGGACGCGATCCTGGTGCCGTCGCAGGCAGTGCAAACCGGCCAGCAGGGCTCCTTTGTTTTCGTCGTGCAACCGGACATGAAGGCCACGATCAGGCCGGTCGTCATCGGCGAATCGGTCGACAACCAGACCGTTGTCACCAGCGGATTGAAGCCTGGCGAAACCGTCGTGACCGACGGACAGCTACGGCTCATTCCGGGCGCGACGGTGACGATCAAAACCGGGTTAAGCGGCGACGCCGGCGCGCCATCATGAATATCGCCGAAGTATTCATCCGCCGCCCCGTCATGACGACGCTGAGTTCGCTCGCGATCGTTCTGTTCGGTTTGATGGCTTATCGCTATCTGCCGGTAAACGATCTGCCCAACGTCGATTTCCCGACCATCGTTGTCAGCGCGAGCCTGCCCGGCGCCAGTCCCGAGACGATGGCGTCGTCGGTCGCGACACCGCTCGAAAAAGAATTCTCGACCATCGCCGGCCTCGACTCGATGACCTCGACCAACATCCAGGGCTCGACCGATGTCACGCTGCAGTTCAGCCTGACTCGCAACATCGACGCCGCCGCGCAGGACGTGCAGGCCGCGATCGCCGAGACCCAATCGCAACTGCCGCAGGGGATGCCGAGTCCGCCCTCGTACAGAAAGGTCAATCCGGCCGACGAACCGATCATCTATCTCGGCCTCAGCTCGAGCACGATGCCGATTTCGCAGGTCGACGAATATGCCGAAACCTACCTCGCCGAGCGCATCTCGATGGTCTCCGGCGTCGCGCAGGTCCAGGTTTACGGCTCGGAGAAGTACGCCGTCCGCATTCAGCTCGACCCCAAGGCGCTCGCCACCCGCGGCATCGGCATCGACGAAGTCTCCGCCGCCGTGCAAGCCGCCAACGTCGATATGCCGACCGGCACGTTGTACGGCTCGCACCAGGAATTCACGGTCGAAACCAAGGGCCAGCTGACCAACGCCGCCGCGTACCGCTCGCTCATCGTTGCGTATCAAAACGGTTCGCCGGTGCGGCTCGAGGACGTCGGCCGCGTGCTCGACAGCGTGCAGAACGACAAGACCGCCGGATGGGCCAACGGCGAACCGTCGGTCGTGCTCGCGGTCCAGCGTCAGCCCGGCACCAACACCGTCGAAGTCGTCGACAACGTGATGCGGCTGCTTCCCAAGTTCCGCGGGGAAGTCCCGGCCGGCCTGCACATCATCGTGCTCGGCAACCACGCCGAAACAATTCGCGCTTCCGTCAACGACGTCCAATTCACCCTGCTGCTCACGATTTTCCTGGTCGTGATGGTGATCTTCCTGTTCCTGCGCAACCTGTCCGCGACGATCATCCCGAGCCTCGCGCTGCCCATGTCGATCATCGGCACTTTCGCCGTCATGTGGATGCTCGACTATTCGCTCGACAACCTGTCGCTCATGGCGATCACGCTCGGCGTCGGCTTCGTCGTCGACGACGCCATCGTCATGCTCGAGAACATCGTGCGCCACATGGAGATGGGCAAGGACGTGATGACAGCGTCGCTCGACGGCGCGAAGGAAATCGGCTTCACCATCCTCTCGATGACCTTCTCGCTCGCCGCGGTCTTCATCCCGGTGCTGTTCATGGGCGGCATCCTGGGCCGTTTGCTGCACGAATTCGCCGTGACGATCGGCGCCGCCATCCTGGTGTCGGGCTTCGTCTCGCTGACGTTGACCCCGATGCTGTGCTCACGATTCCTGCGGCCGCCCGGCAGCGAGCGTCACGGCAAATTTTACGCCGTCACCGAGCGCTACTTCGATCGCATGCTCGACGCCTACCAGCGCAGCCTGACGTGGGTGATGCGCCATCGCCGCGCGACGATGTATTTCTCCGGCGCGCTGCTGCTCGCGACGATCTACATGTTCTACGCGATCCCGAAGGGCTTCATCCCCTCCGAAGACGCCGACCAGATGATCATTTTCACGCTCGCCGCGCAGGGAATTTCCTACGACGCGATGGTCCAGCATCAGCTCGCCGCCGCCAGCCTCATCAAGGACGATCCAAACATCGCGAGCTACTTCGTCAGCGTCGGACCCGGCGGCCCTGGCGGCTCCACCAATTCGGGCATCATATTTCTGCATCTCAAGCCGGCCTCGCAGCGCAAGCTCAGCGTCGATCAGTTGATTTCGAAATGGCGCCCGGTCGTTGAACAGCGTGCCCGGCCTGCGCGTGTTCCTGCAGAATCCGCCGCCCATTCAGATCGGCGCGCAATTCACGCGCAGCATGTACCAGATGACCTTGCAGAGCCAGGACACCGCGACGCTCTACAAATACGCACCGATGCTGGAGGCGAAACTGCGCCAACTCCCCGACCTGCGCGGCGTCAACAGCGACTTGCAGGTCGAAAATCCGCAAGTCACCGTCGACATCAATCGCGACAAGGCTCACTCGCTCGGTATCTCGGCGGGCGCGATCGAAGACGCGCTCTACAACGCCTACGGCGCGCGCCAGATCTCGACCATCTACGCGCCCAACAACGAGTACTGGGTCATCATGGAGGTCGAGCCGCAATACCAGAACGAGCCGGGCACGCTCTCACTGCTTTACGTGCGCTCGTCCAGCGGCGAGCTGGTGCCGCTCGACACGCTGGTCAAGTTCACGCGATCGCTCGGCCCGCTGCAGGTTAACCACTCCGGCCAGCTGCCGTCGGCGACGATTTCCTTCGACGTCGCGCCCGGCGTCTCGCTCGGCAAGGCCCTCGCCGAAGTGCACAAGCTCGCCGCCGTCACTCTCCCCGACAGCATCACGACCGATTTCCAGGGCACCGCGCAGGCCTTCGAGGCTTCGCTCGCCGGGCTCGGCATCCTGCTCGCGATGACGATCCTCGTCATCTACCTCGTGCTCGGCGTGCTGTACGAAAGTTTCATCCATCCGATCACGATTCTCTCCGGCCTGCCGTCGGCCGGTTTCGGCGCGCTCATGACGCTGTGGCTCTTCGGCATGGAGCTGGACCTGTTCGCCTTCGTCGGCGTCATCATGCTGGTAGGGCTGGTCAAGAAAAACGCCATCATGATGATCGACTTCGCCCTCGACGCGCAGCGCACCGAAGGCAAGTCGCCCGCCGACGCAATCTTCGAAGGCTGCATAATCCGCTTCCGCCCCATCATGATGACCACGATGGCAGCGCTGATGGGCACCCTGCCGATCGCGATAGGACTGGGCGCCGGCGGCTCATCGCGCCGCCCGTTGGGCGTGGCCGTCGTCGGCGGCTTGTTCTTCTCGCAGTTCCTGACGCTCTACATAACGCCCGTGTTCTACACCTACATGGAAGCATTCCTCGAGCGTTACAACGCATGGCGCGAAGGCCGCGAGATTACGCCTGCGCTCGAGCGCAAACCCGCCATTCCGCAAATCGGCGAAGCAACTCGTCCGACACCGCCGACTGGCCGCCTCGCGTCGTAGCCGAAAGAACGACGCACATTTCTTCTATCCGGTTCCCCTTCCACCGGGGGAAGGGGTTAGGGGTTAGGTCGCCGGCATCATTCGCGCTTCGCTTCCAGGTGTCATGATGCGAGGCGCTCGTATATTACTCGTCTCGTGAGTCCGGCGCCGATGAACATGAACTCCTTCGAGGGCAAGCGCATCCTCGCGCTCATTCGCGACGGCGACTACGCGCACGCCGGCGAGGAAGAGGCGATAGAGCGCGCCTTCCACTCAATTGCGAAGAACGCCGATGCCTGGTTGCTCGACGTCGGATGCGGCCGCGGCGGCAGCGCTGAATATCTCCGCCGCCACGGATGGGGCCACCTCGAGGGCATCGATCGCGACAGCGAATCGATCGAATATGCGCGCGCAACTTACCCGGACGTCAGACTTCCACGTCTGCGACGTGCTCGACATCCCGCGCACCGTCACGCGCAGCTTCGACATCATCTATATGCTCAACGCCTTCTACGCGTTCGCCCGTCAGCGCGACGCGCTCGCCGCACTGCGAAAGTCGCCACGCCTACCGCACAACTCGTCATCTTCGATTACACCATCGGCGCCAGCCGCCAACGAAGAATCGCTCAAGGTTGATGGCCGAATGTTAATCCCGCACGCCATCCGCGTATCCGAAATTTCGTCGATGCTGCGTGAAACCGGATGGACGCCCGGCACGATCGAAGATCTAAGCACTGACTACACGCGATGGTACGCGACGTTCGTCGAACGAATCCGCCGCAAGCGCGACGAGATCGAAAAGATCGGCGGCGTCGAGTGGTACGACTTCGTACTCGCGATGTACTCCGGCCTGCACGGCGTCATCGCACAGGGCACGCTCGGCGGCGTGCTCATCCACGCCCGCGCCGACGGCTAGCTGAGACGGTAAAAGCGCAGCGCGTTCTGCGTCAGGATGTTGTCGCGCGCTCGCTCCGGCAACGCCCCCAGCGCTCGAGTCACCTCGCGCACCACGCCCGGATAGGTGCAGTCGAAGTGCGGGTAGTCCGATCCCCACAGCACGTTGCGCTCGACGCCCAGGTCGATCATCGCTCTCAGCGTGCTCTCGTCAGGATCCATCGAGATGTAACATTGCTCCGCGAAATACTCGCTCGGCTTGCGCTTCAGCCACGGCACATACGTCCCCATCTTTTCGTAGTGGCTATCCATCCGATCGAGCCAGTAGCCCAGCCATCCGATTCCCGACTCGAGGAAGCCGACCGTCAGTTTTGGAAATCGCGCGAGCACTCCGCCGCAAACGATATCCATGCACGCCGCCTGCTGCTCGAACGGATGACAGACCATGTGGAAGAAGAACGGGTCGTGGTAACGCTCGCCGCCCATCGTCGGCATTCGCGTGCCGAAACTTCCGTGCACCGCGACCGGAATGTTTAGCTCCTGCGCCTCGCGCCAGAACGGATCGTAGGCCGGATCGTTGAGCCGCCGCCCGTTGAACGGATTGGGCCTGATGAACACCGCCTTGAAGCCGAGTTCGCGCACCACGCGCCGCATCTCGCGCACCGCTTCATCCACGCTTTGCACCGGCATCGGCGCGACGCCGTACAACCGCTTCGGAGACGCCTTGCAGAAGTCGGCCAGCCAGTTGTTGTACGCACGACACCCGGCCGCCGCGAGTTGCGGATCAGTCAGGTCGCCATACAGCAGCCACAGGGACGGGTACAGCACCGCGACGTCGATACCCTCTTCATCCATCACCTTGATTCGCGCGTGAGGATCGTAACCGCCGGGCAGCATGTCGTCCCAGGTGAGTTTGCGCGCGCGCTCGAGATCCGAGAGTCCGCCGGGCATCATCGACGCCGCCACCGGCAGTGACGGGCGGCTGCGATTCTCGTTGTCGATCCAGAGTTCGTCGCCGCCGTCGCGATTGCGCCGAATCTGGATCATCCGTTCGCGAAACTGCGGCTCGGCGTAATCTTCCCACAGCGCGCGCGGCTCGACGACATGCCCGTCGGCGTCGATTATCCGGGTCATCGGCAAATCCTCCTGGCAGGCGGATTAGTCAGGTAAACGACGCCGGACGCGCTGCTGTCAAGCACCGCGCAAACGGATTTGCGAGCCGTCTTGCGCCGCCCGAACGCGCGGCCATTCTTCGCGCGACATCGCGTATCGGTACTCGTCGCACCACTCGCCCTTGAAGAACGCGTGGTGGAGCAGGTGTCCTTCCCTCTTCATGCCGAGCCGCTCCATCAGCGCGACCGACGGGCCGTTGCGGCAATCGGTGGTGGCGATCACGCGGGTGAGCAGGAGCGACTCGAACGCGAAATCCAGCACGGCCTGCGCGGCTTCGGTCGCCAGGCCGAGGTGCTGGAATTCGCGCGCGAAGGTGTAGCCGATTTCTCCGGTTCGGCGCGTCGATCTGACCACCAGCAGAGCGCAATCGCCGGCGAGCGCGCCGCCCGCTTTGACCTCGGCCGCGAATTGAAACCATCGGCCCGGGACGCCGGGCCGCTGATGACTCTGCTGCTTGATGAATCGCTCCGCTTCAGCGCGCGAGATCGAATCCCACGACTGGTAGCGCGCGACCTCGCGATCGTTTCGATAGGCGATGAAGCTGGCGAGGTCTGATTCGCGAAACCGCCGCAGGACCAGGCGCGGGGTTTCGAGATTGGTAAATGTTCTGGTGTTCACAATCGGACAGGCGCACGATCGGAAAATCTAGTTCGAGTACGGATTCGTGACCTTGTTGTTCGATTCGAACGCTTCACCGATGACGTGAAACGGATATACGATTGCGTCTCCAATCGAGCTCATGACGCCGTCCGAATCATCCGGCGGAGGCTTGGCCATGCTCGCCGGATCGCGTCCCGCGTCCGAGATGGATGCGTACGGCGGCAGCGTCTGATCGGTCTCCGTGGTGGTCGTGCATCCCGCCGCCAGTGTGAGCGCGCCGGCAGCAAACAGCGCTGCGAGAACAGTGTTCCGCCTTCCCCTCAATCGCGCGTACCCGCCATCACGCTATCGGCGCGCGCGCGCAGTTTCAACGCGCGTCGGATTCGGATCGCTTATTTCGGTGCCGCAGGAGGCAGAAAGCAGGCGGTTTTGTATCGTATCGAAAGAGATCGCGCGCGGGATGCGCGCGGGCAGGTCCTACAACTATCGGAGGCGGCAAACCTACAACTGATGATTGATCGAAGTTACCTGCGTGCCGAGAGTGGTGCCGAAGGTTTGATATCCCGCGTACACGATCACCGCGATAACGCTGACGATCATCACGTATTCGGCCATCGTCTGGCCGCGGGACGACACTAGGAGTCTGAGTATATAGGTGCTTTATCGCACTCACTTGAGCATCGCCCCCTTTACTTAGTAATATCCGTCATTCGTAACGCTAGAATAATGACAAATTTACCATCTATAACGCCAGAGGCGCAGAAGTTGCGCTTTATAGCTTAGACGCGTTCAAATTGGTTTGGTGCTATCCTATACGCGTCGTCACTCTTTCGGTTACGTAACTGAACGGAAATCGAAATGAAAAAAATACAATTCGGCAGCTACCGACCACGCACCACCAAACGATCGATCGCATTGCTCATGGCCGGCGCAATCCTCGCGTTGCTCAGTGCCGGCTCGCAGGCGCGCGCCGATGACTCCGTCGGCACGGTGACGCAGGTGACCGGGAGCGCGCAAATCCAACGCGCGAGCGGCACGCTCGCAGCGCAGCAGGGACGGCGCTGAAACTTCATGACCGGGTGACCACCGCACCCGACGCGTCGGCGACTTTGGGATTTGCCGACGGCAGCTCGATAACGCTCGGCGGCGGCACCGGCGTCGCCATCGAGGATGCAATGGTCGTCAGTGGACAGACGCTGCCGAGCCGAGTGACTCTCATCAGCGGCAAGATTCATACGAATGTCCCTGACAAAGCCGGACAGCAGCACAGCATCGAGGTGGATACCCCCTCCGTTCACGACGACCGGGCCAGCGCCGAACTAATAACCTCTAGTCAGCGGAGACGCAACTGATAGGCGGGAACCCATGTCGAGTGGAACCCGACCTAAAAACTCCTGACACGCTCGCGGCCAACGCAACAAACGAGCGCGGTCATTTCTGTTTCCTGCGTTGAAGCGGCGGCGCCGGCTTCGGTGGGCGTCGCCTGGTCCCGGCGGGCACCCGCGCTCGTTCCACCAAGCCGAGAAGGTTGGTCAAATCTCTCGCGACCAGGCGCAACTTCTGCGCTCGCCGCATGAGCGCTCGAGAGAGTGACCGATCGAACACTCCCTCGGCCGCCACCATCTCTATTTCTATCGCGCACTCCTCGATTTGACGCCGGAGGATGTGCAGTTCACGAGCCAGAGCGGAACGGTCGGCCTCGAAGATCGCGGCGTTCTCACGTCCCAAACGGTCCATCGCACCCCCACCGTTTCCCGCGGTGCAGCCCGCCGAACGTTACGTTTTCAAGGAGAGCAGCTTGCAGCATGTGTTGTGCCATGAGTGGCAAACAACTAAATGCTTGATTTCAGTTAGGGGGAGCCAACCAAATGTGGACCGCCGGAACGAAGTTCCGCTGAAATCGCTCTCGCGCAGCGAAGTCTCGTTGCTTCGAAAATAACTGGCCGTTCGTTTGCCTCAGGTCGGAGTGGCGCAGATGAAACCAGAAGTATTGCAGGCTGTGGCCCATGCGGTAAGCCAGGAACGTTCACTCGATGTTGTGCTGAAGCGCATCGTCGAGGGTCTGGCCGGCGAAGGCGGAGCAGCCCTGGCCAGAGTGTGGCTCAGGCGGAACCCGGGAGAGCTATGCGAACGCTGCCTCGAACACCCGGGCCCGCCGGGAAAAATTTCCCGGCTGCATCTGATCGCAAGCGCCGGCCGGCCAATCAGTTCGGCTGTTCGCAAAGAAGACTGGACGCGCCTGGACGGTGAGTTGCATTGGGGTATTTCAAAAGTCGCTCAAATCGAATCCGACGGAACGCCTATCCTGATTAAGTCTGTTCAGGACGAGCAGAACTGTGTCGACAAGCCCAAGTGGGCGCGGAGCGAACGGATACAAAGCGTCGCGGGATATCCCCTGATATTCCGCGGCGAACTGCTGGGCGTCCTCGGCGTATTCAGCCGCTCCGTCATAGATGATGCGGGACTTCGAATGGCTCGGCGCCTTTGCCGATACCGCGGCAGTCGCGATCGCCAACGCTCGCGCCTTCGATGAAATAGACAAGTTGCGTCAGCGCTTCGAGCTCCGAGAGCGCGTACCTGCGGAGGAAGTCAGAGAGGCTGCCGACGGTTTGATCCTCGGCAAGAGCGCCGCGATGCACCGCGTGCTCGAGCAGATCGAAATGGTCGCGCCGACCGATGCCAGCGTGCTTGATTCTTGGCGAGACCGGAGCCGGCAAGGAACTGGTCGCTCGAGCCATCCATGACAACGGCAGCCGGCGTGACCGGCCGTTGATTAAAATCAATTGCACCGCGATTCCGCGCGAGCTGTTCGAAAGCGAGTTCTTCGGCCATAACAAGGGCGCGTTCAGCGGAGCCGTGACCGATCGCATCGGCCGTTTTCAGCTCGCGGACCACGGCACTCTTTTTCTCGATGAGATCGGCGAGCTGCCGAAGGATCTGCAGCCCAAATTGCTGCGAGTGCTGCAGGACGGCGAATTCGAGCCGGTCGGCAGCGACCGCACCCGTCACGTCAACGTCCGCATTATCGCCGCGACCAATCGCGACATCAAAAGCCTGGTCGGCCCGGAACGATTGCGGGAGGATCTCTATTACCGGCTGAGCGTCTTTCCGATCGAGGTGCCGCCTTTGCGCGAGCGCAGGGACGACATTGCCGCTGCTCGCGAGTCATTTTCTCGACGCGGCCTGCAAACGTTTCAATCGCTCGGATCTGCGGTTAACCGCGAGCCAGCTACAGCAACTACAGGATTACGACTGGCCCGGAAACGTTCGCGAGCTGCTGAACGCCGTCGAGCGCGCGGTGATCGCATCTCGCCTCGGGTCGCTCCGGCTCGAGATTCCGGGCGCCAAACTCGATTCGTCCGGGCCGGCGAACCGCTCGATCCGAATCGCGCGAAGAGTCCGAGGTGATACCGGACAAGGAGATGAGCCGTCGCGCGCGCGACAACATGGTCGCCGCGCTGAAACGCAGCGGCGGCAAAATCTACGGGCCCGGCGGCGCCGCCGAGTTGCTCGGCATCAGGCCGAGCACGCTGAACACTCGCGTCAAGAAACTCGGCCTTAAAGTAACCCGCTAGCGAAGGCGATGGCCTCAACCGCCATCGCATGCTCTACTCACTCATTCCCCGGAGGCGCGCATCGCTATGGACGTCAGCAAAATTCCGCCCGGCCGCAATCCGCCCGACGACATCAACGTGCTGGTGGAAATTCCGCAGGGCGGCATCCCGGTGAAGTATGAGCTCGACAAAGCGTCCGGCGCGCTGTTCGTCAATCGTTTTCTGCATACCGCGATGTACTATCCCGCCAACTATGGATTCATCCCCAACACGCTCTCCGAGGATGGCGACCCGTGCGACGTGCTCGCGCTGTCGCAAGTGCCGGTCGCGCCCGCCGCGGTCATCAGATGCCGTCCGGTCGGCGCGCTGCTGATGGAAGACGAGAACGGCATCGACGAGAAGATTCTCGCGGTGCCGGTCGACGAGCTGAATCCCTATTTCGACGGAATCGAGAACTACACCGACCTGCCGAAGCTCATGCTCGATCAGATCGATCACTTCTTCCGCCACTACAAGGATCTCGAGAAGGGGAAGTGGGTGAAGATCGGGGATTGGGTCGATCGCGAAGCCGCCCGCATGCTGATCCTCGAAGCGATCGCGCGCCTGCACAAGAAATAAGTCCGCCCGCGGCGCGCCGCTGCCATGATGGCCGCGCGCTCCTCGCGGGCGGAGCTGGTTGTCCCGTCGTAACTGGCTACTGCGAAGCAGCCTCGCCCGGCGCCTGCGCCAGCGGCACCAACTGCGCGATGTCGCACTGGATCAGCGCCTGGATCTTGTTGTCGATCTGATAGAAGCGCGTCACCTTGACCTGCGGAATCGCCGCCTGGAACTGCGGGATGAATTCCTTCTGGATATCCAGGCGCGCCTGCTGGATTGCGATCACCTCATTGAGCTTCTTCGCCGCGTCGGCATCGGTGAGGTTATTGTACTTGGCGGCGAACGCCTTGAGCTCCCGCACGTGGCGATCTTCGACCGCATCCATCTTGGCTTCATAGGCGTCGTAAACCGGCCAGAACTTTGACGCTTCATCGGCGGTGAGATTCATGTTGGCGCCAACGGTCGCCTTGCGCTGCGCGCGCGCGGCCGCGATATCGAGCTGCTTCTGCGAGGTCTGCGCCGACGCCGGGCCGGCCCAGCCGAGCATGCAGACAATCAGCGAAGCGGCGGTGAAACTTGCGAGAATGTTCTTGAGGTTCATCTATCGGATCTCCTGCGGGTTCTCCATGGTATGCATCAGCAAAGACCGCAGGATGGTGCTGCATTGGCAGATCATAGTCAAGTGATCGATACGCGCCGTCCAACGCGGACGGGTCATATTGCATTTTAGGAAGCAAAGTGAGAGCTTGCATGGTCAACCAGTTAGTCAACGAGAGGGTTTCCCACCGGGTCCGGGGGAACGGGAAATCCTGAGCATGGACGGAGGAAAGAAATGAATTCGAAAGCACGAGGAATGGTGATCGCACTGGGTTTGGCGGTGGCACTGGCCGCAGGCGCACCGTCGGCACGGGCCCAGAGACTCAAAGGCGGCGGTTCGCGCGGGATACCTGACCTGCCACGTCGCGGCAGGATGGGGCTTTATTTTCGGCTCATCGCGCAAGCTGCAGTGCGCCTATGCGCTGCAGCCGGGATACACCGAGTACTACACCGGCTCGATTACCAAGTTTGGCGCTGATATCGGTTATCTTCAGTCAGGCGTAATTCTGTGGGCGGTCCTGGCCCCGACCACCAACCTCGGCCAGGGTGCACTTGCGGGTCACTACGGCGGCGCGACTGCCAGCGCAGCGGTGGGAGTCGGCGCGGGCGCCAACGTGCTGGTCGGCGGCTTCAAGAGCTCGATCGCGCTGCAGCCGGTCTCGATCGAAGGACAGAACGGCTTGAACGTGGCAGCCGGAGTTGTCGCGATGACCTTGACCTTCAACAAAGAACAAGCCCGCGAAGAGCACGCCATAGCCGGCGCTTAGTTCAGTTCGCGTACAGCGGGGGCGGCCGTAAGGGCCGTCCCCGTTTTTTATTTTCAGGACATGTGACCGAGTGAGATTTCTAGATCTTCGCCTTCGGGTAGCGCGCGCGCATCCAGCTTACGAACTTTTCCGGCACCGCCATCGTCGACAGGCGTCCCTGCCTTACCAGCGCCCAGTCGTTGAACTTCCCCGACTGCTTGATCTCCGCCAGCGTCACCGGCGGATCGAGCCGTCCCGCGAATTCCAGATCGACCACCGCGGACTTGGGACTCTTCGGATCGTCGCGCGGCGGCGATTTCACCGCCGCCATCCCGACGATGCTCGAAACTCCTCCGCTATGGTAGATGAACACGACGTCGCCCGGCCGCATCTCGCGGATGGCGCGCACCGCTTGCGGATTCGTCACGCCGTCCCACGCGGTGCGGCGGTCGCGCTCGAGGTCGTCGATCGAATAAGTCCCGGGCTCGCTCTTCGCAAGAAAGTAGTTCATCGGCGCGTCCCCTTCAGCGCGTGATTCAGGCTAAATCTAACACAGCCACCGCTCGTGACGAGTCCGCCGCCGGGAAAAACTGCGATGCCCGAATTGCCTGATGTTAGCGTGTACGTCGAAGCCATCCAGGCGCGCGTCGTCGGCCACAAGCTGATCCGCGCGTTGGTCAAGTCGCCGTTTCTGCTGCGCTCGACGACTCCACCGATAAGCGCCACCCACGGCAGGACGGTTCGCGAGGTTCGGCGATTGGGCAAACAGATCGCAATCGGCCTCGATGGCAATCTCTGGATCGTGTTGCATCTCAAGATCGCGGGCCGGCTGCATTGGAAAACGTCCGCGCCGAAACTCGGCGGTAGAAATATCCTGGTCGCCTTCGAGTTCGACAACGGATGGCTCTGGCTTACCGAGGCCGGTACTCAGCGTCGCGCTGCCATGAACGTGGTCGAAGGTGACGCGGGGCTCGAGTCATTGGATGCCGGCGGGATCGAGCCGCTCGACGTGGACCTGGGCGCATTCTCGGCGGCGCTGCGCTCGTCCAATCACACGCTCAAGCGCTCGCTCACCGACCCGCACATTTTCAGCGGTATCGGCAACTCCTACTCCGACGAGATTCTGCATCGCGCACAGCTCTCGCCGATCGCGATGACGCAGAAGCTGACGTGATGCGGAAATCGAGCGGCTGTACGACGCGACTCGCGCGACGCTGATCGAATGGACCGACCGATTGCGCGCGGAAGCCGCGGGCGAATTCCCCGAAAAGGTAACCGCGTTTCGGCCCGAGATGGCGGTGCATGGGCGCTACCGCCTGCCATGCCCGCGATGCGGCGCCAAGATCCAGCGCATCCGCTACGCCAGCAACGAGACCAACTACTGCGCGAAATGCCAGACCGGCGGCCGCCTGCTCGCCGACCGCGCGCTTTCGCGCCTGATGCACGAAGACTGGCCGCGTACGCTCGACGAACTCGAAGCCCTGAAGAAGCGATAAGGCCGCCTGAGATCTTTCAAGCTGGAATGCCGCGACATTTCAAATTGAAATGTCAGTCGCGCCGCAGCGCTTCGCAAGACCAGCCGTTCAATCGGAAGTGCGCGATCTTTCAATGATTTCAAACGCGCGGCAGCGGCGCGCCGATGCTGGCGTAGGTCTTGCTGATCTACCTGGTTATGGAACTGCATTTGTTCGATCCATATACCACGCTGGCGCAGGCCGCCGTCGATGGACGTATGCGCACCCGGCGCAAGCCGGCCTTCAGCGCGGCTGAAACCTGCCATCATTTCGCGATTGAATCTCTCGACCGGCCCGGCCCGCTGCGGCCGCAGCCCTACCTGTACACTTGCGTTCGATGCAAATGGATTTT
>CAVVGR010000012.1:0-245000 GCA_963747845.1 uncultured delta proteobacterium
GACGTGCTGATCTACACCCCCGTCCGGCTGATCCGCGGCCGCGGCTACCAGGCCCCGGACCAAGCCTGACGATAACCCACTCCTCAATCCCGGCCGCCGGTCACCGGCCTGCCGCCCGACCAGCAGCGGCCCGCCGCCGCTGATGACTGTGATCGAGCGGTGGGCGTCCGGGTCGGTAGCGATCCCCACCGACTGCGGCCCGCCGTCGCTGTCGGCGTTCAGCGCATAAGGGCCGCCGGGCACCGCCAGCTGCGCGGAGCCGCCGTCGGTGCTGACCATCACCGAGTCCGGTGTCGTAGCGAAGGTCATCCGCGCGTCGCCGCCGCCGGTGGTGATGGTGGCGCTGGTGGCGGCGATGCCCTGGACGGTCAGGGAACCGCCGCCGGTGTCGACGTTCAGGATGCCGGTCAGGCCGTCCAGCCGCAGCGACCCGCCGCCGGTGGTGACGGTGAGCGGGCCGCCGATGTTTGTGGCGCTCACCGACCCGTTACCGGAGTCCAGGTTCGCTCCAGCGATCCCGGACACGGTCACCGGGCCGCCCTCGGTGGTGGCGGTGACGGTGACGTCCGATGGCGTGATGACCGAGAAGCCGACGCTGCAGTCGGAGGTGGCCGCGCGGGGGCGGCCAGGCTGAGGTGGCCGCCGGACACCGACTGCACCACCGCGGGCGGACGGCCGAGGGAGGAGCCGGACGTCGACGGCACTCCGCCGGCGAAGCGCTGAGCGGGCCGGTAGGCACCGCGCTCGCCACCGCGGGCGACCGCCGTCCTGCGGGTCGTACATGATGGTTTCGGTGATCTCAACGTGGCGGACGGGTCCGGCCGTTACCTGGACCGAACCGCCGTAGCTCTGCACGGTCAGGCTGGTGACTGGCTGTGATACCGTCACCGTCCGGGTCGCGGTGCTTTGCGGCTGCGCGTTCTCCGCCTGCCCGGCTGAGGTGATGAGCGCGGTACCGGAGACGACCAGGGCCGCCGTGGTGATCAGGCCCGACAGGCCCCAGATCCAGCGGCCGGGTGTGGCTACCGCGCGCATGGCAGGTCCACCGTGAGCAGGGTCGGCCCGCCGGGCGGGCTGACGATCTCGAAGCTTCCGTCGACCGACGCGGCGCGCTTGGCCAGGCCGGCCAGGCCGGTGCCGCGGGCCGGGTCGCCGCCACCCACGCCGTCGTCGCTGACGATGATGTGCAGCCGGTCGTTGGCTTGTTGCACGAACACCTCCGCCTGGCTCGCCTGGGCGTGTTTGGCAATGTTGGTGAGGCCCTCGGAGACCACGAAGTAGGCGACCGCCTCGATCGTCGGCGGCGGCCTGCCGGGTACGTCCACGGTCAGCCGGACCGGGATCGGGAGCCGCGCCACCACGCCGGACAGCGCCGCGTCCAGGCCGCGGTCCTCGAGCACGGCCGGGTGCAGGCCGCGGACCAGGTGGCGGAGCTCGGCCAGGGCGGCCTTGGCCTCCTCGTGGGCCTCGGCGATGACCTGGTGCGCCTGGGCCTCGTCAGGTTGTTCGGCACGGGCCATGCCCAGCCGCATCGCCAGTGAGACCAGCCGCTGCTGGGTGCCGTCGTGCAGGTCCCGCTCCAAGCGCCGCCGCTCGGCGTCGGCGGCGTCGACCACCCCGGCCCGGGTCTGGGCTAGACGCTCCACCTGGTATTCCAGCTCCTCGGCGCGGCTCGGGCCCAGCAGTGCCCGGGCGGCCCTGGCGTCCAGCGCCCCGACCGCGGCGGTGAGCCACGGCGCGACCGCCAGCAGCGCCAGCCCCCGGCGGTCAGGAATACGTCCATCGGGATGTAGGACACGGGCGGGAGGTGCCCGGGTGGCGACGACGACTGGCCGCGCTGGAGCAGGCTCCCCGCGGGTAGCTTCCAGGCGTACACCAGGGTGAAGAGGACGCCCGCCAGCCACACCCCGACGGCGATGATGGCGGCCGCCGCCAGCGCCGGGCCAGCCAGCAGGTCATAACCGAGCTGGCGCCAGGTGGCCGGCGCGGGGCCGCGGCCACGATCCCCCGCACGGTCAGCCGGTCCGGCATGACGGGCTGCGGCGGTATGAGCACCCCGGCGGTGGCCCGCAGCCGGTGGCGGTGAATCCCGGTGAACAGCGGCACCGCGAGGAACACGACAACCAGGATGAGCAGTGGCAGCGGCCACACCTTCCCCCAGTTCCGGTGCCCCAGCGCGTGGCCCCATGACGGCGTAACCAGGGACCACCACGGGACTAGTACGAGGAGCACTGCGAAGAGTTGTGCCGGGATGCCTCGGCCAGGTACAGGTTGGCACCAGGCCCGCGGCGACCACGGGACGCGGCGGTAGGGCCGGGCAAGCCCGACACGGTGCTGGACGACGGTCACCATGGGTCCACGGTATTGCCGTCGGCTAGGGCCTGCCTATCCAGCTGAGTTCACGTTCGGGGGTGGAGCTAGCTTCACCCCGATTCGGGGCCTTGGGCCACTGCGCCCGGCCGACCGGATGTGTCACCTTGGCGTATGCGGCCGGGCCTTCCGGTTCCCCGAGCCCTCGGCCCGGCCGCGAGTTTCCTTAGCAAGAGGATCCCGATGAGAAAGCAGAGCAGTCCGCCGCGGCGACGTGATCCGGCTCGATGGGGTCACCGCGGCGGCCGGTCCGTTCGGTGCGGCCACGGTCCAGGCGCAGTTCGGCGGTCAGCCGTTCGGGCAGACTCGTGCTGGCCGGGCGGGCCTCGCCCGGGGGATCGGTCGACGATCTGGTGCTGAACGCGGGGCACTGGCCCGATGGGCCGGGCCAGGTGGTGCTGGACGGCAGCCAGGTCCCAGGTCAGGAGGGGGAAGCGCGACGCCGTCGCGACCATCACGATCAATCGCCCGCATGCGATGAACGCCGCGACGATCAAAACCTACGACGAGATGATCGACGCGTTGCATGACGCCGAGGCCGACGACAGCGTGCGCGTCGTCGTGCTGACCGGCGCGGGCCGCGCCTTCTGCGCTGGTGACGACGTCAAGGAAATTTTTCTCAACCCCGAGTTCCGCGACGCCAAGCCCGCGCAGCGCAAGCTGGTCGAGGAATGGCGCGAGCATCGTCCCGTCGCGCTCGACTTGCTCGTCACTTACCCCAAGCCGACTATCGCGTCGGTCAATGGCGCCGCAGTCGGCTACGGCTGCGACATCGCGCTGATGTGCGACATGCGCGTGTGTTCCGACCAGGCGCGCTTCGGCGAAGTCTTCATCCGCCGCGGCCTGATTCCCGAAGCGGGCGGATTGCTCGTGCTGCCGCGACTTGTCGGACTCGCACGCGCTTACGAACTGATCTTGAGCGGCGACATCATCGACGCAGCCGAAGCCGAGCGAATCGGGATGGTGAACAAAGTCGTGCCGCACGCGCAGCTCGGCGAAGCGACCGCGGCATTCGCGAAAAAAATTGCGGCGCAGGCGCCGCTCGCGCAGCGTCTGGCGAAGGAAGCCTTGCGCGTCGGGCTGAATCTGAATCTGCCGTACTTTTTCGACTACCAGCGCCACGGTCAGCATCTGATGCTGACGTCGAAGGATCACCTCGAAGGCGCGAAATCATTCGTCGAGAAGCGCGCGGCAAATTTCAAAGGCGAGTAGCGCGCGGACTGGGGAAGGGTAAATCATTTGATTAAATGTGAAACCCGCCGTGGGTTCCACACTTCCTTCGGCAGGGGTGACCCCTGCACCCGGTATTAAGAGGCGTCGGGGGCGGGATTTTTGCTTCGGTGACAGCTTCGGCAATGTGCCGGTTTTGCCTTCGTAATCACGGTTCTCTCCTATCTTCCTTTACAGATTGCCAAAAAATTGGTACTTTTGCCGATATTACATCGGGAGTCGTTAAATTGAATTGAACAAACGTTTAGTCGATTTCGTCGAATCCTTACAAACGCTTGACACAATTTTGGTTTCCTTCTAACTTCGTCGTCTCTCAAAGAGGATAACCTTATGAAATTCGGAGGAGATTCCCCCGAACTCGATGCTATTGACCTGCAGATAATCGCTCTGCTGCAGGAACACGGCAGGATTCCGCTGGTCAAGCTCGGCGAGCAGGTCGGGCTTTCAGCGCCGTCGGTGAACGAGCGCGTGAAAAAGCTCGAGGACGGCGGCGTTATCACCGGCTACCACGCCACCGTGGACGCGACCCGGCTTGGCAAGGATGTCACCGCGTTCATCGGGGTTTCGATCTCGCATCCGAAAACAAATTCGCTGTTCGAGGAATCCGTCGCCCTGTTCGATGACGTGCTCGAGTGCCATCACGTCACCGGCCAGTTCACGTTGATGATGAAAATCAAAACCGAGAATACTTCGTCGCTCGAGCGGCTCATCAGTGCGATCCGCTCGATCGAGGGAGTGGCGCGAACGGAGACGATGGTGGTGCTGTCGACGCATACCGAGCGCAGTTTGATCTCGGTCCATTCCAACGGCGACTCGCACGAGGCTGCCAACGGCAGGCGCCATCGTCACGCTTCCGCGAAATCTATACCCCCGGATTCTCGACGGGTGTCATGATGCATAACTACCGAAGCATTCCAAAAGCACAGGGCCTCTACGATCCTGCCCACGAGCATGACGCGTGCGGCGTCGGCTTCGTCGTCAACATCAAGGGCGAACGCTCGCACGACATCGTGGGCAAAGGCCTGCAGGTGCTGAAAAACCTGACGCATCGCGGCGCATGCGGATGCGATCCGCGCACAGGCGACGGCGCCGGAATCCTGGTGCAGATTCCGCACGAGTTTTTCGCGCGCGAAACGGCCAAGCTCGGCTTTGAACTGCCGGCCCCCGGCGAATACGGCGTCGGCCAGGTCTTCCTGCCGCTGGACGCGGTCAAGCGCAAGGAATGCGAGGACGCGTTCGAGCGAATCGTCAACGAGGAAGGGCAGCGGCTGCTCGGATGGCGCGACGTGCCGGTGGTCGAATCGGCATGCGGCGATATCGCGCGGCGCGGGATGCCCGCGATTCGCCAGGTCTTCATCGCGCGCGGCGACGACTTGGCCGACGCCGAGGCGCTCGAGCGCAAGCTGTACGTAATTCGCAAGCGTGCGACGTCCGAAGCGGAGAAGCTCGGCCTCTTCGATCCTGAACTATTTTATTTCTGCAGCCTCTCGTCGCTGACCGTCGTTTACAAGGGTCAGTTGATCTCGACGCAGTTGCCGGAGTTCTTCCCCGACTTGCTCGACAGCGCGTTCAAGAGCGCGCTCGCGATGGTCCATCAGCGCTTCTCGACCAATACGTTCCCCAGCTGGGACCGCGCGCATCCGTACCGCTTCATGTCGCATAACGGCGAGATCAACACGCTGCGCGGCAATATCAACTGGATGGTTGCGCGCGAGAAGCTGTTTTCATCGCCGCTGTTCGGCGACGACATCAAGAAGCTGCTGCCAATCGTCGAGCCCAACGGCAGCGATTCTGCCACCTTCGATAATTGTCTCGAGCTGCTGGTTCGCACCGGCCGTTCGCTGCCGCATGCAGTGATGATGATGGTTCCGGAAGCGTGGCAGAACGACAAGCAGATGAGCGACAGCAAGCGCGCGTTCTACAACTTCCACTCTTGCATGATGGAGCCGTGGGACGGCCCCGCGTCGATCGCGTTCACCGACGGAATCAGGATTGGCGCGGTGCTCGATCGCAACGGCCTGCGTCCGTCGCGCTACACGGTGACGAAGGACGGGCTGGTGGTGATGGCGTCGGAGACCGGCGTCCTGGAAATCGCGCCCGAGAACGTCGCGCACAACGGGCGGCTGCAGCCCGGCCGCATGTTTCTCATCGACACCTCGCTCGGTCGAATCGTGCAGGACGAAGAGATCAAGGAGTCGGTGGCGGCGCGGCAGCCGTATCGCGAATGGCTCGAGAGCAGCCTGGTGAAGCTCGATTCTATTCCCGAGGCGGCCGGATCGCCCCCGATTGACGGCTTCGAAGACGGCGAGCTGCTCCGCCAGCAGCAGTCGTTCGGCTATACGATCGAGGATCTCAAGATGATCCTTGCGCCGATGGCGACCAACGGGCAGGAGCCGGTCGGCTCGATGGGCACCGACACGCCACTCGCGGTGTTGTCGGACAAATCGCAGCCGCTCTACAACTACTTCAAGCAGTTGTTCGCGCAGGTGACCAATCCGCCGATCGATCCGATTCGCGAGGAGCTGGTGACCTCAACCGCGACGACAATCGGCGCCGAGGATAATCTGTTCGAGGAGTCCGCGCGTCATTGCCGTCAGCTTCAACTGCAGCAGCCGATTCTCACCAACGAAGAACTGGAACGGATCAAGCGGCTGAACGTCGAGGGTCTGCGCACGATCACGCTCTCGACGCTGTACCGCGTGAATGACGGTGAAGCCGGTCTGCGCGCCGCGCTCGACGCGTTGTGCAAAGGGGCGTCGGACGCGATCGAATCGGGCTACACGATAATCGTGCTTTCGGATCGCGGCGTAAACGCCTCCCATACCGCAATCCCCGCGCTGCTCGCGACCGGAGCCGTGCATCATCATCTGATTCGCGAAGGGACGCGCACGCTGGCCGGGCTGGTCGTCGAGTCGGGCGAGCCGCGCGAGGTGATGCATTTTTGCCTGCTGGTCGGCTACGGCGCGGGCGCGGTCAATCCGTATCTCGCGTACGCGACGATGGCCGGCATGATTCGCGACGGGCAGCTGCGCGACATCGACGAGGACACCGCGGTTCACAACTTCGTCAAGGCGGTCGGCAAGAGCATCACGAAAGTCGCGTCCAAGATGGGCATCTCGACCACGCAGAGTTATCGCGGCGCGCAAATCTTCGAGGCGATCGGACTGGCGCCGGAAGTGATCGACAAGTACTTCACCTGGACGCCGTCGCGAGTGGCGGGCGTCGGCCTCGACGCGATCGCGCGCGAGACCGCGGCTCGTCACACCTACGCGTTCAAGGTGGCGGCGAATCTCGACGGCAATCTCGATGTCGGCGGCCAGTATCAATGGCGCCGCGCCGGCGAATTCCACATCTACAACCCGAACACGATTGCGCGGCTGCAGCATTCCGTTCGCTCGGGAAGTTTTCGGCTGTTCAAGGAATACACCAAGGCCGTCGATCAGCAGAGTCGATCGCTGGCGACACTGCGCTCGCTGCTCAAGTTCAATTCCGATCGCCCATCGATACCGCTCGAGGAAGTCGAGCCGGCCTCGGAGATCGTCAAGCGTTTCAAAACCGGCGCGATGTCGTTCGGCTCGATCGGCAAGGAGGCGCACGAAAATCTCGCCATCGCGATGAACCGGATCGGCGGCAAGAGCAACACCGGCGAGGGCGGCGAGGATCCTGCGCGCTTCATACCTGACGCCAACGGCGACTTCCGCCGCAGCGCGATCAAGCAGGTCGCGTCGGCGCGCTTCGGCGTCACCAGTCATTACCTGGTTAACGCCGATGAGCTTCAGATCAAGATGGCGCAGGGCGCCAAGCCGGGCGAGGGCGGCCAGCTCCCGGGCCACAAGGTCGATGATTTCATCGCGAAGATTCGCTACTCGACGCCGGGCGTGGGACTTGATCTCTCCGCCGCCGCATCACGACATCTATTCGATCGAGGATCTCGCGCAGCTGATTCACGATCTGAAAAATTCCAACAATCGCGCGCGCATCAGCGTCAAGCTCGTCGCCGAGGTCGGCGTCGGCACCATCGCCGCCGGAGTCGCCAAGGCCAAAGCCGACGTCGTGCTGATCAGCGGATACGAGGGCGGCACGGGAGCGTCGCCGCTGCAATCGATCAAACACGCGGGAATTCCGTGGGAGCTCGGACTCGCCGAGACGCAGCAAACCCTGGTGATGAACGGTCTGCGCGGACGCATTCATGTCGAGACCGACGGCCAGCTCAAGACCGGCCGTGACGTCGCGGTCGCCGCGCTCCTCGGCGCCGAGGAATTCGGTTTCGCGAGCGCTGCGCTGGTCGCCTCGGGATGCATCATGATGCGCGTCTGCCATCTCAACACCTGCCCGGTCGGCATCGCGACGCAGGACCCTGTTCTGCGCGAGAAGTTCGCGGGCAAGCCCGAGCACGTCGTGAACTTCATGATGTTCATCGCGGACGAACTGCGCGAATACATGGCGCAGTTGGGCTTCCGCACTGTTGCCGATATGGTCGGCCACGTCGAATGCCTCGACGCCAACGAGGCGATCGCGCATTGGAAGGCGCGCAACGTCGATCTCGCCAACATTCTTCGCCGCCCCGATGTTCCGCCGGAGGAGCCGCTGCACTGCGTCGAGCTGCAGGATCACGGGCTCGACGCCGCGCTCGACAATCAGATCATCGAGCTGGCGAAGGACGCGCTCGAGCAGCGCAAGCCGGTCGAGATTCACCTGCCGATTAAAAACGTGAACCGCACCGTCAGCACGATGCTGTCGGCGGAGGTTTCGCGGCGCTTCGGCGCTGAAGGGTTGCCTCCCTACACTGTTCAGATTCATCTGAAGGGCTCGGCCGGCCAGAGTTTTGGTTCATGGCTCGCGCCGGGGGTCGCGCTTTATCTCGAGGGCGACGCGAATGACTACTGCGGCAAGGGATTGTCGGGCGGCTTCATGTCGGTGCGGCCGCCAAGAGAAGCGACCTTCAAAGCCGAGGACAACATCATCATCGGCAACGTGGCGCTGTATGGCGCGACCGGCGGCGAGGCGTTCTTTCGCGGCGTAGCCGGCGAGCGATTCGCGGTGCGCAACAGCGGCGCGCATGCGGTGGTAGAGGGAGTCGGCGATCACGGCTGCGAGTACATGACGCGCGGGCTGGTCGTGGTGCTCGGCAAGACCGGCCGCAACTTCGCGGCCGGAATGAGCGGGGGCGTGGCGTACGTGCTTGATGAAGACGGCTCGTTCGCGTCGCGCTGCAATCCCGGAATGGTTGAGCTGGGTCCGGTCAACAACAATGACGAACTCAAGCAGTTGCACGCGCTGATCGCACGGCATCGGCAGTACACGGAGAGCGAGGTCGCGCAGCGAATCCTCGACAAGTGGGACGACTATACGAAGAAGTTCGTCAAGGTATTGCCGACTGAGTATCGGATGGTGCTCGAACGGCAGCATCTCAATATGGACTCCGACCTCGCGCGGCTCGCGGCAGTGTAGCCGAGTGAGTAAACAACTGACTAATCGACTGACTAATCGAAGAATGACCTGACCCTGGGAGATCGCGGCTGCAATGGGAAAGATAACGGGCTTCATGGAGATCAAGCGCGAGACCCCTTCGCGGCGTCCGGTCGGCGAACGCCTGAAGGACTGGCGCGAATTCGATCTCAAGATGTCCGAAGAAAAGCTGCGAGCGCAGGGCGCCCGTTGCATGGATTGCGGAATCCCCTTCTGCCACAAGGGTTGCCCGCTCGGGAACATCATTCCCGACTGGAACGATCTGATTTACCGGGGCAGGTGGCGCGAGGCGATCGACCGGCTGCACGCGACCAATAATTTTCCGGAGTTCACCGGCAGGATTTGTCCCGCACCGTGCGAAGAAGCATGCGTGCTGAACATCAACAACGATCCGGTAACGATCAAGCTGATCGAGAAGAGCATCATCGATCATGCCTGGGCGGAAAAATGGATCGCGCCGCTGCCGGCCGCGAAAAAATCGGGCAAGCGCGTCGCGGTGGTGGGTTCGGGGCCGGCGGGGATGGCGTGCGCACAGCAACTCACGCGCGCCGGACATTCGGTGACACTGTACGAGCGATCGGATCGGGTCGGCGGATTGCTTACCTACGGTATTCCCGATTTCAAGCTGGAAAAGTGGATGGTCAACCGGCGGGTCGAGCAGATGAAGGCCGAGGGGCTCGAGGTCGTGACCAACTGCCGCGTGGGCTTCGACATCCATGCCGACCAGATGCGGTCGAAGTACGACGCAATCGTGCTCACGATGGGCGCGACCAAGCCGCGTGATTTGCCGATTCCGGGACGGGAGCTTAAAGGAATCCATTTCGCGATGGATTTCCTGCCGCAACAGAACAAGCGCAACTTTGGCGACGCGATCGAGCCGGAATCCGCGATCAGCGCGAACGGAAAACGCGTCGTGATTCTCGGCGGCGGCGACACGGGCTCCGATTGCCTCGGCACGTCGAATCGCCAGGGCGCGATCGTCGTGCATCAATTCGAGCTGCTGCCGATGCCGCCGGACAAGCGCACCGATGAAATGCCGTGGCCCGACTGGCCGATGATCATGCGCACCTCGAGCTCGCACGAAGAGGGCGTGCAACGCGACTGGAGCATCAACACGAGCAGGTTCTCCGGCGAAAACGGCGCGGTAAAAAAACTGCACGGCCTGCGGCTCAACTGGAAGCGCGACAACGGGCGGATGGTGATGGAGCAGATTCCGGGCACCGATTTCGAGATCGAATGCGACCTCGTGCTGCTCGCGCTCGGATTTCTCGGCCCTGAGCCCGAGGGGATAATCTCCGAGCTCGGTCTCAAGCTCGATCCGCGCAGCAACGTGCAGTGCGAGAATTACATGTCGAGCGTGCCGGGAGTTTTCGCGGCCGGAGATTCGCGTCGCGGGCAGTCGCTCGTGGTGTGGGCGATATGGGAGGGACGCGAAGCCGCGCGCGCCGTCGACGCGTACCTGATGGGCGAAACATTCCTGCCGTCGAGCCCCGAACTCTGATCGCCGCGGCGATGATTCGCCTCTACGACTATCTGCCCTCGGGCAACGGCTACAAGGTTCGCCTGCTGCTGACTCAGTTTGGGGTGCCCTTCGAGCGGGTCGAACTCGACATCATCAAGGGCGAAACGCGCACGCCGGATTTTCTCCGCAAATTTCCGAATGGCCGGATTCCTGCGGTCGAACTCGACGACGGCAAAGTTCTGTTCGAGTCGAACGCGATCATTTCGTACTTTGCCGAGGGCACGCCCTTCATGCCCGCCGATCGCTTTGAGCGCGCGCAGGTTTTTCAGTGGCTCTTTTTCGAGCAGTACAGCCACGAGCCGTACATCGCGAGCGTTCGCTACCTGGTGATTCATCCCGGTGTGCAGGATCCCCGCCGCGCCATCATCGACGCGCTGATGCGCCCGCGCGGATACGACGCACTCGGCGTGATGGAAGGACATCTGAAATCGCGCGAATGGTTCGTCGGTGAGCGATACTCGATCGCCGACATCGCGCTCTATGCGTACACTCATGTCGCCGATGAAGGCGGGTTCGATCTGGCAGCCTATCCGGCGATTCGCGCGTGGCTCGATCGCGTAAAATCGCAGCCCAGGCACATTCCGATCACCCAGAGCTGAATTTCAGCGGCGAAGTCCCATCGCGTCGAGCTTGCGAATGACCCAGTCGATTCGGTCTTCGCCCCAAAACGGCTCGCCGTCCACGATGAAAGTCGGCACGCCAAAGACCTTGTCGCGATCGGCCTCGGCGAAGCATGCATCCAGATCGGCGCGCGCGTCGGTGTCGGCATAGCGAAGAAATTCAGCAGCATCGAGACCGACTTCAGCAACGATCGCTGAAATCGCATCGCGGCTTTCCACATCGAGTTCCTGTTTCCAGAATCGGTCGAACACGCGATCCGAGTATGGTCGAAACTTTTGATTCTTTTCCGCGTACAGGCCTCCATAGAACGCAAGGCGGGCGCTGAAAATTTTTTTCGGCGGATAGATGACCAATCCGCGCTCCTTCGCGATTCGCCGCGCGTCGATATAAAGGTAACGCACCTTGCGACGGTCAGCGTCGGCGCGATCGAGCGGGCCGTACACCTTTCGGATGTTCACGCCGTACGGGATAAAACGCACGCGCACGTTGTGCGAGAGCTCGAGATCGTAAGCGGGCTGAATCGCGAGATACGAGTACGGACTCGTGTAGGCGAAGTAGAGTTTGATTTCGTGCGAGTTCACCGGGATGCCATCGCCAGAAAGTCGGCGAGGTGGACGACCTGGATTTTCGAGCCGCGGCGTCGAAGTTCGGCGGCGATCTGAAATTCACATCCGGGATTCGCCAGCACCACGTAGTCCGCGCCGGTCGCGACGATATTGTCGGCTTTTCGCCGCGCCAGGTCGCGCGCCATCGCAGGCTCGGTCAAATTGTAGGAGCCGGCCGACCCGCAGCAGAGATCCGACTCAGTCATCTCGACGATCGTCACGCCGGGGATCGATGCGAGCAATTTGCGCGGCGATTCGCGCACGCCGAGTCCGTGGGCGAGGTGACATGCGTCGTGATACGTGACGCGAGCTCGAAATTCCCGCTTTGGCGACACCGGCGCGTCGAGCAGCAGAGAGCTCAAGTCGCGAACCTTCGATGAGACCGCTCGCGCAGCTTCAACGAATTGCGGTTCGTCTTTGAGCAGCTCGCCATATTCAGCGATCGCCACCGAACATCCCGACGCCGCCGAAATGATTGCGTCGGCGCCGGAACTCGTCAGCGCGCGCACGTTCGCACGCGCAAAATCGCAGGCGCGAGCCGCATTGCCCGAATGCAGGTCGAGCGCTCCGCAGCATGAGGTCGACGCAAGGTTCACAACACGATAGCCAGCGGCCGCGAGCAGGCGTTCGCTGTTCAGGTTTTCCGAATTCGCGAGCACCTGCGCGACGCATCCGTGATGAACGACGACCGTCGGTGCGTCGGCGCGCGGTGTAACGCGGTCTTCGCTTGCGAGCCGACGCGAGTCCATTGCCGGGGGTGGAAGAAGATCGAGCCAATCGCGGGTCATCGACGGCATGGCGGCTCTCAGAGCAGGTCTTAGCCCGAAACGATCGATCACCTTAAGTGGCAGCAAGCAGGGCGCGGAGACGGTTTGGGTACGGGAAAATCGCGCCGATCGCGCGACGCCTGAGCCGATCGACGAAGCTGCGGCGACGATCGCGCTCCACGAATGAACGCGCGCCCTCGATCAAGCGGCCGTAATGAACGCCGGATGGGCAAGCGGTCTCGCAACCGCGGCATCCGAGGCACAAGTCGAGATGGCGCGCCGCATCGTCGTCGAGCTCGACCTGGCCGTCGGCGAGCGACTTCATCAGATAGATGCGGCCGCGCGGCGAGTCCATCTCACATCGCGTTACGATGTAGGTCGGACAGGCCTCGGCGCAGAGCCCGCAATGAACGCAGTCGAACAGCAGATCGTAATCGCAGACATCGCGAACCGGACTCGATGACGGGACGGAGGTTGCGCCCATCAGATTCCTCCGACGAAGCAGCCGGGGTTGAAAACTCCGGCCGGGTCGAATGCAGCCTTGAGCCGGCGCATCAGAGCGAGCGCGCCCGCGTTAGGCGTGTCGAAGAATTCGAGCGAATCGCGAATGGCAGGCGCGGCGGCGATCAATCGAAGATTGCCGCGCACCGAGCGCGCAGCTTCACGCCATCGCGCGACGGTCGTGGCCGCGGCTTCCGCTGAGGGTTGATCGGCGGTGACGAGCTGCGCAACGCCGGAGCCGGCGTGTGCGCGAAATTCCGCACCGCAATTCTCAAGTACGTGGGCGAGGAATGCAGGCGGAACTGCAATCTGAGCAGACAGCGCAGCCGAATGAAAATCAATGTCGCGAAGAAGTTCGTAACTTTGTAGAGCGGCATCGCCGTCAAGAATTTCGCCGCGCGCGATGAGCAGATCGCGAATACGCTCGGCCTGGTAGCGGATCTCCAGCGGGCTTCCGGAAAAACCTGCCAGCAGTAAAAATTGATTGGTCGAATTGAAGCGCATTGCGAGCGCGGGACTGAGTATATCGAGATTACTCAGTGGTAGTACGTCATTGAGTATATAGGCGGCAGCGAACGCTTCGTTTGCGAGCGCAAAAGGAACGACCGCCAGGCAGTACGCAGGCGGAATTGGACGCACTTTGAACGTCGCCTCAGTCACTATTCCAAGTGTTCCGAATGAGCCGCCCATCAGTTTCATCAAATCATAACCGGCGACGTTTTTGACCACGCGGCCGCCGCCGTGAACGAGATTACCGCCGTGACCGACGAAGCGAATTCCAATCAGCAGGTCGCGTGAGGTACCCTCGGAAAGGCGAAGCGGTCCAGCGTGCGCGGCGCCGATCAGCGAACCGAGAGTTGTCAATTCAGGATTGCACGGATCGACGGGAAGGCGCTGGTGCGCCGAAGTCATAGCGGCATTCAGTTGGCCAACGGTGATTCCAGCTTCTGCGACGATTGTCATGTCGTCGGGTTCGTAGGCGACGATACGCGCTAGTCGCGCCATCGAGACGCCTAGCGCGACGGGCGTTTGCCGAATTCTCGCGAGCGTGCGCGCTGCGCCGACGGGGGCCAGCGCGATTCGATCCGCTTCGCACATGCGTACGATCTCGCAAATCTCGTCGACGGAAGCAGGCTCGACGATTGTATTCGCAGCGCGTGCCTCGGAAGCGAGTGGCTCGCGAACGCGACCGGCACCGACGAGCGCGTCCAGACGGTTCGCAATATTTGAGGATGTAATCGCAGCCACGCTACCCGTTAGATCGGTACCTGGCGGCGCGGCGCGGCTACCTCGACGCAGGCGCCGGGCTGCGGGATCACTTTGCCGGGATTCGATCGTTCCATCGGATCGAACACGTGGCGCAGCTCGGTCATGACCCGAAGATCGTCCGGCGAGAACATCAGCGGCATCTCGCCAATTTTCTCGACGCCGATTCCGTGCTCGCCGGTGAGGCTGCCGCCCATCTCGATGCAGGCTTTCAGGATTTCGCGCCCGGCGTCGATCGCGCGGCGAACTTGATCGGGTTCGCGCTCGTCGTAAAGGACAATCGGATGCAGATTGCCGTCGCCGGCGTGAAAGACATTGCCGATGCGCAAGTCGTAGCGACGGCTGACGTCGGCGATGACGCGCAAAATTCGCGGCAGGCAGGTTCGCGGAACCACGCCGTCCTGAGTCGCGTAATTCGGCGCGAGGCGCCCGACGGCTCCGAAAGCGCGTTTGCGCGCTTTCCACAACAGCGCGCGCTCCATTTCGTCGCGCGCGAGCCTGATGCTCGAGGCGCCGGCCGCGCTGACAGTCTTCGTGACCTCGTCGGCATAAGCAGTCAGGCCGGCCTCGAGTCCTTCGAGCTCGATGATGAGCACCGCGCCCGCGTCGAGCGGCAGGCCGACATGGAACGCTTCTTCGACAGCGCGAATGATCAGCTGGTCCATCATTTCGAGGGCGGCCGGCACGATACCCGACGCGATTATCATCGAAACGGCGTGAGTCGCTGTATCAGCGTCGGGAAAAGTGGCCAGCAGCGTGCGATGATTTTCGGGCTCGCGCATCAGCTTGAGCGTCGCGCGCGTGACGATTCCCGCGGTGCCCTCGGCGCCGACGACGGCGCCTACCAAATCGTAGCCGCATCGCTCTTCGGTTGGCCCGCCGAGCTCGACGATTTCGCCGTCGGGCAGCACGAGCTCGACCGCGAGCACGTGATTGGTAGTCACTCCGTATTTCAAGGTGTGCGGACCGCCGGAATTCTCGGCAATGTTGCCGCCGATCGTGCACGCTACCTGCGACGAAGGATCGGGTGCGTAGAAATATCCTTTCGACTTGACGGCGTTGGTGACATGCAGGTTGACCACGCCGCTCTCGGCCACGACGCGCCGATTTTCGAGATCGATTTCGACGATCCGGTTCATCTTCGACGTGCAAATCATCGCGGGTGCGTTCAGCGGAAGGCATCCGCCCGAAAGGCCGGTGCCCGCACCGCGCGGAACGAAGGCAATACCGCGGCGATCGAGCGCGGCAAGGATCGCGCTTAACTGCGCAGTCGAGCGCGGCAGCAGCAGCACGTCAGGCGCGCTTTTTTCGACGGTCCAGCCGTCGCACTCGTAAACTTTCAGCTCGGTGGTGCGCGAGACGATCCCGTCGGCGCCGAGAATTTCGCGAAGTTCGTCGAGAAGTTTGCGGTCGATGCTACTCATTGTTGCTGGCGGCGGCGCGTCCAATGTTCTCAGCACTCTACCACGAGCAGTGCTTTTGCGGTTGATCCTTGCCGGTCATAATAGCAAGGTTCGATTTCAGCCCGGAATCTCGGAAGGAGAAACACAGGTGGCCGATTCATTTCCAGAACTGAGGCCGGCGGCGCGGATTCTGCTCGGTCCGGGACCGTCGAACGTAAATCCGCGCGTGATGAAAGCGATGGCGTCGCCGGTCGTCGGCCATCTGGATCCTGATTTCCTGAAAGTGATGGAGAACATCAAGCGGCTGCTGCGCATCGTGTTCCGCACGGAAAATGAGATCACGTTTCCCGTCTCCGGCACTGGGTCGGCGGGGATGGAAACCGTGCTGGCGAATCTGATCGAAGACGGCGACGAAGTGGTCGTCGGCGTCAACGGCGCGTTCGGCGCGCGGATGGCGGAGGTCGCGTCGCGGCTCGGCGCCAGGGTTCACAAAGTCGAGGCGGAGTGGGGAACGATCGTCGAGCCGGCGCAAATCGCGGCGGCATTGAAGTCGGCGAAAAACCCCAAGCTCGTCGCGGTGGTTCATGCCGAGACTTCGACCGGGATACATCAGCCGATCGAGGAAATCGCCGAGCTGGCTCATCGTCACGGCGCGATGATCGCGATCGACGCGGTGACGTCGCTCGCATGCGTGCCGGTCGAGATTGACGGGTGGAAAATCGACGCGTGCTACAGCTGCACGCAGAAGGGAATCGGCGCGCCGCCGGGTCTGTCGCCGGTGACGTTCAGCGAGCGTGCGATGGAGTCGGTGCGCAAGCGCAAAACGAAATGCCGCTCGTGGTACTTCGACGTCGCGCTGATCGAGCAGTACTGGGGGCCGGACCGCCTCTACCATCACACCGCGCCGATCACGATGAACTATGCCCTCTACGAGGCGCTGCGGATCGTGGTCGAGGAAGGGCTGGAAGCGCGATGGCGCCGGCATCGTATCAACGCGGCCGCTTTCCAGGCCGGAGTGCGCGCGATGGGTCTGCAGCTCGCGGCGCAGGAAGGACACCGGTTGCCGCAGCTCACGACGATCGCGGTGCCGGCGGGAATCGACGACGTTAAGGTGCGCGCGGAGCTGCTGCGATTGTTCAACATTGAAATCGCGGCCGGCCTCGGACCGCTCAAGGGAAAGATCTGGCGCGTCGGCCTGATGGGTGAAGGTTCGCGGCGCGAGAACGTGATGCTGGCGCTGAACGCGCTCGAAGAAATCCTGGGCTCGATGGGATTCGAGATCGCGCGAGGCCGCGCGCTTACGGCTGCCGACAATTCCTACAGTGCAGAAGGAACTGGAGCCGGAGAGCCGCCCGCCGAAGCATCATGAAGATGTACGACTTCACGCTTGCGCCGAGTCCACGGCGAGTGAGGATCTTCCTCGCGGAGAAGGGGATCGACGTTGAGCTCGTGCAAGTCGATATCATGCGCAACGCAAATCGGACGCCCGAGTTCTACCGGAAAAACCCGCTCGGCTCGCTGCCGATTCTCGAGCTCGACGACGGCAGTTGTCTTTCGGAGAGCGTCGCGATCTGCCGGTACTTTGAGGAAATCCAGCCGGAGCCGCCCCTGTTCGGCGTCGGCGCGCGCGAGAAGGCGCTGGTCGAGATGTGGAATCGGAGAATCGAGCTCGAAATCTTCGCGCCAGTGGGTCACGTGTGGTCGCATCTGAGCGAGGTCTCGAAGGGGCGCGGACGGCGGATACCGGAGCTCGGCGAGATTCAGAAGCGGGCGGCAATCGAGCGCATCGCATGGCTCGATTCGGAGCTGAAGAATCGCGAGTTCGTCGCGGGCGATAAATACTCAATCGCGGACATTACTACACTGTGCATGATCGATTTCGCGCACACAGTAGCTATTCGGATTCAGCCGGAACAGGCGAATCTCGCGCGATGGTATAGTAACGTATCGTCGCGGCCGAGTGCGAAAGCATAGTCAAGTGGCTATAGTCAGTTAGCCACTTAATTAGCTAGTCGATTAGCTACTCTTCAGGAACCTCTGCGTCGCCGTTACCATTGGATCCGTTGCCGTTGCCTTCATCATCGTCGCGTTCCGCCATGCCTGCCACCGCGCGGACGCGCTCGCCGCCCTCGAGCCGCACCATGTGCACGCCCTGCGCGTTGCGGCCGGTGATGCGCACTCCCTTGACGGCCAGTCGAATCACCTTGCCGCCGTCGGTTATCAGCATCACCTGGTCATCGATGCCGACCTGCCGGACGCTGATCACTTTGCCGGTCTTGTCGGTGACGTTCATCGTGATGACGCCCTTGCCGCCGCGATGCGTCAGCCGGTAGTCCGAGGCGGGCGTGCGCTTGCCGTAGCCGAGTTCCGAAACGGTGAGGAGGGTTTCGTCGTCGCGCACGGTGGACATCGAAACGATTTCGTCCTCGACCAGCGTGACGGTTTTGCCTTCCTTGACCGGTTGCGACTCGAGTTCCATGCCGACCACGCCGCCGGTCGCGCGGCCCATCGGGCGCGCTTCTTCTTCCTTGAAGCGAATCGCCTGCCCCTCGCGCGTCGACAGCACGATCTGCTGATTGCCGTCGGTGATGCGCACGTCGACGAGAGTGTCGCCGTCTTCGAGATTGATCGCGATGATTCCATTCGAGCGAATATTTTCGTATTCGTCGAGCGCGGTCTTCTTCACCCGGCCGCGGGTGGTCGCGAAAAAGACGAACTTGCCGGCGGTCTCGCGCGGCACGGGAATAAACGCCGACAGCGTCTCGTCGTTGGCGAGGCTCAGCAGGTTGGCGATCGAGCGTCCCTTGGCGGCGCGCCCGCCCTCGGGCAGTTCGTAGGCCTTGAGCTCGTAAACCTTGCCGGCGCTGGTGAAGAACATCAGGCGGTCATGGGTCGAGACGCGCTCGAGATGCTCGACGAAGTCCTCTTCAGTGGTGGTCGCGCCAATCTTGCCGCGGCCGCCGCGCTTTTGCGTGCGATAAAGCGAGAGCGGGGTGCGCTTGATGTAGCCGCCATGCGTGACGGTGACGAGTTGATCCTCTTCGACAATCAGATCTTCGACCGAGAACTCGCCTTCGGCTTCGATGATCTGGGTGCGGCGCGGATCGGCGAATTCCTTTTTTATTTCGTCGAGCTCGCCCGCGATCAGCTTCAACAATTCTTTCTCGTCGGCGAGAATTTTCTTGTAGCGCGCGATGAGAGCGACGGTCTCCTTGTGCTCGGTTTCGATTTTCTCGCGCTCGAGCGAAGTGAGCCGGCGGAGCGTGAGGTCGAGGATCGCCTGCGCCTGCAACTGCGACAGCCCGAATTGCTTCATCAGGCCGCTGCGCGCCGTCTCAGCATCCTTCGACTTGCGGATGAGACTGATCACCGCGTCGAGATTTTTCAGCGCAATCAGCAGGCCGTCGAGGATGTGGAGGCGCGCCTCGGCTTCCTTCAACTCGAAGCGCGTGCGCCGCGTCAGGACAATCTTGCGATGCTCGAGGAACGCGACGAGCATCTGCAGCAGCGTCATCTCCTTGGGCCGGCCCTCGTGGATGCCGAGCAGGATGATGCCGTAGCCCTGCTGCATCTGGGTGAGCTTGTAGAGCTGGTTGAGCACGATGCGCGGCTCGGCGTCGCGCTTGAGCTCGATGACGACGCGCATGCCGTCGCGATCCGACTCGTCGCGGATGTCGCTGATGCCTTCGATGCGCTTGTCGTTGACCAGCTCGGCCATCCGCTCGATCATGCGCGCCTTGTTCACCTGGTACGGAATCTCGCGAATGATGATCGAGGAGCGCGAGCTGCGCTTGTCGGTCTCGATGGCTGCCAGAGCCCGCATGGTGAGCGTGCCGCGGCCGGTGAGGTACGCCTGGCGAATCGCCTGGCGCCCGAGCAACTGCCCGCCGGTCGGAAAATCCGGGCCGGGTATGATGTCGAGAATTTCCTCGTGCGTGATGCCGGGTTTGTTGATGAGCGCCAGCAGCGCGTCGCAAACCTCGCCGAGATTGTGCGGCGGAATGTTGGTCGCCATCCCGACCGCGATGCCGTCCGAGCCGTTGACGAGCAGGTTCGGAAATTGCGCCGGCAGGATGTCGGGCTCCATGTGCGAGCCGTCGAAGTTGGGGACGAAGTCGACGGTATCCTTGTCGATGTCGGCAAGCATCCGCTCGGCCAGCCGCGTCAACTTACATTCGGTGTAGCGATACGCGGCGGGCGGATCGCCGTCGACGGATCCAAAATTTCCCTGGCCGTCGATCAGCAGGTAGCGCAGGCTGAACGGCTGCGCCATGCGCACCAGCGAATCGTAAACCGCCATGTCGCCATGCGGATGGTAGCGTGCGAGCACCTCGCCAACGACCGCAGCACACTTGGTATAGCGGCGATTCGACAGCAGCCCGGTGCGGAACATCGCGTACAGGATGCGGCGATGCACGGGCTTGAGGCCGTCGCGAATCTGCGGCAGCGCGCGCCCAATATTTACCGACATCGCGTAGTCCAGGTAGGACTGGCGCATGTCGTCTTCGATATTCAGCAGCGCGGGTTCGTTGCGATGCGGTTCGTTGCCGTTGGTTTCAGCCATTTAATTCGAGGCTCCCGCGAGCTCCGGGCACTCGCGCATTTTTAATTTCAGCTAGCCGCATTGCGGTTGAAGCGCCGCCCAATCCTGAATTTTCCGCAGCAGTTTCTCGCGATGGAATTCGCGCCGATGCGGCAACAGGTCGTACGCGAAGGCATCCTCCGGGTGCGCGATGCCGTCGAGGTCGAGCGCCACGCCCAGGTCCTGCTCCGCGTCACGCGCATCACGCTCGCACACGGCGCAGTTCGTCGCCATGATGCGGATTTCTTCGTGCAAGGACTCTCTCGATGACATGCGACGCGTTACGCTCGCGCATCAAAGTTGCGGCTCGTCAGATGTCGAGATTGCGGACTTCGAGTGCATGCTCTTCGATAAACTGGCGCCGCGGCTCGACCACGTCACCCATCAAGCGTGCCGAAGATTTCCTCGGCTTCCTCGCGCGACGAAATCTGCACCCGCAGCATCGCGCGCGTCTCCGGGTTCATCGTGGTCTCCCACAGCTGCCCCGGATTCATCTCGCCCAGCCCCTTGTAGCGCTGGATGTCGACGCCCTTTTGCCCCGCCGCGAGCACGCCCTCCGCCACCGCCTTGAGCGTCTCGACCGTCGATTCGCCTTCGCCAATCTTCAGCTTGAGCGGCGCCTTGATCGCGTCGAGCTCCGGACCGAGCTTGCGAATCTCGCGCAGCTCCCCGCTATGCAACAGCGTCAGATCGACCACCGTCGGCGGCGTCGCCCCGTTTTGCGAATGGCTGAAGACCGCGCGCCAATGCGCCTCGCCGTCGGCCTCGAGCTTGTAAACCAGGTTGTCGTTCTTCGAATCCTTGCGAATAGCTTCCGCCATCTGCCTGGCCGCTTTCTCGGATTCGAAACTATCGTCGTTGATCGTCTTGTCGGCCGCCAGCTTGCCGAGCGATGCGATGATCGAGCGCTCCTTCGATCGCCGCTCCAGCGCCTCGAACATCTTCTCGAAGTACAACGCCTTGCGCACGATTGTTTTCAACGCCGCGCCCTTGTATTCGCGCGCATCCTTGCCCTTGCCCGACTCGAAGGTCACCGCTTCCGCGCCGAGGTCGGTCAAATAGTCTTCCAGCGCCGGCTCGTCCTTGAGATAGCGCTCGGTCTTGCCCTTCTTGGCGCGGAACAGCGGCGGCTGCGCGACGTACAGATGGCCGTTCTCGATGATCTCGATGAACTGGCGGAAAAAGAACGTCAGCAACAGCGTCCGGATATGCGAGCCGTCAACGTCCGCGTCGGTCATGATCACGATCGTGTGATAGCGCAGCTTGTTCAGGTCCTTGTCGTTGCCGATTCCCATCCCGAGCGCCGTGATGAGGATGCGCAGCTCCTGCGAGGACAGCATCTTGTCGATGCGCGCGCGCTCGACGTTCAAGATTTTTCCGCGCAGCGGCAGGATTGCCTGCGTCTTGCGATCGCGGCCCTCTTTCGCGGTGCCGCCTGCCGACGCGCCCTCGACCAGGTACAACTCGCTGAGCGCCGGGTCACGTTCCTGGCAGTCCGCGAGCTTGCCCGGCAGCGAGCCCGAATCGAGCGCGCCCTTGCGCCGCACGAGCTCCTTGGCTTTGCGCGCGGCCTCGCGCGCGGTCGCGGCTTCGAATCGCCCGCGCGACTATCTTCTTCGCCACCGGCGGCGTCTTCTCGAGGAACTCGCCGAGCTTCTCGTTCACCAGCCCCGACACGATTCCTTCGACCTCGGAGTTGCCGAGCTTGGTCTTGGTCTGGCCTTCGAACTGCGGCTCGCCGATCTTGATGCTGACGATCGCGGCCAGACCTTCGCGCGTGTCGTCGCCTTCGAGCCGCATATCTTTATTCTTGAAGAGATTGTTCTTGGTCGCGTAGTTGTTGATGGTCCGCGTCAGCGCCGACTTGAGTCCCGACAGGTGCGTCCCGCCTTCCGCCGTATGAATGTTGTTGGCGTAGGTGAAAATCACCTCGTGGATCGCGTCGGTCCATTGCAGCGCGACCTCGACGTCGACGCCGTCGCGCACGCCCTTGAAGAAAATCACGTCGTGGAGCGCTTCGTTGCTCTTGCTCAGCGTCGCGACGTACTCGGCGATTCCGCCCTCGTAGTGGAATTCTTCCGCCTTGTTGATTCGCTCGTCGCGCAGCCTGATCCGCAGGCCCGCGTTGAGGTACGCCATCTCGCGCAGGTACCGCGCGATAATTTCGTACTTGAACTTCACCTCGGGGAAAATTTTCGAGTCCGGCGTGAAGGTGGTCTTGGTGCCCTTGCTGTTGGTCTTGCCCCGTTCTTCAACCTTGGTCTTCGGAATTCCGCGCTCGTAGCGCTGAAAATAAATCTTGCCGTTCTTATGAACTTCGACTTCGAACTCGTCGCTGAGCGCGTTGACCACCGACGCGCCGACCCCATGCAGTCCGCCCGAAACCTTGTACGCGCTCTTCTCGAACTTGCCGCCCGCGTGCAGCACCGTATGCACGACTTCCAGCGCCGATCGCTTTTCCGTCGGATGCATGTCGACCGGAATTCCACGGCCGTTGTCCTCGACCGAAATCCGATCGTCGCTCAGGACTACGACGTTGATCTCGGTGCAGTGACCGGCCAGCGCTTCGTCAACCGAGTTGTCGACGATTTCGGTGACGAGGTGATGCAAGCCCCGCTCGGCAGTGTCGCCGATGTACATACCGGGGCGTTTGCGAACCGCTTCGAGTCCTTCGAGAACCTTGATGGACTCGGCGCCATAACCGTCGGAAGATTGTTTGTTTGCCATAGAAAAGAACGAGCGCTGGACTACCTTTCCGCCTCACCACCACCCGACAAAATTGTATTCGTCTGTGGCGTTAAAGTAAAGGAACAGCGGGGCGCGTGACCCCAGAATCAAACGATATTTGACAGTAGCGCCTGTGGATAGAAAAGCATCAAAGGCAGGCGATTTGTGCCCAACTGAGCCGACGAATTATGAGCGTTTCATTAAACTGCGATAGGGTCAATAACAGAACGGCATTTTAGCAAAAAATCTGCAAACAGGCGGCGTTTAAAAATGACCTGAATCATCAGCAGTTGATCACTCGCAGGCGCGCTCAATTCCGTCGAAGAATTGCCACCACATTTCGAGCGATCGCTCGACCGCAGCCCATACTTTTGCGCGCTCGATTTCGCTCATCGGCGTGTGACTCAGAATGTTGTCGCCGACGTCGCTGTGATCGCGATCGGCGATTTCATGCACGTCGAAAAATGCGACTTGCTCGCGCGAAAGTCCGTAGTGCTTTTCGAGCGCGCGCGCGAACGGCGCGAAGTTGCCCGGCACCTGACCCTCCGCCGCAAGATTAATCGCGCCGATTCCCTCCGCGAACGATCGATCTTTGGTCGAGAGCTCGAACCAATCGATCAGCGCCGCAGTCGACGGAAACGCCTTCCCATGGATCATGTCCTCACGGCTCATCCCCAGCCCAAGTCCAAGCCGGATGAACAACTCCGGATGCGGTGCGCTGCCGGAAATCTTCCCGGTCTCCTCTTCATACAGGCTCTCCGCGAGCTTCATCCGCTCCTCGGCGTTGAAGCATCGCGAATGCAGCGCGCTCAGCGCGCGCGGAAACTCGCGCACCTGCAGAAAAAACTGCGTTGCGAAGTTGCAGAGTCCCGCCTGCGAGACTTTGCCGTCGGCGATTCGATGCCAAATCGGATGACGCCCGAACGATCGCCGCTCTTTCACCATCGCGAAAATCTCGCGCACGAATCCGTCATTCGCAGCCATGGCTAAACCTCATACCCGCGAATGTACGAGAGCGGAGATGGAATGTGAAGCAGAATCAGATGCGGGGCTGCGCGCCCCGCGCCCGCGGCAGGGGTGACCCCTGCACCCAGTGACTAGGAGAAAAGAAGATGCGGGACTTCGTCCCTGTTAGGAGGTTTTGGGCGCGAGGACGCGAAGAGGCACTATCGAGCGACCAAAAACATCGACGACTTCTCACCCGAATAGTTCTAACAGGGACGAAGTCCCGCATCTTATCTTTTCTTAATACCGGGTGCAGGGGTCACCCCTGCCGGGGGTGCGGGGCGCGCAGCCCCGCCTTCAATTCCGCTCTTCAGTCGACCTGCCGTAGGTCCGCGAGCATCTCCTGCGGTCCGATGTAGCCGACTTTGCGCTGTAGCACTTTGCCCGTCGAATCGATCAGCATCGTCGTTGGCACGCCCTGGATTTCGTACTTGCTGGTCAGCTCTTCGGTTTTCTTGTCCTGCGCCGTCAGATTCGCCTTCATCGTCACGAAGCGCTTGGCCTCGTTGACGACGGATGGATCGATAAAGGTCGAATGCTCCATCTCGCGGCACGGGATACACCAATCGGCGCTGAAATCGATCAGTACCGGCTTGCGATCGATGGTCGCTGACGCGAGCAGCTCGGTGGTGAACGGCTCGAAGCGAAGTTTCTCCGGCGCCTGTCGCGGGTAGAGCAGGAACGCGAGCGCGGCCAGCGCCGCCACGCCGATCGCCGATCTCATCACCAGGAACGGACGCCAGCTGCGGCCCTCGCGCGAAATGAAACCGAGATAAATCCCCGCGGCGGCTGCGTAGTAGGGCAGGATTCGGGTCATCAGGTTGTTCGGCACCACTGGATCGAGAAAGTAGAGCGCCAGTCCGACCAGCACGAAGCCGAACAGGTGCTCGATCCAGGTCAGCCATTCGCCCGAGCGCGGCAATCGCCGGATATGCCCGGCCGCCATCGCGAGTCCGATGTACGGAACGCCAAGCCCGAGCGCCAGCGTGAAGAAGAGTGCGAAACCGAAAAGGGCGCTGCCGCTCTTCTCAACCATCAGCAGCAGGCCCAGCACGATCGGCCCGATGCATGGCGCCGCGACGACGCCCATCCCGAGGCCCATCAGCAACGCTCCCACGTAGCCGGGATGGGCAGCGCCCGCGCGCTGCAGCATCCACTGCGGCGGCTGCAGGACGAAGAAGCCGAAGCTCGACGCCGCCAGCGTCAGCAGCATCATCGACAACGCGACGAGCACGAACGGATTCTGCATCGCAGCGCCGAAGAGTCCTCCCGACATCGCGACCGCGACTCCCACCGCCGAGAACATCAGCGCGATTCCCAGCACGAAAACCATCGCAAGGTACATCACGCGGCGCGGGCCGCCGCCCTGGTTGCCGAAGTAGGCGATCGTCACGCCGATCAGCGGATAGACGCACGGCGTCAGATTCAGCGCGAGGCCGCCGAGAAATACCGCGAGGAAGCCGAGAAACCATCCGTGATTGAGAAAGATGTGCTCGAGCGCGCCGCTGGGATCATCGCCGTCGCCACCGCCGCCGGCACTCTTCGCACCGCCGGCCGCTATTCCCTCGACCGCACCCGCAGCCGCTCCTGGAGCTGCCAGCGCGATCGTAGTACTGACGGAAGCCGGCCGCAGGCATTCGTTGTTGTTGCATCCCTGGTAGTCGATCGTGACCTTGAGCGCGTCGCCCGGCTTCGGCGCGAAGTCGGCGGCCGCCTTGAGCGGCACTTCGAATTTGATATCGCCGCCGAACACCGAAATCTTGTCCGCGGTCGCGACTTCCAGCGTCATCGTCTGCGCTGTCGGGTACTTGATCGCACCCGCAGTCACGCTGACCGGACCGCTGACCTCGAGCTTGGTCGGGATATAATCGTCGCTGAACGGCTTGTCCGAATTGATATGCCATCCCTCGACCACCTGGGCGCCGACTTCGAGCGTGCTGGCGCCGCCTGCCTTCAGCGGTGGATCGATGGTGGCCGAGGTGATTTTTACGAGTTCATCCGCCTTGATCGCATGCGCAGGCGCCGCCGCGAGCAAAGATACCGCCAGGAAAATCCCAGCCAGCAGTGTGCCGCGCGAAAAGATTCGGAAATTGCGTGTCATGATACCGAGAACTAAACCACGCGCTCGGCGCCGTGGTTCCTGCGCAGTGTACATCTATTTCGCGGTGCCGAGGTGCTTGCCGTTGGTCGAAAGCGGGACCGAGCCCACTATCTCCAGCCCGTAGCCCGGCAGGTTGGCCAGGCGCGGCGTCGCGTCCGACATGATGATCATCTTGCGCACGCCCACGTCGCGCAGAATCTGCGCCCCGATTCCATAATCGCGGAAATCGGCCTCCGGCGTGTTGGCCCGCGTAGTCGCGCGTCGCGCCGGATGTCCGCCGTCGAAATCCGACGCCAGTGCGTTGGACTCGCGCTTGAGATACAGCAGCACGCCTTCGCCCGCCGCCGAGATGCGTTCCATCGCCGATCGCAGCAGGTCGCGCGTGTTGCGAACCGAGTAGCCGAAGACGTCGCCGGGCAGATACTCACGATGCGCCCGCACGAGGATCGGCTTCTTCGGATCCACCTTGCCCATCACCAGCACCAGGTGCTCCGTGTAATCGACCAGGTTGCGATAAACGACCGCAGCTGAACTCGCCGAACGCCGTCGGCAGCTTCGCCTCCGCGATCTTCTGCACCATCGTCTCGTTGCGCAGCCGGTACTCGATAATGTCCGCGACCGTGACAATCTTGAGCCCGTGCTCTTTCGCGAACTCGACCAGGTCGTCGCGCCGCGCCATCGTGCCGTCTTCTTTGAGGATCTCGCAGATGACGCCCGCGGGCTTCAGCCCCGCCAGCCGCGCGAGATCGACCGCGCCTTCGGTCTGCCCCGTGCGCACCAGCACTCCGCCGTCGCGCGCGCGCAGCGGATAGACGTAGCCGGGCGTGATGAACTCCGCGCCGCTCGCGTCCTCGCGCACCGCCTGCAGAATCGTCGTCGAGCGCGCCTGCGCCGAGATTCCCGACCCCGACGCGCGCCGCGCCGTGATCGCCGTCGTGAACGCGGTGCCGAGCGGCGCCTGGTTATCGCCAATCATCATGCTGAGCCCGAGCCGGTCGATTCGCTCCGCCGACATCGGCAGGCAAATCAGCCCGCGCCCGAACTTCGCCATGAAGTTGACCGCTTCCGGCGTGGCCTTCTCGGCCGCCATGCACAGGTCGCCTTCGTTCTCGCGCTGCTCGTCATCCATCAGGATGATCATGTGGCCGCGCCGGGTTTCCTCGAGCGCTTCCTCGATCGAAATAAACGGCGCGCGGGCTTTCTTGCGGGGACTTATCTCACCAAACATTTGCGGCTCTCGCTAAACTCTTACCCAACTATATACCGCCAGCCAAGCGCCCACTAAGTGCCGCGCGATGCTATCTTGTGCGGTCGTGGGGGCCGAAATCACAACGGCAGTTCTGCTCGCGGCCGGGCGCGGCAAACGCCTGGGCGCGCTGACGGCCGATACTCCCAAAGTGTTGATCGATATCGCCGGCGCGCCGCTGATTTCGCACGTCGCCGACGCGCTCGCCGGCGCAGGCATCGCGCATTTCATCGTCGTCATCGGCTACCTCTCCGATCAAATCGAACAATGGGCGAAAACCTATCAGCTCCAGAATCCGGGAATCAAAATTACCACCGTCAGGCAGGCTCGAACTGAACGGCACCGGCGGCGCGATGCTGGCGGCGCGGCCGCATCTTGCCGGGTCACATCGCTTTGTCTTCGGATGGGGCGACATCCTGATGGACCGCGCCAACTATCCACGGTTCATTCATCACGCGCGCAATGACGAGTACGATCTGATGCTCGCGGTGAATCGCGTCAAGGATCCTTTTCAAGGCGCGGCCGTCTACCTGAACGCGCAAATGATAGTCGAACGTCTCGACGAAAAACCGGCGCCCGGGACCGCGAAGACCGAATGGAACAACGCTGGTCTTTTCGCAACCGGCCAACTGATTTTCGAGTACCTGGCGCGCCTCGAACCTTCCGTGCGCGGCGAACTCGAGGTGCCGGGCGCAATCGCGCAAATGATCGCGGACGGCCGCGTCGTGCAAGCGGTCGATATGCGCGGATTCTGGAGCGACGTCGGCACGCCCGCGGACGTCAAAGCGGCGCGCGCATGGTTCAAGCCGAAAAGGAAGCGGCGATGAATCTGCCCGACGGATGGGACCCGCCGGAATTGGCGCGCGCCGCGCGGCTTGCAGCTCGCGTTCGCGGCAGTCGCGACGTGCAAATCGTCGCGGCGCGCGCGCCCGGCCGCGTAAATCTCATCGGCGAGCACACAGACTACAGCAATCTGCCCGTACTGCCGGTTGCGATCGATCGATCCACAATCGTCGTCGCCGCCGCCAACACGACCGGCGAAATCGAAGTCGCGAACGCCGATCCCGCCTGGCCCCCGCGCCGCTTCGCCATCGAGCGCCGGATTCCGCCGTACGAAACCGGTGACTGGGCAAACTACGTGAAGGCCGCAATCCAGGGCGTGCTCGACCGCTTCGATGGTCGCGACAACTGGCGCGGTGCGTCGATCGTCGTTGACGGACGCGTGCCGCCTGCGGCGGGGTTGTCGTCGTCCGCCGCGCTTACAGTGTCGACCGCGATGGCATTCATGGCGGTCAACGAGCTCGAACTCGACCCGCTCGAAACAGCGACGATGGTTGCGCGCAGCGAATGGTACGTCGGCACGCGCGCGGGCGGGATGGATCAGGCGGCGTCGATTCTCGGCCGTCGCGACCACGCGCTGTTCATCGAGTTTAACCCGCTGCGCGTACGCGCGGTGAAGATGCCGCCGAGTGCCGCCCTCGTCGTCGCCGACAGCCGCGAAGTCGCAGACAAATCGGGGATGGTGCGCGCGGAATACAATAGACGCGTCGTCGAATGCTCGCTGGCGGCGCGAATTCTCGGCCGCGCGTTAGAGTTGGACAACGTTAAAGTCCTCGGCGACGTGGTGCGCGCGAGTCCCGAATGGAACGCGGCGGACCTCGTCGCGAAACTTGCCGCGGCGTCGCCGGCGCAGCTCGGCGCGGACCTGAAGGAGGCGGCGAAAATCCTCGGCGTCACGCAATCCGACCTCGATAGGGACTTGCTGGGCGCGGGACCGAACCGAATCACGCTCGATTCGAACCGCCCGCTCGAAATTGTGAAACGCACGCGACACGTGCTGAGCGAGACCGAGCGGGTGATTCGAGCCGCGGACGCGCTCGAAGCGGGGCGCCTCGATGAAATGGGCACGCTGATGAACGCGTCGCATCAGAGTCTCGCCGACGACTTCGAATGCAGCACCGCCCGCCTTGACGAGCTCGTAGAATGCGCGCGACGCGGCGGCGCGCTCGGCGCCCGCCTGACAGGCGCAGGCTTTGGCGGCTCAATCGTCGCCCTCTGCGACGCCTCTGGCGCCAACGCAGTGATCGAATCAATCGATCGCGGCTACTACGCGAAGCTCTATCCCGGCATGCCCCCCGAAAATTCGCGATCCATCTTGCACGCATCCGCAGGCGCCAGCGTGATCGACCTGCCCTCTAACGCCTGATAGACGCATCGCGATCCGTTCTTTGCCTCGCCCCAAGAGGGGAGAGGCCGACGTTCGTCTTCGAACGGCGGGTGAGGGACCAAAGTTCTTCAGTTTTGCGCGTGGTTCAGAATGTGCGGCGCACCAGATATCCGCGCCGCACGGTTGTCCTCCACCCTAACCCTCCTCCCACCTGGGAGGAGGGGATAAGTAGCGCCTAAGGCTTAACGCGAATGATGCGAGCGGAATGCGGCGGCAGATCGATCGTGTCGAATATTTCGATCTTCTCGTCGTACGCGAGATCGAGTGCGACGATAGCGCCATCACCCAACTTCAGGTCGGATCTTTGGACTCGAGCTGGCGTGTCGCCGCGATTCAGGAGCATCGCGATCGCACTGCCGTCTTCGCCTTCACTGATGAGGCCGCGGACGTCGCTCGCCGTCATCAGATCGAGCGCAAGCACTGGCTCGTTGCATCGCGTTGTTATCGATTTCAGCGGCGATTTGCGAGACTGCGCGAAACAGTTTTCCCGCCTCGGCGTCGAGCAGGCTCATGTCGTCGGAGATGATGAGCATCCCGCCGCTCGCGACTATCGTCGCGGCCAGCGCCGCGCGCTCGTCTGCGGTCAGCCGCGTTTCGCGCGCGCGTAGCATCAGGCAGTCCGGGTCGTTGAGCCACAGCCGCCGATGCATGAAGCTGCGCGCGATGATCGCGTCGAGCGCGTAAACGGTGGACGGGTCGCCCGCGCCTGAAGCCGTCGATCCCCAGAACGGCGACACGTCGGGCCCGATGCGCATCCCGTCGACGACGCCGATCGCCTGGCCGAGCGGGCAGCCGCATCCGAGGATGAACGCGTCGTCGCCTGCGCCTTCGCGAATCGCCTCGAGGCCGTGGCGCAGGGTCTCGCCGCGCGTGAGACCTGGATCGTGACGGCGGCCGGGCGCGGCAGCGGCGTACAGAAAATCGAGCTTCAGATATGAATAGCCGAAGTCGCGCGTGAGTTTCGCGAACAGATGCCGCAGGTGCGCGCGAAACGCCGGATTGCTCGGGTCGAGCGCATACGCATACTTGTCGTTGCTCGCGGTCCAGTTCGGATTGTGGCCCGCGCGAACCGGTTCGCCGCTGTCGGCGTGCATGATGAACCAGTCAGGATGCTCGGTCATCAGGCGCGAGTCGCGCGCAGCGAGAAACGGCGCGGTCCAGATGCCCGCGTGGAAACCCGCGGCGCGAATTTCGCCCGCGATTTTTTTAAGGCCGGCCGGAAATTTGTCGTTGGTCGTATCCCAGTCGCCGAGTGCCGGCTGAAAGCCGTCGTCGAGCTGAATTACGTCGAGCGGGAACTCCGTGCGCATCGCCTCGAGCGACTTCAGGTTGGCGCGAAGCGCGTCCTCGGTGATCGCGTGAAAGTAGTGGTACCAGGAACACCATCCGCGCTGAAACGGCGCGCCAGTCCGCGCGTTCATCCATCGGCCGGCCGCGTCGGCCCATCGCGCGGCAAGCTGCGCCGCGGACTCCTCGGCGGCGGCGACGAACAACGGATCGAGTTCACGATCGCGCCCCCGGCGCGAGGACTACGTCGTCGAGGATCGCGCGTGCGATTATTTTCTCCGGGCTCGCGACGGTAAGAGTCGAAAGCGAAGTGGCCGCGCCGATGAATCCGGCCAGGACCGACTCGCTTGCGGAACTGCTTTCCACGATTGTGAAGAGCTCCGAGGTCTGCGCCTCGGGGAATTCAGGCGGACGAGACGCTTCGCTCTGATGATTGACGCGCGTGATGAAGGGCGCGCTGTCGCGCCGATGGATTCGCGACGCGCCGACGTCGTGGCCGCCCGACGCGCTCCATGACTGGTAGCCATGCTTGAAAAATCGCGCCGGTGATGACGGCGCAAAGCCGGTCGCGACTTCAAAAATCGCGCAGGTGAGTCGAACCGCGTCAGCCCCGCGATTGACGACACTCGCGCGCACGACAGTCCCGCCAAGCGCCTGCTCGAGGCGAGCAGAGACGGCGACGCCGCTCGATTCTCTCTCGCCCAAAGGCGCAGCAAGCTCCAGCACGCGCGGCTGGCCGGCGGCGTCGAGAAACCGCAGCTCGATTCGCGACAGAAGTGCGTCAGTCACCCGCTGAGGTTTGCAAGAAGATGAGATCACGGCAAGAACTCAGTCGAAGAGCATCGCGCGGGTTTCACGCTTCCTCTTTTGTGCCATTCTAACGCCTGCAAGGGAGAGACTCATCGACACTGTGCCGGAGATAGAGGCCGCCGAGGCTGACGAGACGGGCGGCGACGTTCCTGCGCAGGATAGCTGGGGCGGCAGGCTGGCGGCGTTCCGCGCCCTGCGCCATCGCAACTTCCGGCTCTTCTTCGTCGGCCAGCTAATCTCGCTGATCGGCACCTGGATGCAATCAGTCGCGCAGGCGTGGCTGGTGCTCAAGCTCACGAATTCGTCACTGATGCTCGGCGTCGTGTCGTTTGCGGGCTTCATGCCGATCCTGCTGGTCGCGTTGTTCGCCGGCGTAGTGGTCGATCACGTCGATCGCCGCCGCCTGATAATCGGCGCGCAAACGCTGCTGATGCTCAGCGCGTTTGTGCTCGGATTTCTGACGTGGGCCGGCGCCGTCCGCGTCGAATACGTGATCGCGCTGGCGGCGCTCAACGGTCTCGTGAGCTCGTTCGACATGCCGGGGCGCCAGGCGTTCGTCGTCGAGATGGTCGGGCGCGAAGACCTGCCCAACGCAATCGCGCTGAACTCGATGATCTTCAACGGCGCGCGCATGATCGGCCCGGCGATTGCCGGCCTGTCGATCGCGGTGATCGGAGTCGCCGGCTGCTTCATCCTGAACGGCGTCAGCTACCTCGCCGTCATCTGGAGCCTGTTCGAGATGGAACTGCCGCGGCGCGAGCGGCGCGAATTCGGCGCCACGATGCTGCGGCAGGTGCGGCTGGGCCTCGCCTACGTCTGGCAACATCGCCCGACCCTGTGGCTGCTCGTATTCGTCGCGATCAACATGGGTATCGGGATGCAGTACACCGTGCTGATTCCCGTGTTCGCGCGCGACCTGCTGCACGTCGGCGCGCATGGCTACGGCTTCCTGATGGCGGCGCAGGGGATGGGCGCGGTGCTCAGTGCGATCGTGATGAACATGCGCTCAACCGCTCCCAGGGCGCTCCGGCAGAATCTCGTGTTCGGAATCTTTTGCATGGCGATCGCCACCGCCGGCTTCGGCGTATCGACCTGGATGTCGCTCTCGCTGATCGCGCAGATGTTCATCGGCGTCGGCCTGATGAATCACATGGTGACGACCAACACTTTGTTGCAGATGTTCGTCACGGACGAATTGCGCGGGCGCGTGATGAGCCTGTACCTGCTGTCATTCATCGGCACTGCCCCATTGGGCAGCCTGGCGGTCGGCTTTATCGGCGACCATCAGAGCCCGCGCGCCGCAGTGCTGTTCTGCGCAGCGTTTTCGTTGCTCTGCGGATTCATTTTGCTGACGAAGCTGAAGTTGATCGCGCAAGCGCAGGAGGAGATTCAGGAGGCGATAACTTAATCTAACCTGAGGTTATTCCTCCCCTTGCGGTTGCGCCGGGGCTGGGCGCTCTTTGATAATCATCCACCGTGCCCAAACATTCCCGAAAAAATCGTGACGCAGACGCCGATGCGCGGGCGCAGGCTGTCCGCGCGATTCCGCCGATCGACGAATGCCTTCGCGCGGCGGAGGCTAATCCCGCGCTCGCGGGATTCAGCCGCAGCTATCTGAAGGTGATGGTGCAGCGGGCGTCGGCGGATTTGCGCGCCGCGATTCTTGCGGGACGCGATACCCATCCGCACGATCGCGAGGCGATGGTCGACGCTGTTGTGCAGCGTTGCTGCACACGCAATCGCGGCGGACGAACCGCTGCTCGGGCCGGTCGTTAATGCGACCGGCGTCGTGCTGCATACAAATCTCGGACGCGCGACTTTGGCGGAATCGGCGATCGAAGCCGTCGAGATCGCAGCGCGATCTGCCGTCAACCTGGAATACGATCTCGAAAGCGGTGCACGCGGTGACCGCGATTCGATCGTCGAGGACGAGATTTGCGCGTTGACCGGGGCCGAGGCGGCTACCGTCGTGAACAACAATGCCGCGGCGGTCGTGCTGGCGCTCAACTCGCTGGCCGAAGGGCGCGAAGTGATCGTCTCGCGCGGCGAGATGATCGAGATTGGCGGATCGTTTCGATTGCCCGACGTGATGGCCAAGAGCGGCGCGATATTGCGCGAGGTCGGCACCACCAATCGGACCCATCCGCAGGACTATGCGGACGCGATCGGGCCGCAGACCGCGCTGCTGCTGAAAGTACATCCGTCGAACTACCGCGTCGTCGGATTCACCAGCGAAGTGACGCTCGCGGACCTGGTTGAAATCGGGCGCGCGCGCGGGATCGACGTGATGGAGGATCTCGGCGCGGGTGCCCTGGTCGATCTGACTGAGTACGGAGTTGCGCGCGAACCGATTGTGCGCGAGCGAATCGCGGCGGGCGCCGCGGTCGTCACCTTTTCCGGCGACAAGCTGCTTGGCGGTCCGCAGGCCGGCGTTATCGTGGGGCGGCGCGCGGCGATCGATCGAATCAAGCGCAACCCGCTGAAGCGCGCGCTCAGATGCGACAAGTTGACGATTGCCGCGCTGGCGGCGACGCTGCGGCTGTATCTTCGCTCGGGCGACCTGGCCGCGGAGCTGCCGACGCTTCGAATGCTGTCGCGGCGTGCGAGTGAGATTGGCGCGATCGCACCGCGTGCGCGCGAGATCGTCGTCGGAGCGGCTCGGCGACGGTTACCTCGTCGAGATTGTCGAAGCGGCTTCGCAGGTCGGCTCGGGCGCGATGCCGGTCGAGGAGTTGAAGTCGGTGGCGCTGCGCGTGACTCATCCGGGAAAATCCGCCAATGCGATCGCCGCGATGTTTCGACGCGCGCGCATAATCGGTCGCGTGGCCGACGATTCGTTCTATCTCGATTTGCGCACGATCGAGGACCCGGCCGTCTTCGCGGTGAAGCTGGAAACTGACTAGCAGGACTGTTAAACGTCGCGCGGCAGGACGTTAACGTCGCTCGGATGGAGCGTTGAACAATATGAAATTCGGAACATTCCTGTACCAGACCTCGCCCAACAGTATTGCGGCGGTCGCGCGCAAGGCCGAGGAGAGCGGTTTCGAGTCGCTCTGGATTCCCGAGCACATTATTTTGCCGGTAACGTACCGCTCGCCGTATCCGTATTCTTCTAGTGGAAGGATGGGCGCGCCGCCGGAGACGCCGCTGCACGATCCGCTGCTGGCGCTGGCGTACGTCGCCGGCGTCACGACCAAGATTCGCCTGGCGACGGGAGTTTTCGTGCTGCCGATTCGCAACGCGTTTACGACTGCGAAGGCGGTCGCCAGCCTCGACGTGCTCTCGGGCGGGCGATTTATTTTCGGCGTCGGGATCGGCTGGCTCGAAGAGGAGTTCGCAGGCGTCGGCATGAACTTCAAGGATCGCGCGCTGCGGACGCGCGAATATCTCGCACTGATGAAAGAGCTGTGGACCAAGGACGCGCCCGAATATCACGGCAAGACAATCAGCGTGGAAGGATTCAAGTTCATGCCCAAGCCCGCGCAAAAGCCGCATCCGCCGATCGTGTTCGGCGGCAACACCGAGCCGTCGCTCAAGCGTGCGGCGAAACTCGGCGACGGCTGGTACGGAATCGCGGAGGGCGACGACGACGTCGCGGCGACGATCAAGCGCCTGCGCGAGCATGAGCGCGCCGCCGAGCGGACGGTACCGCTCGAGCTGACGATAAGCAGGCTGCGCCAGCCGTTGAAGCCGGGTGACATCGAGAAATTCGCCGAGATGGGCGTGTCGCGAATAATCGTTGCGCCGGCCGCGACCACGCGCGAGCATCTCGCGGCGATGGAGAAGTTCGGCGCCGAGGTAATCTCGAAGCAATGATTGCCGCGCCGCAATTCGCGCCGATATCATCGAAACTTGCGCCGGAGGATTTCTTACAAAGATGAAAAGGTGTCCGCGCTGCGACAAAACCTACCCCGATGCGGAAACGTTTTGCGAAACTGACGGAACAGCGCTGGTGCAGGCCGGTCCCGCCTTTGCGGAAAGCGCCGGGCGTGAAAGCGACGAGGGCACCCAAGTCGAGTGTCCGGTATGCGGTGGCAAGGCGCAGCCGGGCGAGCTGATCTGCAACTTTTGCGGCGCGCGACTCGGCGTCGAGTCGGCCGCTGAGACCTACACACCGCCGCCGCCGCGCACGGCCTCGAGCAAGCCGACGACGGTGCGGCGCGACCCGTCGCCCTCGATGCGAATCACGGGCAAGATGCCGGGCGGGGACGACGAAGACGAAGGCCGCTCGACCTTCGGGGTGCTCGCCTACGTGCTGGCGGCCGTCGTCGCGCTGGGCGGGGGCGCGTGGCTCGCGCTTCATCTGAGCAGCAAGGGCGCACAGGCGCCTGTTGCCAACGCGTCGCCGTCGGCCGCGCCTTCCGTGGCGGCTGTGCCGACGGGGCCGTCGGTGGCGTTGGCAAATGCGATGGGCGTGCAGGTGACGGGCGAATCAGCCGCGGCGCCGGAGCGCAACCAGGAGACCGCCCGGAAATTTTTCGACGATCACAAGGACGGACTACTCGACAGCTATACGCATGCGCTGGCCGGCGACAGTACGATGCGCGACGCGATGATCGTGCGGGTGCGGGTCCTGCCCAACGGCAGTGTTGATGCGGCGTCGGTCAGGACCTCGACCGATCCGAATCCGGCGTTCGACGCGGAAGTTATTCATGACGTTTCGGCGTGGAATTTCGCGCCGTTCAGCGGCAGCGACGTTGAGATCGACTACCCGATAATTTTCACCAACGATCCGTCGACCAGGGACGCGCTCGAGTCCGCGCTCAGCACCAAGCTGGCGGGACTGAGCCCGACCGAGGCGCCGGAACTGGCCAGCTCACCGCCGTCGCCCGAGGCGTCGGCGGCCGCGTCGGAAGCGATGAGCCCACCGTCCCCGGCGGCAGCCGAGACGCCGCCGATGGAAGCCGTCATGCCTCCGCCACCACCGCCGCCACGCAAGCATCATGCGCCGCGACCGCCCAGGCCTCCCGTCCTTACCTTGCAGCAGCAGGTGCTGCAGGTGCTCTCGTCGAATCCGCGGACGCGGCGCGTGAACTGTTACACCAACGGCAGCACCGTGACGATTTTCGGCAAGGTATTCGACAACGACGCCAAGCTGTACACGGAGAGGCTGGTGCGACAGGTGCCGGGCGTCGGCAACGTGATCGATTCGCTGACGACTGACACCGCCGATTGGGCCGCGCGCCAGGCTGCGATCGCGTCGCAGCTTTACGCCGCGGGGCTGACCAGCGTCACCGTGAAAGTGATCGGCCACGATGCGTACCTGGACGGCACGGTCAAGAGCGAAGCGCAGAAGCAGCAGGCAGTGTCGATTACCGAGAACGCCTCGCCGGTGCAGGTGCGTGGAAATATCATTCGGGTAGTACCGGGGAACATGTTCGGATTCTGATTAGGTTACGAAAAGAGCCAACGGGCGGGTGATTAATCTCGCGGGGCATGTTACTATTGACACGGTTAGAGCCGAACGCTTATATGGCGGAAAGAGCGCGGCACCGCGCGTTCCTACCAGGAGGACTGAATTTTCCATGGCTGATGCAGCACCTACCACACCCAAAGAAATCTTTGCGGCGATGCCCAGTCGCTTTAACAAGGATGCGGCGAAGGGCCTGAACGCGACTTACCAGTTTGATCTCTCGGGCGACAACGGCGGCAAATGGCACGTCGTCATCAACAATGAGACGTGCGAGGTCAAAGAAGGACCGGCAGCGTCACCCAGCATCACGATCTCGATGACCGCGCAGGATTACGTCGACATGACGACCGGCAAGCTCAATGGGCAGGTCGCGTTCATGAGCGGCAAACTGCGAATTGCGGGAGACATGGGTCTCGCGCTGCGAATGCAGAGTCTGTTCTCCTAAACCGTGAATCAAAGACACCAATGAATTGAACGCCGGCCGGTGCCGAAACAAGCCCGGCCGGCGGAAAATCCGCCTGAAAGAATCCCACACAAAAATCATTCCAAGCTGAAACGCGCCGATAACATCCAGATTCGGTACGCAGTCGATACACAATCTTATCCACTGATTTAACGATTCCAGGCTGCCGCGAAAGCTAGCGCCGACTACTGTCAGCACATCAATTTCGAGAACTAAAATCCTGTTTCTTAAACAGTCCTGATTAAGGAGGACAAATCCACGTCACAAGAAGAGAGAACGCAAATGAGTTCCGCGGACTTTGAGGGCGACCCCAAGGAAAGCGGAGAATCGACCGAGGACGGCCAGGACAACGATTCGCTGGCCTCGAAACTGTCGAAGGAGCTCAGCAACTGGCGCCGCAAGCGCACCTCGTCGCGGCCACGGCATTCTGACGGACCGAGCCAGAACTTTTCGTCAGAGCCCGCGCGCACGATCAAGGTTCGCGGACATGAGACACTCGTCGTCCGCAAACCAAAGCTGGCCGGCAAGCCCCCCACCAATACGAATCACACACCAAATAATCAGTAGCCAGTCGGTTGACCGCGGATGTGGGGTGGTGGGGCGTGAGGCAGGGCTAGGAGCGGAAGACTTCGACGGGCATTTCGCGTGACGCCTGGCGCGCCGGGTAAACCGTCGCGAGCAGGCACAGAAGCATCGAGGCCACGGCGACGGCGGCGAAGTTCGACGGCGCAACGGCTATCGGCACAGTCGAGATGCCGTAGATCTCCCGTGGGATGTGAATGAACTGGTAATGCGCCAGCGCGAAGCATCCGGCGGCGCCGAGAATCAGTCCGGCCACGGTTCCCGCAGCGCCGACGATCAGTCCTTTCATCACGAAGATAAGGCGCACGTCGCGCCGCTTCGCGCCCATCGCGATCAGCACCGCGATGTCCTTGCGCTTTTCCATCACGACCATGATCAGCGTCGCGACCAGGTTGAACGCCGCCACCCCGATCAGCATCCCGAGCACGAGCGAATAGACCAGCTTTAGCAGTGCGAAGCCGGCGGCCGCATTTTCGTTGAACTCGATCCAATTGCGGACATGGTACGGACTCGGGAACAGCGTGCGCATCGCGTCGGTGACCGCGTCGGTCTGATCGAGGTTGGCGAGATGGATATCGACGGCGTCGGCCTTGGCGGGACGCCCGAAGAAATCCTGCGCGTGCGTCAGGTCCATGAAGACCATGTCGGCGTCGACGATGTTCATGCCCGAGTCGAAAATCGCGCCGATCACGAATTGGCCGCTCTTGGTGGATAGCGAGCCGTCCGGCCCAATCACCGGCGCGACCATGCGCACGGAGTCGCCGGGTTTGGCCTTGAGTTTCTTCGCGAGGCTGACTCCGATGGCGACGCCAGGTACGGACGCTGCCGGGACGGTGCCGTTGGCGGGAATCGAGTAGCTGCGCGACAGATCGTCGAGGCCGCCCGCCGTCATGTAGCGCCCCCATTGCTCGCGCACGACGGGATTGTTCTCTTCGACGCCGCGCACGACGACGCCGCCGATTCCGCGCCCCGAACTCAGCATCCCCTGGCCGATGATGTACGACTCCGCGCCGTTGACGCCGGGCACGCTCGCGACTCTCTTCTCGATGTCGGCGTAGTTGTCGATCGAGCCTTGCGAGTTGAGTATCTGCACCTGCGGGCTAAGGTTGAGCACGCGCTCCTTGATGCTTTGCTCGAAGCCGCCCATCACCGACAGCGTCATGGTGAGCGCGGCGACGCCGATCATCACGCCGACCGCGGTGAAAATAGTCGTGATCGAGATGAAGGCGTCCTTGCGGCGGGCGCGAAGATAGCGGAGCGCAATTTTAAGTTCGTATCGCACGACGACCAGCGGGACGAACTCAGAATATCACGTTCTCTTTCTTTAGCTGCTCGATTTCATCGGTGCTGAGCGAGAGCATCTCGCGGAAAATCTCGTCGTTGTCCTGGCCGAGAATCGGCGCGGCCGATCGCAGCGTGCCGGGCGTGCGGCTCATGCGATGCTCGAGTCCTTCGTATGGCGACGCGCCCATCTCCTTGTGCTCCAGCCAATGCCAGAAGCCGAATGCCTCGAGGTTGTCGTCATTGTGGATGTCGACGCAGTTCTCGACCGGGTAGGCGGCGACTCCGGCGGCCTGCAACTTCGCGGTGAGCTCCGGCGAGTTGTGCGAGCGCGTCAGCGATCCGACGAACTGATCGATCGCCTCGGCGTTCTCCATGCGCGCGCGTGCGGTCGCGAAGCGCGGATCGGTGGATTCGGCGCCGAGCGCGGTGAGCATTGCGCGCCACTGCGCGTCGTCCGCGACGGCGATCGCAATCCAGCGCTCGCTATCGCCTTCGTCGGCGCATCGGTAGGCCCCGTGCGGAGCGTAGCGATCGGATGCGTTGCCGCGCGGCCCCAGCACGCGGCCGGTCGCGTGATAATCGATCAACGCGGGCGCGAGGTTCTGCATCGCGGCCTCGTACTGCGCCATGTCGATGTATTGGCCCTTGCCGGTGCGCCGCCGATAGTCGAGCGCGGCGAGCAGCGCGAATGCGGAGAAGCGCGGCGCGATGAAATCAGTGTAAGCGCCGTACGGCGGCGTGCATGAGCCCGGCCCGTAGCCCGAGATGTAGTAGAAGCCCGACAGCGCGGCCATCAGCTGGCCAAAACCGGGGTACAGCGCGTTGGGTCCCGTCTGCCCCTGCATGCAGGTCGAGAGCATGATCAGGTCGGGGCGCAGCTCGCGCAGATTGTCGTAGTCGAGTCCCCACTTGCGCATCGCCTTGGGCGTGAAACTCTCGACGACGATGTCAGCCCACGGCACCAGCCGTTTCGCGAGTTCGCGCGCCTTGTCCTTGCCGAGGTCGAGCGCGATCGATTTCTTCGAAGTGTTGAAGCTGGCGAAGAACTGGCTGCGGTTGATGCCGGGCATCGCGTCCTTCCACGGCGGACCGATGCGCAGGATGTCGGGGCGCGCCATAGATTCGACGCGAATTACGTCGGCGCCGTTGTCGGCGAAATACTTGGTCGTGATCGGGCCGACGCCGACCCAGGCGAAGTCGAGAATGTGAACTCCTTCAAGTGCGAAACGGCTCATCGCGAAATCTCCTGGCTAAATCGAGCCGGCGGCGCGAAGTTTGGTCAGCCGCTCGGACGTAAGGCCAAGCAGGCTCCGGTAAATCTCGTCGTTATGCTCGCCGATTCGTGGCGCGCGCGTCGTCGATCCGATCGGCGTCGCCGACATCTTCGCGAAAGGTCCGGGAAACGTGAGCGAACGGCCGAGCGTGTCGTGCGGCACCTGGATCCAGAAGTCGCGCGCCTTGAGCTGATCGTCGGCGGCGATATCGGCGGCCGTCGCGACCGGTGCGAGAAAGATGCGCCGCTTGAGTCCCTGCGCATAAATCTCATGCTTCGTCATCGTCAGCAGGAAGCGCTGAATAGTGGTTTCGAGATCCTCGATCTCCTTGTGGTCCTGCTCCGTCATTTTCATGAACACGCCAGGCACCCACGAAAGCCAATCCTTGGTGCTCATCCAGTCGGAGCCGTAGCCGCTCTCGCGCATCCACTCGATCAGCGCTTTGGTCGATTTGCCCAACGTCGGCCCGCCGGCGACCAGGATCGAGATGTGACCGTCCTTGCACGCGTACACCATCTTGCGGCGCGCGTCGGCTGAGCCCACAAAAATCCCGGTGCGCTTGAGATGGTCGCCATGCAGGAACGGCATCGCCTGCTCGTTCATCAGCGTCCACACGATGCAGGCCTGCATGTTGACGACGATGCGCTGGCCCTGGCCGTCAATCTGGCGCGGGTAGTGCGCGAGCATCATCGCGACGCTGGCCTCGGCGCCCGCGTGCAATCCGGCTTGCGGCAAACTCATCTGCAGCGGCGGCTTACCCTCATCGCCCATCAGGTACATCATGCCGCCGGCCGCCCACGTGATGATGTCGGCCCAGTTGTAATCCTTGCCGGGACCGGTGTCGCCGAACGGCGTGATCGACGCATAGATGAGCCGCGGGCTGCGCTTGGCGAGCGCGTCGTAGCCGAGACCGATCGATTCGAGGTAGCCGAGCGGATGCGACTCGACGAGAAAATCGGAATGCGCCGCGAGATCGGCGACAAGCGCGCGGCCGTCGGCGGTGGCAAGATTCGCGGTCACCGATTTTTTCCCCGCATGATACGCGAGCGAATAGAGGCAATGCTCGGCGTCGGCTTTGTCTTCGAGATAAGGCGGGATGCGCCGCGTCGAGCAACCCTCGGGCGGCTCGACCTTGATAACTTCAGCGCCGAGATCGGCGAACATCTTGCCGGATAGCGCACCTTTCTCGTCGGTCAAATCGAGCAGGCGAAATCCCTTGAGCAACTCAGATGGCATCGGTGAATAAACCTCGCGAGACCACGCAGGCGTGATCCACGGAATTTTATAGCCTACAACGGCAAAGATGTAACGGCGCGGGGAGCGCGCTACTTCTGCTGGCGGGCGTGGCGCGCGGCGCCGATCGCGGTGGCGAAATCGGCATGCTCGGGGATGAGGAAGCGGCGGCCGAACGGAAAACTGAGCCGCTTCATCTCCTGCATGAATCGAAACAGGCGCGACAGCTTGCCGGTGAGCACGATGTTCTCCTGCCCGCACGCGCGCGCGCTCGCGAGCGCGAGCACGCCGATCGATTCGGTGATCATGTTCATGATGGCGAGCGCCTTGTCCTCGGGCGTCGCGTCGGCGCTTACCTTGCCGAAGTTCGCGGCGGTGGTGGACGGCGGCAGGTCGCCGATCGAACCGCCGGCGATGTCGCGAACGCTGAGATCGATGCGCCGCAAGTCGCCCTTGCGCGCCAGCTTCTCCAGCCGCTCGATGGTCGAGACGCCGAGCATGTGCTTGGCGAGTCCGAGCAGCGTGCCGCCGCCGACGCCGGTGCCGCTGAAGTGCTCGATCTTGTCGCGCGTGACGGACACGATCGCGGTGCCGGTGCCGAGCGAGACGACCATCGCGCTGTCGAGATTGGCGAGCGAGGTGCCGCCGATTCCGATCGCGGTGAACTCATTGACCTTGATCACCGGCCTGCCGAGCAGCGACTTGGTGAGCACGCGCGAGCCCGCGCCGGTCGCAGCCACGCATTCGACGTCTTCGAGCCTGATGCCGAAATCGGCGACCAGTTTGCCGAGCGCGCCCGCGGCCGCGGCGACCGGGTCGTTAGCCTCGATCGTTACAACATGCAGGCCACCATTTTCGAGGATGACGGCGTCGGTAGTCGAGCCGCCGATATCGATGCCAACGATCATAAGTGGTGCCGGCTCCTGTCCAGCCCGCCTTGAAGCTAGATCAGCCGGAGCCGATTGCGCAAACGACGCGGTGGCAGGGAGCTTCCCTAATAACCTCTCCTTGTCCTCGGACAAGGAGAGGCCAGTATCGATCCATTAGCTGGAGCCGGTTCGTGTGCTACGTTTCAAAAATGCCACGGCGCAAGGCCGATTCTTCGCAGAGTTTGTTTCCACCGCGCACTCCGCTGAGCCAGCCGTTGGCGGATCGCATGCGTCCGCGCACGCTCGACGAGATTGTCGGCCAGGAGCATCTGCTGGGGCCGGGAAAATTTCTCAGCCAGATGGTCGCGGCCCACGTGCTCCATTCGATGATCCTGTGGGGTCCGCCGGGCACCGGGCAAGACGACGCTCGCGATCGTGCTGGCAGAGCAGTCGGGCGCGGTGTTTCGCAAGCTTGCCGCGGTGACCTCGGGCGTCGCCGATTTGCGCGAAGCGGTCGAGCAAGCGCGGCAGGATCTCGAGGCGGGCAAGCGCACCGTGGTCTTCATCGACGAGATCCATCGATGGAACCGCGCGCAGCAGGACGCGTTTCTGCCGCATGTCGAGAGCGGGCTGATCACGCTTATCGGCGCGACCACCGAAAATCCGTCGTTCGAAGTGATCTCGGCACTGCTCTCGCGGATGCGGCTGCTCGTGCTGCGTCCGCTGTCGGAGGAAAACGTCTCGACCCTGGTTCATCGCGCGCTCGCCGACAAGGAGCGCGGGCTCGGCAACACTGGACTCAAGCTGGGAGTCGGCGCGATCGACGAGATCGTTCGATATGCGGGCGGCGACGCGCGCCGTGCGCTCGGCACGCTTGAGATTGCGGCGGAGTTCGCGCAGAACGCGGGCGCGACAATAATCACCCCGGAACACATTCGCGAGTCGGCGCAGCAGAAGGCTCTGCTTTACGATCGCGCCGGCGAAGAGCACTACAACGTCATCTCGGCGTTCATCAAGAGCATGCGCGGCAGCGATCCCGACGCGGCGGTTTACTGGATGATGCGGATGGTCGAGGCGGGCGAGGAGCCGCTGTTCATCGCGCGGCGGATGGTGATCTTCGCGTCGGAGGATGTCGGCAACGCCGATCCCCGCGCGCTGCAGGTAGCCATCGCGGTGAAGGACGCGGTGGATTTTGTCGGGATGCCGGAAGGCGTGATTCCGCTCGCGCAGGGCGTGACGTACCTGGCGAGCGCGCCGAAGTCCAACGCGTCGTACCGCGCGATGCGCGCGGCCAGCGAAGATGCGAAGACGCTTGGCGCGCTGCCGGTTCCGCTGCATTTGCGCAACGCGCCGACGCCGATGATGAAGGGACTGGGCTACGGCAAGAACTACCGTTATCCGCACGATTTCGAAGACGCGCTCGTTGCGCAGAGCTACTTGCCGGAAGAGCTGGGCGACAAAATCTATTACGAGCCGTCGGAGCGCGGCTACGAAATCAGGATTCGCGAGTTTCTCGCCCGCGCGCGCGAGGCGCGCAACCCCGCGTCGCGGCGCAAGCCGGGCGGGAAAGATTGACGAGGAAAAAGCAAACCGCGGGAGCCGGATCGAGTCCGTTCCCGCGGTTCACAAAAAACTGGCCGATTATTTCGTGCCGAGGACTGCGTCCTTCAGCGCTTTGGCAGCGGTGAAGCGAAGCCGGGTGCGCGCCGGAATCTTGATCTCCTGACCGGTGGCGGGATTGCGGCCCATCCGCGCCTTGGTCTTGCGCTTGCGGAAAATGCCGAGGCCGGCCAGCCGCAGCGATCCTTCCTTCTTGAGCTCGCGAACGATCAATGCGTTCAGTTCCTCGAGTACCGACTTCCCCTGCTTCTTCGTGAGTTCGAGTTTTTCAGCCAAATGGGCTGCTACCTGCGACTGAGTCATCCATCCTCCTCCTTGCGTCCCGGGTTGCGGGCTTTCAGTGAGGGTGAACGAGTAGGGCGACAAATTCAAGTGCGAGCAGCATGAAAATTGGCATTTTTTCTAGGGATCGTGATGGTTTTTGCACAGGCTGTTCGCGCGGGCATTGAGCCCCAAGGGTTTTGCGCGCAACGGTCGCGCGAACCGCGCAATTAGGCCGTCAGTAGCGCACTTCGACGAGGCAGAGACCACCCGGCGGCGCATTGGCGGGAGCCGCCTGCCGATCCCGTCCGGCGAGAATCGTCGCGATATTTTCGGCGGTCAGCTTGCCGCGTCCCACGTCGACCATCGCCGCAACCATCGCGCGCACCATGTGCCGCAGAAAACTGTTGGCCTCGACGCGATAGAGCAGAACCTCGGCGTCGCGCGTCCATTCGCTCGACACGACGCGGCGCACCGTCGTCTTCACTTCGCTGCCGAGCGAGCGGAACGCGGCGAAATCGTGCTCGCCGACGAAGATGCGCGCGGCGCAATTCATTTGTGCGAGATCGAGCTGGTCGCGCACCAGCCAGCTGTAGCGATAGTCGAAGGCGGACGCGATCTTGCGATTCAGCACGCGATACTCGTACACGCGGGAGCGGGCGGCGCGCCGCGGATCGAAGTCGTCAGGGGCGGGCGCGATGTCGCGCACGACGATGTCGGCGGGCAGGATCGAGTTGAGCGCGCGCTGCAATTCGTCGGGGTCGAACGGGCGCGGAATCGAAATCGAGGCGACCTGCCCGCGCGCATGCACGCCGGCGTCGGTGCGGCCGGAACCGAACACGCGCACCGGCTCGGCGAAAATCCGCTCGAGCGCGGCTTCGATCCTGCCCTGGATCGAGTCGTGGCGCGGCTGCAGTTGCCATCCCGAATAACTGGTGCCGTCGTACTCGACGGTGAGCTTGAGGACCGTCATGATCGCGAGGCCGAATCAGTCGAGAGTCGGCGAGCTGAGCGCCAGCGTCTCGGCGATCCAGAGCGCTCCCAGAGCCGCCAGGCGCGTGTTGTCGAAGACGCACCAGAGCGACAGCGAGTCGTCACGCGACTCGACGCTGACCACGATGGCCTCCTGGCCGACGGCGTCGATCACGCCGAGGGGCTCGCCTTCTTCGGCAATCAGAATGCCGGGCGCGACCCGCAGCAGTTCGACCGCGTCTTCGCCGTTGCCTTTGACGGCGCGCGGCTGCTGGATGTCGACGGTCAAAGCGGAGCCGTGAAGAACGGGAATCGCGGCGGCCTGCACGGACAGCGGCGGCGCCTTGTCGAGCAGCGCCGCGACTTGCGCGGCGATTGCGCTCGCGACCGATCGCTCATGCTCGCGCATGAAGGCGTTGAAGCCGCGCTGGGTTTCATCGTCGTCGAGCTCGAGACGCGCGCTCAGCAGGTCGGTGGTCTGATCGACGGTCGCGGTCAGCACGTCCCTGCCGCCGGCGCTCGCACCGAGCATCGCCGTCGCGGCGACGAATCCACCGCGCGCATTCAGCGCCTTGAGACAGGTCGCAAGCACGTGCGCGGCAGGATGAGGCGTCGCGAAAACTTTTGCATTGCGCAGCTTCGCGAGCGCCTCGCGCGAGGTGAGTCCCGGCGCGACCATCGGCACGTCCGACGGCGGCCGATTCGCCGCACTCAGATCGATCAGAATCGGCCCGGGCTGAGCTGCTATAATTTCTGCCGCGCGCGGCGCCGGGATCGCAAGGAACGCGATGTCGAAGTCGCGCAGCTCGGCGGGACTCTCGAGCGCATCGACCAGCCGCTCCTCGCCGCCGGCATCGAGGGTCTGCATCGCGCCCGCTTCCGTGGTGAAGAGTTTCAGTTCGCTGAGCTGGAATCCGCGCGCCGCGATCAGTTCGATAAGCTGGTTGCCCACCGCGCCGGTGGCGCCGACAACCGCCACTCTCGGCTCGCGCATATTGCTCATTCGCCTTCGCTTTCAGTGCTTTCGAGCTTTTCGCGCACGAGCCGGCCCATCGCCTTGCATCCGACGATCTGCGTGCCGGTGCCGCCATGAAGATCGCGCGTGCGATAACCGTCGCGCACGACGGAGTCGACCGCCTGCGAAATCAGCTCGGCCTCGGCGCGCATGCCGAGCGAGTGCTCGAGCAGCATCGCGGCCGACAGGATCGCGGCGAGCGGATTGGCTTCATCGCGGCCCGCGATATCCGGCGCGCTGCCGTGAATCGGCTCGTAGAGCCCGACCCGGAAGCCGGCGCTGTTGAGCTCCTCGCCGAGCGACGCCGACGGCAGCATGCCCATCGAGCCCGCGATCACCGACGCCTCGTCGGTGAGGATGTCGCCGAACATATTCTCGGTGACGACCACGTCGAAGTCCTTGGGGCGCCGAATCAAATGCATCGCCATCGAATCAACCAGCTGGTTCTCGAAGGCGACATCCTTGTACAGCGCGCTCAACTCGGTCGCGATCTCGCGCCACAAACGTGACGTCGAGATGACGTTGGCCTTGTCCACCGAGGTCAGTTTTTTGCGGCGTTCGCGAGCCAGCTCGAAACCGAACTTGAGCACGCGGGTAATCTCGGCCTCGCTGTAGAAGCAGGTATCAACCGCCTCGCGGCTTTCCTTCGCGCCGCGTTTCTCGCTCGGCTTGCCGTAATAGATGCCGCCGGTCAGCTCGCGGATGACGACCATGTCGACGCCGTTGATCAACTCGGGCTTGAGCGGAGACGCGGCGAGCAGTTCCTTGACGACTTTGACGGGCCGCACATTGGCGAACAGTCCCAGCGCTTTTCGGATTCCCAGCAACCCCTGCTCGGGGCGCTTGTCGGCATTGGGGTTGTCCCATTTCGGTCCGCCGACGGCGCCGAGCAGAATCGCGTCGCTGTCCTGCGCAATCTTGATCACCTCGTCGGGGAGCGGGGTGCCGGTGACGTCGATCGCATGACCGCCTATCAAGCCCTCCTTGAACTGGAGATCGACGGCCGATCGGCGCGCGATGATCTTGAGAATCTGCAGGGCTTCGCCGACGACCTCGGGGCCGATGCCGTCACCTTTGAGAACTAGAATTTTATAGGCCATGCGAAAGCGCGAACGCCTGGACGTGAGTGATCGGGCAGAGCGTCAGACAGTCTCGACCCGTCAGTGTAAAGCCTCGAAAATTTGGAGCGCCGGTTGGCGCGATGGCGCAGTAGCAAACCTCGCCACAATGGCGGGAGACGCAAAACGCCGCACGTCGCGCAGGGTGTAGAGCGAATTCAAATTAAAATTCAAGCCCTCAAACCAGTAGCCCAACTGTGATGTTGCAGCAAGCCCCGTTGGGCTCACCGCACATCGCTGGTCGGCTTGAGCGGTGCATGCCTCCGCGCTTTCAGCCGGTTGAGCGCGTTTACCAGCGCCAGCGCGCTGGCCATGACGATGTCGCTATGCGCGCCCTGGCCGGCGACGGTCACGTCGTTTTCGCGAATCATGCAGCTCACTTCGCCCAGCGCGTCAGTGCCGCCGGTGATCGCTTTGACCGCGTAGCGCTCCAGCGCCGGATTGATTTCCGCGATTTTGTAGATCGCCTTGTAACACGCGTCGACCATCCCGTCGCCCTCGCCCTCGGCCGAGCGCTCTTTTCCGTCCACGCGCAGCGTGACTTCCGCATGCGGCGTGCTCTTGCTGGACGAGCCGACCTTCAAATCAACCAGCTCGAAATGATCGATGGTCTGACGTGCGCTCTCGGTAACCAGCGCCAGGATGTCGTCGTCGTACACGATTTTCTTCTTGTCGCACAGTGCCTTGAATTCGGCGAACGCCTTGTTCACGTCGACGTCCTCGATATCGACGCCCAGTTCCGTGAGCCGGTTGGTGAACGCATGGCGCCCCGAATGCTTGCCGAGCACCAGCTTGTTCGACGGGATGCCGATATCCTCGGGCTTCATGATCTCGTAGGTGAGCTTGTACTTCAGCACGCCGTCCTGATGGATTCCGGCCTCATGCGCGAACGCATTGTCGCCGACGATTGGCTTGTTGGCCGGCACCGACTGGCCGATGACCTGCGAGAGCAGGCGCGAGGCCGGATAGATCTGGCGCGTGTTCACGCGCGACTGCACGCCCATCAGGTCGCGCCGCGTCTTCATCGCCATCACGACTTCTTCCATCGAGCAGTTGCCGGCGCGCTCGCCGATTCCGTTGACGGTGCATTCGATCTGGCGGGCGCCGTTGCGTACCGCCGCCAGCGAGTTCGCGACCGCCAGTCCCAAATCGTTGTGGCAATGCGCGCTCCAGATGACTTTGTCGGCGCCGGGAACTTTCTCGCGCATGTACGCGAACATCCGGCCGAACTCCTCGGGGATCGCGTGGCCGGTCGTATCGGGCAGATTGATCACGGTCGCGCCGGCGCGGATGACTTCGGTGCAAACGTCCACCATGTAGTCCCAGTCGGAGCGCGACGCGTCCTCGCACGAGAACTCGATATAGTCGAGATGCTTTTTCGCGCGCGTGACGGCCCAGGTTGCGGCGTCGAGCACGTCTTCGCGGTTCATGTTGAGTTTGTACTTGAGATGGATTTCCGAAGTGGCGATGAAGATGTGAATCCCCGGATGCGCGGCCTTGTCGACTGCGCGCAGCGCCGAATCGACGTCTCCTTCCTGGGTGCGCGAAAGGCTCAGCACCACCGGCTCCGTGACCGCCTGCGCTACGCGGTTGACGGACTCGAAGTCGCCGGGCGAAGAAACGGCAAAGCCCGCCTCGATGATATCGACATTTAGCCGCTCGAGTTGCCGCGCCAGCGCGATCTTCTCCTCGACGTTCATCGTGCAGCCGGGCGACTGCTCGCCGTCGCGCAGCGTGGTGTCGAAGATTCGGACGTAGTCGTTGCTGTCGTGTGAAGCCGTATCCGCGTGTGCCATCGTCATTCCTCCCGCATCGTCGCCGCGGGATCAGCCTGCCGATCGTCAGCCGTGAGCGAAAAAAGAAAACGCCCCGGGCGGCTTCGATCGGCCCACTGCCCGGGGCGTGTGTCTCAGTTTAGTCAGGCCGTTAAACCTGTCCGGACGCGCGCCTGGCGTGGGCCCTAATAAGGGCCAGGCTAAGCAGCAGTTCCGGTAGCAGGTTGCAAAACATCGTGTACGGATTCTAAACGGCGACCGAGACGCTAGTCAAGGCGTCCTAGCGATGCGCCGGTTGATGGTCGCGGAGGCTGCGGGTGCCTCTGGCCGCGTCGGATTGAGACGCAGAGCCGTTGGCCTCGTGCGGTTTGGCGGCCGCGACCGGGCGCAGAACCGACACCTTGGCGCTCAACCGTTCGCCGCGGAGCATCAGATATGGACCCGACAATACGTAGGCGGCCGAGAGCAGGAAGGCTGTCAGCTGCGGCATCGCGAATAACATCGCGGCGCAGACCATCATGATGATCACGAGCTCGATCTGCGCGCGCTTCTCCAGTTTGATCGATTTGAAACTAGGGTAGGGCACGCGCGAGATCATCAGACCGCCGAGTGTCAGCGTGACCGGCACCATGAACGTACACAGGGCGCGCGGCGAGTCGATTTCGAAGTAGCTGTAGGCGAGCGCGAGTGCGGCTATCATCGCGGCCGCGCCCGGTACCGGCAAACCGACGAAGCGGCTCTTGTCCGCGGTCGCAGTCTGCACGTTGAAGCGCGCCAGGCGGAGTGCCGAGCACAGCACGAACAATCCGCTGACGCCGATTCCGAGCGAGCCGATCGGCCGGAGCGCCCACGAGTACGCCAGCATCGCCGGGGCGACGCCGAACGCGACCACGTCGGACGAGGCTGTCGTACTCGACGCCGAACTGGCTCGAGGTGCGCGACGCGCGCGCGATGCGTCCGTCGAGTCCGTCGCACACGAACGCGATCACGATCATCACCGCGGCGACTTCGAAGTGTCCGCTCACCGCGGAGATCATCGAGTAGAAGCCCGACAGCAAGCCGATCGAAGTGATTGTCGCGGGCAACAGAAAACACGCCACGGCGCAGCGGGCTCTCGGTTTTGACACCCGGCTCGCGGCCCTGACCGGAATACAGCTCCATTCGCGCACGCTCTTCGCGCGATCGACGGGAATTGCGGCTCATGGCTCGATTGCTCCGATGATGGATTCTCCGGCGCGAACGCGTTGCCCCATCGACACCGTGACGATGTACTCAGACGGAAAAAAGTGATCGACTCGGCTTCCGAACATAATCAGGCCAATCCGTTGCCCTGCTTGTATTCTATCACGCGCGCGCAGCCGGCAAACTATCCGCCGCGCGAGGTACCCGGCCACCTGCATCATGCCGAAAACGCGGCCGGACGCGTCGGTCATTGCAATCATGTTGCGTTCATTGTGTTCGTTGGCATCGTCGCGAAACGCCGCGCGAAATTCACCCGCCGTATGCTCGACCGTCGTGACTTCGCCGGCGACCGGCGCGCGATTCACGTGAACATTCAGCGGCGACATGAATACCGACACGCGATGACAAAGTTTTCCGGTCGAGCCGGGAAAAGACACGTCGGAAACGTCGGTGACTTTGCCGTCGGCGCCCGAGATCACGACGTTGTCGGTGCGCGGCGGATAGCGATCCGGATCGCGAAAGAAAAGCGCGATCGGAATTGCCAGTATCACCAGGATCGCGCCAACTTTGCTGAGGCCGAGCGCGACCAGGATGATTCCCGCGACCGCCAGGCCGATCGACAGCGCGACGCCCTCGGTCGCAATTCCGATCGCGCCTGCGATACGCGCGAGAATTGCGCCCGGCGCCGGCCGCCCGCTGTCAGTCTCGCCAGCCATGCGAGTCTAGTTCTTCGACTTGTCGACCAGCCGGTCGCTCGCGAGCCACGGCATGAACGCGCGCAGCTTGCGTCCGACTTCCTCGACCGGATGCTTCTCCGCTTCCTTGCGCAGCTCGCGGAAACGCGGCAGCCCCGCCTTGTAGTCGCCGATCCATTCGTTGGCGAACTTGCCCGACTGGATGTCCGCGAGGATCTGCTTCATCGCCGCGCGCGAATCCTTGCCGATAACCTTGGTGCCGCGCGTCATGTCGCCGTACTCGGCAGTGTTGCTGATCGAGTAGCGCATGTTCGAGATTCCGCCCTCGTAGATCAGGTCCACGATCAGCTTCACTTCGTGCAACGTCTCGAAGTACGCCATCTCGGGCGCATAGCCGGCTTCGACCAGCGTCTCGTAACCGGCGCGAATCAGCTCGGTGAGTCCGCCGCACAGCACTGATTGCTCGCCGAACAGGTCGGTTTCAGTTTCCTCTCTGAAAGAAGTTTCGATAATCGCCGCGCGTCCGCCGCCGATCGCACTGCCGTACGCAAGTCCGACCTTGGCGGTGTCGCCCGACGGATCCTGCTGCACCGCGAGCAGGCACGGCACGCCGCGCCCCTTGGTGTATTCCGAGCGCACGAGATGGCCGGGGCCCTTCGGCGCGATCATGAAGACGTTGACGTCCGCGGGCGGCTTGATGAATTTGAAATGGATGTTGAAGCCGTGACCGAAGGCCAGGTACTTGCCCTTGGTGAGATGCGGCGCTATCTCGGCCTCGTAAATCTCGGAGCCCATCTCGTCCGGCACCAGTATCATGATCACGTCGGCACGCTTGGCGGCTTCGGCCGTGTCGAACACCGCCAGGCCCTGCTTGGCGGCCTTTTCGCGCGAGGCCGATTTTGCGCCGAGTCCGACGCATACGTCCATTCCGCTGTCGCGCAGGTTCAGCGCATGCGCATGTCCCTGGCTTCCAAAGCCAATGACCGCGATCTTCTTGCCTTTGAGCGCGGACAAGTCCGCGTCGCGGTCGTAATAAACCTTCATTTGAATGTTCTCCCGGATTTTTCCGCTGTCAGATTATTCAGCTTCGCGCGCCCGGCGATTCTGATGATTGTCGTGATTGAGCTGGACCGCGCGCGCCATCGCGACTTTGCCGGAGCGGACGATTTCCTTGATTCCGAGCGGCCGCACGATCGAGATGAACGCCTTGATCTTCTCGGAGTCTCCCGTCAGCTCGACCGTGATCGCGCGCGGGCCGATATCGATCACGTGCGCGCGAAACGCGGCGACGATCGAGTCCAGCTCGGAGCGCGTGCGCTCGTCGACCGAGACCTTCACGATTACCATCTCGCGCTCGATCGTCTCGACGTCCTTGAAGTCGGTGATCTTGATCACCGAGACGACTTTGTTCAGCTGCTTGTTGATCTGCTCGACGATCTGATCGTCGCCGGTAGTGACCAGCACGATACGCGAGACCGTCGGATCGAGCGGATCCTCGTTGACGGTCAGGGACTCGATGTTGAAGCCGCGGCCCGAAAACAGTCCGGCCACGCGTGCGAGCACGCCGAATTCGTTCTCAACTAAAACCGATATCGTATGACTTGTCATGCGGTGGAGTGCGCGCGCTCATGGCCCGGCCTCAGCGTCAGTGAGCCTCTTGTTGATAGCGGCCGAGGATCGCCATCATGCGATCTTTCGACGCGAGCTTGAGTTTCTGGATGCGCTTTTCTTCTACCTCTTCTTCGTTGGTCAGGTAATGTTTATTTCTAAAGGCTTCGAGTTTGTGTTTGAGCTCCTGATGCTCCGCGTAGAGGGCCCTCAGCTCCTCGTCGTGGTTCAGATGCAGCCGAATGAGTTCTTCCTCTCGATGCTCCATACGCCCTCCGTGCCTGTGACCGCCGGATTCTGTGGCTTGAAGGTAGCCTCCGGCGTCCTGATATATAGCGGCTCCAGCGAAGCCGCTCGATCCGTTTCACCACGGGCAAACCGCGCCCCGCCTAACGCCGCGACGCAGACTCCGCGCAAATCGAGCTTCCCTGTATCGAAAACCGCCACCCTATGGCCCCGCGATTCCACAAGGGCCGCCGCATCCTTCGCTCTATCGTCGCCGACGAACATTACGTCCTCGGTGATGCGCGATGCCAGGTGTCGCAACGCGACTACCAACTCCCCTGACAGTTTCTCTAGCTCATCGGCCACGACCCGGTAAAGACCCGCGTAAACTTCGCTCTTGCGCGCGTCTGCAACTACGCAGACCAGGCGGCCGGGATCGAGATCGTTGCGCTCGAGCGCCGCCAATGCCATCGCGTCGAAACCCGGCACTCCGACCAGCGCGCAGCCCGACGCCATCGCGATTCCCTTGGCGTAGCTGAGCCCGATGCGAAGTCCAGTGAACGAGCCGGGTCCGATGCCGACTGCGATTGCGCCGAGGCCGCCGAGCGTCAGTCCCGCCTCACCAAGAAGTTCGTCGACCGCATCCGGCAATGCGGCGCCGTGCGAGGTGACCGGCCGCTCGATGCGCGCGGCGACGCGGCCGCCGCTTAGCAGGGCGAGGCTTGCGATTGATGTGGAGGTATCGAGTCCCAGGACCGGGCGCACTGCGGCCGTCTGTTCGAGCAGCCGATTAACCCTGCACAATACGCGAGATGTCATTGAAGATTACGAACGCCATCAGCGCCACTAGCAAAAAAAGTCCAACCTGGAGCATCGCTTCGCGGTAGCGAAGTTCGAGCGGCTTGCCCTTCACGCCCTCGAACACGAAAAACAGCAAGTGACCGCCGTCGAGCAGCGGCACCGGCAACAGGTTTATGATGCCCAGCTCGAGGCTCAGCATCACGGTAAACATCGCGAGGTTGGCGAAGCCGCGATGCGCTTCCTGGCCCGCCATCTGCGCGATCATGATCGGTCCGCCGAGCGCTTCGCGCACGGGCGTGGTGCCGGAGAAAATACTGGCGATGCCGACGACCATCTGGACCGTCATCTCGACCGACGTTTCTCCCGCCTCTTTCACCGCGCCGATCGGACCGTAACGCTTGCTAATCTCGTCGCCGCGCGGCTGTACGCCGATTACCCAGGTGGTGGCGTTGGTGCCGTAGATAGTTTTCTGATCGAGCCGGGTCGGCTTGATTACGATCGCGCTCTGCACCTTTGGCGCGCCGTTCGCCGACCTTTCGATTTCCAATGTTACGGGCGAGCCGTCGCCCGCCTTCACCGTTTTCGAGAAATCGGCCCAGGTGTCCATCGGCTGGCCGTTAACCGCGATAATCCGGTCGCCGGGGAGAAGTCCGGCCTTGGCCGCCGGTAAATCCTTGGTGGTTTTGCCGACTACCGGCAGCAACTGCGGCACGCCAGTCATGAAAACGAGCGTGAGCAGAATCGGCGCGAAGGCAATATTCGCGATCGGTCCTGCCAGCACTATCAGAACCCGCTTGCCGAGCGACTGAGTCGGGAACGCGCGCTTGCAGTACGCCTCGGTCAGCGCGACCGGAGGATGCTCCGAGAGCAATTTTATTGCGTCTTCGACCTTGGGCTGGCGGCGCACATTGTCGAGCAGGATCGCTTCGTCCGGCTTCAGGTCGCGCCCGATAACGGCCACGGGTCCGAGTGCAAGTGCAGGGACCGCAGCCGGTACCGTGGCAGCAAGCGCCGCGTTGCCGGATTGCGCCGGGACCGCGGCTCGCGCGGTATCGCCGAAGTCGGATCCGTTGCCGAGGCGATCCGCGATGACGCGCAGATTTGCGTCGAATTCGCCCCCGGCTTGAATCGCGCCGCGCTCGCGCGCTGCGCCAATCAGGTCGAGGCCGATTTCGTGCAGGTACATTTTGAGTTCTTCGGGCTTGGGGTCTTCGCCGACTTCATCGCCGAGCATTCGGACGTAGCCGCCGAACGGCGTCGCACCGAGTGAATACTCGGTCTCGCCGCGGCGGAAGCCCAAAACTTTCGGCGGGTAGCCGACGGAGAACCGCAGCACCCGAACTCCGACCTTCTTCGCCATCGCAAAGTGTCCCGCTTCGTGCACGACGACCAGCACGGCGAAGACCAGCGCGGCGTATAGGATGGACGCTATCATTTGGTTTCCCGGAGGAGCTGTGCGCGGAAGGTTTTCAAGCGTGAAAATGCGGCCACCAAAGCCGCATCATCGATTCCAATAGTAGGCGAAAACCAGCGCAAAGACCAGTGAACAAGTTCGATCGAGCAGACCGCCATGACCGGGAAAGATCCAACCCGAATCCTTGACTCCCGCGGCGCGCTTCAAAGCCGAGCCGGCGAGGTCGCCGAGCTGCGCAAGGATGGAGACCGTAGCGGCAAATAGTAGTACAGAGCTAAAACTCCAGGTCAGGCTCATCATCTTATACAGAATCGCACCGGCGACTATCGTCGCGATCAGACCGCCTTCGGCGCCTTCGACCGTTTTGTTGGGGCTGACGCTCGGCGCGAGCGGTGTCTTGCCTGCGTATCGGCCGACGAAGTAGGCGCCGCTGTCGCTGACGACCGCCAGCAGGATGACCAGCAGGAGCATCCTGATGCCGCCGGGGCTGTTGCGCACCAGCGCGAAGAACGGGAACAGAAATCCGACGTAGGCCGCGCCCATGAAGACGAGCCGGGGGCCTCTGAATCTTTCGCCGCCGCCGGCCATTTCGATTCGCAGCACCAGCCCGAGCATCATGACGATCACGATCACCGGCACTACCCATCCGACCCATCCGAGGTTGGGTTCGTAGAGCAGCGAGAACAGCGGCACGCCGCCGACGACCGCGAACAGCGGGATTGCAACCCAATGCAGCGCGCCGGTCATCGCGGCGACTTCATAGAGTCCCCACAGTCCGGCGACCGCGTTGAAAATCGTGAAGAACCAGGCGGGCGCGTAGAGTACCAGCGCTCCCACCGCGGGCAGCAGCACGGCCGCCGTCAGAAGCCTAGTTCTGAGCACGCAGGCGAGTGTCGGATCCGTTCGAGACTGCGCCGAAGCGGCGCTCGCGAAGCTGATAGGCGGCGAGCGCGCCGAGGAATTCGCGCTCGCGGAAATCGGGCCACAGCGTGTCGGTGAAATAGAGTTCAGTGTAGGCGAGCTGGAACAGAAAAAAATTGGAGACGCGCAGTTCTCCGGAAGTTCGAATCAGCAGGTCAGGATCGGGCAGGCCGGTGGTCGTCAGCTCGCGCGCGACCAGTTGCTCGTCGATTTGATCGGGCGAAATCGCGCCGTCCGCGACCGCGCGCGCGATCGATCGTGCCGCATTGACGATATCCTGGCGTCCGCCGTACGACAGCGCCAGCGCCACCGTCATCGTTTGATTGTCGCGCGTCGCCGCGACCGTCTGGGCGAGAGCCTCGCGCACCCGCGGCGGCAGGCGCTCGGTGTCTCCCAGAGCCAGCACGCGGATACCGCGCTTCATCAGGCGCTTGGTCTCGGTGATGAGATAACGATGGAAGAGTCCCATCAGGAAGCTGACTTCGGTCGTCGGGCGGGCCCAGTTCTCGCTCGAAAACGCGTACAGCGTGAGGTACGGGATGCCGAGTTCGCGGGCCGCATCGACGACGGCGCGGACAGAATCCTTGCCGCGGCGATGGCCCTCGTGGCGTGAGAGGCCGCGCCGATTTGCCCAGCGGCCGTTGCCGTCCATCACGATCGCCACGTGACGCGGCATCCGCGATGGATCGAGGGACAGGTTAGGGAAATCGTCTAGTGGAAGTGAGATGGCCACTTGGAGTTTCAGGCTTTACTGAAGGAGCGATCGGAACGGAGGCAGAATCGTGAATCGCGCGCGAAAGATGCGCGCTGGACAAGGACCCTCACCTTCATCCTCTCCCTTACAGGGAGAGGAGACAGAACCTCGACAGGTCATGCAAAGCTCTCCTTGCGGGGAGGAGACAGAACCGGATTGTGCAAACTTCTGTTGGACATGATGAGCGAGCTCAGACCTCCATGATTTCCGCTTCTTTGGCGGCCAGCACTTTGTCGATTTTTTCGATGAACTCGGTGGTGAACTGCTGCACCTTGGTCTCGCCCGCGCGCATCTCGTCCTCGGTCGCCTGCTTGTCCTTGTGCAGTTCCTTGAGCATGTCGTTGGCGTCGCGGCGATGGTTGCGGATGCCGACGCGGAATTCCTCGCCGATTTTGCGCACGTGCTTGACCAGGTCCTTGCGGCGCTCCTCGGTCAGCTCGGGAATCGGAATGCGGATGAGCTTGCCGTCGTTCATCGGCGTCAGGCCGAGATCGGAAGTCTGAATCGCCTTCTCGATATCGTGCATCGCGCCCTTGTCGTACGGCGTGATCACGATCAGCCGCGGCTCGGGCGCCGACAGTCCCGCGAGCTGGCGCAGCGGAGTCTTCGAGCCGTAGTAATTTACCTGGAGATTTTCGACCAGCGCGGTTGACGCGCGGCCGGTGCGGACGCGGGCGAGCTCGTGGCGAAAGGCCTCGACGGTCTTGTCCATTTCCTTGCGCGCGTCTTCGATTGTTTCCGTAAGCATGCTCACGGTGCGCTCTCCACCCGGGTCCCGATTTGCTCCCCCATCACGGCCCTTCTTATATTACCCGCTTTGCGCAGATTGAACACGATGATCGGCAGGTGATTGTCCATGCACATTGAGATGGCCGTCGAGTCCATCACCTTCAGATTTTTCTGCAGCACCTCGATATAAGTGAGGCGGTCGAAGCGCTTGGCGCCGGGCTCGCGCATCGGATCGCGATCGTAAACCCCGTCCACCGTGTGGCTGGCCTTGAGGATCACCTCGGCGCCGATTTCCATCGCGCGCAGGCTCGCCGCCGTGTCGGTGGTGAAGTAGGGGTTGCCGGTGCCGGCGGCGAAGATGATGACGCGGCCCTTTTCGAGATGGCGCACGGCGCGGCGGCGGATGTACGGCTCGCACAGCGCCTGCATCTCGATGGCGGACAGCACGCGGGTGACGACGCCGACGTGCTCGAGCGCGTTTTGCAGCGCGAGCGCGTTGATGACGGTCGCCAGCATGCCCATCTGGTCGGCGGTCGAGCGATCCATCCCGCGCGCCTCGTAGTCGCTGCCGCGGATGTAGTTGCCGGCGCCGATTACCATCGCGAGCTGCACGCCCATGGCCGCGACTTCCTTGATTTCGAGCGCAATCTCGGCGAGCGCGTCGAGATCGAGGCCTGAGCCTTGCGCGGGCGCGAGCGCCTCGCCGGATAATTTCAGCAGAATACGGCTGAAGCTCGGTTTGCCGTCTGTCGCAATTTGAACTTCAGCCATTTCTCGAAGCTCCCGCCGATTTCCCCGTCGAAGCCCCGTCCCGTTTGCGAATGCGCCCGCGCGCCTCAGGCCGCCGCGGTCCCGGTCGCCTTGCCGTCGAGCGATTCGCCCAACTGGTAGCGGGTGAAGCGGCGCACGTCGATTTTCTCGCGCATCTGGATGGCGGCCTCGCCGAGCAGATCGTTCACCGTCTTGTTGGGATCGCGGACGTACGCCTGCTCGAGCAGGCATGCTTCCTTGTAAAATTTCTCGATCTTGCCGTCGACGATCTTGGTCACGACCGCGGCCGGCTTGCCCTCGGCCTGCGACGCGTAAATCTGGCGCTCCTGCTCGATGACGGCCGGCGACAGCTCCTCGCGCCGCACGCAGCGCGGATTGGCGGCAGCCACCTGCATCGCAAGTTCCTTCACCAGCGCCTGGAACGCTTCCGACTTGGCGCAGAAATCCGTCTCGCAATTAACTTCGATCAGCACGCCGAGCTTGCCGCCCGCATGAATATACGAACCGACCGAGCCTTCCGATGCGACCCGGCCCGCACGGCCCGCGGCCGCGGCGATACCCTTCTCGCGCAGCCAGACGACGGCCTTTTCGAGGTCGCCGGCGGCCTCCGACAGCGCACGTTTGCAATCCATTATGCCTGCGCCGGTCTTCTCGCGCAGTTCCTTAACCTGGTTGGCGTTTAGTTCCATCACAATTCCTGGGTTGAGCTAGTATTCTTGGCCGGTCGCGCTAGAGCAAGCGACCGCCCGCAACCGGCTCGGTTTCCTGCCTGAAGACAGGATTTTATCGATTAGACCGCGCTTGGAGAATCGGGCGCCGACGCTCCGCTATCCGGCGCCGGGCTCGCTTCCGCGCGCGCATCCTGCTGCCCCTTGGCGCGTTCCTCGGCGATTTGCTTGCCTTCGAGAATCGCGTCGGCGACGGCCGCGGTGAACAACTTGATCGCGCGGATGGCGTCGTCGTTGCCGGGGATGCGGTATGCGATCAAGTCGGGGTCGCAGTTGGTATCGACCACCGCGGCGACCGGAATACCGAGACGGTTCGCCTCCGCGACTGCGATATCTTCCTTCTTGGTGTCGATGACCCACAGCGCGTCGGGGAGCTTGCGCATGTTCTTGATGCCGGCGAGGGTCGCCATCAGCTTTTCATGCTCGCGGCCGTTGTCGCTCATCTCTTTCTTGGTGAGCGCGCGAATCATTTCGGGATCGGCCATCGTCTCTTCGAGCTTGCGCAGCCGGTCGATCGACGCGCGAATAGTCTGGAAGTTGGTCAGCATCCCGCCGAGCCAGCGGTTGTTGACGTAGTACATGCCGCATCGCTCGGCTTCTTCCTTGACGATGTCCTGGGCCTGCTTCTTGGTGCCGACGAAGAGCATCGTGCCGCCGGCGGCGGCGAGGTCGCGCGCGAAGTCGAAGGTGGCGCGAAACATCTTCACGGTCTGCTGAAGGTCGATGATGTAGATACCGTTGCGGGCGCCGAAGATGTACTGCTTCATCTTCGGGTTCCAGCGGCTGGTCTGATGGCCGAAGTGAACGCCGGCCTCCAGGAGCTGCTTCATGCTGATTTCAGTCATAGAATTTAGTCCTTGCCTCTTGGCCCCGAGAGCGGGGTGATCTTGAAGTAATATCAGGGTGAGGGGTTGTAGGAAAGCGGCCGCATTCAGATCGTGAGCGCCTTACTTTCGCTTGAGGCGCGGATCGTCGGTCGAGACGCACTTGCCATCTCTGCCGCAGAGTCGACCGTTTCCAATGTCGTCACATCATTTGAGTCTGGTGCTTTGCCTTCTGCGGTATCGAGATCGCCCTTGAAGCCGTTTACTATATCGGCCTTCGCGTGTTCACACTGTTCGTCCGAATCGAACGCCCCAAGATTCACCCATTTTATTAGCGGTGTCCTTAAATCCAAGATGTGATCGATCCAAGGCGGCTGCAGCAGGTATCAGCCCACAAGCGCGAGCGCGGCTGCGTGACGGATGTTCATTTTATTGTAGCTTGAGGCGCGGATCGTCGCCTGCGATACAGAGGGAGGCCTTAGTGGTCGCCTGCGCCTCGGCCGTGCCGAGCATGATGACCAGGTTGTCAGTGGGCTTTTGCTGGTAGGCCTCGCGCACGGTTTCGCATCGCGATTGCAGATCAAACCTGCGTACCTTCGTCCATTTGGACAGCGGCGCGGAGAAGTTGGTCTCGAAATGATCGCCGACGGGTCTTGGCGGCGGCATCATCAGATACCATGCGACAAACGCGAGCGCGGCTGCGTGGCGGGGCTTCATCCTATTTCCTGCCCTTCAACCTGAAGTCGTCGCTCTCGACGCAGCCGGCGTTGACTGCGCGCGCTTTTCCCAAGGCGGCGTCATTTTTCTGGAAGCGCTTGAGCTTGCCGGTTTTGTCGAGCGTGAGCGGGTCCTGCTCACTGTTCTGGATGTCGGCGAGCGCCTTTTCGCATTTTTCTTCAGTATCGAAACTGGCGACGGTAATCCAATGCGTGAGCGGAGTCTCGGGTTCGACCTCATGAGGGATTTTGGTCGAGTCGGGGGGCATCATCAGATACCAGCCGACGAATGCGAGCGCCGCGAAGTGGCGGCTTGTAGGTTTGCTCACACTGAAAGTTATACGCCGGTTGCGGATAAAAAGTCAGCGGTGGCAGGCAGAATCTTGAATCGCACCCGGACAGAAGCAGAATCTTAAGTCGCGCGCAAAAAAATGCGCGCTAAACATGGACCCTCACCTTATCCTCTCCCTTACAGGGAGAGGAGACGGAAAGATTACGCGTTCATCGATTCGAGGAATTCTTCGTTGGTCTTGGTCTTGTCCATTTTGTCGATCAGGAATTCCATCGCTTCGACTGCGTTTAGCTGGGTCAGCAGCTTGCGCAGAATCCAGACGCGGTTGAGCGTGGCGCGCGGCAGCAGCAGCTCTTCCTTGCGGGTCGAGGAGCGCTGGATGTCGATGGTCGGGAAGATGCGCTTTTCGAGCAGGCGGCGGTCGAGTGCGATCTGCTGATTGCCGGTGCCTTTGAACTCTTCGAAAATTACTTCGTCCATGCGGCTGCCGGTATCGACCAGCGCGGTCGCGATAATCGTCAGGCTGCCGCCGTCTTCAGTGTTGCGCGCGGCGCCGAAAAACTTCTTGGGCTTGTGCAGCGCGTTGGAATCGACGCCGCCTGAGAGGATCTTGCCCGACGGCGGGACGACAGTGTTGTACGCGCGCGCGAGGCGCGTGATCGAATCGAGCAGGATGACGACGTCGCGCCCATGCTCGACCAGCCGCCGCGCTTTTTCGATTACCATCTCGGCGACCTGCACGTGACGCGTCGCGGGCTCGTCGAAGGTCGAGCTGACGACCTCGCCCTGCACGGAGCGCAGCATGTCGGTGACTTCCTCGGGCCGCTCGTCGACCAGCAGCACGATCAGCACGATCTCGGGATGGTTGTGCGCGATGGCCTTGGCGATCGCCTGCAGCATCATCGTCTTGCCGGTGAACGGCGCCGCGACGATAAGTCCGCGCTGGCCTTTGCCGATAGGCGCGACCAGGTCGATGATGCGGGTGGTCAAATCTTCGTGATTGTATTCGAGCTTGATGCGCTCCTCGGGATAGAGCGGCGTCAGGTTGTCGAACAGAATTTTGTCGCGCGCCTTTTCGGGATCCTCGTAGTTGATCGACTCGACCTTGAGCAGCGCGAAGTAACGCTCGCCTTCTTTCGGCGGGCGAATCAGGCCGGAGACGACGTCGCCGGTGCGCAGGTTGAACTTGCGAATCTGGCTCGGCGAAATATAGATGTCGTCGGGACCGGGCAGATAGTTGTAGTCGGGCGCGCGCAGGAAGCCGAAGCCGTCGGGCAGGATTTCGAGCACGCCTTCGCCGAGGATCGAGCCGTTCTTGGCGGCCTGCGCCTGCAGCACGGCGAAAATCATCTCCTGCTTGCGCATGTTGGTGGCGCCGTCGACGTTGAAGTCGCGCGCCATCAGCGCCAGGTCGGTAATCTTCGCGCGCTTGAGCGACTTGAGGTTGAGCACCCCTTCTTCGCTGATGACCGGCGCCGGCGGCGGAAGATTCGGATTGCTGTCGAGATTTACCTGCCGCGGCGTGCCGTTGGTCGAACGCGGGTCGTCGAAGCGACCCTCTTCGGTCTTCGCGACGTGTCTGCCCTTGCCCATATGCCTTCCCCGCAACCTGGACTCCATCACGTACTTTTAGTGCTGCAACTCGCCGCCGCTTGGGCGTGCGCCGCGCAGGTTATGAGCGTTGATTCCAATGGCTCCCACGAGGGGAGATACCAGTATAGATTCGTGAGTGATCAAGCGGTCGGGATTCGGAACAACTAACGCCTAAGTCGAGTTCGGAATTACGGACCGCAGGGAGACGGGATTTTCTCACCACCCAGCCCGTCTCAGCGTCCTCAGTGCGGAAGCTCGCCTCAACGCTATCCAAGCAATGGGGTGCTGTCAACGGGGTTCGCGCCGCGCCCACGGATCGACCAAATCAATCCTGAGATCCTGGAAGTGCCGAACGTTACGCGTAGCGAGCGTCGCCCGCCGCGCGGAAACGATGCCGGCGATCTCGATGTCGCGGAAGTCCACCGGTTTCCCGACTGCCCGACGCTCCGCCGCGCGACTCGCCGCTTCGTGAGCCGCGTCGCGGTCGAAGGGGAGAATCCGTCCCTGGAAATCCTCATCGAGGGCACGACTGAACGCTTCCTCGAGCTGCCGTCGTCGGCGTCCGGGTGCGAGCAGCTCCAGACCGAAGCGAATCTCGAAGACGGTCACCGCAGTAGTCCAGACTGATTCGGGAGGCTGCGAGTCGAGCCATGCAACGACGGCTGGATCAGCCGCGCGTTGCATCAGCGCAGAGAGGACGTCGGTGTCGAAAACGATCACTTATCGAAGACGGCCGGTGTTGCCTTCTGCCCGCGGAGTTTCGCGATGTCCTGGTCGAGGCCGAGGCGCGCGAAGCGATTCCGCAGACGGGTGCCGAGCGGAGCGGCAGCGCGTTCTTCAGCCCTCACGGCGTTGCGGAGAATGTCCCGCACTTCTTCCTCCATGCTGCGGCCGTGTCGATTTGCCCGACGCCGGAGCCGAGCTTTGACGCCCTCTTCGAGATTTCTTACGACCAGTTGCGCCATGGTAATTCACCTAGTTGATATCACGATATCATCGTAAACGGCACCTCTCAAGCGGCGCGTCACTTCAGTTCGATCCAACGCCGAATCTCGGCAGCGTCCGCGGCGAGTGATTTCTGCGCTAGATACTCGGCGAAATCAGTCTGGCAGTGGCGCTGCGAAATCGAGCCGCTCGCCTGATCGTGGATGCGCTATCGAAAGCGCCAGCGCATGCAGCGCTTGCCGATGAAAAAATCCACCGCCTGCTGCTTTGCCGCCATATAAAGGATCGCCGAGACACGGATGCCCGATGGACGCGAGATGCACGCGAATCTGATGCATCCTGCCGGTGTCGGGTTTCACTCGCACCAGCGACGTGCCCGCGTCGTCGCCGTCGAAGCGCGCGAGCACCGTGATGTGGCTGACGGCGTCGCGCGGTGCATGCGATCGCACCGACATCCGCTTGCGCTCCACCGGATGCCGGCCGACGGGCCGCTCGATCGTCAGGTGGTCGCGCGCGACTTTGCCCTTGACGATCGCGAGGTAGGTCTTGCTGACGCTGCGATCCTTGAACTGCCGCGAAAGCGCGGTGCGCGAAAACGGCGTCCGCGCCACCACCATCACGCCCGACGTGTCCTTGTCGAGGCGATGCACGATGCCCGGTCGCAGCACGCCGTCCGGCTCGGCCATCGCAGCCAGCTCGGGAAAGCGCGCGAGCAAAGCGTCGACGAGGGTGCCGTTGGGATGCCCGGGCGCGGGATGCACCGTCATGCCGGCGGGTTTGTTCACGACGATTATCTCGTCGTCGGCGAAAATCACCGGGATCTCCGGCGCGTCGCCTTCCTTGTATTTCGACGGATCGAGCTGTGCCGGCCGGCGCTGCGGCAACGTCGATATTGTCTCCAGCTCGCACTCCGCTCGACGCGCGCGCGACGGTGCCGTTGACCGTCACCAGTCCCGCCTTGATCATCCGCGCGACTTGCGAGCGCGAGTACTCCGGCGCCAGCCGCGATCGACACGAACACGTCGAGCCGCATGCGATCATGCTCGTCGCCCGCGGTGATTTTCGTTGGGAGAATCACGAGCGTGATTTACCGCATCGAAGCGGAAATCACATCATACCGGGCGACGGTAGCGGCGGTGGCATCGGATGTATCATTGGCGATGGCGTCGCGCTGGCTTGCGGAGCGGGCTCGCAGTCCTCGCTGCTGGTGGCGGCGACCGCGACGCCGTAAGTCGTCTTCTGACAGCTGGTGGCAGGGTCGGGCCGCGTATAGAACCAGCATCCGGCGAGCGTCGTCGCGAACAGCGCGGCGATTGTCATCGTGACGATCGTTCTCATGCGGCGCGCCTGCTACTCGAAGCGATGCGGCAGCGGATGCGTCTTCTCGTAGGTGACGATCCGATCCTCGTGCGCGAGCGTCAGCGCGATATCGTCGAGGCCTTCCAGCATGCACTTCTTGTCGAACGGCTCGATCTCGAAATGCGCCGTCCAGCCGAAATCGTCGGACACGGTCTGCTTTTCGAGATCGATCGTAAGCCGGTACGCCTCATAGTCGCCGGTCGCGCGAAAAATATGTTCGACCTCGTCGGGCGCCAGCGTCACCGGCAGAAAGCCGTTCTTCAGGCAGTTGTTGTGGAAGATATCGGCGAACTCCGACGAGATCACCGCGCGAAAGCCCGCGTCCTCGAGCGCCCACACCGCATGCTCGCGCGAGCTGCCGCAGCCGAAATTCTTGCGCGCCACCAGGATCGACGCGCCCTGGAAGCGCGGCTTGTTCAGCGCGAAATCCTGGTTCTGGCTGCCGTCGGGATTGCGCTTCCAGTCGACGAACAAGCCCTTGCCCATCCCGGCCCGCACGACAGCCTTCAGGAACTGCTTGGGAATGATCTGATCGGTATCGACGTTGGCGCGATCGAGCGGCGCCACCATCCCGGTAAAATTTTTAAATGCCTGCATTTTTGTCTCTCCTTACCGATTCGCCCATTCGCGCACGTCGACGAAGTGCCCCGCAATCGCTGCCGCCGCTGCCATCGCGGGACTTACGAGGTGCGTGCGTCCGCCCTTGCCTTGCCGCCCCTCGAAGTTGCGATTCGACGTGCTCGCGCATCGCTCGCCCGGCTGCAGCACGTCGGGATTCATCGCCAGGCACATGCTGCATCCCGACTCGCGCCATTCGAAGCCGGCTTCCGTGAAAATTCGATCGAGGCCGAGGCTCTCCGCTTCGGCTTTGATTTCCTGCGACCCCGGCACCACCATCGCATGCACGGACGGCGCGACTTTGTGTCCCTTGACGATACTGGCCGCGGTTTCGAGATCGCTCAGGCGCGAGTTGGTGCACGAGCCGATGAACACGCGGTCGATCCTGATGTCCTCGATCCTCGTCCCGGGCCGCAGCGCCATATAAGTGAGCGCGCGCTCGACCGTCTCGCGCTGCAGCTTGTCGCTGAACTCCGCGGGATTCGGCACGCTTCCGCGAACGTCGGTGACCATGCCGGGATTCGTGCCCCACGTCACCTGCGGCGCGAACGTCGCCGCGTCGAAGGTCACGCTGCGATCGAATTTCGCGCCGTCGTCGCTGCGGCATTCGAGCCATCGCGCCGCCAGCTGATCGAACTCCTTGCCGGTCGCGACGTAGCGGCGCCCGCGCAGATATTCGACGGTAGTCTTGTCAGCCGCGACCATCCCGGCGCGCGCGCCGCCTTCAATCGACATGTTGCAAACCGTCATCCGCTCTTCCATCGAGAGCGCCTCGATCGCGGCGCCGCGGTACTCGATCACGTGGCCGGTCGCGCCGTCGGTTTTGATCCTGCCGATGATGCCGAGGATCAGATCCTTCGCGCCGACTCCGGTGCCGAGTTTTCCATCGACGCGAATTTCAAACGTCTGCGGCCGCTCTTCCCACAGGCACTGCGTCGCCAGCACGTGCTCGACTTCGCTGGTGCCGATTCCGAACGCCAGCGCGCCAAACGCGCCATGCGTCGCCGTGTGGCTGTCGCCGCAAACGATCGTCATGCCCGGTTGCGTAAGCCCGAGCTCGGGCCCGATGACGTGGACGATCCCCTGCTCGCGCGAGCCGATATCGAACAGCTTGAGCCCGAATTCGGCACAGTTGCGGCGCAGCGTTTCGATCTGCAGCTTCGAGTCCATGTCGGTAATCGGCTTGCTGCGATCGGTCGTCGGCACATTGTGATCCTGCGTCGCGTAGGTCCGCAGCGGCGCGCGAACCTTGCGCCCGGAATGGCGCAGGCCCTCGAACGCCTGCGGCGACGTGACTTCATGCACCAGGTGCAGATCGATGTAGAGCAGGGAAGGCTCGTGCTGCTTTTCGCGGACGACGTGATCTTCCCAGATTTTCTCGAACAGGGTTTTTGCGGCCATTGCGTTTCAACTCCCGCCGCGCGGGCGGCGTTGCGATTTTACTTCTAATCCGAAACTTCGATGCGTCAAACCGCCGCTGCTCGCCGCCCATTCTTGCCGCGCGAGTAGCGTTCGATCCGATCCGAAAGCTTGGCCGCGAATGCGCTGAACGCGGCCAGCTCGTCGCGCGAAAATCCGGTCCAGATTGCCTCGATCGCCGCCTGCCGCGACGCGCGCAGTTCGCCCAGCGTTCGGGTTCCTTTCGCGGTCAGCTTGTAGCGCCGGTTCCTGCGGTCGTCCTGCCCGATCGCGGCCGTGACCAGCGCGGCGTCGAGCAGTTGGCGCAATATTTTCGAGACGGCGGCGGCCGAGCTGTCGCGGCTGCGCGCGAACATCGACGGAATAAAATGATCGGTCGAGATTTCCTCGAGCACGCGCCACTGCTCGATCGTGATACCGGCGTCGCGCGCGAGCACCTCGCGCCGACGCCCGAAGATTTCCGCCAGCGCGGTCATCGCCTCGATCGCGCGGAAGATGGAATCGCGTCGTCCAACTGCTTGCATCAGGCAAGATATTAACTATAGTTAACCATTCTTTGCAAGCAGCTTGTTTCGCCGATGCGTTCGCCGGTAAGCTGAATCTCGGGTTGGAAGAAGGATCAAAGCGATGTCCAAATTCTTCGACAAGCTCACTCCGGAACTGACCGATTTCATCCGCGCGCAACCGGTGTTCTTTGTCGCCACCGCGGCCTCCGAAGGGCGCATCAACCTCTCGCCCAAGGGCATGGACACCTTTCGCGTGCTCGACGAAAAGCGCGTCGCCTATCTCGACCTGACCGGCAGCGGCAACGAGACGGCGGCGCATCTGCTGTGCGACGGACGCATCACGATAATGTTCTGTTCGTTCGACAAGACCGCGGAGATCGCGCGCATCTACGGGCGCGGCGCGGTGATCCATCCGAGCGACGAGCGCTGGCCGCAGCTGATCGCCAACTTCCCGCAACTTCCCGGCGTGCGGCAGGTGATGGAGATTAGCGTCGAATCCGCGATGACCTCATGCGGCTACGCCGTGCCCCGCCTGAGCGAGCTGACGCCGCGCGACACGCTGGAGAAATACTGGATCAAACGCGGCGAGGATGAGAAGGAACAGTACCAGCAGAAGCACAACCTGCGGAGCATCGACGGCCTGCCGACGGGAATGCCGGAAAGATCGGCGAAATCCCGCGGGTGAGGGGCTGCAAGAGGCAGAATCTGGAATCGCGCGCAGTAGCGCGCTGCAAATCCCCCTCACCCGCTCCTTCGGCGCGGCCTCTCCCGCAACAAAGCGGGCGAGGCGAATAATCAGTGGCGCGGACGCGACATCCTAACTTGACCCTCACCTTCATCCTCTCCCTTACAGGGAGAGGAGACAGAAAACGAGCGAACTTGAGAAGTTAGGTGCTTTATTTTATTCGCCGGGACGGTGCTGCGCGTTCTGCTTTTGCGAGGCCGCGGGTGACAGCTTCATCGCCGAATTTTTTTGCGACAGAATCCAGCGCGCGATTCAGGCGGTCGCGCTTGCGGTCTTCCGCTGGTGCTGTTTCGAATAGTCCGAGCTGCGAATTGTCTTCACGCTCCAGTTGATGTACCTGCACGCCGGCGAGCCGAATCTTTTCCTTGCCGCCGACCTTCGACAGTAGCTGCGTCGCGACGCGCGAGATTTCCGGGCCGTCGTTGGTGGTGCCGTCGAGCGAGAAGCTGCGCGTGAGCAGCGGATAGCGTCCGCCGCCGAGCGGGCGCGCGAGCTTCAGCTTGAGCGTCACGGTGCGCGCGCGCACGCCGTCGGCGCGAAGCCGTCGCGCGATCGCGTCGCCATGCGCGATCAGTACGCGCCGCAATTCATTCGAGTCGAGCGCCAGGTCGTGCGCGAAAGTATTTTCCTCGCCGTACGACTTGCGCTGCCAGTCCGCAATCACCGCGCGCGTGTCGTTGCCCGACGCCAGTTCATGCAGATGCGGCCCCATCGTGCCGAACATGCTCTTCAACTCGACCGGGTCGCGGCGCGCGAGATCGCCGACCGTCTTGATTCCGCATTCATGCATCCGCGCGAGCGTCACGCGCCCGACTCCCCACAGCCGCTCGACCGGCAGCGGCGTCAGAAATTCCAGCAACTTCTCCGGCGCCACCGAGAGCAAGCCGTCGGGCTTCGACATGTCGCTCAGAATTTTCGCCGCCATCTTGGTCGGCGCGACGCCCACGGATACGACGAGGCCGGTTTCGGCGAGCACCTTGCGCTTGAGATCGCGCGCCGCGTCGAGCGGCGGTCCGAGCAGACGCTCGGTGCCGGTCAGATCGATAAACGCCTCGTCGAGCGACAGCGGCTCGACCACTGGGCTGAAACTCTCGAACACGCGACGGACCACGCGCGAGATTTCGACGTAACGATCCATCCGGCCCGGCACGAAGATCGCTTGCGGGCAGAGTTTGCGCGCCTGCCCGGTCGGCATCGCGGAACGCACGCCGAATTTGCGCGCCTCGTACGACGCCGAAGTGACGACGCCGCGCGCACTGCGCCCGCCAACGATCACCGGCAGACCGCGCAGCGCAGGATTGTCGAGCACTTCGACCGACGCGTAAAACGCGTCCATGTCGGCATGCGCGATCACGCGCGGCCAATGCGCCGTGCTGCTGCCGAGGCGCGCCTCGACGCTCATTTTGCCGCCTGCAGCCGCGCGAAGATCGCATCGGCCGCATCTCTCGCCGCTGCGAATGCAATCGGGAATTCCGACACCGCGATAGGCCGCGCCCGCAATGGCGAACGCCGGAATCTCCGCTACAGCGCGCTCGATTTCAGTGACCCGCGCCAGGTGACCGACTTCATATTGCGGCATCGAGTCGGGCCATCGCCTGACTTCCGCGAATCCAGGCGCCGCGGTGACTCCGAGCAGGGCACGGAACTCGTCGCGCACCGCGGCGACCATCTCATCGTCGCCGAGACTTCATCATGTCGCGGCTCATCTCGCCGCCGACGAACGCGCGCGCGAGGATTGCGCCGGCAGGTGCGCGTCCTTCGAACTTGAAGCTGGAGAAGCTGCCCGCGATTATTCGCCGATGCTCTGCCGCCGGCACGACGAAGCCGAACGCGCGCGGCGGCCCGCCGAAATCAGTTTCACGATAGGTGAGGTTGACCGTCGCCGCCGACGCGTAGCCGATCGCGCCGAGCATCTTCGCCGCCGTCGGCGCGAGCGTCGGCAATGATCCGCGCCGCGGCATAAGCGGGCGCCGCGCAAATCACTGCGTCGGCATCGATCGAATCGCCGGTCGCGAGCGCGAGCCGCCACGCGTCGCTGTTTCGCGACATCGCGACGACATCTGCGCCCTTGCGAATCGATCCGGCCAGGCGCGCCGCGAGCGTCTCGGGCAGTGTCGCCATTCCATTCCTGAAACTCTGGAACATGCTCCAGCGCGCGCCACTCACGTCCGTGCGCTTTTCGCCGCGCGCGCGCTTTCCGCCGCGCGCATCCCCTTCACGACGCTGCCGTGGCGCCGCTCCATCTCGACAAAGCGCGGCATCGTCGCCGCCATGCTGAGCCGCTTCGGATCCGCGGTGTAGATTCCGCCCGCGAGCGCCTGCGCGACGCGATCGAGCACCTCGTGTCCCAGTCGCCGGGTCACGAATGAATCGAGGCTCTCGTCATCGTCGCTCGTTCGCGCCGGTACGAATGGTTCTAGCGCGATGCGTAATTTTCCGAGCGGCGAAAAAAGCGGGCTGCGAAAAACCGGCCCAAGATGCGCCGGCGCGAGCAGCGAAAATCCCGCCGGAATCTCGACCAGCCGTCCCGCGCGCACGACGAAAGTCTTGCGGTAAATCTCGCGCGTCGGAATCAGTTCCGCGCCCAGTCCAAGCCGCTGCGCCAGCTCGGCCGCTGCGACTTTTTCCGACAGGAACGAGTCGGCGCCGGTCTCGATTACAAAGCCGTCGCGCCGAATCGTCTCGAGCGCGCCGCCAACTCGCGCGCCGCGCTCGAGCAAGCTCACTTCGAGCGGGAATTCGCGCGTCGTCGCCAGCTCGCGCAGCCGATACGCCGCGGCGAGTCCGGTGATTCCGCCGCCGATTACCGCAACCCGCTTGATTTGTGGGTCGGTGCCCGTTTGAGGTTCTCCCTCGAGGTTTGATCAGCGCGCGTGCGCCGCCACGATCGACGCCATCATCTCGATGAACAGCGGATGGTCGCCGACCGTTGGCGCGCGTTCCATCCTGACTCCAGCTTCGCGCGCGACTTCCGCCGCCTCGATATCGAGATCGTAGAGCACCTCGACGTGATCGCATAGAAAACCGATCGGCACGACCACCGCCGTCTTCGCGTCGAGGTTCCGAATCGTTTCCTTGATATCGGGCTCGAGCCACGCGTCGCGCGGACTGCCGCTGCGGCTCTGATACGCGAACTGCCACGTGTCGATTCCCAACTCCGCCGCAACCATCCGCGCCGACTGCGTAAGCTGCTCGACGTACGGACCGGCGTTCGCCATGGCGAGCGGAATACTGTGCGCAGTGAATATCAGCCGCGCGTCGCGGTTGATCGGGGAACTCCAGCCGCGAATAAGCCTCGCGCGCGCGCGCCGCCACCGCCGCGATAAACAGCGGATGCTCATGCCACGGCTCGGGATACACGACCTCGGGCGCCGCATCGCCAATCGCAGCGCGCGCGTCGTTGACGGTTGCCTGGTAGCGCTCGAAGCTCGCTTCGCTGCGATGCGCCGCCATGATGAAGCCGAGCACTCGACGCGCGCCACTGTCGCCGAGCATGCGCATCGCGTCGGCAACGTACGGTTCCCAGTTGCGCATCCCGACCGCGACCGGCACGCTCGCATTTCTTTTCGCCAGCTCCGCGCGCAGCGCCACCGCCTGCCGCATCGTGAGCTCATTGTAAGGCGAGCGCCCGCCGAGGAGATCGTAATGATGCACGACGTCCTCGTAGCGCTCGCGTGGAATCGGGCGCCCGCGCAGCACGTTGTCGAGAAACGGACGCACTTCGTCGGCGCGCGTCGGTCCGCCGAATCCGATCATCAACACCGAGTCGCATTTTGCTTTCGCCGCCATCGCGTTCAGCGCGCGCTCATTTCGTGGACCATGTCGACCAGCGCGATCGCGTGATCGACCGGCGTCTCCGGCAGGATACCGTGGCCGAGATTGAAAATGTGTCCGGGCCGTCCGCCCGCCTGATCGAGGATCGCGCGGGCGCGCGTGCGGATTTCGGAAACGTCGGCGAACAGCGCGATCGGATCGAGGTTGCCCTGCACCGCGACGCTGTAGTTGAGCCGCGCCCACGCGTCGGCGAGATCGACGCGCCAATCGAGGCCGAGCACGTCGCCGCCCGCCTCGCGCATCAGCTCGAGCAGGTTGCCGGTCACCGTGCCGAAATGAATCACCGGCACGTCGGCGGGAATCGCCGCGATCACCGACGCCGTATGCGGCAGCACGAAGCGCCGATAGTCGTCCGGCGCGAGGCTGCCGACCCAACTGTCGAAAATCTGCACGATGTCGGCGCCCGCCGCGATCTGCATCTTCAGATAATCCGCCGTGATGCGCGCGAGCATCTCCATCAGGCGATGCCACGTCTCGGGCTGCGTGTACATGAAAGTTTTGGTCGCCTGGTATTGCCGCGACGAGCCGCCTTCGATCAGGTACGACGCGAGCGTGAACGGCGCGCCGGCAAATCCGATCAGCGGAGTCGTCGCACCAATCGCACGATGCACCAGCTTGATCGCGTCGCCGACAAAACCGAGCGCCGCCACGTCGACGGCGGGAATCCGCTCGAGGTCGGCCTCGGTGCGAATCGGCCGATCGATCACCGGGCCGTCGCCCTTCTCGAAATGCAGCCCGACTTCCATCGGAATCAGCGGCAGCAGGATGTCGGCGAAAATAATCGCCGCATCAACCTTCAGCCGTTCGACCGCAGTGACGGTGACCTCGGCCGACAGCTCGGGCCGCTTGCACATCTCGAGAAAATCATGCTGCTCGCGCACGCGCCGATACTCCGGCATGTAGCGTCCCGCCTGGCGCATCAGCCAAATCGGCGTGTAGGGCGTCGCCTCGCGACGGCACGCTTTCATCATCGGATGATCGGCGAGGGCAGAGCGGGGTGCGTTCGAAATCGGGCGCTGGGGAAGTGGCGATTCGATCGCTTCAATCCGATCGGCGTTTGCGCGCTTGGCAATTAGAATCAAAGTCGCTTGCGTCGCCGCTTCTTTTACGAGGTGGCCGAGCTTTGAATGCTCCGGCTCGAAATCGACGCTCAACCCGTACGCGCGAAGCTGCTCCGAGCAGACCGGGCCAATCGAGCCGACCGCCATCCGCGCGAATCCGCGTTTGACGCTTTCGCCGATTCCTTCGGCCTCCGCGATCTGAATGACGTTGGTGACCTGGTTCGAACTGGTGAAAATCGCGACGTCCGCCGCGCCCGCCGCAATCGCGTTCAACGCCGCGCGCAGCGGCGCATGGTCCGCCGGCAGCGTCCATCGATAGACCGGAACGATGGTGACGTGCGCGCCGCGCGCCTCGAGCCCGGCGGTCAGCTCGTGATTCGAGGCGCCGTACTCCTGGATTGCGACGCGCTTGCCCTTGAGCTCGACCCGCGCGGCGAGCGCGCTCAGCACCTCGCGCCAGGTATTGGGTTCCGGCACGACGATCGACGGTTCGAGGCCGAGATCGCGCATCGCGCGAATCGGTTTCGGTCCGCGCGCCACAGTTGTGATCGCCGTCAGCGCCGCGACCAACGCAGCTCGCTGATGCCGCGTTTCCATCGCCGCGAACAGCGCGCGCGTGCCGACGCCCGTCATCAGGATGACGACCTGGAACTCGCCTGCGAGCAGGCGCTCGGCGAAATCCAGCGCCGCGCGATTGTCCTCGAGCGGCACCTCGCGCATCGCCGGCGCTACAATCGCGACGCCGCCGCGCCGCTCGATCATGGCCGCCGTCTCCGCCGCCATCCGGCTCTCGAACGCAACCACGCGCAGCCCGCCGAAGCCGGGTGTGAGGTCCGGGGAAATCGATTCGGTCTCTGAATTCATCGCAAGGAGCCGCGCCGCAGCTTCAATCTTGCCCGCCGCGCGCAACCCCGTCCACTCCCCGCCGTTCGCGTCGTCCGAGCGAAGCCGTGGAGTGGAGGCGACCACGGCGGGGCCAATCTGCTAGCATCTGGCGCCGAGCAACGCGCGCAGGTGGGGGACGTCACGGCCAAGAAGATGGAACGCGAGCGCATAGTGCAGCTGTTTTTCTTCGGCTTCCTGGCCGTGATGGCCTATGAGCTGTACGAACTGCTGCTGCCGTTCCTGACGCCGCTCGCGTGGGGAATACTGCTCGCCTTCATGGCGCATCCGGCGCTGATCGAAGTCGAGAAATACGTCAAGCGGCGATCGCTGTCGACGGCGATTATCAGCGTGGTCGTAGCGCTCGGCGTCATCCTGCCTGCTATCTGGGCTTCGAGCCGGCTCGTCGTCGAGGCGCAGGCGCTTTATGTGCAAGCGACTCAAATGGTGAACACGGGCGGGGTGACGAAGCTGCACGATTGGGCGGTCAACACCGAGCTCGGCGCCTGGATCGCAAAAAAAATGGGCGAGCGCGGCTACAAGCTCGACGAAGAACTGCCCAAGCTCACGCTGCAAGCGGCGCAGGTGACGAGCAACTACGTCGCCGAGAACGCGACCTCGGCCGCGAAGAACCTGTTCGGATTTATCGTGGATTTCGGTATCGCGCTGCTCGCGTTCTTCTACCTGCTGCGCGACGGCGACTTCTACTACGGCGGCCTGCGCGACCTGACCCCCCTGCATGAAGACGACAAGGCGGCGATTTTCGACACGCTGCGCACGACGCTGTCGTCGGTCATGCGCGGACTGATGCTGACCGCGGTGCTGCAAGGCGTGACGATAGGCATCGGCATGCTGATCTTCGGCGTGCCGTACTGGCTGTTCCTCGCGATAGCGTCGGCCGCCGCGGGCCTGATGCCGATAGGCGGCACGGCGCTGGTCTGGATTCCCGCGATGATCTACCTGGGCTTCGCGTCGAGCTGGTCGGCGGCGATAGGCCTGCTCATCTGGTGTTCGATCGCGCTCGCCGTCATCGACAATTTCATCAAGCCGCTCGCGATGAAGCATGGCACGGGCCTGCCGACGATCGCGCTGTTCATGGGGATTTTAGGCGGCCTCGAAGCATACGGCCCGCTCGGCCTGTTCTTAGGTCCCGCGATCATGTCGGTATTCGCGGCGCTGCTGCGCGTCTATAGAAAGGAATATTCAGGCAGCCGCAAAGAAGCAGCGTAAGCTCTCTCCGGTCCCTCGCCCGTTATTTCACGGGAGAGGTTAGGTGAGGGTTCTGCGATGCGAGCTGATGTGCGCGCAGAGGCCCGGCCCTGCTAAAATGTGCCGCTGGAGAGTCGCACGTGAGCGACAAAGAGCAAAAAGCGCTGCACATCGTTCGCCGTCTGGTTGATTCCGGCTTTGTCGCCGTTTTCAACGGCGGATGTGTGCGCGATCGCGTGCTCGGCGTCGAGCCCAAGGATTACGACATCGCCACCGACGCGCGGCCCGAGGTCGTGCAGAAAATGTTCGACCGTACCGTCGCGGTCGGCGCAAAGTTCGGCGTGATCGGCGTGCTGATCGACGACGACCTGTTCGAAGTCGCGACGTTCCGCGCCGACGCCGAATATACCGACGGCCGCCGGCCCTCGTCGGTGCGCTTCGGCGCGATCGAGGAAGACGCAATCCGCCGCGACTTCACTATCGGCGGGATGTTTTACGATCCGATAGCCGACCGCCTGATCGATCTGGTCGGCGGGATGCGCGATCTGCGCGCCGGAATCATCCGCGCGATTGGCAATCCTTACGACCGCTTCGAGGAGGACCATCTGCGCATCCTGCGCGCGGCGCGTTTTGCGGCGCGGCTCAATTTCACGATCGAGCCTGCGACCTGGGCTGCGATGAAGCGCGCCGCGCCCACGATTGTCGATATCGCGGCTGAACGGATCGGCGAAGAAATCGTCATGATGATGACCGAGGGCGCCGCCGCGCGCGCGATGGATCTGATGATGGACAGCGGGCTGATGCAAATCATTCTGCCCGAGGTCGTCAGGATGCGCGGATGTGAGCAGCCGGAAAATTTTCATCCCGAGGGCGACGTGTATACGCATACGCGGATTGGCGTCGCGATGCTGCCCGCGAATTGCAGCGAGACGGTCGCGTTCGGAATCCTGCTGCACGATATCGCCAAGCCGCAATGCCGCGCTGAGCGTTGGCGACAAGGTCACCTTCTATGGGCACGTCGAGCAGGGCGCCGTGATGGCGGCGGAGATGCTCGCGCGGCTGAAGCGTTCGCGCGCGGTGCAGGATCGCGTCGCCTACCTGGTGAAGAATCATCTCAAGCTGTGCATGGCGCCGCGCATGCGCCCGGCGACGCTCAAGCGGATGCTCGCCGAAGACGGCTTCGACGAATTGATGGACGTGGCGTTCATGGACGCGATGGCGTCGAGCTCGTACCTCGGCTTCTGGCATTTCTGCCGCCGCGCGATGTCCACGATGACGCCCGCAGAGATTCGTCCGCCGCGTCTGATCGGCGGCGAGGACCTGAAGCAGTTGGGATTCACGCCGGGGCCGCGCTTCAAGGAAATTTTGAAAGACGTCGAGGACCATCAGCTCGACGGCGCGCTCGAAACCCGCGAAGCCGCGCTCGAATACGTGCGCGCGCATTACGGCGCAAGCGCCGCCTAGTTGCTCCGCGCCACCGCCATCGCCAAGCGCTTCGGCCGTACGCTCGCGCTCGACGGCGTCGATTTCGAGGCGCGTCCGGGCGAGATTCACGCGCTGGTCGGCGAGAACGGCGCGGGCAAAACCACGCTCATGAACGTGCTCGACGGCTGGGTCGCGCCCGACAGCGGCGAGGCCATGCTCGATGGCAAGCCGTTGCAGGCAGGCTCGCCGCGCGCGGCGCTGGCGGCCGGAATCGCGACGGTGCATCAGAGCCCGATGCTGTTCGAGCGGATGACGTGGGAGGAAAATCTCGCACTCGGCGGCTTCGATCCTGGCGCGGGCGGGTTGAATCTCGCGGACGTCGCGGCGCGGGCGCGCGCGCTCGCCGCGAAACTTGGATTCGAGCTGCCGTCTGCAGCGCACTACTGTCGAGAATCGTTCGGTGGCGGAGCGCGTTCGGCTCGAAGTGCTGCGCGCGCTCAGCTTCAATCCGCGCGTGCTGATTCTCGACGAACCGACCAGCGTGCTGGCGCCCTCGGAACTCGCCGCGTTCCTCGACCTGCTGCGCAACCTGCGGGGCGAGGGCCGAATCGTCGTGCTGATCACGCACAAGCTGGCCGAAGCGATCGCCGTCGCCGATCGAATCACGGTGCTGCGGCGCGGGCGGGTGGTCGCGCGCACTACTCCCGGCGAAACCAGCGAAGAAAAACTGGCGGCGTTGATGATCGGCGAGATCGTGACTCAGCCGAACGCAATTGCGATGCGCACGCAGGCGGGCGATACCGTGTTGCAAATCGAAAATCTGTCGCTCGACGACAGCACCGGCCGCAAAATCCTCGACCGGCTTTCGTTTAGAGTGGCCGCCGGCGAGGTCGTGGGCATCGCGGGCATCGACGGCAACGGCCAGACGGAACTGGTCGAGGTGCTCGCGGATGTGCGCCGGCCGAGCAGCGGTAAAATAGCCGCAAGCGGCGCGCTGGCGGTGATACCGCAAAATCGCGACCTCGACGGACTGATCCTCGACATGCGCTTGTGGGAAAACCTGATCCTCGCGCGTCCGCTCCGGGAGCAGGCGACGTCGCATGGATGGTTGAACACCGCGCGCGCGGCCGAGCTATCCCGCGAACTGATCGAGCGTTTTCGGATTCGCGCGCCCGGTCCTGAAACGCTCGCCGGCGCGCTTTCGGGCGGAAATCGGCAGCGGCTTGAGGTGGCGCGTGCGATCGCGTCGCGTCCGCGCGTAATCGTCGCGCACAATATCTGCCGCGGGCTGGATCTCGCGGCGACCGCGGAAGTGCATCGCACGATTCTCGACTTCGCCGCGAGCGGCGGCGCGGTGCTGCTGATTTCGAGCGACCTCGACGAGCTGCTGGCGATCTGCGGCCGGCTGCTGATCATCAGCCGCGGAAAAATTCGCGAGACGAATCCGGGCGAGCGCGATCCCGAGCGGCTGGGCCTGCTGATGGCCGGGGCGCGCGACTGATGCTGTCCGCGATTGCGAAACCGTTCGCGGCGCTGGCGGTTGCCGCCGCACTCATTGCGATTGTCCTCGCCGCCCTGGGCGCATCTCCGCTTGGCGTGTTCGCGGCGCTCGCCGACGGCGCCTTCGGCAGTTGGTACGCATGCTCGGAGACGCTGGTGAAATCCACGCCGCTGATCTTCACCGGGCTCGCGGTCTCGATCGCATTCTCGGGCGCGCTGTGGAATATCGGCGCCGACGGACAGCTGACGATTGGCGCAATCGCGGCCGGCGCAGTCGGACCGCATCTCGGCGACTTCCCGCACGCGATCGCAATCGCGATCATCCTCGCCGCGGGCGCTTTCGGCGGCGCGGTCTGGGGCGGTATCGCCGGATGGCTGCGCGCGCGCCGCGACGTCAACGAGGTCATCAGCACGATCATGCTCAACTTCGTCGCCGTGCAGGCGCTGAGCTGGATGGTGCATGGTCCGCTGATGGAACCGTCGGGCGCGTATCCGACCAGCTCGCCAATCGCGCCCGCCGCGCAGCTCGAATTTTACTTCGCGCCGAGCCGCCTCAACCTCGGCATGCTGCTCGCGGTCGTACTCGCGGGCGCGTGCTACATCCTGTTGTTCAACACTGGCGCCGGATTCGAGCTGCGCGCGATGGGCCGCAACCGGCGCGCGGCCACGTTTTTCGGCGTGCGAATCCCCGCGCTCACAGTCTGGGTGATGGCGCTGACGGGCGCGATGGCCGGGCTCGGCGGCGCGGTGCAGATCTCCGCAATCTCGCATCGACTGTACGAGAAGCTGTCGCCCGGCTGGGGCTTCGAGGCGATCGCGGTCGCATTGGTGGCGCGCCTGAATCCACTCGCAATAATTCCCGCCGCGCTCCTGTTCGGCGCGCTCGACAACGGCTCGCAGGCGATGCAGCGGACGCAGGGAATCTCGCCCGAGCTGGTGCAGGTTATACAGGGATTGGTGATTCTGATCATTCTCGCGTTCGACACGCCGGCGTGGAGCGGATTGCGCGAGCAGATTTTTGGCGCATCAGCGGATGACGCGGCCGCGGTGCCGCCGGTCGCGGAGATGCCGGATGCTTGAAGCGTTTCTGATTTCGGTGATCACGATGGCGACTCCGATCCTGCTGGCAGCGCTGGGCGAGCTGCTGGTCGAGGAAAGCGGCGTCGTGAATATCGGGATCGAAGGCGCGATGCTGGCGGGCGCGTTCGCCGCGCTCTCGATCGCGTACTTCAGCGGCAGCACCGCGCTCGGCCTGGCGGGTGCAATCGCCGCGGGCATCGCGATCAACGCGATCTTCGCGATCCTGGTCGTCAATCTCGCCGTCAACCAGGTCGTCACCGGCACCGCGGTGAGTATCCTCGCGCTCGGCTTGACCGGAGTTTTCTATCGCAAGCTGTTCGGCGAGACCGGCAAGGCGTTCATGGTGGCGCCGATCGCGAAAATCCCGCTCGGTCCGCTGGCGCGAATCCCGCTCCTCGGCCCGGTGCTCTTCGATCACAACGCGCTGGTGTACTTCACCTTCATCCTCGTGCCTGTGCTCTGGTACGTGATCGCGCGCACGCGCTACGGCCTTCGACTGCGCGCTTGCGGCGAGCGTCCCGCCGCGGCCGACGCGCTCGGCCTCGGCGTGATCGCAACCCGATGGCAGGCGCTGGTCGTGTCGGGCGCGCTGACTGGCCTGGCCGGCGCGTTCCTGACGCTCGCCTACGCCAACACTTTCGTCGAGAATATCTCGGCCGGCCGCGGCTTCGTCGCGCTGTCAGTGGTGATAGTCGGGCGCTGGAATTCGTGGGGACTCGCCGCCGCATCGTTGCTGTTCGGCGCCGCGATGGCGCTGCAATTCGGATTGCAGGCGCTCGGCACCGTCGTGCCGTACCAGCTGTTTCTCGCACTGCCGTACGTGCTCACGCTCGTCGTGCTTGCAGGCTTTGGCGGACAGGCGGCGGCGCCTAGCGCGCTGGGGGAGCCTTATCGGCGGAATTAGGGGAAGGGGAAATCACTTAATTAAATGTGAAACCCGCGGTGGGTTTCACACTTCCTTCGGCAGGGGTAACCCCTGCACCTTAGGGTTCAAGCGCGGCTAAGACGTGGCGCTCGATTTGACTTACTCGCGCGGCTAGGTCTTTAGCTGGGACTCTTATGCATTCGTAGCCGAAAGATCGGTAAGTCTCTTCGTGAACTTTTTCAAATGCCAGGGATTCCTCGAAGCTGATTTTTCTTGCCGCGGTAGGCTCGCAGAATCCCAGGTTCTCGATGAAGAAAACCTGCCGCTGATAAATCTGCGCTTCCCTTATGCGCTCCATTTCCTTTGCTAGAGTTGTCGAGATCGGAAAACCAAGCCACACGCTCAGCGCGTAGGTGCATAGCGGCGACCGATCATAGAACTGCACTTTCGACGACAGCTCGGCAATGCGCATCTGGCGCTGCATCTGCAGATTCGTGATGTCGTCGATGAAACTCGCGTGCGTCCATGGTTCAGCAACGCCCTGCCCTGCCGCAGAGCGATAATATCGGTCGTGGCTTCTTCGACTACCACGTAACCCGCAACTTCCAACGCTCGAATGATCGAAGTCTTCCCGCATCCGGGAGTACCAGTCAGGATGTATCGTTTCATATGAAACCTCAAACAGGGGTTTGCCCGCTTTAAAAGGACGCCGGGTTTAGTCTTGGCGTCGAAGAAATCCCGGATTCTTGGCTACAGGAGAGCGCGAACGAAGAACCGGACGATGCCGGTGCGCGTCATCGGGGGAATGATCGGAAAATTCGGCGAGTTGCGGCGGGTCAGGAAATTTTGTCGGGCTTGACTGCTTCGGCGGTCTTGGCTTCGTCGGGCTTGGCTACCGTCTTGGCGACATCGTCGGGCTCGTTCATCGCGCGTTTGAAATCGCGAATCGCCTTGCCCATCGCGCCGCCGACATCGCCGAGCTTGCTGGGCCCGAAGATGACCAGGATGATCAGCAGAATGATCAGCAGATGAGTTGGCGCAAAGAGGTCCATATTTTTCTCCGGGCCGGCCGGGGTCTGCCGTCCCACCTGAAAGTCTATATCCTAGACTGTCGGATTGCCACGTCTATTCCCGACGCTCAGGCCGACCGCGCCGGCTCCTGATGGACCGGGGTGTCGCCGTCAAGGTGGTAGCGCTGAACCTTGCGATAGAGCGTCGACAGGTGAATCCCAAGCACCTGCGCCGCCTTGACCTTGTCGTTTTCGACCTTGTCCAGCACGCGCTTGATATGCTCGCGCTCGAGCTCCTCGAGCGTCATCCCCGTGTTCTCAATACTCGCCATCACGGGCGACGTGCTGCGGAGCTTGTCCGGCAAGTCGTGCGAATGGATCACGTCGGTCTCGGCCAGAATCGCGGCGCGCTCGATTGTATTCTCGAGCTCGCGCACGTTGCCCGGCCACGCATAGTTGATGAGCAGGCGCATCGCGCCCTTTGAAAAGCGCATCGCTGTGCGCGACAGCGATTTCTCATACTTGCGCAGGAAGTGGTTGGCGAGCAGCGGGATGTCGTCCTGGCGCTCGCGCAGCGCGGGCAGATTGATGTTGATGACGTTGATTCGGTAGAGCAGCTCCTCGCGGAAGCGGCCGGCCTTAACCTCGGCTTCGAGGTTTTTATTGGTGGCGCACAGCACGCGCACGTCAAACGCCACCGGGTCGTTGGCGCCGAGCGGATAGGCCTCGCGCTCCTGCAGCGCGCGCAGCAGCTTGACCTGCAGCGCCAGCGGCAGCTCGCCAATCTCGTCGAGCAGGATAGTGCCTTTGTCGGCGGCTTTGAGCAGACCCACCTTGTCCTGCCCGGCGCCCGTGAACGCGCCGCGTTTGTAGCCGAACAGCTCGCTCTCGAGCAGGTTCTCGGGCAGCGCGCCGCAGTTGATCGGCAAAAAGCGGTTGTTGGCGCGATCGGAGCTGAAATGAATCGCCCGCGCGACCAGTTCCTTGCCGGTGCCGGATTCGCCGGTGATCAACACGCTCGAATCGGTGCGCGCGACTTTTTCCATGACGCGGAAGGTGCTTTCGATCGCGTCGCTTTTGCCGATGATGCTCTCGAAGCGATACTTCTCGCGCAGTTCCTGGCGCAGAAAGCGATTTTCGCGAAACAGCGCTTTGCCTTCGAGCGCATTGCGCATCACTTTCTTCAGATGATCGTTGGCAAACGGCTTGGTGATGTAGTCGTAGGCGCCACGATGCAGCGCCTCGACCGCCGACTCGACGCTGGCGTAGGCGGTGACGATGATGCCCATCACCTCGGGGTCGAGCTCGCGCATCTTGCGCAGCAGGTCGAGTCCGCTGCCGCCGCTGGTCAGGTTAAGGTCGAGAATCGCGAGATCGATTTTTTCCTTTTCGAAAATGTGCAGCGCCACTTCCGCCGCCGGCGCTTCCATCACCTCGTAGCCCTCGCTGCGCGCGAGCTGCACGATGATCGAGCGCATCAGGGGTTCGTCTTCGACGATCAGCAGCCGGTAAGGTCCGCGTTCCTGCGCTGTCCATGAAGCGTCGTTGTTCATTGGACTACGAGCTTCAGGAGGCTGCCATCTGCGCGGCTTGTTGCTGGCGTACTGCTTCCTCGGCGGCGCCGAGCGTGATGGTGACCGCGGTGCCGCGGCCGACTTCGCTGTCGACGCGGATAGTGCCCTGGTTGGACAGGATCATGCGCTGGCATAGCGAGAGTCCAAGACCGACGCCGGCGCCGGCGGGTTTGGTGGTGAAAAATGGATCGAACACGCGCTCGAGATGTTCGCGCGGAATGCCGATGCCGTTGTCCACCACCTTGATAACCACGCGGCGCGATTTGTCCGCGCCCTGGCCGGCGCGCTGGTTCTCGGTGATCACCTTGATGACGGCGCCTTCGGCCGGCGAGGCGTCGGCGGCGTTGAAAAGCAGGTTGAGCAGCACTTGCTGAATTTCGTTGTCGTCGGCGAACGCGAAGCGCAGATCGTGCGCAAGAATCGGTTCGACCCGGATGCCGCTGAAGCGCTTGTTGTAGGTGATCAGCCGCAGCGTCTCCGCGATGAGCCCGTTGACGTCGACCGCCTTCCGCTGTGCGGTCGTCGGCCGCGCGAAATTTACCAGATCCTTGAGCGTGCTCGAGATGCGCGTGATCTGCGACAGGATGGTATGCATCGTCGTGCGCCGCTCGGGGTCCTTCTCGCCGGTGAGGATCGATTGAACCAGCGACGAGATCGACGCGAGCGGATTGTTCACCTCGTGCGCCACGCCCGCCGCGAAGGTGCCCGCCGCGGCCAGCCGCTCGGCCTTGAGCAGCGAGTCGAAAATCTCGCGCCGCTGCGTAACGTCGCGCAGGATCATCTGGATGAACTGTTTTTTGCCGTAGGTGATGAGCGCGGAGTTGACGTCGAAGAAAAACGGCCCGACCGGAAATTCCGAAGTCTGCGCCGATCCCTCGCGCAGCACCGTCTCGAGGCTGTCGATGACGCCCTGCCTCAGCTCGAGCGGCACCAGATCGGGGACGGGAGTTCCAATGATGTCCTTCTGTGCGTAGTCAATGTCGTGGTCGCGCTCCATCTGATGGAGCTGCAGCGCAGCCGCGTTCAGCCCGGTCACGATCCAGGTGTGCGGCTCGATCTCGTACATCGGATCCGGCGCGTGATCGATGGTGTTGCGATACTTTTCTTCTGACTCGCGCAGCAGCCGTTCGCGCGACTCGATGTAGAACTGCGAGACCATCAGGCGCCGCTCGTCGATCGCCGCGACCATCAGGTCGCGCGTTCGTTCCATCGCGGCGCCGGTCATCGTGGATTTGACGTGATTGAGAACGATTTGCTTGAGAGCGATATGGATGACGTTGAACTGGGACGGCTTGGCCCGCGCGAGCATCCCTTCCTGGCAATGGCGGCGGAGATAAACGTAGGTGCAGATGTTGTCGGGGTCGCGCAGATGGTCAACGAAGCGGATCAGGGAATTGACCATGTTGTCTTTGCGGCCTTCCTGGTCGTACTTCGAGTGGCCGTGGATGATGTAGGCGATCGATTCTCCCCACTGCTCGACGATGCCGTCGAAGTGCTTGTCGATCAGGTCAGCGGCCTCGGAACGAATCCGCAGACACTCGGGCGTGCGGCTCCAGATGGTCTCGCCCCACAGGCGCGACAGTGATTGTTCTATCTCGGCGAGCTGACTCCGGATTGCGTGCACCTCTTCCGGAGTGACTTCGATCGGCTCGTCGTTTGTTTCACGGTGTGTCTTGGTCTTTGACGGTCTGCAGCATCCACAGGCGAGCGATAGTTTCATAGCGATTCAACCCGGTGGGGAAATTTATTCTGGATGGTTCAACTGACGTATAACATTCGCAAAATAACCAATCTAGCGTGTACATCAAGGCAGCATGATGCCTGATTTTGCACCTCGCGAACCGTTACCGTCCAAGTCCTCGCGAGGCGCAAATCGTACAGCCCTCATCCCAATTGGTTTGCGGCGGGAGGGTAGCTGCCGAAAAGGCCGCATAATCACGGGATATTTCCGATGGCATGGCTTTGGCAATTAGGTCCTCAACGAGAGGATACGAAAACCAATGCTTACCAATCCTAGTCGCACGCCAAGCGTCACCGCCCACGGTAAGTTTCTTTCTCGTGCAGGTCAAAAGTTCTTTTTCAAGGCGATGCGGCTCGCCGATGTGAGCGGTTCGCTCGATTTTGCCCAGAAGCTCAAGCTGAGGAAACGGCTCGACGATCTGCGCACTGCTCATACCACCGGCCTGGTGCTGACCGAGGCGCAGTCGCAGCCGTGCCTGGACATCGCGGCGCAGTCGGGGCTGGTTGCGATGGTCGAGTTGCGAATCACGGCCGACGAACTCACGCAGCGGCGCGCATGGAAGTCCGTCGTCTCGCGCATCGCGCATACGGCAAATATTTTCAGCCAGCATCCGGCGCTGGTCGGTTACATCCTCGATTGCGAGATTGCGCAGGACACGCTGCGGGCGGGCGGACTCGAAAATATGCGGCGGCGCGTGCGCGGCCTCGTGAAGACAATCAAGGGACACGCACCCGCGGCGATGGTCGGAATAAAGGTGCGGCCGGAGACGCGCGCACTTTCAATTTTAGAAGAAGATTTTCTCTACGCAGAAATTCCTGCGCTCGAACCGGTCCAGATTCGCGATTTCGTCGTTGCCCTGCACAACGTCGCGGAAGCGCGGCCGGTGCTGATTGAGTTCAGGGACGCGTCGCCGGGGCAGGACGAAGCGGTAGCAGTGGCGTTTGGCACGGGTGCGGCTGGCGTGGTTGCTCCGCCGGTTCCTGCTCCGGTGTCTCACTGACTGGCTGGGCGTGCGAATGATGAAGGCGTCGGACCTGATGCCGTTCGTCACGCTTAACGGCACCTGCCCGCCGCGGCCCGCGAAGATGCCGATGGTGTCGGTCGTGATTTGCGCGTACAACGCCGAGCGCACGATGCGCCCGTGCCTGGAGTCGCTGCGGCGCCTGGACTATCCGAATTTCGAGGTCGTCATCGTCGACGACGGCTCGCGCGACAAGACCGCCGACATCTCGATGGACTTTCCCGAGTTTCGGCTGATTCGCCAGCCCAACAAGGGCTTGAGCGTCGCGCGCAACGTCGGGATGCAGGCCGCGCGCGGTGAAATAATCGCGTACACCGACTCGGACTGCGTCGTCGATCCGCATTGGCTGACGCTGATGGTCCGCTCGATGGTCGAAAACAACTTCGACGGCTGCGGCGGACCGAACTACGCGCCGCATGAAGACGGCTGGATCGAAGCGAGCTGCGCCGCGTCGCCGGGCGCACCGTGTCACGTGCTGGTCGCGGAGGATCGCGCCGAGCATCTGGCGGGCTGCAACATGGTCTTCCTGAAGTCGGCGCTGGCCAAGATTGGCGGGTTCGACGCGCAGTTTACGGCCGCGGGCGACGACGTCGATATCTGCTGGCGCATGCTCGAGGCGGGCTTCAAGCTGGGATTTTCGCCGGCCGCCTTCGTCTGGCATTTCCGCCGCAACACTATCAAGGCTTACTACGGACAGCAGCGCGGCTACGGGCGCGCCGAGGCGATGCTGTTTCCGAAATATCCCGAACGCTTCAATGTGATGGGCCAGATTGCGTGGCGCGGCACGATTCCCGGTCTTGCGCGCACGATTCCCGGCGGCGGCCGCAAACGCGTGCTGTGGAACGCGAGCGCTGGCGCGCAGTCGCTGTTCGACCCGGGCCTGACGCTACTCAAGGTTCTGCCGCAGACGCTCGAGTGGACCGTGCTCTCGGCAGTAGCGCTGGTGGCGTCGGTCGTGCTCGGCGTGTCGCTGATTCCCGCCGCTGCGATGCTCGCGCTCGGGCCGATTTGGGCGCTCTACTACGCATGGCATGCGCCGCTCGACAAATCTCACGACAGTTTTACCGCGCGACTTCTGATCGCGTATCTCGCTTTCACGGGGCCGATGGTGCGAACGATGACGCGCTACAAGACGCGGGCGAAAGCCCTGACCGGAATCGCGGGCGCCGACGGCGTGCGCCAGCGGCCGACTATCAACTGGCTCAAGCGCACGGTGCGGCTGGACTACTGGAACAACGAGAGCATCACGCGCGACCGGCTGATGGACAAGATGCTTAAGCTGTTCACGCGCACCGGGCATGGCGCAGTGATCGACGCGGGCTGGAACGACTACGACCTGGAAGTGCGGCCGAATCCGTGGACGCGAATCGAGCTGAAGACCGCCGACGAAGAGCATGAGGCGGGCAAGGTCACCAATCACGTGCTGGCGCGAATAAAGTTTACCCGAATCAGCACGATAGCTCTGGCGGTAGGCGTGGCGAGCGCCGCGGCCGTGGCAATCGCGGGACTGCCCGAGATAGCACTCGGCCTGGGCGCGCTGACGATGGCCGGCGCAGTGTGTATCGCAGCCGAGATGGTCGAGGCAGCACGAGTTGCGCATCGCGCCACCGAAGAATGCGCTACCGAATTGAATCTCGCCCCGCTGGGCATCCTGATAAATCAGCCCGCAACCGCAGGAGCAGCAGCCGCCGCGCAAGAGCCAGCGCGCGCCCAGCTAGCCTCGCAAGAACGCATCGCCGAATAGTTTTTCAGAAGTGGCGCGGGCTGCCGTACCCCGCCAGTCGCTATTTTGGCTTGCTGATTTGACGAAGGCGCGACGCGACCCTGGCGGGTTCATGGGTGACGATTCGGATCGTCTTGCGGCGTGAGGTTTCACCCCGAACAATCAATATTGCTGATCGCGGCACGCGCACTTCGCGGGCCAGACTCTCGATCAGCTCGTCGTTTGCCTTGCCTTTCTCGGGTCGGGAGTTAACTGCCACGATTAAGCGTCCGCCGCTCGCGCCGGCGACGCCGCTACGCGATGCGCCCGGCCGCGCGGAGATCTCGATTATCACTTCGTCGATGGCGACGCGCATCCAGGGGATGTCTGACGCGGGCGGATTGCCACCCGCGCTCATGCGTAAGCGGGAATCAGCGCGTGCACGACGCTCGGGATGACCACGCGCTGGATCAGCTGGATGAGAATGATCACGACCAGCGGCGAAAAGTCGATACCACCCATGACTACCGGCACATGCTCGCGGAACCAGTCGAAGACCGGCTCGGTGATCGAATAGATGAAACGGACGATCGGGTTGTAAGGATTCGGCTCGATCCAGGTCATCAGCGCCGAAATGATCACGACATACAAGTAGAGGGTCAGCAGACCGTCGAGGGTCTGGGCGATGAAGACGATCAGGCTGGTCCAGGCGTACACGCGATGCGCTCTTCGCTAGTTGATTCCGCGGCCAAGTTCGCGCGAGCGATCGCTGGCGGCGTGCAGTGCGGCGGCCACGATATCAGAAAAGCCGTGCTCAGCGAATCGGCGGAGCGCAGCCTCGGTGGTGCCGCCGGGCGAGGCGACGGTGCGGATCAAATCGGCGACCTCGCGCTTGGACTCGCGCATCAGGTGCTCGGCGCCGCGAATCGTCTTCAGCGCCATGCGGAGCGCCAGATCGCGCGGGATGCCCTCGCTAACCGCGGCGTCCGCCATCGCCTTGGCGAACAGGTAAACATAGGCGGGCCCGCTGCCCGACAGCGCAGTGACGACGTCGAGCAGTTTCTCGTCCTTGAGCGCGACCGCGTCGCCGACCGCGCGGAAAATCCGCAGCGCGAACGCCTCGTCGGCGGATGACGCACCTCGCGCACGCACCATCGCGGCCATCCCGTGGCCCACCATCGCGGGCGCATTCGGCATAACGCGGATCACTCGCGCGCGCTTGCCCAGCCCTCGGGTCAGCCGCGCGATCGTCACGCCGGCGGCAATCGAAATGAACAGCTTTCCGTTGCTCGCACTTTTCTTGGATGGTTTCGCCAATTCAGCGCCAAGCTCCGCCATCACGGCGTCGACGGTCTGCGGCTTGACGGCAAGGAGCACCGCGCCGGCCTCGCGGATGACTTCGAGGTTGTCGGCTGTCGTCGCGACCTTGAGCGCGCGAGCGAGTTTGCGCCGGCGTTCCGGCGCGACGTCGGACACAATGATATCGGCAGGTTTGAAAACCTTGTGCTGGATGAGACCGTGGGCGAGCGCCTCGGCCATGTTGCCGCCGCCGATGAATCCCAGTTTCTTCATTTGATCCGTTCGCCGAACACCGCGCGTCCGATCCGCACGATCGTCGCACCTTCTTCGATCGCAATTTCGAAGTCGTCGGTCATGCCCATCGAGAGTTCGCTTAGCGCATAGCCAGATTGCATCGCAAGGCGATCGCGCATCTCGCGCAGCCGCGCGAAGTACGGACGGCTGTTCTCGGCGCGGGCCGCGGGCGGCGGAATTGTCATCAAGCCGTCGATTTCGAGCTTGCCGCGAACCGCGTCGAGGATGGCGGCGACTCCGTCAGGCGCGACACCGCTCTTGCTCGCCTCGGCGCCGAGATTCACTTCGATGAGCGCGTGCACGTGCGGCGACGGCTGCGCGCGCGCCAGCGCCTCGGCGATGCGAATGGAATCGACACTGTGGATGAGCGCGAAGGCGCTCGCGGCGACTCTTGCCTTGTTGGTTTGCAGATGGCCGATCAGATGCCAGTGGATTTCGGTCAGGTCGGCCAGCTCCGTGCGCTTGGCGATCGCTTCCTGCACGTAGTTCTCGCCGAAGTCGAGCGCGCCCGCATCCGCCGCGGCGCGAATCGCGTCGCTCGGCTGCGTCTTGCTCGCGAGCAGGAGGCGAATCGAGGCGATGTCGCGGTGTGCGCGATGCGCAGCCGCTCCGACACGCGCGCGCACGATCGTGAGCCGCTCCTTAATTGCGTGGTCAGTCGGCATTTTGTCCGGCGCGCGTTACGCCGTATCGCGCGAGCGCGGCGATGACGTTCTGCGTCGGCAGACCCATCACGTTGTCGCGCGATCCTTCGACGTGCGAGATGAAACCGCCGCCGATGCCCTGGATTCCGTAAGCGCCCGCCTTGTCAAACGGCTCGCCGGTGGCGATGTAGTCGTCGATTTCGGCATCGGTGAGTTTGCGAAACGTGACGCGACTTTCGACCGGCGAACTCTCGAGGATTTTTCCGTCGCGCGCCAGCGCATAGGCGGTCACTACCGTATGAGTGCGCGCGGAGAGCATCGCGAGCATCCGATGAGCCTCGGCGGCATCGGCAGGTTTTTCCAGAATTTGATTCTCGCACACGACTATCGTGTCGGCGCCTATCACGATCGCTTCCGGGATGCGCGACGAAACCGCGGCAGCCTTTTCGCGGGCCATCCGGAGTGCATAGTCGCGCGCCGGCTCACCCGCGACGTGTCCCTCGGGCACGTGGCTTTCGATGGCGTCGAACAGGATGCCGGTAGCGCCCAACAATTGACGGCGCCGCGGCGACGCGGAAGCAAGAATCACTTTGATTGAATCGCGCACTCTGGCTCCGACTGATGTCAGACGCCGCGTGCGCCCGCAAGTCTCTCGCGAGACGGCACCCAATTGAAGCCGCTCCGGCCATGCGCTAACCAAGATCAGATGAAGATGAAGTGGTGGCGCGGCGGCGGCTTGATGATTCTATGCGGGGCGATGCTCGCGGGATGCGCGTCGGCGCAAACTCCGCCAACGGTGCCTACGGCACAATACACGCCGGCGCCGCTGACCGCCGTTCCGGTAGCTGCGCCGAACGAGCCGCCCACGGATGGGCAGACGGCGTTCCTCGACGGCTATCGCGCCTACCAGAACCACGACGATGCGCGCGCGATCGAGCGTCTCAAATTTGCGGCAGATAATTTTCCTGCGCTCGGCGACTACGCGCTGTTTTACCTTGCGCTCGCGCAGCACGACCAGGGCGATCTGAACGGCTCAGCGGCGACCCTCGAGCGCCTCGTCCAGACCTATCCGGACAGCGTGATGGTCGATCGCGGCGATCTGATGCTGGCGGACAGCCTGCTCAAGCTCGGACGCAACGCCGAGGCGTCGGACGTCGCGTCGCGGTTGATCGCGCGCGGTCCCGAAGCGTCAATAGAGCAGGGTGCTCGTCTCGACCAAGCGCGCGCGCTGAACGCGCTCGGCAATCCGAAGGCCGCCTACGCGCAGTTGATGGAGCTGCGCGACAAGTATCCGCATTCCGACGCCGATGCTGAAGCGCGATCGCTGGTCAATTCGATCCTCGCGTCGAACCCCGCAGTCGCCGAGACCAACTCGCTCGCGTACCATCGCGCCGAAGCCGAGTTGCTGTTGCGCGAAGGTGCGCTGTCCGAGGCCGACGAGCAGGCCAACGCGGGACTCGCGATGAACCCCGAGCCTGCGGTGCGCGCGGAACTGGTCTGGGTGACGGCGCGAGCGCTCAAGCCGGAGCCCGAGCGCGCCAAGAGCGCAATCTTCGAGTACTTGCGAATCGCGCCGCGCGGGCCCGACGCGCCGGCGGCGCTCGAAGCGTTGGCGCTCATCTACTGGCATGACGATCAGGACGATCAAGCGCGCGCGACGTTCAATCGGCTGGTTGCGAATTTCCCCGCGAGCGAGCGCGCGCCAGGTGCGATGCTGCGCGTCGGCAGAATTTTCGAAGAGCTGCACCAGCTCGATTCCGCGCGCGCGCAATATCGGCGGCTCGTCGCTCGCTATCCTGGCAGTGACGCCGCGGAAGATGCGCGATTTCGTATTCCGTGGACGCTGTACCTGGCGCGCAGTTATGCGCAGGCGGCTCCGGGATTTCAAAGCGCGGTTGCTCACGCGAAGGACGCAACCGACCGTGATATGTGCGAGTACTGGCGCGCGCGCGCGTTGGAAAAGGCGGGCGACTCGAGCGGTGCGCATGCGATTTTCGAAAGCCTCGCGATCAGCACCGACTCCAACTACTACCCCGAGCTCGCGAGCCGTCGCGTCGCTGCGGCACGGGCCGATCTTCCCGCCGCGTCGGCGCCGGATCCTCAATACAATGGAGTGCCCGCTGTCAGCGGTGTCGCCGAGTATCACATGGCGCGGCTGCAAACGCTGCGCGCGCTCGGGCTCAAGGAGTTCGAGCCCGGCGAGTTGAAGGCGCTCGCGGAATACGCCGCGGGCACTACCGACCTGCGGCGTTTCGTGCTCGCGGGTTTCGCGAGTGCCGATGCGTGGTACGACGCGATCGTCGCTGCCACGCGCATGGAAAAATATGGGCAGCTGAGCCACGACGTCGCCGAGCGGGTGCGCTATCCGCGCGCGTACTGGGATCTTTTTTCGTCGGCGTCGATGCGGCTTGGGCTCGATCCTTACCTGGTGCTCGCGTTGTCGCGCCAGGAGAGCCTGTTCAATCCGAAGGCGACCTCGAGTTCGAACGCGCGCGGCCTGATGCAGTTGATTCCGTCGACGGCGCGAAAGATGGCGTCGCAGAACGGCATCGATCCCGAGGCGATTGCGCTTTACGATCCGTCGGTCAACGTCGAGCTGGGAACGGCGTATCTGAAAAATCTGTTTGCGATGTTCAACGGCAACGCGTTTCGCGCGGTCGCAGCGTACAACGCGGGCGAGAACGCGGTGTCGAAATGGGTCGCGCAATATCCCGGCGCCGACGACGAGTGGGTAGAAAATATCGCGTACAAAGAGACCCGCGACTACGTCAAGAAAGTGATCGGCGGGCGGCGCGAGTACCTGCTTTTGTATCAGTCGAATCCGTAGCGCGCGCGCTTGACAGTTCGCGCCGCATCTCTACACACTCCGGTTGGGAAGCTCGGGGATTCTGGTGGCATCGCGCGAATTCAAGGCAATTTTTTTCGATCTCGACGGCACCCTCGTCGATATCCACGGGCCGCTTTATATCGCGGCGAAGAGCGCGCTCGACGAGCTCGGACACGATCCGCCGCTGACCCATGAGCGATTTCGCGAGGCGCTTTCGGCCGACGACGTGTGGCTCGGCGTGCCCGAGCATCTGCGGCCCGAATACGCGAAGCTCGCGTACGCGTATTTTCTCGCGGAGATCGACAAGACCGAGCGGCTCGAGGTGCTGCCGCACGTGCAGGATACGCTGGCGGAGCTGAAGCGGCGCGGCTATGCGACCGGCGTCGTCACCAGTAGGCCGGGCGACTCGCAGCGGCTGGTCGAGAAGCTCGCGATGGTCGGGCTCGCGTCGTACCTCGACCAGGTCGTGACGCAGAGCACGACTTCGCTGCGCGCGCTCGACAAGACTGAGAGCCTCAAGCAGACGGCGCTGAAGGCGGCGGTGCTGCCGCACGCATGCATGTACGTCGGCGACGAGCCGCGCGACATCATGGCGGCGACGGGCGCAGGCTTCGGCGCGTCGGTTGCGGTCGCGACGGGAGCGGCGTCGTTCAAATATCTGCAGACGCATCCGCAGTTCAAAGCCGACTACGTGATCAGCTCGATGGCGGAGCTGATCGAGCTCATCGACCATATGAAAGCGGAGCGGACCGGGTAGCGGTGGCGCGCTTCGAGGAATATCGCGAGCCGCCGCGTGCGCTCGAAGGGCTCAACGTCGTCGAGCTGCCATGCCTCGACACGATGCCGTTCATGGCGGCGGCGATGGCGGCGAAGTCGTTCGCGGATTTCGGCGCCGAGGTGGTCAAGGTCGAGCCGCCGCGGACGGGATCGAAGGAGCGCGCGCTGGGACCGTTTCGCGACGAGATGCCGGACCCGGAAACCGGCGGGCTGCATCTTTATCTCAATACCAACAAGCTCGGCGTTACGATCGACCTGGAAACTCCGCGGGGGCGCGATCTCCTGTTCGAGTTGCTCGCGCCGGCGGATATTGTTTTCAATCCGAATCGTCCTGAGGTGAACGAGAAGCTCGGGATCGACTGGCGCACGCTGACCGCGCGATTTCCGAAACTGATAGTCGTCTCGATAACTTTTTTCGGCGCCGAGTCCGCCTACCGGAATCTGCGCGGCGGCGACCTGGTCGCGACCCATATGAGCGGCGTCGGCTACGAAACGCCGTGGCATCAGGTGACCGATGCCAAAACTCAGCCGCCGCTCAAGCTTGGCGGCAGGCAGTCTGACTATTTGACTGGCTATACAGCGGCGGCGGCCGCGATGTGCGCACTGTATAGTCGAAAGAGTAATGGCTCGGGGCAGCATGTTGACGTTGGGCAGTGGCCTTCGATGATCAGCATGGTGCGTCCGAATATCGGCTTTTACTCGCATGAAGCGCGCGATGCCGCCTCGTTTCAGCGGCTCCTGACCCGTCTGAAGATGAACGCGCAGTGGGTTTATCCGTGCAAGGACGGGTGGGTGAGCTTCAACGCCGGCACCGATCGCTTCTGGCGCGGCGCGAAGAATGCACTCGGCCATCCGGAGTGGATGGATACTGAGTTGTTCAACACAGTATTGGGGCGCGCTGCGAATATCGACGCGATCGAGGCCGGAGTCGTCGACTGGCTATCTACGCAAACGCGAGTCGAGGCGTTCGAGAAGGCACAGGCCGAGCACGTGCCGTGCTTCCCGGTACATTCGCCGGCAGAAGTGGCGGCCAACGAGCAGTACAAAGCGCGCAAATTTTTTGTCGACGTGGACCATCCGGCGGCGCGCGAAGTGCGGATGCCGGGGGCGCCGTGCAAGTTCTCGCGCACGCCATGGCGAGTCGTGCGCGGAGCGCCGCGGCTGGGCGAGCACAATTCTAAAATCTTCGAGAAGCGGACGGCAGCGCGGGAAAGTCGAGGCGCCGATGTTCGGCGGGGGCCGAAGCCGCTGTCGGGAATTCGGATTGCGGATTTCGGATGGATCTTCGCCGTTCCGCATGCGACGGCGTGGCTGGGGGCTCTGGGAGCCGACGTCATCAGAATCGAGTCGATGGTTGCGCCTGACCTGGTGCGATTTCTGACCGGTACCGACGGCATGATTGGCGCAAATCGCAGCGGAGTTTTTCACGCGATCAATACTTCGCGCCGCAGTCTCGTGCTGAATCTCGCCACGCCCGAGGCGCAGGAAATCGCGCGCAACGTTATCCGGCAGAGCGATTTCGTGACCGAGAATTACACCGTCGGCAACATGGCGAAGTACAATCTCGGCTACGACGACCTGGTGAAAATCAAACCCGACATCATCATGTTGAGCGGCACTCCGCTCGGGCAGGACGGTCCCTTCGCGCAGACCGTGGGTTTCGGGCCGACGACGCAAGCCTTTGCCGGGCTGTGCCATATCACGGGCTATCCCGATTCGTTTCCATGCGGAATCGGCGGCACCTGGCCCGACTTCGCGGTCGGCACGGGCATGGTGTTTTTCCTGCTCGCGGCGCTGCATCATCGCGACCGGACGGGGCACGGGCAATACCTGGATTTGTCGATGGCCGAGATGGTGACGACGATGATGCCGGAAGCGATGATGGATTTTCTGATGAACGGACGCGACCACGGCCCGATTGGAAATCGCGACGAGTCGATGGCGCCGCATGGCGTGTTCCCGGCGGCGGGCGAGGACAAGTGGATCGCGATTGCGATCGCCAGCGACGACGAGTTTGCGCAACTGTGCGAGGTGCTTGGCGCGCCGGCGCTGGCGTCGAGTGCGAAGTTTGCGCGGCTGCTGGCGCGTCTCGACAACGTCGAGGAGCTCGAGCGCGAAATCGCGGCGCGCACGTCGCGTACATCAGCGCGATGAACTGGTGACGAAACTTCGCGCGCGCGGACTTGCAGCGGGACCGATTTACAGCACGCCCGACCTGATGAAGGACCCGGTGTTCGCGGAATCGAGCATGCTGGTGAATCTGAAGCATGGCGAAGTCGGCGAACGCGTCGTGCCCGGGCTGCCAGTGCGCTTCAGCGATATCGATCTCGAGTATCGCGGCGCGCCGATGATCGGGGAGCATACGGAGGAGCTTATGAGCGAGTTGCTTGGATACAGCGCCGAAGAGATTGCGCGGCTTAAGACGGCGAGGCGTGCTGATCTAAATCACCTCCGCGGTGGGCGGCAAGGGGTGACCCCTGCACCCAGTGAGAGGACGCGAAATCCCGCGGCGGGCTTTCGCGAGGTTGGTTTGAATAAGATGGATGAGGCCCTTACTCATAGCGGGAACGCTCGACCGGGCGCGATGGCTATTTGGATTCAGGCGATTCGGGCGCCTTCGCTTAGTGCGGCGGCAATACCAGTGCTGCTCGGGGTCGCCGTGGCGGCGCGGGCGGGATTTTTTTCGCTGGGGCGGATGATCCTTGCGCTGATTGGCGCGATGGCGATTCAGGCCGGCACCAATCTGATCAACGACTACTACGATTTCCGAAGCGGGGCGGACAGCGAGCAATCGCTCGGCCCCGGCATGGTGATCCAGCGCGGGCTGCTCAGCGCCGAGCAGGTGTGGCGTGGCGGAATCGTTGCGTTCGCGCTTGGCGCGGCGATGGGGTTGGTGCTCGTTTACCTGTGCGGGTGGCCGATTCTTGCGATCGGAATTCCCAGCGTCGCGGCCGGGTACTTTTACACGGCGACTCCGGTGTCGCTGGCCTACGTGGCGCTCGGCGAAGTGACGGTGTTTCTTTTCATGGGCCCGGCGATCGTGATCGGCGCGTACTTCGTCATGGCGCTGCATTTTTCTGCGGCCGCATTGTGGGCTTCGATACCGCTGGGATTCCTGGTCGCGGGAATTCTGCACGCCAACAATATTCGCGATATCGAGAGCGACACCCGCCACGGCAAACGGACGCTGGCGACGATCCTGGGCCGTGCTGGTGCGAATTATGAACTAATCGCGCTGGATATTGCCGCGTACGCGACGACGATCGCGGCGGTGCTCTCGCATGCGATGCCGTGGATCGCGCTGGTGGTGTTTATCACGGTGCCGCGCGCGCTCGATCAGGTGCGAATTGTCACGCGCGAGAACGAGCCGAAGAAATTGAATCTCGGATTGTTTCGCTCGATCCAGCTCCACATGGAATTCGGACTGCTGATGATCGCCGCGTTTCTCGTTGCCGCGTTTTTCGGATGGTGACAGCGCGCAACCTGAAACCGACCGGGCAAAAACTGGAATCGGGCTATCTGAAGTTTTCTTTCATCGCATCATAACTCTTCAGATCGTCGATCGTGCGGAAGCTGCCGGTGTGGACGTAGCCGAATACTGCTTTTGCGTCGGCTACCATCGGAGCGAAGAGGCCGGACATCAGGCTCCATGGGGCTTTCGGCGGTATCAAATCCAGCACTGAGGGCTCCGCCACTATCACCCCGCAATACATCATCGAGGTTAGCCTCGTCGCGAGAGCGTCGTCGAGCGTCGGTGGATAGTCGTCGTATTTAAGCGGATCGCGGCGTGCTAACAGGCGCATGCGGCGGAGCTTTTTGGTGTCGTCGATTTCGAGGCGGCTGTAGTAATCGAGATTTACCGGTTGATAGAGCGCGATGGTGGCCAGCGCTTTGCGCTGCCGATGGAACGCGATCATCGCGTTCAGGTCGAGATCGAGAATCGTGTCGCTGTTGGCGATCACGAAGGTGTCGTCGCCGAGAAAATCGCGCAGGCCGTTTAGCGGGCCGCCGGTGCCCAGCAATACTGGTTCAGGCGCGTACGTGATGTGCACGCCCAGGGCAGACCCGTCGCCGAGGCCTTGCTGAATGATTTGCGCCAGATGATGAAGATTGATCGCGACGTCAGTGATACCGGCGCGCTGGAGCATCGCGAGCGGGTAGTGGATCAGCGGACGGCCGCCGAGCTCGAGCATCGGTTTCGGCGTCACCTCGGTCAGCGGGCGAAGCCGCTCGCCCATCCCAGCCGCCAGTACCAGCGCCTTCATGGCATCAGCGCCGCGCGCAGTTTGGGAAAGTCGTCACGCATCCCGTCCAGCATCCGGCGAGCCTGTGCGAGCAGGTGTGGAATGTAGCGACGGTAGCCGGTCTTGCCGTTGCGCTCGAACATTTCGAAGCGTCCGATCATCTTGAGCGCGTGCTGCAAGACGCAAAGGCGATAGCTGGCGATGAATTCCGCGGCGTCGAGCTGCGGCGCGCCGCGGCGCGCGAGCCCGGCGCAGTAGAAGTCCAGGATGCGGCGCTCGATTTCCGGCGTGATGACTTCATCGGTGTCGCGCGTCGTCAGCAGTACGGCGAGATCTTGCGCCGCCGGCGCCATCAGCGCGTCCTGAAAATCTATGATGCGGATTCGCGGGCCGTCCTGGATGAACAGATTTTCGCGATGGTAGTCGCGATGGGAAAAGACGCGCGGAAAGCGATCGAGTCGCGCGGCGAGCATGGCGAACTCGGGAGCGATCGATGCCGCGTCGGTTCCGGGAGCCACTGCGGCGAGACCAACTTCGTTGAACTCCTTGAGCTCCCATTCGAACAGCCGGCCGCTGTAGAGAATATGGCTCGCGACGCATCGATCGTCGATTCGCGCCGTGCCGTTAACGTGGAGTCGGAGCAATTCTTCGGCGGCGAGCCGGAACAAATCAGCAGCGTCGGCACCGGGCCGGCGGACAGCCTCGAGCAGCGAGAGTTCGCCGACATCTTCCACGAGCATCGCGCGCCGGGCCGGGTCGGCGTCGTAGAGCGCGGGCACGGGCGCGCCGATCGATTCGAGGAAGCGGTGCAGATTGATCCACGGCGGCTCGGAAATCGGTGACGGCAGAAGATTGAGTGCGCGGACGTAGCGGGGCAGGTCGTCAGGGCCGAGATCGATGAGGATGGCGGTGCGGGGGGCGGTGGGGGCTTCGTGGTGCGATGCTATGGCGACGCGCCAGAAGCGGCGGGTGGACAGATCGCCGCGCAGGGCGGCGATCTGCGCGACCTGCGCGCGCGGCCATCGCTGCGCGATGGCCTGCGTCGCCCAGGCATGGAACGCGCCGCTGTCATCCATCGGAGATGGATTCTAGCGGCGCGAGTACGCTGGCGCGAGCGCGCTTCGCGCGTCGCACAAGAGAAAACCGGCGCAGCCATCGCTGGCCGCGCCGGTCTTTCCTCCCTGCGTGGTCGCGCGCAATGCGCGCGACATCGATCATGCAATCACGCCAGCCTCAGTCGCCCCCTACTGCATGTCCCCCCTCGGCTGCGCGTGCCATCTGGTCGTAAGTGAACCAGCTGCGATCGACCGAGCCCATGTTGATGAACCATGAATCGCGCGACGGTGAGTCCTGCGATGGATGGTAGCAGATGGTGCTAAAGCCGCTCTGCACGTTGATGGTCGAAGAGCCCACCTGAAATTCGCGCTTGAACGGATAGATCGCGATCCGCGCGTCGGGCTCGGCGCGGTCCGCGTAATGCATCCAGGAGGTGTAGTTGTTGAACAGCTGACCACTGCGATCGTACATGTCGTTCGACATCACGAAGTCTGCTTCCGAATCGAGGTACAGGACTTCGTGATCGTATAGCGAGTTGAAGCGGCCCGCACGCGGACGGCCCTCGACAATGAAGAAGTGCCGCAGTTCCCAATTGTCTGGACAGTGGCTTGCGCCACCGTCGGTTGGGCATCGAATGTCGGGCACCTTTGACACGTTGATCGCGCCGAGCATCGTCTTCTCGCCCAGCAACTTCCAGTCGTAGTTCTCATTCTTGCCACTGAAGCCTTCGTAGTGATTCGGGTCGTATGCCTGCGGTCCGCTGGCCGTATCGAGGATGGCGTAGTTCAGCCGCCGGACGCGGCGAGCGCCGGGAGTCCAGGTCCAGGCGGCATCCTGGACGTTGGGATCGGCGTATCGAAACTTGATAAGTCCGGTTCCGCGGTCAGACTGAGGCGCGAGCACCGGGTAGAGGAGTCCGAGAAAGTAGCGGCCGGTGATTTTGAAGTCGGGATCGACCGGCATCGGATCGACCTCGGTGCGCCCAACTTCGTTGTAGCCGGCATAGTGGCCGACTTCGATGTCGGTGATTTCGCGGAAGGGCGCGTTCTTGCCCCAGTAGGCGCTGTCGCAATCGAACCAGCGCAGATCGTATTCGTCGCTGGAGATTGGCCGGAACGAGACGTTCCACATTATCTTGGTGCCGGCATCGGGATCGTTGGCGTCGACGATTGGGAACGGCTCACCAGCAACGTAACCGATAAGGCTGCGACGGTCGGGCGTCAGCCGGACCTGGCTCGAGTACTTTTCGGTCGCATCCTTGTACGGCGGCGGCCAGTCGATGCGCTCGGTCGGCACCACCTTGATAGTCATCCCATGCAGTACGCGCAGGTACTGTCCGGGAGAGACCAGGTTCTGCACCTTGGACGCATTGTCGGGTGTGATGAAGTCGCCCGGCTGGACTTGGGCGGAAGCGGGCGCGATGCAAATCCCCAACACCAGCAGCGACGCGGTCAGAATACTGAGCCACAAGCTTTTCAGTTCGATTGCGCGATTCATGCTCGACTCCTGTTTCGGCAATGACTAGCCGAGGTCTGGAATTAGTGCCGCAACAATCTCTCGATGCTCTGGTTTGCTCATTAGTCTTTCGACTCTGAATCGTCAATAGAAATAATGAAGCGAACCGGTGAGATGTAAGGTATTCCCATTTTAATTGAAGAATTTTGCCACTTAACACGAATGTGACTAGTTCTTAGCAACCAGTCACTAAAACACCGCGCAAGACTTTCAGACTATCTCCACGCCCTCTGCTAATGTCACTCGGATTGAATGCAGACACTCGCGAGGCTTGGATGACGCAAACCTTTCCAACAGACCCGCTCATCGGGTATTCATAAGAAGATAAGACGCGCTTGTGGGGCGGTTCGAGAATGACAACCTGGTATCCAGTGGCTGTGACCGTGTTCGTTGCCGGCTTGATCGTCGGGATCATGTGCACGCTCAACATGCTGATCGGGCCCAAGCGGCCCAGCGTCATCAAGAGCGAAGCGTTTGAGTGCGGCAACCCGCCGAGCGGATCGGCGTGGGGGCGGTTTTCGGTGCGCTTCTACCTGACGGCGATCCTGTTTCTGATTTTCGACGTCGAAGTGATTTTTCTGTATCCGTGGGCGGTCGAGCTGCGCTACCTGGGAATGTTCGGCTTCGTCGAGGCGCTGATCTTCATCGCAATCCTGTTCGTCGGGTTGCTGTACGCATGGCAGCGCGGCGCGCTCGACTGGGACTAGCGGCGATCGATGTTAATCGAAAAACTGACAGCACGTTTTGGCGGCGAGATCCTCGGCGCACAAAATGAACGCGACGAAGAGACCATCACGATCGAGCGCGATCGCGCGTACGATTTGTTCCGCGCACTGCGCGACGAGCCTGACTTCGAATTTAATTTTCTCACTGACCTGACCGCGGTCGACTGGCTCGAGCGCAAACCGCGCTACGACGTCGTCTATCAACTGAACTCGCTCACGCGCGGGCATCGCCTCCGCGTCAAGATTGGCGTGGACGGTCCCGAGCCGTGGGTGCATAGCGTGGTCGGGGTATGGGGCGCGGCGGACTGGCTCGAGCGTGAATGCTTCGACATGTTCGGCGTCGACTTCAAGGGCCATCCGGATTTGCGGCGCATCCTGATGTACGATTCGTTCGAGGGGCATCCGCTGCGCAAGGATTACCTTTATAACAAGCGCCAACCGATCGTCGCGGAGATCGACCCGGTCGTGAATCCGATTCGCTCCTCGCGCTGACGGCACGACGCGATAAAAGCCATGTCATTACCGGCGCGCTGGAAAAACAAGATCGTGCCGTCGGATCCCTCCGACGAGATCATGGAACTGCAGATGGGGCCGTCGCATCCGGCGTCGCACGGCACTATCAAGTTCAACCTCAAGCTCGACGGCGAGCGCATCGTCGATTGCGATGTCGAGGTCGGCTTTCTGCATCGCGGCTTCGAGAAGATGTGCGAGCAGGGGACGTGGACGCAATGCTTCCCCTACACCGACCGGCTGAATTACGCGTCGCCATGCATCAACAACGTCGGCTTCGCGCTGGCGGTCGAACGCCTGCTCGGCATCGACACGACCGAGCGATGCAAGTACGTGCGCCTGATCATGAGCGAAGTGGCGCGGATTGCGGACCACCTGACCTGCCTCGGAATGGCGTCGAGCGAAGTCGGCGCGACCACCGTTGCGTTCTACATGCTCGAAGCGCGCGAGTTCCTCTACGACTTGATCGAAGCGGTCACCGGCGCGCGTTTGACCGTGACCTGGTGCCGCGTCGGCGGCATGACGCATGACCTGCCCGCGGACTTCGCCGATCGAATGAAGGCATCGTTCACGCGGCTCGACGAGGTGCTCACCGACTGCGACAAGCTGCTCTCGCGCAACCGCGTGTTCATCGACCGGATGGCGGGAGTCGGCAAGCTGTCGAAGGAAGAGGCGATCTCGTACGGACTGACGGGCCCGCTGCTGCGCGCGGTTGGCGTGTCCTACGACGTGCGCAAGGCGCATCCGTACCTGGTGTACGACAGGATGGAGTTCGAGGTGCCGGTGGGCGATCGCGGCGACAACTACGATCGTTTCAACGTGCGGTTCCAGGAGATGTACCAGTCCAAGCGCATCATCGAGCAGGCGCTCGCGGCGCTGCCCGAGGGCCCGGTCACGATCACCGATCCCAAGGTCGTGCTGCCCGACAAAGAGAAAGTGTACAACTCGATCGAAGGGCTGATGAACCACTTCAAGCTGATCATGGAGGGCATCCACGTGCCCGCGGGCGAGGTTTACCAGGCGGTCGAGGGCGCCAACGGCGAGTTGGGATTTTACATCGTGAGCGACGGCAGCGGGCGCCCATATCGGGTGCGGGTGCGGCCGCCGTGCTTCCTCGGGATGGGCGTGCTCAACAAGATGCTGATAGGGCGCATGATCCCGGACATCATTACGACCTTCGGGATGATCAACATGATCGGCGGCGAGTGCGACCGCTAGCTTGCTTGCTCAGCGGCGCGTTATCTGCTCGCCGCCAATTCTGAAAGTCTTCCTGACGAGGGTCGTCGAATCGAAAAGCAGAAATGGCGTCGGCATCGTGTCCGGCGGGCGTGGCTTGATTGCGAAGCCTGCCGTTTGCGGCAATCCGTCGGTCTGATCGACGACCGTCACGACGAACGGCGCCGGCGTCGTGAGCTTGAGTTCGAGATCGATTCCCGCCGAGGGGACATGCCAGTCCCATCCGGTCCATCCGTCGCTGGTGAAATTGCCGGGTGACGTGCCGTCGATCGACGCGCGCAGAACAGCCACGCCCACCGGCACCGTCATCCACATGATCGAAGCTCCGCGCGCCGACGCGATATGCATCTTCACGGTGCGCGTGCCGGCGGCCGAGGTCGAGTCGTCGAGGACCTTGAGTTGCGGCGGCGGCGCGTCGATCAGTGGCGCGTCGCCCTCGGTGGTGCGGCCGCGGTTCAGAAATGCAAAGTCGCTGTAGCGCGAGATGCCGGTGACGCTCTCGGTCGGCGTGTCCGTGGTCGTAAGTCCGCTCAGCCGGGACATCCATCCGCCGCGCACGTGATGCTGGAAAAATTGCGAAGTGAAATAATCGGGCCGTGAGTCCAGGCTGACCCATCGGGCATGTCCAACGTCGGTGTCGAGAAAATAAAAGATGCTGTCGGGATGCGGCTTCGACGCGTTGAAGCTGCTGGCCACGCTTCCGATCACGAACATCGCGATCGCGAACACTCCGATAGATGCCGGCACGATCGATCGCCGTCCCGCGCTCAGGAAATCGATATGGGGGATGAACCAGCCGAAGAGAAAGCCGCCGGCCAAGCCGGCATACACGAACAAAAGCATGGTGCCATTCGTGGTCCCGGCGAATGACGGCGCCAACGCGACGATAGCCGGCGCAATCGCCACAATCGCCAGAATCGCGCGGCGAATTGCGACTCGACCGTCGGTCGCTGCGTCTGCGCCGAAGTAAAGCGCGAGCGTCGCCAACAACAGCGGCCATAGGAAAGGATGGCTGCCGCTCGGCATCGCGATGCTGATTCCGAGCGTCACGACCATCCATGCCAGCAGCGCGCCCGCGCCGAGATCCACCAAGCGAATCGAGCGGCTGATCAGCTCGTACCCGGCCCACAACGTTGCGAACACGAGGGCGATCGCGCCGACCGAATTGTAAAAGCCGCCGTAGGTCGTGCCGACCGGCAACATCCGCCAGCCCGCAAGCGTCGCGCATACATGCCACACGAAACGCGCTTCGAAGACCGAGATTCCGAGTGCAATTGCGTAGATCGCAAATCCGGCGGCGACGCCCCGAACGCTGAATCGGGCGTCACGGATACCGATCAAGATTATGGCGAGCGCCACGAGCGGCACGAGGAAGCCGAGCAGGATCGGCAGCCATGATCGATCGCGGACGGAATCAGCCGCGCGCTGGGTTGGAAGAGCGTTCAGGTCGATCGTACCGAATCGTTGGGCCATCGATAGCGCGCGCATCCCCTGGTCTTGCAGCGAGCGCTGGTCGAGCGAGTCGGCGTTGTCGAGTTCGGTCTGATAGCGGGTAATGCCGCGCAAAACGCCGAAGGTCATCCCGTCCAGGCCGGCGCCGAGAAAAATATCAAGGTCGGTCTCGCCTGGAGGCGGAGGAAACAGCAACGGCAACAGCGACGTCCGGCGCGGATATGGCCCGGCGGCCGCGAGCCGATCGATCAGCCACCAATCCTGCGCGGGGGGTTGATACATCGTGGACGGGCCCGCGTCGCCGCGCATCGCGAAGTTCAGCACGACCTTGATGTTGTGGAGAGCAGGGTAAGTCTCGACGAAACCCTTCGCGCCCAGCCGTCCCAGCTCCTCGCCGTCGGTGAACAGAATAATCAGATCGTTGCGCAGCGCGGGGCCGGCCTTGAGCGCGCGCATCGTCTCGAGGATTGCCGCGACGGACGCGGCGTTATCGCCGGCGCCGGGACCACTCGGCACCGAGTCGTAGTGCGCGACCATCAGCACAGCGCCGGCTGGGCTGGTGCCGGGGACTTTTGCGACCAGGTTGTTCACCACGGCCCACTTGTCCGGCCCGAACGGAGTATTTCGCGCGACGGTCACGGTCTGGACTTCAGGATTCGCGCCGAGTTCCCGCAGCCGGCCGACGAGGTACTCGCGCACGCGATCATTTTCGGCGGAGCCGATCGGATGCGGCTTTTGCGCGATCGCCTGCACGTCGCGCATCGCGCGCGCCGCCGAGAATTCAGTTGCGGGCGCATTCAAGTCCGCGGCATGCGGCGGCTCGATACTCCAGATGGCCACGAGGCCGACGAGGATCAGCAGCGCAAGCGTGATAGGCCCGAAGAGCTGGCCCGAGGGATGCAGTTCGTCCGTCAATGAGGATTTCCTTCAGTCATTCTTATACGCGGAAATCGGGCGAGCAGGTCGCGGACGACGACCGTTACTATACCGACCCAGCCGATAGAGGAAAGACGCTACGGGAAAGTCACCGCTTGGCCAGCATCCACCAGTCGCATGAAGTGCAGCGCCAAATCAGGATGCGTAAGCTACCACACGGCCCGGCAACCATCATTGCATGTGTTCGCAGGTAACGGCGGCGCATCTGTCCCCGACACTTCGGGCATCGACGCGTATGTTGCGCAGGTTTTGGTGGCACGGTATTGACAATAACGCGCCATTAGACGCGTCAAGACATCATAGAATAACTTTTGCAATGAAATGACACAACAAGTCACGTTTTGCCATACCTATTCCGTTCAATTTGACGTCATTTGCCGTTTCAACGCGATTTTTCCTGTAAACGCCTTACTTCTCAGGGTTATTCCTTGTTAACAAAATGTCACCTCCTCGCCGCCGCAGCTTGAAAATATTTCTGCGCCTGCCTCTAGAACACGATTGCCGCGACGGAAAACATCGCCGAATCGGGAACAACGACCGCTGACGCAACGGCTGCCCATACGTGTTTGGTGCGCGGTGAGCAATTGCGGGATGCCCTTTGCGGCGCGGGTTTGCGCCGTTATCATCGTGCGCTGGAGCTGAAGCCGGTCTCGACCGGTCTTATAATGTCCCCTCCCGAATCTATTGCCACGCAAACTGCGCCGCCGCGTCGTGTGCTGATCGTGCTGCTCGGTGCGATAGGCGACGTGGTGCGCGCGCTGCCGCTGCTCGGGCGCCTTCGCAACGCATGGCCCGACGCGCACATCGCATGGGCGGTGGAACCCAAGTCGAAGGCGGTGCTCGAGCATCATCCGTGGCTCGATGAAATCATCGTGTACGATCGTGCGCATGCGCCGTGGACGTTCGTTCCGTTCCTCTGGCGCGTTCGCAAGGGGCACTTCGACCTGGTCATAGATCTTCAGCGGCATCTCAAGAGCGGTTTCACGTCGCGAATCTCGGGCGCGCGCGATCGTTTCGGGTTCGCCGCGCCCAACACCAAGGAATTCAACTATCTTTTTTCGAATCATCAAATCGAGCCGCAGCCGAACATGCGGCTGAAGCTGCTGCAGTACCAGGCGTTTGGCGACGCGCTTGGCCTTGCGCCGTCGGCGACTGAGTTTGGGCTCGCTGCTACCGACGACGAACGCGCCCGCGCGCTCGAACTGCTGCGCGACGCGCCGCGTCCGATCCTTGCCGTGATTCTTGGATCGTCGTGGCCGAGCCGCATCTACTATCCCGAATCGACTGCCGCGGTGATTCGCCGGGTCGCACGCGCCGATAGCGATAGCCCTGCGTTATTCCCGGTGCTGCTCGGCGGTCCCGACGAAACGAAGCTCGCCGATGAGGTCATGCGGCAGCTTGAAGATGTGCCCGCGCTCAATCTTGCCGGAAGCACCTCGCTGCGCGATTTGATCGCAATCTTTCCCGAATGCGCGGTCGCGTTCGGACCCGACTCGGGCCCGATGCATATCGCGGCGGCGGTGGGATGCCCGGTGGTATCGTTGTGGGGCGCGACTGCGGCGGAACGATCCGCGCCGTGGGGTTTCGCCGACCTCGCAATCAGCGGCGCGATACCCTGCCATCCCTGCTATCTTCGTCAATGCCCGATTGGGCGCGAATGCATGCGGCGAATATCACCCGAAGAAGTCAGCCTGACCGTGCGGCGCGCGATCGCGATGCGTCGAGTGGGAGCAAGTAAGTGAGCTGGTTGACGGCGGGCTTTGAGGGAGTGCCGTTGACGCGCGGCGGCTGGACTTTTTTTCTGCCGGACTACGACGCGCGATACTCAGAGGAGCTTCGCGAACGCCTGATCGATTCCGCATTCGGCGCGATCGACGGCACCTTGCCGACGCGGGTGCGCCGCTCGCGTCATGCCGAGACGTGGTCCGATCATCTGGATCATAAAGGGGGCGTCGACGTCTACTTCAAGGTGCTCGATCCGATTCGCGGTCTGAATCGTATCAGGTGGATCTTCAAGCGCCGGCGCGCGGCGCATGTTGCGTCGATCTCGGAGCATCTGCGGGCCGACGGCATTGGCGTTGCGGAAATTCTGCTGCTCGGCGTCGAGCGCCAGGGCGGCCGCGAGATCATCGCGACCTCGCGAGTCGACGGCTTTAACCTCGTGCGGCATTTGAAACGGGCCAAGCTGGCGGCGAGGCGCGTAGTGTTGCACGCGCTCGGCGCGGAAGTCGCGCGATTGCATCGCGCGGGATATATTCACGGCGACCTGACGCCGTTCAACATCTATGTTACCGGGATCGAGCCGCCGCAATTCGTTTTGATCGATCATGAACGCACGCGGCGCACGTTTCTCAGCCGCTTCGAGCGTCCGCGGATGCGCAACCTGGTTCAGCTGGGGCATCTGGATCTCGACGGCATCACGAATACGGATCGGATGCGGGTGTGGTGCGGCTACTCGGCGGCATTTTCGGCGCGGCACCGGCGGGCGGAACGGCGCCGCGTCGCCGCGATGCTTCGGGACAGGATGAGGCTGGAACGCAGGAACGCTCCGGTAGCGCCACGCGCACCGGCGTCGATGGGGCAGCATCGGGAGGCAAGCAGAAGCTGATGGCGGAGCGGACGAAAATTTCGGTGGTGATTCCCGTATACAACGAGGCGGCGACAATCGGCCGCGTCATCGAGCGCGTGCTGGATTGCGGCTTCGATCCCGAGGTCATCGTGGTCGATGATGCGTCGACCGACGGTACCACCAAGTTTTTGCGCGAGTTCAGTCATCCGCGCGTGCAATGTTTTTTTCACACCGCCAATCGCGGCAAGGGCGCGGCGCTGCGACTCGGTTTTGCGGCGGCGAAAAATCCTTACGTGTTCGTGCAGGACGCCGACCTCGAATACGATCCGCGCGACTACGCCACGATGCTGCCGCCGCTGGTCGACGGCCGCGCCGACATGGTTTACGGATCGCGCTTCCTCTCGGGGCCGCATCGCGTGATGTTCTTCTGGCATTACGTGGCCAACCGCGCGGTGACGCTGCTTTCGGACATGATCAGCGATCTCAATCTGACCGACATGGAAACCGGGATGAAGGGTTTCGTCCGCGAGAAGTTGATGACGCTCAAGCTTACCGCGAACCGGTTTACCTTCGAGCCCGAGATAACTGCGAAAGCGGCGCGCGCGCGATGGCGAATCTACGAAGTGCCGGTGTCGTACTCGGGGCGGACTTATGAAGAAGGCAAGAAGATCGGCATTCGCGACGCGGTGACCGCGGTGTGCGCGATTCTGTACTACAGATTTTTCGACTGATGCGATTGAAACGGCTATGACGCAGACAGTTCAAGTGCCTGCTGACAGCGACCCACTTAACGCTGCGGCGCTGAGCGTCGTAGGCGTCGATCCCGAGCTCGGATTTGGCGGCGGCGAGACCCAGGCGCTTGGCCTGACGCTCGCGCTGGCGGCGGCCGGTCATCGCGCGGAGCTGATTTGCGATCCCGAGGGACAGCTCCTGGAGCGGGCCACAGCCGCGGGCATCAAATGTCATCCGCTGCACATTCGCAATGCGATCGATATACCAGCCGGAATCAAGCTGCGCGCTATCCTCAACCGCGAACGATTTGACGTCGTTCATTTTCATACTTCACGCGCGCATTCGATGGCGCCGTTCGCGCGCGGCTTCGCGCGAGCGCTGATCGTCACGCGCCGAATGGACTACCGGCCGAACCGCATGTTCGCGCCCTATCTTTACAATCGCGCGGTCGATGGAGTGATCGCGATTTCCGGCGGCGTTGCCGATTCGCTCGCGGCTGCGGGCGTCGATCGCAATCGCGTGACAGTCGTCAGCAGCGGCGTCGATTGCGAGCGCTTTCGCCCGCCGACTTCCCAGGAACGCGCCGATGCGCGTCAGCGAGCTTGAAATTTCCGACGACGAATTCCTGGTGTCGGCGATTGGCGCGCTCGAGCCGCGCAAGGGTCATCGCTATCTCATCGAAGCGATCGGAACGCTTGCGGCGACAGAAAAGCCGGGCAAGGTGAAGTGTCGTATCGCAGGTCAGGGTTCGATTCGGAGCCATACTCAACACTGAAATCTGGCATGTCAGATCCGCCGACCGCATCAAGTTGATCGGCAGAATCGAGGATCCGCGCAAATTGCTGTGGGCGTCGGACGTCTTCGCGATGCCGTCGCTGAAAGAAGGGCTCGGCGTGGCCGCTCTGGAAGCCATGGCGAGCTGCGCTGCCCGTTGTTGCCAGCGACGTCGGCGGGCTCCGCGAAGCAGTCGTGCACGAGCGCACCGGAATCATCGTGCCGCCGGCAAATCCTGCGGCGATTGCGTCGGCGGTCGCGCGGCTGGCGGAATCCAGCGAGCTGAGAGCGCAGATGGGCGCGGCGGCGCGGGCGCGCGTCGTGGAAAATTACTCGATGGAAAAGATGGCGGCGCAAACGCTCGCGCTCTACCGGGAGTGTGTGAGAAGAATGCGGGAAGCGAGGGGCGGAGTCGCATGAAAAGCATGACCGGATTCGGCAGGGCGATCGCCGAGCAGAACGGCACCCGCGTGATTGCCGAGGTGCGCGCGCTCAACCAGAGATTTTTCGAGCTCAAGCTGGCGGTGCCGCGCGGATGGGGCGAGCATGAAGCGGAGATTCGCAAAGCCGTGCAAAGTGTGGTGGCGCGCGGACGAGTCGAAATTTTTATCAAGGCGGTCGCGTTGAAGCCGCCGCCGGTGCGGCTCGAGGTGAACGACCGGCTGGCAAATCTGTACGTCGCCGAGCTGCGCCGTCTCGGCAAGCAGCTTCATCTCGGCGGCAATCCGGAAATCGGATCGATCCTCAATCGGCCGGAAATTTTTCACGTCGTCGAGGAGGAGCACGACTCGAGCGCGGCGTTCAAGCTTGGGCAAAAGGCGTTGCTGCGCGCGTTGAAGGCGCTCGATGCCGAGCGCGTGCGCGAAGGACGCAGTTTGCACGATGACTTTGCGTTGCGGGTTCGCAATATCGAGGCGGCGGTGCCGCGAATCGAGAAGCTGGCCGAGCAAACGCGGGTGGAGATTCTGGAAACCTTTCACACGCGCGTTCGCGAGCTGCTGGGAGACCTGCCGGTCAACGAGAAGCGCCTTTACGAGGAGGCGTCGTCGGCGTCGCAGCACGGCGATATCAGCGAGGAAATCACGCGGCTGCGGACGCATCTCGAGGGCCTGAAGGCGCTGCTCAAGCGCAAGGGACAGGTCGGGAAGTCGATAGAATTTCTGCTGCAGGAGATCAACCGCGAAGTGAATACGATGGGATCGAAGTCGCAGAACGCGGCATTATCTCAAGTAACGGTTGAAGTTAAGGCGGAAGCGGAAAAAATGCGCGAGCAGGTCCAGAACGTCGAATAGGGTATAGTGGAAGGGTCTTTGCAGCCGGTTGATGGCTTCTATACGCTTGAAATCAGATGATTCCTTGCCGCCGAGACGCGGTATAATTTTTATCCTTTCGGCGCCGTCGGGCGCCGGCAAGACTACGATTTATCGCGCAGCGCTGAAGGCCATCGCCGATCTGGATTTTTCGATTTCATTGACCACGCGCGCGCGACGAGGAACCGAGGCGAACGGAATCGACTACAGCTTCGTGAGCGAAGAGGAATTCAAACGCAGGCAATCGTCCGGCGAGCTCGCCGAATGGGCGCGTGTGTTCGAATCATCGTACGGCACGCCGCGCGCGCCGCTCGACGCCGCAGTCGGGTCAGGCCGCGACATCCTGCTCGACATCGACATCCAGGGCGCGCGCCAGATTCGCGCAAAATATCCCGACGACGCTGTCACGATTTTTGTTTTGCCGCCGAGCTTCGAGGAACTCGAGGAGCGTCTGCGCGGGCGCGCGACCGAGGACGAGTCCAAGATTCAGCATCGGCTGCAAAAGGCGCGCGAGGAAGCCGAGGCCTATCCGGAATACGACTACCTGATCATCAACGCCGAGATTTCCGAATCCGTCGCGCGGCTTGAAACGATCGTAAACGCGGAGCGGCTCAAGGTCAGCCGCCTGCGCGGCGAATTCGCGCCGTGGAAGAGCTAGCGCAAAGCAGCACTCCCGACCAGCTCGCCGGCCTCATCGGCCGGGTGCTGACCTACAATCCGCAGGCCGACATCGGCCTGCTCCGGCGCGCGTACGACTACTCGGCGCGGATGCATATCGATCAGAAGCGCGAATCGGGCGAGCCTTACGTCACCCATCCGCTCAACGTCGCGATGATCATCGCGCAGCTCAAGCTCGACGTGCCGTCGATCGTCACCGGCTTGCTGCACGACGTGGTCGAGGATACGCACGCGTCGCTGGCGGAGGTGCAGACGGCATTCGGTCCCGAGGTCGCGCAGCTGGTCGACGGCGTGACCAAGGTCTCGAAGATCACGTTCCAGAGCCGCGAGGAAAAGCAGGCCGAGAATTTCCGCAAGATGATCATCGCGATGGCGAACGACATCCGCGTCGTGCTGATCAAGCTCGCCGACCGCCTGCACAACATGCGCACGCTCGATCATCTCGGCGCCGACCGGCAGCTCGAAATCGCGCGCGAGACGATGGAGATCTACGCGCCGATCGCGCATCGCCTCGGCATCTACTGGCTCAAGTCGGAGCTCGAGGACCTCGCGTTTCGTTATCTGAATCCGAGTGCGTACCAGTCGCTGAAGGCGTTCGTCGCGGCCAAGCGCAAGGAGCGCGAGGAGTACATCGCCAACGTCATCGAGATTCTGTCGCGGCGCATGTCCGACGGCGGAGTAAACGCAGAAGTCACGGGCCGGCCCAAGCATTTCTTTTCGATTCACTCCAAGATGCAGGAGCTCGGTCTCAGCTTCGAGGAAATCTACGACCTGGTCGCGTTCCGCATCATCGTGGACACGGTGCGCGAATGTTACGAGGCGCTCGGCGTCGTGCACGCGAACTGGAAGCCGGTGCCCGGCCGCTTCAAGGATTACATCGCGCTGCCCAAGGCCAACATGTACCAGTCGCTGCATACCACGGTGATCGGGCCGCGCGGGCAGCGGATGGAAGTGCAGATTCGCACGCGCGAGATGCACAAGGTGGCCGAGGAAGGAATCGCGGCGCACTGGAGTTACAAGGACGGCAACTCCAAGGAGCTCAAGGACACCGAGCGGTTCGCATGGCTGCGGCGGCTGATCGAATGGCAGCAGAATCTGAAGGACCCGCAGGAATTTCTGTCGACGGTCAAGGACGATCTGTTTCCCGAGGAAGTTTTCGTCTTCACGCCCAAGGGCGACGTGTTCGATTTTCCGCTCGGCTCGACCGTGATCGACTTCGCGTACCGAATCCATTCGCAGGTCGGCAATCATCTCGCGGGCGCGCGCGTCAACGGGCGCATGGTGCCGCTGCGCTACCGGCTTCGATCGGGCGACACGGTTGAAGTGCTCACGTCCGAGAAGCAGGTGCCGGGCAAGGACTGGACGAACTACGCGGCCACCGCGCGCGCGAAATCGCGCATCCGTCAATGGCTGCGCAATCAGCAAGCGGAACGCTCGCGCGATCTTGGAATATCGCTCATCGATCGCGAGCTCGAACCGCTCAAGCTGAGCGTCACGCAGCTCAGATCGGGCAAGCGGCTCGAGGGCGTGCTGAGCGAGTTCTCGCAGCGCGACGTCGACGGCCTGCTGGCGGCGGTCGGCTACGGAATAATCACGCCGGCGCAACTGCTGGCGAAACTTCTCACGCCCGATGAGCTGAAGGTCTATCGTCCCGAGAAACCGCCAGCTCCGCTCGGACCCGCGCAGCGCGAACGCGCCGCAAAAGAAGCGCGCAAATCCGCGAGCGGCGCGGTGGTGGTCTCGGGCGTCGGCGACATGCTGGTGCGATTCGCGCGATGCTGCAATCCGCTGCCGGGCGAGGCGATCACCGGCTTCATCACGCGCGGCCGCGGCGTCACGGTGCACGTCGCGGGATGCCCGCATGCGCTCAACACCGATCCGCAGCGGCGCGTGCCGGTGGTGTGGAAGGACGGCGAGGAAGCGCCGCGCCCGATTCGGCTCGAAGTGCTATGCGCCGATCAACCGGGCCTGCTGGCCGCGATGACCAAGGCGATCGCCTCGGCGGGCGTGAATATCTCGACCGCAGAAGTGAAGACTCACGGCGCCGACGGCCGCGCGCTGGCGGTGTTCGAGGTCAGCGTGACCAGCGCGCGCCAGTTGAACAACCTGATGAACTCGATCGGCGCGATCGACGGCGTGATGCGCGTGTCGCGCCTCGGCCAGCAAAACGGCAATCGCTATTGATGAAGACTTCGATTCACAGCAAGCAGGCGCCGGCCGCGATCGGTCCGTATTCGCAAGCGGTCGAGCAAAACGGGCTGGTCTTCTGCTCGGGGCAAATCGCGCTCGACCCGGCGTCGGGCAAGATCGTCGAAGGCGGGATCGAATTCGAGACTCGTCGCGTGCTGCAGAACCTGGGCGAAGTGCTGGCCGCCGCCGGACTCGATTTCGTCGATGTCGTCAGGACCACGATCTTCATGATCGACCTCGCCGAGTTTGAAATCGTGAACCGCGTGTATGGTGAGCACTTCGAGCCGCCGTATCCCGCGCGCTCGACGGTGCAGGTCGCGGCGCTCCCGCGCGGCGCGCGAGTCGAGATCGACGCCATCGCGCTGAAGCGCGGCTGAATTCCCGAGTCACTCCAGATTCAGAATCGAAAGCGCGGCCGCGTCGAGAAATTTTCCCGACGGATCGAGCTTGCGCGCTGAGCGTAGCAGACGCGCCGCGTTCGCCCGGCGCATCGCAGGCGACAACGGCCCGTCGACGAGCCGCGCCTTGTCCAGGTCGATGAATGATCACCGTGAACCTCTCGCGCACTTGCGTCACCAGCAGGTTGTGCAGATTGAGATCGGCGTGAAAGAGACCGTTGGTGTGCATCGTATCGATCGCGGCGCGCGCCTGCTCGAGAACGTGCTCGCGAACCGTCGGGTCGTCGTCGGTCTTCACGAACTCCCACAACGTCATTCCGCGCACCGCGCGCGTCAGAAAAAATCCGCGATAAAGCGCGGGACCGATCCATTCGACCATCGCGCCCATCGGCTCCGCGACTGGAATTCCGCGCCTTCTCGCTTCGATCGTCACGGTAAGTTCGGTCAGCGGGCGCGGCGACATGCCCAGGTAAACGTCGCTGAGGATCGATGCGATCATTCCGCCGCGACGACCGCGCCGCGCGAACAGTTCGAGTCCGTCGCCGAGGTCCAGCCGAAATGCGCTTTCACGATTTCCCGCGCCGGCTTCAGAAGTAGCCGCCAACTCGCTGAGCTTGTGCAGAATTTGCGCTGCTTGCGGGGCGGCCTGGCGATGGATGACGAGCCGACGGCGTCCGATCTCGAACGTCAGGAAGTTCGGATTGGAGCGCCAATTCATTTTCGCGGGCGCCCTCATGCCTGGACCGCCTCGGTTGCGAGCCACAACGCGAATACGGCGGCCAGTGCGAGCAGCGACGAAACGAAATGCGCCGAGTAGAAGAGGGCGATGCGGTTCAGATAATTTCCCGTCGCGAGATTGAGTACGCACCGAAAGCGCGAACAGCGACCAGACTAAAATCGGCGCGCTACGGCCGGCATTTCGATCCGTCCAGAGCGCCGCGGTCAGCGCCATGTACGGCACGAGTATCGCCGCGTAGTAGCTCTTCCACGAAATCGGCGCGAACGACGGCATCAGGCAGAACAATCCGCACAGCGCGAGGCGGTTGGTAAAACTTCGATGATCGCCGCTCTTCCAGTCCCAGAGCGACACTGCGGCGATGAGAATAATTTCGAGTCCCATGCCGACAATCGTGGCGGTCGGTGAAGTTTCAGCGTCGGCACCGATGCGAAGACTCATCAGGCGCGCCACCGCGGACACGGCCGACTGATTCGTTAGCATCGTGCGATATCGATTCGTCATCGAGGCGATCGCGGTTACGTATGCGCCGGTTTGATCGATGAGTCCGTGCGGGCCGAATACTACGACCGGCACGACCAGTAGCGCGATCCCCGCCACGATCGCCCATCCGAGCGTGGCGAAATGCTTTCGAATCGCAAGATGAAGCGCGGCGAGGATCGCGAATGGCTTGATCAGGATCGCCGCTGCGATCATCAGTCCCGCCCACGCGTGGTCGCGATTCGTCTGCGTAGATGATCGCCCACACGATCAGCGCGAGAGTCGGCAGATTTATCTGGCCGTGGTCGAAGTTGTTGTCGATGAATCGAAACGACAAAAGCACCGGAACAACGATCAGCTCGGCCGGCAGCTGACGTTGTCGACCGAACAGGAGCACGCCTGCGCCGAGGATCAATTCGATCAGCGAGAATGCGTTGATCGCGAAGAAGATAAACTGCGCGAGATGACGGGGCAACGCCGCCAGCGGCGCGAACGCGATCGCAAAGATCGGCGCGTAGAGAAAACGATCGGAATCGTCGGGCGGATAGATCGCGAGATGGTGCAGGACGCGATGTCCGGCGCGATAATAAACGTTGAAATCGCCCTGCGCGCGAAAGGTCGCCGAGATGCCGAGGCCGGCCAAGGTACACGCCAAGCGCAAGCCAGGCGAACTGGCGGGCGCGCGCGGCGTCGATGGTCTTCATCGCGGGGAGCAGGCTGGCCGCGCGCTGCGGCGAGCTCACGCGATCGGCTTGGCTTCCTCGATCAGCATGATTGGAATGTCGTCGCGCACCGGGTACTCGAGCTTGCATGCGCTGCAGACCAGGCCGTCCTGCTTCTCATTGAGGCGCAGGTCACCTTTGCATTTCGGGCACGCGAGGATGTCGAGCAATTCCTGACTCAGCGCCATCGCCGAAGTCCTCCAGCCAATTTGGTTCGTCGTCTACGCATCCACCGCCGCCGTCATCGCGGTCATGCGTCCCATTATCAACTCGTCGAGCGCGCGCGCATCGTCCGCGTCCATCGTCACTTCGAGCCTGAGAGCGTATAGCGAATCGCGCGGGAACGGAAACCGGTCCAGCTTGACCAGGTCCTTTTCGGTGGTCACGACGACTTCCGTGTTGCGCATCGCCTTCACAATAGCCTGCCAGTCGGCGCTGGTGTAGGCGTGATGGTCGGGATATTCGAAAACGCCGACCAGTTCCGTGTCGAGCTCGCGCAGCATCGCATAGAATCCGCTCGCATCCGCCAGACCGCTGACCGCGAGCACGCGCCGCCCGCCAAGTCCCAGCGGCGTTTCGCGCCATACACCCTGCTCGCTGAGCAGCAGTGCGCGCGGGCGCACCGAGGCGTGCAGCATGTTGCCGCGCGTCAGTCGTTTCATCTGCCGCGGTCGAAGCGCCGACGCGCCGGTGCCGGAGGTCATCAACACGACCGCGTCGGCGCGGCCCACCGCACGGATCGAATCGCGCATCGGACCGGCCGGGAGCATCCAGCCGTTGCCGAAACCGCGCTCGTTGCTGACCAGCACGAGATCCACGTCGCGATCGAGGCGCAGGTGCTGAAAGCCGTCGTCGAGGATCACTGCGTCGAGCGGGCCGAGCTTGCTCAGCAGCTCGATTCCGTCCAGCCGCCGGTCTGCAACTGCGATCGGTCCGGTGAACGTCTTCGCCATCATCGCCGGTTCGTCGCCCGCGTCTTCCAGCGAGACCTTCAACTTGCCGTCGTCGGCAACGAGTTCGGCCGGCGCCTTCGATCGCTGGCGTCCATAGCCGCGGCTCACGATTCCGACGCGCAGACCGTGGCTCTGCAAGCGCCTGGCGAGAAACAATGTGAAGGGCGTCTTGCCGGTGCCGCCGACGGTCAGATTGCCGACGCTCACCGTCAGCACCGGCGCGCGCTCTTTCATCGTCCGCCAATATAGACGACGCATACCGACTCCGACGCGGTAGAATCCCGCCGCCACCGCGAGCCCGGCCCACGCAGGCAGCAGGCGCGCGGGGAGTCTGCGGCGCCAAAATCGCTCGATTCGTGGGCGATTCGGACTCGGCTCGCTGGAGGGCATCAGTCAGCCGACATTAATGATGGCTTCGAGCTGCATCAAGGCGCGATGTGCACCGCCGGACCCTTTGCTCGCGGCCGCGCGCGCGTTACGGCCGGCTTGTCGCCGCGCCTCGTCGTCGCGCAGCCAGCTCGAACTTGCACTGACGATGTCGCGCGCATCTTTGACGATTCTTGCGCCGCCCGAACTTACCAGCGACGAAACTATCTCCCGCTGATTCTCGTGATAACGGACCGATCAACACGGGGACCTCCGCCAGCGCGGGCTCGGCCGGATTTTGTCCGCCGCGTCCGGGTGCGAGACTGCCGCCGACGAACGCGATCGATCCGCGACGATAGAAGCTGCGCAGCTCGCCCATCGTGTCGAGCATCAAAATGTCCGCGTCGTGTGGCGCGCTGGATGAATTCAGTTCTGACGCCTTCACGTATTGCAGTGAAGCTGCACGCAGCGCGTTTTCGACGTCGGGAGTGCGATCGAGATGCCGCGGGGCGATGGTCAGCGCGAGCTGCGGAAATTCCTTGCGCAATTCGCGGTACGCATCGATGACGATGGCCTCTTCGCCTGGCGCCGTCGATCCCGCGATGAAAATTTTTCGCTCGGCCGCAAACGCCAGCAGCTCGGGACGAATCGGTTGCTGCTTCGCGGCATCCTCGCCCGCCTCGATTTTCGTGTTGCCGGTGACGACGACTTTCGCGCCGAGACCGAACTTCGCGTAGCGCTGCGCGTCATCGTCGCTTTGCGTCAGGATCAACGTTGCGTGGCCGAGTGCATTTTCAAATAGTCTGCGCGCACGCAGGTAGCGGCGCAACGATCGTTCCGAAATCCTGCCATTGATCACCACCACGGTCGCGCCCGCGCGCGCGGATTCGATGAAGTAGTTCGGCCAGATTTCAGTCTCGGTGATCAGCACCACGCGCGGCCGCACGCGCTCCAGGAAAGATCGCACTGCGCGCCGATTGTCGAGCGGCGCGAGCATCCATGCCGTCGCGCCGGGTATTCGGCGCTGAGCTGCCTCGCGTCCGGCCGCCGTCATCGTGGTGATCGCAATCACTGCGCCCGGATGACGTTCGAGCAGCGCGTTGGCGACTGGCCGGATCGCTTCGATCTCGCCGACCGAGGACGCATGTATCCAGATTCGCGGCGCGCCCGCGGTCGCGGGAAAATCGCCGTGCCCCATCCGCTCGCGATATTCGCGCATGCTCGCCGGATGCGCCGCTAGCAGCGCAAACGGCAGCGCCGGATACCACAGCAGGTTGTACAGCGCGCTTAGCATTGCGGCGTGGTCGATCGCACATCTGGCGAGTCGGATTTGCGATCGGCGGTTATCAGTTGACGAGCCCGCCGTTGCCGGCCAGGTCTTCGGGCGACATGAATTGCAGGTCGTAGAGCTTTCGATACTCCTGCCCGCGAGCGAACAATTCGTCGTGGGTGCCATCTTCGACGATACGGCCGTGAACGACGACGACGATGCGGTCGGCGCGGCGCACCGTCGACAGCCGATGCGCGATCACCAGCGTCGTGCGATTGGCCATCAGATGTTCGAGCGCCTCCTGCACCGATCGCTCGGCGGCGGAGTCCAGTGACGAGGTCGCCTCGTCGAGGATCAAAATCGGTGCGTCCTTCAGCAGCGCGCGCGCGATCGCGATTCGCTGGCGCTCGCCGCCCGACATGCGCACGCCCAGCTCACCTACCATCGTGTTGTAGCCTTCGGGCAGCCGCGAGATGAAGTCGTGCGCGTTGGCGAGCTTGGCGGCCGCGATCACGCGCTCGAGATGCTTGTCGCTGCTGCCGTACGCGATATTGGCGCGAATCGTGTCGTCGAACAGAAACGTGCTCTGCGTCACCAGACCGATTTCCGCGCGCAAGGATTTCAGCTGCAGCTTGCGCACGTCGATTCCGTCCACCGTGACGCGTCCCTGCTGCACGTCATAGAAGCGCGGAATCAAATCCGCCATCGTGGATTTGCCGCCGCCGCTCATCCCGACCAGCGCGACCACTTTGCCGGCGCCGATCTCCATATTGATATCGTGCAGCACCCATTCGTCGCCGTAGCGGAAACTGACGTGCTCGAACGCGACGCTGTGCGGCCCGGGCTGCAGCTCGATGCCGCCGGGATCGTCGGGAACCTCGCTCGGCTGATCCATCATCTCGAACACGCGTTCGGCCGCGGCCATTCCCTGCTGGACCGTGTTGTTGGCCCTGCTGAGGCCCTTGAACGGCGGATAGACGAGAATCATGACCGCGAAGAAACCGGCGAACTGACCCAGCGTGCGCGTGCCCGCTTGCAGCGATCCGACTGCCCACCAGACCACGGCCACCACCGCGAACGCGCCCAGCGCCTCGATCAGCGGGCCGGTGAACGCCTTGATTCGCGCCACCCGCATGAAGATTCGGAACAGGCGCTTGAGCTCGCGATTGAAGCGCGCGCGCTCGTAGTCTTCCATTCCGAACGCCTTGACGACGCGGTTGCCCTGGAACGTTTCGACCAGCAGCGACTGCAAGCCGCTCAGTTGCTTTTGTTGATTCTTGGTTTCGCGGCGAACTTTTTTCGAGAGGCTGGCGATCGGCAGCACGACGATTGGAAATCCGATGAAGGCAATGATCGCGAGCCGCCAGTCGAGGTAGAAGGCCGTCGCCAACAGCGCGGTCAGCGACATGCCGTCGCCGACGATCGAAAACACGCCGCTGCTGAGACTCGACACCACCAGCCCGACGTCGCTGATGACCCGCGAAACCATCACGCCCGTCGGCGTGCGGTTGAAGAAACTCAGCGACTGGCGCTGCAGGCTCTCGTTCAGATCGCCCCGGATGTCCATCGTCATCTTCTGGGCGATGTATGCGCTCAGGTAGTCGTCGGAGAAATTGGCGAGCGCACGAAGCAAAAACAATCCCGCGAGCATCAGCGAGTATTCGCGCAGCTTGAAGGCGCTGCGCGCGTCGAATGCGTGAGCGCCCCTCAGATTGGCGACCAGGTCGACCACCGACTTGGTGATGAGCGGGACGCCGGCGCTGGCCGCCGACAGCATGCCCATCGCGATCGCGAGCAGCAGCACATACGGGAACAGGTATTTGCGCAGGTACCCGAACAGGCGCCATTGCAATGGAGTCAGCAGCTTCACGCGGTCTTCCCGGGCGCGATCATCTCGAGTGCGATCGCCGCGACGCGACCCGCTGCGCCCGGCGATCCGAGCTTCTCGCGCAACGCCTTCAGCGCTGAGACGGTTTCGGCGCGTATCGTGTCGCTCAGCAGCGGCTCGGCCGCGCGCACGAGCTTCTCGGCGGTCACGTCGCCCTGGATAAGCTCCGGCACTATTTGCCGGCCCGCCAAAATATTCGGCATCCCGATAAAATCCACTCCCGTCACCAGCATCCGCCCCAGAATATAGGTAAGCGGTGACACTTTGTAAGCAATGACCTCGGGGCATCCGAGCAGCGCCGTCTCCAGCGTGGCCGTGCCCGACGCCACCAGCGCGAGCTCACTCGCCGCGACAATATTGTAGGTATCGCCTTCGACAATCCTGATGCCAGCGAGGTCTGCGCGTCCCACTTCGGCGAGCTCGGCCTGCGTCAGCGTCGGCGCCAGCGCGAGCGCCATTTGAAGATCGTGATCGCGCGCGATGATCCGCGCCGCCTTGACCATCGGCTCGAGCAGGTAGCGAACTTCGGCGCGCCGGCTGCCCGGCAGGATCGAGATGATGCGCGCGCGCGGCGGGAAGCCGTGGCGCTTAAGCGTTTCGTCGCGGCTTTGGCTGGTCGCGATCCGATCGAGCAGCGGATGACCGACGAATGAAACCCGATCGCCCGCGCGATGGAACAACTCGGCCTCGAACGGCAGCACTACGGCAAGACGATCGGCGCGATCGACCAGCTTGTCGATGCGGCCGCGCCGCCATGCCCAGACTTGCGGCGTGATGTAGTAGAGCACGGGCACGCGGTTGCGCCGGGCGGTGCCGGAGAGAATCAGGTTGAACTCCGCGTAGTCAATCAGGATCACGAGGTCCGGCTTCTCGCGGCGGATGATTCGGCGAAGCGCGCGAAACGCGCCGACGGTGCGCCCAATCGTGGACGCCAGTTCCGAGAGTCCGAGCCCGTGGATGTCTTCGGTCTTGATCAGCGCGCGCACGCCGGCTGCGCGCATTTTTTCGCCGGCGATTCCGAACAGGTCGCACGATGGATCGCGCGCGAGAATTTCCCGCGCCAGGTCGCCGCCATGAAGATCGCCTGACGCTTCGCCGGCGACGATCATGATACGGCGCTTGTGCGAGATGTCCTTCAGGCGCTCGTCAAGCGGCGGCGGTGCCTCGGCATTCAACTGCATCGAAGCGATTGTGATTGAAAAACCCGGCGCCGCAAAGTGCTCGTTCCTCTCATGCTGCACCGCTTTTCAATGCGGCGGCGGTGTGTTGGACAGTACCACTGACCATCCGAGCACTACTGCCAGCAAAACGCATTCGACGGTTACGTTGCGAATCAACGACGCGCGCGCCGACGATTCACCCATAGACCCTACCAGACGATAGCGGTTGTAGCCGCCTATCAGGATCACCGTGGCTGCCGTGCCGACCTTCCACAAGAGTGTCCGTCCGTACATGGAGTTCAGGAGCAGATCGAGGTGCAGGCCGAGCGCATCCCAGGCCCGGATCGCGCCAGTCACCACCAGCACGCCCACCGACCAGCCCGCGACCGCCGATACTCGCGGCGTCGCCGCACGCAGCCACTCGGCGCCGGCATAGCCCATAGGTCGCGCCTATCAGCAGCGATACCAGCGCGCCGATCCACATACCCGCGGCAGCCTGATGCACGAAATGAACGGCGATGGCGAACGCGCCCTTGTCGATCGCGTGGCTGGTGATGCTTTGAAATAGCGAGCAGGACGGCCGAGACCGCGAATATCAGCGTGGTTGCGAACCTGCCGGGCGCCGGGATCCACGCCACCAGAGCCAACAGCAGCGCGGTCGCGAGTCTCCACGTCCATACCCGGCCGGCAAATGTCTCGCGCATTATTTCCGGCATCATCGGGATGACTTCGCGCAGACTCGACTCCGCCATTCCCGCGCCGATGGACAAAAGTCTCAGCGGCGACATCACCAGCACGATCAGCGCGAGCACGCGCCAGAGCTTCGCCAGGCTTTCAAGGGATCGATCGCCGGCGGCGATGCGGCGCGGCGCTGCCACCAGCGCAAAAGCAGTCGTTCCGAATATCAGAACTTGCGACGCTACCAGCGGCCACGCGAAAATCGGCTGCGGGATCACGATCCGCCGCTGGCCACCGTGAAAGTGTACGAACCGTTCGTGTGATGCGTATCGATGCAGACGACCGCCCACTTCACCGTGTAGTCGCCGGGTTTCAGCGCGCCCAACTTGACCGAGAGCTGAATGCCGTCGTCGCTGACCTGCGGCGATCCCACCGCCAGGTTCTGCCCATCAGCGCCCGTCACCTCGAGCTTGGCGAACAGTTTTTCGATCGGCGCATCGAATTTGATCGTCACCTCCGACGGCGCCGCCGCCAGGTTCTGGCCCGCGGCGGGACTTTCCTGCTCGGGAAATGAATGCGCCGAGGCCACCATCGCATTACTCACTACAATAGCCAGTAGCGCCGCGGCGGATATGCAGATTCTCGATCGCTTCATTCGCCGGGTCCTCGATTGATAGTCCAGTTGCCCCACTTCGGGAAAAAAGAATCGTAAAAAATATCGAGCAATCCGATTATGGTGGCATGATTCGCGGGCACGGCTGCATTGTTCAGCGCGAACTGGGTGCCGACGCTCAGCTCATAGTGATAGCTCACGTATGAGATGCCCGGCGTCGCCATGATAGTCGGGAATGTCTGGCCCGAAGGTCCCTTGAGCAGTTGATCGTAGTTGAACTCGGTGAATACGAACATATTGCGGAAGGGCCACTTGAGCCCGATGTCCTGCACGTTGTTGCTCAGGTACGGAAACGAGTATTCGACAACCGCGTCGGCAAACAGGTCGTGGCTCGTTTGCCCGCCCAATGCCGGCAGATAACCGAGGTCACCCTGGAATCCCAGCGGCCGCAGATATTTCAGCGCAGGCGAGTTGGGAAGATCGCCCATGCCCTTCTCCCACAGAAATTCCGGGCCGAGGCTCGTGTGACTTTGATCGCGAATGTCCTTGTTGCCGACCGGGATGTCGGCGATCAGCGCTGTCGAGAGCAGGAACTCGTGCTGCAGCGAATAGAAGAATGCATATTTCAGCGCCACTTCCGGATTGTCGACGCCTTCGTGGCTCGGTCCCTCGTATGGCGAAACGTGATGCCATGTCGTGCCGCCCGCGAGGCTGACTATCGGCATGTCATTGTCGTCGATCCAAAGAACTTTCTCGCCCGAAAAACCGATCGAATAGTCATTGGCGTCGCTGCTTTTGACCCATGATGGTTCCAGGATATCCAGCTCGTTCGCCGGAGTAGGGTCCTCGGTTATCAGCGGTTCGAGGAACACGTAGTCACCCACAACTCCATGCGCCCAGGCGGCGCTCGTGCGCATAGCGAGCAGCATCATCAGTGCGAAAAGAAAACTTCTCCGCATCGGCAGTCATCCCGGCCGTTAAGGGCCCTCTCCTTTACAAACAGGCATTGGAAGCTCGCGAAATTATTCCGTACTGGCGACGCGCGCGGACAGGCGGGGTATCGAGCGCAAGTAGATGAACAGCGAGCCCGCGAACAGCCCCGCGTCCACCACAAGTTCCAGCCACATTCTCGGTCGCGAAGGGGCGCCGGCGCCGAAGCAGCCGCAGTCGAGCGTGAGACCTCGAAGCAGTGCGGACGCCAGCGCAGTGAAAAACAATATTGAGACGGCGACGACCGCGAGCGCTCCGATGCGCCGCGTCCGCGGCCCGAGCAGCAGCAGTCCGCATGCAATTTCAAATGGCGGCAGACCAAACGCCAGCAAGTTGATGAGCACTGCGGGCAGAATCGCGAATGCGGCGATGCTGTCGGCGAACTGCAGCGGGTCGCGAAGCTTGTCGACGCCCGCGTAGATAAATACCGCCGCCACAGCCAGGCTCACAGCAAGCACCAGGTAATCGCGACGTGAATTCATTACGGTGTGCTCCCGGTGTTTGTGGGCAGACCGGCGGCCGACCATGCTTCCCAGCCGCCAGTGAAAACGCTGACATTGCTGAAGCCGAGTGTCAGCAATGCGTTTGCGACGAGCCGGCTGTCATGACAGTCGCCGCCTGCGCAGTACACGATGATCGGCTTGTCGTGGGCGTTCTGCAGCACGGTGCCCAGTCGCCGATAGTCGGCCGCGAAATTATCCCGCGCGAGATTCATCGCTCCCGGCACGTGTCCCACTTCAAAGAATGCGGATGGCCGAGCATCGAGGATCAAAGTGCTTTTGCCGTCGATGGCCGAACGGAATTGGTCAAGCCCCACTGTTGGTGCAGGCGCGATCGCGAACGGCGGCGCAGCGACCAGCGTCGTCAGCTCAGCATCGAAGCGTTGCTCGGGCGTCTGATAGACGACGGGAAGCGGAGCGGACGAGAAATGGTTAATCAGCAGTCCAGCGCCCAGCGACGCGATTGCGAGCAGGGCAACGCCGATCAGGTCGCGCAGAATCTGCGAGCCGAGACTTCTCGCATGAGGCAGGCGCATCGGGATGGAGGTTCCGCTGGAGATGGCTGAAGTCATGCGAGCAGAAGGGTGGCCGAACCGGATGCGTGCTTCACTTCGACCTCAGTGCAGCCTCGAGGTTGTCAGAACCGCCATGAACGCCGCGCGATTGCGTTCATCCTGCGCTTCACTCTCATATTCGCTGCGCTCCTGGTTGGCGATTTGGGCGTCTTGCTGATCCGCCCACGCATGGCACTGCGAGACTTGCTTGTCGCGCGCGTCGTTCGCAGTTTGATCATGGCTCCGTCGGAGCGCTTCGTCGACACACTTTTTTTCGCTCTCGTCGACCGCGCGTCTCTTTTGTTCCAACTGCGCGATGCCAGCATCGGTGTCGCTTGTTCGAGCGTTGCTGGAGGCGCACCCGGTCATCAGGAATATTGCAGCTAGCGCGAGTTCCTTCATTTCAGTCGCATGCATCTATGGTTTCGCCGGATTCGCTGCAGCATTAGTCGCGGGATTTTGCGGCAGCAGCGGCAGCACCGCATCGGAAAGAGTCTTCTCGGTGACCGGAGTCTGGTCGGGTGTGAACTCCGCGCGCAGGATTCCGTTGCCGTCGACCACGAATGTGACGGGCAGTGTGTTCGGCGGACCGAAATCGTTGACGGTGGCGTCATCCATCATCGCAACCGGATAGCTGAGCGATTCCTTCATCTTGGTCACGTCGGAGCGATCGTGCGGACGGTCCGCGCTCACACCGATCATCTCGAGTCCGTTGCCATGATAGCGGCGGTAGAACGCGTCGAGCGCCGGTATTTCCGCGCGGCACGGCGGACACCAGGTGGCCCAGAAGTTTACGATTACGACTTTCCCGCGCTCTGCACCTAGATCGAATGTCTGACCGTCAAGTTCGGGTACGACCAGCGCCGGCGCAGCACTGCCGACGGTCGCAGAGGCGAGCGCCAACGCGGCCACACACAGGATCATGCAGACTCCTGCTGTGGCAGACCACAATGTCGTTAGCCTCACGATTGCCTGCTCTCGCCGCAGAAAATTTGCTCAATTTTCCCCGGCGTATTGCCTGCGGATCGCGTCACGTATCTGATCGACTGGCGAACCCTGCTCCGACATCTGCTCCGCCATCATCGCTTCGCCGATACAGATTTCGCACTTCGAGCCGTGGTCGCCTCGATAACAATCGAGCAGATTCTGATGGCCGTATATCCGGTCACATCCGCAATAGCAGTGCAGCTGCGCCAGCAAGCCGGGATTTTTCTGCGCAACCTGGTACGCCGCCTTGGCCGGCCCGATGAACTGATTGGGATCGAGCGTCAAACGCCCATCGCTGCTGTTGGCCGCGACAGTCTGAGCACTCGCGCCGAGCACGCAGCAGCAATGGCCGCCGATGCACATCGCGCCACGCTGACTGTCGGTTGACGACGCGCCGAAGGTCGACCACAGGAAGGCAGCCACCACGATGGCCGCCGCCGAGGAGCCTAAAATTATCGCTCGCCTCATTTCCGCCTTTCTCAACCGTTGTTCAAAGTTTTCTTGACGTCGTCGACGATGTCCTGCGCCTTGACGACCTCGCCGTTGTATTCGCGCACCAGCTTGCCGTCCGGCCCTACCAGCATCATATCGACGAGGTGGCCTACAGAGCCATCCGGCTCAATTTGGCGGCTCAGCTTGAAACCCGCCAGCGCCTGGTCGACATCGCCGGGACCTCCGGTCAGGAAATACCAGCCCTTTTCATCGGCGCCTTGCTGCTTCGAGTAGTCGAGCAACTGTTTGGGCCCGTCATGCTCGGGATCGACGGTGATCGAAACGAGCGTCACCTTCGAACCGAGATCGCTGCCGAGGCGCAGTGCGACGTTCGCAAACTTTGCCGTCTCCATCAGGCACGGCCCCGGGCACGACGTATAGATGAAGTCCACCACCATCGGCTTGCCCTTGAGCGACGAGAGCATGACGGTGTCGCCGTTCTGATCGACGAGCTTGGTGTCAGTGAGCACGCTCGCAGCGCCGTCAGTGGTCGAGCTGCCGTGACATCCGAAGGCCGCAACGAGGCTTGTTATGGCGATCAAGGCGATTCCGGCAGATTTGAGATTACATCGAGTACGCATAAATGCATCCCCTTAATAGTTGTAACGTTTTTTTCAGAAGCTGTAACTCAAGATCGTTTTGATCGCGTAGGGCGCAACCAGTTGATAGCCGTTAAAGTTTCGGAATATCGGCAGTTCGACATCGGTGTAGAGCCTCACGGACTTGTACGCTGTTTCCAGGCCGGGAGCGACTTGTACTCTGAAGTAGCCGCTGTCATACGCGTCCCCGTTGGTGCCGCGGTCGCGGGCGCGGTCGCTGACCAGAAACGACAGAAACGGGGCAAATTCAGTAAGAAAACTGACCTTTCCGAAATCGTAGTAGGTACCATACCCGGAGTCGAACTCGCGGCCATTCTTGTAATGGTCCTGATACGCAAAGGGCTGATCGTACATGCCTTGTACATAGTAACCGAAGGGGCGATCTTCCATTCTCAGTATCGGAAGCGTGCCCAGGTGGTAAACGCCGATGAGCACGTCCGTGCTGCCCGTCCCGATCTGCGTGTCACGATCCCATTTCGGATAATGCCAGTTGCCCGACGGTACCTTGAAGCCGCCGAGAAAGCCTGTCGACATGTCCTCCTGCAAGCCGGTCCACATACCCAGTATGCGGATGTCGCCGATCGAGTTCGAGTCGTACGAATGCACATCGAAGTTGTCGCCGTCGTACGCGCCCCTGTAGTTCCTCTCCCAGTACGGCACTTCCAGCATCGCACCCCAGCTCCGGTTGAACATGTATTGGCCGCCGACAGTGACGAAGTTGGTCGCCAGCTTCTTGTCATTATTGTAGAAGCCGGAGGCCGGCGTCGTTGCGTGCCAGTTTATGTACTGGTTCATGAAGTCGTACTCGATCCACGCCATTGCACCGGCGCCCATCGGTAGTAGCGAGGGCGTCGCGACCTCGAACACGCCGCATCCGCATGCGCAGGCCCCGGCCAGGCCCGGCGTCAGAGCGATGAAGACAATCGTGAATAGCAGCAACAGTCTTTGGTGCGCAGCTTGTCTGAACAAAACAGCGTAGCGCAGTGACATAGGATTCCTCCGCAAAAACATCGTCCCAGCCAACTCAGGCCGGATCGTGTGCTCACGAACCATTGAGGCTCGAGAGCGCATCAAGCGAAAATGTCAGTGGGCTCTGCTAGGAAAGCAGCTTGGGCGGAGGCGGATCGGGAGCTTCGGCGGGTTTACTTTTCAGAATGGGAACGAATTGAGCGAGTGCTTCGTGCGCAACGAGTTGTGCGCCGATCGCGGGCTGCGCCGGGCGCGCGATCAGCACGGCCCCCGACGACGTTTCGAGCGATTGCAGCGGATGACAGACGTCGAGCGAGATGCTCGGCCCCGAACGATCGGCAATGAAGATCACGCCGATCGATGGCACGCTCGCCATCATCATGACCAGCGCCATCGCGGCGGCAAGCTGCCGAATCGACGCCCGATCGATCGTCATCGAGGTTGCCATCGTGCTCTGCTCTTAGCCTTTACTGCCCGCGCGATCAACGTCCGCCGCTACCGCGTCCGGACTCACGTCGAGCGCGTTGTATTGGCGAAGCTGATGGCCGTCGGGGCCCAGCAGGAAGGCCTCGATTGAATGCGTGATCGAGCCGTCGCTCTCGCGCGTGCGGCGCAAATTGAATAACGCCATTACCTGGTCGATTTGCGCCGTGGTTCCAGTCAGGAAAAGCCAGCCGCCGTGATCAGCGTCATGACTCTTCGCATACTTCGCCAGCTCGGCGGGAGTGTCATGTTCGGGATCGATCGTGATCGAGACTATCGTCGCGTCGGCTCCCAGAGCGGGGCCGAGCTTTTGTGCAATCGCAGCCATCTTTGCCGTCAGCATCGGACAGATCGACGGGCACGAAGCGTATATGAAATTGACCAGCACCGGCTTGCCCTTGAGCGACGCCAGCGAGACCGCGTTTCCCTGCTGATCGATCAGACTCACATCGGGCAGGCAATTATTCCCGTTGGCCGCAGGGTAATCGCCCTGCGCTTCGCGAGCACATGCCGACAGCGCAAGAATCGCCGCGAGACAGACTATCCCGAGAACGCGGCGGTAATACTTTGTGCGAACCTCAACCATCAACTTGCTATAGCTACTCGAATAGTCAGAACAGCGCGCGACCGGCTTTCAAATCCGCGGTCTTGATATGCACGACTCCGCCTTCGTCTTGATGCGCCAGGCTGGCAGGCACGCACGTCGCCACGCCCTCGGTCATCCGATCGACCGAGTAGTGATTTCCGCACACCCGGCAAATCAGCTCCGCGCCGGCCACGCGGTAGCCGCGATGGTACGCGGAGCATTGGCGGCACGCGTCGAACACCGACCGCATCTTGCCGTCACTGCCGCGCGCGAGCAGAAAGCGCAGCCGCTTACCCGCCTGATCGGTGTAACAGAAAGTTCGCGCGCTGCCGGGTGCCATCGCGGAAACGTTAATGGCGACGTCGTTACCCCCGGTGACCATCGTGCAGTCGGAGTTTCCGGCGACGAAGAGAAACGCGGCGCCCGCGGCCAGTACAAGCCCACCGAAAATCCTGAACTTGCCCACGCGCATGATGAGCCAATCCTGTCGCAGCGGACTGCAAGCGTCAAGGCGCGACCGCGTCGGTCAGCATCACTTCCTTGATTCGCTCGGTCAGTTCCATCACGCGAAGTCCGTCGTCGGCGCTGACCGCCGGCGTTGACCTGCTGCGCACGGAAGCGACAAACGCTTTGACTTCGTCGGCCAGCGGGTCGCCTTCGCCGAACTCGATCTGCTCAGCCGAAATCGTCGGGAACTGCGCGCCGCGCGCGGGCGGAGTCTTGCGATAAATCTGGATGCTGCGCGCTTCGTAATCGACCGAGATATACGCGTCGGGCTGGAAAAAGCGAATCTTGCGCTCGCGCCGCGCCGACACCCTGCTGGTGACGAGATTCGCAATGAGACCGCTCTGGAAGCGGATGCGCGCGTTGGCGAGATCGATTCGATCGGTGAGAATCGCGACCCCGACCGCCTCGAGCGACGCGACTTCCGACGGCGCCACCGACAGGATCACGTCGAGATCGTGCACCATCAGGTCGAGCACCACGTCCACGTCGGTGCCGCGCTCGGTGAACGGCGCGAGCCGATGGCATTCGACGAAGCGCGGATTTTTCACGATCGAATGCAGATGCACGACCGCCGGATTGAAGCGCTCGAGATGGCCAATCTGGAGAATCCGACCGCTCGCCGACGCCAGCCCGGCCAGCTCGCGCGCCTGCGCCAGCGTCTCCGCCATCGGTTTTTCGAGCAGCACGTCGATGCCCGCTTTCAGCATCGCCGACGCGACTTCATGATGGGTCACGCCGGGCGACGCGACGGTGACGAGGTCCACGACCCCCGCGAGCTTGCGATAATCTGAAAGCGCGCGTCGCGCCGACTTCCTTCGCCAGCGCGGCTGCCCGCTCGGCATCGATATCGACGACGTGCGCGAGCTTGATTCCCGCAATCGCCGCATACTTGCGCGCGTGCAGAGTGCCCAGCCGTCCCGCGCCAATCACGGCGGCGCGCAGCTCAGCCATCGATTTCGGCATAGCCGTAGAGTGTCACGTTTTTCGCGCGCGCGAGCTCGAGCGTGCGATCGGGTTCGAGCATCAGCGCGACGCCCGCCTCGACGCCAATCATCGCGGCGCCAATCTCGGCGAGCAATTCCACCGTCGCCGGACCAATCGCGGGACGATCGAAGCGCATATCCTGTCCCAGGCTTGGCCGCCTTTGCCACCACCAGGCCCGCGCCCACCAGCGCAGCCGCCCGCCGCAGCGCGGCGTCTGTTCCTTCCAGCGCTTCGACCGCGGCGACCATTCCATCGCGCACCGCGACCGTCTGCCCGATGTCGTAAGCGCCGAGCCGGCGCGCGACCGCGAACGCGAGATCCAGATCGCGCATCTGCGCGAGCGTCGGCGCGGGACCGGCGGTGACACCGCGCGCGCGCGAGCCAGTGCTCGATCATCGGCACCGGATCGATCATCTTGATTCCCTCGGCTTCGACTTCGCGCGCGACCCCGCGCAGCACGGCGTCGTCGCTGAAGCGCCCGATTCCCGCGAGCATCGTGAGCGCGCGCGCGTCGGGCGCGAACGAATCCTTCAACCGCGCGCGTGAGATGCCGCCGGCCATCGCCGCTTCCGACACTCCGCCGTTCTTGAACGTGTCGATTATTTTCTGCAGCTCGCCGACTTTTATCCAGGTCACTTCGCCGGCGATCGAGTCGAGCGCCTGCTCGCTCTCATTGAGATGCGCGACTGCGATGATTTCTATTCCGCGCTCGCGTGCGGCGCGCGCCACTTCGAGCGGGAAGACGCCGTTGCCCGCGATGAGCCCGAGCTTATTCACGCTCGCGGCCAACGACTCCGCGCTTCGAGTTGTTGATGAAATCGACCAGCCGGCGCACTTCGGCGAAGTTGCCGTTCTCTTCGAGCGTCTTCGCGATCGCTTCTTCGCGCAGCATCTTCGAAAAAAACAGCGTGCGAATCGCAGACTTCAGCGCCGCGATCGTTTCGGGCTTGAAGCCGCGCCGCTGCAGGCCCACTTCGTTGATGCCCGCCAGCCGCGCCCGCTCCGCGCCCGCCACCATCGAGTACGGCGGCACGTCCTGCGCGACCTTCGCGCCCGCCGCGAGAATGGCGTGAGTGCCGACGCGGGCGAACTGATGCACCCCGACCTGGCCCTCGCAAATCGCGTACTCCTCGATGACGCAGTGACCCGCGAGCCCGGTCGACGCCGCCAGGATCACGTGGTCGCCGATGATGCAGTCGTGCGCGACGTGCGCGTAGGTCATCACCAGCGTGTGGCTGCCGATTTTTGTGATCATCCCGCCGCCTTCGGTGCCGCGGTGGACGGTGGCGAACTCGCGAATCATGTTGTCGTCGCCGATTTCGACGACCGACGGTTCGCCCTTGAATTTCAGATCCTGCGGTTCAGCGCCGATGGCAGCGAACTGCCAGATGCGATTGCGCACGCCAATCGTCGTGTTGCGCTCGATCATCGCGCACGGACCGACCACCGTGCCCGCGCCAATCTTCACTCCCGGCCCGATCACCGCGCCGGGACCGACTTCGACGCTCGAGTCGAGTTCGGCCCGCTTGTCGATGACCGCGGAAGAATGGATTCGGCCCGCTATCGAACTTGCTCCTCGACTTCCATCGCGGACAACTCCGCCTCGGCGGCCAACTCGTCGCCGACGCGCGCCACCGCCTGCATTCGCCACAGCGGACGATGAAATTTCAGAATTTTCACTTCCATCCGGAGCTGATCGCCCGGGATGACGCGCCGCCGGAAGCGCACTTTGTCCAGCCCGGTCAGCATGAACAGGCGCGTCGGATCCCCGCCCACTTCGTTCAGCGCGAGGATGGCGCCCGACTGCGCGAGCGCTTCGACGATCAGCACCCCGGGCATCACCGGATGCCCCGGGAAGTGCCCGGCGAAATACGGTTCGTTGAAAGTGACGTTCTTGATCGTTACGACGCGGCCCTTGACCAACTCGACGATGCGATCGACGAGCAGAAACGGATAGCGATGGGGCAAGAGGCCCAGCACCCGCTCGAGCTCTGAGACTTTGGCGTCGTCAGGCACCGCTCATTACTTCGAGATGGTCGATTTCTTGGCGGCCGCCGAGCCGAAATCCGACGGCTCCGACGCGCCCGCATCCTCGTCCTGTGCGCTCGCCGGCGCGACTCCGCCCACTTCGCCGACCGAGCCTATCGCCACATGCATCGCGTTGTAGCTGCGGATCACCTGGTCGGTGATATCGATGCTCGGCGCGCCCCACAGGATCGATCCCTTCTCGAATACCATCGTGTAGCTGTCGCGCTCGCCAATGGTGCGGATGACCTGCGCCAGGTCATGCACGATTTTGGCGGTGATCTCCTGGTCCTTGGCCTGCAGCTCGTCCTTCGAGTCCTTGTAATCGCGCTCGAAGTTTTTGAGCTTGTCCATGTACTGGTCCTGCAGGGCCTGGCGCTGATCCGCGTTCATCAGCATGCCCTTTTTTTCCATCTCGTCCTTGAGCGCCTGGACGTCGTTCTGCTGCCGCTGCAGGCGTGCCTCCAGCGTGGTAACCCGGCCCTGGAAATCGGCCTTCGCCCGCTTGCCGGCCTCGCACTCATTGAGCGCCCGCTGCACGTCGACAAAGGCGAACTTCAGTTCGGCATGCGCGGGAACTGCCGCGGACATCACCGCAAGGAATGCACTGAGCATCGCACCGATGAACAACCGTTGCCTCATACAGTCCGGAAAGCCTCCTGTTGACTACCTATCGAACAGCGAAACACGCCCCCACGGCGCGTCACTCGTGCAATGTGAAATATACACACTAGTACTTGATCTAGCATCAAATCCAGTTGCGCGCGCTTGGAGCGATTGGTCGAGCGCCGGAAGCATGGATTCTGCGGACATCTTGCGAAGCTACAACGGCGAGCCCGCGCCCACTTCGAACACCGTATGCTGGTCGGCTGGCCGCGGGTTAATCGGGAAAGCGATATCGACCGCCAGCGGCCCGAACGGCGATTTCCAGCGCACACCGACGCCAGCCGAAGCCTGCAGATCGTCGATGTTCAGGTCTTGCTTGAGCAGGAACGATTGCCCCGCGTCGCTGAAGATAACTCCGCGGATTCCCAATCCCGACAAAATCGGGAACGTGATTTCGTTGCTGAGCAGCAACTCCTTGCTGCCGCCGACGTTCTGCACGCTGAGTGGCGTGCCGTTCTGACTGAAAATCGTCACCTGCGGTCCCAACGAATAGAGCTGGTAGCCACGTACGTCGCCCGGACCGCCGACGCCGCCGGGAAAGAATCTTTCATACAGCGGCAGCTCGCCGCCGGTGCCGCTTTCCAGGTTGGTGCCGATGCCGTAAGTGATTCCCTGCGACAGCACGAAGGTGCCGAGCGACTGGCTCTTCAGGAACGGGTAGAAATATCGAAAATGGGCGACGCCCTTGATGAACTCGTTGGTGCCGCCGAGACCGCCAATCTGCATGGTGAGACTCTCGACCGTTCCGGTGCGCGGATCGGTCGGGTTATCCACCGTGAAGCGCTTTATCGTCGGCGTGATTTCAGAGGTCTGCGTGTAACCCTTGTAGCGCTCGATCTGGTACGTCGTGTACTGATTCAGCCCGGTGATCCCGATGCTCTCGAAGGTGTAGCCCAGGCCCGCGGTTACGTCCTTGAGCGAGAACGGCCCGATCTTTTTGAAGCCCAGCTCGGTCAGCGGATAAGTCGTCGTCAACGTGAAGCCCGCCGCCGACTGGTTGAAGCTCAGCAGGTAGGTCTTGTTGTCGAACAACTGCATGCCCACGCTGAGCGGGATATCCAGGAACCACGGCTCGGTGTAGCTGATGCTGTAGTTCTGGAACAGGAAGCCTACCTGCGCGTTGGCGATCAGTGATTCACCGCCGCCGAACAGGTTGGTGTTGCCCAGCGTGAAGTTACCGAACAGCGACTGATAGCTGTCGAATCCGCCCGCGACCTGGAACGACGCGGTGTTGGCCTCGGTCACGTTCACGTCGAGGTCTATCTTGTCCGGCTGCGTCGCCGGCGAAGTCGTGATGCGCGTATCGGAGAAGAATCCCAACCGGTCCAGCCGCACCTTCGATTCGCGGATCTCCGCGGCGCTGTACGGCTCCTGCTCCTGCACCTGGATCTCGCGGCGGATTACCTTGTCCGCGGTCTTGGTGTTGCCGCTGATATTGATGCGGTCGACCAGCACTTCGTGACCCGGATTGATCACGAACACCACGTTGACGCGCTTGATGGTGTGGACCAGTTGCGTGTGCGGATCGACATTGACGTACGCGTAGCCGCGATTCGAGTAAAAATCCGACAGCGCCAGCACCTGGCGCTGCAGGCTCGAGCCGCGGAACAACTGCCCGCTCTTCATCGTCAGCAGCTTGCGCAGCTCGCTGCGCGGGAACTTCAGATAGCCCTCGATCGCGATACGGCCGACGCGGTACGGCGTGCCCTCGTCGATCGCGATTGTCAGCGTAATCTGGCTGCCGACGCGCGTCACCTGCGGCTGCGCGACCTGCACGTTCAGGTAGCCGTTGTCGTAGTAGAACGCCGTCAGCCGATCGACGTCTTCCTGCAGTTTCTTCGGATCGAGCGCGCCCCATCCGGTGAACCAGCTCAGCAGTCTGCTGTAGGGCCTGGTCTCCATGTTGTTTTGCAGGACGGTGGACGAAAATGCGTGGTTGCCGACGAACACGATCTTCGTGATCTCGACCTTCGATCCCTCGACCACGTCGAACTCGCCGAAGGCCGTGTTGTCGGGCTGCGGAATCGGCTTGAACGTCACCTTGGCGTCGGTATAGCCCTTGTCGGAGTAAACCTGCTGGATGTCGTTGATGGTCTGCTTGACCGCGTTCGGATCGAGGATCGCGCCCGGATGCACGTGCATCGCCGCGACTATCTTGTCGTCGTTCGATCGGATCGCCTTCATCCCGTAGAGCTTGACGTCGGTTATCTGCGGGCGCTCCTTGACGTGGTAAATCAGTACGGTCTGGCTGCCCTGCTGCTCGATGCGGTCGCTGACGCCGGAGAAAAATCCCATCCGGAAAATCGACGCGAGGTCGGCGTCCACTGCGTTTGGATCGAGCGGCTGACCGATCTGCTGCGTGATATGGATTCGAATCGCGTCTTCTTCGACGCGTTGATTGCCGGTTATCTCAATCTTGTTGATTATCGGCAGCGATCCCTGACCGCGCGCGACGGCTGCCGCCAGCAACGAAAACGAAAACGCGGCGATCGTCGCGATCACCATTGCGCCGTTCGCGGACAACAGTCCCCGATACGGGCTGCGTTGCCCGCAAAATAGCGGCACGCGCGGCGTGCGCGCGTTGAATTTTCCGGATGTCACTCAAACACACCAAAAACGGCGACCAAACTAGCCAATACCTTCCCCCATGTAAAACCGAATCCCTGACCGATCCCTCGCCCGCGCTTTCACGGCAGAGGTTGGGTGAGGGTTCTGCTACGTTTTTTGCCGAGCCCGATTTCGCTCAGCGCCGTTCGTCCACCAACTTTCCTTCATCGAGTCGCAGCGCGCGCCCCACGCTGCGCGTCAACTGCTCGTTATGCGTCGCTATCACCAGGGTGATTCCCAGCTCGCGATTGAGCTTGTGAAACAGCTCGTGCACTTCTTCCGCCGTATGCGGATCGAGATTGCCGGTCGGCTCATCCGCCAGCAGCAGCTTTGGCCGCAGGACCACCGCGCGCGCCACCGCGACGCGTTGCTGCTCGCCGCCCGACAGCTCCGCCGGCCGGCGCTTGAGCTTGTCGCCCAGCCCCACGATTGCGAGCATCTCGGTCGCGCGCCGGCTCGCCTCGGCGTCGTCGATACGGCTGATCAGCGCCGGCATCATCACGTTTTCCAGCGCGGTGAAATCCGCCAACAGGTAATGGAACTGGAACACGAAGCCCAGCTTCAGGTTGCGGAATTCCGCCAGCGCCTTCTGATCGAGTGCAAACAAATCCTCGCCCTCGAAGAAAACTTTGCCCGCGGTCGGCTCCTCCAGGCTGCCGATAATATGCAGCAGCGTGGACTTGCCGGTGCCCGATTGTCCGACCACCGCGATTTCGTCGCCCGCCTCGACGTTCAAATCCAGGTTGCGCAGCACGCGAATCTCGCGATCGGCATCGTAAAAGGTCTTGTCGAGGCCGCGCACCTCGATAAGACGCCCTTTGGCGGTTTTCGGTTTCGCTTTCGCCGCCGCCGCGCGCGCCTCACTCATAGCGAAGCATCCCCTGTCGTCATCCGATCTTCGCCTCTCCCTGTCAGGGAGAGGCCGGCGCTTGTCCTCAAGCGTCGGGTGAGGGTCCGCGTTCCAGGATGCCCGCGCTGCGAATTCCATCGCCGCTCACTCATACCGAATCACCTCGACCGGTGAGAGCCTTGCCGCTTGCAACGCCGGATACACCGACGCGACCAGGCACAGCACGATCGTCGCGGCCGCGACCGCGATAAAGTTCAACGCACTAAGTTGCACCGGCACGTTGCTCACCATGAACATGTCGGCCGGCAGATGAATCAGGTGATACTTGCCTATCAGGTACGCCGCGACGAAACCGGTGCCGACACCCAGCACGGTGCCGATCACGCCCAGCGCGGCACCTTCGCACAGAAAGATCGACGCCACCGACGCCGCCCGCGCACCCATCGTGCGCACGATAGCAATCTCCTTGCGCCGCTCCATCACGACCATCACCAGCGTCGCGATGATGTTGAATGCGGCCACCAGCACTATCAGCAGCAGCACCATGAAGTAGGTGAACTTCTCCAGCTTGAGCGCGGCGAACAGCGGCGCGTTGGCCGTCGTCCAGTCCGACACTTCGAAATCCGGTCCGGCTATCGCCGCAATCTGGCTGCGTATCGCCGGCGCGTCGAACAGGTTGACCAGCCGCAGCTCAATCCCGCTTTCGAGCGAGGCATCGTCAGCCAGCAGCGCGCGTCCATCCTTGAGCGCGACGAATATCAGCGTCGAATCGAAATCGAACATCCCTGAATGAAAAAATCCCGTCACTACGAATCGCTTGAGCCGCGGCGGCCCGATGCCCGCGCCCAGACTCGACGGCGAGATCAAGATCACCGCGTCGCCCGGCCGCACTCCGAGCTCGAAGGCCAGCGACTTGCCGATGATCGCGCCGGGCAGATCGACCACGCGCTTGACGCCCTTATCGACCTCCGTCACCGGATGCATCGTCTCGAGGTCTTCGAGCGTGCCGTCCTCGAGCGTGTCCTTCAATTCTTTCAGCACCGCATTGTCGTGCGGCTCGACGCCGCGCAGAATTCCGCCCGACACCAGTCCCGGCGCGCCCGAATCCGTGCTCGACACCGCCATCACCTGCGAGGTGACGAACGGCGCCGACGCCGACACGCCCGGTATCGCCGCGATCTTTTTTTCGAGCTCGGCCGGATTCCATACACCGTTGTCGGTGCGCTCGATGGTTATCTGCGGCGTGAACGCGAGCAGCCGCGCGCGCAGGTCTTTCTCGAATCCGCTCATGACCGACAATGCGAGCGAAAGGGTGAAAGTCCCGATGGTAATTCCGGCGAGCGAGATGAACGCGATGAGCGAGACGAAGCGTTCGCGCCGGCGCGCCCGCAGATATCGGAGTCCGATCAGAAATTCGTAGCGCACCCTGATTACCTTTGCTTTGTTGCTTTTCGCCGCACTCGATTAAGCAAACGCGCCGTCGCGCATGTCCTGACTTCGACTTTTTTTGTTTTTCGATTGAATCAAATCGGGTCGGTGATCGTCATAGTCGCCGAGCAGTCGGACATTTGCAACAATCCGGGTTGCGCTGCGCGACGTGGGTGAAATATGCTCACGACGTTTTGACCCGGTTGCGGAGGAAATGCTCGCATGAACCGTCTTTTGGTCGGGGCGATGGCCGCCGCAGTCCTGCTCGGTGCTGTTTCTTTTAACACCTCCGCACGCGCCGAAGATTCCGACGGACTGCCGCCCCAGAATACGATCACGATGAATTTCCAGAACGTGGATATTCCCGTTCTCGCCAAGTTTATCTCCGAAATAACCGGCCGCAACTTCATCATCGACGAATCCGTCCGCGGCAAAGTCACCATCATCTCGCCGAGCAAGGTCACGCCCGAGCAGGCCTACTCGATCTTTCAATCCGTCCTCCAGGTAAAAGGCTTCACCACCGTCCAGGCCGGCAAGGTCATCAAGATTGTTCCCGCGCGCAACGTGCGCTCCTCCGCGGTGCTGACCGAATCGCAGGTGCCGGCGGAGACCAAGGGTGACGAGTACGTGACCCGCATGGTGCGGCTGAAAAATATCGACGCCGCTTCCGTCATCGGGGTTATCCAGCCGATGGTCTCGCACGACGGCCTGGTCGCGGCGTTCCCGCAGGACAACACCGTCATCGTCACCGACGACGCTTACAACGTCGAGCGCCTGCTCGAGATAATCGGCAGTCTCGACGTGCGCGGCGAACAGCAATCGATCGTCGTGATTCCGCTGAGGCTCGCCTTCGCCACCGAACTCGCACCCGAGATCGATCAGCTGATGGCCGCCAAGATGGGCGCGGCCGGCGGCGCCGGACAGATGCCGATGCGGCCGCAGATTGGTATGGGCATGGGCGTCGCGCCTTCCAGCACCGGCGCCACGATGGGTTACAAAGTAATCCCCGACGAGCGCACCAATTGCCTGATCGTGGCGGCGCCGCCGCTGCAGATGCGCGAGATCCAGGAGATAGTGGCGAAGCTCGACGTCAATCCACCACTGGCAACGTCGCGAATCCACGTCTATCGCCTCAAGAACGCGCAGGCGCTCGAGATGGTCCAGGTGCTCAACAACCTGCTTAACGGCGGCAGCGGACCGACCACCCTGTCGCCCACGACCGGCAAAGGATCGCTGGGCCGCTCCAGCTTCAACGACGCCGCCAGCGGCAACTCCGGCTTCGGCGGGATGAACGGATTCGGCGGCAGCAGCATGGCCAGCAGCGCCAGCTTCGGCGGCAGCAGCTATGGCAGCGGCGGCGGCGGCTTTGGCGGCACCAACGGCTCGGGCGGATTCGGCGGCGGCAGCAGCGGCGGCGGGATCAGCCGCGGATCGTCGGGCAGCAGCAGCGGCCCGGCGTCGGCCAGCTCGGCCGGCAAGAGCATCGATTTTTCCTATCCGGTAAATATCACCGCCGATCCCGCGACCAACGCGATGGTTATCAGCGCGTCGCCGCAGGATTGGCAGACGCTCAAGCAGATTATCGACGACCTCGACACGCCGCGGGTGCAGATTTTCGTGCAGGCGGTAATCGTCGAGGTCTCGGCCGAGCGCCAGCGGCAGTTGGGCGTCAATTTCTACACCAACGGCGTGGGCGGAGGCAGCGCGTTCGGCTTCGGCACGCTTAACTTCGGGCAGCTCGAGAGTGCGATCGCCGACCCGCTGTCGGTCACCGGCCTCGGCCTCGGTCTCGCCTCGAACACCACCTGTACGATTTCTGCCGCGGCGCTGGCTGCTGCCAGCGGCGGCACCGGCTCGACCAGCACCACGAGCAGCAGCGGCGCCCTGAAAGTTCCCTGCGACCTCGCGCTCATCATGGCGCTCGAGACCGATACTCACGCCGACGTGCTGTCCGCGCCGACGCTGCTGACGGCTGACAATGAAGAAGCGATGATCGTCGTCGGCGAAAACCTGCCGTTCGTCAGCTCGGCGGCGTCCAATTCAGCGGTTGCGGGACAGATCTACAATTCAGTTGAGCGCCAGAACGTCGGCATCACGCTCGACATCGTGCCGCAGGTTTCCGAGGGCGACTACGTCAAGCTCGATCTCTATGAGGAAGTTTCCAACGTCGTCAACGGCACCGCGAACAACACGCTCGGCCCGACCACGACCATCCGGTCCGCCTCGACCAGCGTGCTGATTCAGAACCATCGGACTGCGGTGGTCGGCGGGCTGCTCGCCAGCCAGGATACGCTCGATAACCAGGGCGTTCCGTTCATCTCCGACATCCCGGTGATCGGCAACTTCTTCAGCAACAAATCGACCGACAAGCAGAAGGACAACCTGATTGTCTTCCTGACGCCTCATATAATCCGCGACAAGAGCGAGTTGCGCGACCTCGCGCTCGACGAACGCCAGCAGTTCGTCAACTCGCTCGGCCGCAGGGAAATCCATGACATGCCGGCGTCGCAGATTCGCCAGATCTACAAGCCGAGCTTCTCGATTCCCGTTTCTCCCGAGGCGGACCTGAACGCGCCGTACGGCGGTCCGGCATCGCCTCCGGGTCCTGAAAACCCCGGCGCGATCCAGTCCGCGCCGAGCACTGGCGAGACTCCGTTCAACACCACCGAGATTGGGCCGAGCTCGATGAACTCGACGCCGCCGTCACAGGCAGCGCGCCGGCATACGCGAGCACCTACTCGACCTCGACGACGACCACTGCGTCCACGATTGCGAGCGCGCCGCCGTATTCGGCGTCCGCTGGACGGTACGCGACGACCGGCGTTGCGCCGATAACGCCGCTCGATTCGGGCGCAGGCACAGTGCCAGCCGGCAGCGGCTTCGGAGCGCCAGCCAGCGGACTCGACGCAACCAAAGGGGTGACCCCAGGCGTAGCGCCGTAGCTCCTCCGAATAGCCTCTCCCTATCAGGGAGAGGCCGCGCTTCCAGCGCGGGTGAGGGTCCGAATATAAAGATGCCCTTCTGTCCTTTCTTCGCTGCGCGGTTCTCCTGTGATAAATATAACGGAGCGAAGCGCGGAATTGGAATTTTGACCCTCACCCGACGCTCAGAGCGTCGGCCTCTCCCTGATAGGGAGAGGCAATTAAGATATGGCCAGGCAAATCGGTCCCGTCAAAGCGCGCGTCGAATATACCGGCATCACCGCCGTGACCGCTGCGCTGCGCGCGATGCCGCTGGAGCGCGCGGTGCGGGCGGGCGCGCGGCTGGGCGGATGGGCGATGAATTTCGATCGCGTGAGCCGCCCGATCGCGCTCAAGAACCTCGAGATCGCTTTTCCCGAAATGGCGCCGGCGGCCCGCCTCAACATTCTGCGCAAGATGTATCGCAGTTGGGGCCGCGTGCTCGCCGAATGGACGCACGTGCCCGAGCTGAGCCGCGCCAACGTCGAGCGCGTCGTCACTTACGAGGGCAAGGAAAACTGGGACGAGGCCGAGCGCCGATCCAACGGCCGCGGCATCCTGGTGTTGACCGCGCACTTCGGAAATTTCGAGCTGCTGCCGATAGCGCACTCCATTTACGGCTACCATCTCGCGATCGTGCATCGTCCGCTGCGCAACCCGCTGGTCGATGCGGCGATATGCGCCGAGCGGGTGCGCTACGGCAACCGCATCATCGAGCGCAAGGCGGGCGGACGCGAGATCATGCGGATGCTGCGGAAGAACTGGATGATTGCGATCGCGCTCGACCTCGACGTGCGCAAAGGTCTGTTCGTGGATTTTTTCGGCAAGCCCGCCTCGACCAGCGACGGCGTCGCGCGCCTCTCGATAGCGACCGGCGCGCCCGTGATGCCGGCGTTTATGGTGCGGCAGGGCGACACCCTTCATCATCACATCAAGATTCTGCCCGCCTTCTATCCCGAGAAGACGCGCAATCGCGAGGCCACGGTGCGCGAGTACACGCAGCAGTACTCGAACACGCTCGAGCAGATAATCCGCGAGCATCCCGATCACTGGAACTGGATCCACCGCCGCTGGAAAACGCGCCCCGAAGGCGAATCCCGCTTTTACTAGAATCCAGAGGAGCAACGAGACGATGACGCTCGACCAACAGAAAGAACTCGCCGTCAAATTCATCAAGGCGCTCGAATGGCCCGAAGCGAAGATTCTGTCCGCGATGGTTACCGACGATTTCGAGTTCGATCCGATGGGACGTCTCAAGCAGGTGCCGGTCCTGCATGGCAAGGAAGCGACCCAACTGATGGAGACCAATTTGCAGCGCGCGTTTCCCAACCGCCTCGCGATGAGAATCCTGACGGTGATCGCGGAGGGCAACGCCGTCGCCATCCAGGCCGAGTCGGAAGCGATTACCAACAAGGGCAGGAAGTACGCGAACCGCTATCACTTCTACATCAGATTCGCCGGCGACAAGATAGCGCTCTGGTGCGCGAGTACAATGATACAGATCACGTGCGCCAGGTAATCTTCAGCTAAGCGTCGACAGGGACGAAGTCCCGCATCCTCCTTGATACTGGGTGCAGGGGTCACCCCTGCCCAGGGAAGTGTGAAACACACGGCGGGTTTCACATTTTATTAAGTGATTTACCCTTCCCCCGCTCCTCACAGCTGCCCTGCCTGGTAATTCTCCCACAACGCATTCGCGATCCTCATCGCGTCCGCGCGGATTCCATATTTCGAGAAATACCCGCACACATTTTCCAGGTCGCGCCCCAGCAACTCCCGCGCGCTCGGATTGACTCGCGCGTCGAGCGCCTGCGGAAAATCGATCGCGACGATTCTGCCCTCCCAGTAAAGAAGGTTGTACGGCGACAAGTCGCCATGCACCAGATGGTGCCGCAGCCAAAGGGTTACGTTGTCGATTATTTGGCGCAGCATCGTGCCCGCCTGATCGCGATCCAGCGCGGCGCGAAACAGCATCGGCGCGGCGGCGCGCTCGTCGCCGAAATATTCCATCAGCAGCGCGTTGCTGGAATGCGCGACGACGTCGGGCACGTCGGCGCCCGCCTCATGCAGCAAGCGCATGATCTGGTACTCCGCGTAAATCCAGCTGCCGAACTGGACCTCGCGGCCGTGCCGCGTATGCTTCGCCAGCGCGCGCTTGGTCCTGCTGCTCATCACGGCGTCGCGGCCGGTCTGGTAAACGGCGTCGTTGCGAAATCCGCGATGCTCCAGTGGCCGGTATACTTTCGCCGCCAGCAAATCCCTTCACGCCATCGCCGCCGCGGCAGCAATACACGGTCGCTTCCTTGCCGCTGCGCACTTCGTACAGAACTTCATTTATCAATCCGTCGCCGAGAAACGCTTCGAGCGCGTCTTCTGTCTCTTCTTCGAACATGTCTTACTCCGATGAATTGCGGGTTGCGGTTGAAAACTTTTCCTCATGGCTTCGTCCTCCGATTTGCGATTTCGAAAGTTGAATCTCGATAGCGAATGTCGAATCGCGCACGCGCGAGCATCGCGACGCTTGCGGCGGACGCAAAAAAGCCACGGGAGCCTTAGCCTCCGTGGCCACGATGTCGGGAAAAAATCCGGTAGATTACCGGCGACTGATCGGCAGCAGCGGAGGCGCACCCATGCGCAATTCGGCAAGATCTTTTAAGTAGCTATTCATCTCGTAAGCACCTCCCGCCGGGGAGTAGCTGCAATATCCGCGCGCGAACGCCATGAGTCAACCGTCGCTGGTCCGGGCCGAACTTCTGATGATACAACGAGCCTGCCGCGAAGCGCGCGCGCTGCGGCGTATCGGATGAAGCCTGCATGGATGTCATACAGCGTGCTGACGCCGCGTCGATGGCTGACGATCGACTACCAGCCGCATCCCGCCGAGCGCGCGTTCCTTCAGCGCGCGCAGAGCCGATCCGAAAATCAGGTCGAGGCCACGGTTGCGGTGCCGAGCGATCGCGAGAGCGAGCACATCTTCGGCGTCCGGCTCGCGCGCCATCGCCTGCAGGCGGTCTGGATCGAGATAACTAACAAAGGCGCGGAGCCGCTATGGCTCGACCGCGTCCAGCTCGACCCCGACTATTACACGCCGCTGGAGGCCGCTCATATGTCGCATTTCAGGATGAGCACGCGGCTGGTTGCATTCGGCGTCCTTGGATGGATGTTTCTGCCGCTGCTGCCACTCATCCCGCTGAAGCTCCTGTCCGCGCGCGCCGCGAACCTGCGGATGAGCCAGATCTTCCGCACCTTGAACTTTCCGAGCGGACTGATCGCGCCGGCGGAAAAAGCTAGCGGCTTCATTTTCACCGGGCTGGACGAAGGCGTGAAACGAATCGACCTGCGGATGATCGGTCGCAGCCACACCGCCGACTTCACGTTCACGGTCGAGGTGCCGGGTCTTATGCTGTCCCATCTGGCCGACGAAGCGGAAGCCCGGCGCGGCAGAAGAACTCGATCAGGATTCTTTCACGGCCTGGATCGAACGCCAGCCGCGCGCGACCAGTAACGAGCGCGGCACCCTTGAAGGCGATCCGCTGAACCTCGTTATCGTCGGCGATCGCGCCAGCGTCCAGGAATGCCTCGGTACGTGGGACGAGACCGAGTCGATAACAATCGGCACCTCGTGGAAGACCGCGAAGGCGTTCCTGCTCGAATCGCAATATCGCTACTCACCGGTGAGCCCGCTGTATCTTTACGGGCGCCAGCAGGACTTCGCGCTGCAACGCGCGCGCATGAGTCTCAACCAGCGGCTGCATCTACGGCTATGGAGCACCGAAATTCGCTTCGAGGGCCAGCCGATCTGGATAGGCCAGGTCAGCCGCGACATCGGCGTGCGCTTCACGCCTAAGACCTGGAACCTGACGACTCATCAGATCGATCCCAACGTCGATGAAGCGCGCGACTACGTGCTGGACGACCTGCTGGCGTCGCGCCGCGTCGCGCGGCTGGGCTTCGTCCCTGGAGTTCAACCGGCGCTGGTCACGTCACCGCGGCGCAATCTCACCGGAGATCCATATTTCACCGACGGGATGCGCGCATTCGCGATCCTGTCGCGGACCCGCACGACTCCCGCGTTTGTGTTCAACCCGCTGAAGCAATCTCCGTCCCTTCAACCACCTCGCCCGGCAATAACATGAGACTGCATCTGGTTGACGGGACCTACGAACTCTACCGGGCGCACTACGCGCCGCGCCCCGGTCACGACGACCCTTCCGGCAAGGACGCGAAGGCGACGGTCGGCATTGTCGAGTCGATACTGGCGTTGCTGCACGACGCGGACGAAGCAGTCACGCATATCGCGATTGCGTTCGACAATCCGATTCGTTCGTTTCGCAACGACCTCTACCTGCCGTACAAAAGCGATGAAGGTGTTCCTCCTGAACTGCACGCTCAGTTTGATGCGGCCGAAGATGCGGTGCGCGCGATCGGGCTGACGGTCTGGTCGATGCGCGAGTACGAGGCCGACGACGGACTCGCGACCGGCGCGCGTCGTTTTCGCGACGAGGTCGATCAGGTGCGGATTCTCACGCCCGACAAGGATCTCGGTCAATGCATCCGGGGCGATCGCGTAGTGCAGGTCGACCGGCGTCAGAGAAAAGTTACGAACGAGGCGGCCTTCCGCGCCGATCGCGGTTTCGCACCGGAGAGCATGGCGGATTTCCTGGCGCTGACCGGCGACAGCGCCGACGGTTTTCCCGGGCTGCCCGGCTTCGGCAAGAAGAGCGCCGCAATGGTGATAGGCGCATACGAACACCTCGAGAAGATTCCCGATGATCCGTCGCGGTGGACGGTAAAGCCGCGCGGCGCGATTCAGCTCGCGGCGACGCTGGCCGAGCGCCGCGATGAAGCCTATCTCTATCGCAAGCTGGCGACGCTCATCGAAACCGTGCCGCTGGAAAGCTCGCTCGACGATCTGAAGTTTCGCGGCGTGCCGCGCGATCGCTTCGAGCGATGGTGCGATGAGCTCGGCGTCCGCCGCCTCCTCACAGCACCCCGACGATGGCAATAGTCTCCGCCCAAGTCTTGGAACGCGTTCGCTAGGGCGCTTGCCCCTCGACTTTGTCGGTGAACCCGCCGAGAGGGGCTTCATGCGGTACCGACCAGCCGAAATACACCTCGGTCTCGACCACTTTTCCCTGCCGAACGGTCGAGATTTCGGTATTGCGGAAGTGATAGCCCGCTTTGTTCTCGCCTTCGTAAGTCACGAAGACACGGTCGCCATCAAGCACGAGATGTATGAGTTTGAAGTCGACCACGCGCTCATTGTTAGGCCAGCAGCGCGCGAAATAAGTCTGGCGATCAAGGCGATTGTCGCGCGGGCTGCTGAAGTGAAAATCGGGGGCAATGACCTGCTCGATCGCTGCGCGGTCGCTGCGGACGTATGCGTCGAAGACCGTCCGGACGACTTCGATTGGGTCGGCTTCGTGCCTGTAGTTGGTGGCTTCCTCTGACGTCATAATGATATCCTCCAAAACTGATTGCAGTATGCAAGCGCTTGCAGATTACAAAAACTGATCCTATCTTGCAAGCGGTTTTGGAGGCCGAATGGAAGGCGAGCATCGATCCGGATGCCCCATCAATCTGACGTTAGAGGTGCTCGGTGACCATTGGAGTCTTCTGGTCATCCGCGATCTGATGTTCGGTAACCGTCGCCACTTCCGCGAATTGCTGGCCAAATCCGAGGAACGAATCGCGTCGAACATTCTGGCCAGTCGCTTGAAGCGCCTGCTTGACGTGGGAATGATCAGCCGCCGCGAGGATGGGACGCATAAGCAGAAGACTATCTATAGCTTGACCGAATCAGCCATCCAGCTTGTCCCGCTGCTAGTCCAGATCGGGGCGTGGGGTCGTCGCCATATGCCCGTGAGCGAGGAGCTGGGCATCCGCGCTCAACTTCTTGAAGAAGGTGGGCCAGCGCTGTGGAACAGTTTCATGGATGAACTCCGTTGGCCGCATTTGGGAGCGCCCCGCCCACCTGGACCTTCCGTCACCGATCAGTTGCAAGCCGCATATGAAGGAGTGCGTCAAAGCAAAACGGCAATCGGAAAAACCTTCTAAACTGGGTGCAGGGACTCCGTCATCTTCCTGAATACTGGGTGCAGGGGTCACCCCTGCCTGAAACCCACGGCGGGTTTCACATCAAATAAAGTGATTTACCCTTCCCCGCATCGCATGGCTCCATGCGGCTGGAGCACCCATCGAAAATCAGTGTAACCTTGGCCGAGGTCGCACGTCTGTAGTTAATCCGCGACTGTGAGGCTGTATGTTGAGGTATGTTCGCGCCACTTCACGCTTGGCTTTTGTATTCATTCTGTTTGCGGCTGCCCTGACGGCGACGATCGCAGTTGTGTATGCGCAGGCGCCGCCGGTAACTCCAAACGCGGCCACTGCGAATCAGAACCCCACGATCGGCGCGCAAAATTCCGGGCCGCCGGTGGACGTCAGCGTTCCTCCTCAAGCCGCGCACAAGTTCGAAACCAATCCCATCCTGTCGCTGCCTGAAATTTTCGCGCGCCAATGGATTCCCGGCCGAGAGGGTTTGCCGACCGACTACTTCCCCAATATCGAGGACAGCCAGCAGCACAAGCTCAGTCTCAAGGAGACCATCTACCTCGCGCTCGAGAGCAATCCCGGCCTGCAGTCGGTGTCGTTGGATCCGGTGTCGGCGACCGAGAGCGTCAAGGGCGCGTACGCCGCGTTCGATCCGCAGCTCAGCTCGCAAGTCGACGTGGAAAAGGAAGTGACGCCGGTCTCGTCGCCGTTTCAAAACCCGAACTCGATCACCAACGTCGAAAAATTCTACGACTGGAACTTCGGGATGAGCAAAGTGCTGTCGACCACCAACGGCACTGTGGGCATCACCTTCAACAACGACCGCACGCTGACCAATTCCGGCTTCAGCCCGGTCAATCCGGTGTACACGCCCACGATGGTGATGTCGCTGTCGCAGCCGCTGCTGCAGAATTTCGGCTGGCAGTTTGCGACGATCAACGTTCGCCTCGCACAATCGGCGCAGCGATCTTCGCAATGGAACTACGCGTCTTCGGTCAACGATTTCGTTCAGCGCATCGGCAACGACTACTGGGGCGTGGTGCGGGCGCAGGAGAATCTCGAGGTCGCCAATTCAGCGCTGAAGTTCAACGCGGACCTGGTGCGGGTTAACGGCAACAACGTCCGCCTCGGAATGATGGCGGCGGTGAATCTGTCGGAGGCTTTGTCGGCCGCGGCCACCGCGCGCGCAAACGTATCCGCCGCCAAGGCCGGCCTGGTGATTGCACAAAGCACACTGCGCCAGGACGTGGCGCTCAATCATGCGGACGCGATGCTCTCTGCGGAAATCGAGCCGCTGCAGCAGCCCGACACGCAGATCGAAACCATCGAGACCGACGACGTCGCCTTCAAGACGATGCTCGAAGACAGTCCCGCGCTGGCCGGACTGCGCGAAGCGATTCGCAGCGCGTTGATCCAGGTGAAGTTCGCTGAAAATCAGACGCTGCCACAACTGAATTTCGGCGCGCAGTTCGGCATCACGTCAAATGCCGGTAACTCGAAATGCACCACCTCCGGCACCGTGCCCGCATTCGCCAATTGCTTCAGCCCGAGCGGACCCGTGGTGCCACCGGGATCCGACAACGGGGCCCTGCTGCCATTTGGCGGCGACTACGGCACCTCGTTGAACAGCCTGTTCGATTTCAAATTTTACGACTATGCCGCGGTGCTGGGCTTTTCGATGCCGCTGGACAACGCCGCCGCGAAAGCCGCGTTGGCGCAAGCTCATGTCGCATATGATGAGGCGCGGATGCAGTATCGCCAGGCGCTCTATCAGCAGGTGTTGCTGGTCAAGAGTGCGCTCGCCAATTTGACCGCGTTCCAGGAGCAGATCGCCGCCACGCACGAAGCCACCACGTACGCCCAAAAGAGTCTGCACGACACGCAGGCGCAATTCCGCGTCGGCATCGCGACCACCAACACTCTTCTGCAGTACCAGAGCAATCTCGTGACCGCGCAGGGCAACGAGGTTCAAGCCGATGTCGGTCTGGAGAATGCGCGGCTGGCGTTGTGGCATGCGGAAGGCACGCTGCTCGGAAAATTCAACATCGATTTCCAGGAACAGAGACAGCGCCAGACGCCATGGTACGCGCGATTTTGATTGGCGGCCCGAAGGCGGACCGATGACAGCCACGGTAAAAGGCGCGATGTATCGCGCTACGGCTATGGTCGCGCTGGCCCTGATGCTGGCGTGCGAGGTCGTATCGGCTCAGTTGCCGGCGCCCAATCCGCTGGTGGTGCCGCCGCTGCCGCCCGGTCCTCCAGCGCAACTGCCGGCTCCAGTCAGCACCGCGATCGCGCCAATCCCGATAGCGGTACCGTCGCTGCCCGCCGCCTACTCGACGCCCGGGGCGCGGATGTTCAACTGCTCATGTTCGGGGACGCGTCAGCCGACTCGATGGATGGGCACGGTGACGGCATCGGGCTACCTTGCGGCGACCAAGAGCGCGAGCGGCGCATGCGCCTCATACAACCAGGGCAGGCCTCCTACCAACGGAACTGCAGGCGGCATCGGCGCCGCTAATTTCTTCGGTTCACTGCCGGGAGCGGAGCAGAACGCGGATGCCGCGCGGTCGTACGGCTTTCCCGGCGTGGCGCAGGTGCAGACTTCGGGAACGACCGGAGGAGTACAAGGCGCGGGCGCGGCCAACTCCTTCGGCAGTCCCTCCTCGGGAGTGAATGCTTCCAGCGCGCTGTTCTGTTCGAACTGCGTGTGCGACTAATCGGACGCACGGTAAGTTTTTCAGCTTTCGCGACTGCGTTCATTCACCAGCATTCGAGCGGGATTTTAGCTGGCATTGATGATGCAAAGTATCAATGCCATGAGAATCAACAAGACATTTACTATCGCTATCGCCGCATTGACGTTGGCTGCTTCGTTGGCAGGATGCTCCGGTGAGCCGCTTTCAACGCGCGAGAAAGGAACTTTTATCGGCACTGGTGTCGGTGCTGCAGGTGGCGCAGTCGTCGGCGCTGCTGTCGGCGCTCCTCTAGCCGGTGCCGCAATCGGCGGTGTCGCCGGTGGCGCAACGGGCTACGCAGTCGGCAACCACATCCAGAACGAACAGCACGGCGACTGACCTGATCGACAGTTACCGATTGCCTGCGATCGCGTGCGTGAACAACGAGCTCTCCTCGGCGAGGCCGTCCGCCCGGTTGTTTTCGATCGCATATTTCGGGGTGTCGGATGGCATTCCGTAGTTCTCGGCCTCGTCCATGCGCAGGAGTGCGTAACGAAACGGCTCATCCGAGATCGTTACGGTGCCCTGGTATGGATGAGCGAGTTCGATGATTGCGAGGATCGTCATGCCCAACAGCACTGAAAAGAAGCCGCACATCAGCTCCTGTGCGCGAAATGCATTGCTGCCGAAGAAATAGCTGAAGCCGATCGTGATCACGCATCCAAGGTAGATCACGATCCACACCACCGACGGCAGGTCGTCCTCGTAGAAAAGAAACCGAATGCTGCGAGCCTGGTTTATGATGTCGAGCTGGTCAATCGACTTGTCCACCATCAACAGCTCGCGACTGTCCGTAGTGTGATCGGACATCACGACTGTCCACAGTTTCAGAACGCGACCGAGTTCAGGGCTGAACGGTGTTATCCGCCATATGCGGCCATTCTTCCTCGACCACGTGATGAGTATATTCGCGGATGGAGGTTTCGAGGTCGGTGCGCGTCGGCTCGGAAAAACCTCCTGCCAGTCGATAGAGACTTTCCAGCGCGGACGCTTCCTGATGCGCATTGGCAGAGGCCAGGTTGAACCGCTCCCAGGTGGCAACGATAACGAAGGCCAGCACCAGTCCGTAGAATGCGCCGAGCACTCCGTAGGTAATTCCCGCTACTTCGTGGTTCTTCTGCAGACGATCGAGGGGAACCAGTAGCCTGACGATGTAGAGTCCCGCCACGCTGCCGCCGCCGAACACAAGCAGCACGAACAGGAGTTGACTGGCGGTACTCCAGTACAGAAGAAAATCCATCTCCCCACCTCCTCAGCCCCAACAACGGACGACAACTTATCTCGACGAGAGAGAATATTGGATTTATACTCGCAGTTCATCACACCGCATCACGCGAATAGTGAAGGCTCACGCTTTTGTGATGTGATCGCTGAACCCTCACCTGCCGGCCGCGATGCGGCCGGCCGCCTCTCCCGTAAAATGAACGGGCGAGGTAAGAGTAAGACCCTCCCCGACTAACTTCTAACAGGGACGAAGTCCCGCATCTTTCTAATTACTGGGTGCAGGGGTCACCCCTGCCCAAGGAAGCGTGAAACCCACGGAGGGTTTCACATTAGATTAAGTGACCTAGAGGTTGCCGATCACTGCGCGCGTGAATTCCGTCGTCTTGGCGGTGCCGCCTTGATCGGGCGTCAGCACGTTGCCGTCGGCGTAAACCTTGCGCACTGCCGCGTCGAGTCGCGAGGCGTCGTCGCTGAAGCCGAGGTAGTCGAGCATCAAAGCGGCCGACAGCATCGTCGCCGATGGGATTTATGATTCCCATCCCCATGATATCGGGCGCCGTGCCGTGCACCGATTCGAAGTAGGCGTAGTCCTCGCCGTAGCATCCGCTGGGCGCGAGGCCCAGCCCGCCGATAATTCCGGCAGCCGCGTCGGACAGGATGTCGCCGTAGAGATTCGGCGCAACGACCACATCGAGATCATGCGGCGATTGCACGAGGCGGCGCGCGAAGTCGTCGACGATGAACTGCTCGTACTTGATTTCAGGATACTTCGCGGCGGTTTCCTCGACGATTTTGCGGAACAGGCCGTCGGACTCGCGCAGCATGTTGTACTTCGAGGTGCAGGTGAGCTTGCCCATGCCGCCGGCGCGCTTGCGCTTCAGCGCGAGCTGGCATGCGAACTCGGCGACCCGGCGGGTCGCGCGCTCGGTGATCACTTTGATCGCGTAGATTCCGCGCTCCGACGTGTCGAGCGGCGCGCGCAGAATCTTGCTCATCAGCTTCAGCGGCGCCAGCGCTTCCAGCGGACCCTCGAGCCCGAGATACAGGTCCTCGAGGTTTTCGCGCACGATCACGAAGTCGATTCCGTCGGGCTTGGCGAGCGGGCTGTGGAAACCCTTCGAGTAGCGTACGGGCCGCACGTTGGCGAAGGTCTGCTTGCCCCATCGGAGATACGTGATGGCGGTGGTCTTGCCCGAGGTCGAGCCGAACAGCGTCGTGTCGGACGCGTCGATTGCCTTGCGCGCCGCCATGTCGGTCTCGCCGCGAGTCCATTTCTCGCCCGGCGGAAACTCGACGAACTCGAGGGGAAGTTTCAGAGCGCGCAGCGCATCCATCGTCGCGCTCATCGCCTCGGGCGCGGCATCGTCGCCTGGCAGCACTACGACTTTTTTGTTTCATTGCCATACCCGTTCTGTCTCAGACGAACTTCGTCGAGGGTAAAGTCTGTCCGCATCTACTTCTTAGTACTCGGACAGGGGCCACCCCTGCTCAGCCGCCGTAATTCCAGCCGGTCTCTTTCATCGTCAGCGCGTCGGCCTCGCGTTTGGCGTGCGCTTCGGTGACTTTGCCGACCACCACGCTGTGATCGCCGAGCTCGTAAAAGCCGACGACGTCGCATTCGACCGCCGCCGGCGCGTCGCTGATGATCGGCGAGCCGTTGGCGCCGTTCTCGAACGCGAAGTCACCGAATTTGCCGTCCTTGGGCTCGACGTGACGAAAGAACGCGCCCGCGATTCCCTTCTGCCCCGCCGCCAGCATCGAGAGCGCAAACTTCTTCGAGTGTTTCACCATCGCATGCGAACCCGAATCTTTCTTGATTCCAACCACCACCAGCGGCGGTTTGAAGCTGGCTTGCGTAACCCAGTTGACCGTCGCCGCGGTAGCCGTGCCGCCATGAGCGGCGCCGAGGACGAACAGTCCGTACGGGATCATCAGCAGCGCTTGTTTTTTTGCTTTTTCATCCATGATTTCGAGGACTCCTTCTTCACAGAATTAACGTCTCCCCACCACGCAGCGCTGGGGATATACTCCAGCTGAGACTGCGCCGATGGCACTAATCAAGTCAAAGACTCCGAAGATTAAAGGATTGCACGAAGTCGGGCGCTACGCCGTCGGCGTGCAATGGGTGGACGGCCACGACAGCATTTTCCCGCTGGAAAATCTGCGCCGCGGATGCATGTGCGATGCATGCCAGCGGCAACCTGCGCGGCGACCTGCAGCCCGCGAGCTTGCGCATGCGCCAGCTCTCGCGGCTGGGCGAAGCAGCAGTGTTTATCGGATGGGTTGACGGTCACGAAACCATTTACACCATGCCGCAATTGAGAAGTCTCTGCCGATGCGCCTACTGTGTCGCGGAGCCCGAGCGTCCGATCACCGGCGGCTAAAAAATCCAATCGCGTCGCAGGGAGGGATTCTCGATGATTCGCAAAACGATCACCGGAATCACGGCGGCGCTGGCCTTTGCGACGGCGGCTACGATGGCATCAGCGGCGGGTCCCGGCGGTGGTGGAGGTCGGGGGAAGCATCGGCTCGATGGGCGCGATGGGGGCTATTCGATGGGGGCAATGGAATTCCCTCGGCTTCGGATTCGCCAGGCTCGGGCGGCGGCCGCGGTGGCAGCGGCCTTCGCGGGATGGGCAGTCTTCAGAGTTTTCCATTCCCGACCAACGACCCGAATCATTACCACGAGATCGAGCTGATCGGACGCCTCGCGGAAGCTCCGTCGGGTTTGACCGTGGATCAGCAAATCGTGCGCATGCGCGTTAACGGGCGCACGATCCCGATGTCGATCGACGGTGACGCGATGAGCAATAGTCTGCAGCTCGATCAGGGCGACGAGCTGGGACAGAACTTGTATCGCTTGATTCTCAGCCGGCAACTCGAAGTCGTCGGAGATCAGAAATTGCGCAATCAGATCGCGAACACGGCGGCCAACCCGGCCAACTCGAAGCCGATACAGGTGGACGGCTTCGTCTACGATCGCATGACGCCGTACCTCGTGCTGGTCTCAGTCGGCAACGCCCCGTAGGGATGGACTGAGAAAGGAAAGGGAGAGGAAACGGGTGAAACAGACGCTACGTCGCGGGGAACGCGGCATAAGTGGGGATAAAGAGAGGTGAAGAGGGGAATAGAGGGTGCGGATGGGCTACGGCGGCGGGCTCGGCGGTGGTTGGTGCGACGAATGCTTGAGATACTGCCGCGGTTGTTCTAGCCGCCGTTTAGCGCGTCGAGATTTACCTGCGCGACTCTCAGCTTGGGATTGAGCTTGAGCGCTTTCTCCCACGCTTCTTCGGCTTCGTCGAAACGCTGCAAATCGTTCAGCGCCATGCCCTTGGCGTTGTAGAGCCGCGCGTTGCTAGGATCTTTTATATTCCGGCGTTGGCCGCCAGCAGCGCGTCCTCAGAGTCGCCGACACGCATGTACACGTCGGCCAGCTCGATGAAATTGCTGCCCGACGGATTCAGCTCGGTCGCCTCATGGTACATCTCGATCGCGGTATCGCCGTCGCGCAGCACGCCGTAGCAGAAGCCGAGATCCACGTACGCCGAATCGTTGCGAGGATCGAGGCGCAGTGCCTCATTCAGCTCGTCCATCGCCTGGTGGATAATCTTTGTCGGCGGGATCGGCCTGACCAGCCTGCATAATGAGTTTTTCCGCCTCGGCAACGACCGCGTCGGAAGCGGCGCGGTTCGCGTCGGCCGCGTAGCTCGAAGCCGCGACGCAGGGCTCCCCACGCGGCGATCGCGGCCGCGAGCAGCACAACCGGATTATTCGCGAGTTTCCGCGCAATCGATAAACCATGTTCACGCTGCCATTCAACCCCGACACCAATGATAATAGGCGCTGCGGACAGATTGGCAAGATTGCGCTCCCGTCGCCCTGCCGGATGCTTAGTTGTTTCGCCCGGGCTGCTCCGATAACTATGGACTCGTGCCCCGCGACTCGTTCAATCGTCAGATAGATTACCTGCGGTTGTCGGTAATCGACACATGCAACCTGCGATGCGTCTATTGTATGCCGCTCGAGGGTTTGCGCTTTCTTCCCAAGGACGAGTTGCTGACGCCGGCGGAGTTCGAAACCGTCGCGCGCGCCGCGGTCAGCGTGGGCTTTCGAAAATTCCGGCTGACGGGCGGCGAGCCGACCTTGCGGCTCGACCTCGTGGAGATAGTCGAGCGGCTGGCGCGCGTGCCCGGAGTGCACGGCCTGGCGCTGACCACCAACGCGCTGCTGCTGACGGAGCTCGCGCCGGCGCTGAAGCGCGCGGGGCTGAATCGAATCAACGTGCATCTCGACAGCCTGGACCCCGCGACCGTCGAGCGGCAGATGCGATGGGGCAGCTTCGAGAAAATCTGGCGCGGGATAGTCGCGGCCGAAGAGGCGGGACTGACGCCGATAAAGCTCAACTCGGTGGTGACCGCCGGCTACAACGAATCCGACGTGGTCGATCTGGCGCGCCTGACGCTCGAGCGCGACTGGCACGTGCGCTTTATCGAGCTGATGCCGCTGGGCGGCGGCGAATGCGCGAGGTTGTCGATGAAGCGCTACGTGTCGAACATCGAGACGCGGCGCAGAATCGAGTCGGCGCTCGGCGCGCTCACCGAAATCCCGGCTAAAAACCTCGCCGACGAATCGCGCAACTTCCGGCTTGCGGGCGCGCGCGGCGTGGTCGGTTTCATCAGCCCGGTCAGCGAGCCTTACTGCGGCACCTGCAACCGGATGCGCCTGACGGCCGACGGCAAATTCCACCTGTGCCTGCTCAACGACGACGAACTCGACGTGCGCAAGGCGCTGCGCTCGAATTCGAGCGACGTGATCGCCGACGTCGCGCAAATCCTCAAGCGCGCGGTCGAGCTGAAGCCAACCGGCCATCACCTGCTCGAAGGCCGCTCAACGCAGGACCGCTCGATGTACCAAATCGGCGGCTAGCAGCGAATTGCCGGATTTTTCAGCCTAAAGTCTTTAGAGGTTCGGTGCGGATCTCGACCCACTTGTAGCGCCGGCTCTCGTGATAGACGGACACGGTGGGCGGCGGAAACGAAAGGTCTGCGAAGGCGCCCACGGGGATCGCGACCAGGCCGGGATCAGTGTCAATTCGGTAATGGACAGTCGTCCCGCAATCGGGGCAGAAGCTGTAGATGACGCGGCCGCCATCGTCGCCGATTCGCGTGAACTCCGCCGCTCGTCCCTCGATCGCTACGTCGCCGTCGGCAAACCGCGCGTTGAAGCTGAATGCGCTACCGCTCCGGCGCTTGCAGGCCAGACAATGGCATACGGAGACGCGTATGGGCTCGCCTGAGCAGATGGCTGAAAGCTGGCCGCAGGAACATTCTGCGCGGCGCGTGACCATGGCAGTCTCCTTTCCGGGCTCCTACGAAGTACCTGGCACTAGAAGTAACATGGCCAGGAGTTTTCTTTCCACCGGCTCCTGTGGCAGGAAAAGATCTATGAAGCATATCGGCATCGTGGCAGTCAGTAGCGAAGGCGCTGCGCTTTGCTACCGCACCATCTGTCTTGAGGGCGCCGCATTGCTCGGGCCGCATGAGCATCCGGAGATCACGCTGCACGGCTTCTCCCTCGGCAGTTACCAGCGCCTCATAGACAAGACGACTGGGAAGCGGTGGGTGAGATGATGCTTGAGTCGGCGGCGAAGCTCGTCCGATCCGGAGCGCAATTGCTGATCTGCCCCGACAACACGGTGCATCAGGGACTCGATCTTGTGCGGGACCGCTCACCCGCGCCGTGGATCCACATCGCCGAGGAAGTCTCCAGCGAGGCTCGGCAGCGCGGCTTCAAGCGGCTCGCCATTCTGGGGACGCGCTTCCTGATGGAAGGTCCCGTGTATCGGTCCAAGCTGGCGCCGGCAGGCATCGACCACCGCGTTCCGAACGCCGAACAACGCCAGCGTATCAACCAGATCATCTACGATGAGCTGGTGCGCGCGCATTTCCTGTCCAGAGTCCCGCGCGTACTTTCAAAGTGTAATCCGTGATCTTGCCGGCAGCGGCTGCGACGCGGTCGCGTTGGCATGCACCGAGATTCCGTTGCTCATCAGCCCCGCCGACTCGCCGCTGCCAATCCTGGACTCGACGCGGATTCTCGCCCGTGCCGCTCTTCGCCAGGCGAACCAATCCGAAAACGCAAAGATCTTGACGGTTGCCGCCGCTTCGGCGGGTCAGCGTTCTTCGCCGAACAGGAAAATCGAAATCGCGATCATCGCGAACATGAAATTCGGAATCCACGCGGCTACTGGCGGCGGCAGCAGTCCCGAACGCCCCAGCGCCGACGTGATTCCCAGCGCGGTCCAGTACGCGAAACCGATCACGATCGCCAGCCCGAAGCTGCGCCCGAGGCTCAGGTTGCGCGGCAGCGGATCGAGGCTCAGCGCCATCCCGAGCGCCGCCATTATCAGGCACGCCAGCGGCATCGCATATTTCAAATCGCGATCCACCACGTAGCCGCCCGGGTCGAGACCCTTGCTGCGCAGGTCCGCGATGTAGCGGTCGAGTTCCCACAGGCTGAACTCCTCCGGGTCGAAGCGCAGCAGGCCGAAATCAGCCGGCGTCAGCCCGAGGTTGAGACGCGTGTCGGCGGTTTTGGTCACCGTGCCGCCATCGGCGACCGAAAACGAATTCACCCCGCTCTCGACCCAGTCGCTGCCGTTCCATTTTGCGTACGTCGCATGCTGCAGGTCCTTGAGGCCGAACTCGCTATCGAGTTGATAGTGGGTGATGCCCTTGAGCTGCGACTGCTTCTTGTCGAAGTTCTCGACCGAGATAAACCCGTCGCGCACGCGCACCCAGATGCGCCGGTTGGCGAACATCGCTCTGAGCTGATGCTTCTTGAGTTCCACCGCGTAAATGTATTTTGCCTGCCGCGTCGCCGCGGGCACCACCGTCTCGCTGATGAGAAAATCGAAACCCGAAATCAACACCGCCACCAGCAGCACCGGCACCGCCATCTCGAGCCGGCTGATGCCGAGTTGCTGGCATGCCAGCACCTCGCCCGATCGATTGAGCAGCGCGAAACCGAACAGCACTCCCGCCAGGCATGCGACCGGCAGAACCTGCGAGACAATCAGCGGCAGCTTGAGCGCGAAGTATTCGAGGCCCAGCAATCCCAGTCCGCCGTAGCGGATCAAATCGTCGAATCGATCGAACATGTCGCCGAGCAGGTAGGCCGCCGTGAAGGCAGCGAGGCAGACCATGAACGGGCCGAAGAACTGGCCCGCGATGAATCGGTCCATCACCGGCGACAGGCGCGGTCGTAGTCTCATGCGGCCTGCCTGCTGCGTTCGTAGCGCTCGACCAGGTCCCAGATGATATCGCCGGGGCCGCGGCCCTGGTCGCCCTTGTCTGACGCCGAGCGATAGAAGAACCAGAACGCCAGCACCATGAACACGAGGTCCGGGATGCTCATCGCGACCCACGAGTTCAGCTTGCCGCGCTGCGCCAGCGTCTCGCCCACGCGCATCAGCGAGTAGTAGAGAAAGAACAGCGCGACGCTCACGCCGAAGCGCTCCGAATGGCCGCCGCGCGCGGGCTTGAGTCCGAGCGAGATGCCGAGCAGCGCGAACAGCATCGTCGCGAACGGCACGGTGTACTTGCTCGCCATCTCGGTCTCGGCGGCGTAGTCCGGCTTGCCCTTGGCGCGGGCCTGCGCAATATCGGCACGCAGTTGCGTGTACGTCATCTCGCCCGGGTCCTGCATGCTCATGTCCATCGCGGCGTCGGGACTCACGCTGAGATCGTAGGTCATGAAGCTGGTCACGTGCGTCTCTTTGGTGGCGGCCTCGATCCCGAAGATCGATCCGTCGAACAGCCGCAGCGTGATCGACTTCTGCTGCGAATCGGGCAGGATCACTCCGCGCTTGGCGATGATCGTGTTCTGATTGTGCGGATCGCGCGCGTCCGAAATCATCACGCCCTTCAAACTCGAGTCGGTATCCGACATCTCGTCGACGTACACCACCAGGCCGGGAAAATTGTCGTTGAAGATCTTTTCCTTCAGCCCGGCGCTGGTGCGGGTCTGGCTGAGCTCGAACAGCTTGTTGCGCAGATTGGAATTCGCCCACGGCCGCAGCGTGAACGCGAAGTAGCTCGAAATCGCGTACACCCCCAGCGCCACGATCATCACCGGCACCGCCAGCCGGTACAGGCTGACCCCGCATGCGCGCGCCGCCGTCATCTCCTGGTCGCTCGACATCCGCCCGAATCCCATCAACACGCCGAGCAGCACCGCCATCGGAAACGTGAGCTCGAGGAACGCCGGCATGATGTACCCGATTATGCCGAGCACCTCGCCCAGGCTGACGCCATGGTTCACCACCATGTCCATCAGCTTGAGCAGCTTGCCGGTGACCAGCGCAAAGGTCAGCAGGCCAACGTCAACCGCAAACGGCGCAAGCACTTCGCGCGCAACGTAGCGATCGATAATCGCAAATCCTGGAACTGTGATTCTCATGAGCAAATAGGCGCGGCGGATCGCGTTCAAGTTTAGACATCTGCGCAAGCGATTGAAACGTCCTTCTTACCTCTCCCTGTCAGGGAGAGGTCGCGCCTCCGGCGCGGGTGAGGGTCCGAATATAAGGATGCCCTTCTTCACGCGCTGGGAAGAATCAGGAATTCGGACCCTCACCCGCCGCTCAAAGTCTCGCGTCGGCCGCGTGTCTGTGACACCTCCCTGACAGGGAGAGGCAAAGGAGGAGCGCGCTACTCGACCTGCGCTCTGATACTATCGCCACTCGATGAGAGATTTTCGCGACAAGACCCGCACTCCGCGCTTCAACCGCAACGCACCGCGCCCGCCGCGCCGCGACTCACCTGCGCCGTCCGGCAAACCGCTCGCGCCGCAGCCTCCCGCGCATGACTATCGGCGCGCCGATGCGGCCGAGCGCGAACCGCGTCGCGCGAGCACCAACGATCGCGAAATTGTCTACGGCGTCGAGCCAATCCGCGAGCTGGTCGCCGCGGCGCCCGCCTCGATTCGAGTGCTCTACGTGAAATCGGGCGACGAGCGGCGCTTCGCCGCCGAAATAGATCTCGTCAGGACCGGCGGCGGCCGCGTCGAGTTCGCCGACGAGACCGGCCTTGAGCGCCTGGCAGGACCTGCAGCGCGGCATCAGGGGATAGCGGCCCTGATGCGCGAGTACGAGTACATGCCGCTCGAAGATATTCTCGCCGCGCAGCCTGACCCCATCGTGCTGGTGGACGGCGTCACCGACCCGCGCAACCTGGGCGCGCTGATGCGATCGGCGGAAGGCGCCGGCGTCACCGCCATCGTCATCGCGAAAGATCGCACGGCCGGCATCACGCCCGCGGCGGTCAAGTCGTCGGCCGGCGCGTGGATCCATCTGAAGATCGCGCGATGCGGCAACGTCGCGCGCACTATCGAGCAGCTCAAACAAGCGGGCTACTGGACCGCAGCGCTCGCGCCGGGCGGCGATACGTCAATCTACTCGCTCGACACCTCGCGCAAACTCGCTCTTATCGTCGGCTCCGAGGGGCGTGGCGTCCGCGACATCGTGAAAAAAGGCGCGGACTTCGTCGTCGACATCCCGATGCGCGGCAAAGTTGGCTCGCTCAACGTGTCAGTCGCCGCCGCGGTAGCCCTCTTCGAAATCGCCCGCCGCCGCGCCGCCGCGAAACTCCCTTCGTAGAAACCTCTACCTAATCTGGTCCGGGTTCTGTCTCCTCTCCCTCAAAGGGAGAGGATGAAGGTGAGGGTCCTTGTCCAGTGCGCATTTTTCACGCGCGATTCACGATTCTGTCTCTGTTGTGCCGTCTCCGATGGATTGGCGCTCGCCTGCCCGTTTGATACTGCGATTGTTACGAACCTTTCAGCGTGCAGCGCCGGGTCCGTTCAGAACCCGGCCAAGGAGGGCACAATGATTCTCACGATAGTCCCCGCCAGGGAACAGGATCTCGAACTAGCCGGAATTGCGGCCGCCGCAATCTGTGGCGCCGGTCTGACGCAGCCATTTCCGGGCGGCCTGCCATCGCGAGGCGATGTCGCAGATGGCGGCTCGCTGGAAGTTCAGTGCGATCCGGCCAACGCCCCGCGCGTAAGGGCAGGATTCATCGGTGCAGGATTCAGTACGATCGAGAACGTCGCCGATCCAGTAATTCCGCCCAAGACCAATATCGTGACGGTTACGGTGGGTCCGGAAGATCAGAGATACCTGCAAATGGCTGATCCGGCCGCCGATGCGCTTTGCGGCGCTGGTCTCACTGTGGCTTATGCCGACGGCAGGTCGTACTCGGGCGATCTATCCTCCGACGCGACGATGAGTGTGCAATGCGATCAGGCCGACGCCGCCACCGTGCGGCAGGCTTTCGCGGTAGTATGGCAGGCGCTGACGTCTAACTAGTATCGCTACGGCTTGCGCGCCGACTTCGGTTTGCTCTTCGAGGCTCTCTTTGCGGCCGTTCCGGTTGCCGTCGCCGCACGTTCGTTGAAGCCCGGATATTTCCGCGCCAGCGCCTTCTTGATCGTGTTCATCCAGTCGGATTCGTACTGGCTCGCGATCTTTCTCATCCCGCCAACCTGCTGACTGGCCTCTTTCATCTGCGTCTTCAGCAGCACCGCGCCCTTGACGAGATGCGGATGCATCGCGTGCGCGTTGAGGTCCGACAGCGTCTTGGTGATTAGTTTCAGCTCGTCCTTGATACGGTCAGCGTAGACCCGGGCCCATTCAAGGTCCATCAGGGTGCTGCTGGTAGGCTTGGCTTTCGGCATGAAGATCACTGTCGCCGATTGTTCCTCTCTCCGCAAGTCTGAGTTTGTCACATCGGTAACATCTCGACTATCCAGGCGCATGTGCGCGGCAACCAAACTGATAGTTAACCCCAGGTAGGATTGCGTATTGCAACAAAACCGCGGTCAGCTGTACCCATTCTTAAACAAGGAGCGAACAGACCCACGACGCCTTCAGCTTGACGCCCACAGTGATTCTCGTTTCAACTAACCAACATCAGAAAATTCTCGAGAGGACTCATCGACATGGCATCTATTACCGAGATCGCCGGAAAATTCTTCGAAGCATGCGAAACGGGAAAGGGCTGGGAAGGATGCAAGCAGTATTGCAAGCCCGGTGCGACGTTCTCCGCGCAAGCCGAACCGCTCGCCGACACAGCGACCCTGCAGCAGTACACCGAGTGGATGAAGGGGCTGCTGACACCGATTCCCGACGGCCGCTATGAGCTGAAGTCGTTCGCCACCGATGAGCAACGCAAAAGCGTCTCGGCCTTCGCCGTTTTCTCCGGCACTCATACGGGACCGGGCGGCCCCTGCCCGCCAACCGGCAAGCGCGTGAAGTCGGACTACGTGTACGTGATGGATTTCGACGGCGACAAGATTCGGCACATGACGAAAATCTGGCACGCGGGATGGGCCATGAAGGAACTCGGCTGGGGCTGAGGTGGCTGATGGGCGGCAGCGCCGTTGGGATAAGTGGGGCGGGCCGCCGTGCCCGCCTTCCTTCGCCTCCCGATGCAAGAAGCAGACCCCGAAATGCCGTTTAGCTTGACAGTCGTACCGCCGCCGAATAGCTTTTCCTTCTTAACGTCGTTTGCCGATGTAGCTCAACGGTAGAGCACCTGATTTGTAATCAGGTGGTTGCGAGTTCGATTCTCGCCATCGGCTTGGTCGGCACGATTGCCTTGGGAGGAGAGGTTCCCGAGTGGCCAAAGGGAGCAGACTGTAAATCTGCCGGCTTATGCCTACGGAGGTTCGAATCCTCCCCTCTCCACCAGTATAATATTGGGTTCGATGGGGAGAGCGGGAATAGCTCAGTTGGTAGAGCGCGAGCCTTCCAAGCTCGGGGTCGCGGGTTCGAGTCCCGTTTCCCGCTCCAGACTTTTCAGGCGGCTGATGTTGCGGGAGTGTTTATCGATTGTCCAGGTGAGAGCATTGCACGGATGCCCATGTAGCTCAGTCGGTAGAGCACTTCCTTGGTAAGGAAGAGGTCACGGGTTCGAATCCCGTCGTGGGCTTTCCAGATTTGCGCCGGGTGAAAACGGCGCGAGGTTTTTTTCGAGGCATACTACAATGAGAGATCTGATTTCGCTGTCGTGCGACACTTGCAAGTCGCGCAACTACACGACCACCAAGAACAAGAAGACGCAGACCGACAAATTTTCGATCAAGAAATTCTGTCCGCGCTGCCGGTCGCACACCGTACACAAAGAAGGCAAAGTTTCGTAATCAGTAGCGTTGCTGCTGACGCACGCGCTGGTGCTGAAAATAGAAAACGGGTCAGTAGCTCCAATTGGCAGAGCATCGGACTCCAAATCCGAGGGTTCCAGGTTCGACCCCTGGCTGGCCCGCCAACAAATCGCGCGATGCGACCGAAGGCGCTGGAAGGATCGAGACGCAGGGTAGCCATTCACTGAAAAGAGGTTGCTTGATTTAGGCACGAAAAATGAATAGTCTGAAAAGTTACTTCAATCAGGGCGTAAGTTTCGTCTCGGAAGCGTGGACGGAACTTGCCAAGGTCCATTACCCCTCGCCCAAGGAGACCATGCAGGCCACCATTGTGGTTGTCGGTCTGACGTTTGTGATGGCTTTGTGGCTCGGAGTGATCGATTTTTTTGCGGTGCGCGGCGTGCAGATGCTGCTCCGCTAGGTAGATTCTGACGACTGTTCATCAACTGACTACTGTTCATCAAGATGACTGAGCCAATTACCGAAACCGCCGCCAAGCCCGCGATGAAGTGGTATATCGTCCATACCTACTCGGGCTATGAGCACAAGGCCAAGGCCGCGCTCGAGGAGCGCGTGCGCTCGCTGCACAAGGAAGACAAAATCGGCAAAGTGCTGGTCCCGATCGAACGCGTGCAGGAACTCGGCAAGGGCGGCGCGCGCAAGGTTTCGAGCCGCAAATTTTTCCCCGGCTATATCTTCGTGCAGATGGTGCTCGACGACGAGACCTGGCACGTAATCAAGGACACGCCGAAAATAACCGGCTTCGTCGGGCATTCCACCAACCCGCCCGAAGTTCCGATGTCCGAGGTCGAAGAAATCGAGCAGCAGATGGAAGAGGGCGCGCTCAGGCCCAAGCCCAAGGTGCTGTTCGAAGTCGGCGAGGCAATCAAGGTCGTCGACGGCCCCTTCCAGGACTTCAACGGCACCGTCGAGGAAGTGAAGCCCGAGAAGGGCAAGGTTCGCGTTCTGATTTCGATTTTCGGCCGCGCAACTCCGGTCGAACTCGACTTTGTGCAGGTAGAGAAGGCTTAACGATAACAATCGGCTGGCCGAAATGGCAGGCACGGCGGCCCGCCCCACGGGCATCTAAGGAAATTTTCGTACTCGAACTGTGCACAAAACGGATTCACTGAAAAAACGGATTCACTGAAAAAGATGGCTAAGAAAGTTGTCGGATCGATCAAGCTCCAGATTCCGGCCGGCGCGGCCAACCCGTCGCCGCCGGTGGGCCCTGCGCTCGGCCAGCGCGGCGTCAATATCATGGAGTTCTGCAAGGCCTTCAACGCGCAGACCCAGAACATGCAGGGCCTCGTCATCCCGGTGGTCGTCACCGTGTATGCCGACCGCTCGTTCACCTTCATCACCAAGAGCCCGCCCGCCTCTATCCTCTTATTGCGTGCGGCGGGAATCGAAAAGGGCTCGCCGATGCCCAACAAGAACAAGGTCGGCAAGGTCACCCGCGCGCAGGTCGAGGAAATCGCCAAGACCAAGCTCAAGGATCTGACCGCGGCCGACCTCGCCGCCGCGGTCCACACGGTCTCGGGCACCGCCCGCAGCATGGGAATCGACGTCACCGACTAAGGCTTAAGGAAGATGGCAGGCAAGAAGTACAAAGAAGCGCTCAAGAAGATCGATCGCGAAAAGCGCTACACGCTCGAAGAAGCGATCAAGCTGGTCGTCGCCAACAAGCTGGCCAAGTTCGACGAGACCGTCGAGCTGGCCGTGCGGCTCGGCGTCGATCCGCGCCAGGCCGATCAGAACGTGCGCGGCACTATCGTGCTGCCGCATGGCACCGGCTCGACCGCCCGCGTTCTTGTCGTCGCCAAGGGCGAGAAAGAGCGCGAGGCGCGCGAGGCAGGCGCGGACTTCGTCGGCGGCGACGACATTATAAAGAAGATACAGGAAGAGAACTGGCTCGACTTCGACCGCGTCATCGCGACGCCCGACATGATGGGCCAGGTCGGCCGTATCGGCAAAATTCTCGGGCCGCGCGGCCTGATGCCCAATCCCAAGGTCGGCACCGTGACCTTCGACGTCGCCAAAGCGGTCGCCGAGATCAAGGCCGGTAAGGTGGACTACCGGGTCGACAAGGCCGGCGTCGTGCACGCGCGGGTCGGCAAGCTGAGTTTTGGCGATCAGAAGCTGCTCGACAACGTGCGCGCTATTCTCGGTGCGATCGTTCGCTCCAAGCCGGCCAGCGCCAAGGGCAATTACATTCGCAGCGTCGCGCTTTCATCGACCATGGGTCCCGGCGTGCGGGTCGATACGGCGCAGGCGGCGCCCAAGGCGCTCGCGGCGGCCGCATAGCTTTTCGTTCGTGGGAGCTGGGTTGGTATAGTTAGATGAAGAAATCAGAGAAAACCGCGCTGGTCGAAGACCTCTCGAAGAGTTTCAACCGCGCCAGTATCGCGCTCGTGTCCGAGTACCGCGGTATGACCGCTGCCGAATCGACCGAGATGCGCAAGCGCCTGCGCGCCGTGCGCGGCGAGATGCGTATCGCCAAGAACACGCTCGTGCGCCACGCTATCAAGGGCACCAAGTACGAGGCGCTCGACACCAGCCTCGGCGGGCAGGTCGGACTCATCCTCAGTTACGAGGATCCGGTCGTCCTGGCGAAAACTTTCACGTCGTTCGGGCCGATCGGCGACAAGCTGAAGCTGCGCGGCGGCGTGCTCGACGGCAAGGCGCTCACGCCCGAGGAAGTGCAGTCGCTGGCGACACTGCCGTCGCGCGAAGTGATTTTCGGCCAGTTGCTCGGGCTGCTCAATGCGCCGGCGACCCAGCTGGTCCGCCTGCTCAACGAGCCGGGCTCGTACCTGGCGCGCGTGATCGACGCGATTGGCAAGAAGAACGGCGACGCCGCGCCGGCTGCGGCTCCGGCGGCGCCGGCTTCATCGGAACCGTCTTCATCGGAGCCTGCGCCCGAGACTCCGGCGCCCGCGTCCGAGGGCTGAACATAAGAGTTTTTTTGGTGGCGTGCAGAACGCATCCACCATGCTTAAGTTGAATGATCCACTTGACTGAAAAGAACAATCTCGGGGCGCTCCCACAACATCTCCCCGGATGCGTGAACAAGGAGAGAAGGTAACATGTCAGAAGCACAACTCAGCCGCGATCAGGTGAAGGATTATCTGAAGAACCTGACCCTCATCGATGCGGCGGCGCTGGTTAAGGAACTCGAGGCCGAGCTCGGCGTCTCGGCGGCGGCTCCGGTCGCGGTGGCTGCGGCAGGTCCGGCGGCCGGCGGCGCGGCGGCGGCAGCGCCCGAGAAGGAAGAGTTCAATGTCGTGCTGACGGGCTCCGGCGACAAGAAGATCCAGGTGATCAAGGTCGTGCGCGAATTGACCGGACTCGGCCTCAAAGAGGCCAAGGACCTGGTCGACGGCGCGCCCAAGGCAGTCAAGGAAGGCGTCAACAAGGCCGAGGCCGAGGACATCAAGAAGAAGCTGGAAGCGGCCGGCGGCAGTGTGGAGCTGAAGTAGGAAGGGTTTAGTCTTTTTGACGCACAACAAAGGGTCGGGAAATTCAGCGGGCGCGGGACTTATCGGCGCGCGGGAATTTCAAACGGTCTTTATCGATGAAGCCGTGGGCACGGGGGATATCCCTGCGCCCGCGTTCTCTATTGCTTCACGGCGCGCCGGAGTATGTGGCGCCCGCACGGTGAGGTAGCTGATGGCCCAGGTTCATGTAACTAGCAATCTTCGTATTCGCCGCTCCTTTGGCAAGATCAAGAAGATCATCGAGATTCCGAATCTGATCGAGATTCAGAAGCGCTCGTATGACGATTTCCTGCAGGTCGGCGTCTCCACTGAAGACCGCGCGGACGTAGGTCTGCAGGCGGTCTTCAAGTCGGTTTTTCCGATCAAGGATTTCAACGAGACCGCGTCGCTCGAGTTCGTCTCCTACGAACTCGGCACGCCCAAGTACGACGTCGAGGAATGCCATCAGCGCGGCATGACCTACGCGGCGCCGCTCAAGGTCAAGATTCAGCTCGTCATCTGGGACGTCGAGAACGGCCGCCGCTCGATTAAGAACGTCAAGGAGCAGGAAGTTTATTTCGGCGAGATACCGCTGATGACCGGTAACGGCACCTTCATGGTGAACGGCACCGAGCGCGTCATCGTCTCGCAGCTGCATCGATCGCCCGGCGTGTTTTTCGAGCATGACAAGGGCCGCACGCACTCGACCGGCAAGCTGCTCTACTCGGCGCGAATCATTCCGTATCGCGGGAGCTGGATCGATTTCGAATTCGACCCGCGCGACGTGCTCTACGTGCGCATCGACCGCCGCCGCAAGTTCCCGGCGACCGTGCTGCTGCGCGCGCTCGGGATGACCACCGAGGACCTGCTCAACTACTACTACCGCAAGGACGTGATCGTCCTCGACTCGCAAGCAGTACACCAAGCAGTTCGTCGCCGACCATCTGCTGGGTTCGCGCGTGAGCCGCGACGTCAAGGATCCCAAGTCGGGCGAAGTGATCGCGCGCGAGGGCCGCAAGTTCAACAAGGCCATCGTGCGCGCGATGGAACAGGCGAAGATTTCCGAAGTGCCGATTGCGCTCGACGAAATAGTCGGCCGCGTCTCGGCCCATGACATCGTCGATTCCACCACCGGCGAGGTGCTGATTGGCACCAACGAAGATCTGACCGAGGAGACACTCGAAAAGCTCAAGGCGCACGGGGTCAAGAAAATCGAAGTGCTGTTCACCGAGGACGCGCCCGGCGGCGGTCCGCTGCGCCTGACCTGGCGCAGGACAAGCTCGGCACGCCCGAAGAGGCGGTCATCGAAATTTACCGGCGCCTGCGCCCCGGCGATCCGCCGACGCAGGAAACGGCGACTACCTTCTTCAACAACCTGTTCTTCAACGCCGAGCGCTACGACCTCTCGAAAGTCGGCCGGCTGAAGCTCAATCACAAGCTCAAGATTGACGTGCCGCTCGAACAGGGCACACTGCGCCGCGAGGATATCCTCGAAGTCGTCCGCTACCTGATGGACCTCAAGAACGGCAACGGCCAGGTCGACGATATCGACCATCTTGGCAATCGCCGCGTGCGTGCGGTCGGCGAGCTGGTCGAGAACCAGTTCCGCATCGGACTGGTCCGCATGGAGCGCGCAATCAAAGAGCGGATGAGCCTGCAGGATATCGAAACCCTGATGCCGCAGGAGCTGGTCAACTACAAGCCCGCTTCGGCCGTCATCAAGGAGTTCTTCGGATCGTCGCAGCTGTCGCAGTTCATGGATCAGACCAATCCGCTGAGCGAAATCGCGCATAAGCGGCGCCTGTCTGCGCTTGGACCCGGCGGCCTGACGCGTGAGCGCGCGGGTTTCGAAGTCCGCGACGTTCATCCGACGCATTACGGCCGCGTATGCCCGATCGAAACGCCTGAGGGTCCGAATATCGGTCTCATCGCGGCGCTCTCCACATATGCGCGCGTCAACGAGTACGGCTTTATCGAAACGCCATATCGCGAAGTCGAAAACAATCGCGTCACCGATCGAATCGTCTACCTGTCCGCGCTCGACGAGGAAGACAAAGTCATCGCGCAGGCCAACGCGCAGCTCGATACCCACGGCCGCTTCACCGCGGATTTCGTCTCAGCGCGTATCGGCGGCGAGTCCACCGTGGTCCGCGCCGAAGACGTCCAGTACATGGACGTGTCGCCTAACCAGCTCGTGTCGGTCGCCGCATCCTTAATCCCGTTCCTCGAGAACGACGACGCCAATCGCGCGCTGATGGGCTCGAACATGCAGCGCCAGGCCGTTCCTCTGCTGAAGCCCGACGCGCCTCTGGTCGGCACCGGGCTTGAAGGAACAGTGGGCCGCGACTCGGGCGTTACCGTGGTCGGCAAGCGCGACGGTATCGTCGAGAGCGTCGATGCGGAGCGAATCGTCGTGCGCGCCGACAAGCAGACCAAAGATCTGCGCGATGCTGGCGTCGATATCTACAACCTGATCAAGTACCAGCGCTCGAATCAGAACACCTGCATCAATCAGCGCCCGATCGTCGTCAAAGGCGAGCGCGTGAAGTCCGGCGACGTGCTGGCCGACGGTCCGTCGACTGACATGGGCGAGCTGGCACTCGGCCGCAACGTGCTGGTCGCGTTCATGCCGTGGGGCGGCTACAACTTCGAGGACTCGATCCTCATCTCCGAGCGCGTGGTCAAGGAAGACCTGTTCACGTCGGTGCATATCGAAGAGTTCGAATGTATCGCGCGCGACACCAAGCTCGGACCCGAGGAAATCACCCGCGACATCCCCAACGTCGGCGAAGAGGCGCTCAAGGACCTCGACCAGAGCGGCATCATCCGCATCGGCGCCGAAGTCCGTCCGGGCGACATCCTCGTTGGCAAGATCACGCCGAAGGGCGAGACCCAGCTTTCTCCCGAAGAGAAACTGCTGCGCGCGATTTTCGGCGAGAAGGCCGGCGAAGTGCGCGACACCAGCCTGCGCGTGCCGCCGGGCGTCGAAGGCACCGTGATTGACGGCGCGCGTGTTCTCGCGCCGCGGCGTCTCCAAAGACGAACGCACGCAGGAAATCGAAGTGCTCGAGGCCGAGCGTCTCAAGCAGGACGAAGCCGAGGAAGTGCGAATCATCCGGCAGGAAACGCTGCGCAAGTTGAAGAAGTCGCTCGCCGGCAAGAAGCTGGCGGGACGCGTGATGTCCGACGAGCGCAAGGAACTGCTCAAGAAGGGCGACACTATCAGCGCCGAGGAGCTCGAAGAGCTGGCGCCGACGCTGTGGGGCCAGGTCCGGGTCGAGAACGAGTCGTCGCAGGAAGAGGCCGAGAACGCGATCGCCGCGATGAACGCGAACGTCGAGGCCGTGCAGAGCCATTACGGAGCCAAGGTCGAGCGCCTGAAGGCGGGCGACGAGCTCGCGCCGGGCGTGATCAAGATGATCAAAGTATTTGTCGCGATCAAGCGCCGGCTCCAGGTCGGCGACAAGATGGCCGGACGCCACGGCAACAAGGGCGTGCTCTCGCGCATCCTGCCCGAGGAAGACATGCCGAGCCTGCAGGACGGCACCCCGGTCGATATCGTGCTCAATCCGCTCGGCGTGCCGTCACGCATGAACGTCGGCCAGATTCTGGAGACGCATCTCGGATGGGCCGCGCGCGAGCTCGGGCACAAGATCGAAGAAGACCTGCGCAACGGCGTCAGCGCCGCGCAGCTGAAGAAGCGGCTCAAGGAAATCTATCCCGAGAAGGAAAGCCACGAGTTTATCGACGAGTTGGCCGAGCCCGACATCTACAAGCTCGCGGCCAAGGCGCTGGCTGGCGTGCATGTGGCGTCGCCCGTGTTCGACGGCGCGCGCGAAGAGGAAATTTTCCAGTTGCTCAAGCGCGCCGACCTGCCCGAGACCGGACAGGCGCAGCTCCACGACGGCCGCACCGGGTTGCCGTTCGAGCAGCCGGTGACAGTCGGCGTCATGTATATGATGAAGCTGCATCACCTGGTCGAGGACAAGATTCACGCGCGGTCGACTGGTCCCTACAGCCTGGTTACGCAGCAGCCGCTCGGCGGCAAGGCCCAGTTCGGCGGCCAGCGGCTCGGAGAAATGGAAGTGTGGGCGCTCGAGGCTTACGGCGCGGCGTACACGCTCCAGGAAATGCTCACGGTTAAATCAGACGACGTGGCGGGACGAACGCGGATGTACGAAGCGATCGTCAAGGGCGAGAACACGCTCGAGCCCGGACTGCCCGAATCGTTCAACGTTATGGTCAAGGAGCTCCAATCGCTCTGCCTGAACATGGAGCTGCTCGAGCAGCCGCAAAGGGCTTAAGGGCCAGGGAGTTATAACAGAGATGGAAGATCTCTTCGGCATTTTCGAGAAGCCCAAGAATCCACTGGCGTTCAACGCGATCCGGATTTCGATCGCGTCGCCGGAAATGATCCGCTCGTGGTCGCACGGCGAGGTCAAGAAGCCCGAAACGATCAACTACCGGACTTTCAAGCCGGAGCGTGACGGGCTGTTCTGCGCCAAGATTTTCGGGCCGACCAAGGACTACGAATGCAACTGCGGCAAGTACAAGCGCATGCGTCATCGCGGTGTCGTCTGCGAGAAGTGCGGCGTCGAAGTCATCCAGTCGAAAGTCCGGCGCGAGCGGATGGGTCATATCGATCTCGCGGCCCCGGTCGCGCACATCTGGTTCCTGCGCTCGCTGCCGTCGCGCATCGGCACCCTCCTCGATATGACGCTGAAGGAACTCGAGAAGGTCCTATACTTCGAGTGCTACATCGTCACCGACGCCGGTGAGACTCCGCTGCAGTACAAAGAGCTGCTCACCGAGCGCAAATATCGCGAGGCGCGCGAGCAATACGGCGACGCCTTCAAGGCTGAGATGGGCGCCGAGGCGGTCCGCTCGCTGCTCGGACAACTCACGCTCGACAAGCTGGCGGAAGAACTGCGCGCCGAGATGAAGGCGACCGCCAGTGAAGCGCGCCGCAAGAAAGTTGCCAAGCGCCTCAAGGTCGTCAACGCGTTTCGCGACTCGGGCAACAAGCCCGAGTGGATGATCCTTACGATTCTGCCGGTCATTCCGCCCGACCTGCGTCCTCTCGTACCGCTGGACGGCGGACGCTTCGCCACCTCGGATCTGAACGACCTCTACCGGCGCGTAATCAACCGCAACAACCGCTTGAAGCGGCTGATCGAGCTCAACGCCCCGGACATCATTATTCGCAACGAAAAGCGGATGCTGCAGGAGGCCGTCGATGCGCTGTTCGACAACGGCCGCCGCGGCCGCGCGATCACCGGGCCGTCCAAGCGTCCGCTGAAGTCGCTGTCCGACATGCTCAAGGGCAAGTCGGGCCGCTTCCGTCAGAACCTGCTCGGCAAGCGCGTCGACTACTCGGGCCGCTCGGTCATCGTGGTCGGCCCCGAGCTGCGGCTCCATCAATGCGGCCTGCCGAAGAAGATGGCGCTCGAGCTGTTCAAGCCGTTCATCTACAACAAGCTCGAAGAAAAGGGCTACGTCACGACTATCAAGAGCGCGAAGAAGATGGTCGAGAAAGAGGGCAAGGATGTGTGGGATATCCTCGACGAGGTTATCCGCGAGCATCCCGTGCTGCTCAATCGCGCGCCGACGCTGCATCGCCTCGGCATCCAGGCGTTCGAGCCGGTGCTGATCGAGGGCAAGGCGATTCAGCTGCATCCTCTTGTATGCGTCGCGTACAACGCGGACTTCGACGGCGATCAGATGGCGGTGCATGTGCCGCTGTCGATCGAGGCGCAGGTCGAGTCGCGCGCGCTCATGATGTCGACCAACAACATCCTGTCGCCGGCGTCGGGCAAGCCCGTGATCGTGCCGACCCAGGACATGGTGCTGGGCCTGTACTACATGACGCGCGAGAAGCCGCTGGCGCGCGGTGAGGGCAAGAACTTCGCCAACGTCGAGGAAGTGCGAATCGCGTACGATCACGAAGAGATCGATCTGCACGCGAAGATCACGGTGCGGATGTCGCCGCAGCTCGCGACTGGAATCGTGGTGGCCGAGCCTGAGGCGAACGGCAAGCCGCGCACCAAGAAGGAGCGCGCCGCGGCAGCGGCAGCGGCGGTTGCTGCGATGCCTCGTTACGAGCGCGTCACCACTACCGTTGGGCGCGTGCTGCTGTATGAGATCGTACCGCCCGAGATTCCGTTCACCGAGCTCAACAAGACGATGAAGAAAAAGGAGCTCGGCAACCTGATCGACATCGTCTATCGCCGCGCGGGCGACAAGGCGACGGTTATCTTCGCCGACCGCCTGAAGGACATCGGCTTCGAATTCGCGACCAAGGCCGGAATCTCGATCTCGATCAAGGACATGACGATTCCGCCGCAGAAAGCGCATCTGCTCGAAGGCGCGCAGAAGCAGGTCAGCGAGATTCAGCAGCAGTACAACAACGGCGTCATCACCGACGGCGAGCGCTACAACAAGGTCGTCGATATCTGGGCCGAAGTGCAGGATCAGATCGGCAGCGCCGTTATCAAGGGACTGTCGACCCAGGTCTTCGGCCGCAACGACAAGGGCGAGACCATCACGGGGCCGTCGTTCAATCCGATTTTCATCATGGCCGACTCGGGCGCCCGCGGTTCCGAGCAGCAGATTCGCCAGCTCGCAGGACTGCGCGGCCTGATGGCGAAACCGTCGGGTGAAATCATCGAGACTCCGATCACCGCGAACTTCCGCGAGGGTCTCACCGTTCTGCAGTACTTCATCTCGACTCACGGCGCGCGCAAGGGTCTGGCCGACACCGCGCTCAAGACGGCGAACTCCGGCTACCTGACCCGCCGCCTGGTCGACGTGGCGCAGGACTCGATCATCATCGAGGACGATTGCGGCACGCTCGACGGCATCGAGATGACGCCGCTGGTCGAAGGCGGCGAGATAATCGAAGGCCTCGGCGACCGCGTGCTCGGCCGCGTCGCCCTCGAAGACATCCGCGACGCGTTCACCAACGAAGTGCTGGTGCATGCCAACGAGATGATCGATGAGGACAAGGTAAAGAGAATCGAAGACGCCGGCGTCGAGCGAATCAAGATTCGTTCGGTGCTGACCTGCCAGTCGCGCCAGGGCGTTTGCGTCAAGTGCTACGGACGCGACCTCGGCCGCGGGCATCTGGTGAATCTCGGCGAGTCGATCGGAATCATCGCAGCGCAGTCGATTGGCGAGCCGGGCACGCAGCTCACGATGCGTACCTTCCATATCGGCGGTACCGCCAGCCGGCGCGCCGAGCAGACCACGCTCGAAGTGCGCAACGAAGGCGTGATGCGCCTGCATGGCGTCAACACCGTCAAAAGCCGCGACGGCAACCTGGTCGTGATGACGCGGCATGGCGAAGTCGTTATCGCCGCGCAGGTCACCGACGAAGGCGGCCGCGTGCGCGAGCGCGAACGCGAGCGTTATCCGCTCGTGTACGGCGCCAAGCTGCGCAAGGCCGAAGGCGACAAGGTCAAGCCGGGCGAGCTGATCGCGGAATGGGATCCTTACACGACGCCGATCATCACCGAAGTCGGCGGCACGGTTAAGTACGGCGATATCATCGAAGGCAAGACGATGGAGGAGCGGGTCGATGAACGAACCGGCGCGCGCTCCAACGTTATCGTCGAGTTCAAGGACCTCGACGTGCGCCCGCGTATCTCGATAAAGGATGCGTCCGGCAAGACTGCCAAGCTGCCGAGTTCGAACAACGTCGCGCGCTACTTCCTGCCGGTCGGCGCGTATATCAACGTGCCCGAAGGCACGGCGGTCGAGCCCGGCGACGTGATCGCGAAGATTCCGCGCGAGACGACCAAGACCAAGGACATCACCGGCGGTCTGCCGCGCGTGGCGGAGCTGTTCGAAGCGCGCAAGCCGAAGGAGTTCGCGGTGATCTCGGAAATCGACGGTCAGGTTTCGTTCGGCAAGGACACCAAGGGCAAGCGCAAGGTCGAAGTGACTCCTGAAATCGGCGAGAAGCGCGAGTACCTGATTCCGAAGGGCAAGCATATCGCGGTGCATGAGGGCGATATCGTCAAGGCCGGCGAGCCGCTGATGGAAGGCTCGTCGAATCCGCATGACATCCTGACGATTCTCGGCGAGAAGGCGCTGGCGAAATACCTGGTCGACGAAATCCAGGAAATCTACCGGCTGCAGGGCGTGCGCATCAACGACAAGCATATCGAAGTGATCGTGCGCCAGATGCTGCGCCGCGTGCGGATCAAGGAAGTCGGCGACACACCGTTCCTGGTCGGCGACCAGGTCGAGAAGTGGCGCTTCGACGAGGAGAACGGCCGCGTGCTGACGCGCGGCGGCGAGCCCGCGATTGCGGAGCCGCTGCTGCTCGGAATCACCAAGGCGTCTTTGTCGACCGAAAGTTTCATCTCGGCGGCGTCGTTCCAGGAGACCACGCGCGTGCTGACCGAGTCTGCTATCAACGGCAAAGTGGACCGGCTGGTCGGGCTCAAGGAAAACGTCATCATGGGACGCCTGATTCCGGCCGGCACCGGTATGAACTCGTACAACCAGATGGTGGTCAAGGTCGAAGGCGCCGCGGCCGAAGAGGATGTGGAAAAACCTGAGCTGGCGGCGGCTCCGGCACCCGGCGGAGATTGACACGGCGGGTCGGGTCCCGTACATAATGATGTTTCCCCCAAGGGCATAAGTTGTCCTTGGGGGGTTTGTTTGAACACCGCGCCCCAACGGGGGCAATCCGGCGAAAAACCGGGCCGGCTGCGAGGCCGGCGCCGAGCGGTCTTTGAGAAACGGGCGAGCGTCCAGCGGGACGAAACTCGCGACGCGCAAAAGAACGAGAAGTGATTAGATTGAGAAAACTGTGCCGACGATAAATCAATTGATCCGGCAGGCGCGCGTGAAGAAACGCTTCAAGGTGAAGGCGCGCGCGCTCGAAGGCTCGCCGCAGAAGCGCGGCGTATGCACGCAGGTGAAGACGACCACGCCCAAGAAGCCCAACTCGGCGTTGCGCAAGGTCGCGCGCGTGCGGCTGTCCAACGGGATCGAGGTGAATACCTATATCCCGGGCGTCGGCCACAACCTGCAGGAGCATTCGGTCGTGCTGATTCGCGGCGGTCGCGTGCGCGACTTGCCGGGCGTCCGCTATCACGTGATTCGCGGCACGCTGGATTCAATCGGCGTGCAGGAGCGGCGCAAGGGCCGCTCGAAGTACGGGTCGAAGAAACCCAAGTAGAGTTATATGTCGCGCAAAGGACAAATACGCGTCCGCGAAGTTCCGGCGGACCCCAAGTATCACGACCGCACTGTCGCGAAGTTCATGAACGTCGTGATGGAGCGGGGCAAGAAGTCGCTGGCCGAGCAGATTTTTTATCACGCGCTCGAGCTCGCCGCTGAGCGCTCGAAGGAAGACGGCCTGGTCGTCTTCAAACGCGCGCTCGACAACGTGCGCCCGGCCGTCGAGGTTCGCTCGCGGCGGGTCGGCGGCGCCAACTATCAAGTTCCGAGCGAGGTGCGGCCCGCACGGCGCAACTCACTCGCGATGCGATGGCTGGTGGCGGCGGCGCGCTCACGCGGCGAGAAGTCGATGGAAGAGCGGCTGGCCGCTGAAATCCTCGACGCTGCCGCCAATCGGGGCGGCGCGGTCAAGAAGCGCGAAGACACACATCGAATGGCGGATGCCAACAAGGCGTTCGCACACTACCGCTGGTAATTACCGAGTTTTTTTATGGCTCGTCAGACACCAATAGAACGGGTGCGCAATATCGGCATCATGGCTCACATCGATGCCGGCAAAACCACCACTACCGAGCGCGTGCTCTTCTACACCGGTATCAACTACAAAATCGGCGAGGTGCATGAAGGCACCGCGACGATGGACTGGATGGTGCAGGAGCAGGAGCGCGGAATCACGATCACGTCGGCGGCGACCACGTGCTTCTGGCGCGACAACCGCATCAATATTATCGATACGCCGGGACACGTCGATTTCACGATTGAAGTCGAGCGCTAGCCTCCGCGTGCTGGACGGCGCGGTCGCAGTCTTCTGCGCGGTCGGCGGGGTCGAGCCGCAGTCGGAGACCGTGTGGCGCCAGGCCGACAAGTACCGCGTGCCGCGCGTCGCGTTCATCAACAAGATGGATCGCGTCGGCGCCGAGTTCGAGCGCGTCGTGCAGGAAATGCGCGACAAGCTCAAGGCCACGCCGCTGCTGCTGCATCTGCCGATTGGCGCCGAGGAAAAATTCACCGGGCTGGTCGATCTGATCGATCAGAAGGCGCTCATCTGGGACGAGGATCGTCTCGGCGCCGAGTATCGCGTCACCGACATTCCGGCCGACCTCAAAGAGCAGGCCGCCGGCTATCGCGACAAGATGATCGAGACGCTCGCCGATCACGACGAGCACATCATGGAGCTCTATCTCGAGGGCAAGGCGCCCGAGCCCGCCGCGATTCGCGCGGCGATTCGCGTCGCCACGCTCAAGATGGCGATTACGCCGGTCATCCTCGGCTCCGCGTTCCGCAACAAGGGCGTGCAGCCGATGCTCGACGCGGTGGTCGACTATCTGCCGTCGCCGCTGGATCTGCCGCCGGTCGTCGGCAAGGTCGGCGACAAGATTGAAGAGCGATGGCCGCGCGACGACGCGCCGTTCTCGGCGCTCGCGTTCAAGATTATGACCGACCCGTATCTCGGCACGCTGACTTTTCTGCGCGTGTACTCGGGCAAGCTCGAGACCGGAACTTCGGTGCTCAATTCGACCCGCAGCAAGCGCGAGCGCGTCGGCCGCATGTTCAAGATGCATGCGAACAAGCGCGAGGAGCTGAACGAAGTTTTCGCCGGCGAGATTTGCGCCGTCGGTCTGCGCGACACCAACACGGGCGACACGCTATGCGACGCGGCCGCGCCGATCGTGCTCGAGTCGATCGAGTTTCCCGCGCCGGTCATCCAGATTGCGATCGAGCCCAAGACCAAGGCCGACCAGGAGAAGCTCGGCGAGGCGCTGCAGAAGCTCGCCAAGGAAGATCCGTCGTTCCGCGTCAGCGTGAACAAGGAAACCTCGCAGACGCTGATCGCCGGGATGGGCGAGTTGCATCTGGAAATTATCGTCGATCGGATGCTGCGCGAGTTCAAAGTCGACGCCAATATCGGCAAGCCGCAGGTGGCCTATCGCGAGACCATCAAGCGCGCGTCGGAAGCCGAGGGCAAGTTCGTGCGCCAGAGCGGCGGCCATGGCCAGTACGGCGTGGTCGAGCTACGCATCGAGCCGCTGGTCAAGGGCACGGGCTTCGAGTTCGAGGACGGCACCAAGGGCGGCTCGATTCCGCGCAACTTCATCCCGTCGATTGAAGACGGCGTGAAGGAAGCGATGGAAAACGGCGTCGTCGCCGGCTATCCGATGGTCGATATCAAGGCCATCGTGCTCGACGGCAAGTACCACGAAGTGGACTCGTCGGAACTCGCGTTTAAAATCGCGGGCTCGATGGCGTTCAAGGAAGCATGCGAAAAGGCCGACCCGGTGCTGCTCGAACCTATCATGGAAGTCGAGGTCGTCACCCCGCAGGATTTCATGGGCGAGGTGATCGGCGACTTGAGCGGGCGGCGCGGCAAGATTCTCGACATGGAAAATCGCGCCGGCGCGCAGGTCATCGAGGCTCGCGTGCCGCTGGCGACGATGTTCGGTTACGCGACGCGGCTGCGTTCGATGACGCAGGGCCGCGCGACTTACACGATGCAATTCGGCGCGTATGAACCCGTGCCTAAAAATATTTTTGAAGAGTTGACGGCGCGCACCAACGATGGAGACGAGAAAAAGCGCGCATAACGACTCATGAGCAACGCGCTCAATCGGAGGTTACCAGATCATGGGAAAGGCTAAATTTGAACGCACCAAGCCGCACGCCAACGTCGGCACTATCGGTCATATCGATCACGGCAAGACAACTTTAACCGCGGCGATTACCAAGGTCCTCGCCTCGAAGAAGCTTGCGACTTTCACCGCTTTCGATCAGATCGACAAGGCGCCCGAAGAGAAAGAACGCGGCATCACGATTTCGATCGCGCACGTCGAGTACGAAACGACCAAGCGCCACTACGCGCACGTCGATTGCCCGGGACACGCCGACTACATCAAGAACATGATCACCGGCGCCGCGCAGATGGACGGCGCAATCCTGGTGGTCGGCGCCAACGACGGCCCGATGCCGCAGACGCGCGAGCATATCCTGCTCGCCTACCAGGTCGGCGTGCCGTCGATCGTGGTCTTCATGAACAAGGTCGATATGGTCGACGATCCCGAGCTGCTCGACCTGGTCGAGCTCGAAGTTCGCGACCTGCTGACCAAGTACAATTTCAAGGGCGACGACGTGCCCGTCATTCGCGGCAGCGCGCTGAACGCGCTCAACTGCGGATGCGGCAAGGCCGACTGCGCCAACTGCAAGCCGATTCTCGACCTGATGGACGCGGTCGACAGCTACATCCCGCAGCCCAAGCGCGAGACCGAAAAGCCGTTCCTGATGCCGGTGGAAGACGTGTTCTCCATCTCCGGCCGCGGCACGGTCGTCACGGGCCGCGTCGAGAAGGGCAAGGTCAAGGTTGGCGAGGAAGTCGAAATCGTCGGCTTCAAGGATACCAGCAAGACCACGGTCACCGGCGTCGAGATGTTCCGCAAGCTGCTCGACGAGGGCCAGGCCGGCGACAATATCGGCGTGCTGCTGCGCGGTCTCAAGCGCGAAGACGTCGAGCGCGGGCAGGTGCTCGCGCAGCCCGGCTCGATCACGCCGCATACCAACTTCGAGGCGTCGGCGTACATCCTGACCAAGGACGAAGGCGGACGGCATACGCCGTTCTTCTCCGGCTATCGCCCGCAGTTCTACTTCCGCACCACCGACGTCACGGGCGTGCTGACGCTGCCCGAGGGCACCGAGATGGTGATGCCGGGAGATAACATCAAGATCCTTGGCGAGCTGATCACGCCGGTCGCGATGGACGAAGGGCTGCGCTTCGCTATCCGCGAGGGTGGCCGCACGGTCGGCGCCGGCGTTGTTTCGAAGATACTGAAGTAACTGACACCGAACACGAACTGTGGTGCGAAATCGAGCGGAGATGGAGCGGAGCGCTTAACGAATCGGGCGCGGTATTACCTGGATGAACGACAAGATACGCATACGCCTCAAGGCGTACGACTACCGCCTGCTCGATCAGTCGGTTCGGGAAATCGTGGACACCATCCGGCGCACCGGCGGCCGGGTGGCGGGTCCGATTCCGCTGCCGACGCGCGTGGAGCGCTTCACCGTCAACCGCTCGCCTCACGTCGACAAGAAGTCGCGCGAGCATTTTGAAATTCGTACGCATAAACGTCTGCTCGACGTCCTCGAGCCGACCCAGCAGACGATCGACGCGCTGGGCAAGCTCGACCTGGCCGCGGGCGTCGACGTCGAAATCAAGCTCGAGTAGGGCCGATGCTGACCGGATTGATTGGAAAGAAAATCGGGATGACCCAGATGACCGACGCCAGCGGCCGCGTGCGCGCCGCCACGGTGTTGTCGCTCGGGCCATGCACCGTTTCGCAGGTGAAGACCGCGGCGACGGACGGCTACGAAGCCGTGCAGGTTACGTTCGGCAAGCGCAAGCTGAGCCGCGTGACCAGTGCAGTTCGTGGGCATTTCGCCAAGGCCAAGGTCGCGGCCGGCGTCAAGTCGGGCGAGTTTGAGCGCCGCGGTGAGGGCGAGCTGACGCTCGGACAGCCAATCGCGGCGGCCGACGTGTTCAAGGTCGGCGACCAGGTCGACGTGACCGGAATCTCGAAGGGTCACGGCTACGCCGGCGTAATCAAGCGGCATCATTTCTCGGGCTTCCCGGGCTCGCACGGCACCCACGAATATTTCCGCCACGGCGGCTCGATCGGTAACCGTTCGTATCCAGGGCGCGTGCGCAAGGGAATGCGAATGGCGGGACAGATGGGCAATGAGACTGCCACTATTCTGAATCTCGAAGTGCTCGAAATTCTTGCCGACGACAACGCCGTGGTCATCTCGGGTGCCGTGCCCGGACCTGACGGCGCCTTGCTCATGGTTCATCACGCGGCCCGCCCGCGCCGGCGCGCGAATGTGAAGGTGACAGTCAGTGCCTGAGCGAAAAGAAAATCAATCGCCGGTCAAGCTGCCGCTGTACTCGGCCGCGCATGAAAAAGTCGGCGAGCTCGAAGTTGCGGGCAACGTCTTCGGCCGCGACGGCGACGTGTCGCTGCTGCATGAGGCGGTCCGGATGCAGCTTGCGAATCGGCGCTCCGGCACGGCGTCGACCAAGACCAAGGGACTCATCTCGGGCGGCGGACGCAAGCCATGGCGGCAGAAGGGAACCGGACGCGCGCGCGCAGGCTCGACCCGCTCGCCGATCTGGCGCCACGGCGGAACTATTTTCGGGCCGCAGCCGCGCGACTACTCGTACAAGATGCCGAAGAAGGCCTGGCGCGCCGCGCTATGCCTGGCGATTTCCGATCGCGCGAAGAACGGCAAGCTGTTCGTGGTCGAGTCGCTCGACTTGTCGGAGCCGAAGACCAAAGCGGCGAAGGCGGCGCTGGGCAAGCTCGGCGTCGAGCACGCGCTGATAGTCACGGGCGAGGCCGACGGCAAATTTTTTCTCGCCGCGCGCAATCTCGCCGCGCACAAAGTGCTCGCGCTCGAAGGGCTTAACGTTTACGACGTGCTCAACTACCGGGAACTCGTGATGACCAGTCAGACCGCGAAGGCGATCGAAGCTCGATTTGCCGGAGAAGCGAAGGCCAGCTCTGCGGGGGAATCAAATGAGTAGTCCCGAGAGCCTGATTCTCGCGCCGATCATCACGGAGAAGGGCACCATGGCCAGTGAGAAGGCCGGCCAGGTGTTGTTTCGCGTGCGTCCCGGCGCCAGCAAGGACAAGATTCGCGAGGCGGTCGAGCATCTGTTCAAGGTCACCGTCATCAAGGTTCGCACGTCGAACTTCATGGGCAAGGAACGGAAAAAAGGCGCAATCAAGGGCCGCCAGAGTGACTGGAAAAAGGCTTACGTAACGCTGAAGGACGGCGACAAGATCGAATTCTTCGAAGGCCTATAGGAAGATGGCAGTCATACAACTTAATCCGCGCACGCCTGGGCAGCGCTTCATGCAGATTGCGGATTTTTCCGAGCTCACCAAGAAGGAGCCGGAGAAAACCCTGCTGGTTCCGGTCAAGCGCACTGGCGGACGCAACAATCGCGGACGTATGACCTCGCGTCATCGCGGCGGTGGGCATAAGCGCCGCCTCCGCCTGATCGATTTCAAGCGCAACCGCGACGGGATTCCGGCTGTCGTCGCCGCGCTCGAGTACGATCCCAATCGCTCGGCAAATATCGCGCTGCTGCATTATGCCGACGGCGTGAAGACTTACATCCTGGCGCCCGACGGACTCAAGGTCGGCGCCAAGGTTGAATCGGGCGAGAACGCCGACATCAAGCCGGGCAACGCGCTGATGCTCAAGAACATCCCGCTCGGCACCGTCGTGCACGCAATCGAGCTGAAGCCGGGCGCCGGCGCCAAGCTCGCGCGCGGCGCGGGCGTGCAGGCGCAGTTGATGGCGAAAGAGGGCAAGATGGCGCTGCTCAAGCTGCCGTCGGGCGAGCAGCGGATGGTGCAGGCGGATTGCCGCGCGACAATCGGCCAGGTCGGCAATCTCGATCACGAAAATATTTCGATCGGCAAGGCCGGGCGCTCGCGATGGCTGGGCAAGCGCGGTCATGTGCGCGGAGTTGCGATGAACCCGGTTGACCATCCGCATGGCGGCGGCGAGGGCAAGTCGAAAGGAAACCATCCCCAGTCGCCGTGGGGTCAGCCCGCCAAGGGCTACAAGACGCGCAAGAAGCAGCCGTCGGACAACCTGATAGTCAGCCGTCGGCCGAAGGGAAAGCACTAGAGAACTATGGCCAGGTCACTGAAAAAAGGTCCGTTCGTCGACGGGCATCTAACGAAGAAGGTCACCGCCGCGTCGGCTTCGGGCGACAAGCGGATTATCAAGACCTGGTCGCGGCGCTCGATGATAACGCCGGACATGATCGCGCTGACGTTCGCCGTTCACAACGGCCACAAGTTCATCCCGGTGTACTGCACCGAGAATATGGTCGGCCACAAGCTCGGCGAATTCGCGCCGACGCGGACCTTTCACGGCCACGCCGGCGACCGCAAGGGCGAAGTCAAGCAGTCGGCCGCGCCGGCCGCGCCGCCCGCAGCGGCCAAGGCGTAAGCGGAGAAGTAGTAAGAGCCATGGAATCCGTATCGCGAACCCGCTTTATCAGAATCTCGCCGCGCAAGCTGAAGCTCGTGTGCGAGTTGATCGTGGACAAGCACGTCGACCAGGCGCTGTCGATCCTCGAGTTCACGCCCAAGAAGGCGGCGCGGTTCGTCTCGAAGACGCTGCTGGCCGCGATTGCCAACGCGCGCGATCAGCAGAACGTCGACGAGGACAAGCTGTACGTCAAACGCGCGACCGCCGACACCGGGCCGACCTGGAAGCGTTCGCTCACGCGCGCGCATATGCATGCGACGCCGATCCATAAACGCACCAGCCATCTCACGGTAATCGTGGACGAGCGGGCGTCCTGAGGTCTCAGATGGGACAGAAAGTACATCCGCGCGGTTTTCGCCTCGGTATCATCGAGAGCTGGGACTCCCGCTGGTACGCGAGCCACGACTACGCCAAGTTGCTGCACGAGGATTTGAAGCTGCGCGAGTTCATCAAGAAGCGGCTCTACCACGCCGGCATCTCGCGAATCGAAATCGAGCGGATGGCCAACAAGGCCAAGATAAATATTTATACGGCGCGTCCGGGAATCGTCATCGGCAAGAAGGGCGCGGAAATCGACAAGCTCAAGCTCGACATCCAGAAGCTGATGAAGGGGCGCGACTCCTTCATCAACATCCACGAGGTGCGCCGCCCCGACCTCGACCCGCAGCTGGTGGCCGAGAATATCGCGCTGCAGCTCGAGCGCCGCGTGGCGTTTCGCCGCGCGATGAAGGAAGCGGTCACGCGCGCGATGCGGATGGGCGCGCAGGGCGTCAAGGTGCATGTCGCGGGACGTCTCGGCGGTGCGGAAATCGCGCGCCAGGAATGGTACCGCGAGGGCCGGGTGCCGCTGCAGACTTTACGTGCGGATGTGGCGTACGGATTTGCCGAAGCGCGCACGACCTACGGCCAGATTGGCGTGAAGGTCTGGATTTTCCGCGGCGAAGTTTTGACGCGCAAGGATGCGGACGCGAAACGCGCCGGCACTCCAGTGCAGGCGAATTGAAGAAGTAAGATGCTCGCACCAAAAAAAGTTAAATGGCGCAAGATGATGAAGGGCCGCGTCCGCGGCGCCGAGTCGCGCGGGCTCACGCTCGCGTTCGGCGACTACGGGCTCAAGTCGCTCGAGACTTGCCGCATCGACACGCGCGCTCTGGAAGCCGCCCGTATCGCGCTCACGCGCCATATCAAGCGCGGCGGCCGCGTCTGGATTCGCGTCTTCCCCGACAAGCCCTTCACCAAGAAGCCGGCTGAAACCCGCATGGGCAAAGGCAAGGGCTCGCCCGAGGGATGGGTCGCGTGCGTGCGGCCGGGCCGGATCCTGTTCGAGATGGAAGGCGTCGATTACGCCACCGCCAAGGAAGCGATGCGGCTGGCGGCGCACAAGCTGCCCATCAAGACCATCATGATCCGGCGCGAGGAGGGCAGCCTTGGAGCTTAGCGAACTGAGGCAGATGACCGGGGCCGACTTGCGCGTGAAAGAGCGCGAGGCGCGCGAGGAAGTTTTCCGCCTGCGGCTGAAGCTGCGCACCAATCAGCTCGACAATCACGCGGGCTATCGGCGCGCGCGGCGCGAGCTGGCGCTCATCATGACGTTGCTCGGCGAGAAGGCGCGCAGCGAATCCGCAACCGAGAAGAAGGCAGGGTAATGCGCGAACGAATTAAACGGCGCGAGGGCACGGTGGTCTCCGCCAAGATGACCAAGACCGTGGTGGTCAAGGTCGATCGCATGGTCGAGCATGCGATCTACGGCAAACGCGTGCGCCGCAGCACCAGGTTCATGGCGCATGACGAGCGCGGCGAATGCAGGGAAGGCGATCGCGTGCTGATCATCGAGTCGCGCGCGCTCTCGAAGAACAAGCGCTGGCGCGTCAGCCGCGTACTCAAAAAGGCCGCGGGGTAGGGCGCGATACAATGGTTCAGGTGCAAACAGTTCTGGATGTCGCCGACAACTCGGGCGCCCGCAAGGTGATGTGCATCAAGGTGCTCGGCGGCTCCAAGCGCCGGTACGCGTCGGTCGGTGACGTGATCGTGGTGGCAGTGAAAGAAGCGATACCCAACGCCAAGGTCAAAAAGGGCGACGTCTCGCGCGCGGTGATCGTGCGCACGGCCAAGGAAATCAGCCGCAACGACGGCAGTTACATCCGCTTCGACGGCAACTCGGCGGTGCTGCTCGACAAGGATCACGAGCCGGTCGGCACGCGCATCTTCGGCCCGGTGGCCAGGGAACTGCGGGCGAAGAAATTTCTGAAAATTATCTCGCTCGCGCCGGAGGTGCTGTGATGGCGTCGGCGAAGTACAAGATTAAGAAGAACGACACCGTGATGGTCGTCACCGGCCGCGATCGCGGCAAGACCGGCAAGGTCATGCGCGTGCTGCCCGAGCGCGGACGCGTCGTGATCGAGCGGCTCAATATCGTCAAGCGCCACAGCAAGCCGCGCGGCGCGCAGAGCCCGGGCGGAATCGTCGAGAAGGAAGCGCCGATCGACATCTCGAACGTGATGATTTTTTGCGATCACTGCAACGCCCCGGTCAGGGTCGGGTACAAGGATGCCGACGACGGCACCAAGACCCGCGTCTGCCGGCGCTGCGGCGACGTCATAGGTAACGACTAATGGCCGACAAAAAAGAAAAGCCGGACAAGGCCGAGCAGGCGGCAAAAGCCGAGCAGACCGCCAAGTCTGACGCCGCGGCCAAGGCCAAGCGCGAAGGCAAGGCGCGCCAGGCGCAGCAGAAGCAGGCGGCCGAAGACGCGAAGGCTGCGGCCGCGGAGCCGTTGCCGCCCGAGCCCAAGCTGCCGGCGCGCTTGCGCGTGCGCTTCGAGAATGAAATCGCGCCCGCGCTGATGCGCGAGCTTAAGATCGACAACAAGATGCGGGTGCCGCGGCTCGAGAAGATCACGATTAACATGGCGCTGCAGGAAGCGCGCGACAACGTCAAGATTCTCGACTCGGCGCTCGAAGAACTGAAAGTCATCGCCGGGCAGAAGCCGGTGCTGACCCGCGCGCGCAAGGCGATATCGAATTTCAAGCTGCGCCAGGGGATGCCGATCGGCGTGATGGTCACGCTGCGGCGCGAAAAGATGTGGGAGTTTTTCGATCGGCTGGTGAATATCTCGCTGCCGCGCGTGCGCGACTTCCGCGGCGTGAGCGACAAGGCCTTCGACGGCCGCGGTAATTATTCGCTCGGCCTGAAAGAGCACACGATTTTCCCCGAGCTGAATCTCGACAAGGTCGAGAAGGTGAAGGGTTTGACGATTTCGATTACGACTACGGCGCGCAGCGACTTCGAGGGGCAGACCCTGTTGCGCGCGCTCGGGATGCCGATGCGCGGTGCGGCCGAGCGCGAAGCCGAGGCAGCCAAGGCGGCGGCCGCAGCGCAGGCTCATGCTGCTGCGAAGGCTGCAGCTGCAGCGGCGGCAGTAGCGACGACGACGCCGCCGGCGCCGGGAGCATAAGGATTATTTGAATGGCGAAAACGTGCCTGCGGGTTAAGGCGACCCGCAAACAAAAATTCAAGGTGCGCCAGTACAACCGCTGCCCGCTATGCGGCCGCGCGCGTGCGTACTATCGGCGTTTCAAGATGTGCAGGCTCTGCCTGCGCAAGTACGCGCTCGACGGCAAGCTGCCGGGCGTCATCAAGGCGAGCTGGTAAAGATCATGTCGCAGACCGATCCGATCGCAGAACTGCTTACGCGAATCCGCAACGCGATGCGCGCGCGGTACAATGAGCTCACGCTGCCCCATTCGCGGCTGCGCGAGGCGATATGCCGCGTGCTGATGGCCGAGGGCTTTCTCGCCGGGGTCGAAGTCGGCGGCGAAGCGCCCAAGAAAACGCTCGCGCTCAAACTGCGCTACTCGCCGACGCGCGAGTCGGTCATTCGCGGCATCGATCGCGTCAGCAAGCCGAGCAATCGGCGCTATGCGGGCGCGGCGGAGATCGGCAAGGTGCGCGGCGCGATGGGTGTGCAAATCGTCTCGACTCCGCTCGGCGTGATGACCGGACGCGAGGCGCGCCGGCGCAAAGTCGGCGGCGAAATCCTCTGCAGGGTTTGGTGATCAGCGATGTCGCGTGTTGGAAAATTACCGATTCATCTCGACAAGAGCATCAAGGCGACCGTCGCCGGCGACATGCTCAAGGTCGAAGGCCCCAAGGGCAAGCTCGAGATCAAGCTTCATCCCGGCTTCACCGCCGAGATCAAGGATTCGGAAATCGTCGTCAAGCGTCCGGGCGATACCAGTGAGGATCGCGCGATTCACGGCCTGATGCGCAAGCTGATTGCCAACATGGTCGAAGGCGTGGGCAAGGGCTTCACCCGCGTGCTCGAAATTAACGGCGTCGGCTACCGCGCGGAGGCCAAGGGCCAGCAGGTGAATCTGACGCTCGGCTATTCGCATCCGATTGTCTACCAGCTTCCGCCCGGGCGTCACCGCCAAGGTCGAGAAGCTGGTGACCGTCACGCTCGAGAGCGCCGACCGCCAGTTGCTCGGCACGGTCGCTGCGCAGATTCGCGAGCTCCGGCCGCCGGAGCCGTACAAGGGCAAGGGCATCAAGTACGCGACCGAGACGATTCGGCGCAAGGCGGGCAAGGCCGCGGCGGGCTCGACCTCCGCGTAGCGGGTTGGTTGGGAATAACAGTCAGTTGGGCATAGAAGGTTAGTTGCAACAATGGCTCTAGAGCGATCGGAAAAACGCAAGCTGCGCCAGGGCCGCGTGCGGCGCAAGGCGGTCGGCAACGATCAGCGTCCGCGGCTCTCGGTGTTTCGCTCGCTGCATCATATTTACGTCCAGGTCATTTCGGACGAGAGCGGACGTACGCTCGCCGCGGCTTCGACCGCGACCGCCGGCGTGCGCGAGGGTCTCAAGAGCAAGCGCGACCTGGCGGCGGCGAAGGCGGTCGGCAAGGCTATTGCCGAGCGATGCCTTCAGAGCGGGATTTCGAACGTCGTGTTCGACCGCAACGGATTTCTCTATCACGGCCGCGTCAAGGCGCTGGCCGACGCGGCGCGCGAAGCGGGGTTAAAATTTTGAACGGCAGGCAACGAACGCTACGGGAAGGCACGGTGACGCAGCGGATCGATCCGCAGGGCCTCGAGATCAAAGAGAAGGTCGTGCATATCAACCGCGTCGCGAAAGTCGTCAAGGGCGGACGCCGCTTCAGCTTCAGCGCATTGGTAGTCGCCGGCGATCACAACGGGCTGGTCGGATTCGGCCTGGGCAAGGCCAACGAAGTGCCTGAAGCGATTCGCAAGGGCGTCGATCGCGCCAAGAAAAGCCTGGTGCGCGTGCCGATTCAGGACGGCACGATTCCGCACGAAGTGGTCGGACGTTTCGGCGCAGGCCGCGTCGTGCTGCGGCCGGCTGCCGAAGGCACCGGAGTTATCGCGGCGGGCGGTGTGCGCGCGGTGGTCGAGCTCGCGGGCATCCGCAACATTCTGACCAAGCGGCTGGGCTCGTCGAATCCGCACAACCTGGTCAAGGCGACGCTCGAGGCGCTGGCCGAACTGCGCAGCACCCAGGATATCAACCGGCTCCGCGGCCGCACGCCGAATCAACCCGAAGCCGCCGCCTGATCGAGGTACGTGATCGGGAATAAGATGTCCGATAAAATTCGCGTCAAACTCGTCGGCAGTCCGATCAGCACCAATCGGCGCGTGCGCGAAACCGTCAAGGGCCTTGGCCTCGGCAAAGTCGGCAGCGTGCGCGAGCTCAAGCGCAGCGCCGCGGTCGAAGGGATGGTCAAGCGGCTCAAGCATCTGGTCGTCGAGCTCAAGGATTAAACAGATTCATGGACCTGAAAGATCTAAAACCGTCCCCCGGCTCGACCCATCGCAAACGCCGCGTCGGCCGCGGCATCGGCTCGGGCCACGGCAAGACCGCCGGCCGCGGCCACAAGGGCCTCGGCGCGCGCTCGCATGGCAACACGCCGCCAAGCTACGAAGGCGGCCAGATGCCTCTGCAGCGGCGCTTGCCAAAACAGGGGTTTCGACGCACGCTGAAGAACCAGGCGCGTCGCGACGAGTTCGCGATTGTGAACCTGTCGCGGCTGGGCGATTTCGACGAGGGCGTCACCATCGACGCGGCCGCGCTGGTCGCACGCGGGCTGATTCCCGCCGGGCGCAAGGTCAAGGTTCTAGGCGACGGCGATCTGAAGAGTAAAATCAAGGTGCGCGCCGATGCGTTCTCGAAAAGCGCGCTGGATAAAATCGCCGCCGTAGGCGGCTTCGCGGAGTTGGTAAGGCACAGCGAAAGCTAGATGCTGGATGGGTTTTCAAACGCCTCGCGCATCCCGGAGTTGCGCCGGCGGCTGCTGTTCACGGCGGCTATGCTGGCCGTGTTCCGCATGGGCGTGGCAGTGCCGACCCCAGGCATCGACGGCCAGGCGCTCGCATCGCTGTTCGAGCAGACCAGCGGCACGCTCTTCGGCTGGGTCAATCTGTTTTCGGGTGGCGCGCTCGAGCACTTCTCGGTCCTCGCACTCGGCATCATGCCGTATATCTCGGTCGCCATCGTTCTCGACCTGCTGAAAATCGCGTCGCCCTATCTCGACGAGCTGTATAAGGAAGGCGAGGCGGGACGCCGCAAAATCACCCAGTACACGCGCTACGGCACCGTGCTGCTGGCGCTGTTCCAGGGCACGATGTTCGCGATCGCGCTCGAAAAGGCGCCGGCTCCCGGCGGCGGCAGTATCGTTTACAATCCCGGCCCGGCTTTCGTCGTGATGACGGTGATCACGCTCACCGCGGGCACGATGTTCCTGATGTGGATCGGCGAGCAGATCACCGAGCGCGGAATCGGCAACGGCATCTCGCTGATCATCATGGCGGGAATCGTGGCGCGTCTGCCGAGCGCGATCGGCACCACCGCGCAATTCGTGCGCGAGGGCGAAATGAGCATCTTCCTGCTCATCTTCATTCTGGCAATCGCCGCCGCGGTCATCGCCGGCATCGTCTATATCGAGACCGCGCAGCGGCGAATCCCGATTCAGTACGCACGCCGCGTGGTCGGACGCCGCGTGTACGGCGGCCAGAGTTCGCATCTGCCGCTGAAAATAAACACCTCGGGCGTCATTCCGCCGATTTTCGCGTCGGCGCTGCTCGTCTTCCCGGCGACGCTGGCGACCTTCGTACCGTTCCTGAAACCGTATTCGAGCTACCTGACGCCGGGCGGCTTCTACTACGACCTGGTTTACGTCGGGCTGATTTTCTTCTTCTGTTATTTCTACACCTCGGTCACCTTCAACCCGGTGGACGTCGCCGACAATCTGAAAAAATACGGCGGCTTCATCCCGGGAATCAGGCCCGGACGCTTCACCGCCGACTATATCGATCGCGTGCTGTCGCGAATCACGCTTGGCGGCGCGGTTTACGTCAGCGCCGTATGCGTGCTGCCGACGATTCTGATCGCGCGCTTCAACGTGCCGTTTTTCTTCGGCGGCACCGCCTTGCTGATCGTCGTCGGGGTCGCGCTCGACACGCTGGCGCAAATCGAAACTCATCTGCTGACCCGCAACTACGAAGGCTTCATGCGCCGTGGGCGGGTCAAAACCAGGAAGCCGGTCACGGGGAGCAAATCGTTGCGCGACAAGACTCCCGACAAAAGTCCTTCCGCGCCGGGGAGCGTCTAGCCGATGCGGTTCGTGCTGCTGGGCCCGCCGGGAGCGGGCAAAGGAACCCAGGCGCAAGCGCTGGTCACGCGATTCGGCATTCCGCAGATTTCCAGCGGAGACCTGCTGCGCGCGGTCGTGCGCGAGGACTCGGACCTCGGGCGCGAGGCGGCAGGCTACATGGATCGCGGCCAACTGGTGCCTGACGAGTTCGTGTTGAAGCTCATCGCGGAGCGGTTCAAAAAAGCCGATGCGCAACGCGGCTTCATCCTTGACGGATTCCCGCGCAACCTGTCGCAGGCCGAGGCACTCGCGAAGGGACTCGAGCATTCGGGGCTGACGCTGGATAAAGTCGTCGCGATAACGCTGCCCGACGGCGAGATCCTGAAACGAATCACCGGCCGCCGCACCTGCCGGAGTTGCTCGGCCATGTATCACCTGGTTTTCGAGCCGCCCGCCAAACCCGGCATCTGCGACAAGTGCGGCGGCGAACTCTATCAGCGCGACGACGACTCGGAAGACACTGTGCGCGAGCGCATCAAGGTTTACCACGCCGCCACCCAGCCGTTGCTCGATTACTACCGGCGGCTCGGGCTGCTCGCGGAGGTTGACGGCGTCGGGCGCCCCGAGGAAGTCGAGAAGCGAGTCATGGCGGCGCTCGCCCCAGGCGCGTAGCGGACGCGGTTCAATTTCATGATTACTATTAAGACTCCGGCCGAGATTGCCGTGATGCGCCATGCGAGCCAGATTGTCGCCGAGATCCTCGAGGCGCTGGCCGCCGCAGTGCGTCCCGGCGTCACGACCGAGGAGCTCGATAAGCTGGCCGAAGATCTGACTTACAAGAAGGGCGCGAAGCCTGCTTTCAAGGGCTACAAGCCGGGCGACGTCGTCTATCCGAAATGCCTGTGCGTGTCGATTAACGACGAGATCGTCCACGGCATCCCGTCGAGCCGCAAATTGAAGGCCGGCGACATCGTCAGCCTCGATTACGGCGTCGTGTACGAAGGCTTCTACGGCGACTCTGCCCGGACCGTCTCGGTCGGCCCGGTGCCGGAGCGGGTGACGAAGCTGCTGCAGGTGACGCGCGACTCGCTGTATGCGGGAATCGCGCAGGCTCGCGCGGGCAATCGCATCAGCGATATCGCGCGCGCGGTGCAGGCCACGGTCGAACGGGCCGGATTTTCAGTGGTGACCGACTTTGCGGGACACGGCATCGGCCGCCGGCTGCACGAGGACCCGCAGGTACCGAATTATTTTCGTCCCGGGATGCCAAATCCGCGCCTGCGCGAGGGTATGGCGCTCGCGATCGAACCGATGGTTAACGAGGGAAGCCCCGATTTGGAGATACTTTCCGATGGCTGGACTGCGGTGACGGCGGACGGTAAACTATCTGCCCACTTCGAACACTCCATCGCGATTACCTCCAACGGGCCGGAAATCCTGAGCGAACTCGAGAATGTCTAAAGGCGACGCGATTGAAGTACAGGGGACGGTGCAGGAAGCGCTCCCCAATGCGGTGTTCAGGGTGACGCTCGACAACGGGCACAAGGTGTTGGCCCATATCTCGGGCAAGATGAGGATGCATTACATAAAAATTCTGGCCGGCGACAAGGTCACGGTTGAGCTCTCGCCGTACGACCTGACCCGCGGCCGGATTACATATCGGATGCGCTAGCGCGCGTCTTGAATAGAGACTGAAAAAATGAAAGTTCGAGCGTCGGTAAAAAAGATTTGTAAGAACTGCAAGGTCGTGCGGCGCGAAGGCGTCGTGCGCATCCTGTGCTCCAACCCGCGCCACAAGCAGCGCCAGGGCTAGGAAGGGTTTCGCGATATGGCACGCATAGCTGGAGTCGAACTGCCGAAGAACAAGCGGATGGATATCGCGCTGACCTATATCTACGGGATAGGCCGGCCGAGCGCGCTGAAAATCCTCGCCGCCGCCAAGGTCGATCCCGCGATCAAGACCGACGACCTGTCGGCGGACCAGCAGGTCCATATCCGCCAGGTGATCGACACCGACTTCGAAGTCGAAGGCGACCTGCGGCGCGACTTTCAGCAGTCGATCAAGCGCCTGATGGATCTCGGATGCTACCGCGGCATTCGGCATCGTCGCGGACTTCCGGTCCGCGGCCAGCGCACTCACACGAACGCGCGCACGCGCAAAGGTCCGCGCAAAGTAGTAGCGGGCAAGAAACAAGCGCCGCCGAAGGGCTAGAGCGATCCTGAGGGCAGCTTGATCAAAACGCTAACAACTAAGGAAATTTTCGTTACGACGTCGGCACAGAAGCGGATTCACTGAAAAAGGTAAATGGCTGAAGAAGTTAAAGAGACCAAAGCCGCGCCCGAGAAGAAGGCTGCTGCTGCGCGACGCCCGCTGCTGCTGGCGCCGCGGGAGCGCCCGCGCCTGCGCCACGCCGCAAGAAGGTGCGCCGCAACGTGCCCGAAGGCGTCGCGCACGTGCATGCGACCTTCAACAACACGATCGTGACGATCACCGATCAGCAGGGCACCGTGATCGCATGGTCGAGCGCCGGCTCGGTCGGCTTCAAGGGTTCGCGCAAGGGCACGCCGTTCGCAGCGCAGATGGCGGCGGAGGCGTGCGCCCGCAAATGCTCGGAAGTCGGGATGCGCGCAGTGGTCGTTCACGTCAAGGGTCCGGGTGGCGGACGCGAGTCAGCAGTTCGCGCGCTGCAGGCGGCGGGCCTCGGCGTTATCTCAATCAAGGACGTCACGCCGATTCCGCACAACGGATGCCGTCCGCCAAAGCGGCGCCGGGTCTGAAGACGCGAACAACTAAGGGAATTTTCAGCCGGTCATCAGCAAGCAAGCTGATTCACTAAAAGAGAAACGCGGACAGCTAAGGAAATTTTAAGCCGGGTGTCACCAACAAAGTGATTCACTGAAAAAGGAAAAAGATGGCTAGGAATCTTGGTCCTGTATGCCGGCTGTGCCGGCGCGAAGGACTGAAACTCTTCCTCAAGGGAGAGCGATGCTACAGCGACAAGTGTGCGATCGAGCGGCGTAACTATCCGCCCGGTGCGCATGGGCAGGCGCGTACGCGTTTTTCTGAATTCGCGATCCGGTTGCGCGAGAAGCAGAAGGTCAAGCGCATTTACGGGCTGATGGAAACGCAGTTCGCCGCCTACTTCGAGATGGCCGAGCGGATGGACGGTATCACCGGCGAGAACCTGCTCGTATTGCTCGAGCGGCGGCTCGACAACGTGGTGTATCGTCTCGGCTTCGCCAGCTCGCTGGCGCAGGCGCGCCAGGTGGTGCGTCACGGTCATATCCAGGTGAACGGCAAGAAAGTCACGATTCCCTCGACCCTGATCGAGGTTGGCAGTGTTATCAGCGTAGCCGAGGCGAGCCGCACCAAGAAGGTGATCGTCGAGGCAATCGAGATGGCGCAGCGCCGCGGCGTCCCGCCGTGGATGGCACTCGAGCGCGAACAATTCCGCGGCTCGCTCCGGTCGCTGCCGGCGCGCGCTGAACTGACGATGCCGATCAGCGAGAAGCTGATCGTCGAGCATTACTCGAGATAAGCGGAGGCAACCGATCGGCGCCCCGGTCCGTGGTGGACCTGTGTGGGCGCGGGAAATCCATCGGGAAAAAGAGCACAGATTATGCAGAATGACTGGCGAGATCTAATCAAACCCAAGACTGTCGAGTTCGACGAGAAGGAAGTCACTCCTTCCTACGGCAAATTTTCCGCGGAACCGCTCGAACGCGGCTACGGAATTACCGTTGGCAACGCGCTGCGGCGCATCCTGCTGTCCACGCTGCCCGGCTATGCGATTACGGCAGTCAGGATTAAAAACGTCCTGCACGAATTTTCGACCCTGGCCGGAGTCAAAGAGGACGTGACCGACATCGTCCTCAACCTCAAGGAAATCCGCCTGCGCCTGCACGAGGGCGAGCAGATTACCGCGACCCTCAAGGTCAAGGGCGAGGCGCAGGTGACCGCGCGCGATATCACCGGCGGACCGAGCCTCGAAATCCTGACCCCCGACAAGCATATCGCGTCGCTCGACAAGGGCGCCGAACTCGATATGGAACTCGTCATCAAGCGCGGCCGCGGCTACGTCCCCGGCGAGCGCACCGAAGACGAGGAGCCGATCGGCACGATTCGCCTCGACGCGATCTTCTCGCCGATTCGCAAAGTTAATTTCACCGTTACCAACGCGCGCGTCGGCCAGCGCACCGACTACGATCGGCTCGCGCTCGAAATATGGACCGACGGCTCGATCAATCCGCGCGAGGCGCTGACCTACGCGGCGCGCGTGATGCGCGATCAGATGACGATTTTCGCGGGCGTCGAGGAAGAAGCCGAAGTGCCGGTGGGCACGACCGACGGCGGCGACGCACGTCCCACGATGAGCGAGCTGCTCTATCGGCCGGTCGAAGGACTGCCGATTTCGGTGCGCGCGTTCAACGGCCTGCAGAACGCCGACATCAAGTATATCGGCGAGCTGGTGCAGCGCACCGAGCAGGACATGCTCAAGATTAAAAACTTCGGACGCAAGTCCCTCAACGAGATAAAGGAAGTCCTCGCCGACATGGGTCTGTCGCTCGGGATGCGGCTGGAGAATCTGCCGCCGCGCGGCGAGCTCGACCGCATGTGGGAAGAGCAGGAACGCCGCGAGTCCGCGTAGCGCTTGGAGTAACTGATGCGTCATCTCAATTCGGGCCGCAAGCTCAATCGCACCTCGGCGCATCGCAAGGCGCTGTTCAAGAACATGGTGCTCGCGCTGATTCGCCACGAGCGAATCAAAACCACCGATCCCAAGGCCAAGGAACTGCGCCGAATCGCGGACCGGATGGTCACGCTCGGCAAGCAGAACGATCTCGCGGCGCGGCGGCGCGCGTTTGCGGCGTTGCAATCGCATGAAGCGGTCAAGAAGCTGTTCGACGAGATCGCACCGCGCTTCAAGGATCGCAACGGCGGCTATACCCGCGTGATCAAGTTCGGTCATCGCCGCGGCGACGCTGCGATGCTGTCAGTGATCGAGTTCACCGGCAACGAAGAGCAGACCAAGTCGAAGAAGCCGCGCAAGCGCTCGGCCGCAAAGAAGGAAGGCGCCGCGACCGAGCGTCCTCGTCGGGCCGCTGCCGCCGCAGGCTGATCCAGCTCGAACGTCACGACCAGAAACTCAAAGGCCCGAAGATAATCTCTTCGGGCCTTTGCTTTTTCCGTTCGCGTTGCGGTTACTCGATACTCTCGAGCAGCTTCGCGCGCAGCGCCATGTGCGCGCTCTTCAGCCCCGACAGGATTCCATCTTCGAAGTTCCACTCGCCGCTCGCCATCAGGTCGGCAAAATCATTGGGATTGCGGATATCCTCCGCGGTCAGCCCGGGATGAATCGCACGCGCCATCGCGAGCACCTTGCTCTCCTGCTGCGCGATCATCTCGAGCATCAGCCGATCGATCAGGGTCAAAGTCTCGCGCGCGGCCATCGGCAAAATCGTAACGCAGCGAGCACCTTCTTGGCGAGCGCGCGGTTTGATAATGTTGATTCACAGGCGGCAAAAATAATGTCCAACGAACTTGTTGCTCCCGATAAATTCTTCCTCAACCGATTCGGCATGAACCACGGCGCACTCGAGCGAGTCCTCGGCAGCGCGCTCGAACGCAAGGCCGACTACGCCGATCTCTACTTCGAGTACCGCAGCGCCGAGGGCCTCGCACTCGAAGAATCGATGGTGAATCACACCAGCAAGAGCGTCAGCCACGGCGTCGGCGTGCGCGTCTGCGCCGAGGATCGCACCGGCTACGCGTACTCCGACGAAGTCACGGTCGACAGAATGCGCCTTGCGGCCGAGGCCGCGCGCGCGATCGCCGATCAGCGCGGCACGGTGCCCGCCGCGGTGCAGGTCGGCGCTCCCGTCGCGCGTCATGCGCTGTACGATCTTCCGAGCACGCCGCTCGACGTTCCAGTGCAGGAGCGCGCGAAGCTGCTCAACGAGATCGATCGTATCGCGCGCGCCGCCGATCCGCGCGTGAAAAACGTGATGGCGTCGTTCGCATGCGAGCAGAAAATCGTGATGGTCGTGAACAGCGACGGCCAGGTCGCCGCAGACGTGCAGCCGCTATGCCGGCTCAACGTCACCGTCATCGCCGACGACGGCAAGGCGCGCCAGATGGGCTCCTACGGCGGCGGCGGACGCGTCGAGTGGAACTACTTCATCGAAAATGATCGATGGCGCGAATACGCGCTCGAAGCGGCGCGCCAGGCGATCGTGAACCTCGACGCCGTCGACGCGCCCGCGGGCGAGATGGTCGTCGTGCTCGGCCCCGGATGGCCGGGGATTTTGTTGCATGAAGCGATTGGCCACGGCCTCGAAGGCGACTTCAACCGCAAAGGCGTCTCGGCCTTCGCCAATCGAATCGGCCAGAAGGTCGCGAGTGAGCTGTGCACGGTAATCGACGACGGCACTATCCCGAATCGCCGCGGCAGCCTGAACGTTGACGACGAAGGCACGCCGACCTCGCGCACGGTGCTGATCGAAAAGGGAATCCTGCGCGGCTATCTGCAGGATCGGATGAACGCGCGGCTGATGAAGATGGAGCCCACCGGCAACGGACGGCGCGAGAGCTTTGCGCATTCGCCGATGCCGCGGATGACCAACACTTTCATGCTCAACGGCGAGTCGACGCCCGAGGAGATCATGAAATCGGTCAAAAATGGCCTCTATGCGGTCAGCTTCGGCGGCGGCCAGGTCGATATCACCAACGGCAAATTTGTTTTCTCGGCGAGCGAAGCATACCTGATCGAAGACGGCCAGGTGACACGGCCGGTCAAGGGCGCGACGCTTATCGGCAACGGTCCCGACGTGCTGACTCGCGTCTCGATGGTCGGCAACGACCTCGCGCTCGACGCCGGAGTCGGCACCTGCGGCAAGGATGGACAATCGGTGCCGGTAGGCGTGGGTCTGCCGACGATTCGAATCGACGGCATAACGGTCGGCGGTACGCGCGCATGAGAATCGAAATGAAGTTGAGAAAAATCTGATGGCGACGGTTGATATTGCACTCGCCAACTGGGTGCTCGACGAGGCCAAACGCAAGGGCGCCAGCGCCGCGGAAGTGCTATGCGTCACCGCGGAGTCGCTCGGCGCCGGAGTGCGGATGGGCGAGGTCGAGAAGCTCAAGAGCTCGCGCGAGCGGCGGCTGGGCCTGCGCATATTTTCCGGGCAATCCTCGGCGATCTCGTCGACCGCCGAGCTCGAGCGCGATTCGCTCGGCGCTTTCGTCGCAAATACCGTCGAGCTGGCGCGACTTTCGGCCGCCGACCCGTGGGCAGGACTGCCCGACCCGGCGCTGCATCCGAAGTCGCTGCCCGAGCTTTCACTGGCCGATCCCGACAGCGGAATCGTGACCGCCGATCGGGCGCTAGAAATAGCGCGCACCGCCGAGAAAGCCGCCCTGAAATTCGATCCGCGTATGAAGAATTCCGAGGGTGCCGAATTCAATTCGGGGCGCTACCAGGTACTGTTCGCCAACAGCCAGGGTTTTGCCGGCGAGTATTCCGGCACTTCGTACAGCCTCGTCGTGCAGCCGATCGCTCAGGACGGCGACGCGATGCAACAGGGGTTCTGGTACACGTCGAATCGCCGCTTCGGAAAACTTGAAGATGCGGAATCGGTTGGAATAACCGCGGCCAAACGTGCGTTGCGTCGTCTTGGAGCGCGCAAGATCAAGACGATGCGCGCGCCGATCGTATTCGACCCCGACATGGCAGCGGGCCTGATTCGGTCTGTCATCGGCGCCGCTTCGGGGCCTTCACTATATAAAGGCGCGTCGTTCCTGGTGGGACAACTCGGCAAATCGATTGCCGCCAGCGGCGTCACTATCGTCGACGACGCGCTGATTCCCGGCGGACTCGGCTCGAAGCCCTTCGACGGCGAGGGTCTGCCCACCTCCCGCAAGAACGTGGTGGACAAGGGCGTCCTCGCGACCTACCTGCTCGACTGCTATTCTGCGCGCAAGCTCGGCCTCGCGCCTACCGGCAACGCCGCGCGCTCGGTCGGCGACGCTCCCAGCGTTTCGACCACCAATCTGTACCTCGAGCCCGGAACCTACACGCCCGCGCAGATAATCGGCTCGGTCAAACAGGGTTTGTACCTGACCGAGACGATAGGGTTCGGCGTGAATATGGTGACCGGCGACTACTCGCGGGGCGCCGGCGGGATTTGGATTGAAAACGGCGAACTCGCCTACCCGGTGCAGGAAATCACCATCGCGGGCAACCTGAAGGACATGATGGCCGGGGTCGAGATGATCGGCAACGACCTCAACTGGCGCTCGTCGACGGTCGCGCCGACGCTCAAGATTGCCGAGATGACCATCGCCGGAGCCTGAGCGCTGGGGCCGGAGCGCTGCGATAATTTATTACCGGATTTTGCCCCCTTTCGTCCCCGCTTGACCTTCGCGCGCCCATGGGCTAACTTTTTGTAGGGTTTAATTACACGGCGGCCGTCACTTCTAATGCGGCCGCGGAGGATATGCCCATGAACCTTCAAGTCTCGACTCAAGCTCAGGAAAGGCTCCTCTCCAGGCTCTCATCGATGGGACTACCGCGTCAGGCAGCGACTGCGCTGCTCGAACGCCACATGATCGTGCGCTACCCGAAGGGCGCTGAGCTCTTCACCATGGGATCGCCCGCTGACGTGGTGTTCGCCGTCCTCACCGGCCTCGTCAAGGTTCACAGCTCGCGGGCCGGCAGCGACCCGGTGCTGGTGGAGCTTGCCGGTCCCGGTGACCTGGTCGGGTACGCCGATTTTGCCGACGCGGACGGCGGCCGCTCGCAGCTCTTCGAGGCGACCGCGCTGACCAACTGCTGCGTGGCGCTGTTCACCCGTCATCAGATTATCGAAGTGCTCAAGGGCCTCGAGCCTGAGGCGCTGCTCCGGGTGACCGAGGTGATCAATTCGATGTGGTCGTCGGTGGTTTACCGTTACGCGACGTTTTTGGGAATGTCGCTGCGCAAACGGCTCGAAATTGTCCTGGGCGAGCTGGCCGAGCGCTTCGGCGTGCCCGATTCGCGCGGAACACTGCTGCTGCCCGAGCTCGCGCAGGAAGAACTCGCCGAGATGATCGGCAGCTCGCGCCCGATGGTCAGCAAGCTTCTGACCGAAATGACCGAGCGCGGTCTGCTGATTCGCGAGGGCCGGCGCCATATCCTGATAGCCGCCCAGAAGCAGGCCCACCCCTGTCCGCGGCTACGCCGCGCGAGCCGAGCCTGCATCCTGCGTTCGAGCCGACGGCCGCGGCTACGCGCCGTGTGCGAACGGATCGCCGGGCAGTGCGCCCGCCGGCAGTGCCGATTGTGAATATCTAGCCGTCGCCCTTTATCAAGCCTCCGTACACCTGCGCCTGGCCGCGAACCTTCGCGGTTGGGCGTAGGCCTTTTCTGCGCCGGGATTTTCGGTTGCCCCAAAATGAAAAGTGGTTAGTTTAGTGAGGTAGGAAACTGACCTTCGCATGAACGCCAATCGATTCACCGAAAAACTTCAGGAGGCGCTCGGCCGCGCGCAGAACGCCGCGCTCAACGCTCATAACCAGGCCGTCGACGTCGAACATCTGCTGGCGTCGCTGCTCGAAGACAACGAGGGCCTGGCCTCATCGATCCTGAAGCTCACGGGCGTCGATCGCGACGCCGTCAGCCGCAAGCTCAGCGCCGAACTGGCCAAGATTCCGCACGTGACCGGAGGCGGCGCCGACAGCGGACAGGTCTACGCGACTCAGCGCCTCGGCCGCGTGCTCTCGCGCGCGGAGCAGGAGGCGGGCAAGCTCAAGGACGAGTACGTCTCGGTCGAGCACGTGTTGATCGCGATGCTCGATGAGCCCGGCGCCGCATCCAAAATTCTGCGCGAGGCCGGCTTGACCCACGACAAGCTGATGGCCGTGCTGCAGAAGGTGCGCGGCAACCAGCGCGTCACCTCGTCGAATCCTGAGGCGACCTACCAGTCGCTGGAAAAATACGGCCGCGACCTGACCAAGCTGGCGTCGGCGGGAAAAATCGATCCGGTAATTGGCCGCGACGAGGAAATTCGCCGCGTGATCCAGGTCCTCTCGCGCCGCACCAAGAACAACCCCGTGCTGATCGGCGAGCCGGGCGTCGGCAAGACCGCGATTGTCGAGGGTCTCGCACGCCGCATCGTGCAGGGCGACGTGCCCGAGGGTCTCAAGAATCGCAAGCTGGTCGCGCTCGACATGGGAGCGTTGATCGCGGGCGCCAAGTTCCGCGGCGAATTCGAGGAGCGGCTGAAGGCCGTGTTGAAGGAAGTCCAGGAAGCCGCCGGCGAAATAATTCTGTTCATCGACGAGTTGCATACCGTCGTCGGTGCGGGCGCGGCCGAAGGCGCGATGGACGCGTCGAACCTGCTGAAGCCGATGCTGGCGCGCGGCGAATTGCATTGTATCGGCGCGACTACGCTCGACGAGTACCGCAAGTATATCGAGAAGGACGCTGCGCTGGAGCGGCGCTTCCAGCCGGTGATGGTCGAGGAGCCCAGCGTCGAGGACACCATCTCGATTCTGCGCGGACTGAAGGAGCGCTACGAGGTCCATCACGGGATTCGCATCAAGGATTCCGCGCTGGTGGCGGCCGCGGTGCTGTCGAAACGCTACATCACAGACCGATTCCTGCCCGACAAGGCGATCGACCTGGTTGACGAAGCTGCGGCGAAGCTGCGCACCGAGAAGGAGTCGATGCCGGTCGAGATCGACGAGGTGAATCGGCGCGTGATGCAGCTGGAGATCGAGCGCGAGGCGCTCAAGCGCGAATCCGATCAGGCGTCGCGCGATCGTTTGCAGAAACTCGAGAAGGAACTCGCCGAGGTCAAGGACAAGCGCGCGACCCTGCAGGCGCAGTGGGAGACTGAGACGGGCGGGCTCGAGAAGCTGGCAAAAATCAAAGCCGAAATCGAGCAAACCAAGCTCGCGATCGAAAAAGCCAAGCGCGAGTACGACCTCAACAAGGTCGCCGAGTTGCAGTACGGCAAGCTCGCATCGCTGGAAAAGGATCTCGCCGCCGACGAGGAGAAACTGATCGACAAAAACTCCGGCGGCAAGCGCTTGCTCAAGGAGGAAGTCGACGACGACGATATCGCCGAGGTCGTCGCGCGATGGACCGGGATACCCGTCTCGCGCCTGCTCGAAGGCGAGGTCCAGAAGCTCGCGCATCTCGAGGAGCATCTGCACAAACGCGTCATCGGCCAGGACGAAGCGGTGACGGCGGTCTCCGACGCGGTGATTCGCGCACGCTCCGGACTCAAGGATCCCAATCGTCCGATCGGGTCGTTCATTTTTCTCGGCCCCACCGGCGTCGGCAAGACCGAACTCGCGCGCGCACTGGCCGAGTTCCTGTTCGACAGCGAAGCCGCCATGATCCGGATCGACATGTCCGAGTACATGGAGAAGCACACGGTCTCGCGGCTGGTCGGCGCGCCGCCGGGGTACGTCGGCTTCGACGAGGGCGGGCAGTTGACGGAAGCCGTGCGCCGCAAGCCCTACTCGGTGATCCTGTTCGACGAGATCGAAAAGGCGCATGCCGACGTGTTCAACGTCCTGCTGCAATTGCTCGACGACGGCCGGCTCACCGACGGTCACGGACGCACGGTCGATTTCCGCAACACGGTCGTGATCATGACGTCGAACATCGCCAGCCAGATTATTCTCGGGTTCAAGGGGCAGGACTACGAGAAGATGAAGGAAGAGGCGCTCGAGGTCCTGCGCCAGAGTTTCAGGCCCGAGTTTCTCAATCGCGTCGACGAGGTCGTCGTCTTCCATCCGCTGACACGCGACGAGCTGCGCCAGATCGTCGATGTCCAGTTGATCCGTCTGCGTCAGCGTCTCGAGGAGCGCAAGATCGAGCTCGAGTTGACCGACAAGGCGCGCGATTACCTGGCCGAGCGCGGCTACGATCCGTCGTACGGCGCGCGTCCACTGAAGCGGCTCATCCAGCGCGAGCTCGAGACGGCGCTCGGTCGGAAACTGCTCTCGGGTGAGATTCGCGACAGTTCACGAGTCATCGTCGATGCCGGCGCCCGTGGTCTGGAATTCTCGAGCAAGCCGCTAGCCGCTGCTGCCTAAGTAGCTGTTTTTACGCACAATTTGACCATCTTCGCGGTCGATTGTCGTACCCTCTTGCCTCCGGCCGAATAAACATTACACTTAAGGTAGTGTGATGCTCGTATGATCGTTCAATCAGCTTGGCTAATGCCATGAATGAGCGCTACAGCGGGCAAGGAATAATTAGTACCGGAGATAATTCTCCGGCATCAACAAAGGATGAGTGATGGCCAGTTCTACAATCGATCTCCGCATCGCAGCCGCAGCAGCTGCGCGCAAACCACGGTCTCGACTGATTCTTCGCGTCGCGATCGTCGCCGCAGCCGCCGCGATCGCCGCGGCGCTCGCGCTACTGCCTGATCCCGCACGGGCTGCAAGCAGCCCCGTCGTGGTCAAGATGACCGATACCGAGCCCTTCTACACGCCCGTAAAACTCGCGATACGGGTCGGCGAGACAGTGAAATGGGTCAACGGCGGCGAGACGGTGCATTCCGTCTCGACCACTGCGGCCAACGCACAGATCCTCGATGACGCTTCGATACCCAAGGGGGCACAGGCTTTCGATTCAGGCTTTATCCCGCCGGGCGGCGACTTCAGTTACACTTTCACCGTGCCGGGCACCTATCGCTACTTTTGCCTTCCTCATGAGAAGGCGGGTATGGTCGGGGAGATTGTCGTCAAGAAGTAGAGCCGGGAGAATTTCAGCAGCTTGATTGGTCCGCTCGCCAGGACGTTTCGCGTCGGAGTACGGACGCTCACCGTTGCGCTTGCGATCACAGCGTGGCCGGCGAATGCCATCTGTTTCCCGTGGAGTATCGACATGTACCGCGGGCCGGAGGTTCAGCCGCTGGCCGAGGCCCCGCGCGTCACACCGGCCGATACGATTCCCGTTCATGGCGACCCGCCGATGAGCCTCGAGCAGGCGACGACAAAGATGCACAACCCGTTGGAGGCGACGCCTGAGAATCTCGCCAACGGCAAACAGCAGTTCGAGACCTACTGCGCGCCGTGTCACGGATCGTCGGGGCAGGGTGACGGGCCGGTCGCGCATCTCCTGGCGAAGCCGCCGAAAAGTCTGATCGCCGGCACCAGCAAGGATCTTCCCGACGGATACATTTACGGCGTGATCCGCGACGGCGTCCGGGCGATGCCTTCTTACGCCGAGGAAATGCCGGTCGACCAGCGCTGGCAGGTCGTGATGTACCTCCGATCGATGCAGAGTGCGACGGCGGCCCCAAAAGCCAAAGTCGCCGGCAACTGACCTTCCCGTCCCGTCTGCTCACAAAACCAGGCTCCTGCGATTTGCAATGCCGTCGGCGTCGGCGGCTTTCGGTCGTCGATTCAAACCGGTTTAATGGATTGCCGATTGCAGACCGGACGGCGCTGAGGTAGCCGACTTGGAGACGGCAACCTTTCTGAACCGATGACGTATTGCCATGGGGGCTTAGGACTGGGGAGTTCCGATGCCAACGATAAAGATCGGTGCTGCATTGACGTTTGCGGTCGTGACCATCGTGGTGGTCGCCTCGCTCGCGCGCGCCGAGGACGCTCCGCTGTCTGAAGAGCAGCTCGTCGAAATCGCAATCGAGTCGAATCCGCAGGTCAAGTCGGCGCGCTACCGGTGGGACTCCGCGGTTCATTCGATCAAGCAGACGGTCGCGCCCAACGATCCGATCTTCACCTACACCAACAGCGACTCGCCCAAGAATCCCGTTCGGGCGCGCGTCGCTGCGTGAGTTCAACTTCACCGAGACGTTTCAGTTTCCCGGCAAGGCGCTGCATCAGCGCGACCAGGCCGAGGATGCCGCCGAGATTGCGCATCTGATGCTCGCGGCGACGGTTCGCGACGTGCGTGCCGCGACCGAGACCGGTTATTTTCAACTGGTGCTTGATCAGGCGCTGACCGAGGTCAACGCGGAGAACGTTCTGAATCTCGATCAGGTCGTTCGGGTCACCGAGACCGCTTACGCGACGTCGGTGGTGCCGCAGACCGACGTCATCAGCGCCGAGTTCAATCTCGCGGTGGCGCGCCAGCTTCAACGGCAGTATCTGACCGCGATCGCGAACGACGAGACGGCGCTTAATCTGCAGCTCTATCGTCCGGTGGGATCGCCGTTGGCGATAGATCGAAGTCTCAAGCTGGAAGCGCTGACCGATCCACTCGACGCGCTCATCGATCGCGCCTATGCGATCCGCCAGGAAATCCTCGAAGCAGCGCTGGCCGAGCGCAACGCCAACACGGCGCTCTACCTGGCGAAGATGGAATACCTGCCGGACTTCACCGCCGGCGTGCAGTACGACGATTACCTGATTCCGAGCTTCGGGCCGAAGCCGAGTCAGCCGCGCGACTGGGTTGGAGTAATAGGATTCAACCTGCCGATCTTTTTCTGGATGAAGCAGGATGAAGATGTCGCGCGGGCGAAGGCCAATCTGCAGGCGGCGCGGTCGGATCAGAATCTGATAAAAATCCAGACCGCGGCCGCCGTGTCGACCTTGTTCCGCAGCGCGCAATACGCCTACGAAACCGCCATTCTCTATCGCGATTCGCTGATTCCACTGGCGCGCCAGAATCTTCGCGTCGCGCTGACCGCCTATCAGTCAGGTAAAATCGATTTCGTGACGCTCTCGACCGTGCTGCAAAGCTTGTACGCTGCGCGCGTGAGTTACCTGCAGGCAGCGAATCAATTCCTGGCCGGCGAAGTTTCACTCGAACAGGCTATCGGAGCGCCGTTGCATCAATGAGCCGACTCACCTCCAGTACTATCGCGATCGCCGCGCTGGCCGCCGCCATCGCCGCCGCGATTTCACTCGGCGGATGCCATCGCGATTCGCCCGCTCCCGCCGCCGCGGCTCCTGAAGCGACGCCCGTTGTGCAACTGGTAAAGCAGCAGGGCGTGGAGCTGATCCAGTTCAATGCCAACGATGTTCCCGGCCTGAAGATGGTCGAGGTGCAGAACATCGAGCTGCCCGGCCTGCTCGAGACTTCCGGCCAGATCACTTACGACGATCGCAGCGTCTCGACCATCGTTTCGCGCGTGCAGGGACGAATCGAACAAACCCGCGTCTCGCTGTGGGATAACGTTCAGCGCGGCGAAAAAATCCTCGCGCTCTACAGTCCCGATTTCATGACCGCGGAATCCGAGTACCTGCAGGCGCGAGAGTCTACAACTCTGATCTCGGCGCCGGGCGTTGGCGCTTCTTCGGATTTTGCCGGCAGTCTGTTGATCGCCGCCAAACGCAAACTGCAGTTCCTCGGAATGAGCGACGCCGATATCAGCGCGATCAAGGCGCCTGATCCTACGGTCTGGATGCGCGCGCCGATAAGCGGCACCGTGGTGGAGAACAAGGCGCAGCGCGGCGCCGCGGTCAATCCTGGGGACGAGCTGTTCGCGCTCGGCACGCTCAACGACGTCTGGATCACGGGCGATATCTACGAGGACGATCTCGCGCGCGTGCAGGTCGGCCAGGAACTGTCGGCGGTCACGACGGCTTTTCCAGACGAAGTGTTCAAGGGCGTGATCGACCGGATCAGTCCGAACGTCGATCCGACGACGCACACGCTGCAACTGCGCTGCGTCGTGAAAAATCCCGGCGGCAAGCTCAAGCCGCAGATGCTGGCGAAGCTGACCATCGTCACTCGCGCCGGCGAGGCGCTGGTGATTCCGCAGGACGCGCTGGTATTCGACATCGACAACTACTACGCGTTCGTCGAAGTCAGCCCCGGCATCTTCGATCATCGCAAGGTCTCGATCGCGTCGTGGAGCCGCGTCGGCTACGCGCGAATCGTCTCGGGGCTGAAGGCCGGCGACCGCGTGGTCACCGGCGAGACGCTGCAAGTGAACGCGCTGTGGCATCAGGCTCACGGAGAAAGTTCGTAGACAGAATTGTTGGCTAAGCGATGATTCGATCGTTGATGGCGCTGGCATTGCGCGAACGAATTGTCGTCGTCGGCATCGCGCTGATGCTGCTGCTGGCGGGACTCTATTCATTTTCGCAACTCGATATCGAGGCGTACCCGGACCCGGTTCAGCCGTTGATCGAAATCCTGGCGCTGCCCAATGGTCTCAGCGCCGAAGAAGTCGAGAAGCTGGTCACGGTGCCGACCGAATACGGCCTGGCCGGGATGCGCGATCTCGAAGCGATGCGCTCGATCTCGCTCTACGGGCTGTCGGACATTCGCTGCTACTTCTCGTGGGACAGCGATTACTACTGGGACCGCGTCGAGACCATCAACCGGCTGTCGTTCATCACGTTGCCGCAGGGCGTAACGCCCGCAATCTCGCCCGACAATCCGATCGGTGAGATTTACCGCTACACGGTCGAGAGTCCGGACCACGATCTGACCAACGAGAAGACGGTCGAGGACTGGATTCTTGAAAAGCAGATCAAGACCGTGCCGGGCGTCGAGGACGTCTCGGGCTTCGGCGGGTTGACGAAGCAGTTCCAGGTCGAAGTCGATCCGCACAAGCTGAATTATTATCAAATCCCGCTGGCGACGTTGATCGCGGCGCTGCAGAACTCGAACACCAACTCCGGCGGCAACTATATGAGCGTCGGCGAGCAGGCATTCGACGTCCGCGGGCTGGGTTTCTTCCGCAGCCTCGACGACATCGGCAACGTCGTGCTCAACACCAGCAAGTCGACACCGATCAAGGTTTCCAATGTTGCCGACGTCGAGGTCGGATACGCGCCGCGGCTGGGAATCGTCGGCAAGGACGATCAGAACGAGGTCGTCACCGGCATCGTGCTGATGCGCAAGTACGGCAACACGCTCGAAACGCTCAAGGGGGTCGAGGCCAAGGTTCACGACCTCAACACCTCGGGCATCCTGCCGACCGGATACAAGGTGGTGCCGTATTACGACCGCACCCAGCTGGTCGATACGACGCTGCGCACGGTGCTCGAGAATCTCACCATCGGGATGGGGCTGGTGTTCCTGGTGCTGATATTTTTTCTCGGCAACCTGCGCGCCGCAATCATCGCCGCGATCAACATCCCGCTGGCACTGTGCGGGGCGTTCACGCTGATGCACATCACCAACACGCCGGCGAATCTCATTTCGCTGGGTGCGATCGACTTCGGCATCATCATCGATACCACCGTCATCGTGATGGAAAATATCGAGCGGCATCTGACCGCGCCCGAACGCTCGCAGGAAAGTTATCGTCTTCGAATCCTCCAGGCCGCGCAGGAAGTCGGCGGCCCGATGTTTTTTTCGACGCTGATCTTCGTGATCGCATTTCTGCCGCTGTTCACGATGCGCGGGGTCGAGGGCGCGATCTTCTCGCCGATGTCGCACACCTACGCGTTCGCGCTCGGGATCGCGATCCTGCTCGCCGTCACGTTGTCGCCGGTGCTGTCTTCGTATTTCTTCGCGAAGGGGATGCGCACGATTCACAACCCAATCTGGACGGGTATCGCGGCGTTTTATCACGGGATGTTCGAGCGGATTCTCAGCTGGCCGCGGCTGACGTTGAGCCTGGTTGTCCTGCTGGTGGTGGGAGTGCTGTCGCTGTTCCCGCTGCTCGGCGGGCAGTTTCTGCCCAAGCTCGAGGAAGGAAATATCTGGGCGCACGCGACGATGCCGCTGACCATTTCGCTCGAACACGGCGCCAAGCTGTGCAACCAGATGCGCGCCATCTTCAGGAGCTTCCCCGAGGTCACGACAGTCGTGTCGCAGCTCGGCCGCCCTGACGACGGCACCGAGACCGCGGGCTTTTTCAACATCGAGTTCTCGGTCGATCTCAAGCCCGACACCGAATGGCCAGCCGGGATCGACAAGCCAAAACTTATCAAGATGATCGACGACAAGCTGACCCAGACTTTTCCCGGTGTCAGCTTCAGCTACTCGCAAAATATCGAAGACAACATCGACGAAGCGATTTCGGGCGTTAAGGCGGGCGAGAACGCGATCAAGGTGTTCGGACAGGACCTGGCAACGCGATGAGCGAATCGCCAACGACATCAGGGAAACGCTGGACGGTGTTCCCGGGGTCGTCGACCAGGTAGTGCTGCGCTCGATGGGTCAGCCAAATCTGCAAATCACTCCGGATCGCACCGCTTGCGCGCGCTACGGACTCAACGTCGGCGACATCGCGGAGGTCGTGCAGGCGGCGATCGGCGGGCAGGCCGTCACCCAGGTGCTCGACGGCGACCGCCGCTTCGACCTGGTCGTGCGATGGAAGCCCGAGTATCGCGAGAGCCTCGATGCGATTCGGCAAATCCGCGTCAACCTGCCGGCCGGCGGACAAGTGCCGCTCGACCAGGTTGCCAACATCGAAACCGCCGAAGGCGCGTCGTTCATCTACCGCGAAGCGCTGCAGCGCTACGTGCCGATCCGGTTTTCGGTGCGCGATCGCGACTTGCAGAGCACGATCGTCGAGGCCAAGCGGAAGATCGCGCAGGAAGTCCACATGCCCGAGGGCGTGCATCTGGAATGGTCGGGCGAGTATGGCGAACTGCAGGCGGCCAATCGACGTTTCGCAATCGTGGTGCCGTTCGCACTGCTGCTCATCGCCGGCGTCCTCTACGGCGCCACTCAATCTCTCATCGACACCTTCATCATCATGGCGCAGATTCCGGTCGCGTGCCTGGGTGGGGTGCTCGCGCTGATCATCACGGGCACGCCCTTCAGCGTGTCGGCCGGGGTCGGCTTCATTTCGATTTTCGGCATCGCGGTGATGGACGGAATCCTGCTGAGCTTCTATATCCGGCGGCTGTGGGAGCAGGGCAATCCGTTCGTCGAGTCGATCATCACAGGGTCGGACCGGCGTCTGCGCGCGACGATGATGACCGATTTGGTCGACGCGCTCGGACTGCTGCCGGCGGCGGTCTCAACGCGCATCGGCGCGCAGACGCAGCAGCCGTTGGCGATCGTCGTCATCGGCGGCGCGCTCGCGATCATGGTGCTGACGCGAATTCTGCAGCCGGTGTTGATCTACCTGTGCCATCGGCGGCTGCGGCTCGACGATCAGAACCGTGCACGCCTGACGCAGCCGGTACCTATTGAATTCGATCCGGTTTAAGCTCGCCGCCGCACGGCGAACCGTGGTAAACGGGCGGTAGGAGGATCGCAGCGATGGAATTCGAAATGCTGGCGAGCGGCTACGGCTTGCTCGAAGCGCCGCGAGTCGATGAGCTCGGGCGTTTCTACTTCAGCGACATTCCCAACGGCGGCGTGTACCGGCGCAATCCGGGCGGCAACGTCGAGACGCTGATTCCCAAGCGCAAGGGCGTCGGCGGAATGATCTTCAACACGAGCGGCGGGCTGGTGCTCACCGGCCGCGGCCTGATTCATTGGGACGAGAAGACCGGCAAAAGCCGCGACCTGTTCGCGGCGTGGGAAGGCAAGTCGGTCAGCATGAACGATCTCACGACCGACGATCACGGCAGCGTCTTCACCGGCACTATCAACTTCGATCCGTTCAGCAACAACAAGCCGATTCCCGGCAGCCTGTTCCGCATCGACCCGCCCGGCCGCGCGGTGAAGTTGTGGGACGGGGTTGAGTTGAGCAACGGTCTCGGTTTCAGCCCCGACCGCAAGCATCTGTATCACTCGGATTCGCCGACCGGCGCGGTTTGGGTTTACGACGTGACGCACGAGCGTGGGGTCAAGGACCGGCGCATCTTTGCGAAAATGCCGGCGGGAATGCCGGACGGGTTGGCGGTCGATGCGCAAGGCGGCGTGTGGGTTGCGGCGGTGCGGGTTGGCGAGGTCGTGCATTTTTCGAAGGACGGCACGGTCGCCGAGCGGATCAAGTTGCCGGCCTCGATGGTGACGAGCCTGACCTTCGGCGGCCGCGACCTGCGCGACCTGTACGTCGTGACCGCGGATAACACTGACGATCCGAATCGTAAAGGGACGATTTTCCGCGGAAGGGCGGACGTGCCTGGACTGCCGGTACCGAAAGCGAATTTCTAGTTCCCGGCGGCGACTCGTCGCACGACCGGATCTGCTTGCGACTGCTCGCGCGAGCCGGCCAGCAGTGCACCGGCTGCGATTGTCAGCAGAAATGCGGCCAATCGCATCGCGGCGGCCATCGAGCCAACCGGCAATCGTTCGCCGAAGACGATCATGCCGCCGACGATCGGCACGATGTTCGACAGCGCGCCCGAGAGCGGCATCGCGATGATTGCGCGCGCCGAATGGAACGAGTTCTGCAGCATGACGATGCCGACGATATTGGCGGCTAACATGCAGTAGACGTACGGATTCGAAATTACGCGCAGCGCCGACGCCGCGGTCCCGGCGGTGAATTCCAGCGTCATCGATTTGGTGAACATCGCGCCGAGGCCAAATGCGACGCCGGACAGAATCGCGGCTGCAGCGCCGCTGGCGTTCAACCGCGCGACGGCCATAGGAGCCAAACCGGCGAGCGTCAGCAGCATCGAGAAGGCCAGCAGGGTGCCTGGCGCGAATGCGTCTTCAATCTTGCCGCCGCGCAGCGACAGCGTGAGCATCAGCATCCCGAAGACGATCGCGCCGATGCCAAACCATTCGCGGGGATTGGCGCGCTCGCCAAGAATCACCACCGAGGCGACCACGAACAGCGCGATTCCGCCCTGCATCATCACCGCCACGATCGAGACCGGCGCGTGCGACACCGCCAACACGTAGCAGGCCCAACCGGCGGTCTGGATGGCGAGTCCGCCAATCCACATGGGGTCGCGAATCCACGCGACTATCGAGGTGACTGCGTGCGCTCCCGACGCTACCGGCAAATGGGTGGAGCGGCTCTTCATCATCAGCAGGCCGAGCGCCATCAGCACGCTGGCGAGGATCGCGAGGCACAGGTAGAGCAGCACGCGCGCGCTCAGCTCTTCACTTCGCGCATCACGCCGCCGCGAATCACCTTGAACTGGCGTCCCGCCCACTTCACTTTGTTGCTGAGCAGGCTCGCGAACCAGACCCCCGTCATCAGGAGGTCCTTGAACGGGACCATCCAGAGCTCGGTCAGCATCTCGGGCATCTTGAGCACGCGGCCGACAATTGCTGCCGACATCGCCAGGCGCGCTGCGACCACCAGCACCAGCGTCGCGAACGCAGCGGCGCTGCCGCGCGTGACTGCGAGCAGGATCAACGCCCAGAAGGGCCCATGCATCAGGATGGTCGCGATGCTGACCGGGCGCACGGTACGGTAGGTGCGCGCCCAGCGCAGCTGATGGTGCCAGAATTCAGCGAAGGTTTTTTCCTCGCAGGTCAGCGTGACCAGCGAATCAGAGAGCTTGATTTCGTAGCCTTGCGTGTTCGAGAAGTTGCCGAGGTAGAAGTCGTCGGCGAGCATGTCTTTGACCGCGCGGAATCCGCCGGCCGCCTCGAGTACGGGGCGCTTGATTGCGATGGTCGCGCCGAGTGCGTAGTGCATCGGCTCGAGCATCTCCGCGAGCAGGATCTGCGGCAGGAAGTCGGTGTTGACGTAGAGCGCCTCGAGGCGCGACGCGAACGAGCCGCCGGGGCGCGCGCGATAGGCACAGGTCACGATGCCGACCCGGTCGTCGGAGATCAGTTCGCCGACGATCCGTTTCAGGTAGTCGCGATCGACCGATACATCGGCGTCGCTCAGGACGAAGACGTCGGTCTTCTCGGCGCGATCCGCCATCTTGACCAGCTTGGCAATCTTGCGGTTGCTGCAGTTGGGCTCTTCGCCGACGATGAGCGTGATGTTCGCGTACTGGTAGCGTTGACGCAGCGCCACCGGAACTTCAGCGGCGGTATCCTCGTAGTTCTCGACTCCAAAGTAGTAATCGACCCGCGGATACGCGATTTCGAGAAAGCTCACGATGTTGGCGGCCAGCGAATTGCTGCTGCCGTGCAGCGGCTTGAGCACGGTGACGCGCGGCGGAACTTTGGGCAGGGGTGGCAACGGCGAGGACGAGCGCCTCGCAAACCTGATGCAGGCGAGGGTGGCGGCGATGTAGTAAAACACCGAGACGCAGACGGCCGCAGCCGGTAAAGCTATCCAGATTGTCATCAACTGGTTCGTGCGCCACTCCGAACCGACGCAGCAGATAGCGCCCCCGACATCCTGCTGGCGGAACTCGCGCCGGCCGTTAATTGCGCCTGAATTTCCCCGTCAGGCGGACGCCTGCTGCGCCGTCTGATGCCGTCTCTGGCGCATCGTGGAAAAAAACTGACGCCCCTCGTTGAGCATCCGCTTGGTCTCTTCCATCGAGGTCATCATCTTCTTGACCGACTTGAGGATGTACTTCGGGCGGAAGTAGAAACTGCGATAGAAGCGCTCGACCGCGCCGTAAATCTCCTCGTTAGTCAGGCCCGGATAGGTGATCGTGCACTTCTGGTAACCGGATTCGTCGAGCAGCGGATCGACCGCGAGGAATCCGTTCTTCGTCACGTAGTCGAACAGTTCGGTGCCCGGATACGGCGACGCCAGCGACACCTGGATCGTCTCGCAGTCCATCTCGCGCGCGAAGCGAATCGATTCCTCGATGGTCTCCTTGTTCTCGCCCGGGAGTCCCAGGATGAAGGTGCCGTGAATCAGGATCCCGAGCTCGTGGCAATCCTTGGTGAAGCGGCGCGCACGATCGAGTCCGACGCCCTTCTTGATGTTCTTGAGAATCTGCGCGTTGCCCGACTCGTAACCGACGACGAACAGGCGCAGCCCGCCATCCTTCATGATCTTCAGCGTTTCGTAATCGACGTTGGCGCGCGAGTTGGTGGACCAGGTGACTCCGAGCGGCTTCAGCAATTGCGCGATTTTGCGCGCACGGGCGGGGTCGGCGGTGAAAGTGTCGTCGTCGAAGAACAGTTCCTTCATCTTCGGGAACTTGGACTTCATCGCCGCCACTTCCTCGTACACATTCTCGGGGCTGCGCACGCGATAGCGATGGCCCTGCGTGACCTGCGGCCACAGGCAGAAGGTGCATCGCGCCGGGCATCCGCGCCCGGTATACATCGAGACGTACGGATACTGGCAGTAGGGGCTGTTGTACTTCAGGTAGTCGAGGTTCTTTTCATACACCTCGGTCACGAACGGCAGCTTGTCCAGCTCCTCATCAGTCAGCGCGGGACGATCGGGATTGTGATGCTGCGCGCCGTCTTTCTGCCAGCTGATTCCGCCAATCGTGCTCCAGTCGCGGCCCTCCGCCACTTCGAGCATCGAGTAGTCGAATTCCTTGCGCGCCGCGATATCGATCGCCGGCGACAGCTTCAGCGTCTCGTCGGGACGCGCCGTGGGATGGCCGCCGACCATCGCGATGATCACGTTGGGATTCGCCGCCTTGATCGCTTCCGCGGTGCGCGTATCCATCCGCAGCGAAGGCGTCGAGGTGTGAATCACGACGAGGTCGTATTTCTTCGCCTCGTTGATCGTCATCTCGACCGTGTAATTGTGCGGCGGCGCGTCGAGCAGGCGCGCGCCCGGGATCATACCGGCGGGATAGGCCAGCCACGTCGGATACCAGAACGACCAGACCTCGCGCGTTGCCTGGTAGCGTGAACCGGCACCCCCGTCAAAGTCGTCGTACGAGGGCGGATTCAGGAAAAGCGTCTTCATTACATCCATAATTCAAGCATCCCTACGGGCCTGTCCGATTGGTTAGTGAGCGACTATACAAACCGCGACCACCGAAGGCAAGAATGCGCGCAGGAATTACCCGCTTTGAGTATGCCTCGCCGCGTCGATAGCAAAAATGGTCGATTTAAAGGCTTTTTTCCGTGGCATAGCTGATGCTCATTAACCTCGTGAGGTCAGGTTAATGAAAAGCAAGATTATTGGCGCCGTCTCGGCTGCTTCGCTCGCACTCGGAATCTTCGCGCTGCAGGGCTGTTACGGCCCCAGCTATTACGGCGGTGGCGGCGGCTACGGTTACGCCGGTGGCCCGGGCTACTACGCGGAGCCTGCGCCGGTGGTCGTCGGCGATTATGACGAGCATCATGCGTGGCACAATCGCGATTGGTGGGTGAGCAACCGTCGCGACTGGGTGAGCACGCATCACTCGGAATGGCTGGCGCATAGCGGCCACGCCGACCAGCACGAAGTTCACGCCAGCAACGAGCATCGGTAGGCATCAATCCGGGAATACTTGCAGAGGTCAGGCCTCTGCAGGTTTCCCGGCGATGATTATCATGCGGCGCGTGCTGATCGCGTAGGGCTCGCTGTCGAATCCGCCGAAGACCTTGCTCAATCGAAGGCCGACGCGATCCAGCAGGCGCGTCATCTCGGTTAGCGTGTAGAGCCTGATGTTGTGACCTACGGATTCGCGGCGACCGCCGTTGGGATCCACCACGATGAAATGCACGTGCATGCGGCTGGCTGCGAGGTCGAGGTCGCGGCGCTCGACATATAGCGTCCCATCCTCACCGGTGTGCCAGTCGTTCGGGATATAGTTGTCGATGGCCCATTCGCGGTTCAGCATGTCGAGCAGCAGACTCCCGCCGCGCTTCAGCGCCTTCACCGCGGATTCCAGCACTTTCAGATCCTCAGCTTCGGACTCCAGGTAGCCGAACGACGAGTACATATTGACGATCGCATCGAACTTGTTCTCGAAGGGGATGTCGCGCATGTCGGCTGCGACGGTCTCGATCGCGACGTTGCGCGCTCTGGCCGCCTGTTGTGCGAGTTCCACGTAGTCGGGATTGAGATCGAGACCGGTAACCTTGAATCCACGCTTCGCCAAATTCACCGAATGGCGTCCCTGGCCACAGCATAGGTCGAGCACCGATGCGCCGGGCTTCAGATCGAGCACGCTCGCAACGAAGGCGCTCTCCTTTTCGGCGCGCTCCTCGGTGAACATGTGGCCGTACACGTTCAGATAGTCGCTGCGAAAAAAATCCACGTACCAGGCAGAGCCTTGCGATGCCATCGGGTTCCTCTCGAGCTTTACAAGATAATTGATGAATCGAGCGTTGAACGCCTGAAGATCGCATAACCGGCTGACAAGATCGAGTCTCGGCTGCGCTGTGGCTCCGCTGCTTTCAATGGTGCTACGGTTTTGCGCGGAGAGAGAAGTCGGCGTGGACAAGATTTCAGTACTGGCGAGCGGCGGGCTCGATAGCTCGGTTCTGATCGCGAAACTGGCGGCCGGCGCCGAGGTGTATCCGATTTACGTGCGATGCGGTTTCGCGTGGGAAGAGATGGAGCTCGCGGCCATTGAATCCTTCCTCGACGCGCTGCATAGCCCGAACGTGAGGACGATAGTTGTGCTCTCAGCGCCGACCGACGTCCTGTACGGCGACCATTGGAGCGTGACGGGCGCGCGCGTTCCTTCCGCCGACGAGCCTGATGAGAATACCTACCTGCCGGGCCGCAACATTCTGCTGATTACGTTGGCGGCGATTTGGGGCAGCACGCACGGCGTTTCGCGCATCGCGATCGGATCGCTCGGCAGCAATCCTTTTCCCGACGCTACACCGCAGTTCTTCGAAACCCTTGCGCGCGCGCTAAGCATGGGCTTGGCACACAGCGTGATCATAGAAGCGCCTTTGAGCGGTCTTCATAAGGACGAGTTGATAAGGCAGTTCAAAGATTTACCGCTCGAGCTGACCCTGACTTGCATGGATCCTGCAAACGGTCAGCACTGCGGGCAATGCAACAAATGCTTCGAGCGTCAGCAGGCCTTTCATAAGGCTGGCGTCGTCGATCGCACGACCTACATCGGATAGCTGCCCCTTTGCTGAGATTCCTGCGCATAGCTCTCATCGTCATACCTATAAGTGTCCTGGGCGCATGCACCTCTCATCCTGCTGACAGTGCAAAGCCCGGAACTGCTGCCGCGTTTCGGGTGGCGCTGCTCACTCCCGGTCCGGTAAGTGACGCGGGCTGGAATGCGGCCGCTTATGAAGGACTGGAACTCATCAAGAGCAAGCTCGGCGCCGACACCGCGCTGGTGCAGACCAAGTCGCCCGCCGACTTCGAGGACGCCTTTCGCGATTTCGCGTCGCGCGGATTCGATCTCATCTTCGCGCATGGCTTCGAGTACACGGACTCCGCGCTCGAGGTGGCTCGGAGCTTTCCCAATACCTACTTCGTAGTAAGTTCCGGCAGTGAGTCGTCCGCGAACGTGGCGTCGATAACCTTCAACGTCGATCAGGCGACCTATGTGGAAGGCGTGCTGGCGGCAGGTGTTTCGAAAACCGGAGTTGTAGGCGCGGTTGGCGGGATAGAACTGCCTTCGATCAAGCTATTCTTCGAGGGCTTCAAGCGCGGCTTTCTTTCCGTGCAGCCTAAGGGGCGTATCCTGATCTCTTATACCGGCAATTTCGACGACGTTGGCGCGGCCAAGGAAGCTGCGCTCGCGCAAATCGGCCAGGGTGCCGACGTGTTGATCCATAATGCGGACGCGGCCGGCCTCGGCGTCTTCCTGGCGGCCGAACAAGGCCACGCCTATGCCTTCGGTGTATTCAATAACCAGAACAGCGTCGCGCCCGACGTTGTGCTCGCGAGCGCGGTGACCTCGACGCCGCTGGCCTTCCTGAAAATCGCAACCGAGGTGAAAGATAAAACCTTTCATACCGGGATGCTGGAGTTCGGCATGCAGGACGGGATGGTGAAGGTGGTGTATAACCCCAGGCTCGAATCGCAAATTCCAGCGGACGCACTCGCGCGCGCGCGCAAAGTCGAGCATGACCTCGACACCGGTCAGCTGGTGCTGGCGCCGACGACTCTGCCCTCGGCCCCGTCCAAGTAGCTTGCGCGAACCTGTTTGCCTTCGCATCCGACCGCTCGTACACTGCCGGTCACTTCATGATAGTCGGCAATCTCAGGCGTTGGATATGTTTGATCGCGATAGTCCTAGCAGGCTGTTCCGCCAACTCATCGCAGCAGTTGCCTGCGGGCGTCACGCCTGCATCCGGCCCGTCGCCGGCATGGTTGAGCGAGCTCAACCGTCTCCGTAAGACCGGCGGTCTCGAGCCGGTGACGGATGATGCGGCACTCAGCCAGGATTGCGTTGCTCATGCGCAATATCTGGTCGAACAAGGCCCTGCTACCGTGGCTCAGTTCGAGGAATATAAAGCGAATATCGGACTCGCCGCTCATCATGAGGATCCCGCGAGCCCGCATTACAGCGCCGCTGGGGCTGAGTGTGCGGCGGGTGGCAAGGAGGAGGAGGGTTACTCCCAGAGCAACGACGTGGCATGGGGCCGCGATCCGATCAACGACCTGGACGGCCTCTTCTATGACGCGCCGTTTCATCGGCTGTCGCTCCTCGCTCCGTGGGCTACCGTTGCTGGCTACGGGACTTATGGCGATTATCCGCGACGCGTAGGCACCCTTGCGCTGCGGGGCGAAGGCGGTATCGGATCGCCTCTTATCGAGTTCCCAACTGACGGGAGCTCGGTGCCAGTCGGAAAAGTGTACAGCTTCGAGGCGCCCGACCCGCTCGCATCGTGCCCGGGCTACAAACTGCCGATAGGGCTACCGATAACAATCCAGCTTGGGTCCGGTTATCGCGGCAGAATGGTTTCGTATTCGGTGAGCGGCCCATCCGGTCCGGTCGAGACCTGCGGATTTGATTGGCTAACCTATCGGAACCCGGACCCATCGACTCAAGATGACGCGAGACAAATCTTACGTGCGTACGGAGCTATCGTTCTTGTGCCACGCCAACCGCTGGCCAGCGGCGTCTACAAGGTTTCAGTCGATACGGGACGGCAGACCTTCAATTGGAGCTTCACCGTCACGAATCAATCTTCATCCGGCTCGTAAGACCTCGTCGTAGAAACCCGCCAGAGCTTCCAGCACTGAGCTGACATCGCCCGAGAACGACGACCCATGCATGACCGCGAGCGTGCGCGGCGATAGCGCCGCCAGCTTGCGGACCATCGGCGCTGTCTTTGGCGTGATTGGAGTGAATGCCAGCCTGCGCTCGATCTCGATCGCGGGGCCAACGATATCTCCATCGGCAAGCGCGGGACCGTCGCCCGTCTGCGTAAACATATCGCTGCAGAAAAGCGTGCTGGTGGTTTCCTCGTAGATTAACCCTGCGTCCCAGCAGTGCGGCAGGTGGGGAGTGTCGAGCCGCCGAACTTTCTTTCCGCCGAGGTCGAGAACCTCGCCATCGCTGAGCGCACGCGGCGCCCGAATCGCCGTGTCCTTGAGCCAGATGTTGCAGCCGAGCTGGCCGTGCGCGGCGGTCGCGTTCGGCGCCGCAGCCAGCCATTCATTCATCGACCCGCATTCGTCGGACTCGACGTGACTGAACGTTATCCAGCGCAGCCGCTCGATTGGGATGAGCTTGCCGACCGCGGACGAAATCGACGGAAACAGAAATCGCTGCCCGCAATGGAATAACAGCGGCTCGTCGGCATCGATCAGAAACTGGTTGAAGGTTAGTCCGGCCGGACCCGCTGTTCCGGGTACAAGCGTGGAAAGCCGATAAATCTTCTCGGCGATCTCGTCGACTCTCGTCTCCATCTCGATCTGCCTACAACCTTTGCAGGCAGCATTCAACGATAGCTCGCTATTTCTTCTCGGCGGCGGCCTTGCCGGTTCCGGACAGTGAGACGCTTTGCGGCTGGCCGATGACGTTGTCGTCGATCATCAGGCTGCCGGTTTGCGGCGTCGTATCTACAGGGTTGAAGGTAACCGAGACCTTGCAGCTCTTGCCGGGCTTGAGCGTCTTGTCGCATAGCGATTTGACCACGAACACGGAAGGCGATGCGCTCTCCATCTGGATGTACACCGACAGGGTCTTTTTCTTGCCCGCGTTCTTGATCTTGACGGTCTTGGCCGCGCTGACGCTTCCGACGGTTGTCTTGTCGCCGAACGCAAGAGACTTGGGCTTGATGGTCAGTTTCTGATCGATTTCGATTGGGGTCGGCGTGGGAGTGGGGGTTTGAGTCGCCGTAGGAGCCGGGTCAGTTGCAGTGGCTGTCGGCGTAGCGGTCACAGTCGCAGTAGCTGTAGGCGTCGAAGTGCGAGTCGCGGTTGCAGTTGCGGTAGGAGTCGCAGTCCTTGACGCCGTAGCAGTCGCTGTCCCGTGGCGTCACTGTTGCGGTTGACGTGGCGGTTGTCGTCGCGGTCTGAGTTGATGTCGCCGTAACCGTTGCGGTCGCCGTCGGCGTAGCTGTCGCTAGTTCGCGTCGCCGTCGAGGTGGCAGTCGCGGTCCGAGTCGGCGTGGCCGATATGGTCGGCGTCGAGGTCGCAGTGGCGGTCGGCGTCGCGGTAGCGGTCACCGTCGCGGTCGAAGTCGGTGTCGCCGTGACCGTCGCGGTCGAAGTTGATGTCGCGGTCGATGTTGCAGTCCGGGTAGCGGTCGGCGTTGCTGTCGCTGTGGCCGTGCGAGTCGCAGTAGCCGTCGAAGTTGCGGTCTGAGTGGCAGTAACGGTGGCAGTCGGCGTCGCGGTCACTGTGCTGGTTGCGGTCGCGGTAACAGTCGGCGTCGCAGTGGACGTTGCAGTGGCAGTGGCGGTAGGCGTCGCAGTTACGGTCGCGGTCGGCGTCGCTGTGGCTGTGACAGTTGCGGTGTGCCGTCGCGGTTTTGGTCGCAGTCGCAGTCTGGGTGGATGTTGCAGTGGCAGTCGAAGTCGCAGTAGGCGTCGCAGTTACCGTTGCGGTCGGCGTCGCTGTCGCTGTGACAGTTGCGGTCGCCGTTGCGGTCGCGGTTTTGGTCGCAGTCGCAGTCTGGGTGGACGTTGCGGTGGCAGTCGAAGTGGCAGTAGGCGTCGCAGTTACCGTTGCGGTCGGCGTCGCTGTCGCTGTGACTGTTGCGGTCGCCGTAGCGGTCGCGGTTTTGGTCGCGGTCGCAGTTTGGGTGGCCGTTGCGGTTACAGTGGCAGTCGGCGTTGCAGTTACAGTCGCAGTTGGTGTCGCCGTCGCTGTGATGGTTGGGGTTGCCGTTGCTGTCGCGGTTGCAGTAGGTGTGCCGGTCGCAGTCGCGGTTACCGTTTGAGTGGCAGTTGCGGTCGGCGTCGCGGTCTTACTTGCAGTGGCGGTTGCTGTTGCAGTGGCCGTGTGAGTGGCGGTGGCCGTAGCCGTCGCAGTGCGAGTGGAAGTTGCAGTCGGCGTCGCGGTTCTCGACGAGGTCGATGTTGCCGTTGCTGTGGCAGTTGCGGTTGCAGTGGGAGTGGGTGTCGCGCTGGCGCCGAACGCCATGACGAGGTTGTACGCATTGACGGAGCCGATGCCGGTTGCGAAATCCCATCCGGTCGTCGCCGAATACGCGGGCTGGAGCGCCGTGTTCGAGGTGGACAGCACGCCGTAGGTGCCGCCCTCGTTGATACAGTTGTGCTTGCCCGTGCATGGCACGTCATTGTCGCCCTGGGTGATGTCGTAGAAGATGCATGAGCTGCCGACGCCGTTGCCCAGCGAAGAGTTACAGGTCGTCGAGCCGGTCGCGCCGTACTCCGAGGATGCCAGCGCATAGTAGGTGGTATTCGGATTGGACTGGCGGCTGCCGGTGTGTTGATTGATGAGCGCTTGAATGCCGGCCATTATCGGCGCGCCGAACGAGGTTCCGCCTGCCCCCGGGCCGCATCCCCCTTCGGCAGGATCGGAGTCGCAGATAGACATAGGAATGGCCCCAGGGGTAATCCGACGCGAACAGTGACACGTCCGGAATGTCGCGCACGCCGTCGCCAGGATTGCCGAGAACCGACTGCCACGAAGGCTTCGCGTATCCTGCGCATGTCCCGCTAACCACGCCTGTCGTCGATGGCGCGCCGGTCGCGCAGCCGCTCGGTCCGCCGCTGCCGGCGTGGATGCTAAGAAGTTCGCCGTTGTTGCAAGTACTGTCTGCCCCAATCGTTGAGGGAAAGCCCAGTTGGTCGTAGGTGACGATGCTGCCGGCGCAGGTAGAGTTCCAGGGTATCTCCATAATGTAAGAAAGTGCCGATCCATCCGTGCTGCTATTACTGGTGGTGTTCCAATAAGCGGCCTCGAGGCCCTGGTAGGTGTCGCCGAAGTCCGTTCCGCCGACCGCGACGTTATACGGCGTCGACGCCGCACCATTGACCGCGATTCCCCTGGTGGCGATCGAATCGAAGCCTTCGTCCGCATACGCGGAGCCCGAGTCTCCTGCGGCAACGAACACCGATACGCCGTCTGTCACCGCCGTTTGATAAGCAGACTCGAAGGCTGCGTTTAAGTGTGGCGCCCTGCACTGCCTCGGCGCCGCCGTAGCTGTTGCTCAACAGGGCGGGTGGCGTCGCTGCGGCGTTCACCAGGTTTTCAATGGCCAGCAATTCTCCGGGGGTCGTCGTGTCGGCGCAGGAGGCGACTTCGATTGTCGCGCTGGGCGCAGCTGCACTGGACCATTCAGCATCGATGATCGCCTCAAACTCCGAGCCGGAGACGACGCCCGGATCGGTACAGCTGCCGGGATGTACAACCGAAACTGACCCGTCGGAATAGCCTGAAAGACCGTAGTCCGTGCGAAACGTCGTCCAGTCGGCATTCGAATACAGGTCGGAATCCTCGATCACCACTATTGTCTGGCCCTGGCCCGACAACCCGGCCGTAAACAGCGGATTCAGATTGTAGATAGTCGCCAGGTCCGGCGGCGCAACCGCCTCACACGGGGTCCCAAAGCCATCACCCGGGCAGGAATATTCGTAGTTCGGCTCGATATGACTCAAAGGCTGGGGCCTGAAGTCGTTGAGCGAGACGACGCCCACCACGGCCGGCGCCAGCGCCGCCGGTATCTGCGGGTCGCTCATGTTGGCGATGTGCATCTTCCCCTTCACGTTCAGGCGATGAATTTCAGTGTGGAACGCCTCGCTGACCTCGCCCGCGTTGCCGGAGAAATCGATCACCATGCCATTGGGATAGACCTTGTTGATTTTGAAGCCGTGCGACCTGAGCCAATCCTTGATGGTGCGGAGATCTTGCGCCGCCAATCCGTACCGCTCACCAACTTCTTTCGCGGTCAGCCAGTGATGGTAGTTCGGTGACTTGGGCTGCTCGAGTTCCTCGATGTACTGGTCGAGCGCCTGCTCCTGCTCGGGAGCGCGCCGCAACTGCAGCAGCATGTGATCCATCGGGAAGTCGGCGGCAACCGCGCCGCGATCGTTGGCTGCGGTCGCTTCCGGACGCGTATTGCCGGCGAGCTTGACGAGGGCGTGCTCGCTAACCGGCTCGGTGATCAGAGCGCGCGACTGGCCTCCGGCGGCGCGCACAACCTGCTGATATCCGGCGATCGCCGCCAGCAAAATCGCGCAACCCAACAAAACCCGCCAGCCTCGCGCCTGGAAGGCGGATTTGTAGCCAAAAAGCATAGTGATTAATAATACGCTTTAACCAAGTCTAACGGTATATGACATCTTCTTACGTGTATTTAAGGCAATTTCTCGGCAATGCCCCGTTGCGGCAAGCAAATTTCGGCAACGGCAAGCGAATCCTACCACTAAGGTGCAGGCGTTACCCTGCCCAGGGAAGCGTGAAACCCACGGCGGGTTTTACATTAGACTGGTGATTTACCCTTCCCCTTTCGCGCTCGGCGCCGGCGTAGTTACAAAAGCGACAGCCCCAGTCAGACCCCCGACCACGGTAGCCGCAAACCACAGCAGTCCCAGCGCGATAGCATCTTCGTTTCGCATGCCGGCCATCCCGAACAGCAGCAGGTATGCGGATTCGCGAATACCCAGCCCGTTCAGCGTCAACGGCAGACTCGCAAACACGTTGGCAATCGGAACGCAGAGGATGAACAGCGAGAGCGGCACCGTCAGTCCGAGGCCGACGGCAAGGAGGTATTGGGACGTTGCCATCGCCGTCTGCAGGACGATCGATAGCGCAATCGGGACGGCGAGCGCGGCGGGATTATGCAGATACGGCGCGACCAGGCCGCCGCGCGCGACGAATCGGCCGCGGCATCAGGTGAAGCATTCGCGCCAGCAATGGCGATGCGAGAAATCCTGCCAGCGAGATCGCACCGGCCGCGACTGTCGGGATGATCACCGACGGCGGAAGCGGCGTGAAGTTCAGAAACAGCGCGGCCAGCGCCGCCAGCCAGACCAGGCCGAGCAGCCCTACGCCGCGATCCGCGACGACCGAAGCGATCGCCTCGCCCATCCGGCCGTGCCGTCGGGCGAGATAGACGGATTTCGCCGCGTCGCCGCCGAGCAGTCCCGGCACAAACAGGTTCGTGAACACGCCGATGAAGTAGTAGGCGAGAAACTCGCGATAGCGCCCGTCCATTTTCAGCATCGCGGCCAGCAACTTCCATCGATAGGAACTCAGCGCCTGGCCCGCGAGGTAAAGGACGACCGCGGCGGCGAAGCAGGACCCGCGCTCGCGGCTGAGGATTCGAAGAATCGGCCGCGCGTCGTGACGCCACAACAAAACGGCGACCAGCGCCACTCCCAGTCCCGCCCGAATCGCGAACGCTCGATAGGGATGCGCGGACTGCGTGGCGGGCGCCGAAGCGCCGTGCTCAGTAGACGATGATTGGTTCACGGCGCGAGATTCGTTCACGTCGCAAAATTGCGCGCTTCTTGCCTTCGGTTGCGATCACGTCGAACTCGCCGAAACTCTCCTTCATCCGCGCGAGATCGCCGGCGTCGAGTACGACGACGACCGGGCCCGGCTGCTCCCATCGGCGAAACATCCGCTCGTCATTCTCCAGGAACCACGCGCGTGCGTCGGGGTCGAGTCGCGCGCCAAAGTCGAGTTCGGTGCGTCCTCCAACCAGGACGATGCGGCGTTGATTGTAAAACGGCAGCGACTGAACGTAGCGATGGTAGCAGATGATCGTTGCGTCGGGCGCCTGCGTGGCGATCGCGCGGCTGAGTCCCGCGTATGAACGCATCGGCTCGGCCTCCAGCCGGACCCATCCGCCGGCAATCAGCGCGAACGCGAGCGTAGCGACGATCGCGCCGAGTCCAGCCGCGGTGCGGCGCGTAACAAACATCAGCGTCGTTGCCGCGCCGCCTGCGACCAGGATCGCGCCGATCGCGAAAAGCGCAGGCCGCGCCGCCATCACGTATGGCGTGCGAAATTGCGATGCTTCAAGTGCCGCGCCGATCACGCCCGCGCCGAGTAAAGCGAGCATCGGGCCACTCTCGAGCAATATGCGCGAGTCGGGCACTCGCAACGCGGCGCGCGACTCAGCGGCGGGCCATGCCAATGACACGAGCCCGTCCGCGATCAGCACGGCGAGCGGCGGGACGGCCGGCAGGACGTACGGAATCAGCTTCGCACTCGCGCATGAGAACGCGACGACGGTGACGCTCGCCGCGACGAGGCAAAAGCTGCGCGCCGGGTTGCGCACGGCGGCCGCGCGCCAGGTGAGGAACGGCACCAGCAGCGACCATGGCAGCAGGCCGATCGCGAGCACGGGAAGGTAAAAGTAGAACGCTTCGCTGTGGCTGTAGTCGGTCTCGAACACGCGCCTGATATGTTCGCCGACGAAATAGAAATCAGCGAAGCCCGGCTCGCGGATAGTCATCGCGACGAACCATGGCGCCGCGATCAGAATCATCAGGATGATTCCCTGCACCGCGCGAAATTTCGCGATCGCCCCGGCCAACTCACGCTTCAGCGCCAGCCAAATCAGTATCGAAAGAATCGGGAGCGCCGCGCCGACCGGGCCTTTGGTCATCACGGCCAGACCCATCGCAACGTAAGCCAGCCAGCACCAGCGCCCGCCTTCGAGCCAATGCAGGTAAAGCGAAAACGTTGCGATTGTTATCAACGCGGTCAGCGTCATGTCGGTGGTAAGCACCTGCGCCATCAGCGCGTACAGCGGAGTCGTGGCGAGCACCGCGGCGGCGAGGACTGCGTGGCGGCGGCCGAACGCGCGAAACGCGAAGAAGTACGTGGCGAGAATGCCGGTGACTGCGGACAGTGCGACGGGCAGGCGGGCGGCGAATTCCGAGACGCCGAAGACGCGGAAAGAGAGCGTCGTCAGCCAGTAGAGCAGCGGCGGCTTCTCGACGTACGCAACGTAGTTGAGATGCGGCACGAGCAGATTGCCGCTCTGCAGCATCTCGCGCGCAATCTCCGCGTAACGCGCCTCGTCGGGCTCCCACAGGCCGAACGAACCGAGATGGAACATGCAGACCGCGAGCGCGAGCGCGACGATCGCACCGAGGTCGTAGGGGCCTGGCGTCGCGGGCGCCGCCGATGCGGCAAAGGCGGGCGACGAGATTTCGGTGGGGGCGATCCCGGACACGAGGGTTGAGTCTAACGCGGCGCGGTGATCGCTAATAGCCGATTGCGCCGCCGCCCTTGCGCGGATCGAAAGCACCGCGAAGATTTGCCGGCGCGATCGTAATCGCTCCGACTGCGCCGAGCTCCGGCACGACTTTGAGCTTGTAGCCCATCTGCTCGAGCGCGCTGCGCGTCGTCGCGGGCATCGACGCTTCCACGATCACGACGTCGGGCGCGGCCTGCTCATGGATGCGCGGCTCAGCGACGGCGCTCGCCGCGTCGAGATGGAACGCAAGAATATTGAGCGCGACCTGCAGCACGCCGCTGACTATCGTCGGCCCGCCGGAGCCGCCCGCGGTCATGACGGGCACGCCCTTTTTGGTGACGATTATCGGCGTCATCGACGAGAGCGGGCGCTTGCCGCCGCGCACCTGGTTGGCGATTTCGCCTTCGAGGTGATACGCGTTCGCCACTCCGGGCGCCACCGCAAAATCGTCCATCTCATCGTTGAGGATAAGTCCGAGCGCCGGCACGCTCATCTTTGCGCCGAACACCGTGTTGATAGTGGTCGTCAGCGCGACGACGTTGCCGTCCTTGTCCGCTACCAGCAGGTTCGAGGTGCCGTGATCGTGCGCGGCAGCCGGCGGCGGCGTGGTCGATTTTCCATGCAGCGCACGCTCGCGCAGTTCAAGGATGTGCGTGTCGCTCAGCAGCTTCTGGATCTCGACCCCGACAAAAGCCGGGTCGGCGTATTGCTCCCGATCGATGAAACCCTGGCGCAACACTTCGATCAGGCGCGCCAGGTAAGGCGGCGAGTTGATGCCGAGACCGGGCAGATGCCCCGAATCGAGCACCCCGAGCATTTCGAGCACCACGCCGCCCGACGACGGCGGCGGCAGCGCGTAAACTTCGTAGTCCTCATAGCGGCGGCGAATCGGGTCGCGCCAGTCGGGTCGATAGTTGGCGAGGTCGGTGGCGCTGATCAGTCCGCCGTGCGCTTTCATGAACGCGACCAGCGCGTTTGCAACTTCACCGTGATAGAAACTCGTGACCGGATCGTTGCCGAGGCTCTTGAGCGTCGCCGCGAGATTCTTGTCGACGATAGTATCGCCGGCCTTGGGCGCAGAGCCGTCGGGCTTGAGGAAAACCTGGCTCAACCCGGGATCGTTTTTCAGCTTCGGCGCGAGCTGGGCGATCTCACCCGCGAGATGCGGACTGGCGGCGTAACCATCGCCGGCAAGTTTTTCCGCCGGCGCGGCGATCTGCTGAAACTTCATGGTGCCGAAGCGCCGCAGCGCGGCGTCGATGCCCGCGATCTCGCCCGGCACGCCCACTCCCAGGATGCCGTCGCGCGCCAGGTCCTCGTCGGGTTTGCCGTTGCGCATGTACATATCGGGGCGGGCCTGCAGCGGCGCAGTCTCGCGATAGTCGAGCCCGTAGAAGGTCTTCGTCTTCGCGATATAGATGAGCATGAAGCCGCCGCCGCCGATTCCGCACGAAGCAGGATTGGTGACGCCGACCGCCAGCGCTGTCGCCACCGCAGCATCGACGGCGTTGCCGCCCTTTTTCAGAATCTCGACGCCGGCGCGCGCGGCGTCCTCGCTTTCCGACACGACCATTCCGTGAACGCCAACGGCGGAGGCATCGGGAGCCGGATCGACGGCATAAGAAGGAGCCGCCGCGAGCATCGAGATCGTAAGTGCGAGCGTGCAGAGTTGAATCCGGCGTGAAATCGACATCACGGCTTTACTAACAGCCATCGCCAGCGGATGAAAGCACGTTGGAGCGCGTTCTCGCGGCGTTAGATTTCGCGATTGGGAAGTGCTTTGATCGCAAGGTCAACCGGAGGGAAAGAAAAATGGACTTCGCTGAAATCATTTACGAGAAAAAGGATCGGGTGGCCACGGTCACGATGAACCGGCCCGAGAAGATGAATGCGTGGACGCCGAAGATGGGCGCGGAGATGCGCACGGCGATGCTCGATGCCGAGCGCGATCCCGACGTCGGCGCGATAATCGTCACCGGCGCCGGGCGCGCGTACTGCGCGGGCGCGGACATGGGCGCGCTGTCGAATATCGCCGCGGGAAACGCGTCGGCGCGCGCGGCCGAGGCGCCGGATGAATGGCTGGCGGCGCAACGCGTCGATTACCGCAACACGTACTCGTGGCCGCTGGCGCTCAACACGCCGGTGATTGGCGCGATCAACGGCGCATGCGTCGGGCTGGGTTTCACCACCTGCCTTTATCAGGACATCAGGATCGCGTCGGAGAATGCGCGGATGGGTTTGATCTTCGTGCAGCGCGGTCTTGCGATCGAGCATGGCAGCAGTTGGATGCTGCCGCGAATCATCGGCCTGGCGCGGGCGACCGAGTTGGCGCTCACGGGCAGGCTGGTCGACGCGAACGAGGCGCTCGAGATTGGGCTGGTGAATCGCGTGGTGCCGCAGGACAGACTGATGGCGACGGCGCGCGACATCGCGACGAGCATCGCGACCAAGTGCTCGCCGCTCGGAGTCGCGCAGGCGAAGAAGATGATCTACCAGCATCTGTTCACCGACCTCGCCACCGGCGTGCGCGACGACGACGCCTCGATGCAGATGATGACGCACTCGGAAGATTTCAAGGAAGGCGTGAAAGCGTTCGTCGAGAAGCGCGCGCCGAAATTCACCGGAAAATAGCGAGACGGACAATGGCAGAGAAGAATTTTGGCGCGAGGTCTACCGCGCTTGAAGTGATCGCCGGACACGACCTGCACGGCCGCGACGCAATCGTCACCGGCGGCGCGTCAGGTATCGGCGTCGAGACGGTGCGCGCATTGGCGACGGCGGGTGCGCGGGTCGTTATCGCGACGCGCGATCGTGCGAAGGGCGAATCGGTGGCCGCGACCTTGCGCAAGGAGACGGGGAGCGGCGCGATTGAATTCCGATCGCTCGATCTTGGATCGCTCGCGTCGGTTCGCGCATTCGTCGCGGAGTACCTGAAGCTCAGTCGCAAGACTGCATCTGCTGATCAACAACGCGGGAATCATGGCGACGCCGCTCGCTTACACTCCCGACGGTTTCGAATCCCAATTCGGTACTAATCATATCGGCCATTTCGCGCTCACGACGGGCTTGATTCCGGCGCTCAAGGCCGCGGGCAAGGCGCGAGTCGTCGAGCTGACTTCGATCGGGCACCGGCGCTCTGACATACACTTCGAGGATCTCAACTTTCGCAAGCGTCCGTACGATCCCTGGGATGCGTACGGCCAGTCGAAGACCGCCAACGTGCTGTTCGCGGTGGCAGCGAGCGAGCGTCTCGGCGCGGACGGCATCGTCGCGAACGCGGTGCATCCCGGCGGCATCATGAGCGGATTGCAGAAGCACGTTTCGCGCGACGAGCAGATCAAGATGGGATGGATCGACGAGTCGGGCGCAGTGAATTCACGGTTCAAGAGTCCCGCACAAGGCGCGGCGACCTCAATCTGGGCGGCGGTCGCGCCGGAACTCGAGGGCGTCGGCGGGCGCTATCTTGAAGACTGCTCGATTGCGAAGCCGTGGTCGAGCGACAGTCCGTTCTCCGGCGTCATGCCCTACGCGCTCGACGCCGGCAACGCGCGGCGATTGTGGTCAGTGTCCGAGGAACTGATCGCGGCGGCCTGATCACACTACTTGTCGAGCGGGTGCTTGAACTTGCGATCGGGATGACGAATTGTGAGCACCGGGCATGGCGCCTTCTGCACGACGCGTTCGGCGACGCTGCCCATCAGGACGTGCGCGAGGCCGGTGCGGCCGTGAGTGCCGAGCACGATCAGGTCGGCGTTCTCGCTTTGCGCCGCGTGCAGAATTTCCAGGAACGGCGAGCCAACCTTCAGCTGGACCTTGACCTTCAGGCCGCCTTCGCGCAGCTTGCCGCGCAATCTTGTCGAGCTCCTTCTGCGCGAGCATCCGCTGCTCTTCGGCAATCCTGCCCATCGCGCCGATGTCCATCGCGGGTCCCAGCTCCGGCGTCATCATCACCGGCGCGAGCGGCTGATCGACATGCAGCAGCACGACGTCGGCCGAGAACTTGAGCGCGAGTTCCTGCGCGTAGGTCAGTGCGAGGTTCGAATCTTCGGAGAAATCGGTGGCGGCGATAATTTTTGAAAAGGTTGGCACATACGAACCATAACGCCGCGGCGGCAAGCGTGGCAAGGGACGATTGAGGGCTCGACGCGGACTCGACCGGCGCGCTGGTCCTGCATTACAATTCGCGCGAATTCATGGGAAACTAAAGCTGCTATGGCTAACAGTCGCGGATTGATTGCAGACTTCGAACGCGCCTTCGACGAGTTCTTCGACGAAATGTTGATCGACCGCTGGAAGGGCGGTGGAACGTCTTCGTTGGAGTTCGAGCGCGCGCAGGTCATCGATCATCGCGATCGTTACGAGGTGCGGGTCGCGGCGGTCGGCGTCGATCCCGCAAAGATCACGGCTGAAGTCTCGGGCCAGCGCCTGGCCGTGCACGTGCCCGACAAACTCGGCGGCACCCTCGAGAGCTCGTTCGCGTTCTCCGACTCGATCGACGGCGAGGCCTCGACCGCCAAGTGGTCCGAAGGCACGCTGGTCATCACGCTGCCGAAAACCAAGAGCCGGCGAATCGCGCTCAAGCCTTAGTGCTCGCGCCGCCGCGAATGCCGCAACCAATATGACTGACAAGAGCGACCTCATCGCTACCGACGCCAGCGCCGCGCTGATTCATGTGCCACCGCCGCCGGAGCTTGCGGCGATCGACCTCAAGGGCCGGGTGCCGCTCGACGCGGTCTCGCTCGAACGCGCCGCGGCCAGCGACGGCGACGCCGAGTTGCTGGGGCAGGGCCGCGCGCTCGATGCGGTTCGAATGGCGATCGGAATCGACGCGCCCGGCTACAATGTTTACGTCAGCGGCTTGCGCTCGCGGCACGAACGCGAATCGGTCATGCGCATCCTGGCCGAGAAAGCCGCGACGATGCCGACGCCGGGTGACTGGGTTTACGTAAATAATTTTCGCAATCCCGAATCTCCCGTCGCGATTTATCTGCGCCCGGGCCAGGGCGTCGAGCTGCGCGCGAAGATGTCGGAGCTGGTCGCCTTCGTGCTCGAGCAGTTGCCGAAGTCGTTTCGGCGCGAGGACTTCGACCAGGAGCGCGCCGCGCTGCGCGACAAGTACAACAAGCGCGCGCAGGAACTGTTCGGCAGTCTCGAGACGCGGGCGCGCGAGCGCGGCTTTGCGATTCAGAGCACGCCGACCGGGCAGGTGCTCTTCATCCCGCTGATCGACGGCAAGATGCCCGAGTCGCCCGACGCGCTCAACAAGGCGATGGCGGCGAAGACCGACGCCGAGCGCGAGCAAATGGCCAAGGCGCAGGGCGAGCTGCAGGACGAGCTCGCGACCTTGACTCTGCGGCAGCAGGAGATGATGCGCGAGCTGATCGACGACATCCGCGCGATCGAGCGTGCGTTCGCGGCGCGGCTGATCACGCCGTCGACCGAAGACTTGAAACATCACTTCAATAATCCCGGCGTCGACGCGTACCTCGACCAAGTGTCGGAGCACATGCTTGGCAATCTCGATCGTTTCCGCGAGCAGCCGCCGGCCGAGCAGGGTCAAAAGCCGCCGCGCGGTCGAGGACGGCACGCGATGGTTCGAGTACCAGGTCAACGTGATGGTCGATAACTCGGCCACGCGCGGCGCGCCGGTCGTGCTCGAGGACGCGCCGACCTATCGCAACCTGTTCGGCACCATCGAGCGCTGGATCGATCCGCTGGGCCGGTCGGGCACCAACTTCACGCGCATCATCGGCGGATCGTTCATGAAATCGCACGGCGGCTTCCTGGTCTTCGATCTCGAGGACGCGATCGTCGAGCCCGGCGTCTGGAAAACGCTCAAGCGCAGTCTCAAGTCGGGCCGCATGACGCTCGAGACTTTCGAGCCGCTGCCGTTTTTCTCGATGAGCGGACTCAAGCCCGAGCCGGTCGAGATTCATAACAAGGTGGTAACGCTCGGCGGCGCGCAGCTCTACAACATGCTCTATTTTTACGATCCGGAATTTCAGGATCTGTTCAAAGTGAAAGCCGAGATGCGGCCTTCGGTGGCGGCCGACGGCGCGGCCGCGGCGCATTATGCGGCGCGCGTGGGAACGCTGGCGCGCAGGGAGAATCTGCCGCCGTTCGACGCGGGCGCGCTGGCGAAGATCGTCGAGTTCGGCATGCGCATGGCGGGCGACAGATCGCGCGTGCTCGCGATGCTCGAGCCGATCGACGACCTTGCGCGCGAGTCGGCGTATTTCGCGCGCAACGAGACGGCGCAGCGCGTGACCGCCGCACACGTCGAGCGCGCGCTGGGCGAGCGGATGCTGCGGCTCAATTTTATCGAAGAGGAAATCCGCCGCCTCATCGCCGAAGGCACCCTCATCGTAAATATTCGCGGTAGCCTCGTCGGCCAGATCAACGGCCTCGCCGTGCTGGACGTCGGCGGCTACAGCTTCGGGCGGCCGTCGCGCGTGACGGCGACGGTAGCGCTGGGGCAGTCGGGCGTAATTAACATCGAGCGCGAGGCGCGCATGTCGGGATCGACGCACGACAAGGGAATCATGATCCTGAGCGGATTTTTGCGCGCGCGATTCGGCCAGCAGCATCCGATCGCGATGACGGCGAGCATCGCCTTCGAGCAATCGTACTCGGGAATCGACGGCGACAGCGCCAGCTCGACCGAGCTGTACGCGCTGATGTCGGCGCTGTCGGGCGTGCCGCTGCGGCAGGATCTGGCGGTGACCGGATCGGTCGATCAGTACGGCACCGTGCAGGCGATTGGCGGCGTCAATCAGAAGGTCGAAGGCTTCTACCGCGTGTGCAAGGCGATTGGCCTCACCGGCTCGCAGGGCGTGCTCGTGCCGCGCACCAACGTTTCGAACCTGATGCTCGATCCCGAGACCACCGCGGCCATCGAGCGCGGGGAGTTTCACATCTATCCCATCGACACGATCGATCGCGGCATCGAGACTCTGACCGGCGTGCGCGCGGGAACTGTCGACCAGCCCGGCACGATCAACTACCTCGTCGATCAACGGCTCAAGCGGATGGCTGACATCCTGCGCGATCGCCCGCTCGGCGAGACTCGCGTCGTGCAGGAGCCTGCGCCGAACGCAACCGAGCCCAAACCGCCGACTCCGCCTGAGCCGCCGCGCTAGCGGCACGCGTCGCATCCCATGCCGGTGAGAAGGAGACCTCGCGGATGCCGATAGATCTCCGGCTTGACCCAGCCGAGGTCGCGCTCTTCACCGACCTCTACGAGCTCACGGTCAGCGCCGCGTTCTTCGAGCATGGTTTCAACGACACCGCGTCGTTCGAACTCTCGATGCGCCGGATGCCGCCGGGCCGCGGTTTCATGATCGCCGCCGGCATCGAACGGTTGATCGAGGCGCTCGAGGAATACCGCTTCGACGCCGCCGCCATCGAGCATCTAGAATCGCTGCACCTGTTCAAGCCGGCGTTTCTCGAATTCCTCGCGAACCTCCGCTTCACCGGCACGATTCGCGCGCTGCCCGAAGGCACGATTTATTTCGCCGGCGAGCCGATCGCCGAAATCCGCGCGCCGCTGATCGAAGCCCAGCTCATCGAGACGCTGGCGCTGAACCAGCTCGGCTTCGCTTCGATCGCCGCGACCAAGGCCGCGCGATGCTTCGCGGTTGCGGGCGGCAGGCGGCTGGTGGACTTCGGTCCGCGCCGTGCGCAAGGGACAGATGCGTCGCTGATCGCGGCGCGATCGAGTTACCTCGCGGGCTTTCACGGCACCGCCAACGTGCTGGCCGGCAAGCGTTACGGCATTCCGGTTTTCGGCACGATGAGCCACAGCTTCGTGATGGCGCACGAGCATGAGCGCGAGGCGTTCAGCGATTTTGTCGCGAGCTTTCCCGCCCTCAGCACGCTGCTGGTCGACACTTACGACACTCTTCGCGGCGTCGAGAATGCGGCCGCGGTCGGCGCGAAGGTTCGCGAGGCCGGGGTGAAAATCCAGGGCGTGCGTCTGGACAGCGGCAACCTGAACGACTTGAGCCGCAAGGCGCGCCGGATTCTCGACCAGTCCGGCTTCAGCGATATCGCAATCGTCGCGAGCGGCGACCTCGACGAGTACCGAATCGCCGACCTGGTCGATGCCGGCGCTCCAATCGACGCGTTCGGCGTCGGCACCGCGCTCGCCGTCAGTGACGACGCGCCGGCGGCAGACTTTGTCTACAAGCTGGTCGAGTACAAGGATCGCGGCCGGCTCAAAACCTCGGCCGGAAAAATTTCGACGCCCGGCCGCAAGCAGTTATTCCGCGCCTACGCGCCGAGCGGATCGTTCTTTGCGGACCTGGTCGGAATCATCGACGAGGGCGTGACCACGGTCGCACGCGAGTTCAAGCCGATTCCCTCGAATGCCATCCAGTTGATGGAGACCGTCTTCGACCACGGCCAGCGCATCATGCCGCGTCCCAGTCTCGCCGAAGGGCGCGAGCGCGTCATGAACGGGCTCACGGCGCTGGACGCCCGCTACAAGGCGCTGAAAAAGCCCGCGGAATTTCCCGTGCGGCAGACGGCGGCGCTCGGCGCGCTGGTGATCAGCGAAAAACTGCGCGCGCAAAAGCGCCAGGACTAAAGCCGCTACAAGCCGGCCGCGACGCCGGCAACAAACGGCGTCGTCCGCTCAGGCGGCGGCGAATCGCGCAGGCTCTTCGCGGCGGCTGTTAGATGCGCAGGATCGAAAACCATCATCAACGGCACAATGACGTCGAGGCGCGGACGCGAATCAGGGGTCCATCGCGCGGGCGCGGGATAATCAATCTCGGACGCCGTCGTTCGATAGCGCTCGATCAGCGGACGCACGCCCTCGTACGAGCCGACGACGATGATGGCGACGCCGCCCGCCGGCGCCGGTCCAACTGCCCAGTCGAAATAGGCGTGCGGCGTCGAATCGACGAGCCAGTCGTGCGGCAGAAGGTCGAGGCGCTTGAGCTCAAGCGGCGAAAGTTTCGCGAGATCGTGTCCGTCGGCCAGATACCTTCCCGCCGCGTCGAGGATCGCATCGAATCGCAGCGCGTTGGCACGTGCTTCGATTTGCGCGGACGGAAGTTTGGCGTAGGCGGCGAACGAATCGCGCGGGATTTTGTAAATCCATACGCCTTTCTCATTCACGCCGCCGACGCCGAGCGAATCGAGCGTCTGCTTGAAGGTCGCGAAGTTTGCTTCTATCGGATCCGCGATTACCGCCTGCACGCCGAAACGCGCGATATAGGCCTTCAGTTGATCGGTGGCTTCGGGCAAATCGATCCCGCCGTAAAAATAGTTGGCCACCGGCATTCGCTCGAACTCGAACGGCGACGCTCCCGTCCATCCGCCGGCCATCCGAAAGTACATGTCGCTCTTCAATTGCCAGTACATGCTGTTGCCCTTCTGGCCCCACGGCAACGGCAAAATGGTCTCGCGCGGTTCGAGTTCCGTGGCGTATGTGCGATCGGCAAAAAACGCGGGCAGATAGAGGTCGCTTACCCAGAACGATGCGTGCGGATTCGGCGCGATCGACGCGACGATGATTGCCGCACCCACCAACTTCGGAACTTTGCGCGCCGACGATGACGCGAACCACATCGCCGCCATCACGGCCACGACCAGGAACGCGTACATCATGAAACGCACCGGCAGCGCGACCGAGATCAGCGGAAGACGCCCGATAAGTGCCCACGGCATGGCGAGTCCCGGGCGCCCAGCGATGTGCAGCGAAGGGCCTATCGCCGCGACCACCAGCGTGACGAACAGGATCGTGAGAAATTTTCCGATGGGCTCGCGCCAGTACCGACGCCGAAACATCGCGACGAAGACGATTATTGCGATGCCGACATAGGCCCCGTTCTCGAAAATGTCGCCCTGGAAAGTTCGCGTGATTGCGGTCGCCGCCCGAGCTGTGCCGAGCATCACCGTCTCGGTGGGTACGACGAACGCCAACAGATCTGCCGAATACGAGTCCGCCTTATAGATGGGAGCGTGATGAAACCCGCCTGCCAGCAGGTAGAAGAGGTACGGCGACAGGACCACGGCCGTGATCGCGTAGCCGGATACCGCGGGTGCGATGAGAGCTGTTAGTCGTGCGCGAACGTCACTGTCGAAAAGCGCAAACGCGAGCATCAAAGGCGAATCCGCCCACGATCGTGATCGTCGCGAAGAGTTCGACCGAACAAAGAAACTGAACTGATCAGCAGCACCGCCAGGCCGATCGCGTAGCGTTGCGCCGAAATCTCGCCGTCGAGTCTGCTTCAGGGTTAACAGCGCTATCAGCGGCACCGGAAAAATCAGGATCAGAACGAGATGGCCGAGAACCTGGCCCAGCATGTAGGGCGAGAAACCGAAGATGTAGCCGCCGAGGACTGATGGCCAGAACGCGCCGCCGGTCACGCGGCGGCACAACAGAAACGCGGCGAATGCGGCAAGCGGTAGCATCGGCGTCACGATGATGTTGTAGGTTGCCGGCTCGCCCACGGTGACTTGCAGCGGAATCGAGATCAACGACGGCAGCGGCACGCAAGTCGTCCACGCCAGGTTCATTCCGAGCGGTGCCCAGACCCAATCGGTGATGAACGGGTTGAGCCCGTGCGCGAGCGCAAATCGCCACCAATTGAAGAACCACATGTGAACGCCCGGGTCCGTGTCGCGCCCGATGAAGTAGCCGGGATGTCCGATCAGTCCGCGATCGAGCAGAAGAACCGCCGCTGCGAAATAAAGCGCGAACGCGCCGAGCGACTGCGATCGACGGCGCGCGCGATCCGGCGAGGTCATCAGTGCGAATCCGCGCCCAGGAATGGCGTCGTCATCTCGGGCGGCGGCGACGATTTAAGTTGTGCTGGCGGCAGCCTCGAACTGGGCGCGATCGAAAATCATCATCAGTTTGCCCATCTGATCCGCGGGCGGCGACGACTGCGGACTCCATCGCGCCGGCGCCGGGTAATCGCATCTCGGCAACTTTGCCGAAATACCGCTCCAACAGCGCATGCACGCCCTCGTAGAACCCGGACAGAGGACGATCGCGATTCGTTTGTCCTGCTATTCCACCAATCGACCAATCGTGAGCGAATATGGGCCGTCGAACGACCTGCCAATCGTGCGGAAGAAGATCGAGCCGTTTGAGTTCGAGCGCAGATAGCTTGAGCGGATCGTTTCCGCCGGCGAGAAATTTTCCGCCTGCCGCGAGAATTGTATCGAACCGCAGCGCTGTTCGCGCGCGCTTCGACCTCGCGCGCCCGACAGTTTGGCATACGCGGCGAATGTTGCCGCGGAATTTTGTAAATTAAAACACCACCTCATTTTGCGCCGCGACTCCGAGCGATTGCGAGGGTTTGCTGCGAGATGTGGGAAGTTTTCGCCTGATGGGTCCGCGACGACAGCCGTCACGCCGAAGCGAGCGAGGTAGGCTTTCAATTGATCGCCAGCTTCGGGCAAATCGATCTGGCCGTAAAAGTAATTGAACAGCGGCATCCGATGCGAACTCGAACGGCGATAATTCCCGTCCATCCGGATGCCATCCGAAAGTACATGCCAGCTCTTCACTGCCAGTACATACTGTTGCCCGTCGGTGCCCACGGCAACGGCAAAATAATCTCTCGCGGCTGGAGTTCCGTTCGTGTAGGTTCCGTCGGTGAAGAAGGCGGGGAGGTCGAGGCTGCTGATCCAGAACGATGCGCGCGGATTCGGCGCGACTGAATGACGATGATCAGACGCGGCCGCAACGCATTTCGGCAGGCCTGCCGCAGTGACGACGCGAACCACATCGCAACCATCACCGCCAGGATCAGAAACGCGTACATCATGAAGCGAACCGGCAGGATGTTTTCGATAAGCGGAAGATGTTGGAAGACGGCCCAAGGCATCGGAATACCTTGACATCCCGCAACATGCAGATTCGGGCCGAGGGCGGCGATGATGATCGCAAGAAACAAAATCGTGAGAAATTTGCCGGCCGGCTGCTGGCCAGAAGCGGCGTCGGAATATCTCGACGAACACGATCAAGACGAGGCCGAGATAGTCGCCATTCTCCAAAATGTCGCCGACGAAGTGGCGCGAAATCGCAGTCGCAAAATCGGCGGAGCCCCACCATACGGTCTGTCGCGGCACGAGGAATCCAATCAGGTCCGCGCAAAAAAAGTTCGGCGGCCAGATCGGCCCACTCGGAAGCCCAAAAGCGAGCATGTAATAAAGGTAAGGCGAGAGTGTCGCGTAGAAATCAAGTAGCCGCCAATGATGGGAGTGACCAGACGTCTGAGCCGGGTGCGAACATCGCCATCGAAGACCAGAAGCGCAAGCAACAGTGAGAAACCGCCGACCAGCGTGATGGTCGCGAAGAGTTCAACTGAGCACAAAAATTGAGCGATGAGCAGCGCCGCCAGCATCAGCGCGAACCATGTCGCCGAGATCTCGTCGTCGAGGCGTTTCAGAGTAATGAGCGCGATCAGCGGCACCGGAAAAAACACGATGCAAACCAGATGTCCCGAGCATCTGGCCAAGCATGTATGGGGAAAATCCGAAGAGGTAGCCGCCAAGGACGACGGCCAGAACGCGCCCGTCACGCGTCGGCATAGCAGAAACGCCGTGTATGCCGCGAGCAGCGGCATCAACATCGCGATGATGTTGTAGGTGGCGGGCTCGCCCACCGTTACTTGCAGAGGGATCGAGATCAAAGAGGGGAGCGGGACGAAGGTCGTCCACGCCAGGTTGATTCCCAAGCGGCGCCCAAACCCAATCGGTGAAGAACGGGTTGAGCCCGTGCGAGAGTGAAAAGCGCCACCAGTTGAAGAACCACATGGCCTGCGGCGGATCGGTCTCGCGCCCGATGTAGTCGTCGCCGAAATGACCATGGAGACCGCGCCCGAAGTAGACCAGCGTGATCGCCAGATATAGCAGGAAGATTCCTGCCGCTCGCCATCGGTCCAACCGGTCCCCTGTCGCAGGCGTGGTCATCTCAAAGCGGGCGGCGTAGGTGGCGGACCGGGGCGCTGATAGATATCGAAGAACTTTCCCTTCAACCGCGGCTCGAAGCTCTTAAGCGCCGTATCGAACTCGGGCGCGGCGGGTATGCCGCGGCAAGCCTCGATCCCGCCGCCGGGCACCACGACCATTTGGGCCCCTGAAATTTGTTCCAGTTTGCGTTGTATCTCGGCTGGGGCCATCAATCCAAAGTCCAGGTACAAGCTGACCGGCTTTTCAAATCCAGGGGCGATCAGCTCAATCGCTCCCTTGGTGTCCAGCATCACCGTGCGTTGCATGTGCACCGTGTCAAGAACTTTCTGCCACTCATCGCGCTCGTCCGGCGCCGCCCACAACCCTGCCGTAACCGCATCGCGCTCACGCGTCTGCCACCATCGCATTTCCCAGAATACGACGTCCGTCCACGCTATAATTCCGAGCACGCAGAGACCTAGTGTTATACGACGTTGGATGGCACTCGCACCGGCCGCGGCGGCGAGGCCTACGGTCAGAAAGTACGCGTAGTAAATCCACGACCACTGATTGCCGAAGAACAGCCCGACGAACGCCACGTGCAGGACAGCGCACGTCGCAATTATTTCGTTGCGGCGCGGTGCTAACCCGGAATCGGCGGCGGCGGTCGCAAGATAAAACGTTGCCGCCACGCCCGAACAGATCAGAAAGACTGTGCCCACGATCCAGAATCCAGAAACATCAATCGCATAGTAGAGCCACGATAGCGCGCGGGGGTCCCAGAACTGGCGCCCCGAGTCGCCGAAGAATCCGTAGTGCAGCGCGCGATAGGCTGCCGCTCCTTCCAGCGGCACGACGGTGTGGATCAAGGCGGCAGGGCCGTAGAGCGCTGCCAGAATTGCCGCGATCACGATCGATGTCACAACGGCGGGGGCAATCACGCGCAGCGCCCGCGTCATCACGCTCTCGCCGCTCAGATTTCTGCACGCGAGCGCCAGCAGCAGGGCCGAATATACGTATCCCATGCTGGGCTTGGTGAAAGCCGCCGCGCCAGCGAATACCAGCGCGCGGCTGTGCTTCCCGGCGCTTTGCTCAGCCAGCGCGCAGGAGAGCAGCGCCGCCTCCGATCCGTGAGCGAGCGACGGATAGCTTGCGCGCACCGCAAAGCCGAGCGTTATTGCCGTCAGCGTGAGGCTGGTTGCGCCGAATCGAAGCGTTGCAGCGATTCTTGCGATTGCTGACACGATCACTAGATCGCATGCCACCATCAGAGCCTGATAGGCGAGCGGCGTTCGACCGGCGATCGCGAACCAGATCCTTCCCACGAGGATCGGCAGCAGGCCATAGTGATAGCCGAAATCGATGGTCGGCCTTAAGCCATGCGATACCAGGTATTGGACTGTTAGATTCGCGCCGTTGTCACAGAAGGCGTAAGCGTCGAACGCCATTATCTCGGGGAGCCTGCAGAAATCTATGGCCAGGATCTCGATCGCCAAAACAATGAAGATGAAGAGCGCTGCGCTCGTGTTTTCTTTCCGAGCGGTTACCGGGCTCCCGACCTCGTCCGCCACTTCACACCGCCTCCCGACGAAAGAAACTAAACGAATTTTCGGGCTTCCGCTATCAACGAGGACTGGTGCGCGATGACGGGATGAGTCCTGCCATGAACTGCGGGTTCGACCAGTCCTTCAGGCGTTCAGGATGAGTATCGATTTGGTAGGCGGCGTTCCAATCGCTCGTGGCTTGTGACCACGCTCCTCGGCCGTTGATCACAATGCTCAACGCCAACAGAACGAGCGCGATGGCGGTCTCAGTTCTCGCCAGTCTCGGCGTGCCGGTGTCTGTCGCGCGCGCGGCCAGTCCAAGTATCGCGAGCAGGACCATCCATGGCAGTGCGTCGGCGATTAGGCGCGGACCGTAGGAATAGCCGCCCCACCACGTCGGCCACAACGAGACCATCAAGACTTGAAGGGCCACCATTGATAGCGCGAGCACGGCGAGTCTTCTGTACTTGAGCGTCTGCGCGATAGCGGACGAGCAAGTACGGCACGAAAACTAAGACCGGGACGAAGACGAAGAGGCCTCGCGACGGGCTGAAGAGTACGGCGAACAAGCTATGCAACGGGTTGCCAAAGTCGAAGCGCGAGTCCAGGTAGTAGTCGGGGATCAACTTTCCAAAAGTGAACCACGAGTAGCAGACGAATCCCGCAAACCACGCCAGGCCCGTGACCGAATAGGCGATGAAGTCGCTACGCCAGAAGGCGAAAACATAGATCGTGACGCACAGAACGGGTATCGCGCCAGTCGGCCTGACCAGGTACATCCACGAGATCAACGTCGCGAGAGCTATCGGATGAGCGCGTTTCGTGCGGCCGGTTTCGTGCGCCAACAAGATGTAGGCGGCCAATCCACCAAGAAATATGAGCCAGGTATGCGACCACATCACTCGCGACGCCGTACTCCATGCCTGGGTGCCGAATGCGGTGCCGACCGCAACTACCAGGCTCGGTGCGACTGCGAGCATTTGAAGCGCGGTGTTGAATACCACGACGGTGAAGCCGGCCATCAGCAGTGCGGCCAGCAGGCGCTGCATGATTCCTTCGCCTAGCGGAAGGCAGCGCCCATCGCGGCTGTAGCTATGCACACCCACTACATTCATCAGCGCCACGAAAGGTATCGAAAGGATCGAAGTTCCGTTTGGATAGCAATAGACGACGTTTCCGCCCACGCGGTCGAGTTGATAAGTGAGAAACGCCGATCGGAGCGGTGCCGCAGGCGACACGCAGCGCCCGGCTTCCTGAACCGGGCCGGGAAATTCGTAGCCGTTCAGGTAGGTCGAGTGATTGCGAATGATGTTCTCGCTCAGCAGCATCGAGTAATTGGAATCACCCAACACCCAGACCGGCGACATCATAAATACGATGCTGGTAATGGCAAACAGCCACAGCCCGATCCGCTGCGGGGTGCGTGGATCGGCCAATTATCGGTTCCTTTGATCCTCAGGTTGCGGGGGACGAGGCGAGTGCGGCGGCGGCGTCGAGGATGCATCGCTCGGTGGTTGGCCAATCGATGCATGGATCGGTGACTGACACGCCGTATTTCAGCGCGGCGCGATTCGAGCTGAGCGGCTGGCTTCCCGCTTCGATGTTGCTCTCGAGCATCGCGCCCATGATCGCGCGGCTGCCGGCGCGTACCTGGTCGACCAGCGTCCGCAATACCGCGGGCTGCTTGGTGAAATCCTTGCTGGTCTGCGCATGCGAGCAATCCACCATCACGCGCGGCTCGAGCGCGGCACTCGCCAGCATCCGGCGGCATTCGTCGATACTGTCGGCGTCGTAATTCGGCTTGTGTCCGCCGCGAAGCACGACGTGCGTATCGGGATTGCCCGAGGTGCGAATAACAGCCGACATGCCCTCCTGCGTGATGCCGAGAAAAGAGTGCGGGCGGCGCGACGACTGGACTGCGTTGATCGCAGCCTGCAGGTTTCCTTCGGTGGTGTTCTTGAATCCGACCGGCATCGACAGGCCGCTGGCCATCTCGCGATGGGTCTGCGACTCGGTCGTGCGCGCACCGATAGCCGCCCATGCCACGAGGTCCGCAATGTACTGCGGCGTGATCGGATCGAGCAGCTCGGTGCCCGCCGCGAGTCCCAGCCGATTTATCTCGATCAACAAACGGCGCGCGATGCGCAAACCCTCGCGCATATCGCAGCTGTCGTCCATGTGCGGGTCGTTGATCAGCCCCTTCCATCCCACCGTCGTGCGCGGCTTTTCAAAGTACACGCGCATTATCATGTAGAGCTGGTCCGAAACAGCGTCCTTCAACTTCGCCAGCCGGTGCGCGTAGTCAATCGCCGCGTCGGGATCGTGGATGGAGCAAGGACCGACTATGCAGAGCATCCTGCGGTCCCGCCCGGACAGGATTTCGCGAACGGTCTCGCGCGCCTCGACCACCGTCCGCGCAATTCCTTCATCCACCGGCATCTCGTTCTTGAGCAGATGCGGCGCGATCAACGGTTCGGTGGCGCGAACGTGGATGTCCTGAATTCGACGCATAGGTAACCCTTATTTCTATCCGAAAGGGCGCAGCTAACAAAGCCGCTACCCAACGGGCATAATACCGTCGGATTGAACCGTGGAAGCGCAGGGCGAACCGGAACCGGGCCCGGAAGCGGGCAAGAGCGGCGAAACGACCGCCGGCGCAGCGGCCGCCGCGACTCCTTCGCGTCGCGCTCTGGCAGGCGATCGCGGGAATGTGCATCGCGCTTGCGATCGCCTCGCTTATCGTCACCTCCGAACTCGCCGACGCGCTCGCACGCCGCACCAACTACGTTAATCGCCGCGTGGCCGCTCTGAATGCGATCGTCCGCAGTTTACGCAATCAGACCGCGTCGAGCAGCGCAAGCTCGGATCCGAGCGCGAGCGCGCGACGGTAGGCGAGGTGTTCGAGAAAATCCTGTTCGCGCCCGACCTTCGCACCATCAAGCTGGCCGCGCCCGCGGGGAAGGAAAAGGAAAAAAATAAATCTGCCGATGTGCCCGCCGGAACGCTCGCGATGAGCGAGGCGGCCGACGCTGCGATGCTCGAAGCGAGCGGGCTCAAGCCCACCGGCACCTTCCAGGTTTATCGCATCTGGTGGATGCCGAGGCGCGGCATCCCAATCTGGGCCGCGGACTTCCTGGTCAGTGACGACGGTCTCGCCACGGTGCCGGTGGATTTGCCGCCGGGACGCGAGAAAGGGATGTCGCTGCTGGTGACGCTGGAGGATGAGTCGTACAGCGAGGAGCCCGCGGGGCCGATCGCGCTTAGAGGGGAACCGCAATTCGGGATTGGACAGCGCAAAGGTCGACGATAACAGGCGATTGAGGAGGTTCGCTCGCTCCACTGTTTGTCGAGCGAACTACACAGACAGTTTAGACAGGCGTTCAGTCCGCGCCGGCGAACTCGAGCAGGAGCGCGACGCCCATCGCGCCGACCGCGATCATCTCGGTGGTCTGATCGCCGCTATTCCACAAGTAATAGAATCCGAAACCGAAGACCGCCATGCTGAATAGTTTCCGCATCGAAAGATGTCCTTTTGTCTGCTGTCCCCTCCAAACATCGCGCGGCTCGCAAAGGCTTTGACCAAGCAAACCTCCAAATGGAGCACCCAAGCCGCGCATGAGCATAATATGAATGCGTTATCTAAGGAAAGTGCGGTATCAGCGTTCAAGGCGGGCTGGATTTTTATCGTAGAGGGGTCTTTACAACGCTTCTCGACATGCGTAAATTGTGTCTCGGCGCGCTTCGCGGCGCGGCCTGTGGAAACTTCGCCTCCGAAATCCTCACATGCCCGTTGACACGGACCGGATTTGAAGAGTACTGTTTCCGTTCGCCCTGAAAAGGGTCGGTCTTTGAAAACTGAATAGTAGTGCATGCCTTAATCGGCGGCGGGGGTCCAGGAATGGACCTGAAGCCCGACCGATTTCTTTGATTTAATTGCGGTCAGTCCTGCCGTTCCGTGACGCGTTAGCCGCGTCTCGAACGGTGGATATACTGAGCTATAATGGAGAGTTTGATCCTGGCTCAGAACGAACGCTGGCGGCGTGCCTGAGACATGCAAGTCGTGGGAGAAAGTCGTAGCAATACGGCAAGTAAACCGGCGCACGGGTGAGTAACACGTGGACAACCTGCCTTAGAGTCTGGGATAACCCGTCGAAAGACGAGCTAATACCGGATAAGACCACGGGAAGTTCGCTTCCTGAGGTAAAAGATGGCCTCTGCTCCTGCAAGCTATCACTTTGAGAGGGGTCCGCGTCCTATCAGCTAGTTGGCGAGGTAACGGCTCACCAAGGCTAAGACGGGTAGCTGGTCTGAGAGGATGGTCAGCCACACTGGGACTGAGACACGGCCCAGAGTCCTACGGGATGCAGCAGTCAGGAATATTGCGCAATGGAGGAAACTCTGACGCAGCGACGCCGCGTGGGTGATGAAGGCCTTCGGGTCGTAAAGCCCTGTCGGAGGGGAAGAAAAGTCTGTTGGCTAATATCCAGCGGACCTTTGACGGTACCCTCAAAGGAAGCACCGGCTAACTCCGTGCCAGCAGCCGCGGTAAGACGGAGGGTGCAAGCGTTGTTCGGATTGACTGGGCGTAAAGGGCGTGTAGGCGGTTGGTTAAGTCGGGTGTGAAAGCCTGGGGCTCAGCCCCAGAAGTGCATCCGAAACTAGCCAGCTAGAGCGCGATAGAGGAGGGTGGAATTCCTGGTGTAGCGGTGAAATGCGTAGATATCAGGAGGAACACCGGCGGCGAAGGCGGCCCTCTGGATCGTTGCTGACGCTGAGACGCGAAAGCGTGGGGAGCAAACAGGATTAGATACCCTGGTAGTCCACGCCTTAAACGATGGGTACTAGGTGTTCGGGGTGTTGACCCCCTGAGTGCCGCAGTTAACGCATTAAGTACCCCGCCTGGGGACTACGGCCGCAAGGTTAAAACTCAAAGGAATTGACGGGGGCCCGCACAAGCGGTGGAGCATGCTGTTCAATTCGACGCGACGCGAAGAACCTTACCTGGGCTAGACAACGGCGGACCGCCTGAGAAATCAGGCTTTCCCTTCGGGGACTGCCGGTTCAGGTGTTGCATGGCTGTCGTCAGCTCGTGTCGTGAGATGTTGGGTTAAGTCCCGCAACGAGCGCAACCCCTGCCCTTAGTTGCCACCGGGTAATGCCGAGCACTCTATGGGGACTGCACGGGTCAACCGTGAGGAAGGCGGGGATGACGTCAAGTCATCATGGCCCTTATGTCCAGGGCTACAAGC